>DASSGS010000052.1:0-284509 GCA_035693365.1 Candidatus Acidiferrum sp. | reverse complement strand
TTTCCCGCGTCAGTGGGACTTGAATTACATCGGCTTGCCAGCAGTCGATAAGAAAACGCAGAAGACACCTACACTTGAGGCGACCGAAATAGAAACTATCTTGGCCGCCGTCAAGAAACTTTACCGCGTGCTCTATTGCCTGTTGGCCGGGTCCGGTTTGCGGATTTCTGAGGCCCTGGGCCTCGAAATAGGGAAGCACTTCTCAACGGATTGCTCGATTGTCTACGTTCGCCAGCAGCGCAGCAAAAAAGGGCACGGGATCGAACAGTATCCCAAAACAGACGCAGGTATCAGGGATATAGATTTGGCCCCCGCCTTAGCTGCAATGGTGAAGAAATTCATCGGCAATCGCACGAGTGGTTTCCTGTTCGAGACTGCTAGCGGCTTGCCTATGTCACCGCGAAACATTGCTAGGGACAGCTTGCATCCGATACTCAAAAAGATGGGACGCGAGTTGGCAGGCTTTCATACATTTCGTCGATTCCGTGAGTCCATTCTGCAGATGAGTGAGGCGCGGACCTTGCTTATCGATTTTTGGATGGGGCACGCGAACCGGGAGATGTCGGGGCGTTACGGCAAGCAGTTGCTCGATAACGTCCAGTGGCGGCGAGATTGTGCGGCCAAGGTAGGTCTTGGCTTCAGTCTTCCGACTGAGGAAGGACAGCCGTTGATGGACAAGTCGGGACAAGTTTTCAAAGAGGAGAGGCAAGAAGAAGTTGCAGCCTAAGTCTATATGAGAGCGGGAATTAAAATGGTCGGGGCGAAAGGATTTGAACCTTCGACCTCCTGGTCCCGAACCAGGCGCGCTAGCCAGGCTGCGCTACGCCCCGACAGTGAAGCAGAACGCGGGCAGGAAGCCGCCCGCCGGGACTTCCAGAATAGCACAGGAATAGGGGCCTCACCAGCGAACGTATTCCGCTTTTTCCAGGGAGTTTAACGCCCACAAACACGCCTGAGCAGTAAGTCCAGCTGAAAAAAAACCGCCGGAGAGATGTTGCTCTCCGGCGGGAAATCAGGTTAAGCGCCTGGTTGTTCCGCTAAAACTCGTAACGCAGCTGGAACTGCATTACGCGGGGATTGGTCAGCAGGCCGGTGTAGTCTCCGAAGTTGCTGGAGTTGGTGATCGCAAGATTCAGGGATTGCACGTCGAAGCGCGTCAAGTTGAGGGCGTTGAAGACATCCCAGCGGAACTGCAGGCTGTGCGATTCTTTCCACGGCATGCTCCAACGTTTGCTGAGCCCAAGGTCCAGGCCGGCAAATCCATCCCCGCGCAGGTTGTTGCGGTTTCCCACCTGTCCGGGAAAGTCCGGCTGAAAAGCGGCCAAGGCCTGAGCTGCCGCGGCTGCGTTGCCAAAAAGATTCACGCTGCCATCGGGATTCTTTACAGCGCCATGGGTGGGCGCCGCGCCAACTTGCGTGGCGAATCCGGAGAGTTCCCAGTTCGTAGGCCACTGCGCGCCGTTGCTCGGGCCAATCGGAAAGCCGGAGGTCCATCGCGCCAAGCCGCTCAATTGCCAGCCGCCGATGAACGCGTTCGCCGCGCGGTTGACTCCTCCGCCGATCCACCTGCCCTTGCCAAAAGGAAGTTCGATGATCCAGTTGGCGTTTACCTGATGGCGAAGATCGAAGTCCGACGAAGCTCGCAGTGCGTTCGGACTCCAGGGATTAATGACCTGGCCGCCTAATCCGCCTTCATCGTTGATTCGATAAGAGTCGGAGGAGATGTCGAAGGAATGGGAATAGGTGTAGTTGAAGTCAAACTGGAAGCCATGAGTGAAGTGCTTCTGCAGGTTGACCTGCAGCGCGTTATACGCCGCGGAGCCGATCGAACGCCACGCGTACAGCGCGGCAAACTGCGGGTCCACAAACGTGTAGGGGCCGGTCGCTGGATAGTAGGGGATCCGGTTGTCATTGGAGTCCAGCAGGGAGAAATCCCGGAAGCCGAATCCTTGATCAATTCCCTGCAGCCCGGTCGTCTCATTGTTCGCGAAACCACAGAACAGGTCATAGGCCGCAATGGCTGGATCCATTGTCGGGAACGCGCTATTCGCACACCGGCTGACACGGAAACCCTGGCTGCCGGGCAGAAACGGAGTATTCCCCATTAAATCTTTCCAGTAGACCGCTGTCGGGCCAATCATCGCGTCCGTAACATTTTCCGAAGGAACGCCGGTCCGATAGATCTTCGCCAAGGCGTTGACCGCTTTGAAATAATCTATCTTGGTTTTCGGATCCACCCAATCAATCGGCGAAGCCACATCTTCCTGGCTCAAGAGCCGGTGCGACAGGCGTCCGACATAGGACACTTGAATGGCATAGCCGTGTTTCAATTCGCGGCCGATGGAAAAGTCAATCGTGTAGGAATATGGCGTCTTCAGCTTGTTGTCCATTCCCCAGTAAACGGCATACGAACCGGTCGCTCCCGTCAAGCCACTCGGAAACGTCTGGGGGAACGAATTTGACGGAGGAGGCGCAAACATCTGGGCGCCAGTCAGGTCCTGGGTCGGGATGTTCGCCAATCCGTTGATGCCGGTCGCCCGAGGCGCGGTTTCCGGCGTCTGCACGCCGCCCGTGTTGGTAAGCGTAGTCGAAAGCCCAAACGATCCATTCGCATCGAATGTGGCCAGCAAGGCAGGACCCAGGCGGTCGTAAACTATGCCGAACCCTCCGCGGATTGTTGTTTGACCGCCCTCTCCGAACAGCGAGCTGAGAAGACCGGAATGCGGCTTCGGAGCCCAGGCAAAGGCAAGCCGAGGTCCGAAATCCTTTTTGTCCCAATCGTAAAAGCCCGGCGCGTGATTCGCCGGACCACCGAGATTGAAACTAAGGCAGCATGCCGCGCTGGCAGGTTGTCCGCTCAGCATTCCCGTGCCGCGTTGATCAAAGTACGTGCTCAGGCTGGTCGTTGGCGTCACTTGCAGTCCATTGGTTTCCCAGGGAGGAGAAAACAGCGAGTAGCGCAGCCCCGCGGTGAGCGTGAACGTGGGTGTCACTTTCCACTGGTCCTGCACGTACATCTCCCAGGAATCATCGGCAAATCGCCGGGACACAGGTGTGGTGTCGCTCAAGGTCCCGCCGCTGTGCGTGAAATTGTATTGCGCGTTCACTTGCGTGACCATGCCGATCAGCGCCCCCATCGGGTAGTCATAGTTGTTGCCGAATCCCGAATCCACCGCCGGGTAGTGTGGTTCGTTGAAGTTGCTAGACGTTGGATCCGGATTGAAGCAGCCCCCTGTCGTGGGAACCGCTTGCGTTGAGCAGAATGGATCAAAGTGCCCGGGTGTACCGCTGCCCGCCATGGCCGCCGTATCCAGCCAGGAAGGGTTGTCGGATGCTGAAGAGAACGAATTGGTGTTGTTGGATTGCGGGTTTCGCAGAATGGCGATGTTGAATCCGAATTGCAGGGTATGGCGTCCCTTCACCCAGGAAACGTCATCCACGAAATTATTGACCGGCACCTGGAAGCTGAGCGTTTTCGTATACGCAAGGCTGGAGAAATTTGAGGTGCTGTCGTCGTTCAATCCGCGGAGGAAAAGGACGTCTTGCGATTGGTTGCCGATTTGGCCGAAACTCTGCCGCGTGTATCCGTAACGGAAATTATTGACCAGGTTTTGCCGGAGGATTGCCGAATAGCCGACCGAGAACCCCTTGCTGTAATCCACAGTGGACGTCTCGGGGCCCTGGCCCGGCAGGTAGGGAACGCCGCCAACGGAATCGTTCCGCAACGCACCGCGCCAGAATATTGTGTGGTTCCCGTTTTCCGTGATCTTGTAGTCCGCCCGGGCGATGTACCAATTGGTGGTCGTCGCCACGGGTCCGGGAAACCGGTACCCGACAAAATTCAATCCGTCGCCAACGGAATTGTCATTGGACTGAAATTTGGAAAAGGATTGCAGGTACGGAACTATCACTGACGAGCTGACTCCGAGGTTCTGAGGGTCCATGGCTTGAATTTGCGTGGGGCCCAAGCCGTAATTCCCCGGTGCAACCGTATGCGACGCATTTATCCCCTGGACAGTCATACCGGGGCAAACCTGCTGCGGCGTTTCCACAACATTCCCTTGTGCGTCGGTTATGGGTGCGCAATTGTACTGGATCACGCCATCCTGCATCGCGGCGCTGGGAACAATCCGCACCACGCTTTGCGCTTCGCTCTGGCGGTGGCCTTCGTAGTTGACGAAAAAGAACAACCGGTCCTTGCGGATGGGTCCGCCCAACGAAGCGCCAAAGTTGTTCCGCAGCAGCTTGGGAGGCTCGTTCGGCGCTCCGCTCTGCAATTCGGCCAGCTTCACGAAATAATCGTTGGCGCTGGTGATGGTATTGCGATGGGATTCAAAGGCGGAACCGTGAAAATTGTTGGTGCCGCCCTTGGTAACCAGCGACACCTGGGCTCCGGAAGATCGTCCTTCATCGGCGTTGTAGTTGCTCGTCGTCACGCGGAACTCCTCGACGGAGTCCTGGGTGATCGGAAGAACGGAGGTAAATGCGTATCCCTTGGTATCGGTATTCACCTCCACGCCGTCCAGGGTGATGTTGCTCTGATCGCTGTGCGCGCCGTTCACCGCTCCATTGCGCGTATCCAGATCCTTGTTGATGTCCTGGCGATTCCCGGTGTAAGCCACGCCTGCCTGAAGCGAAAGAAGTTCGGGAACGTTCCCGGCCTCCAGGGGCAGCTCTTTTACCTGCCGCTCGCTGAATGCGTTTCCCAATGAGGCATCGGTTGTGTTGAGCGTTTCGGCTTGCGAGGAAACCTCAACCGTTTCCGTCGAAGAACCCACCTGCAACTGCACGTCCTGGGTAGCCGGCGAGTTTACCAGCAACTGCAGATTCGATTGCAGGTATCTCTGAAAACTTTGCTTTTCAACCGCCAGTTCATAGGTGCCCGGCGGCAGCGCCAGGAACTCATACTGGCCGGTGGCTCCGGTCATTGTAGTGCGTTCAACACTTAGCTCGGGATTCCTGAGCGTAACCTTTACGCCCGGAATAGCTCCTCCGCTCTTGTCGGTAACAGACCCGCGGAGGGAAGTGGTGCCCGTCTGGGATTGCGCGATCCCAATGCAGAGGACAAACACGAGGGCAAATAGAAAAGATGAACGCCAGACAGAAATGCGATGCATGAAAGTTCCTTTCATTCGCGCGGTGATTTAATTGTGCTTAATAGAACTGGCGAGTAAGAAAGGAAGGCCGCGAAACGACGCCTGGAACGCGGAGATTAACTGGCAACCTAAGATCTCGCCCTTGGAGATCTTTCCCGAACACTCGCATGCACCGGAGGTGCCTACTTTTTAAAACAGATCGAGAGGTGTGTCAAGAGGGATTGTCTGCCGGTCTTTAGCGAAAATTTACATACTTCAAATCGAAATGCCCGGGCGCAGAGAAACGAATACGCCGGAGAGGCATGCCTCTCCGGCGCTCGGATGGCGATTCCAGGACTGTGACGGAACTTAGAACGAATACCGCAACGCAAACTCCATCACGCGCGGCTTGGTCAGCGTTCCCGAGTACAGCCCGACGGAACTCGGATTCGTAAGCGCTCCGTTGAAGGTTATGGTCGCGGGGTCGAAGCGCACGGAATTGGTAAGGTTGTACGCATAGGCGCTGAAACGAATCGCCTGGCGTTCCGTGAGGTTGAAGGTCTTGTTAAGGCCGGCGTCAATCCCGAAGAAGCCTTGTCCGCGGAAGATATTGCGCGGGCCGGATTCACCGGGATAGGGGAGACGCATGACGCTGTTCCAGTAGTTGGAAGTAGCGTTCGGATCATTGGCCGCGGCGCCGATGTCGAAGGCAAACGGCTGGCCGTTCACGTAAGTCAGTTTCTGTTTGACAGCGCCCGTCAAAACCGCATTTCCGGATAGCTGGAAATTGGTGTTCCAGGTTCCGCCTGCCGGGATGCTGAAGGGAAAGCCGCTCGTCCACCGGTAGATGCCGGCAATTTGCCATCCTCCAAGCAGTGTGTTGACGGGGCGGTTCCATTCGCGGCCAAACCTTTTGCCGCGGCCGAAGGGCAGATCGTAGACCCAGTTGGCGTTGATCTGGTGGCGCGTATCGAAGTCTGAAACCCCGCGTAACTGATTCGGGCTCCAGGTGTTGATGACGGCGCTCAATCCGCCGAAGGCCGGCACTCGTTCGGAGTCGGAGCCGACGTCCAGCGATTTGGAGAGCACATAGTTGAAGTCAAATTGCAGCCCGTGCATGTTCCGGCTGCGCACCATGAACTGCCCCGCGTTGTAGCTGCTGTTGCCGATGGAAGACCAGGCATAGAGGGCCGAAAACTCCTTGTTGTAAAAAGCATAAGGAGTGTCCACGCCGTTGATGTTGGCGCAAGCCGGAAAACAGAAGGAGTCAAAGACATTCACGAAATTGGAAGCGCCGAACGTGCCCGCGCCCCAATTGCAGTAGAACATCTCATACATCGATTGCGTCGCGGATGGATTGGCGAGAGCCCCGTTCCCCGGCGCCCCAGGCTGATTCAGCGAGAGATCGCCGTCGCCGCAGTACGACCCGTTCACGCCTGCAGCGCTGGGAAAGAGATTTTGAAAATAGGGAATATTCTGCACCTGCGCCACCGGCGTTTTGGCTTGGGCCAGTTTCGCCAACTGGGTCGCGGCGGCAAAGTAATCCGTGTGAGATTGCGGGTCGACCAAATCCAGCGGCATGGCCAGGTCTCGTTGCTGCAAAAGACGGTGCGCGAATCGTCCGACGTAAGCAGCCTCAACCGTCAGGCCGCCTGGGAGTTCCCGGCTGACGGAAAAGTCGAAGGTCTCCGAGTACGGAGTTCGCAGCTTGGGATCGAACCCAAAGGTAATCTGCTGCAGCGGATTACCCTCCGTGCTCACGGGCGGGATATAGGGAAATGGCCCGGAGGGCGCGGGGGCAAGTGCGAGCAGAGCATCTGGAATATTGTTTATGCCGCTGAAACGAGAGCCGCCGTCAAGCGTCTGCACGGAAGCCGCGTTGCTAATCACGGTGTTTAAGCCGAAAGAACCATTCTGGTCAAAGGTGTCAACCAGTGAGGTCCCGAAGTGATCGTAGACGATGCCGAACCCGCCGCGTATCGAGGTTTTACCACTTCCTCCGAAAAGCGCACCCAACAATCCATCGTTGAAATTCGGGGCGTAAGCAAAAGCGAGGCGCGGGCCGAAGTTTTTGTAGTCCCAGGGCCAGTATGGCTTCTTACCATTGGCCTGCCCGCTTGGGCTGTAGGTGATGATTTCATCCGTGGTTTGGCCGAGCGCCATCGCGGCGGCACGGTTGCCCACAAATTGATTCAAATCCTGGTTTGGTGAAACCTGGTTTCCATCCGTTTCATAAACCGGCTGCAGCAGGGAATAACGCAACCCCGCGGTGATCGTCAGCGTCGGGCGGATGTGCCAGGTGTCCTGGATGTAAAAATCCGATTCCCAGGAACGGAAGTTCTTGGGGACCAGAGTCCCCTCCGGGATGTCGACGCCCTTGGCGGTGCGATTGTACTGTCCGTCCACCTGGGCGATCACACCGATTATGTTTCCGATAGCGTTGTCATAGGGCGCGGAGTTATTCGGATCCACTTTGATCAGACCGAAATTGACCGGGTTCAGGCTGTCATTGCTGGATGCCGGAGTATTCAGGTAGCTGGGGTTGGTGGACGCAAAATTGATGTTGGATAGGTCGCTCGCCCGGCTGTTGGTGATGCGCCGGATATTTACGCCAAACTGCAGCGTGTGCTTGCCTCTTGTCCAGGCCACGTCGTCAAGCCAGTTGTACACGGGAATATGAAATTTGCGGGTGAACGAGGTTGTCGGTGAAGCTGAACCAACGCTCGGATGCAGATCGTCAAACGTACGGAAGGTGACGATAGGCAGTTTTTCGATTCCGTTGTTGTCCTGGCTCTGCCGCGTAAGGCCAAAACGGAAGTTGTTTACTAAAGTGCTGGAGAATGTTGCCGTGTAGCCGGCAGCGATGGCGCGGCTGGTGTCCCGGATCGCGTTGTTCGGAGGAAGCCCGGGAAACTGTGGGACGTCTTCGGTCTTATCGGTCTGGTAGTTGCCACGGAGAAACAGGCGATGGGTGCCCGCACGATTCAGGTTGTAGTCCAGCTTGGCGATCGTGGTGTTCAGCCGCCTTGGATTGGGCGCCGAGAAGCTGAAGCAACTGACGTTGAAACCATCCGCATTTCCGCAAGCCGACGAGTTAGCCGTCGGATATTGCTGGAATATGCCGGTGCCCTGCGCATTGGCTACGAGTGGGTTTACACCCGGCCCAAGCGGGCAAGTCCCCAGTCCGCTGCAAACATTGTCCATCGTCGCGATTTGCGCTGGGCCGACGCCACTCGTTCCAGGAGCGAACGAGTATACTTTGCCGCTGAGCCCGACCACCTGAGGCAATCCGTTGGTTCCGCCCGGGCAGACCGTGGTGGCTGGAGTGTTCACCGTGCCATCGGCATTAAACACCGGTGAGCACGGATAGAGCACAACGCCATCCTGAAGATTCGGAGCGGGCACGTTCCGCTGCACTTGCTGATTTTCGGCGAGGCGTTGCCCCTCGTACGTGCCAAAGAAAAACAACCGGTCCTTTTTGATGGGCCCAGCCAGAGAACCACCGAACGTATTGCGGATCACTTTCCCGGGAGTATTCGGCAGACCGTTACTTAGCTCTGCCTGCTTGTTGAACCAGTCATTCGCCGCCGTAACCGTGGGCCGATTTTGTTCATAGGCTGTGCCGTGAAAAGTGTTTGTCCCGCTCTTCGTCACCAGCGTCACCTGCCCGCCCGAAGAACGCCCCTGGTCCGCATTGTCGCCGATGGTGGTGACGCGAAACTCCTCGATCGAATCCAGCGTCGAACGAACCGCGCCCTGAAACGCCGTGCCGCGCGATTGCTGGTTGTTGTCCACTCCATCCAAGGTGATATTCGCCTGGTCGGAACGCCCGCCGTTCAGCGCGCCATTCCGCGTATCTATATTGTCGTCGACGTTGGTGCCCACGAACGTTACGCCCGGCTGCAAGCTCAAAACACCGGCGGCGTCGCGGCCCTCAAACGGCAGCGCCAGAATCTGCCGCGAGTCAAACGTGTTGCCGATGGTCGCGTCCTGCGTATTGACGGCTTGCGACGCAGCCTGCACTTCCACGGTCGTCGTTCCGCTGGCCAGTTGCAGCTTCACGTCGCTTGTCGCCGGTGTGGAAACCAACAATTCCAGGCCGGACTGCTTATAGACGGCGAATCCGGCCGCTGAAACCGACAGGATGTACGTGGCCGGACGGACCGCCTGAAATTGATAGAACCCGTTCTTGTCCGTCTGCGTGGTGAGATTCACCGCGATCTCCGGGCTGGATAAGGTAATCGTGGCGTCGGGAACAATCGAACCCGTTGGATCCGTGACCGTCCCGCGAAGAGAGGTGGTGCCGGATTGCGCAAACGAGAGTGTTACGGAAGAGAGCAGCAGGATGAGGACAAAAATGCAACGCTCGGGAAGATTCCGAGTCATGGTAGAGCCCCTTTCGCGCACCGGAAAGATTTAAGGCGCCGAAATGAGTGTCCACCACGGACCGTTTGCCACTTCCCCCACTTCTCTGGCAGAGGGGGCAACAGCAAACCTGCTTAACCAACTACACGAGACGGAACCAGGGTAATGCATGCTTTGACGGGAGCTCTCAAAAAAGGTTAGAAGCCAATTTGGGCTAAAGTAACTCAGGCCCAGACCAGCCCGGACCGGCTTAGGCCTTGCCGAGATGGATAAGCCGAGCCTGGGTGATGGCGGAGTGTTGGCGCACCGGCTCCAGAATTGATTCGGAAACGTCGCCATCCACGCGAATCAGTGAAACTGCTTCGGCTCCCGGAGTGGAGTCGCGCCGTCCCAACGCAAACGTCGCGATATTCACGCCATGCTTTCCCAGCGTGCTGCCCACGTGGCCGATCACGCCGGGCTGATCCTGGTTGCGCAGGAACAGCACCGTGCCATCCAGTTGCGCTTCCAGCGGAATCCCATCAATTTGAATCACCCGCGGCGAGCCGTCGTGCAATACCGTGCCTTCGGCGGTGAATCCCGGCGAGCCGGATTTATCCGGCATCGCGGAAACTTCCAGCGTGTGGGGGAACCCGTGTTCACGGCGCCGCGTTTCCTCTTCCACGGTGAGTCCCCGCGCGGCCGCGACCGCAGGCGCGTTCACCACGTTCACCTTTTCATCCAGGATCGCGTTCAGCATTCCCGCCAGCACGGCGCTGCGCAGCAAATGGGTGCCGACCTCCGCCACTTCTCCCGCGTAACGAATACGTATCCGCGCGGGCCGCGTCGCCGCCGCCTGCGAAACCAGCGACCCCAGCCGCTCCGCCAGCGCCAGATACGGCCGCACCCGGCGATACTGCTCCGGCGAAAGCGCCGGCAGATTCACGGCGTTGCGAATCACCCCTTCCACCAGATAATCCCGCACCTGCACGGCCACCTGCGTGCCCAGCTCTTCCTGCGCTTCCGCCGTCGAACCCGCAACATGCGGCGTCGTGACCACGTTCGGCAAGCCGATCAGCGGGCAATTTTTCGGCGGCTCTTCCGCGAACACATCCAGCGCCGCACCGGCCACGTGGCCGCTCTTGATCGCCGCCGCCAGATCCGCTTCGTTGATCAGTTCACCCCGCGCCGCATTCACGATGCGCACGCCCTTCTTCATTTTGGCGATTGTCGCCGCGTTAATCATGTCCTTTGTCTGCGGACTAACCGCGGTGTGCAACGAGATAAAATCGCTTTCCGCATACAACTTTTCCAGTGGCACAAGTTCCACGGAGAATTCCCGCGCCGCGGCTTCACTGATGAAAGGGTCGTAGCCGATCACGCGCATCTCAAATCCATCCGCCCGCGTAGCCACTTCGCTGCCGATTCTTCCAAGCCCGATCAACCCCAGCGTCTTCCCGCGCACTTCCGCGCCCGACGACGATTTTTCCCACTTCCCTTCCCGCATCGCCGCGTCAAACTTCGGCAACTGCCGTGCCAGCGCCAGCAGCAGAGCAAACGTGTGTTCCGCCACGCTGACCGAACTTCCGCCCGGCGTGCTCATCACCAGGATGCCTCGGTGTGTGGCTTCGTCGAGATCAATGTTGTCCACTCCAACGCCGGCGCGGCCGACCACGCGCAGGCGCGGCGCGCGATCCAACAGCGCGGCGGTAACTTTCGTGGCGCTGCGCACGATCAGCGCTTCCGCATCGGCCAGCTCCGCATTCAGATTGTCCTTGGTGGTTAAAACAATGTTCCAGCCAGTCTGCTTCAGCAGTTCGATTCCGCGATCGCTGATCTTGTCCGCAACGATGACCTTCATGATTCCTCTATTCGGGGTAAAGCCGCGGCGAGCGCGCGGCGGTCTCTTCCCGGTAGTTCACGACACTGCTCTCGAAACATTCTAAAGTACGGTGCCGCTCGAAGCGTGTCAAATCGCCGCCGCACTTGATGCAATCTCGTAAACTGCTTATCAGGGGGTCGGAGCTTTAGCTCCGACATTTGGAGCCCAAACAATTTGGGCTTTAGCCCCTGAGGACACTCTTTGCTCGGCCAAACCCCATTTCTGGGATGAGTTCTGGAATCGCAATAAGACAATCGCCTTCTGCTATAGTTCCAGAATAGGGAGCAAAAATGAGCCTTTCCGATCAATTGAAAAAAGATATCGTCACGGCCATGAAGGGCAAGGAAGAGATGCGCCTCAGCGTCCTGCGCATGGCCAAAGCGGCGCTGCAATTGAAAGAAGTGGAAAAGATGCGCCCGCTCGACGAGACCGAATCCATCAGTCTCCTGCAAACACTCGTCAAGCAGCGCAAGGAATCCATCGACCAGTTCGCCAAAGGCGGCCGCCAGGACCTGGTGGACAAGGAAAACGCCGAGCTGAAATTCCTGGAAGCGTATCTCCCCGCCGGCGCCAGCGAAGCCGAAATGGACGCCGCCATCGCCCAAGCCATTGCCGCGACCGGCGCCACTTCCATGAAACAAATGGGCGGCGTAGTGAAAGCCGCCAAAGAAGCCCTCACCGGCAAAGCCGTCGACGGCAAAGCCCTAAGCGACCGCGTCCGCGACCGCCTCTCCAAATTAGGCTGACGCGTAACGGCCAGTTTGTAGCGGCCACTTTGTAGCGGCCACTTTCAAGTGGCCAAGCGTCGTGGACGCCGGCCCTCTTGGCCTTGTCATCCTGAAGCTATCCGACGAGGATAGCTGAAGGACCTCAACCTAAACTCAGCGCCAAAATTTCCCAACGACCACAAACCCCAAATAAAAATGCCACTCCCCAACCAAATCCCCGTCCGCTACACCGAAGAAGACGCCGGCTTCGTCAGCGTCCGCCCCGTCGTCAACCAAATCTTCCAACTCCACGAACTCGTGGACATGGTGGTCAGCGTCGCCGGCAAAGACCCCGCCCGCGTCCAGCAAATCCTTCGCGCCGGCACCGTCATCTATAACGGCTACCGCTACTGGTGGGACGCCCTCTCCACCGACCGCGAAGAAATCGAGCACCTCCTGCTCCCCTTCCCTGACGACGATCCATCGCGTCCCTTCGACCCCGCGCACGCCACCGCCGTCCTCCTCGAAATCGGCGGCGGAGCCCAGCGCACCATCGTAGAAATCACCCGCCAAGACGCCGCGCAAAAAAAACTCTTCGCCAAACACTCTCCCTGGGACGTCCTCACAAACTTCGCCTCCGGCAAAACCGCCCGCTACGATAAATACGCCCACGCCCGCCGCGCCGATCTCTTCCGCCTCTCCCTCCCCTTCGACCAAGCCAAGCCGTTGCTCGCCGCACTCCTCGCCGCCGCCCCCCGCAAACTGAAGTATCGCTGGAGCACACTGCGCCCTCCGGCCGCGCTGACATTCATCTGCCCACGAAAGTGAGCGATGCCGGAAGCGGCCAGCGACCGGTGCAAGGCGACTCGCATCCTTGTAGGGGCACGATAAATCGTGCCGTCTTGGGTTTTGCAGAGGCCGCCTTCTGCTTGCCCGCCGTAGACACGCATTTCCAAAGCGCCGGAGGCGCCACACGTTAGCCCAGCCCGTAAGGGCTGGGACAGCAAACCGCCAAAACCTCCAGCCCCAGAGGGGCGATACTTCCTTGCTGAGACCCCGCATCCATCTCCGTACCTCGCCCACCCGCCTAGCCGGGTGCCCCAGGTTCCGGTGTTTGATCATCTCTTACTGATTACCGATTACTGATTACCGATTACTTCCGCCGGGTGCCGGGTGCCCCAGGTTCCGGTGTTTGGTACCTGGGTCTTGGTTTTTCCGCCTTGCCTGTTAACGAAAGGCTGCTACCTGACCATCTCTTACTGATAACTGATTACTGATTACCGATTACTGCTTACTTCTGCCTAGCTCTTATTGACCACCTCAATATCGTGGCCGTCGGGATCAAGCACCCAGGTCGCATAATAGCCGGGATAGTATTCGGGACGCGCTTGAGGCGGTTTCTTACTCTTTCCTCCAGCTGCTAAAGCGGCCTTGTAGAATGCATCGACTTCGGCATGGTCCTTAGCCACGAATCCGACGTGAACGGCCTCGGGATCGGGCTTCCCTTCTTTGAGCCAGAAAAAATGGCGCGTGCCAATACCAAAACCCTTCAAGTCCGGGTGTCCATCTTTGCCTACGTAATCTGAAAGGGCGGTGATCCCAAGTGGCTTCAGAGCCCGGGCATAGAAAGCGACGGAACGCTTGAAGTCGCTGACTGTGAGAATAACGTGGTCAATCATATTTTCCTTTCAGTTTTCGCAGGCTGATTATTAGGATGCGGTGGTTTTGACACTCGCTACCAGCAGGTTGCCCTGGCCAACGACGAGAGCGGAGAGTTGCTCCTCGAGCGGCGTTTGGCGGGGGCGAATCCTAAAAACTTCTCGGTTCGTTTGTCCACGAAAGTGACTCTGCATTCTTCCATATAGCACTGATCTTGAGTTAGTCCCGTCGTCGCCTTTCGACTCCGTTATCCTCCGAGGTCGGTGCCAGGTGAAAGTACTTGCAGTAATCACTTGACTCCAAGTACTCTTCGATTATACTTGCAGAAAGATTGGAGTCGACCATGAAAAACTCAGATGACGGCGCCAGTGGGAAGGTTCGTTCCGGACGCGCCCGGATGGCATCGTTGAGTCCGGAAGAAAAGCGTGAATTTTCAAGGCGTGGTGCCTCAAGCCGTTGGGAACCAGTCGCTCCAAATCAGGTCATCCATGAACCGGAAGCGTGGGGAGAACTCCCGATCGGTGGCCACTCAGTTCCGTGCGCAGTTCTCATGATTGAGGGCGAGGTCATACGCGTCGTTTCTGACCGCGGCTTAATAAAATCATTCGGGGGCAAGCGCGGTGGTTCCCACTGGCTCCGAACAAAGCAAGATGCGAGCATCGCAAACCTTCCCGCAATTATCTCCGCTCCAAACTTGCGTGAGTTTATTAGTGGTGAGTTACGCGAAGGGCTGAATAAACGATACCCGTACAAGGTTCCCGGGCGAAATGGAATGGTTGCTCACGGTATTCGCGGTGACTTATATCCCATGATTTGCGACGTATTCTTGAAAGCTAGGGATAACGGCAAACTCTTACTTGCAACTGGCGGACGCCAAGGTCAAGAGGACATGGCCCGTGCGGCTGACATCATGATGCGGGCATTGGCCCATACAGGAATCATCGCTTTAATTGACGAAGTAACAGGCTACCAATCGCAACGTCCACCAGACGCGCTAACTAAAATTCTTGAGGCATTCATCGCAAAAGAGTTACAACCGTACGTTAAGACATTTCCTTCCGATTTCTATGAGCATTTATTCCGCCTTCGAGGGCTGAATTACAAGACAGATTCCGTTGAAAGGCCGCTGTACTTCGGTTGCCTGACCAATGACATCGTTTATAAACGATTGGCGCCAGGTGTTCTAGCAGAACTAAAGAAAGTTACGTTGAGGAATGAGGCCGGTAGGCCGAAACATAAATACTTTCAGCGGCTCACCCAAAATCTCGGCTATCCGAAGCTTCGAGAACACCTCGGGGGCGTCGTCGCCATTATGAAGCTTAGCTCAGACTACAAGGACTTCCTAGGCAAGCTAGACCGGCTGTGTCCAAGGTACGGGCAGATGTACTTACTCCCGATAGAATTCGATCCAGCCAAAGACACGGGCTCGGGCTTGTAATTATCCTGAGGGAGCGCGGGAGGGTGGCGCTAACCATCTGCGGCCCATCCAGTTCCTACTTAACTAAGAGACTACGTGCCGTTTTGATTTTTGTGAATAGGGCTATCAACCGCGTTGATAATTGTTGCAAGCGGGGGAAAAAGTGCAAATCACCTCTCACGTCATTGCAATGATTTTCGATTTTGACGAGACTCTAACCAACGACTCGACCTCGGCCCTCCTGACAAAATACCAGGTCGACGCGCCAAACTTCTGGAAGAACGATCACGATCGGCTGGTGAAAGAGGGTTGGGACTCCACGTGCGCGTGGCTCCATCTTTTCCTCAGACTGATGGAGGACGGTAAGTTGCCCAAGCTGACGAACCGTGAATTGACGGAATTCGGGAAAACATTGGAGCCTTATCCGGGACTGGGAACCTTCTTTGATGACCTGAACAAGCTCGCCCGAGAGGAGAGTACGGCTACCGAAATGTTTCAGGTTGAGTTCTACATCATCAGTGGCGGCCTGCAAGATGTAATCGAGGGGTTCCACCTCAGACATAGGTTCAGCGCAGTTTGGGGCTCGCAGCTCGCTTCCGATCAGCAGGAAGGACCGCTGAAGTATGTTAAGCGGGCCTTGACCTTCACTGAAAAAACGAAATATCTATTCGAAATCAACAAGGGTCTGGACCAAAGGGAAGCGGTCAAGAATCCGTATTTGGTCAATCGCAAGATCGATGAAAAAAATCGCCGAGTGCCGTTTGAGAATATGATTTACGTGGGGGATGGGCTCTCCGACATTCCTTGCTTCTCGCTAATCGAGAAGATGTCAAATGGCAAAGGTAGGTCAGTGGGAGTCTTCCGACCAGGTGAAGCGCCATCCGCCAAGAGAGCGTGGTTGGAACTCTTGGTGCCGCGCCGCGTCGCCAGCGCACATGCGCCTTTCTACGACGCAGATCGGGAACTCGGGGCCGTACTCAGATTAGCGGTTCAAGCCCGATGTTCTATTATCAAGCTCGAAAAGGGTTCTGCCACCGTCTAGCGGGTTGGTTCACGCTTGGCGAGACGCTCAGCCTCTTTCGCCTTGTCATACTGCTCCGTTAGTTTCGTCATACGTTCCCGCGCACCGTTCCACGCTGCGGTGCTTTCTCTCTCATTTGAGCACAGGGATCCGCGACCCTTTGGTTCGTACTTTATATCTTCACGTTTTGTCATCTGTCACTCCCCCTCGGCAACCCCGCCACTATATCTAGTATAGTGCAATTCGATGAACCTATTTATCAGAGATGCCGCGAGTCGGTAAAGGGTTATGGATGCTCCCCTGTGGATTTCGCAAGGCACTGGCTCTGGCGGGCGGCGGGTGGCGCATCCTAAAAACCTTCCTGGGTGGCCTACCCTTTCGAATTTAAAGGGTGGGTCACTCTTCGCTCTGGGTCCCCTCCGCGCTTCCTGCTTTCTGATCGCTGATTACTGATTACCGCTTTTCTTCCCTCCTAACCAGCCGTCACCACGATACGCCCGCCCCTCCGCGTTCCCGGCCTGGGACGAATCACGATGTCCACGTCCCTGTCCAGCGCGGCGGGTGGCGCATCCTAAACCTCTTGGGTGGCCTACCCCTTCGACTTTAAAGGGTGGGTCACTCTTCGCTTTCGGCGGAGGGTTCGAACGACTGAGTTGGAAACGCAGTGGTCGGCCAGGAACCGCAAGGCCATCAGACGACGGCCTCAAACTCGGATAGCTCGCGGGCATAATCGAGGCAAGCCGCAATTTGCTCGCTGGTGAGATCGGGAAACTCTGCCAGAATGTCCGTGGAAGTCTTGCCCGCCGCCAGATAACCCAGTACCAGCGCGACAGGAATGCGTGTTCCCTTGATCCGCGGTTTTCCGCGCAGGATTTCCGGATCGCTTACGATGTGTTGTTTCCATTGCACCGTCATACGCCGATATTATCGCCTTTTTCCGCCGTTCGCCATTTTCAATTTTACGGTTTCACTTTTCTCCCCAACGCCCCCTGCTCACGGATCGCTGCTAACTCTTCGCTCTTACTGATTACCGATTACTTCACCCGCCGCCCTTCCCCCGCCATTCGAATGCCTCCCGTTCGGACGCTCGCCCATTCGAACGTTATACCATATAAATAACTATTGACAACGTTACTATTCCTGTGCTATGATAGATTGTGAACCGTCGACTCCCTATCTTCAAGCCTGCCCTGAGTCACACCGAAGCGCCTCCCCTCAGATTCCCCCCTTCTTCTCCGAATCTCTGCGTTCTCTGTGCCTCTGTGGTGAGCTTCCGAGCCTTGCTCTTCCTGTACTTTGAACTTCCAACTTTGAACTACCAACTTTCCCTAAGTCCTTTCACCACGTCTCTTCCGCAAAAACAGGGGGGTACCCCCAAGGAGTTCCAAAATGAATTTCAATCTCTTTAAGCCCGAATCCAAACTCGCTTTCCCCCGCTGCGAGCAGCGCTCCCCCTCCGGACGCCAATGCTCCCAGCCCGTCTGCTCCACCGATCCCCGCTTCTGCGGCACCCACAAACCCACGCCCGAACAATTAGCAACAACCGAACTAACCGAAGCCGCCGGCACCCTCTCCTCCCCCGATGAAGTCCACCGCTTCCTCAAAGCCGTTCTCCTCAACCGCGTCCGCGGCCGCATCACTCCCAAGGAAGCCAGCGTCTACTCCTATCTCTGTCAGAATCTTCTCCGCTCCCTCCGCGAAATCGACCACTTCCACGAACTCCAGTCCGAACGCGCCGAGCGCACCCGCCTCTCCCGGGAAATCGGCTGGCATCTCCCCCGCCCCGACCGGGACGATCCCCCCAAGCCCGCCACCACGAACTCCGTCGCTGAATCACAAACGAACGCAGTGGAATCTTCGCTGCCGCCAATCCCTCCTCCAGCCTCACCCGTTGCCGCCTCCTCAAACACTCCAAACACAAGCAAACCCCCAGCGGCCGCCACTCCATCCGAATCCTCTTCTTCCTTAACCTCCTCTACCTCCTTTACCTCCAAAATTCCGCCCCCTCCATTTGATCCGCGCCACCTCTACCCGCTCGACCCAACTCTCCCCCATGGCGCCCAAGACCACTCGCACAACATTCCTCCTCCCGACGAAGCCGAATGCCGTCGCCTCGCCGTCCGCCGCGGCCTCGACTTCAAGCATCGTCGTCCGGCGGACACCGGAGCGCACCGATGAACACACCAAAGTTTTGCAAAAAAAAGCGCAGCCCCGGGGATGAACCGAGGCCACGCTCAGGATTAAGAACCTATATGTTTGATCCGGCTAGTTTTTCGCTACGCAGGAATGCCAGGCTTCGTCCTCGGCGTGGGCATCGCAAAACCATCGCTCGCACGTGGGGCAATGCACGGTTGCGGGATAATTACATGGCTCATCGCTGGGAGAGACTCCCTGGCACAGGCGCTCCAGATCCGGGACCGCTGATTCATCCAAGTCTTCAAGCATCGCGCCACCCTGAGGCAGTATTTAACCACGACGTCCAGCGCGCCGGGAAGGAGGGGAGATGGGTCGTCTTTTTGTCCTTCCCGGCTCGCAGGCCGAAAGCCCGGTGAGCATTCAGGCGGAATCTTTCTTGTCCATGACAGCGACAGAAAGGCTCGCCTCATGGCGCCCGCTGATTTTCGAGATGAAGCGGCAGAGTTCACAGGTGTCTCTGTGCTTTTCCAGGCGCGAGTATGCCTTGGCATAATCCGCTTGCAAGCGCATCAGTTCATCGCCCGCTTCGTTTCTCGTCAAGCAAGAGCTCGCGATCTCTTCGCGGAGGTTTCTCCACTCATCCAGCGACTGCACGCAAGCGCACAAGAGTCTTTCATAGGTCGAGCAAAACGCCGTTTTGTAGAAAAGTTCACCTTCCATACGATCCTCTCGCAGCTCTACAGGAGCATTTCGCGCGCCAAAGCGGTTAAGTCGCAAGCAGACAGGAATTTGCGGCAGAAATGGTTTTCTCGAAGCGTGGTCCCAGTACGAAACTTCGGATGGGTATTTCGCTGCGCCCTGTAATTCTTGCCGGACGAGCGCCGGTTAGTACTTGCGTCAAAATTGCCGGTTTAATTCGGTGGCGGTGGAAAGCAGCAATCGGTAATCAGTAATCGGTAATCGGTCAGAGCGGAGCAGTTCATTTTACGCGGAGGGGGAAACCTTCGGCCTACTTCCTGTTTCGCATGCCGCGCAAGAAAAAAAGCGCGGCCCCGAAATACTACTGAGGCCGCGCCATGTTTTGGTGAGTTCCGCGCCGGTGTTACGGCACGGATTTACCGCTGCGTGTAAATCCTTAGTCCCTGTCTCCCTCGTGGCGCTTGGAGAAGTCGAAGAGGTCGAACAGGTCGCCGAGGGCGGGGCTGTTCAGGGGAACGTACGGGTTATCGTCGTCGACGCGGGGATTTGGAAAGGTATCACGGCTGCGATGGGTGAGGGGCTTGATGTCCCAATTCCTCTCGATGAACTTGAGGATGGAGACGTGGTCTGTGTAGGAGTGGCTGATGTGACCGCCGGTGGAGTAGGGCGAAACGGCGATCAGCGGAATGCGCGGACCATCGCCGAAGAAGTCCAGCGGCTGGATGTAACCGGAATCATAGTAGCCGCCGCCTTCGTCCATGGTGATGAACAAAACGGTGGAGGCAAAGAGTTCCGGATTCGCAGTGAGATGATCCACGATTTTCCTGGCCATGGCTTCGAAGAGATCGAACTTCGAGGAGGCCGGGTGGCCATCGAGCAGGCCGTCGGGCTTCACGAAGGAGACGGCGGGCAAGGAACCATCATCGACAGCGGCGAAGAAATCCGTCGTGTCCTTGATGTGTGCGGCACGCTGCGCCGGGTTGCCCATGATGGCGTTGGTGTAAGACTCAAAGTTGCAGATGTTGCAGTAGGCCCTGCCAACCTGAACAGCGGGGTCCGTGCTGGTGGGATTGTGCTGGAGGGCAACGGCGGCGTTGTACGCTCCGCCGTAGTAGGCCCAGGAGATGTCCTTTTCGTTGAGGGCTTCGCCGATGGTCCGGACGTTGATTGGGGGAACGGAGCCGCCCTTGGCGATTCCGGCGGTGTCAACGGTGCCGTCGGGCAAGAAGCCCGGGCTGTCGTTGTTGATCATGTAGAAGCGTCCGGGCACGCACTTCGGATCGGGATGGTAAGGAAGGGATGCGAGGTAATCGCGGATCGGCTTGATGCCCGGTTGGGTTGGATCGCCGCATGCGGTGAAGTTGCCGTCGAAGCCGATATCCACGGTGTACTGGTTGTCCGAGCCCGGCAGCGGATCAGGATTCGCGATATGGGACGGTGGCATGGTCGGATTGCCGTGGCCATCGCTCCAGAAGATGGCGTCGCCGCTGCCCAACATGACGTGGTTGGCTCCAGTGCCGCCCATGAACGATTGATGGAAATTGTCGCTCATGGAGTATTGGTCGGCGAGGGTCTTCAGGAAAGGGACATCGCCCTTTTGCATGTTGTAAAAGGCCATGGAGTTGCCGCCGCCGTTGTCGTCAACCTGGTTCGCAACCGGAAAACTGAAGGGATCAATTTCGCTGGTGTACGTGGTGATTACGAAGGGATACAGATCGTTGAGGCAGCCCGAGGGATTCTGCCGTGTGGCGTTGCGGATGCTGCAATCGGATTGCTGCCACATTTCGAAGAGCCGGTGCGTGGTGTCGCCGGTGTAGGAATCGTAGGGTAGGTTTGCTCCCTCGAGAGGGAACGGGCCGTTCGGCAGATTATCGAAATTATTGACGCGGGTATCGAAGTCGGGGAGCTCGGCGGTTTGCGCGGCCCCGGAGGCGCCGGTGGTCAGCAGGTTGAGGTCGCCAGTCTCGAGAGAAGGTTCGATGGCGGCGAGGAGCGAGGTCGGGGTGCCCTGCGGAAACGGAGGCGGTTCACCTGTGGCGGGGCTGGGAGAAAAATTCAAGGTGGGTTCGGGCAGGGTATTGTAGGGAGCCTTTTCGCTTGGATCCAGGCTGATGAAAAACTTGGTTTTGAAAGGGGGGACCGCCTGGAACTGCGCCGCTTTGGAGAAATGCGGGCCAGGTGTGCCGTCGGCGTTGATAATGCCTTTGGACAAAAGGTTGGAAACGGAATCGCGGCCCTTGGGCACGTAAGTCGCGAACAGGTGATCGAATGTGCGATTTTCACCGATCAGGACAATGACGTGCTTGATGGGAGATTTGGTGTGCTCTTTCTCGTTGGCCTGAAGAGAGCCGGCGAGCGGCCCACCGAGGCTGAATTGAACGATCGTGATTCCTACAGCGACTTTCTTTATGGCGTGCCGTAACTTTTCAAAGCTACCCTTCAGATACATGATCCCTCTCTCTTCTCTCTGGACTGCGCGGTGAACACCATGGGTGCGTTAAGCACGATGTGGCTTCAGAGTTACGCCCTGATTGCGCGGTTGTGAAAGCTGGATAACACGCGGCGCCGCGCGGGGGGACAATCTGGAGACATCATTTCTCGAAAATGTTTTGCGCTATTCAAGATTCGTTCACGCGCAAACTTGCAGTTCCGACCTTGCAGGTTGTCTGCTGTTGGCTGCGACAAGCAGGGACTGAGAGGATTCGTGCTTGCGGCGAGATTTTGCAGGTGTTTGAGAAGACTTCACCCCGAAGGGGGTGAGCTACAGGGATGCCGTTCCGAAGGTGTGGATGGTGGCCGGTTAGTGGGCTGCGGGTTTGAGGACGGCGGTGTTGCGCTCGTCGGAGGCGATGAGGCGGTAGAGGGCTTTGAGGTCGTTGATCTTGCTGGTGGGCACGCTGAGCTCCTTGATTTCGTAGGTGCGTGTGTAGCGCAGGACGTTGCCCTGGAGCTCCGTCTTGCTGTGATAACTGGCGAAGCTGTATTCGGCGTCGGAGGGCGGCGGAAGCTCGTCCACCACGAAGCCAGCGGGCAGAGTGATTTCATAGACGTCGACATCTTTCTGCGGGCCGTCGAATTCGACGGGATACTTGCGTGGTTCCTTGCGCTCCAGGATGTCGCTAGATTTTTGACCGATCACGCGCGGCCGGACAATGAGGAGATTGCCGGCTGACTTCGCATAACGATCCGCAGTGAAGGAGTAGTTGTATACGAAGGGCTGATCCTTGTCGTGCAGATTCAGGATGGAGGCGTAGGTGATTTGAAAGCTGGCGAGAGAGTGGGCAAGAGAGGTTTCAATGGGCTTGATGCGGTCCTTGTCCTGGCTTGTGGCGCGCAGGACATAACGCTGGTAAGCGCCGGCGTCGCCCATGCGCATCTCTTGAACTTCGCCGCTGAGCGTGCCATTGGGGCTCAGGGCGAGTTTGCCGTTGCGGCGAACACCGCTGGCTTCGGAGGGAAGCTGTGGCAACTGGAGAAGCTCGCCGCCGTCGGAGGTGACGAGAAGGCCGTAGCTCGACTGAAGCGAGCCATTAAGCTGACCGAAGGGAGTCATGTCGTTGGTGGGATCGAAGATCAGAATACGGCCGATTTTTGGCAGAGTGAGGATGGCCGCGAGTGAAGGATCGGTCAGATCGTCGGGTAGGCGAATCGCGAGAATTTCGTGATTGAACCAGCCGAGCCCCGCGGGAGATTGCGCGCCGACGCCGCCGCGTGTGATGTTGATGTCGAAATAATAGGAGTCGACGCCTATCTCCTTGAGCATGGAGCTGAGCAGAGTGGCCTTGTCTTTGCAATCGCCGTAGCGGTGGGAAAAGATGTCGCGCGCGGGATGAGGCTGCAAGCCCCCGATGCCGAGTTCGATGGCGACGTAGCGGATGTCGTGCTGGACGAATGCGGCGAGCGCCTGCATTTTGGCGAGGGTGGTGGGCGAGGCAGAGGTGAGTTCGGCCACTTTCTGTTTGATTTCCGGAGAAGGATCGCGGCGGCCCTGGGCGAGGTCGGACTCCCACTTGGCCATTTCCGACCAGCTGACGAAACCTTTTTTCTGCGAGTCTCCCGGCGGAATCAGAGCGAGGAGCATCTGCCCGGCAACGCCTGTCCACGGAGGCATGTTGTCCTCCGCGCGGATGGCTTTAACGTCGGAAACCACCCACTGCGCCTGGGTGGGCGCGGATGAAGCGGGCTTCGCTTCGGGAAAGTTCATCCATGTGGCTTTGTACTCCCAGCCGACGGGGAGATTGAGGGTGAAGCGGGCTTCGCGGGTTGGAAGCGATGATTGAAAAACCCACTGTTCCTGAAAAATGTAGAGACGCTCTTCCTGTTCAATTTCGTAACCGACGATATTGCCGGGATCGGAAGCAGGGATTGGAAGTATTTTTGCACGGACGTCGCTGACGAGTTCGCCATTGGCGACGCCCGGCAAGGAAGTCTCGATAGCATCTTTTTCCTTTACTTCATAATCCTTGCCCTGGGCGGGAATGCACCAGCCTTTCATGTTGAGAATCTTAGTTTCGGCGTCGATGTAGGCGACGGCGGTGCCGCGGTCCTTGCCGCCGACGCGAAGGATTTTGTAGGCGCGGCGAGTGAGGTGCTTGATCTTGCCACTGCCCTGCACGGTTACAACGTCTTCGGAGTAAAGGAGAACGGCATCGGTTTTGTCGTCGTGGTCAGGAAGAGGAACACTGGTGAGCGCGTGCATCCAGGCGGGAGCGTCGCCGGCGCGAGAGACGGGAGCGAGGGACGCGGCGAGGCAGAAAAAGAGAGCCGCGATTGGCGACAAGGGGAAACACGCACGAAGCATGGGAATGCTATGCGCCGGGCTGGACAACGATCTGCTCCTCATCGCCGTTTTTCACCCCCTGGTAGAAATTGCGCAATGCTCCGTAGTACTTGACGTCGAGATTAAGGATATCCAGTTTGAGGACACGGGAAATATGTTCAGTGCCTTTCTGATCTTCAACTTTCATGGTGTAGACAATGACCTTAGAATTCTGGTTCTGCTCGGCCGGCAGGGCTTTGACAAACCAGTTGAGCGGCATATTGATTGTGATGTCATCTCGCACTTCTGTGGGGTATTCGAAATAGATGGGGTGGACACGATCGGCATGCTCGAAGAGATGCTTTTCAGGCGCGCCAAAAAGGCCGACGGGGATCAGCGCCTGACGTCCGGCGGAAGAAGCCCAACCTTCAGTTTTAAAATCGAAGACGGCGACCAGGGAGTCGGAAGAAGATTTCCAGTCGGGTTGGTTGGTCAGCTCAACATCGGAAACAACGGGAACGCTTTCCTTCACCCCGTCCTCGAGAAATTTCCGTTTGTCGGCGTCGTCTTCGTTGCGCTCTTCGAGACGGCGGCGAAGGGCCTCGAGGCCAGTGTAGGTGACCGTGAGCTTCCCCTGGAGGCCACCGCGGTCATCCATGCGAAGGTCGGCAACGCGAGTAATGCGAGAAGCGGAGCTGTCCGGAAGCGGCGTCTGGACCCAGGTGCCGCCATCCTTATCGAGCTTGAGTCCTCTTACAAAAGTTTCCGCCCAGGGTAGCAGCCCGAATGGCGTGAACAGAGTACCAGGATCAAAGTAGAGATCCTTGCCATCGGCCTTGACGAGGACGATATTGTCGTTCAACTGGCGGGGATTCATCATCGCTGGCTCAAAGAAATAATCGTCTCGGCGAGAGACGATCACGGAATAGGCGTCGAGCCCCGCGGCCCGGCACAAGGCGATAAAGAGGTAATTGATTTGCGAGCCGTCGGCGTAGCCGGTCTTCCAGACGTCCGCGACATTGTTGAGTTCCTTCTGCTTCTCCCGCTGCCTCTCTTTATCGGTTTTTGCGTCTTCAAAGGAGAGATTGCGCACCTGCTGGACGCGGGCGTAAATCTTACGGAGTTTGAGATCGGCTGTGTCTGAGGGAGAAACGATAGTGCCAACGGCCTGCTCCATCGGTCTCTTCTTGTTCAGGTAAGCGTCCACAAGTTCGAAGCGTTTCTTTCCTTCCTTTTTCCAGAATTTCTCCGGTTCTTTCTCGTCGTTGTCCAGGTTGTAAACGAAATTGACGCGGGCTTTCAACTCGTCCTGGGGAGGCATGAAATCCTCGACCTGAAATGCGGCAATGTCGTTGATCTCGAGATGGATGGAGGAGTGTTCGTTGACGGGTTGCGGAGATCCCGGGGGGAGGTTGTGCCAGCTACAGCGGAGAGTAAAAATGGTATCCGGCTTTAGAGTAAATTTGGCGCGCTTGGTGTAGAGCTCGCTGCTAATAATCCAGCGAGAATCGTAGAGCGGATACCTGGACCAAGAAGAGGCGAATTTGTACTCAATGATACTGCCAACCTGCACGTCAGGCAGGGTAAAGGTTTTGGCGAGGTATTTGACACCGCGGGCTTTAACGATGGTTTTTTCGTAGACCTTTCCGTCGAAATTGGCGATAGAACCATCCGGACGTATGGTGCGAGCCTTGATTCCGTTAATTTGGGTAACGTCTTTGAGAAACGGAATTTCCACGTCGGCCTGTTTCCGGCCTTCTTCAGTAAAGATTTTGATGCGGTAATACTGGGCTTCGCGACCAGACTGGTCGTCGCGGTCAACCTGGCGGTAGAGATAGATAGCGGGGGCGCCGGGAGCCTTGGGTTCGCTGGTCATTTTTAGGTCGGCGGGATCGATGGGCTGCCAATCGTCGCCGGAAGTGGTTGGGGGTAGGGGCCGGAACAACAGAGCAGCGGCAACGAGAATCAGAAGAAAAACGAGGCGGCGCGGATTCACTCGAGGCTCCTGAAGGAAAAGGTGGGTACCGGTGAATGCGGCAGGGAGAATCCCGTTCCGGGACGAAGAGAAGCCAGGCCTGGAGGAAGGATGTCCACTAAGTCCGCAACTGCCAACACAGGTACCGAATGAAGGTGACAATACTGACCAGTAAGGGAGATGTCAAGAGGACTAGGTACGGAGAAAGCGAGGAGCCGCCAATCCTTTAGGAGAGGAAGAGTAGCGGGGGAAAGTCAAAATCCGCACCCTGAAACCCGCAGGGTGCGGCACCCAAATTTCACTTCGCTATTTTGAGGCTGGGCCATGGGCGGAGGCTCCGGAAGAGCGGGCACTTTGGGAAATGCGTTGGTGGCTTAGGAAGCGCTTTGCGGTGGGGCCAGGGTGGGGCATAATCCGGGCGGAAGTCGGAGGGCAGAAGTTGGAAGTCAGAAGTTGGAAGTTGGAGTTTGGCGGTTGGTGGTCAGAGGATTAGGACCAAACGGAGTGATGCAAGACGCAGACTGAAGTCCTAGAGAGATGAAGATAGGCTCTTCATACCGCGTTGAGGGTTGAGGGAGCACCGAATTTAAGAAACCAGGGGGAAACGGTGAGCGACCGTCCATGGAGTTCCACGGCACCCGCGGGAGAGTTTCAGCCATATGTGCCGGCAGAGCAGAAACTGGCCGAATTTTCGTTGCGGGCGGTGGTGCTGGGAGGCTTGTTCGGGCTGCTGTTCGGCGCGGTGACGGTGTACGTGGGATTGCGGGCGGGGTTGACGGTGTCGGCGTCGATTCCGATTTCGGTGCTGTCGATCAGCATTTTGAGGGCGTTCGGGCGATCGACGATTCTGGAAAACAACATTGTGCAGACGACGGGGTCGGCGGGGGAATCGCTGGCGGCGGGGGTGATGTTCACGATACCGGCGCTGATCTTTCTGGGATTCAGCTCCGACTTTACGTTCTGGCGGATTTTTCCGATCGCGCTGCTGGGCGGGTGGCTGGGCGTGCTGTTCATGGTGCCGATCCGTCGGCAACTGATCGTGAAGGAACACGGCAATCTGGCTTTTCCGGAGGGGACAGCTTGCGCCGATGTGCTGGTTGCGGGCGAGCGAGGGGGATCGTTTGCCGGAAGAGTTTTCTGGGGATTGGGACTGGGCGGGATTTACACGTTTCTGATGAACACAGTGCAGGCGTGGACGGGGCAACCGGAAGCGCGGCCGGGATGGTATCCGGGGGCGTCTTTCCGCATGGCCATCACGTCGGAATATCTGGGAGTGGGCTACATCATCGGTCCGCGGGTGGCGGGAATCTTGTTCGCGGGAGGCATTGTGTCGTGGCTGGTGATGATGCCGGCGATCAAGTTTTACGGGCAACTGGCGGGGAACACGCCGATCTACCCGTCGACGGTTCCGATACCGCTGATGTCGCCGGACCAGATCTGGAGCAGCTACATACGGCCGATGGGAGCGGGAGCGGTTGCGGCTTCGGGGTTGATTACGCTGCTGCGCACCATGCCGACGATCATCTCGGCGCTGCGGGCCGGGCTGAAGGACGTTCGGACGGAAGGCAGCAGCAATTCAGAGTCTTCCAGCCGGATTGATTATGAAGTGCCGATGCGGTGGGTGGTCGGAGGGTCGATTGTGATTGTGGCGATGATCTGGGCGGTGCTGACGTTCTTTCCGATCCAGGGAGCGCAGACGCAGTGGTATCAAAATCTATTCGCGGCGGTTTTCGTGGTGGTGTTCGGATTTTTGTTTGTGACCGTGGCGGGGCGGATCAGCGGGCTGCTGGGAAATTCGTCGAACCCGATCAGCGGGATGAGCATCGCAACACTGATGGCGACCTGCGCCATTTTCTTTGTGGCTGGATGGACCAGCCCGCGGTACGCGGTGCTGGCATTGATGATTGGCGGGGCGGTTTGCATCGCGGCGGCGATTGCGGGGGCAACTTCGCAGGATCTGAAGACCGGCTACCTGGTGGGAGCGACTCCGTTCTGGCAGCAGATGGGGCTGCTGGTGGGCGTGACGGTATCAACGGTTGCCATCGGAGCGACGCTGAATTTGATGAACAAAGGATTGACAAAATACATCCCGACGGCGATTCCCGTGAGCATCCAGGCGTTGCCGGGCGGGGTGAAGATCGAGCGCGATTCGTTCGTCTATCAAGGGAAAAGTTATGTGCTGGTGAATTCGCTGGGTTCGCATGAAATTCCGGACGGGGAATATCTCTACGACGCGGGTAGCAAGCAGATTGAGTATCAGTGGGCACAAGGCATCGGCAGCGACAAGGCGCCCGCGCCGCAGGCCCGGCTGATGGCGACGGTGATCAATGGAATATTGAACCAGCGGCTGCCGTGGCGGCTGGTGCTGATGGGCGTGGCGCTGGTGATTGCGGTGGAAATACTTGGAGTGCGCTCACTGGCGTTCGCAACGGGGTCGTATCTTTCGATCGCGACAACGGGGGCCATGTTTGCGGGCGGGTTGATCCGTTGGGCGGTGGAAGCGACGACAAAGAAGAAGGATGAAAGCGAGGCCAGCCCGGGGGCTCTGTTTTCTTCGGGATTAATCGCGGCGGGTGGAGTGTTTGGCCTGCTGGCAATTGTATTGCGAGTGGTGGCGGACGCGGCCACGCCCGGAACGTTTCTGGCGCGGCTGCCGGATTGGCTGGCATTTGGGCCGAGGAATTGGGCTTCGCTGGCGTTCAATGAAAAACTTGCGATGCCAACGGAGGCGCAGTCGCTGCTGGGAGTATTTATGTTCGTGCTGCTGGCGGGGTCGCTGTTTTATTTTGCGCGGAAGAAATTGGATTGAAATGCGCGCCGCTGCAATTATTCGGATGGCTATTTATGGTGATACAAATCGGCGATGGAGTAGGTGAACCCAACGAAGAATCGCCGTTCGGCGGGAGCCCCGGCAGTGAGCCCGTGGTCCATACCGGCATCGAGCACCAATCGAGAGTTCACGGTGTAAGTGAACGCCCAGAGGCCTGAGGCAAAAGCAGGGGTGTCGCGACCGAGCCTGGTATCTCCGTAGAATTCACCCGTAAAACCCAGCTTTTTGTAGATGGAACGCGAAAAGGCGAGATTGAACTCCGAATTGACGTCTGACCCGCTGCCGTCCTGGCGACCCACCTGAAAAAGGTTGGCGTTGAAGTCAAAATGGATGCCCTTGATGTCTTTGCTGGCCAGGAAAACGAACTGGTGATCGTAGCGGCCGCTGCCCAGCCCTTTGCTCACGCTGGCGGATGGAAATTTCAAGTTGTAACCAAAGGCCATTGAGGGAGCCAGGCGAGATTGCCGATGGAAGCGGTACTGAAAACCCAGCCAGTTGTCTCCGACACCGCTTTGCCCGCCTGCCTGCCCACCCTGGTTTGCGAAGGGACTCATGTCCCAGCGAATTTCCAAATTGCAGGTAGCGGCGAATTTCAGCAGTCCTTCAAGATTGTTCTCGTGCTGATGGGACGGGACCTGCCCGTGGGCGAAGCCGTACTCCAATTCCAAGACGCCAAACTGGGTAATGTCGGCGGGATTGGCGACCGTGGGGCGATTTGGATTGGCGACGATGATACCCGGGACTGCGGGAGGACAGTCGGCATAGACCGCTGGCGCCGAGAGACAGGAAAACGCTGTCGCAAGGAAGAGAATCGTGGAGAGCCGATAAAGAGTCAGAAGTTCCTCCAAGAGAACTATCGGCGTCAGCAAATGTAACTTTAGCAAGGAAAAATGTTTCAAAGCGAACCTGACGTGAGGTTGGTACTTCATTTCGAACCGTTACTGTTGAGAGCTGTGGCAGTGGAAAGCAGTTGCTCCAGAAATGAGGAAGTGTCGTTTCTTCCCTTTTGACGGGGTGGCCGGGGTCGCCGTACACTGCAATTATGAGCTCGTCATTTGCGCCGAAGGTGGGATTTGACTGGCGCGGATTTATCACGCCCGCGGTAAAACTGCTGGTATTGATTTGCGCCGGAGTGTTTCTGGTGCAGACGCTGGTGTCGATTTTCCTGCCGCCCTACGCGACGGCGTGGGTGAACCACTGGTTCGGGCTGGTCCCGCTTGGACTTATCCCGGGGCTGCGGCTCTGGCAGCCGGCTACTTATATATTTCTGCATGGCGGGCTGGGGCATCTGCTGATCAACATGCTGATGCTGTGGATGTTTGGGCGGGAACTGGAACTGGTGTGGGGGAAGAAGCGGTTCCTGAATTATTTTTTCATCTGTGGAGTGGGCGCCGGACTGATCACGATACTGGTGAAAGTTACGCCGATGCTGTGGGGCACACAGCCCGGTGATGTGCCAACCATCGGGGCGTCTGGGGCGATCTTTGGAATCCTGATCGCCAACGCGATTCTGTTTCCAGACCGGCGGATCTGGTTATTTCCGCTGCCGCTGACGATACCAATGCGGCCGTTTGTGGCGGTGATGGGAGCTATTGAATTTTTTGGAACGCTGGGAGCGGGCGGGGACGGCGTGAGCCACTTTTGCCACCTGGGAGGGATGCTGATTGGGTGGCTGTACTTGCGGCGCGGGTCGTTTTTGTACCGCGTGCGGAATGAGATGGCGGACTGGCGGTATGAGCGGAACCGGAAGAAATTTCAGGTATACATGAAGAAGTCGAAGGATGAGCCGCCATCGAGGCCGGATAGCTGGGTGAATTGAGAAGGTGGTGGCGTTTGGTTAGTTTTTTGGAAGGACCATACGTTGAGGTCCTTCGCCCGCTGCGGCGGACTCAGGATGACAAGTTTTCGATTTGTTCGCGTTGAAAGTGCCTGGTTGCTCTTCCGCGGATTACAGACTTCCGATCACGTGAAATTTCATGAAGTTGGTGGTGCCACGGATGCCCATGGGTGTGCCCGCGACAATGCCGATGACGTCGCCTTTTTTCACGAGGCGTTCTTCGAGGAGGCGCTTTTCGGCGACGGCAGCGAGGCCGTCGATTTTCTTGATGTCGGAGATGTGGCGGGAGGTGACACCCCAGAGCAGCGACATGCGGCGGCGGGTTGAGGCTTCAGGAGAAAACGCAACGATGGGAACGAGCGGGCGATAACGAGAGACGAGGCGCGCGGTGAAGCCGCTGTGGGTGAAGACGGCAATGAGTTTCATGTGCAGTTCGCGGGAAGCGTGGCAGACGAGTTCGGAAACGGTTTCGGCAACCTTGAGCTGTTCTTGCGAAGTCGTGGGACGGGGATACTCCTGAATGCTGGCTTCGGCTTCCTGGATGATGCGCGCCATCATCGAGACGGCCTCAATGGGATATTTGCCGGAGGCGCTTTCGGCGGAGAGCATGACGGCGTCGGAGCCGTCGAAGATGGCGTTGGCGACGTCGGAGGCTTCGGCGCGCGTGGGGCGGGGATTCTGGGTCATGGATTCGAGCATCTGGGTGGCGGTGATGACCGGACGGCGAAATTCGCGGGCGCGGGCGATGATGTTTTTCTGAACAACGGGCACGGTTTCTGGATTCATTTCGACGCCGAGATCGCCGCGCGCGACCATCACGCCGTCTGAAACGCGCAGGATGCCTTCGAGATTCTCGATGGCTTCGGGCTTTTCGAGCTTGGCGATTACGGGCGTATCTTTTTTGGCGCGGCGGATGAGGGCTTTGGCGAGCAGCACATCTTCGGGGCGGCGGACGAAGCTGGCGGCGATGAAGTCCACATTCTGGGAGAGTGCAAAGCGGAGGTCGGCGCGGTCTTTGGGAGTTAAGGCGGGCACGCGAAGTTTCACGCCGGGTAGATTGATGCCCTTGTGTTCGCCAAGCTGGCCGCCATTGACGACGCGGCAGATGACTTCGGGGCCACGGATTTTTTCGACGCGGAGTTCGATGAGGCCGTCGGAGAGCAGAATGCGGTCGCCGGATTTCACTTCCCGCGGAAGAGGGCGGAAAGTGGTGTTGACGCGGGTGGAATCGCCCAGGATTTTCGCGGTGGTGATGATGAACAGCTGGCCGGAGCGCAGGGTGACGGTGCCGCCGCCGGCAAGCGCGCCGGTGCGGATTTTCGGGCCTTGGAGGTCGGCGAGAATGCCGACAGTCTTGCCGAGTTCAGCGGCAGCGGCGTGAACCATGGCGATGGACTGGGCGTGGGTTTGGTGGGTGCCGTGGGAGAAATTCAAGCGGGCGACGTCCATGCCAGCTTCGATGAGGCGGCGAATCATGCGCGGCGAATTGGTGGCCGGGCCGAGCGTGCAGACGATCTTGGAGTGGCGCGAATTCATCGCTGGGTGAAAGCCAATTGTAGAACAATCCGGCGGCTACCGGCTGACGGAAAACTCCGTAACGATGCGAACCATCAAGGCCACGCCTTTGGGGAACGAGGAGAGCGGAAGGCGTTCTTCGTCGCCGTGGACGCGGGCGTCGTCGGTTTCGTTGATGGGAAAAGGGCGGAGGCCGTAGGCCTGGACGTTGTGCAGGCGAAGTTGCGCCGAGTCCGTGGCGCCAGTGGACATGAATGGGATTACGGGCACGCCGCCAAATTCATGTGCGCAGGTCCGGGTGATCAAGGTGAAGAAATCGTTTTCGAGCGAGGAGTTGGGAGCAGCGAGGCCGCCTTCGGGAGCGATTTCGAAATGGACCATGGGATCGTTGACGAGTTTTTTTAATTCGTTGACGAGGACGTCGATGGTGTCGCCAGGAACGAGGCGGACATTCAGAACGGCGTGAGCCTCGGAGGGGATTACGTTGCCGCGGAAACCGGCCTGCAGGATGGTGGGTGCGATAGTGTCGCGCATCATGGAATTCCACATGGGGTTAGCTTCGGAGAGGTAGCGAATGGCGTGCTCACCTCGGTCGGGAGTATCAATCACCTTCATCCATTTGCTGGTTTCCTCGTCTTGAAGCGGGGCCAAAGCTTCGAAATAGCGGCGGACGATGGAGGTGAGATGAACGGGGGTGTTGTAGTTGCCGATTTTTTCGACGGCGGCGGCGAGGTGGACAACGGGATTGTCTTTCGTCGGCGTGGAGGCGTGGCCGCCTTTGCCGGTGACGGTGAGATTCACGTTCACGGAAACTTTTTCGCTGGCTTGCACGGCGACGTATTGGACTTTGCCATCTTTGCCAAGAAATACTTTGCCGCCTTCATTAAGGGCGAAGCCGGCGGCGATTTTGTCCCAGTACTTGGCGATGACCATCTTCATGCTGGCGTCGCCAAACTGTTCTTCGTCGGCGGTGCCGAGGAAAATGACGTCGCGATTGATGTGCACGTTGCCGCGCTTGAGGGCAATGAAGGCGGCGAGATTCGCGGCGAGCATGCTTTTGTCGTCGAGCGAGCCGCGGCCCCAGAGGTAACCGTCTTTAATTACGCCGCCAAAGGGATCGACAGACCACTTGCTGCGTTCAACGCCGACGACATCCATATGGGCGACGAGCAGAAGGGCTCTGGAGGGGTCGGCGACGGCGCTGCTGCGCAGGCGGGCGACAACGGCGCTGCGGCCCGGTGCGAGATCGAGGATGTCGGCGGGGATACCTTCCTTGACGAGAATGCCGGCGATGTATTTTGCGGCGGCTTGTTCGTTGCCCGGAGGATTGGTGGTGTTGATTTTGAGCAGTTCGACGAGCCAGTCCTGGGCTTCACGAGCGAGGGCAGACGTATCCGCGGAAGGAGCGGGGGTCTGCAAAGTGCCCAGCGAAGGCGGCTTCTGTGTGACTTGCGCGTTGGAATTGCGGCTCAGGAATCCGGACAGGAACAACAGGCCTAGAATTGAAAGAGATATGTGCCTGCGCAGCACGTAAACACCCCCCAGTTGTGAATGCGTTTTGCCACAAGTAAACTCCATACTAACATGCGGTGCGGGATGGGCCGGAATCGGCGGCGATGGGCGTTACGTAATTCACACGGGATACGTCCTACCGGATGACGACGCAATGGCGAAAATCGGCATCTAAGCAAATGCCGGGTAATTTAGGGGAAAACGGATGAAAGCATTGTATTTGCAGGCGATGGTGCGGGCTGGACTTCTGGCTGGTGTACTGGCCGCGGGGAGCGTGGCGGGTTGGGCGCAGGCTCCGGCGGGACCGCAGCCGACTTCGCCGGGGCAGGATACGCCTGGGAGTTCGCAAAAACCGGCGGCGCCGCAACAGCAAAAACCGCAGGAAGCCGGCGTGTCGATTGCGGTGGAAGTGCCGGTGGTGACGCTGGACGTGGTGGCGGCGACGCAGAATGGGGATATTATCCCGGGGCTTAAGAAGGAGAATTTTCGCGTGCTGGAGGATGGGCAGCCCCAGACGATCACGAACTTTGGGCCGACGGACGCGCCGATCACGATGGTGGTGCTGATGGAATTCAGCGCGCGGTTTTACGGCTGGTTCGGCTACCAGGCGAAGTATTGGGCGAGTGCGCTCTTTCCCAACCTGAATCAGAAGGATTGGGTGGCGTTGGTTACGTTTGATATGCGGCCGCGGACGGAAGTGGACTTCACGCAGAACAAGCAGGAAGTGGAACAGGCAATTTATCATTTGTATTATCCGGGATTCAGCGAATCCAACCTCTTTGATGCGCTGCTGGATACGAACGAGCGGCTGAAGGATGTGAAGGGGAAAAAATCGATTCTGGTGCTGGCTTCGGGAGTGGATACGTTTTCGAAACATACGCTGGATCAGACGATGAAGCAACTGCGGGGAACGGATACGACGATTTTCGTGGTCGGGCTGGACAAGCCGTTGAGCAATTATCTGGAAATGCATCGGGGCCTGGGCACGATGACGCGGATGGATTTTCTGCAGGCGGAAAACCAGATGAGGACGTTTGCACAGATGACCGGCGGATTCGCGTGGTTCCCGCAATTTGATGGAGAGATTCCCGGGATCATGCGCGAGGTGGCGGCGTTTTTGCGGCACCAGTACAGCATTTCGTATACGCCTTCGAATCTGAACCAGGACGGGAAGTTCCGGAAGATCAAGGTGGAACTGGTGGCGCCGGACGGCGGGCCGCTGGTGGTGAACGATCAAAAAGGAAAGAAGCAGAAGATTGTGGTGTATACACGGGAAGGGTATGTGCCGGTGAAGGGCGGGGTGGGAGATTAAGGCTGCGCCGAGAAAGAATTCTTGGAGTGCGGCGGCTCTGCCGCAACTCTTGTGTCGGCAGGAATCTATCATTCATTGATAAACAAAAATAACTTGTCATCCTGAGAAGCGCGGGGCATGCGCTTCGAAGGACCTCAACATAAACACTGTGCAAGATTTTTACTTTGAGATCCTTCGGCTATCCTCGTCGGATAGCCTCAGGATGACAACGCCTCGGGTCGTGTTGATCTGAACGATTAATAGCCGCGGTGGAGATCGACCTGGTTGAAGAGGTCGCGGCCTGCGAACCAGCGTTCCAATAAATCCAAAAACAGGGCGGTTTGGCGGGGCCAGAGGCGGTCGCTGATGGCGCTGGTGTGCGGGGTGATGAGCAGGTTGGGGGCGCGCCAGAGCGGGTCGGTGGAAGGCAGCGGTTCGGGATCGGTGACGTCGAGGGCCGCGCCGATGATTTTCTTTTGTTGAAGAGCCGCGAGGAGCGCGGCTTGATCAAGGAGAGAGCCGCGGGCGACGTTGATGAGGCGGGCGGTGGGTTTCATGCGGGCGAACTCGGGTGCGGCGAAAAGATGTTTCGTCTCGCTGGTTTCGGGCGCGCTGACGACTACAAAGTCGGCATGAGGCAAGACTTCATGGAGCTCGGTGATGGGGATGATTTTTTCGGCGAGTGATGAGTCGCCTTTGCCGGAGCGGGTTACGCCCCAGACGCGCATGTCGAAAGCTTTGGCGCGGCGAGCGAGTTCGTGGCCGATGGAGCCGTAGCCCACAATCAACAATACCCGGCCATTTAATTCGGTGAGGTGCTGCGGCTGGTCCCAAAGTTCCTGCTGGGCCCAGCGCGATTGATCCTGGTGGCGGACGCAATCTGGAAAGTTCCGGGCGAGGGCAATGATAAGGCCCAGGGTGTGTTCGGCCATGGGAACGGAGAAGATGCCGCTGGGATTTGTGACCAGGATGCCCGAATCGCGGAGTTCCGGGTACATGAGTTGCGCTACGCCGGCCGCGGTGGAATGAATCCATTTTAATTTCTTGGCGTCGGCGAGTTGTTGCGCGCGCAACGAGTAGCCGACGAAGATGTCGGTGTCGGGGAGTTCCTGGGGGAGGCGGTCGTAGTCTGGAAGATGAAGGACGTGCATGGCGGGCCAGCGCTTGCGGATGGCGTCGGCGAGCGAGGCCGGGGGGCGCCATTCGCTGAAGGGGTGCCAAACGCAGATGGTGAGCTTGGTGTTTTCTGGAGAGGTGCGGGGAGGGAGCATGTTTGGGTTCGAGGTCGTAGTCAATTTTTTAAGTGAAGTTTAAGTTGAGGTCCTTCGCCTATCCTCGTCGGATAGGCTCAGGATGACAAGGTTTTTTATATTTGGTGGAAATTTGTTAAGTGAGAGTTCGATTCGCCGCCGTCGCAGAGCTCGGCGCCCTGGTTCTTGGCCTGTTTTTAAACCAATTTTCGGCGAGGTCGTTCCATTGCGGATTTTCTGTGACGATTAAAGCTACTTTCTTATAGCGCAGCCAGCCCTTGATTTGCTTCTCCCGCGCAATAGCTGCTCGAATATCGCCGAACATTTCAAAATAGACGAGCTTGTAGAGATTATATTTTTGAGTAAAACCGGGGATGAGTTTTGACTTGTGCTGAAAAGCTCGTTTGTGGAGATCGTTGGTGACGCCGACGTAGAGCATTCGGGATTCGTTGCTCATGAAATAAACAAAGTAGCATCGCCCCATCGGCGCAACCCCAACGCGTTGTCATCCTGAGGGCCGCGTCGTTTGTGGCCCGAAGGACCTCAACTTGAACATTTGCAAGATCTTGGAGATGAGATCCTTCGGCTATCCTCGTCGGATAGCCTCAGGATGACAAGGTCGCGAGTATACTATATTACTAGATAATATAATTATATAGCTAAATTCACTTACTTTTGAGGCGGAGGTCGCGGCCGGTCATGTCGGAGGGGGCGGGTTCGCCGAGGATGCCGAGCATGGTGGGGGCGATGTCGCGGAGGGCGCCGCCGGGAGCGAGTTGGAGGGCGTCGTTTTCGGTGACGCAGATGAAGGGGACGGGATTGGTGGTGTGATAGGTGTGCGGGCCGCCGTTGGCGGGATCGATCATGGTTTCGGCGTTGCCGTGATCGGCGGTGATGATCCAGGCGCCGCCGCGGGGCTTCAACGCTTGATAGATACGGCCAAGGCCGGCGTCCACGGCCTCGACGGCTTTGATGGCGGCTTCGAGTTTGCCGGAGTGGCCGACCATGTCGGCGTTGGCGTAATTCATGATGATGGCGTCGAATTCGGCCTTTTCGATGGCCTTCACGACCGTGTCTGTGATTCCTTCCGCGGACATTTCGGGCTTCAGATCGTAGGTGGCGACTTTTGGCGAGGGCACGAGGATCCGTTCTTCGCCGGTGAAGGGTTTTTCTACGCCGCCGTTGAAGAAATAGGTGACGTGCGCGTATTTTTCGGTTTCGGCGCAGCGGAGATTTTTGTACTGCAGTTCCTGGAATACTTGCGCGAGGATTTGCTCTAGTTTCTCCGGGGTGATGACGCACTTGAGCCAGGGCCAGTTTTTGTCGTACTTGGTCATGCCGACGTAGAAGAGGTTCTTGGGGCGTTTGGGGTCGGCGAACTTGTCGAAGTCCGGAGCTTCGAGCGCGTAGGTGATCTGGCGGGCGCGGTCGGCGCGGAAATTGTAGAAGATGACCGCGTCATCATCGCGAATCAGGCCGACGGGCGGCGCGGCGGCGCCGGCGCCACGTGTAACGACGATGGGCTTGACGAATTCGTCGGTGACGCCCTGTTCGTAGCTCTGCTGGAGCGCGGCAACCGGGTCGCTCGATTTGGTTTCGGCTTCGCCGTGGAGGAGGGCGCGGTAGGCGAGCTCGATGCGCTCCCAGCGGTTGTCGCGGTCCATCGCGTAGTAACGGCCGACGAGGGTGGCGATTTCGCCGACGCCCAGTTCGCGCATTTTTTGCTGAAGCTGGTGGACGAAGTCGCGGCCGCTGTTGGGCGGCGTGTCGCGGCCATCCATGAAGCAGTGGACGAAGACTTTTTCGACTTTCGACTGCTTGGCCATTTCGAGAAGGGCGAAGAGATGGTTGATGTGCGAGTGGACGCCGCCATCGCTGAGCAGGCCGATGAAATGGAGCTGGCGCTGGCGGCCGCGCTCCATCGCTTGCTGAAAGAGCGGAACCTGATCGAGTTGCTTGTTGGCAACGAGGAGATCGATGCGGGTGATGTCCATGTGGACGACGCGGCCGGCGCCGATGTTGAGGTGGCCGACTTCGCTGTTGCCCATCTGGCCTTCGGGAAGGCCGACGGCCGGGCCGGAGGTTTGGATGAGCGTGTTGGGGAATTTGCGGAGGAGTTCGTCGTAGGTAGGTTTGCGCGCGAGGGCGACGGCGTTGCCTTTGGTTTCTGCGCGGTAGCCCCAACCGTCGAGCACCGTAAGTACGAGAGGTTTCGGTCGTTTTGCCATTTTTCTCCAACGTTATGTAGTTTATTTCGTTAGTCGCGCTGACCCAAAGGCGCCCGCCTCAGAAGGCGGCCGCTACAAAGGCGTTCCTCTCGAATCGTCGGTGAGGACATTGAAAATTATCTCGCAGCAAATTCGCGGAGGGCGGCGAGGAGGCGGTCGACTTCTTCGGCGGTGTTGTAGTGGACGAGGCCGATGCGGAGCATGCCGCCTTGGGATTCGACGCCGAGGCGTTCGCTGAGATTGAGGGCGTAGTAGTTGCCGTCCCAGGTAAAGATGCCGCGTTCGCCTAGGAAGGTAGCGATGGCGGTGGGATGGTGATTGCCGATGCGCAGGGAAAGTGTGGAGCAGCGTTCGGCGGAGCGCTTGGGGTCGGTGATGCCGTAAATATGCGCGCCGGGAATGGATTTCAAGCCTTCGATGAGGCGCCAGATGATTCCGGTTTCGTGGGCGACGGTGGAGTGATAGGCCGCGGTGATGGCTTCGCGGCGGGTTTTCGCGGCGGGGTCACTGTGGCGGCCGAGTTCGGCCAAGTATTCGACGGCGGCGCCGATGCCGGCAATCAGTTCGTGAATCTGCGTGCCGCTTTCCCAGCGGTCGGGAAGCTGGTCGCTGCACGGACGCACTTTGTAGGGACGGAAAGATTGCAGGTGCTCACGCTTGCCGTAGAGCGCGCCCATGTGGGGGCCGAAGAATTTGTAGGGCGAGCAGACGAGGAAGTCGCAGTCGAGGGCTTTCACATCGATGAGGCCGTGGGGAGCGTAATGAACCGCATCGATGTAGATCATTGCGCCCGCGGCGTGGGCAAGGCGGGTGATTTCGGCGACAGGATTGATGGTGCCGACAGAATTGGAGGCGTAACCGACGGCGACGAGGCGGGTCTTTTCGTTGAGCTTGTTTTTGAGGTCGTCGAGGTCGAGCGTGCAATCGGCTTCGCGAATGTCCACCGTACGGATGCCAATTCCCTTTTCCTCGAGCGCTTTCCAGGGAGAATAGTTGGCGTCGTGGTCGAGCGTGGTGAGCAGGATTTCGTCGCCGGGGTTCAGTTCGCGGGCGATGGCGCGGGAGATCGCATAGGTGATGGTGGTCATGTTCTGGCCGAAGACCACTTCGTCTTTTTCGCAGTGGAAGAAGTCGGCCATGGCCGCGCGGGCGTGGGATAGGATTTCTTCGGTCCGGCGGCTGGTGAGAAAGGCGCCGCCGGTGTTGGCGTTCGAGGTGAGCAAATAGCTTTGGATCGCGTGGATGACTTGTGTAGGCACCTGGGTGCCGGCAGGGCCGTCGAGGAAGGCGGCGGTGTGGCCGTTGACCTGGGTTTTTAGCGATGGAAATTGGGAGCGGACCCAGGCGGTATCCAAGAGAGGTGCGGCGGCGTTGCGGACGGATGTGCTCATGATTCCACTGGCTCCAGGGTTGCGCGAATACCTGCGCAGATTAGTTTCTCACAGGGAAGTGGCAGGTTGTAGTGCGAACGGGGTGATGGGCGGCCGATTTAGAGTATCGTCCCTGCGGTTTGCCAATAGGCATGATTGGCCACCTGAAGGTGGCCGCTACGGTGGCGTGGTACCATCGAGGAGTTGTTCCCACTCATGCCGCGATGGCGCCGGCTATCAACTCCGCGCCGTGTTTCATCCTGAGGTTTTCCATGCCTGATTCGTTTGCAGTGAGCGACCGCACGCGGGTGGTGCGCGAAGCCAACCGCGCCGTGTACGACCGCGACGCGATTTACAAGATTCTGGACGAGGGATTCGTCTGCCACGTCGGATTTGCGGCGGAGGGGCAGCCGTTTGTGATTCCGACGATGTTCGCGCGGGTGGGCGATGCGATATATTTTCACGGCTCGGCGGCAAGCCGGACGCTGCGCGGGGCGGCGGGCGGGTTGCCGGTGTGCATCACGGTTACGCTGACGGACGGGCTGGTGCTGGCGCGATCGGTTTTCAATCACTCGATGAATTACCGGTCTGTGGTGGCGCTGGGAACGGCGACGTTGATCAGTGAGCCCGAAGAGAAACTGGCGGCGCTGCGGGCGTTCACGGAAAAACTGCTTGCCGGACGATGGGAAGATGCGCGGCAGCCGAACGACCAGGAACTGAAGGCCACGAGCATCCTGAAATTGCCGCTGACGGAGGTTTCGGCGAAAGTGCGGACGGGCGGCGTGGAGGATGATGCGCCGGATTACGCGCTTTCCGTGTGGGCGGGGATTATTCCGATGCGGCTTGTCGCAGATGCGGCGATTCGCGATGAGCGATGTGACGCTTCGATTCCGACGCCGGCGTACGCGTCGAAGTTTCGAGGTAAGTCGTGAGCGATTTTAAGCACGCGCCGATAAAACCCGTTGTGGCGTTTGCAGCTCTGGAAGCATTGGACATTCGCGTTGGCACCATTCAAAAAGTGGAAGAGGTGGCGCGGTCGGAGAAGCTGATGAAGCTGACGGTCAGCTTCGGCGATCACACGCGCACGATTCTGGCGGGAATGAAGAAGGAGCGGGAAAATCCGCGGGAGATTGAGGGCAGGCAAGCGTTGTTTGTGGTGAATCTGGAGCCGCGGAAGATGGCCGGAGAGATTTCTGAGGGGATGCTGTTTGATATCGGGTATGCGGACGGGGTGACGCCGGTGCTGGCAACGCCGGAAAAGCCGGTGCCGGATGGGACGCGGGCGGGGTGAACGAGGCTCGATCGATAAATGTTGCAAGGACTTTGCGTTGAGGTCCTTCGGGGCGCGAATAACGCGCCCCTCAGGATGACAGATTTTTCTAATAGCAGTGTCTGAGAACTAGGATTGGGCGGCGCGGAGGAAGTCGGCCAGGAGGCCGTAGCCGGTGGCTTCAATGCCGGGGTTGTGTTCGAAGAGTGAAAGACTCATGACGTCGAGATCGAAACGGATGGCGGAACTGGTGCCTTCGAGTCCGGCCATGGGGTCGGTCATGAGGAGAAGTTCGGGGCCGACGCGGCATTCAACGCCGTCGCCGCGACGTTCGGCGCGGCAGATGAGTTTGTAGCGCATGCCAGCGGCGCGGACGGAACGGATTTTTTCTTCGCTGAGTTCACGGATGCCGGTGCGCTGGACCTGTTCGATGCGCAGCGGCACACCCATCAGAACGTTGACGATCGCGGCGACCTTAACGGCGGCGTCCCATCCATCCAGATCGTGCGTGGGATCAGTTTCGGCGATGCCGATGGCCTGAGCGCGTTTGATGGCTTCGTCGAGCGAGCGGCCTTTTTCCATTTCGGTGAGGACAACATTGGTGGTGGAGTTCAGAACGCCGGCAAAACCGCGCAGCTCCGTAGCCGGGAGGCCGAGCGGAAACAATGAAAAAATCGGCGCGCCATCCATGACCGTGGACTCGAACAAAAACTGTTTGCCCTTCGACCTGGCCAGCACGGCAAGACGTTGGTAATCGTGGACCAGCGGACCTTTGTTGGCACTGATGGCGTGGGCGCCGGCTTCGAGCGCGGCTACGAGATGATCGATGGCGGGCTGGCCGGATTGGGTGTTGAGCGAGCTGGCTTCGAAGAGGACATCGGCTTTGGAGCGTTCGAGCCATTCGCGGACGTTGCGCGGCGGATTGACTGGCTGCGGAAAATGGCTGCTGAGCGCGGCGATCGGGTTGAGGCCTTCGGGATCGGCGATCCAGCCGAAGCGGCGGGTGGCGATACCGGTGAGGCGCCAGCGGACGTCGTATTTGCGGCGGAGTTCGCTTTCCTTGGAGATGAGGAGGCGGAGAAGGGCGCGCCCCACGTGCCCGAAGCCGACGATGGCGAGATTGTAGGAGGGAATGACGGGTCTCCTTGGGAGTCGGCGCGTACACCGTAAAAGCGGGAGCTTCGCTCCCGCACTCAAAAAGTTTCAGTGCAACGCGGACAGTTTTGCGGCGGCTTCGTTGATCAGGGCGACTTCCTGCTGCAGGGTCTTCGCGGCCACGCCTACCTGGTCTTCCGCTTCTTTCCAGCGCTTGAGTTCGAGGGCTTCGCGGACACCGGGAATGGTTTTCGCTTCGTAGCCTGTGTATTGGCCAGGAGCGTAGATTTCGTGCTTGAACCAGGCGCGTCCGGGCAGGCCGTCGGGATTGGTTAGGCGGCGCTCGCTTTGCATCAGGAGATGATTCAGTTGCTGCAAGGAAGCGGAGGCTTTCGCGAAGTCGCCGCGAGCGCCGGCTTCGTCGTAGGCTTTCTTGTAGGCGTCGGCTGCTTTGGCGAGTTCGGTGATGACGTTGTCGAGCGGGGCGAAATTGATGAAGGGGGCGACCGTTTCGGGCTTTGGCGCGACGGTGGGATGGCGGGGATCGTTGGTGGCCTGGAAGACGCCTTCTTCGATTTGCTTGTTGCGCTCGCGAACTTCATCCTGTTTTTGCTGATGGAGTGTTTTGAGTTCCTTCACGTAGGTCTGCATGGTGTCCGCGAAATCCGTGAATTCAAAGGGCAAAATGTCGGCGTCGGCGAGACGGAGGACCGCAGTGGCGGAAGTCTGGGCAAGAGCGCGGCCGTAAACAAAATCCGTGTCGCTGAAGTGCGTGTACCAGTAGAAGTCGTCGTAGATGGAATGGTAGATGCCGCCGCCGTCTTCACCGCCAAAGCCGATGTTGAGGGAGGCGATGCCGTCATGTTGCACGAATGAGCCGTAATCGGAGCCGGAGCCGAGGGCGCCGATGCGCAAGTCGGCGCGGTTGCGGGCTTCCGCGCGGTCGTCGGCGCCTGAGGCGGAGAAAATGGTCTGGAGTTGGGCACGCTTCCAGACGGAGAGCTTGGTTTCCGGATCCTGAACATCGCGGACAACATCGTTGATGAATTTTTCGAGCGTGTGCGAACCCTCGGCGTCGAAATAGCCGCGGCCGTTGGTATCGGAGTTGATATAAACGACAGCATGCTTCATCAGTTCGTCGCCGTGGTCTTCGACCCACTCGGTGGAGCCGATCAGGCCGGGCTCTTCCGCGTCCCAGGCACAATAGATGATGGTGCGCTTGGGCTTCCAGCCGGTTTTCAGGAGTTCACCGAAGGCGCGGGCTTCTTCGAGTTCAGCGACCAGGCCGGAGATGGGGTCTTCGGCGCCGTTCACCCATGCGTCGTGATGATTGCCACGGATAATCCACTGATCGGGATTGGTGCTGCCGGGAATGCGGGCGATGACGTCGTAAATGGGCTTGAGATCCCAGTTTGATTTCATTTTCAGGTGAACTTTGAGCGCGCTGGGGCCAACGTGATACGTGAGCGCCAGATTGCCACGCCACTCATTCGGCGCGATCGGGCCGGTGAGGGCGGCGAGCAGAGGCTGCGCGTCACCGTAGGAAATAGGCAGCACGGGAATTTTGGTGATCACGGGGGAATCTTCGACCTTAAGGCGCTTGGCATCTTTTTTTGCGGCAACGCCGGGAGTGAGAGGGTCGCCGGGATAGATGGGATCGTCAGCGACGCTGCCGCGCTGAACTCCGTCGCTGGGGCGGAAGCCGCCTTTGGGAAAAGTTTCGCCGGGTGAGTAGCCGTCGCCTTCAGGATCGGAATAGATGAGGCAGCCGACGGCGCCGTGCTCGGCGGCGACCTTTGGCTTGATGCCGCGCCAAGAGTGGCCGTAGCGCGCAATGGCGATGGCGCCTTTAACGGAAACGCCGAGGCGTTCGAGGCGCTCGTAGTCTTCGGGGATGCCGTAATTGACGTAGACGAGCGGGGCGACGACGTCGCCGTCTTTCGAATAAGCGTTATAGGTAGGCAACTGCTCGGATTTCTGGCCGGAAGTGGGATCAATGGCGAGCGCGGGTTCTTCGAGTTTGGCGGTGAATTTCACGGAGCAGTCGGTGGCGGATGCGCCTTTGCAGTCGACCAGTTCGAGTTGGCGTTCCTTGGGTGTGGGAAAGAGGACGTCGTAGGACTCGATCTGTGTCTCGAAGCCGAACTCCTTGAACTTTGCGGCTAGCCAATCGGCGTTGTCCTTGTCGTAGGGCGAGCCGACGTGGTGCGGGCGGGCGGAGAGGCGGCGCATGTATTCGCGCATATTGTCGGGGCTGGGGATGGCGCGAAGTTTTTCTTCCCACTGGCGCTCGGCACGGGAGGATTCAGGGGAGTAGCCGTAGAGCGGGGATTCGTCAGCGGTGGCACGCGAATAAAAAGTGAGAGAGCCGATAAAGACGAGGCAAGCGAAAAAGAGAGTGAAACGTATTGAGCTGGTCAAGAAATTCTCCTGAAGTGCAAGAGCACGATTATTTCGTCATTGAAGAGAATCTGCAAGGAGCCAATTTAGACGGCTGGGGCTGCGGTGAGGATAGCCAGCATTAAATTGAGCGCCGCGAGCCGCGAGCGAGGAAGAGAACGATGGCGCCGGCAAGGGTGAGCATTGCGGCGACACTGAACAAACCGGCGCGAAAGGAACCGGTCGTATCGCGGAGGTGGCCGATCCAATAGGGGCCGAAGCCGCTGCCTAGATTGCCGATGGCGTTGATCAGAGCGATGGAGCGGGCTGCGGCCGCGGCTGTGAAGGAGCCGGAGGCCATGGCCCAGAACGGTCCAGCCATCGAAGACGAGGCGGAGAGTGCGATGGCAAAACAAAAGACACTAACGGCGATGCCCAATGGAAAACCGCTGACGACGAGGGCGAAGCCTCCGGCAAACGCAGAGATTGCAATGTGCCAGCGGCGCTCTCCGGTGCGGTCTGAGTTTGCGCCAACGATGACCATAAGAATGGCCGCGGCAAGATAGGGAACAGCGGATAGGAGTCCCAGGAGCAGGTTGGGGAAACCGGTGAGGGAGTGCAGCGCGGTTGGCAGCCAGAGGCTGATGCCGTAGGTGCAGGTGTTCAAGCCGAAATAGACGAGAGCAAAGCCCCAGAGGCGGGGGTTTGCGAACCATGAAGTGGGATGCTCGGATGGAGTTAGCGATGCCGGACTGGATTCGGTGTCGAGAGTGTGGAGTAGCCAGGATTTTTCTTGCGGAGAAAGCCAGGGCGCGCGGCTGGGATTGTCTGCCAGAAAAAACCAGGTCACGACTCCGAGCACGACCGCTGGGATGGCTTCAAGAAGGAACATCCATTGCCAGCCGGCGAGACCGCCGCGGGGATTCCAATCGAGCAGCCAGCCGGAAATTGGGCCACCGATCACGCCGGAGACGGGACCGGCGGTCATGAACAGCGCGACGACCCCGGCGCGGGCGCTGGCGGGAAACCAGGAGCGCAGATAAAAAATTACGCCGGGAAAGAAACCGGCTTCGGCGGCACCGAGAAGAAATCGCAAGGAATAAAAAGAGGCGGTGGAGTGAATGGAAAACATGCAGCCGGAGACGACGCCCCAGCAGATCATCAGGAAGGCGATCCAGCGGCGGGCGCCGACACGCTCCAGAGCCAGATTTGCAGGAACCTGGAACAGGAAATAGCCGAGGAAGAAAATTCCCGCGCCGAGACCATAGACCGAGTCGCTGAAACCGAGCTGTGATTTCATTTGCAGGGCGGCGAAGCCTACGTTGATGCGGTCGAGATAGGCGACGACGTAGAGGAGGAAGAGAAACGGAAGCAGGCGCCAACGGAGTTTATTGAGGAGCGAAGGCGCGTCGATGGATGTTTCGGGCTCGAGAGAGAAATGCTTAAGGATTTTGCGGGCGAGATCTTCGGCAGGCAATTCGACGGGGATCGTGAAGGCATCGCGCGGTTCCTCGAGGTCGGCGAACTGCCCGGCGAGAATGGGCGTTCCGGCGAAGTGGCCGCGGCGTTGGCGCAGGCGCCGGGCGATGAGAACGGGTGAGCCTTTGAGGTAGACAAGTTCGACAGGCAGATTTTTCGCGAGGCGGTGACGGTAGCTTTGCTTGAGCGCGGAGCAGGCGAGGACAATGTCCTTCCCCTCCGCATGCAACGCCACCAGCCGGGCATGGATTGCATCAAGCCACGGGAGGCGGTCGGCGTCCGTCAACGGAATGCCGCTGCGCATTTTGGCGATGTTTTCGGGGGAGTGAAAATCGTCGGCTTCGAGAAACACCCAGGCCAGACGGTCGGCCAGAAGTTTGCCGACGGTGCTTTTGCCGGAGCCGGTGACTCCCATGAGGAGAAGAATCATTCGTGAGGCCCGCAAATCGGGCGGGCCGAGTGTCGCGCACTCCGCGGGGCAAGTCCAGCAATCGTTCGGGAAGTGGGGTACACTTCCGGCAAAACCTTGAGCCTATCCAATACTGCAGCAAAAAAAGCGGGGCTTTTCTATTTCGTGTTCGTGATGTTCGCGTACACGACAGGCGGCCCGTTCGGCATGGAAGGAATGGTGACGACGAGCGGGCCGGGGTTGACGCTGCTGTATCTGCTGGTGATTCCGCTGTTCTGGTGCATACCGGTTTCGCTGGTGGCCGCGGAATTGACAACGGCGATTCCGGTGGAAGGCGGATTTTACCGCTGGGTGCGCGCGGGGTACGGGGATTTCTGGGGATTCGTAGCGGGATGGTGGAACTGGACTGCTTCCTGGCTGCTGGGTGGGAGCTACGCGGTTTTGTTCAGTGATTATCTCGGCGGATTCTTCCCATCGTTGGTGGGGTGGAAACATTATCTGGTTTCTTGGGCGGTGATCGCGCTGCTGGCGTACGTGAACATTCGCGGAATTCAGATGGTGGGGATCGTGTCCACGGTGCTGGAACTTTCCGTCCTGGCACCGGTGTTGGCGCTCTGCGTGATTGCGGCGACGAAATGGCATTTCAATCCGGTTCATCCGTTTGTGCCGCCGCATGTGCCGCCGTTTCAGGTGTTCGGCGTGGGGCTGGCGCTGGGGTTGTGGCTGTATTCGGGGTATGAGCAGTGTTCGAGCGTGGCGGAGGAGATTGAAAATCCGCAACGGAATTTTCCGATTGCGCTGGCGATTGTGGTGCCGCTTTCGATTGCGACGTATTTTTTGCCCGCGCTGACTTCTCTGGCGGCGCTGGGAAACTGGGAAAAGTGGAATTCGGCGTATCTGCCGACGGCGGGGCTGCTGATCGGAGGAAGCCTGCTGGGCGTCTGTCTGACGGCGGCGGCGATGCTGGGAAACGTTTCGTTGCTGAATGCGACGGTGCTGACCAGCACGCGGATGCCGTCAGCAATGGCGGAGGATGGGTACCTGCCGCCCGTGTTTGCCGCGAAGCATCCGAAATACGGGACGCCGTGGATCGCGATCCTGATTTCGTCGGGGATTTACGCGCTGCTGGCGTTTCATACGCTGGCACAGTTGCTGACTGTGTATGTTTGGCTGCGCAGCCTGGTGACCGTGCTGACGGTGATGGCGGCTTGGAAACTGCGAAAGACTCAGCCGGAGAAGGCGCGGCCGTTCCGGATTCCCTGGGGCAATGCAGGGCTGGCTTACGTGGTGATTGCGCCGATGCTGATGACGATCGTGGCGCTGGTGTTCAGCGACAAGTTTGCGCTGAAGTGGGGGCCGGTGCCGGTGGGGCTGGGGGTGGTGGCGTATTTTGTGTTTCCGCGGATCAAGAAGTTGGTGGTGGGGTAGTTTCAGCTTTCTCCTCTTTGTGATCGGTCCGTTTTCCAAAAACCAAAATGACTTGTCATCCTGAGAAGCGCGGGGTTGGCGCTGCGAAGGACTTCAATGGAAACACCTTGCACAATGCTTACGTTGAGATCCTTCGGCTATCCTCATCGGATAGCCTCAGGATGACAAGTTTGCTTTGATGGCGAATGCGACCGCGGGACAAAACGAAAGGCGCCCGCCGGGGAAGGCAGCCGCTACAAAGGCAAGAGGACGGGGCCACCTGAAGGTGGCCGCTACGTTAGCCAGTCGAGGAGTTTGTAGTAGGCGCCGGCCAGGGGTAGGGCCCAGGTGTTGCCGCTGCGGAGGCCGAGAGGCGCGGCGGGAAACGGGATGCGGGAGAAGGGATTGTCGTCGGGATCGCCGCAGATCACGTTGGCTAGTTTTGCTCCCATCCAGGTTGCGGCGCCCACGCCGTGGCCGGCGAAGCCTACGGCGAAATGCATGCCGTCGATTTTTCCCGCGTGCGGCATCACGTCCATTGCGAAATCGAGTGTACCGCCCCAGACGTATTCGATTTTTGTGTCGCGCAACTGGGGATAGACGTGGACCATACCCTGGCGCAGGAGTTCGGCGCTTTCGCGGACTGTGCTTTCGGATTCGGGGAAGAAGGCGGCGCGGCCACCGAAGAGCATGCGATTGTCGGGCGTCAGGCGGTAGTAATAAAGGAAATGCTTGGAGTCGTAGATCATGCGGTTGCGGGGGCTGACTTCGGCGGCGAGGGCGTCGGGGAGAACTTCCGTGGCGATGATGTAGGAACCGATGGGAATCACTTTTTTGCGAAGGGACGGCGTGGCTTCGGTGGTGTATGCGCCGGTGGCGAGCAGGACTTCTCTGGCTGTGAGGGAGCCGCGGGTGGTTTCGATGCGGAAACTGCCGGTCACGCCGTTTCGCTGGGAGGAAACATTTGTGACGCGAGTGTGGTCGTAAAGACAGGCGCCGTGGCGCTGCGCTGCTTTGGCCAGGCCATGCACGTAGCGCGCGGGATTTACGCCGGCGCTGGATTCGTCAACCATACCGCCAAAATAAATTGGAGCGCCGATTTCACTTTGCAGCCCGTTTCTTGGGACGATGCGGAGTTCGTGATTGAACTCGCTCTTGATGCGCGCGGCGGCCGTGGAGAAATGATCGAAATGGGCTTGCTTGCAGGCGACTTCGAGATGACCGCAGCGAGAGAAATTGCAGTCGATTCCCTCTTCGTTGACGATCCGCTCGACGAGATCGATGGATTCGAGCGAGGCGGCGTACATGCGCTGCACGGCTTCTCGGCCATAGCGTTTGAGCAGCGTGGGCACGGGCAGCTTCATCCCGGTCAGCACCATGCCGCCGTTGCGGCAGCTTGCGCCCCAGCCCAGCGATTCGGCTTCGAGCAGCACCACGCGCACGCCGCGCTGCGCCAGAACCCGCGCCGCGGAGAGGCCACAGAAGCCTCCGCCAACGATGGCGACGTCCACCTTATCGGGCAAAGCGCCAGCCGCGCCCGTCGCAGGCTCCGCCACCGTGTCCAGCCAGTAGTTCCGTTCCTTGATAGTCATGTGATTATGGCGCAGATTCTAGCATCTGAAGCTTACACATTAGAATGATCAACTGTTCTCGCGCGCGCGCCAGTCAGAACATAATACGGATCAGGAGGCGATATGAGGCTAACGATCACTGTTCGGGAAATGGATATGCGCGGCGACCGCACCGTGGGAGTTCGGCATGTATCGACTCAATCCGCGGGTAGGCTGACGGCAACCAGAGCAACAAAAATTCTTCGACGGGAGTTCCCTGAATTGCCCCACACAATTTCGGCGTCGAAGTCAGTAGAGAAGAAGGGCGTTTTCTTTGCTATGCACGCCGTTTCTCCAAGCGAAAAATGTAAGTTTCACTACGTCTGGAGAGAATATTATCTGGCTGAAGATTTAGACTGAACAATCATGCTTTTTCAACAAGCAGCTAAACGCGGCGGAGGACGATGTGGGTGATTTCGGGGGGGGCGCCGAGGCGGACTGGGGCGCCGACCGTGCCGATACCGCGGTTTACGTAGAGAGCGGCGAGGCCGTTGGGGGCGTTGGGCATGAGCTTGATGGTTTCACCCATGCGCTTGGGCTGATCGGGCATGAGCAGCGGGCGGTGATAGAGGCCGGCGACATAGTCGGTGATGAAGCGCGCGGGGCTGAGGCTAACGTCAAGGATTTCAACCTGCACCTGGCCGCCGTGGGTGTGGCCGGCGAGTGAAAGTTCAACGCCCAGTTCCGCGGCGCGATTGAAGGTGTTGGGATTGTGCGATAGCAGAATGTTGGGCATGTCGCGGCGGACCAAGGGCTCGAAATTCGCGAGCATCTGCTGCTTGCGCCCGCTCGGAGAGCGTTCGCGCTGGTAATCTACACCGATTAAGTTCAACTGCGCGCCTTTGTAGTGGATGACTGCGTTTTCACGGCGCAGGAGTTTCATGCCGGCCTGCTGGTAAAGGCGCTGGGCCAGATCTTCCGCGCGAGCGTAGATTTCGTGGTTGCCGTTGCAGCCGTAGACGCCCAGCGGCGCGCGCAACTGGCGCACTTCTTCGACGCAATCCCACATGGAGTCGTGCATGCCGGTGATCAGGTCGCCGGTGACGACGGCGAGGTCGGCGCCGACTTCATTGGCCATCTCCACGGCGCGACGGACCGATTCGCGGGACATATAGGCGCTGAGGTGGATGTCGCTGAGCTGGACGATCTGCATGCCGTCGAGCCGCGCAGGCAGGTTGTTGATGGGAATTTCGACGCGGTGAACTTCGTAGCGCAGGCGTTCGGCGGCAAAGCCGTACATAACGCCGAGGAACGGCGCGGCTCCGGCCACAACGCTGGCGGTGCGGAAAAAGGTGCGGCGTGACGGATCGGGGACGATGTCTTCGAGCTCGATGCGGTGCGCGGGCAGCCTGGAGGCGTCCTGGGGCACCGGTTTGTGGAAGCGGTGCCAGAGCCACTCAATGCCGTGGACAAATTTGACGGCCAGATAACCGAAAAGCGCGCTTAAGAACCAAAGGCCGGCGAATGTAGTAATCGGTGAGTGGTTCGGCAGGAGACGTCCATGGTCCTGGCGGAGGTTGTCGGCGAGCGTGGCGATGATGAGCAGCAGGCCAACGAGATAGAGCAGACGAACGCCGACACGCAGCGTGGCGCGACCCCAGTGCCCGGTGACACGCCACAAGGCCCGGTACCAGAAACGCTGGGACAAAAACAGGGCGGCCAAGATCGACAGCCCGATCAAAACCCTCAACAAAAACCAACTCCAAACCAAGGGATGACTCCTCGACTAAGTCCTATCAGAGTAGCACGCGGGGCGTAAGGCTATTGTTTGGTCTTTGGGCCCCGTAGCGAGAAGTAAACCTCCCCTTTTCCGCATCTTGCCGCGACTTTGGCGAGCCTGTTCAGTATGATGGCTGGCGGCCGAGACCGGTTGGCCAGCGCTTTTTCCCGCCCAGGTGAAATGTTCGGAGTGGCCAGTCGTCTTAAAGGGAAGCGAAAGCCCTTCGCCTTAACACTCAAAGGAGAAAAGAGATGAAACGTTTTTCCAGGTTTGCATGGCTCGGCTTGGCGGTGTGTTTTGCGGTGGCTCCGCTTCGGGCGCAGGAGGCTCCGAAGAAAGCCCCGGGGCCGGCTCCGAGCCCTTCGGAAGCGGTGCTGGAGGCGTGGAATGACATCGGACGGAAATTGATTGCAATGGCGCAGGATTTTCCGGAGGACAAGTTTTCGTTCAAGCCGCAGGCGGAATCTCGGACGTTTGTCGCGAACCTGGTGCATGCTTCGGCGTCCATGTACTTCTTCACGGATCCCGCTGCGGGGAAGAAACCGCGCTACCTCGACGACGTCATTGCAGACCGCCTCCCCAAGGACGTCAGCGTGAAGACCCGGGCGGAGCTGGTGGCGTTTGTGAAGAAGTGCGTGGAGGATGGCGCCGCGGAGATCAAGGCCAAAGGCGACAAGGGACTGACGGAAGCGGTGAATGCTGGCGGGCCGCATCTGGATCGGCTGTATGACGTGGCGTATGGGCTGATTGAGCATTCGGGGGAGCACTATGGGCAACTGGTGGTGTACTACCGGGCGAATGGATTGGTGCCGCCGGAATCGAGACCGAAGAAGTAGGAAGTAAAGGAAGTTGAGGAGGTAAATTAGGTAAAGGATTCGGAAGCATCCTGACTATCGAAGGGCGCGGTGTGTATGCATCGCGCCTTTTTTGTTGAGAGGAACAGGTTTGCTCCCTGCAAAATTTCAACGTTGAGGTCCTTCGGCTATCCTCGTCGGATAGCCTCAGGATGACACCTTCTGCGTGGACATTTTCAATTTTGAGAAATGCGGATCAGCCGGCGGCGGTGCCGGCGATTCCTTTTTGGAGGAGGCGTTTCAGTTCTTCGGGGTCGGAGGTGGGCGGAAGGCAGGTGTTGCCGGAGCAGACGAGGGCGCTGGGTTTGTCTTTGGGGAGATGGGGCAGGGTGTGACGCAGGGCGACGGGTAAGTATTCGAGCGAGGTGGCGGGCGTTATGCGAAGGACGGCTTTGCCGAAGCGGAAGACGTCGTTGGCGGTGCGTTCGAGCTTTTCGGCTGCGGGATCGCCTTCCGCGCCCGTGATAACTACCTGCGTTGGGTGATCGGCGAATAGAATCGCGGCCAGGCCATAGGTTGCGGCAAAGAGGCCGTATTGCGGGGCGATGCCGGCGAAGGCTTCGAGTGTTTTCTTGGCCCAATCGTGATATTTCGCATCGTCGGTGTAAGCGTGCATGCGAGTGAGGGCCATGGCAGCGACGGAATTGGCGCTGGGCGTGGGGGAGTCCTGGAAGGGCTTGCGGCGGACTTCGAGGCCGCCCATGGCGGGAGCGTCGGAAGCGCGGTCGAAGAAGCCGCCGTTTTCGGCGTCGCCGTATTTTTCAATGGCGAGGTCCATGGTGCGCTGCGCTGCGCGGAAGTATTTTGCGTCGAGCGTGGCTTCGTACGCATCGAGTAGGGCCAGCACGCCGAAAACCTGATCGTCCAGAGAGCCGCGCAAAGACGGGCCACCGATGCGATGAGCAAAACCGTTTCCCTCGCTCCAGGCTTCCCGCAACATTCGATCCATCGTCTTCAGTGCGAACTCACGGCAGCTTGCACCACACCAATAACTATTTCCGTGGACACGCCAAACCTCTATGAAGGCGGAAACAAACATGGAATTCCAACTGGCATACATCGTCGTATCTACGAATGGAGTCGGCCGGGATAGCCGAGCCCGGAAAGCTTTTCCCTCCGCAGCAATAAGCAATCGGGTGACGTCATCCTCGGTTATTTTGAGGCTCGTCGCGACTTCATGGAAATTATGGGCTCTCCACAGGACGTTTTTTGCTGGATTGTGATGCATCTCGCCTTGGGCTTCTACTTCATAGAACAACTCAAAAACCTGGGATTCCTCTGGCGTTAGGACGGCGCGTACTTCGTCCAGTGTCCAAGTGAAATAGTCCCCGTCATCATCAAGGGAAACATCGGCATCCTGACTCGCATAGAACCCTCCGTTCAATTGGTCAGAGAGAACCTCAGTCACCCACTTGACGATTCCATCTGCAACTTCGTGAAAAAAGGCGAACTTCGGATACCAATGTTTCTGGGGATCGTGAGGCCGTTCGGAATCACTCAGGGAAAAACGTGAACCATTGAGAAAATTCTTCAGCAGTTCGGAATTGTCGTAGGACATTTTTTCGAAGTGGGGGACTAGCCAGCGTTCGTCGACGGAGTAGCGGTGAAAGCCGCCGGCGAGCTGGTCGTAGACGCCGCCCCTGGCCATTTTTTCGAGGGTGGTTTCGGCCATGGCGAGAAGATGCTTTTCTCCGGTTTGGCGGAAACGCTCGAAGAGGAGATCGACGGCGGAGGCGTGGGGAAATTTCGGAGCTTTGCCGAAGCCGCCATGCCGCAGGTCGAAAAGTTGCGTGAGGGAACTGATTTGAGAATCGATGACACCGAGATCGAATTCGCCGCGTGCGCCAGCGAAGGCTTCCGCTTTGGCCACGGCTTCGGCGAGCGCGACGGAAGTCTTCAGCAGTTCGTCGCGCTTGTTCTGGTAGGCATCGGCGACGGCTAGCAGGATGCGGCGAAAGCCGGGGCGGCCGCCGGTGTCTTCGGGCGGAAAATAGGTGCCGCCGAAAAACGGTTTGCCATCGGGCATCAGGAAACCTGTGAGGGGCCAGCCGCCCTGGCCGCTGATAGCGCTGATGGCGGATTGATAGCGGGAATCGACGTCGGGGCGCTCGTCGCGGTCCACTTTTACGGGGATGAAATGTTCGTTGATGATTTTGGCGATGGCGGGATTTTCGTAGCTTTCGCGGTCAATGACGTGGCACCAGTGGCACCAGACGGCGCCAATATCAAGGAGGATAGGCTTGTCCTGGGATTTGGCAAAGCCGAAGGCGTCTTCGCCCCATTCGTACCAGTTGATGGGTTGGTGGGCGGCGGAGCGGAGGTATGGGCTGGCGGAATCTTTCAGTCGATTTTCGGTGGTCATAAGTTGGTTGTCGAAATTTGGCCTCTGGGAGAAACGGCACGCCCGCCGCGGCGGGCGTGCCCTACAAAATCGTGCCGGCAAAAAGCGCTTCAAAGCGGGCCGATCCATCAGCAGGCGGGGCCACCTGAAGGTGGCCGCTACATGATCACTGCAACTGCGTGCCGGGGCCGAGATCGCGCGGGTCCAGCGGCTTGCGGCCGGAGTAGCCTTCGTCCTGGCGGTGGTAATAGCGAATGCGGTCTTCGCCGAGTTTCCAGCACAAATAGACTTCCTGGTTGTCCACGATAGCGGGAAAGTCGAGCAGGCCGACGTCGAGATCCTTGATGAGGCAGCCGGTGGAGAGAATTTTCTCCAGGTTGCTCTTCATCACTTCGGCGAGGTTCTGGTGCTCCATGCGCTTTTCCGCGAGCTTTGCGTAAGGCACCAGGACGCCGCCCATCATCATGATGCGGGTGGAGACGGCGGTTAAGTCTTGCTCGAGCGCCGAAAGCTTTTTGCGCGCGCCAATGGCTTCGATCAGGAAGGGCTCCAGCTCCTGGCGAGTGCGCTCCGCCTCGGTGAGTGTGAACAATCGCTGGGGTTGCTCTGATTGCTCTTCGCGCTCGTCGTCGTGGTCTTCCGGCATGCTCTTCCGTCCGTTTCCGGGACAACTTGGGCCTATAGCAAGGATAACATGCGGGGGAGCAGGAGTCTGGCGAAGCGACGCGGGCGCGAAGGGCTAGCCGCCGATGAAAACCATGGTGCGTGAGGGCGGCTGGAAGCCGGGTTCGTTGATGCGGTGGCCGGCTTCTTTTTCGGTGACCATGGCGCGAATGCGCTCTTCGATGTCGGGGTCGGAAGCGCCGTTGCGAAGAAGGGCGCGAAGGTCGTGGTCGTCCTTGCTGAAGAGACAGGTGCGGACCTTGCCGTCGGCAGTCAGACGGATGCGCGAGCAGTGGCCGCAGAAAGGCTGGGTGACCGGCGCGATCAGGCCAATTTCGCCGGGCGCGCCGTCGGCAAATTTGTATTTTCGCGCGGTTTCGCTCTTCGCGTGGGGAATCTGCACCAGCGGCCATTGCGCGTGGATGCGCCGGTAAACTTCCTCAGCGGGGACCATCAGCTCGCGAGACCAGTGGCGGTCGGCGTCGAGCGGCATGAATTCGATGAAACGCATGATCACGCCGCGATCGCGCGCGAAGGCGGCGAAGGCTTCCACTTCGTCTTCGTTGAATCCGCGGACGAGGACGGCGTTGATTTTCGCGGGGCCAAGAGGGGAATTCTGGGCAGCGTCGATGCCGCGCATCACGGAGTCGTAGGTGCGGGTGCGGGTGATTTTTTCGAACTTGATGGGATCGAGCGAATCGAGGCTGATATTGATGCGATGGAGGCCGGCGGCGATCAGTGCAGGGATACGCTCGGCGAGAAGGTGGCCGTTGGTGGTCATGGAAATGTCCGCGACGCCGAGTTCGTTCAATTTGCTCAGGAACGCTTCGGCACCTGCGCGGACCAGGGGTTCACCGCCGGTGATGCGCATTTTCTGGATGCCCAGGTTCACAAAGATGCGCGCCAGACGTTCGAGTTCAGGCCAGGAAAGAATCTCTTCGTGCTCGCGATAGTTTTCCGGGTCGGCGGAACGACAATAGACGCAGCGGAAGTTGCAGCGGTCGGTGACGGAGATCCGCAGGTCGGTGATTTGGCGTCCGAACTTGTCGTGAAGCGTCATCAGCGTGGCCCCAAAAAGAAAAACCCGATTCGCGCTTGGAATCGGGCTCTAGCCGGAAATCTACACATTTCCGGTGTACAAGCTCCTTTCCAAATACGGGAGGCGCGGGCGTTTCCACTCGAACCCTCGGCGGGCCAACCTCAGCCGCCTCGCCCCGCCGCCATGGGATGTCTCTCCCGCAGGCCGGCGGAGTCGGAGTTACATCTACAATCCTACGCCGGTTGGAAAAAGCTTGCAATCAGAGCAGACCACTCACACTTGGGTGTTTCATTTCTTGATTGCGGAGCTACTTTCAGCCGATTTGGATATCAGGAGCAGGCCTTCAGAAGCATCCACCGGCTTGAGGGACAACCGCTCGTCGTGGCTCTCAGTCGCCTGCGACAACACCACTTCCGTTCGGAAGTAGTATGTCTTTCCCACTTCAGCAGTGAGATCTGCAGCTCCACTCAGCTTTTGTCTCGACTTCAGGCTGGATTGCCAGTCGGCGCACACATGATGCTCTCCCGGTGCCACCGAAAAAGACAGATACGAAGCACCATGATTTGCGCCCACCCAATTCCCATCCAATCCAACGCGAGTCGTAACCTTCACTTCGCCACCTTCCGGTTTCCCTTGAACTATCACATAAACTAACGCCTGGCCTGGTTCCGGCTGCTTCACGGCATGCTGGTTGGATTCTGTTTTCACGCTGAATTGGGTCTTATCGGGACCACACCCAGCCGCCGCTCTAAAATCTGTGCTTTGCGCTTGCCCCAGTGTGGGTACTGCCAGCAGAAACGCCGAAAACAGTAACTTGCGCATTATTCCCTCCGTGATCCCAGTTTCCCTTAACTACAAATAGCATTCTATCCATAAGACGTCGGACTGGCGGGATCAGTTTCTCAAATTCGCACACGTGCGGCCGAACAGGAAACCGGGCGTTTTTCAGTAGACGCGCCAAGAACAACATCGCTTTCAACTTGTCCATTGGAATTTGTTATCTACATAGTTAGATTAATTATAGAATATTAAAGTGCCAACCGTTCTCAGATCGGGGCCGTATCGATTCTATTTCTATAGCCACGAGCCGAACGAGCGGCCGCACCTGCATGCGGACAGGGACGAGAAATCGGCAAAGTTCTGGCTCCGTCCAGTTTTCGCTGGCCCAAAATTTAGGATTTAGTGCGGTCGAACTTCGTCGGTTACAATCCATAGTGCAGGAGCACGATGAGGCGCTCCTGGAGGCCTGGAATGAGTATTTCCGCACCCAATCCGGGTGAGCGCGTCGCGGACGTCAGCTTTTCAGAGGAATCGCTCTGCGTGTCCCTGCGCGATGGACGTAAGATCAGCGTGCCGCTTGCCTGGTATCCAAGACTTCTCCATGCCACGCCAACGCAACGAGGGAATTGGAAACTGGCCGGAGCTGGCTGCGGAATCAACTGGCCGGATATTGACGAAGACCTGAGTACCGAAGGCCTACTGCGCGGGGCGCCCGCACCGCGCGAAAAAACGAAAGCTTGAAAGCACCCCACAACCCTTCCCCTGAGGTTTGGGCCGAGTGTGATAAAGTCTGCTAACGCCATGCGAATCTTTATCTTGGGTGCGGGCGCGACGGGTTCGCTGCTCGCGCAACTCCTGGAACGCCAGGGACATGTGGTGTGGTGCGGGGATCGCGACCCCGCGCGGGCGCGGCGTTTTCTGGGGAAGAAATCGGCTATCCCCGTGACGACGGTGAACGCGCGGAATTTACGCGCGATCGTGAAGGCGGCGAAGGGCTGCCAATTGATCGTCAACGCGTCCGCGTCCGTATTTAATCAAATTGTGATTCGCGCCGCACTGCGGCTTCGAGTTCATTACCTTGACCTGAGTTCGCACCTGACTCGGAATCCGTTCAAGGCGGAGCAGGAGCGGTACAAAAAGAAATTTGAGGAGAAGCGCCGCGTTGGGCTCATCAATACCGGCGCGGCGCCCGGACTGACCAACCTACTGGTGAAGCGCGCGGCAGAGATGATGGATGAAGTCCAGTCGGTGCATATCCGGCTTTACGAAAGCACGGAGAGCGACGACCCGATTTCGCAGTGGTCACCGGAAGTTTCGTTCGATGAAGCGATTTCGAGTCCACGAATTTATCGCGACAAGAAATATCACATGGCGAAACGTTTTTCCGAGCTGGAGAAGTTTCGCTTTCCGGAGCCGATCGGCGCGGCCAACGTGGTGCTGGCGGCGCAGGATGAAGTGGCTACGCTGCCGCAGTACATCTCCATGCGAGAACTGGACGTGAAGATCGGCGGCAACGAATTTGACCGGCTGCGGCGCTGGCACAAGATGGGAATCCTTTCGAAATCGCGGGGACTGACTCGACGGCGATTTCCGGAGACTTCTTCACCGCGGAAGATCGCCGCGCTGATCCGCCAGGGTGTTTTGCAGAATGCGCGATTCGCCGCATCGGTGATCGTGATCGGTGTAAAGCATTCGCCTAAAGAGGACCAGCGGCTGTCCATCCGGAGCGACGTGATATTTCCCACGCTGTATCAGATACGGCGGCAGGGAAAATTTAATACGCCGGTGGCTTACGCGACCGCGCATGTGGCGGCGCTGTTCATCAAGTTTTTTCCGCGCGAGACAGAGGGCGTGTTTCCGCCGGAAGCGTTGGCGGTGGAAGTGCGCCGAGCGATTCTGGCCGGGGTGAAGAAGAGCGGCGTGAAGATCGCGCACAAGATCACAGTGTTGAAACCAACGGAAGACGACATCGAATTGTAGCGGCCGCCTTCCGATGCGGGCGATTTTTGGCCAGGCAAGGCGCCCGCCGCAGACGGCGGCCGCCACAAATGCCCGCCTCAGCAGCAGCGGTTGGGGCGAGAATATTTGCGGTTCAGTTGTTCGACGTAGAATTCGGCGGCGGACAACGGCTTCTTTGCACACTGGCGCTCGGCACAGGCAAGATACGTTTCGTAGGCGGAATCGCCGCTCCATTGGCGCAGGCCGTGCCAGAAAACCTGCAGGGTCCCGACAATTTGCATCCAAAGGAATCGCATTAGTCCCCCTCCGCCCACTGCGTGGCCACGTAAGGAGTCTCTTGCAATACCGGTTCTTTGCCCCGGCTGAGGATGGCGTACCACTGCCCCAGCGCTTCCACCAACAGCACGAGAATCATCGCGGCGAGCACAGCGGTGACCACCGCATCCAGTCGCAGGTTGAACATGAGCCGCTGTGTGTCCGCTATCTTTGCGGCGGCGATTTTCCCCGCTGCAAGCTGCGCGGCCATCGCGTTGGCCTGCGCCAGAAATCCAATGCGGACGTTGGGGCTGAAAATTTTCTGAAAGCTGGCGGTCATGGTGATGATCACCAGCCAGGCCATCGGCAGCAGGGTCACCCAGATCCATTTCAAGCGGCTCATCTTCAGCAGAATCGTGGTGGCCACCACCAGCGCCACGGCTGCCAGCAACTGATTGGCAATGCCGAAGAGCGGCCAGAGAGAATTGATGCCGCCGAGGGGATCGATCACGCCCTGATAGAGGAAATAGCCCCACGCGCCGACGATCAGCGCGCTGGAAATCAGAATTCCGGGCATCCAGTTCAGGCGGCCCATGGGCTGCCAGACGCGCCCGCCGAGTTCCTGAATCATGAAGCGGCCGACGCGGGTGCCGGCATCGAGAACGGTGAGGATGAAGAGAGCTTCGAACATGATGGCGAAGTGATACCAGATGCTGAGGAGGCGGTCGCCGCCGATGGTGCTTGAGAAAATCTGGGCCATGCCGACGGCGAGCGAAGGAGCGCCGCCGGCGCGGTTGAGGAGAGTTTGTTCGCCGACGGTGTGAGCCAGGCTGGTCATCGTTGCGCCGGAAAGTGGATAGCCCCAACTGGAAATCGTTGCGGCCGCGGCTTCCGGCGTGGCGCCGACGATGGAAGCGGGGCTGTTGATGGCGAAGTAGACGCCCGGAGTCATCGCACAGGCGGCGACCATTGCCATCACCCCGACGAAGGATTCAAGCAGCATGGCGCCATAGCCGATGAAGCGGGCGTGGCCTTCACGGAGAATCATTTTCGGCGTGGTGCCGCTGGAAATCAGGGAGTGGAAGCCGCTGATCGCCCCGCAGGCGATGGTGATGAAACAAAAGGGGAAGATTTTTCCAGCGAAGACGGGGCCGGTGCCGTCCACAAAACGGGTGAGAGGAGGCATCAGAATTTGCGGGCGCACCAGAAGAATCCCAGCGGCCAACGAGAAAATTGCACCGGCCTTGATGAAGGCGCTCAGGTAATCGCGCGGAGCCAGTAGCAGCCAGACCGGCAAGGCCGAAGCCGCGAAGCCATATACGATGATCGCGAAGGCCAGTGTGACGCCGCCGAGGGTGAACAATTTGGCCAGGTACGGCGAATCGGCAACCCATTGGCCGGCGATGACAACGAAGAGCACGAGAGCGACGCCGATGAGCGAAGCTTCGAGCACGCGGCCGGGCCGGAAGTAACGAAGATAGACTCCGAGCAACAGGGCGATGGGGATGGTCATGGCCAGTGTGAATGTGGCCCACGGGGAACTTTTGAGGGCATTCACAACCACCAGAGCAACCACGGCCAAAAGAATGATCATGATCGCCAGCACGGCAAGTTGCGCGATCAAACCGCCGCGTTTGCTGACTTCGTCGCGAGCCATCTCGCCGAGAGTTTTACCGTCGCGCCGGATGGAACAGAAGAGAATTACGAAATCCTGCACACAGCCGGCGAACGCGGCGCCGGCAATCAGCCACAACGTGCCGGGTAGATAGCCGAACTGCGCGGCGAGAGTAGGACCAACCAGCGGCCCCGGCCCCGCAATCGCGGCAAAGTGATGGCCGAAGAGCACCCATTTGTTGGTGGGGACGAAGTCGCGGCCGTCGTCGCGGCGTTCGGCGGGGGTGGCGCGGGTGTTGTCGAGAGCGAGCAGTTTGGCGGCGATAAACGCGGAATACAGGCGATAAGCAACCAGGTAGGAGCAGGCCGCGGCGAGGACAAACCAGGTGGCGTTAATGGGCTCACCACGATGAAAGGCGATGGTGGCGAGCGCGACGGCGCCGAGAGCGGCTACGGCGGTCCAGAGCAGTATCTGCAACAGTCGTTTCACGGTTTCTCCCTTTGCGCGATTCGTGGTTACGGGATGCTTGTGAATTTCAAAAGCGGGTAGACTTCGCGAAATATTTTGGACAGCTCTTTTGTAAAGCCGGGCTTTGTCGCTGCGCCTGTGTTCATTTTCCGGCGGACGATCCAGCCTTGAATTTTCTGCCAGTCTTCCACGTGAACCGGCCAGCCCACGTGCTTCGTCCAGTTCCCTTTTTCGGTGGTGTACCAATAGCTGTCGAATTTCCGGCCAAGGCGGCGCTTCTGGTCGGCGACCCAGCGGGGTTTTTCGGAAATGCGGGGCCGCGCCACCAGTGCAAGTGTGGATTCGCGCCGCTTCGGTCCGGAGTAGATGCGGAAGCCGGCGGTGACCACGTCGCTCGAAAGTCCCGCGTAGAGTTGACCGCTTTCGCGGTCGCCCGGCTGCGGCTGCTGGAATTTCAAGTACATCTGCGTTTTATAGAGAGTTTTGTCCTTTGCAAAACGGATGTCGCGATTGATGCGGGAAAAATTCGCGCCGGTGCGCCCGGTGGTGTCAAAGCGGTCGTCGAGGCTCAGAACGGCCGGGGCAAGTTCTTCGAGCAGGCGGCGGAAGGGCTGGACTACGGCAGACTGGTAGCGGTCGCGGTGCGCGTCCATCCAGACCTTCTTATTGTTTCTTCCGAGGTCGCGAAAGAAGCGAAACGTTTCCTGGGTGAACACTGATTTTGCCGGAGCCATCCTTGATTCCCCTTTTGGTTGTGGGCATCAGACTACACCATTCCCAATTTGCGTCAATTCCACTATTCTCGTTGCGCGTCTGATTCGATGTGGATCGCGCGCCGAATTGCACATCACCAACTGAGGACCTCGATGACCATCCGCCGGCTTCGTCTTTTTGTGTTTGTCGCCCTTTGCTGGAGTTTCGTGAGTGCGCCGGGAACGGCACAGGAGGCCAACCCGCCCGCGAAGATTTCGCCATGGAAAGCGGAGGACGTGATCTTCGCGGAGAGCGCGCGGCAATTCCGGATCTCGCCGGCTCGGCAAGGGGTGGCGTGGATCAAGGCGCAAGGTGATAAGGAAAAGGACGGCGTGGTTTCGAATCTGTTGTTCTCGAGTATGGCGATGGACCAGGAAATTCAGCTAACCCGTGGCACGGATACGATCTCTTCGTTCAACTGGTCGCCGGACGGCAAGTGGATAGCGTTTATCAGCAATAGAGCGCGGCCGCAAGCCAAGGCGGATACGGCTGCCACGCAGATCTGGTTGATCAATCCGCAGGGCGGGGAACCCTTTGTCTTGACCGAACTGGCGCGGGGACCGCAGCGGGTGGACTGGCTGGACAACGAGACGGTGATTTTCAGCGCGGAAGAGGATCCGAGCGCTTACGAACAAGCGGAGAAGAAACGGAAAGACGATTCGGAAGTGGCCGACGATGCGGAACACAAGCCGCCGGTGCGCCTGTTCAAAATCAGCGTGAAGGACAAGAAGATCACGCGGCTGACGACGAACACGGACTGGATTGGAAACTGGAGCGTCTCTGCGATGGGCAAATATGTGGTCGCGGTTCACGAGAAGAGCCTGCACTACACGTTTGACCAGAAAGTTCCGCCGGTGACGATTCTGCACAACCTGGCCGACGGGACGGAGAAGCAGATTTTCACCGAGGGGAGAATTTATCCGCGGGCGTTTTCGTGGATGATGGGCCAGGAAAGATTTTACGCCATGGCGCCATTTTCGACGGATCCCAAATTCATCACGGCTTCCATCGAGTTGCTCTATTTCTATGACGTCGCCACGGGGAAGAGTACGGCAGTTCCACTTGATTGGGAAAATGGGATCGGGGGCGGCGTTTCGGCGACGAGCGACGGGTTCGTCGCAGGCCTTGCGGTGGGGAGCCGGTTCGAGGTGGCCCGCTACAACGCGAGCGTCACCAACGACGTATGGACTTGGAAGCGGGCGCCGCTCGAAGGCGACACGGCGAAAAACATCGTGCGTTTTGAGGTGACGCCGGACAGCAAGGCGATTGTCTACGAGTATTCGACCGCGAGCGTGATGCCGCAGCTTTACCACGCGCGGCTGGACGGAAACAAACTGGTTTCGCCGGTTCAGTTGACGCATATGAATGAAGGACTGATCAAGTCGCGCGCCATCGCGAGAGCGGAGGTGATCCGCTGGAAGGGCTCGAACGGGGACGAGGTGGATGGGGTCCTGCATTACCCCGTGAACTATGAAGCCGGGAAAAAGTATCCGCTGATTACCGCGATTCACGGCGGCCCAACGGGCTCCGACATGGATTTCTGGGACAACAACTGGGCGTACCCGCTGCAGTTGTTGACACAGCGCGGCGCGTTTGTGCTGCAGGCGAACTATCACGGCAGCGGCAACCACGGACTGAAGTGGGTGGAGTCAATCTGCTGCGGCAAGTATTACGACCTGGAGACGCCGGACATCAATGCGGGCGTGGATTTCCTGATTGAAAAAGGATTCGTGGATGCGGACAAAGTGGCGACGCTCGGCTGGTCGAACGGATCGATTCTTTCGACTAGCCTGCTGGTGACTTATCCGGACCGATACAAGGTCGCGAGCGTCGGCGCGGGCGACGTGGAATGGATCAGCGACTGGGGCAACGTGATTTTCGGGGATTCCTTCGATTCCTATTATTTCGGCAAATCGCCGATGGAAGATCCGGATCTGTATATCCGCAAATCGCCGTTTTTCAAGATGGACAAGATCAAGGCGCCGGTGTTGATTTTCCATGGCTCTGCGGACACCAACGTGCCTCCCGCGCAAAGCTGGTCGTATTTTCGCGCGCTGCAATATTATGGAAAAGTGCCAGTGAAGTTTGTGATCTTCCCGGGCGAGCCGCACGGGCCGCGCAAACTTACGCACCAGATGCGCAAGGTCGAGGAAGAGATGGCGTGGTTTGATAAATATTTCTTCAAGACGGCACCCGGGGAAAATGAAGCTCTGAAGGCGGGTTCACCACTGGATGTTGCGCTGAAGACGAAAAACATTGCGCGCAGCGGGGGTGCTTATGGCAGCAGCTTCGCGGGCAAGGGCAAACCGATGCTAATCCCTGAAGTGGTGAAGCGTGGCGACTTCGAAATTGGCCGTTTCGAGGTGACACGCGCGCAGTTCGCGGCGTTTGACAAGAATTACAAAGTAGATCCGGGCACTGAGAATTATCCCGCGAACGGGGTGACTTTCGATCAGGCCAAAGCGTACACGGAATGGCTTTCGAAATTGACCGGTCAAATCTGGCGTTTGCCCGCGGAGAAAGAAGCGGGTGGATGGCGCGACAAAAAGGACGGCGAAAATACACTCGACTACTGGGCGGGATATGCGCCGAATCCCGACGACGTGAACCGTCTGCGGGAGAAAGTGAAAGAGCTTGGCGGCAACGCGCCCCTGCTGAAACCTGTGGGAACCTTTCCCGGACAAGGGCAGGAAAAGCAGGAACTGGTGTTCGATCTCGGAGGAAACGTCGCCGAATGGGTCGTGATGGGTGATGGAAAAGGCAAAGCGGAAGGTGGGAGCGCGGATTGTCCTTTGGACCCGCGATCGAGCTGCACGGCGGCTCCGGAATATGTTGGGCTGCGCGTGGTACGTGCTGCGAAGCCGTAGCGTTGCTGCCAGATACAAGTTGCAAGACGCCCGCGTCCCTTCTTTCCTCAGGGCAAGCAGAAGGCGGCCGCTACAGGAGAATCGCTGGATGAAAAGGTGGTGGACATGGAGCAAACTGGCGATTCTGGTGAACCTTGCGCTGAACCTGGCGCCATTTGCTTTTGGCGGGCAGTTGACGAACGACGACATTGAATTTCGGAAGAAGGTGTACGCGAATAAGCAGGGCGAGCGCCTGTCGTATCGCCTGTTTGTGCCGCTCGGATATGACGCGAGCCGGAAATATCCGCTGCTCCTCTGGCTCCATGGCGGCGACGGCCGAGGCAGCGACAATGTCAGACAACTGAATGGCGGGAATCAGATTGGCACGCATTTCTGGGCTGGCAAGGATGTTCAGCTGAAATTCCCCATGTTTGTGCTGCTGCCGCAGTGCCCTTCGGGCGACAACTGGTCGGACCCCGACCTGAACCAGCCGACGAAATGGTTGGAATTGACCGTGAGTGCGCTCGCCGACGTGGAAAAGGAGTTTTCGATAGATCTGGACAGGATTTATCTGGCGGGGCAATCCATGGGCGGGCTGGGTGTGTGGTCGGCGCTGCAGGCGTATCCGGGCAAGTGGGCCGCGGCGATGATTATGTCGGCGTACGACAATTTCACCGATATTCCCGCGCTGGCAGAGACGCCGCTGTGGGTCTTTCAGGGCGAGGAGGACGACAGCGTGCCTGTCCTGCTGGTGCGCGACATGATGAAACAGCTTACTAAGGCGCACGCGAATCTGCGGTACACGGAATACCGCAAGACCGGCCACGAAGTGTGGAGGAAGGCGTTTGCCGAGCCGGACCTGCTGACGTGGCTCTCCTCGCAGAAACGCGGGCAGGCCGCGGGAGGCCAAGTTGGCTCTGGCGCAGGCGTCGCAACACACTAAAATGTAGTGCATGAGCGACTTCAAACCCACCGAACGGACCCAGGTCAAACGACTGCCGAAACGCGGCAAATATGAGCGCGAAACCGTGTTCACGATTCTCGACGAGGGCTTCGTGTGCCACGTCGGATTTGCCGTGGAAGGCCAGCCTTACGTGATTCCCACGAACTACGGCCGCTCGGGCGAGATACTTTATCTGCACGGGAGCGCGGCGAGCCGGATGTTGCGCACCCTGAGCGAAGGTGTTGCCGTAGGGGTGACGGTGACGCATGTAGACGGACTGGTGCTGGCGCGCTCGGCGTTTCATCACTCGGTGAATTACCGCTCGGTGGTAATCCTGGGAACCGCGCGCCTGGTGACTGATCCCGCGGAAAAGATGGAAGCGCTCCGGGTCTTTACCGAGCACGTTATGAAAGGCCGGTGGGACGATGTCCGCCAGCCGACCGAACAGGAATTAAAGGCCACCACCGTGCTGGCGCTGCCACTGGAAGAGGTCAGCGCGAAGGTGCGCACCGGCGGGCCTGTGGACGATGAAGAGGATTATGCGTTGCCTGTATGGGCCGGCGTCTTGCCGCTGCAGACTGTTGCGAAAGAGCCGCTGCCGGATGCGCAACGAAAAAAAGACGAGCCGACTCCCGACTACCTAAAGAACTATTCCCGCTAAAATTTGCTAAAGCCCAAGCGGTTGTCGCATGCGCCGAGTTTGCGCTGGCCGCCTACTTATCTGTTTGGTAGAGTGACGCCGCGGGGACCTGATTGACCTCCGGAGGACAAGATGTCTGACAACAACGTGGCTTTGGGAAAGCGGTGGTTCGAGGAAGTGTGGAATCAAAAGAAGAGCGAATCTGTGACTGAGCTTCTGGCGGCGGACTGCGTGATGCACGGAATCAGCGAAAGCGGGGAGGACGTCCTCGGGACGGAAGGATTCCTGGCCCTGCACGCAAAGCTGCTGAGCGCGTTTCCGGACATGCGCTTCGCGGTGCACGACTGCTTTGGCGCCGACGACAAGATTGTGGTGCGCTGGACAGCGACGATGCGGCATACCGGTCCGGGCCTCGGAATTGAAGCGACGGGAGCAGAGATCCAGTTGCGGGGCATAGGAATCGCGCGGATTGCCGGCGGTAAAGTGCAAGAAACCTGGGATAACTGGGACCGCATGGCGATGTTCGAACAGATCGACGCGGCGGTGAAGGCGCAGAGCGCGGGAGCTTGAAGCGGTTATTTGGCTTTTGCACCAGAGAATGCGGACGCGAGCCCGAGCGCAATGAGCGCGCCGCCAGAAACTTTGCGTTGTGTGCTGCGCAGTCGGACGCTGCCGCGGATATGCTCGGCGAATGTTCCGGAGACGAGGGCCCAGACCGAATCGCTCATCCAGCCCATCAGGGCGAATAGCACTCCCAATTCGAATATCTGCAATGTGGCGTGGCCGCGTGCCGGGTCGACGAATTGCGGAAGAAACGCGAGAAAGAAAAGCGCGGTTTTCGGATTGAGCAGGTTGACCAGGACTCCCTGGCCGAAAACGCTCCCGAGGCTGCGCTTCTCGCGGGAAGGATCCACCACCGCCGAATCTCCGCTGCGCAAGGTGCGAATCCCGAGATAAATCAGATAAGCAGCTCCGGCGTACTTCACAAAGGTAAAAGCGGAAGCGGACGAGACCAGCAAGGCGGAAAGGCCTAGCGTTGCAGCAGCGGCGTGGAACAGCGTGCCGACGGCAATGCCCATGGCCGAGACGAGACCGGCGGCGCGGCCCAGGCCGATGCTTCGGCTGGTGATGTAAAGCACGGCTGGACCGGGAACCATGAGCAGGAGCATGGCTCCGGTCATGAAGATCAGGAGTGACGAAGGAGCGATCAACATGGGGGAAATCAATTCCTCAGGGGCTTAAGCCCAATTCTCTATACGGCAGAATGTCGGAGCTAAAGCTCCGACCCAGTTGCAAGGAATTTAGTGGCAGCCGCAGCCACCACCGCAGCAACCGCCTCCGCCGCCGGAGAAGCCGCCGGATGGGGCCGAGGAACTGCCGTTGCCGGCCGTGGCGAAGACGGAAAGCTGAATGGTAGCTTTCTTGCTGGAACACTTGGGGCAGGAGATTTCCTGCTGCTTGTTGATGACGATCTTTTCGAAGTGTTCTTGGCAGTCTTCGCAGATGTATTCGTAGATGGGCATTGGGTTTCCTGATGGTTGGTCTTTATTCGTCTAGTATACCAAATGGCCCGAATCTGGGGGAAAGCCAGCTAGGACACCCAGACCCTCCACTTGTTCACGACTTCCCAGCGGCTCTGCCGCTTCCGTAGCACGTATCGATCACCACTTCCACAAAGCCCTCCACAGACAAACGAGGTGGCCACGATTGCTTCGTCGAGTCGCGAATCAAAACCAACTCTGGAAAACGAGATAATTCCGCTGGCCCCAGGAAACCGCCTTGCGGGGGGCTGCCCCTTTTGCAGGAAAACCATCCCATCGTCGAAATCTATCCGCTCGTCCCCAATAAAGGTTCGCGGCAAATCTGTGTGGAATGTGCGTGAAAGCTGGCCGGGGGTACAGAAATTCGTGACGAAATTCTGGATGGTGTCTGGTTGCAAGGCGTTGTCGTAACCATCGCGCATTAGAAATCGATAAGCCCTATCCGCGATCGAGTCATAGGGAAGCTTTCCGTTCTCCAACCACATCTGTTTGCGCGCCCGCTCTTCGCAGGGACCGCTCTCATTCTCATACCCGAACGGAGTCAAAACCATTTCGCCAAAGACCAGTTGAGTTTCTCTGACCCGTCCATCATCGGGAGTGATCATATCGCGGACCACTGCCTCGTAGACTTCGTCCTGAGCATTAGACACGTCCCCTTCAGAAGGTCGAGGTTTTGGGAGACGACGCCAATAGAAAGCGAGGGAGAGTAGCACAAGCAGCGCGAAAACTGAGGTTAAGATGTAGCGCTGATTTGCTTTACTCACGAAGTTACACCCTATTCAGTTGGAACGCGATTGAACAGTTCTGAGTTGCCCGAAACACTTCAGTCTCCGAAACGCGTGGCGGCCCGAGCTTTGGCTTTGGCGGCTTCTTCTTCGCGATTTTTCGGAGGGGCGGCGGTTTCGAGGGATTGGAGAAGCCGGAGTGAGACGTTTGCGATTTCATCGATGGCGTTGAGGAACGCGGCCTCGTTGGCCTTGGAAGGTTTGTTGAAGCCGGTGATTTTCCGCACGAACTGCAGAGAAGCGGCTCGGACCTCTTCCGGAGTGACCGGCGGCTCGAAATTGTAGAGCGTCTTGATATTTCTGCACATGATAGATACTCCTGCGAACTGTCATTCTGAGGCCATCCGACTAGGATGGCCGAAGAATCTCCGATTTTACATTCAGCAAGCAACTTGTGTTGAGATCCTTCGCCTATCCTCGTCGGATAGGCTCAGGATGACAAGGCTTGCCTACGGTTGGAGTCCGGAAGCAGTAGCCGTTGCAAGGTTCCAACCATCCCAAAAGCAAACGGCCCCGGATTAATTCGGGGCCGCTTGGAGTTTGATGTGGCTCTTAGGAAAGCCTCGGGCCTGAAGGCCTGAGCTACAAGCTTAGTCGCCGGCTACGGCTTCGGCGGCGGCTTCCTTGGACTTGGAAGCTTCGTTGCCGTTGCCATTGGCGGGAGCGATGCCGATGGGCTTGTTCGCGTTGGTGAAGTTTGCCGGAACGGCCTTGGCGATGTCCGAAACTGTGCCGATCTGGACGACCGCCTGTTGCGGCTTCTTCAGGACGAGTTCTTCGTAGATGGCGCGAACACGGGCCTGCTCCTCGAGAGCGGCCTTGCGGCGGATGCGGTTCTCTTCGGCGGCCGTCAGGGGAATGTCGTGCTCCAGGTGGCGAACGCGCGCGGCGTCATCAGCGTCAATGATCAGCGAATGCTCGTAAGAGCCGAGATTGACGTTTTTGCCTTTGGCGTAGATTTCATGCTTGCCGTGGTTCTTGTACCACTCGGCGACGGTGGCGTTCTTGTGCATGTTTTCGATGATGTTGCGCCATCCCACACCGGTGTTGTACGCGCAGAAGCTGATTTCGCCCTGCTGCGTGCCGTAGGGGATGATGCACATTTCGGTCCGGCGGAAGTCGTAGTTAAAGAGATCCTGGAACCACATGCCGGCGATGAAGAGGAAGTTCCACGGGTCCTGTGCGCGGCGCTTCATGGCGTCTTCATAGGTGCGTTCCGGGGAGGTCTTGCCGTACTTGCTGGTAGCACCCTTGGTGAGCGCCCAGGTCTTGTCGAACTTCTTGAAGAGGTCCCAAAGCTTCAGGCCCTTGGGCCCCTGGAACGGGTGATAGTTCTTCAGGAGCGCCATGGCCATCATGAAGTTGGAGAAGCTCTTGCCGCGAGCGGCGTCGGTGATGGCGGTAACGTCGGCGGTCAGCTGTTGCGCATCGAGGAAGCGCGGAACCGGCGCCCACTCCTTGGTTTCCTTATTGATCATCAGAGCGGTGCCCACGCCGCAGTTCGGGTGGCAGCCACAGGAGAGCGAACCCCACTGGGATTCGTTGCCCTTGACCATGTCGGCAAAGCCGGCAAAGGTGCTGATGAAGGAGATGGGGAACCAGTCGCGGGTCGGTTGAATTTTGCCGACCTGGTTGCTGACGTCCTTCGCCAGATGCGAGAGGGTGTAGCGTTGGCGGAGGCGGCGCTCCGGGGTGATGTCTTCGTCGCGGCCGGTGAAGGAAACCGGCTGGAAGCTGACGAAGGAGATCTTCTTGGGGTTTTCCATCGCGAACTTCACGACGGAGCCGACCTGGTCGTTGTTCACGTTGTTGACGATGGTGACGACCAGCACGATTTCGATGCCCGCTTCGTGCAGGTTTTCAATGGCGCGGAGCTTGACGTCGAAGAGGTTGCCGATCTGGCGGTGGCTGTTGGCGTCGTTGCCGATGCCGTCAAATTGCAGATAGGCGTAGCGCAAGCCGGCTTCGAACGCCTTCTTAGCAAATTCCTTGCTCTTGGCGAATTCGATGCCGTTGGTGGCCGCCTGAACCGAGTTGTATCCGACCTTGCGGGCGTAGCGGATAGCGTCGAAGAAATACGGGCTCATGGTCGGTTCGCCGCCGGAGAACTGCACGGACATCTGGCGGCGCGGCTTGATCTTCACCGCGTTGTCGAGAATCTCGACGATTTCGTCCCAGCTGAGTTCGTGGACGTAGCCAACCTGGTTGGCGTCCATGAAGCAGGGATCGCACATCATGTTGCAGCGGTTGGTGAGGTCGACGGTGAGAACGGAGCCGCGGCCGTAGCGAACGTTCGAAGAGCCGTGCTTGTGCAGGCCTTCGTCGTTGTGCGCGGGAATATCGCGGCCGGGGAACTGCTTTTCAATCCACTTCAGGAAGTCGGAATCCACGGCCATCATGTCTTCGTAGTGGCCGTGCAGCGGGCAGTCTTTCACCATCCAGACCTGGCCGTCGCGCTCGATGATCTGCGCTTTGATCTCACCGACCTTCTCGTGCATCAGGTCGCGCCAGTCTTTTGCACCCTTGATGATGGATTCGCGGGCTTCTTTGACGCAGGCCGGGCAGAGCGAGTCTGTCTGGCGCGGAAAGCCGAGCGTGGGCTTGGTCTTTTCCCAAGACTTCAGCAGCGGCTTCTCTGACCACTGCGGGGTGACCGAAGGATTCGGATTCTTCTTGTTGAAATATTGAATGGTATCGAAGGTGATACCAGCTGTCTTGCAAACCACCCAGTCGAGGGACCGGAAAATCTGCGTGCTAATTGAATTGGGCATACAGCTGTAGCCTCTCTTTCAGAGTCGTACGAAAAAAACTTGGGTATCGGTTGAAAGCCCCAAACCAGCCTAAATGGAACTGCCCCCCATAGGCATTTCCAGACTACCACGCGATGTCGCGCGAGCTCTAAGTGCTTGAGCATAGATAGTTTGAATGGGTAAAGGGGTACACGCCAGAGGGATACGGTGAACGGGGAAAAAGGGGGGTTGAATGGCGCAGAAGGCCAGCGAACGGGGCTAACTGACGGCAAGAAAAGGGGGTTACTGCTAGGAAGCAAGTACCAAAGGTTTTTGCCAGTGTGGGCTTGCGATGGAAGAAGGCTATTCGTTCAGGCTGGGGTGCAGCACGGCAATCAGGAAATGCGCGAAGTAAGATGCGCCTTCATCCATCTGCAACCAGCGGACAACGCAATGATCCGCCAGATACTTGGAGACGCGGCTCTCCGCGATGCCCAGATGTTCGGCAAGTTTCGGCTTGATGGATTCACCGCCGCGCCGCGCTGTGCCGCCACGGGCCATATTCGGAATGGCTACGCGTAAAGTCTGGCAGGCTTCGACGTAATAATACGTCGTGAGGTCGGAGTCCGTAAGAACCCAGACGCCCGGTCCTGCAGGAGCGCGATCGGCATCATCCAATTTTGTGGGCGCGCAGCTGAGCAAGCGGCGGAAATTCATTTCGAGCTGGGAAAGGCGAGAGGCCAGGCCGGGATCGCCGTAACGGCCGCGAAGGCTTGGCGCGGAAATCTCCGCGGAATCTTCCGAAGACGAACGCGACGGACGTTCCGCAGCGGCTGGAGATTCTTCTTCGGCAACTGCGGGTGGCGTATACCCGCGGGAGGGCCCGAGGGGACGCGATTCTCTTTGAGAAGTGGAGGCATCCGCGCGGCGGGGAGAGCGATGGGAGTCGTGGCCGCGGCGTCCGCGCCGGTGGCGAGAACCACGATCGGAAAGGACGGGCCTACGGTCGGAGATGGGTTGAGCTTCGGAGGAGGCTGGCGCCGCTTCCGGTTCAGACTGCTCGGCTGGTGGTTCGGCTTCAGCCGATTCCGGTGCTTCAGCTGTGGCCGGCGCTTCCGCGGGTTTGCTGGCAGCGGCGGGAATTTCGGCGGGCTCAGTGGCGCCAAGTCGCGTGGCGCTTTCCTGTGCCTTGGTCTTCCAATCGGAGCGTCGGAAACGTTCGGCAGCGGTAAGGTACCACCTGCCGGCATCGGCGGTATTGCCGACGGATTCGAAATAACGCGCCAGTTCAAACGCAACCATGGCGTCGCGCGTTTTCGTGAAAAGATTGGTCAATTGTGCCGCGGGGTCTTTTCCGGTGCGTGCTCTGCGGATTCGCGCGGTAATCTGCTTCCAGTCGGCCATACAGTGAGTGCATTCTAGCAGCGAACGTGACGTTGTGCCAACGAAACGCAATAAATCCCCGGCGGAACATTGCGAATGGGAGACAACTGGTATGTTTAACGATTGACGGGGACTCCGCGCGGGAAGTATGCTTTTGCGGTACAGCCCCTGGAGGACATTATGCGAGGTTTGCGCGTTTCCATCGCGACCTTGATGACGATTGGACTGACGCTGGCGCCCGTGTGGGCGGGCCCGAAAACGGCCAGCTCGCTGGGCACCGTTGTTACCGCCGAGAAAGCCCGCATAGGGGATTCCGCCGCCGAAGTCGGCACGACAATCTACAGCGGCGACCGCCTGGCTACCGACCCGGCAGGCAGTGTGCAGATTCGAGCCGGTGCGGCCCGCCTGCTGCTCCAGAACGCCAGCATGGCCACAGTGGACGAATCCGAAGGCGCGCCCTCCGCGAAACTGATTCGCGGCACAGCGACATTTTCAACCGGCAATTCCAGGGCATTTTCGCTATTCGCTTCACGAGCCGTCATCCGGGCTCAATCCGACGCGCCGACAATCGGCCAGGTAACTTACCTGAACGAAAAAGAGCTGCTGGTTGTCAGCAAACGCGGACCGCTGACGGTTACCGTTGACGGGCAAACGGAAGTGATCACGGACGGCAGCGCCTATCGTGTGCTGCTGGACCCGCCGCCAACAATGGCGCAGGGTCCCGAAGGAGCAGGCGCGGGCAAACAGGATCGGAGAAGGGGCATGAGCGGCCCACCGCTCCATGCGGGCCGGAACTATTTCCTGATTACGGCTGTGGGAGTTTCGGCAATCGTCACAGGAATAGCCATTTCGGAAGCATTGGAAAGTCCGAATCGCCCGTAGAAAATAGATTTTCTAGAATCAAAAAGGCCGCCACTTTCGTGACGGCCTTTTTCTTTTGGAACGCGATTCCCGCGAACGCAACTCTGCTCCATCCCGCGGGTTGAGCGAGATGGATTTCCCGATTGGCGCCCCGAGGAGCCGAGACGATTGCCTTGGGATTACAGGAAGGCGACCACGTCGATTTCCACCAGCGCGTCTTTCGGCAGGCGCGCAGCCTGAACGGTGGAGCGGGCGGGCGGAGCAGCCGAAAAATAGCGCGCATAAACTTCGTTCATCGCGGCAAAATCGTTCATGTCCTTCAGGTACACGGTGGTCTTCACCACGTGGCCGAAAGAGACGCCGCTGGCTTCGAGAATCGCCTTCAAGTTTTCCATAACGCGCGCGGTCTGCTGGCTGACGTCGGTTCCGGAAAATTCACCCGTCTGAGGGTCCAGAGCAACCTGGCCGGAAACGAAAACAAAACCGTTGGCCTTGACGGCCTGCGAGTACGGTCCGATGGGTTTCGGGCCGCGCTGGGTCAATACGATATCTTTCATCAAATGTTCTCCTGAAATACGAAGAGCAGAATAACAGACGAGAAGAACGAACGGGAGGACTAACGGGCGCGGCGGCCGCGGTTGCGGACAAATTCCGTGTGGGAATGATTGCGGGCGGCTTCCAGCCTGGCTACGTACGTTTCGGCCTGCTGATCCGTCATTCCCTGGTAGATCACGTCCAGAATCTTCTTTTCAGACTCGCCGATATTTTTCAGCCGGCCGATCTGTGCGCTGGTAAGAGTCGGCAGGCCCTGCTCGCGCCGCTGGATAACGATCTGCACCATGGAATTGGACAGGCCGATGAGTTTCAGCATCACCGCATCGCTGCTGAGGGCGTCGATTTTGTCGGCCCGTGCCATTTCCAAAATCTGGGAGTCGGTGTAGCCGGCCCTGGAAAGCGAGATGACGGAGTCGCCGCTGGAGAATTCGTTGTTATGGTCGCGGGCGGCTTTCAAGAGAGCGATGCACAGATCGTCGCCTGCGCCGGCTTGCTTCAGCTTGGTGAGTTCGCCGACTTCGGCCGGCGAGACGTTCATCTTTTTGACTTGCGCAAGATTGGTGGACCACATGCCCGATTGATCGAGGGCCGTGTAGTCAATCTTCGGCTTGACCTTGCAACCCGCAAGAGCGACGCCGAGCAAAGAGATGAACAGAAGCGCTTTCCGCATGCTTTCAGTGTAAGGGTTACAACGCGTGAAGGGTGGGCGTGTGCTCTGGCCCATACTGGACGGCTGTACAGGTGAAGAAAAGCCGGCTCAGACCTGGTAGATGCGCTCGACGCCGTAGACGCCGTTGATCCGGCGGATATTGGAAAGAATCAGTTCCAGTTGGCGCTTGTCCACAATTTCCAGGCTGGCCTCGATGCGGGCGTTCTGGCGGTCCGGGCGGCTTTCGAGCATGCGGATGTTGGAGCCGGCATCGCTGATCACGGCGGTGATTTCGGCCAGCAGGCCGGCGCGATCCTTGGCGCGGACCAGAAGTTCGACCGGAAAAGTGGCGGTGCTTTCGCCGCCCCAGGCAACGGCGATGCGGCGCTCGGTCTGGTAAAGAAGATTCTGAACGTTGGGGCACGTGCGGGTGTGCACAGCAACGCCGCGCCCCCGTGTGACGTACCCGATGATGTCGTCGCCGGGAATCGGATTGCAGCATTTTGCGCGGAATACCAGAAGGTCGTCGTGGCCCTTCACAATCAGGGGCGCTTCGCCCATCCCCAGCATGCGCTTGACGGTCTTTACCAGCGTCGGCTGGGCGTCTTCCGCGGATTTGTCCGGTTCGCGAGAGGTTTCGCCAAAGTAGCGAGACAACACCTGGCGAGCGGAATATTTTCCGAATCCGACGGCCGCGAAAAGATCCTCCACCCGCGACAATCCATAGTCCGAGGACAGTTTTTGCAGATCCTCGTTTGAAATTTTCTTCAAGCCGCGCGGAAAATTGCGCGACTCGTTTTCCAGCAGCCGCTTTCCCATTTCCGTGGCTTCCTCGCGCTCCTGGGTATTGATGAAGTGGCGGATCTTGCTTTTGGCGTGCGAGGATTTGACGAAGCTGAGCCAGTCTCGGCTGGGCTTGTGGCCCTTCTGGGTGAGGATCTCCACCACGTCGCCGCTGACGACTTCATGGCGCAGCGAAACCATTTGCCCGTTCACTTTCGCCCCCACGCACTGATGGCCAACCTCGGTGTGCACGGAATACGCGAAATCCACGGGCGTTGCCCCGCGCGGCAGCTCCAGCACCCGCCCCTTGGGCGTGAACGCATAGACCTCGACCGGGGCAAGGTCCACCTTCAGGGTGGAGAGGAATTCGCCGGGCTCCTGCAATTCCTGCGACCACTCGATCAACTGGCGCATCCAGGCAATGCGCTGGTCGTCGCCGCCGGAAGACATCGGCTTGCCGTCTTTATATTTCCAGTGAGCGGCCACGCCTTCTTCGGCGATGCGGTGCATTTCCTGGGTGCGGATCTGGATTTCAAACGGCTGCCCGGAATGAATCACCGTGGTGTGCAGCGACTGATAGAGATTCGGCCGCGGCATGGCGATGTAATCCTTGAACCGGCCGGGGACGGGCCGCCAGATGTGATGGACAACGCCGAGCGCGGCGTAGCAGTTACGGTCGGAATCGGAAATGACGCGGATAGCCAGCAAATCGTAGATTTGGTCGAGGCTGCGTTCCTGGCGGATGATTTTCCGGTGGAGGGAATATAGGCCCTTGACGCGGGCTTCGAGCTCCGCGGGGATGCCGTTTTCCACGAGCTTGGTGCGGATGGTGTTCTGGACGTCCTCAAGAAAACGCTGGTGAAAGGGAGCTTTGTCGCTGAGCTGCTTTTGCAGGGAAAAGTACGCGTCGGGTTCCAGGTAGCGGAAAGAAAGATCCTCGAGTTCGCCCTTGATGACGGACATTCCGAGGCGATGAGCGATGGGCGAGTAAATGTCCATCGTCTCGCGAGCGATGCGGAGCTGCTTGGCGGGCTCCAGAAACTCCAGCGTGCGCATGTTGTGCAGGCGGTCGGCAAGCTTCACCATCACCACACGGACGTCCTGGACCATCGCCAGGAGCATCTTGCGGACGTTTTCGGCCTGGCGCGCTTCCGGGGCCATCATATTCAGGCGGCTGATTTTGGTGACGCCCTCGACGAGTTGCGCGACTTCGCCGCCGAAGCGCTCTTCGAGGCGCGAAACAGGAAATTCGGTGTCTTCGATGACGTCGTGCAGCAAGGCCGCGGCGAGCGTGGTGGCATCCATGCGGATGTCGGCCAAAATGTGGGCCACTTCCAGAAGATGGGAGAGGTAGGGATCGCCCGAAGCCCGGAACTGGTCATGGTGGCGCTCGGAGGCTATCTCAAAGGCGCGCCGCACGGGCCAGGGATCTTCCGATGGCCGGTTGGTGCGAAGTTTTTCAAGCAATTCTTCGAGGCGGTCGTTCAGCTGTCGCTGGATCCGGTCACGGTTGAAGTTCAGCGGGATATTGGCGGGCGACGGCATTCCCCAGTATACCAAAACCCGCCATTAAAGCGGTTTTATGACGTTTTCGGAAAACGAGGAAGTCATCGTTGGAAATGGAAGCAGAAGGGAGTTCCCTTGCGGGTGACGGGCTGGAGCGCGGCCGGACCAGTCAGCGGGATTCCTTCCGCCACCGCGTCTGGTGCTGGATGATGGAGGCATAGCATTCGCAGGCGGCGGCCTTCAGCCCGGAGCGGTCTTGAATCATAACCGCGCCGCGGACGAAACCGATAAGGCGCGCTTTCTGGAGAAACCCCAGAGCGACATTGACGCTCGCGCGGCGCATTCCCAACATATGCGCAAGGAATTCCTGGGTAAGGCGGATCTGATTGCCGCCCAAACGGTCCTGCGTCATCAACAGCCATCTCGCCAGCCTTTGGTTGGCGTGGTGCAGCCGATTGCACGCGGCGATTTGCGACGACTGCACGGCGACATCCTGGCCAAATTGATTGAGCCTCCTGCACAAAACGGGAGATTCGCTCAATGCGGCGTTCATGTTAGCAGCGCGGATCCGGAAACCGATGCCTGCAACCTGGATAATCACCCGGTTGGCGCTGGTTTTAAGACCGGCCAGCAGCGGCAACCCGACAAAGCCCTCGGAACCGGTGAGGCCAACCTCCACGATCTTGCCGCTGCCGAGGACGGTGAGGATGGAGGCAAGTCCGGAAGTAAGGAAATAGCAGTAAACGATCGGCTTGGCGGATTCGTTCAAAATCAAACGCAGCGGCAGTGGCACCTGTTCGAGTTTGGGGAAAATTGCGTTGAATTCCCTGCGGGGCAACCGTTGCAGAATACTGTTGGTGAGCGCGGCGCTTTTGGTCACCCGGCTCCTTTGCGAAGTTGATTGAGTTTCGCTGGAAAAACAGGCTTGAACCGGGCGGAGAAGAAATCCGAACCAGCATTAGTACCTTAGTCTGTTTTACCGTCTGTGGCTAGTCCCACATGTTAGGCCGCGGCCATTCCGTCCAGTTGCATCGAAGCGTACGCTAGCGTACAGTTCAGATTAGAATTGGCGCTCACCGTGCTCCGCAAACCACCCACTTCCGGCCGGCCTTCCTGGGCAAAAGCTATTCGTGCCTTGCGGCTGGGCCTGAACGTGAATCAATCTGATTTTGGTTCCAGGCTCGGCTTTTCGGCGATGGCAATTTCCCGGTGGGAACGCGGGGCGCAGGAACCTCCCTCGCACGGCTACATCGGCCTCGGTAATCTGGCGTCAGACTCCTCCTGCTGGTATTTCTGGGAACGCGCCGGACTTCGCAGCGAGCATGTGCTTCGGGTCTTGCCCGCGGTTGGAAAAAATACCCAGCTTTCCAAACTGCGGAATTTTGAGATCGTGAGCGCCGGGAGCGGGCCAAAACAACCGGCTGGCAAGATTCAGCTGGTTGCGGTACCGCTGCTGAAGGTGATGGCCGCGTCGCCCGGCGAAAGAGGCGACGACCTGCATTTGCTGAGCGAGGCGCCAGTGGAAAACATGATGGCCGCGCCAAAGGATTGGTGCCCGAATCCCGCCTTTACAAGCTGTTTGAGGGTGAAGGGCAATTCCATGTCTCCCTTAATCCAGGACGGGTACGTGGTCGCGGTGGACTCCTCACAGTTCGACGGCAGCACGCTCGATGGGAAAATTGTGATCGCGTGGCACAAGGACGTTGGATTGACGATCTCGCGATTGCGGCTATACGAACAAACCATGGTCCTTGTTCCTGAAAATTCCGAATATAAAGCCGTCACTGTGAGCGCCAAGCAGCCGTGGAAGATCGTCGCAACAGTCCTGTGGTGGGTCGGAAAAGCGCCTTAAGCTTCCCGTCAAAACGGATGGATTGAAATTCATTCAGGCGGTCGCTTGAAAAATGCGACGGGCGGATGGCCGCCCCAGATTGGGCAGAAAGAAAAAGCCCCGGCGGTTCGGCCGGGGCTTTTCATTGATTCAGTTGGGTTGCCGCATCAGGAAGCGGGCTTCTGTTCAGCTTGTTCGGCGCGCTTCTGTTTGATTTCCTTCACCTTGTCGAGCAGATCGTCCGCCTGCTTGGTGAGGGCTTCGCGTTCCGCGGTCGATTCCACCATGTCCGCCTTGCGGCGATAGAGCAGGTTGAGATAGGTCATGGCGTCGTCATATTCGGTATTGATTTCGGTGGCCTTTTTGAGGCTGGCAATGCCGTCGTCCACCAGCGCCCCGTACTTTTGGGTGTAGACAGTGCGCACATCCGCGGGCAGAGGGTCGATGTCCTTCACCTGTTTGTTGATGTGCGTCCTGTTGTAGTCGGCGCGCATTTCGGTGTTGCCGCGGTAGGCGATGGCCCAGTCAATCACACCGATGGAATAATACGGCGCCGGATCCTGTGGCTTCAGCGAGATGTGCTTCTGGTGATAGGTCTTGGACTCTTCAAATTTCTTTTCGTCGAAAGGCTGCCCCGCCATCTGGTAGAGGATGGAGGCGAGTCCGTCGATGGCGCTGAGATTATCGGGTACTTTTTCGAGCACGCTCTTGTACTCGGCGATGGCTTCCTCGCCGTGGCGCTTGTTTTCTTCGGACGGAGCGCCGGGAATGTACTGGCTGGCATACGCGGTTGCAAGATACAAGCGGGCATTCAGAAGCTCGGGATCAAGCTCCTTGGCCTCCTTGAAGAATTCGACCGCCTTGTCAAATTGCGCTTCCTTGAAGGCCGCCACGCCCTTGTTTAACAGGTCGCGCGCGTGCAATTTATTGCAGCCCGAAACGCCGGCCGCAAGGATGAACAACGCCACCGCGGCAAAGGCCCGGTTGGCTGTGCGGGAAAACCGCGAGCGGGTTTCCCGTGACACTATTGCATCTGTCATTGAAGCAACCATCCCTGATAAGCGCGGCCGGCTTTCCCGCCGCTGCTAGGATTCACATCCGCCCACTGGGGCCATTCCATCACGTTCAGCGATTTTTTTCCAGTTCAGAACTCAGCAACCCGATGGGTGAGGCGCCCGCCGAATGCATGAGGTCCAGAACCTGCGCAACCGCCTGAAATTCCAGGGAGCGATCTGCTTGAAGAAACGCAACCCGCTCGGAGCGTCTGGCAAAAACTTGCTGAAGCCGAGCGCCAAACTGATCGAGTTGTACTCCCGACTGATTGATCCGCAACGACCCATTCGATGCAATTTGAACGATGATGGGCTCGGTTGAATTGTCCGGGCCATTTCCATCGAATTGCTGCGGAATTGCCGCGTCCAGCCCCTTCTGGCGATGCGGGATGATCATGAAGATAACCAGCAGCACCAACAGAATGTCTATCAGCGGCACAACATTTACATCGGAAATGATCCCGCGCCTGCCAACAACAACGCCCAGTCCCATGAGTCACCTCGCGAAGCGAAATTTCCCTGCGAGGAGGACTCCCACATCCCTGCGCGAAAACCGAGTGCGAGCTTACTGGCCTGCTTCGAGCTTGGCGGTGATTAGACCCACCTTGTCAATGCCCGCTCCGCGCATGATATCAATGGCGCGCGCCACGGACATGAACAACACATCGTTGTCGCCCTTGATGAAGGCGACTTTCTCGGCGCGATCCTTGAACACCTGTTCGATGCGCGGTCCGAGAGAATCCCAGGTGGCGTCTTCGTTGTTGATCTTGAGCTTGTCGCCCTTCAGAACCTGGACCACAACGGTCTTGTTCTCGAGTTCCTGGTTCTGCTGCTGGTTTGGCGAGGGCTGTGGCACCAGGGTATCCATACCCTTGGGCGTCAGCGGCGTGATCACCATGAAAATAATAATGAGCACCAGCAGAATATCGATCAGGGGAACGATATTCGGTGTTGCCATTGCTCCTGAACTGTTTCCTACATCCATTCCCATTGCGAGATCTCCTGTCGAGCCGCCGCTCTCCCTTTTGGGAGTTTGGCCTCCGCGCCGGGTGGGAGCCGGCGCGGAGGCGCGAACTTCAGCAAACGAATGAGCGTACAGCAAAATCGCTACTGCGTCCTTAGTCGCCGGGATTAGCCGGCGCTTCCGGAGTAGGAGGTTTAACGGGATTCCCGGTCTGCGTTTTGTCAGTCAGCAAACCGAGCTGGTCAACGCCCGCGGACCGGATCTCATCCACGACCGCGACGACGTCACCATACTTGGCGCGCGCATCGCTTTTGACGTAAACCGTCTTGTCCAGCTTATTGGCGATCTGATCCTTGACGGTGCCGGTGATCTCTTCCTTCTTGATCTTGGTGTTTCCCATGTACAGGCTGCCGTCGCGGGTGACCGCAACCACGATCGCGTCATCCTTGTCGGCGTCCTTCATATCCCGGGCATTCTTGGCCGAGGCCAGGTCTACCTGGTGGGTCTTCTGCAACATGGGGGTGACCACCATGAAAATGATGAGCAGCACGAGCATGATGTCCGCCATCGGAATCACGTTCGGCGCTGCCATCTGGGGTCCGGCTTGCGGCTTATAAGCCATAGGATTCCTTCTTCCGTGTTACTTCTTGGTCGCGCCGCGGCGCAGGATGAAGTAGTTGATCAGCTCCATAGAGGAGTTGTCCATCTCGACGTCGAACGCTTCCACCTTGTTGGTGAAATAGTTGTACGCCCAGACGGCGGGCACGGCGACGAGAAGACCGAAGGCCGTTGTGACCAGCGCTTCAGCGATACCGCCGGCAACCGCGGAGAGACCCGTGGCCTTCTGGCTTTCAATTCCCTTAAACGCGTTCAAGATGCCGACGACCGTGCCGAACAGTCCGACGAACGGTGCCGTTGAACCGATGGTGGCGAGGGCAGAGAGGCCGCGCTTCATTTCCGCGTGCACGATGGCAACGGAGCGCTCCAGGCCGCGCTTGGCCGCTTCGATCACTTCCGCGTCGGAAACCTGCTGCGAGGCCGACTGGAATTCCGAAAGACCGGTGGCGACTACCTTGGCGATGTGGCTCTTCTTGTTGCGCTCGGCGATCGCGATGGCTTCGTCGAGTTTGCCGTCCTTGAGAGCGCCGGCAACCTGCTGCACGAACAGGCGCGACTGCTTGCGCGCGTTGTTGTACATCAGGAAGCGGTCAATCATGACGCCGAACGAGTAAACCGAGAGGATGAAGAGGATAACGACTACGACCTTGGCGAGGAGCCCCATGGAGGTCCACATGGAACGCAGGTCCCATGAAGTGGTGGCCTCCTGCAGCCACGCCGCGTAAATAAACAAAGTTGCGAACATTCGTTTGCTCCTTATTTCCGAGGGGCGCCGGCGAGCCGGACCCACAAGTGAGTTAATTCGACTGCGGACTCAGACCGGCGCGCACGTCCCACGACACCCGCGCCGCCCCGTTGAACAACTTACTGTGCCAGAGAGAAAATCACGTCGATTTCGGTATCCACTTCGACCGGATCGCCATTGAGCAGCGTTGGCTGATAGCGCCACTGCCGGACGGCGTCCAGTGCGGACTGCACAAGGAGTGGATGGCCCGAAACCACCTGCAACTGTTCGACGGCGCCGTTCTTGCCGATGATGGCATGGAGCTTCACGGTGCCGCTGATGCGCGTCTGCCTTGCCAAGGGCGGGTAAAGAGGCTGAACACGATTGACCAGGCGCGCGGCCTGCACGTTTCCGCCGACCGTCACGCGCTTTGGCGTAACTTTGGGGGGAGGGGGCGCGATTCCGGCGCCGCCAATTACGCCTCCAAGAGCACCGCCAGCGGATCCACCAGCAACGCCGCCAGGAACTCCGCCAGCCATTCCGCCCATGTCGGGCTCGGGTTCTTCCTTAATCGTCTTCAGGTCCTTGGGGATGGCTTTCGGCTGAACCAGCTTCCCCGCGTCCATCAAATGCTGGACCGGCTTGTGAATCACCGTCACAGCAGGCGGCGGCGGTGGCGGGGGAGGCGGAGGAGGCGGTGCGAGCAAAATCGAAGACATCAAAGTCTTCGGCAACGCTTCGGTATAAATCAGAGGAATCAGGATAAGGATGGCGAGGAACAGAACTTGAACGGCCATGGAAATAAAAACAGTCCAGGGCTTGTTCGTTTTCGTGTTCGTCGAAGTGGATACCACCATTTCTTCAAACATGGGTGACGACTACCTCCTCCCAGAAGTCGCGAGGCGCGGTTGCCCGCCCTCGTTGCCCCGGGGTCTGTTGCCGGCTGCGGTTCCGGTGTTTACGACTCCACCCTGCCCACGCCAGTTGTTCCAGGCGACGACGAGCGGAGCGGCAATACCAAAACTGGAGTACGTTCCTACCACGATTCCCACCACCAGGGCAAAGGCGAACGCCCGAAGCACCTGGCCGCCCATCAGGAACAGGACGAGCACGGTGAGAAAAGTTAACCCGCTGGTCAGGATGGTTCGCGACAATGTCTGGTTGATCGACGTGTTGACAATGTCCGCGAACGGCTCCTTGCGCAGCAGGCGGCTGTTTTCCCGGATGCGGTCAAAGATGACGATCGTATCGTTCATCGAATAACCGACCAGGGTCAGCAACGCTGCGATGACCGTCAGCGAAATTTCAAACCCAAAAATCTTGAACAGACCCAGAGTAATCAGGACGTCATGGAATACCGCCAGAACCGCGGCGGCTCCATAGACCCACTCGAACCGGAAGGCAATATATACCAGCATGCCTGCCAAAGCATAGAGGGTAACTCGGATGGCCTGATTGCGTAACTCGCCACCCACCTTGGCGCTGACGATTTCAGCGTTGCGAATGGCGAACGGCGCGGGAGAAAAGCCGTCTTTGAGTGAGGCGACCACGGCCGGAGTGATGCCGCTCACTTTGGAGAGGTCGTCGATGTTTGTGAGGACGCCGTTCATATCTTTGTCGCGGTAGGCAAGAATCGCTCTCGCCAATTGCTGATATCTGTCGCCAGCTGCCACGGAAAGAGAGAGTGGATCTTTCTCCACCAAAAACTTCGCCAGGGAAGTCGGTGTGGCAGCATTGAAATCCTGCTTGCCCGATCCGGAGACACCAAACGTGGCATTCAGAGCGCTGAGCACCTTGGCCTTGGCTTCGTCAAGCGCCTGATCGCCTTCTCCAACCTGGGCCACAAAGATCAGCACTTCATTGGAATTCGGGTTGGCAATATCGCTGATGCTTTGAATCTCGCTGTTGCCCAGACCTTGGGCTCGCAGGCCGTTCCGCAGTTGCTCAACGTCGGGCGCTTTGGCGAAACGTACGTCCACGTCGGTGCCACCCCGGAAATCGATGCCGTACTTCATGCCGCCCCGGAACAAAATGGAGCCCCAGCCAACGATCAGCAAAACACCGCTCAAGGCGAAGAAATACTTGGCCTTACCCATCCAGTCGAGATTGGGCTGTTTAAAGAGCTCGATCATGCCTTTTGCGCTTCCCTTCTTTAGACTCCGCTATCCAACTGTTTGTTCCCACTCCCCAAAAGATGGGGTAGTACCGGAACCTTGGGGCTGTACCCTGATTCTTTTAACCAAGGTCACCATTGTCATCCTGAGGCCTGGTTCTTGGGCCGAAGGATCTCAACGTAACGTGCGCGCCCGAATTTCACGTTGAGATTCTTCGGGCATCCTCGTCGGATGCCCTCAGAATGACAAACCGTACGGCGGCGATGCCTCAGTAAGTCCCAGCCACTAGATACTCAGTTCTGCCTGGCGATCCATCTTGGCCAAGTGGTATTGGAAAATCGTCCGGGAAACGTAGATCGCGGTAAAGACATTGGCGATCAAGCCGATCGTCAGGGTGATGGCAAAACCCTTGATCGGGCCGGTTCCGAAGATAAACAGGAAAAAGGCCGAGACCACCGTGGTTACGTGCGTGTCAATGATGGTGACAAACGCCTTGGAGAATCCCGCATCAACCGCTGCCGCCGAGGATTTGCCGTTACGCAACTCTTCGCGGATGCGTTCGAAGACCAGAACGTTCGAGTCCACACCCATACCGATGGTCAGAATCACGCCCGCGATGCCTGGCAGGGTCAACACCGCGCCAAACATGGCCAGTGCGGCCAAAAGAATAACGAGGTTGATGATCAAGGCGAGCACCGCGTTCGTACCCGACGAGCGGTAGTAGAACACCATGAAAATCATGACCACGATCAAGCTGAGGATGGAGGCTTGCACGCCGTGGCGGATAGAGTCGGCTCCAAGCGATGGGCCGACGGTGCGCTCTTCGAGATACTTGATCGAGGCAGGCAATGCGCCGGCGCGGAGCACTAGCGCGAGATCGTGCGCCTGCTCCTGGCTGAAATTGCCGTCAATGCGGCCCTGGTCCTCAATGCGGCTCTGAATCGTGGGTGCGGAGTAGACTTGATGCTCGAGGACGATAGCCATTTGCCGGCCGCGATTCTGCTCGGTGAACGGACCGAAGCGCTTTGCGGCTTCGTTCGAAAGCACGAAGTTAATCTGCCATTGTCCCGGCATATCCCCGTTGCGGTTTTCCGTGGCGCTGCGCAGGTCGCGGCCGGTCACTGCCGGTGGACGCTGCACCAGATACCAATTCTCGCTGGTGTCGTTGGGATTCTGGCGAATGTGCGATTCCGGGCGCTCCTTCAGGAGTTCTGTTCCGGGAGGCAGTACGCCGCCATGCCGCGCCAGCCCTTCGGATTGGGAAGGGTATGGCGTGGGATCCACCAACAACATTAATTCCAATTGTCCGCCGGCTTGAATCACGCTCTTGGCGCGCTCAGGGTCGCCTTCGCCGGGCAGTTGAACCAGAATTTCGTTGTCCTTGCGGCCGTGCAATTGAATCGTGGGCTCCGTCAGGCCCAGGGCGTTGATGCGCCGCTCGATGGTTTCGAGCGACTGGTTCATCGTGGTTTCTTGCGTCGCGGCAATAGCGCCGGGACGCAACGTGAGGAGAAAGCCATTCACTTCGCCCGGCGCGGTTCCCAGGTCCCAGAGGGTTTCGTACTGCGGCTGGTGGATTATGTCGCGGAACTGCGAAAGCTGGTCGGAGGCAATATTGCGAACGAGGATGTGCGTATCGTCGGCGCGGCGCACTTCATCGTAGCGGATATTCTTGGAGCGAAGTTCCGTCGTCAGGCGATCGACCGTCTGGTCGGTCTCCTGCGCGATGGCTTCCTGCACCTGTACCTGAAGGATCAGGTGCGTGCCGCCCTGCAGATCCAGACCGAGCTTGATCTGGTGCTCGAAGTTGGTCTTGAGCGCGGTGAGCGACGTGGGGAAATTCGGATAGCCGATCACCGAATAGATGCACAACAGAATGACCGCGAAGATGAATAGAGCTTTCCACTTCAGATTAGGGTTCATGGTTAAGAGATCAAGCGCGAAGTCATGCGGCTCATGGAGTTATTTCGCATCGTCGGATGCCTCCACCTGAGCAATCGCTGCCCGCGCGATGCGGATTTTTACATTATCGGCGATCTTCAGAATCACGGTGTCGCCGTCCATGCCGTTGATGGTGCCGTAGATGCCCGCGTTGGTGATGACCTTATCGCCGTTTTTCACCGCCGCCAGCATCTCCTGCACTTTCTTGCGCTGCCGCTGCTGAGGCAGAATCACCAGGAAATACATGATCCCGAACATCAGGCCGAGGGGAATCAGAAAACCGCCGAGCCCCGCGGCGCCGCCGGCTTGCCAAAAAATCAGTGCTGCCAGATTCATGTTCCGAATTGTTCCATGCCTTTCCGAATTTTTCCGCTAGGAATGCGTCACCGTAGCGCCGCCATCCTGGTGGCAAGCCTGCCGGCCGGCAAGATGCCGGCGCTACCGCCAAGCCGCTGGAGAACGAACTCACCTACTGAACTTGCAGCCCGCAGGGCAAACCGGAAGGAGAGAATATCATTCTCCAGCGGGTGAATTCCCGCTTCCCTTCCCGCTCGATTCTCCTGCTGAGACTCGACCTGTGCGGGTTGCCCGCGCCTTCGGACGCCTTACGCGCGTCCCGGGCGGTTCGCTTCAGGCTGGGCCCGCCAGATAACGCGCGCGCAACTCTGATGCGAAATTTGCAAGTTGTCCAAAACTGATAGCCTCTCGGATTTGCCGCATTATGTCAAGGTAAAAGTGGACATTGTGGTGGGTGGCAAGGATGGCCGCGGTGATTTCTCCGGCGGCGAAGAGATGCCGAAGATACGCGCGCGTGTAGCGTTTGCAGACCGCACAGGCGCAGCGCGGATCGATCGGGCGCCGGTCTTCGATGTAACGCGCGTTCTTGATCAGCACCCGGCCTTCGCTGGTGTAAAGGCAGGCGTGACGCGCCGCGCGCGTGGGCAGCACGCAATCCATCATGTCAATACCGCGCCCGACATAATCGGCGATCTGTTCGGGACGGCCGACGCCCATGAGGTAACGTGGAAGGTCTTGCGGGAGCAGCGCGGTCACTTCCGCGGTCATCTCGCAGGTGGTTTCGTGAGGTTCACCGACGGCGAGGCCGCCGACGGCATAGCCCGGGAAATCGAGGTCGAGAAGTTGCCGGGCGCTTTCGCGGCGCAAGTCCGGAAACGTGGCACCCTGAACGATGCCGAACTGCCACTGCGCGGGTTCTCCGTTTTGCTTCTCTTGAAGTAGAAAATATTCACGCGCGCGCTTCGCCCAGTCCGTCGTGCGCTTCAGTGCCGCCTCGGCGATGTTTCGCGGCGCCGGCGTCTCGATACATTCATCGAGAACCATAGCGATGTCGGAGCCAATCGCGAGCTGAATTTCCGCGGCTTTTTCGGGAGTGAGCAGGTGCTCCGAACCGTCGAGGTGCGAGCGGAAGCGCACGCCTTCATCCGTGATTTTCCGCAATTCAGACAGGCTGAAGACCTGGTAGCCGCCGGAATCGGTGAGAATCGCGCCGTTCCACGACATGAACTTGTGCAGCCCGCCGAGTTTGCGGATCAGCGCATGTCCGGGCCGCAAATACAAATGATAGGTGTTCGCGAGGATGATCCTGGCGCCGAGCGTTTCCAGCGTTTCCTGGGTGAGGCCTTTGACCGTCGCGGCCGTCCCCACCGGCATGAACACCGGCGTTTCAATCACTCCATGTGGCGTCTTCAGTTGACCGCGGCGCGCCCCGGTAGGATCGTTTTGTAAAACCTCGAACGAAAAATTCACCTTTCCAGTGTATCAGGAGAAGGCGAACGCGATTCCCACGCGGAGCACGAGATAGACGAAGAAAATTCCGAAAACAATGCTGAAAGCTTTGCCCCCCTGGAGTTTCTTGGGAGAGACTGCGGCAAAACCGATCGAAAGAAGGACCAGCTTCCAAAATTCCAGCAGGTCAAGATTCTTGCCCAGAGCTATCAACCATTTCGAGGCGTCGTCCGACAGCAGCGCGGCCACGTTGGTGGCGATGGGATTGTCCAGGTCGAACATTCCCACCGGCTTGAGGAACAGCACCGTGATAAACAGCACCGTGCTGATTACCGAAGCAGGGACAATCGCGTGCGCGACGATCGAGAGCGCGGTCTTGTAGCCCGTCAACGCGCCGGCCATGACGTTGAATGCACCCCACAAAACCAGCGCGATCACCAGAATGCCGCAAACGGGAATCAGCAGTCCGAACACATAGGCGAATCCCGGCGAATACTTCGCGCTGATCTCCACCTGCCGCTCTTTATCTGCCGCGGAAAGTTGCGCGGCTCTCGGACTTTTCTCTATCTGCTGGGAGACATAGTCGCGCCAGTTGAAGTGGCTGTTCAGCGAGATGATAGCGGCAAGACTCATCAGGAGAATCAGGGCCATGGGAATGAGCCAATTTGGTTTGCGGACGATATCTTCAAACGTTGTCTTGGGTGAAAAAAACACGCCGATGATACGGCCAATCGGGGAGATTGCGGCCTGCGGCTCCGCCAAAGGAGAGGGAACACTAGCCATCGAGGACTCCTCCACCACAGAGATGTCACAAATTGCTGCTGAGATTGCTACGCGAGACCCGCAGGGAAAATATCACATCTGGTTGACGCGCGGAATCTCCGCAACGCGGACCATCAGCTTGCTGATTTATCCCCCACCCCTCTGCAACCCGCTGGTCCCATCCGCGAACATCGCGCCCTGAAACAGTTAGTTGAGACTCAGCGATTCAGGTGAGGTTCGGACATGTAACAAATATGTAAGACCAGCAGTGTTCCGGCCGGCCGGGATTCCGTTCGATAGTAAACTGAAAGGCTCGATGGCTACTGCGGTTACACACCGGGTTGACTGGTCGCTGCTCTGGCAGCAGCGCGGGTTCCGCTATTTTTTCGTGGCGATGTTCGTTTCGCTGTTCGGCAGCGGGATGAACTTCATCGGCGTCAGCTGGTACATCATGTCGGCGACGCATTCGACAGTCGCGGTGAGCTGGCAAGTGATCGTCGTCACGCTCCCCGGACTGGTCGTGCCCTTTCTCGGCGGAGTGCTGATTGACCGCCTCGACCGCCGATACCTCGGAGTGCTGCTCGATCTTTCACGCGGGCTTGCGGTGCTGGCGATCGCTTACATCGCCTGGCGCGGCCACCTGCACATCTGGCACCTCTATTTCATGACGCTGCTCACTGGCACCGGCTCCGCCGTCTACTGGTCCAACGTAAATGCGCTGGTGCAGGAGGTCGTGCCGCCCAGCCAGTTCACCGGCGCCAATGCGTCCGTGCTGGTCGGCGTGCAGAGCGGCATGCTGCTTGCCGGCACGTTTGTCGGGTTTTTCTACGACAACATGGGCATCGCCGGAATTCTATTGATCGACGGGCTCACCTATTTCGTCTCCGCCTATTGTCTGTACCGGCTGCGCAGCGGCTACGTTTCGCCGCGCGATCACCGGCACTATCCGCGCGAATATTCTGAAGCCACGGACAAGGCGTCACAGGCGATGCTGAGCGGTGAAAATCCTGAAATCGCGGAAGCTGGAGCTTCGCTGGCGATTTACGCGGCGGATCTGAAAGAAGGAATCGGTTACTTGCGCAGCCAGCCTGTGGTGTTGGCGCTGGGCGTAACGCACGCGATCCTGATGGCCAGCGTCGTCAGCGGCAACGTGGTGGTGGTGGCGCTGGCAAATGATGTGCTGCACTCCGGCGCGCGAGGATTCGGGTTCATCGAAGCGGGTTGGGCCATTGGCGCGATTGCCGGGGGCTTGATCACCAGCCAGTTGCCGCAAAAGGTGCGCTTGCCGCTCTACGTCGCGGTGATGGCCGGGCTGGCGCTGGGCCACGTGGCCGTGCCGTTCGTTACGGTCCTGCTGGGCGCGGCGATTCTGCAGGGGTGCTTCGGATTTTTCCGCGCGCTCGGCGGCATCGTGGCGCAGTCTTCGCTGATGTCCATCGTGCCGCGCCATTTCATGGGGCGCACGCAATCGGCCTTTGCGATTATCGCCACGATCCTGCAGCTTGCGATGAGCTTTTCGCTCGGGTGGCTGGCACAGAAATTCAGCATCGCTACGGGCTTTTTTCTTCTTGCCGTGATGTATGCCGGCGCCACGCTCTCCGCCTCGCGCGCCCGCGCACTTCTGCGCTGACAGCCATTCATTCTCGGCGTGTCATCCTGAGGCTATCCGACGAGGATAGCCGAAGGATCTCAACCGCGAGAGCTTGCGCAAACTGTAAGTTGAGGTCCTTCAGGGCGCAAACGTCGCGCCCTTCAGGATGACAACCTTGTTCAAGTTTTAGTGACGGTGAGAATTGTTCCTTGCAAGAAATCAGGACTAAACTTTCCCTACGTCCTTGTGAAAACAACAGCGAGCGCGAGGCCCTATGGAAATCCAAACCATCAAGCCGTTTCTCCACTATTTCGGAAACGTCCGCGAACGCACCATGCGCGTGGCTCGCTGCATCCCGCCCGACAAGCTGGACTGGACCTACGCTCCGGGCAAATTCACGCTCGGCGATCTGCTGCGGCACATCGCCGTCTCCGAACGCTTTATGTGGGGAGAAAATCTGCAGGGAAAGCCCAGCCAGTACAAAAGCCACGGCAAGGAATTGGCCGACGGCTATGAAAACATCCTGGCGTTCATGGAGCGGTTACACAAGGAATCGCTGGAAATTTTCGCCAGCCTAACCGATAACGACTTGCAGACTAAGTGCACGACGCCGGGAAATGCCCAAATCACCAAATGGAAGTGGCTGCGGTTGATGGTGGAACATGAGATCCACCACCGCGGGCAGATCTACCTGTATCTCTCGATGCTCGGCGTATCTACCCCGCCGTTATACGGATTGACCAGCGAGGAAGTCCGCCGCCAGGGCGCATCCGAATAACTCGCCGTGCTATTCCTGCGCCGGCCAACTCTCCTCTTTTCCGCCCAGGAGCTGCACCGCCGCGCGGTTCAATTTCGAACGCAAAATAAACCGCTCGCCGGCCCGCGCGATGTAGCGCACCGCCACCTCCACGCCGCCGAGCACGGGTTTTACGCTGATGGCCGGCACCGCGGAGAATCCGCTCATGTCGCGCGAACCCGCCGCGCGCCGCCATTCCTGCTCCGCCTGCTGGCCGCTCTCGCGGGTTTCTTCTTCAATTTTCTTACGGATGGCCTCGACGATCGGGTACGGATCCTTGCCGCTGGGCAGCACCACGGTAAGCTCGTCCCACAACCACTGCCCGGTGGTCGAAAAATTAAAGTAGTGTCCTTCGATGGCAAAGCTGTTGGTGAAGGTGACGCGCCGCCCCGTGGGATGCCCGGAGTCAGTCCAGTTCCCCGTTTCTAGCAGCACCGTGTGAAACGGCCCGATCTCCACCACTTCGCCGGTCACCCCGTTGATCTCCACCCAATCGCCCATTCGAATGCCGTTTTTGCCCATCAGCACGAACCAGCCGAGAAACCCAACGATGAAATCCTTGAACGCCACCGTCAGCCCGGCGGTGGCCAATCCCAAAAACGTTCCCAACTGCCCCGGCGGCCCGAAAATCACCAGGAGCATGAAAACCAGCGCCAGGAACTGCATCGCAACTCGTGTGACCGTATGCAGCGACTGGATCTGCCGGCGGTCCATCGAAAGCCGGTTGACCAGCGAATTCATCCAGGTGCCGAAAAACAGGGCCACCAGCGCGATGCCCAATATCACAAAGACTCCGATGATGGCGCGATGGAACACCGCCCATTGCCTGTCCGTGAGCAGTTGCAGCCACTGCCCGTAGAGAGTGGAAAGCTCCCTGTGGGTTTCCAAGCGTTTGCCAAGGCTGGCAATGATTTTCTGATCGCTGGAAATCTGCTCCGTTTTTTGCAGGAGCGCGGACGCCTCTTCCGGGGTGCGATTTGTGGCGGGCAGGGGGTTTCCGTCGGCGGCCTCCTTGCGTTTCTTGGAGTGCTGCGCCAATTCCGGAAACTTTTGCTTCTCCGCTTCAAGCGCCGCATCAAGGGTCTTGCGTTGCTCCGTGAGAGTGACCACCGCGGCATCCGAAATGTCTTTCGCGCTCTGGATTTGTTGTTTTTCTGAACGGAGGGCAAGCCATCGCGCCACCTGGTGAATCAACCCGAACTGCACGGGGGGCGCATTCCCGGTGGGGATTGACGCGGCACTGTGAGCGCTGTCCTCGTGTTCCTTCCTCAACGCCTGAATTCGATCGGCCAGATCGCCGCCGGCTCGGGCAAAATCCACATTCGCGTCATCGAGCTCATCCTGGTCGAGCTCCATGTCCGCCTGGGCCTGAATCAAACGCACTTCGATCGCTTCCTGCTTGCTTTCGGGAGCCTTCACCAGATCTTCGGCAAGCTGTTTGGCCTTTTCCTGGTCCGCTTTCAGCAGTTTTTCGGCATTTTTCACGCGGTTTTGGATTTCCCTGGCTTCGGGGCTCAGAGGAGGAGGGTGCAACAAGGCGTCGCGCAGCGCGGCATCGAAGGTCAAGTCCACTTCATAATCGGCGAGCCGCAGGGCTTCCTGCGCAAAGGTCTGTTCGCTTCTGCTTGCGGCAAGCTGCGCCACCTGCTGCGCCATTTTAAGCGGACTCTGGTCCACCAAGCTCTTTTTGGAACCGGCGGATTTTCTTGCCGCCCTCGCCGCCTTTGCGCTTTCGGATTCCCGGGAGATCCAAAATCCATAAAAGGTGACGCCCAGCAATACAAGAATGACGGTGCCGATAATTTTTTGGGATTTATTCATCGAGTGTCCATGCAGCTCTGATTAAATTCGCTTTCGCTGGGAAATTCCAATTTCGCGGATTCCCCCGGGAAACGCAAGGACTTCCTCGACACATTCGCAGGCATTCCCGTTGCGGCGCCTGGAGCGCGGACTTACCCTGAAATCAACTCGATCGCCAGAGGTGTCCAGTGGATGATCCGCGGCTTCCCCGGTTTCTGTACGCGTTTCTGTTTCTGGCGTGCCTGCTGATGATGGCTTATTACTATCCGCAAATGCCGCAGCGCATGGCTTCGCATTTTGCGGCGGATGGCAGCGCGAATGGCTGGCAATCCCGCGACGCATTTTTCGGGCTGATGTTTCTGGTGAGTTCCACGTCGGCGATCGTAGGTTTTCTGGCGCCGCGGCAGATCGCGGCGAAAGCCAACGCCCGCATCAATCTTCCGCATCGCGATTACTGGCTCGCACCTGAGCGACGAGAACAAACGATGCGCTACATCTCCGCCATGATGGCCTGGTTCGCCTGCGGCATTCTCTTCGTTTTGATTTCTGGAACTTTCCTCGCGTTGCGGGCGAATCTCGCAGCCGATCACCGGTTTAATTCGGCAGCCATGCTCGCAGTGCTGGGCGTGTTCCTGGCCGGCTTATTCGGAACGCTCTTCAATTTCTTCCGCCATTTTCGAAAAATGCCAAGCTGATCAGTTCCGAGATGGTGTCGCTAAACCAAAAAACGCCCGGCAATCGCCGGGCGTTTTGAGGTCTGATCACTTGGAACTTAAAACTGAAAACTTTCAACTTTTTCTATAGGTAATCGCGCGAGGGGCCTTCCAGGAACGCGCGCAACTTGCGCGAACGCGACGGATGCCGCAGCTTGCGCAGCGCCTTCGCTTCGATCTGCCGGATGCGTTCGCGGGTCACCGCAAACGACTGTCCGACTTCCTCGAGCGTGTGCTCGCTGCCATCATCCAGGCCAAACCGCATCTTGATGACTTTTTCTTCGCGCGGCGTCAGCGTCTTCAGCACCGAAGAAGTCTGTTCCTTCAGGTTCAGGTTGATCACCGCATCGGACGGCGAAACCACGGCCTTGTCTTCGATGAAGTCGCCGAGATGCGAATCTTCCTCTTCTCCGATCGGCGTTTCCAGGGAAATCGGCTCTTGCGCGATCTTCAGGATCTTGCGCACCTTGGACACGGGGATGTCCATGCGCTTGGCAATCTCTTCGCTGGTCGGCTCGCGTCCAAGCTCTTGCACCAACTGGCGGCTGGTGCGCACCAGTTTGTTGATCGTCTCGATCATGTGCACCGGAATGCGGATGGTGCGCGCCTGGTCGGCAATCGCGCGGGTGATGGCCTGGCGAATCCACCATGTCGCATAGGTCGAAAACTTGTAACCGCGGCGCCATTCGAATTTGTCCACGGCTTTCATCAGCCCGATATTGCCTTCCTGGATCAAATCCAGGAACTGCAAGCCGCGGTTGGTGTATTTTTTCGCGATCGAAACGACCAGTCGAAGGTTGGCTTCGATCAATTCCTTTTTGGCCTGCTCCGCTTCCGCTTCGCCGCGATGAATGATCGTCAGCGTGCGCTTCAGTTCGGTCAGCCCGACTTCGCTGGCCTCTTCGATGTCCTTCAGCTCCGAACGCCGCGTGCGCAATTCGCGCCGCGCTTCCGCCGCGTTGTCGCCCTTGGAGACATCCGCGCGCCGCTCCAGCCGCCCGGCTTCGCGTTCCAGCGACTGCAAACGCTCGACCGTGCCGCGCATCTTGTCAATCAGCCGTTTCTTCTCGAACGGGTTGAAGTCGATTCCGCGAATCTCCAGCGAAATGCCGATGCGCGTCCGCGCCACTTCCCATTTCGCGCGGATGTACTGTTTCTTTTTCGCCTTGGCCGTTTTGTCGAGTTTCACGGCCTGCTTCAGCGCCAGGTCGTAAAGTTTCGCGATCTTCTCGATATATTTCAGCGTCTGCTTGGTTTTGTTGGCGATTTTCTCTTCGGTCAGCTCTTCATCGTCGAACTGGACGATTTCCTTGATCGACCGCGCGCCCTTGCGCAAATCGTCGCCGACGGCGATCAATTCCTTGATCACGATGGGCGAACGGGTGATCGCCTTCATCACCACCAGTTGGCCGCGCTCGATGCGCTTGGCAATGGTCACTTCGCCTTCGCGCGTCAGCAAAGGCACGGTGCCCATCTCGCGCAAGTACATGCGCACGGGATCGTTGGTTTTTTCCAGCGAACCCGGGGTCAGATCCAGGTCGCTGCCCTCGGCCTCATGACCGTCGTCTTTGGCCACCGCATCGCGGTCGCCGTGGTCCGAAGAGACCTCGACCGCGCGCGCCGCTTTCGCCGACGCCGCATCTTCATAAATCTCGATGCCGTTGCGTTCGAATGTGGTGAGCAGGTCGTCGATCTCTTCCGAAGAATGCACTTCCGCAGGAAGAGAATCGTTTACTTCGTCGTACAGCAGGTACCCGCGCTCTTTGCCGACGGCAATAAGCTGGCGTACCGCATCATATTTTTCCTCTAAGCCCGTTGCTGCCACTGCACTCCTCCCAATTCCTGAGTACGTCTCTCGATTTTCGCGCGAACTTCACTGCCGTAGTTCCGCGCACTGTCCACACGAAATGCAGAGAGAAAGCCCGCAATGGGCGAAGGGAGGGAGCGAATCCCCCGGAAGACTCTCAAATTTTTCGGTGAAGCCCGATGCGCCGTGCCGTGTCTTTTGTGCTGCTGCACGCTAGCCCGCCTGCCGTGCCGTTGCCGAACGATTCCGAGCACTATAGACATAAATATAGATGCCGGAACAGACCAATCCGTTATCCGCGCAACCCTTCTACGCTACACGCTTAAGTCCCTTCCGGTCAATGTTTTAGTTTGTGGAAAACCCTGAAAAGAAGTGGAAGACTTGGGGGCGCAATGGCTCCTCAATTCCATTCCAGACAAAGGATTTAGCTGCGCCTTGCGGCGCTTTTGCCGTTCCGGGACCCGAACCTTCCACAGCCGAACCTTTGGCAGCGGCCTGAAAAGTCCCCTGCTTCAACCAAGCCGCTCATCGCGGATTCGACGAACCAGATAGACCGCGAAGCCGAGATTGATCGCCAGGATTCCGACCTTCCCCGCACTTGGATGGCGCACCAGCTCATAGACCTCCAGCGGGAGGAAAGAACCGGTGATGACAACCGTGAACCACATCGCCCACATCTTCAGCAGCCACAGTCCGACTCCCTCCGTCTCGAACAACCCGCCGTAAAGAAAGCTGCCGATGATCAGGTCACGCACTCGATTCGGCGTAAGAGCGGCTGCGGTCGCCAGCGCGCGGCCTACAAAACGGCTGTTCTGGTCGAAGCCGAAGACTGCGACCCAATGCTCGACCAGGCCCGCAATATCCTTGTGAAGTAATTTCAGCGCGGCCACGCCCAACGCGATCAGCAAGGCGCCTTTCAGCAACTTGAAGACCGCGATCAACCGCACAACCCGGGTTTGAGAATGTTTCATGAACGCAAGTCTTTACTGTCACCCATCATGCCTCGTGCGTTTTCACGGAACTCGCCGTTCTCTCCCAAGGTGGTGGCACCTTCACCCAGGCCATCCCGCCAGCTTTCGCCGCCTGAATCCCCATCTCCGTATCTTCAAACACCAAGCACGATTGCGGAGCAACTCCAAGATTTGCGGCCGCGCGCAAAAACGCTTCGGGGTCCGGCTTGCTCTTCGTGTACTCCCCGGCGCAAACCAGCGTATCGAAGCGATCCAAAAGATGCAGCACGTTTAGCGAGGCAGTGACGGAGTCTCGCCTGCTGCCGGACACCACTGCGAACGGTATTTTTCCGTGTTGCGCTTCGATATGCTCCAGCACCTCCGGAACCGCTTTCAGTTGCGGCAGCAGTTCGAAATACAGGCCTTCTTTCCGTTGCTCCAATTCGTTCACGGGCATTTGCAATCCGCGTTCCCGATTGAGTGTGGAGATCACCTCGGCCACCGGCATCCCGCCCCAGGCGTAAAACTGCTGCTCCGAAAATTCGCAATTCCACTCGCCCAGCGCCTTCTTCCACGCCAGGTAGTGCAACGGCATCGAATCCACAATCGTCCCATCGCAATCAAACAAATAAGCCCCAAACTCCCCTTCCGGCAATTTCAATTTCATCGGATTTTTTCTGTCTCTCCCTGGACCAGAGTTAGGATGGCATTCGCAATTAAGAAATTATTGTCATCCTGAAGAGCGCGGTGTTTGCGCTCTGAAGGACCTCAACGTAGAGATGCTGCGAAAGATGAATCTGATTCACTTACCCCGGCTGGCCCGCGGCGGTGAGCTGTTTCATCAACTCCTGCTTCCGTTCGAGCAATTCGCGCAACCCCGCTCCGCTGGGATTCGCCTCAATCGTTTTCTGCACCTTCGCCAATTCCTGCTCGATCTGCCGCCGCCGCAGCGCATCCAGGCAACTCTCCGCCTCTTCCCACGTGGGCTCCTGAGCGTCTTCAAACAATATTTCAAAGAACAGGCGTCGCTCTCGCTCCTCCAGTTGCGCGCCAATCTCTGTCGCCGGTATCGGTTCATCGGAAAGGCTGGCGACAATCAGCGCGGCGAACACCTTCTCCGTCTCCAATCCTTCGTAGAGCCGTCCGTGTTGCAGACGTTGCGCCAGTTCGCGCTTGAATCCTTCCGCTTCGGCCAACATGCGAATCAGCCGCCGTTCAATCTGTTTCGCGGGTTTCCCGACCAGTTGTGGCGACACTTTCACTTCGCCGCGTCGCTCGGTCGCCGATTTGTTCAGCGCCGCGCGCAACACCGGCTCGTCAATCCGCAACTGCTGGGCAATCCTTGTCGCCCATTCGGAGCGCAGCAACCGGTTCGGAATCCTCTGCACATACGGCATCAGGAAATTAAGCGCGCGCTGCTTCCCTTCACCCGTAGACAAATCCATCTGCCGCGCCCGCGCGATCAGGTAATCCACATACGGCGGCGCTTCCTTCAGCAGCTTGATGTACGCCTCTGCTCCCTTTTCACGAATAAAAAGGTCCGGATCGGCTTTCTTTTCCCCAACCGGCGGCAATGCCAGCACGCGCACCTCGAAATCGTGCTCCAGCAACAGGGTTAGCGAACGTTCCGTCGCGGTTTGGCCCGCCACGTCCGGGTCATAATTCACAATTACGCGCTTCGTGAACCGCCCCAGCAATTTGATTTGCGGCTCGGCAAGACTCGTACCGCAACTTGCCACCACGTTGCCGATCCCCGCGCGGGCCACGGCGATGGCGTCCATGTAGCCTTCTACCAGGATCGCGAAATCCTGGCGGCGGATCGGCTCTTTCGCGCGATCCATGTGATAGAGGACGTTGCTTTTCGAATAGATGGGCGTCTCCGGCGAATTCAGATACTTCGGCAAATCGTCGCCCAGCGCGCGGCAGCCGAATGCCACGATTTTTCCGGACTCGTTGGCAATCGGAAACGTAATACGCCTGCGAAAGCGATCGAACAAGCGCGCCCCCGACTGGTCGCGCGAAATCACGCCCGACTCCACCAGTAACTTCTCCGCGTACTTCGGCTTCAACTGCCGAAGCAGCGCGTCGCCGCCGCTCGGAGCATATCCAATTCCGAAGCTAGCAATCGTTTCACTGTTAAGGCCGCGGTCTTCCAGGTATGCCCGCGCCGCCCGGCCCTCCGCCGTCGATTCCAGCTGCCGCACGAAAAATGTCTGCGCCTCGCGGTGGATTTCAATCAGCGCCGCGCGCTGCTGGTTTTCTTTGCGCTCCTCCGGCGTCCGCTCTTTTGGCCGCGGCACGGGAATGCCACATTTCTCCGCGACAACCTTCACCGCTTCCGGGAACGGGCACTTCTCCATCTCCATAACAAAACTGAAAACGTCTCCGCCCTTTCCGCAGCCGAAGCAATGAAAGATCTGTTTCACCGGATGTACCGCGAAGGACGGCGTCCTCTCCCCATGAAACGGGCACAATCCTGTGAAATTCTGTCCGCTCTTCTTCAGGCGCACGTATTCGCCGATCACGCGAACGATGTCCGCCTGATTCTTCACCCGATCCGCAAATGATCCCGCTTCCGCCACTCTCCCCCTTTGGAGTGCGGCAGCCCGGCTGCCGCTTTTACAGCCTCAACCCTTTCGCAAAATCATTCCGCGAAGCGCCATGGAGGACTGAAAGGAATCCTAGCTCTTCAAGTCGACGACTGTGATGGCCTTTCCTCCATGCTCTTCTCTCTCAAATTCTGCATTCTCAACTAGCGGGTGCATCTTCAAAAACTCACAAAGCCCCTTGCGCAGGGCGCCGGTGCCATGGCCGTGGATGATGCGCACGCGAACCACGTTCGCCAAGGCCGCTTCGTCCAGAAACTTGTCCACCTTCTCGCTGGCCTGCTCCACCGTCAACCCGATTACATTGATCTCGCCGGTCGCGCCGCCTTCGCTCGACTGAGCGCTGATGGTAATATTTTCGCGTTTTGAAGGCTGAACTGTAGCCTTCCCTTTGACCTCTCCCTCTACCCCGGTTATTTCTTCCACCGACACTTTCATTCGAAGCGGCCCGGCTTCAATCTCCGCCGTCGAGCCTTCCACCCGGCGCAGGATCACCGGCTTGCTGAATCCCCGCAGCCTGATCTTCGAGCCTGGCTGCAAACTTTCCACACTGACCTTATCAAGCGTCTCTGGCCGTAACCCCAAATCCTGCTGCGATTCCGAAATTGTCTGCACCACCGCCGCGTTCAACTCTTCCTTTGCCGCGCCGCGCGCGTCCTGCAGTTTCCGCCGCGATGTCTTTTCCACCTGCGCGCGCAGTTCGCGGTCTTTTACCGCGGCCACGACAGACCCCACGTTTTCCTCAAATCGCTTCTGCATTTCCGCAAACTGCTTTTCCAGCTCACCAATCCGCTGCTTCTGCCGCTCTACCCAGTCCGAGCGCAGTTTCTGGCGCTCCGCCTCAAGCGCATGCCGCTCTTCCGCCATCTGCTTTTGCATGCGGTCCAGTTCGTCGCGGCTGCGATGGAGATACGCAATCAGGTCCGCAGCTTCGTGCGCTTCCGGAGTCATCAATGACCGCGCTTGCTCGATAATTTGTGGCGCCAATCCAAGGCGCTGCGCGATCGCGATCCCGCTTGATCCGCCGGGCACGCCCACCATCAGCCGGTACGTCGGCCGCAGATTCACGTCGTCAAATTCCACCGCCGCGTTCACAATCCCCGGCGTCTTCGATGCGTAGGTCTTCAACCGGTCGTGATGCGTGGTCGCCAGCACGATGCAATTCTTTTTCCGAAACTCTTCCAGCAGCGCCACGGCCAGCGCCGCGCCCTCTTCCGGCGCCGTGCCCGTTCCCATTTCGTCCACCAGCACCAGCGACTTCGGCGTCGCCTCCGCCAGCATCGCTTTCAGGTTCAGCATGTGCGCCGAAAACGTCGATAGATCCGCGGCGATCGATTGCTCGTCGCCAATATCCACCAGCACGCGGTCAAACAGCGGCAGCACCGCCCGCTGCGCCGCCACCGGAATGCCCGCCTGCGCCGAAAGCGCGGCGATCCCCGTCGTCTTCAGCGCGACGGTTTTTCCGCCCGTGTTCGGTCCGCTGATCACCAGAAGCCGTTCCTCGCCACCCAGCGCCAGCGTCATCGGCACGATCGCCCGATTCTCTCTCCGCAATTTGTCTTCCAGCACCGGATGCCGCGCAGCGTCGAGGCGCAACTCCGCCGCCTCCGCGAACTCCGGCACACACGCATCGAAATCCCGGGCAAAACGCGCCCGTGCAAACACGCTATCGAGCTCCGCAATCGTTTCTGCGGCAGCTTGCAAGGGTCCGCTCATAGCGCGCAAGCGATCCGTCAGCTCTTTCAATATGCGGAAAATCTCAGCCGCTTCATCTTCCGCCAGTTGCACAAGTTGGTTGTTCGTCTCCACCGTCTCAAACGGTTCCACGAACACCGTTTGCCCGGTTCCGCTGGCGCCGTGCACCACCCCCGGCACATTCCGCCGCTGCTCCGAGCGAACCGGAATCACGAACCGGTCGTTGCGCAGCGTGACGTAGTCTTCGCCGCTCTCCGCCTGCCGCGACCGCAAAATCTGCCGCAGCGTTTTCTGGATCGAGTCGCGGGTCTGTTGGATGCTGGAGCGGATCCGCCGCAGCGCGCTCGACGCATCGTCGCTGATCTCTCCATTCGGCAGCACGCATCGCCGGATCGCCGCCTGCAGATCGCGGAAATCAGCAAGCGACGCCGAACACGCCGCGAGCAGAGGGAACTTGTCCGCGTCCTCCCGGAACTGCAGCTTCAGCCACCCGGCGGTCTCCAGCAGCGACGCCGCATCCAGAAATTCTTTCGCTTCCAGCCCGACGCCTGGCGCTTCCAGCCGGGCCATCCAGGGTTCCGGATCGGCCAGAGCACCGAATCCCAAGTCTCGCCCAAGCCGCAGCCACTCCCGCCCCTCGCGAATCAGCGCGAATGCACTCTCGAGCGCCGCTCGGTTCGTGCTAACTTCCAATTCATCAATCACCCCCCGCCCCGGCGCACACGTCGTCCTCAGCCGCAGCAATTCCCGCAGCTTGTCGAACTCCAACACCTCCTGCGCCGACCGCGACATTCTTCTCCGTGTCCTCTGTGTTCTTCTCTCTGTGAACTCTGTGTTAAATCCTTCCCTTAAACTCCCAACCTCTCCGCCAGATACCGCGCCGCCTCAGCTGAAGTCGCGGCGCTGTAGACCAGGTTCCCGTTCGCCTCGCCCCAGACGGAATTTTCCGTGGAAGGCCGCGGCCCCTGCTCCACCTCGCGCACCCGGTCCAGAATTGGTTGCCAGAAATCACCAACCACCACAATCGGCTTCCCCGCGATGACAGATTTGTTCAACATTTCCCACACCACCGCAAGCTCGACGAGCGTTCCCGTTCCGCCTTTGCAAACTGCAAAGCCGTCCGCCAAGCGGATCAGTTCAAACAGCCTCTCGTCCCACGTCTCCATCCGTACTTCCGTGTCCACCCACGCATTCGCTTTGCGCTTGAAAAACTCCGCGGTCACTCCGTAGGTTTTTCCGCCGCCTTCCTTCGCGCCGCGCGAAACGCCTTCCATCACTCCGCCAAACCCCCCGCTGCAAACGGCAAACCCCCGCTGCGCCAGCAGTTTCCCCAACTCGCGGGCTTCTTCATACTCCGCATCGCCCGCCTTCGGCCGGGAACTTCCAAACACCGTTACAATTTTCTCCTCACGCATCTCCCGCTCTTTCTTCCGCCTTTTCGTTGCTTCTTTACTTCATTGCTTCATTACTTCACTCTTCTCATCAAACTCCTCCACCATCGCCAGGCAAATCCCATCCATCGCGGAGTGCACTTCATGACCCTTCGCGCCCTGATTGTTGCTGAGGAGTGAAAAAATCAGTTTTCGGCCTCCCGGGGTCTCCGCGTATCCTGATAGTGCTCTCACATGCGTCACCGAACCCGTCTTGGCATGGATTTTCCCCGCAAGCGGCGGGTCTTTCATTCGCTCGTTCAGCGTGCCGTCCGCCCCCGCAATCGGAAGCGAATCCAGAAATTCCGGGAACCACGGCTGCTTCTTCGCGTACGCGAGCAGCGCGACAAACGCTCGCGGCGTCACAAGGTCGTGCCGCGATAGTCCCGACCCATCCGTCTGAACAACGTCGCCCAACGGAATTCCCGCCTTCGCGTAAAACGCCTCTGGAAATTTCTGCAGATCCTCCGGCGTAGCCCAGCGGCCCTGCTGCCGCGCTGCCACCCGCAACAGCACTTCCGTGTGCAGGTTCTGGCTGATCTTGTTCACCAGCTTCACCGAATCCTTCAACGGAATCGAAAGATGCTCGGCCAAAACCTTCCGCTTCGCCTCGCCCGGATCCGGCTCATGCACGGCCCGCACTTTGCCGCCGATCTTGATTCCGCGATCCCGGAGCAATTGCGCCAGCAGATTCGCCGCATGCAACGCCGGTTCCTGAATTGCCAGCACCAACTTTCGAGGACTACTTCCGGCGGGCATCACTCCGGTCACGGCCACCGTGTCGCCGCCCGGCTCGCGCGTCAGCCGCAAATCCGGTTTTTCTTTCGCGCCAATCGTGGTCACTTCGTTCTTTACGATGAATTCCCGCGTTGCCGGCTCAACCACTGCCGCCACTCTGCCGCCCGCTTTTTCCGCCGGCGTCAACGTCAATTTCACCGTGTTGTCGTCCACCACGATCGCGGAAATCGCCGCGCCATACTCCCAGACCATGTCGTCAATTTCCCAGCCGTCCGGATAGCGCTCGCGCGGGAAATAACTGTCGTCGCCGACCACATCTCCCGTAATCCTTTTTACCCCGCGTGCCGCAATCGCATCCGCAAGCTCCGCCAGCACCTTTTCCGGAGGCCCGTCGAATTCTTCTTTGTTCTCAAAGGGAAACTTGCGGTTGGATAAATTTGGGTCGCCGCGCCCCACCAGGATCAAATCCCCTGACAATCTCCCGTTGCGCGCCAGGGTGCCGTTTGTCTCCACCGTCGTGCGGAACTTGTATTCCGGCCCCAGCGTGTCCAGCGCCAGCGCCGTCGTCAGCAACTTCATGTTCGATGCCGGCAGAAAATAATCATTCGCATTCTTCTCGTAGAGAGTCGCGCCGCTCTCCGCGTCCACCACCAGCAGTCCCCATTCCCCTTTATCCACCGGCGCCGCGCCCAGCAAACTCTCCACTCGTCCGGCAAACCGCGCCGCGGCCAGGTTCACTTTTTCCTGCGAACCCGTCTCCTGAGCCCCCGCGAACGTGGCCAAGGCCAGGCCGAACAGCCCGTAGACCGAGCTTCGCGCAATTCCGCTCTTGGCAATCCCCATGGACTGAAAGTATAGTCGAAAGTCAGTGGACGCTTCCTCTCGCAGCATCGCGAGGAGCAAGAGCAGGGCGCATCGCCAAATCCAGCCATGCCCCGCAACTTCCGTCGCCCGCAAGGTTTCTTTATTTGGGCTCATTCACTGCTTGGAAGCACGATTCAGAAAAGGTGGATTCGAATGAAAAAGATAGTTCCGTTTTTGCTGGCGGCCTCGTTTCTCTGCCCGCCCGTGCTAGCCGACGACCGCAAGGAAAATGGACGGCTTGAGAATTGCGGCGTGGTGATTCAGGAAATCATGGATATTCCCGACGACATCCCGCAGGACCTGATCGACAAGTCCTTCTGTATCATCGTCTACCCCTCTGTCGTCAAAGCGGCCTTCGTTTTTGGCGCCAGCTACGGCCGTGGCGCAATGACCTGCCGCAGCGGCGAACATTTCAACGGCCCATGGAGCGCCCCTACCATGATGGCTCTGGAGGGCGGTAGCTTCGGTCTGCAGATCGGCGGCCAGGCCACGGACTTCGTCCTGCTGATCATGAATGGACGCGGAGCGAATTCCGTGCTCAGCTCCAAGGTAAAGCTGGGAGCCGACGCCTCTGCGGCTGCCGGACCAAAAGGCCGCAATGCCGAAGCCTCCACCGACGTAACCCTGCGAGCGGAGATTCTCTCCTACTCGCGCGCCCGGGGGCTATTTGCCGGCATCTCGCTGGCTGGCTCCACGGTGCGGCCAGACAACAAAGCAAACGAGAGGCTCTACAAGAAATCCATTGCACCGCAGGATGTCGTATTCAAGGGCGCGGTGCCGGTGCCGGCCTCCGCACAGAAATTCATCTCCTATCTGAACAAGAAATCGCCCAAGAATCTCGCATCGGGTAAGGAAATCTAGGCGCTAACTTAAACGTATCCTATGCTTTAGCTGCAGGCTCCTCGGGGCGACCCGGGGAGCTTTTTTTCTTGCATTCCTGAAATACATGACCTATAGTCATTTATGCCTGAAGGTCATGTTATGCACGCAACCTCCTCCACTCTCCCCTCCAATCGCCGCGAACGCCAGTCGCTTGAGCGCCGCGAACGACTCTTCCGCGCCGCCATGGAACTCTTTGCTCGCAAAGGCTTCGCCGAGACTACGGTCGAAGACATCACCAACGCCGCCGATCTCGGCAAGGGCACTTTCTTCAATTATTTTCCGAGCAAAGAGCACATCCTTCTCGCCTTCGGCGAAATGCAACTGGCAAAACTGAAAGCTGCATTCGAAGAAATGCGCGCGGCGAACGTGCCGGTTCCGGTATTCATGCGCTCGCTCGGCGCCCGTATGACCCAGGAACCGATGCGCAATCCGGCCATCATCCGCATTCTTCTGCAGGCTTTTCTTACGGATTCTTCGGTTCGCGAACCCATGCTGAATCTGCAAAACCGTGTGATTGCCGTTCACACCGAAATGATCCGCCTGGGACAGACCCGCGGCGAAATCCGCAATGACCTGCCGCCGGAAGTAATTGCGCACGTCTTCCGACAAACCATCTTCGGCACGCTGCTCATCTGGACGCTCCACGCCGACACCACCCTGCTTTCGAGGATGGAAGACTCATTCGAGGTGCTGTGGTCGGGGCTCGCGCCGCGCGGCAATCCATCTCCGGATTCAGCGGTCCCTTAGTTTCCGTTGGAGATCGAATCTATGAATCGCAAAATCCTCATCCCCGTTATTGTCCTCGCCGCTCTTGTCGGGCTGGGGGTCTATTCCTCTGGCATGCTGCACCGCGACGCCTCGCTTCGCGGCTCCGGAACCGTGGAAGCCCGCAACATTCGTGTCGGCTCCAAAATCGGAGGCCGCATTGACAAGGTTCTCGTACGCGAGGGCGACCCCGTCGAAGCCGGCCAGGTGCTGATCACTTTCGACGAAAAGGAACTTGCGGCATCACTCGCGCAGTCCCACGCCGCCGCCGAAAAAGCCCAGCGAGGCTACCGCCCCGAGGAAATTGCCGAGGCGCGTGCCGCCGCTGCCCAGGCCAAAGCAGAATACGATCAGCGCAAAAACGGATACCGCCAGGAAGACATCGCGGCCGCGCAAGCCGACCTGGACCGCGCCAACGCTGACGAACTCCGCGCCCGCCTCGACGCACAGAGGTACGACGCGCTGGCTCAGAAAGATCTCGTCTCAAAACAGCAACGCGACACGGCGGATGCCAATTGGAAAATGGCACTTGCCCAGCAATCGAATTTCCAGCAAAAGCTCGACCAGCTTCATCGCGGCTATCGCGCAGAGGAAATCGCTGCGGCAGAAGCCCGCTATCTCCAGACGAAGGCTACTCTCGAAAAACTGGAGAACGGGAACCGAGTGGAAGATATTTCCGCCGCCAAAGCCGCGCTTGCCTACGACGAAGCCCGCTTCCGCGAACGCCAGGTCTTGGCGCCCGCCGCGGCTTCCATCGAAGTGCTCGACGTCCGGCCCGGCGATCTGATCTCTCCCAATACGCCCATCGCCACACTACTCGAGCGCGATCAAATCTACGTCCGCATTTACATTCCAGAAACACAGATCGGCCGCGTGCACCTCGGCCAGAAAGCTCAGATTCGCGTGGACTCCTTTCCCAACCAGATTTTCGAGGGCGCCATTGAGCAGATCAACCAGCAGGCGGAGTTTCTGCCGCGCAACGTGCAGACGGTGGAAGAACGCGTCCACCAGGTATTTGGAGTGAAGGTGCGCATTGACGATACGTCGCACCGCGTCCGCGCGGGCATGGCCGCCGACGTCACGCTGGCGCCGGGGAGCTGAGCCGTGGCCGATCTGGAACAATCCGCAATCTCCGCGCGCAATCTAGTTCGCCGGTTCGGCAGCTTCACCGCGGTGAACGACGTCAGTTTCCGCGTGCAAAAAGGAGAAATCTTCGGGTTTCTCGGCCCCAACGGCAGCGGAAAAACCACCGTCATCAAAATGCTCACGGGCTTGCTGCCACTCTCGGGTGGCGAAGCGTCGGTGCTCGGCATTGATGTAAGAAAAGATCCGGAAACGGTGCGCGAAAACATCGGCTACATGTCGCAAAATTTCAGTTTGTACTCCGACCTGACCGTCACCGAAAATCTCACCTTCTACGGCCGCATCTACGGCCTCTCCAATGATCGGCTCCGCAAGCGCATGGACGAGATCGTGCAGCTGAACGGCCTGGGACCATATATGGATCGGCTCTCCGCGCAGCTCTCCGGTGGATGGAAACAACGCCTTGCTCTCGGCTGCGCCATGCTGCACGAGCCAAAGCTGATTTTTCTCGACGAGCCGACCGCCGGCATTGATCCCGTGGCGCGCCGCCAGTTGTGGGACTTGCTCTTCGAACTTTCGGCCCACGGCATCACTTTTTTCGTCACCACCCACTACATGGACGAAGCCGAACGCTGCAGCCACGTCGCCTACATTTATTACGGCAAGCTCATCGCCGATGGGACGCCAGACTCCCTGCGCGAGTTGCCCGATGTGCAGCCTCCCGGTACCTATCGCGTCGAAATCACCACTCCCGAAGTTACGCGCGCGTTGCGCATCGCCCGCACCCTCAAGGGAATTCGCAGCGCCACCATTTTCGGGCAATCCGTCCATGCGCTGATTGACGACGATCTCGAGCTCGAGCACTTGCGCGAACTATTGCTAAAGCAAGGCATCGTCGTGGGGGAAATTCGTCCGCTCGCGCCATCTCTGGAAGATGTTTTCGTCGAGCTCACCTACAAACACCAGGCCGAGAGCGAGGCCACCCGTGATTAACCCCTTCCGCGGTTTCAGCGCCGTCTTTTATAAGGAAGCGCTGCACGTGCGCCGGGACTTTGGCACACTGTTTTTCTCGTTGATCATTCCTCTGTTGCAGATGTTCCTGCTCGGCTTCGGCATAGACACCAACATCCGCCAGATCAACACGGTGGTTTATAACGCGGACGGCCGCCGTGAAAGCCGCGAACTTCTCGATCGTTTGCGCAACTCCGATACCTTTCGGCTGGTGCGTTTCGTGGAGACGGATCACGACCTTACCGACGCCATCGTCTCTGGCAAATGCCGCGTCGGCATCAAAATCCCCGTTGATTATTCGGACAAACTGCTGCATCAGATGAGCGCGCAGGTACTGGTGCTGATCGACGGCTCCGATTCTTCCGTCGCCGGGCAGGCCATCAACGTCACCACCGCCATCGGTCTCGATGAATCGCTCCGCCGTGTCCTTGCCAGCAGCGACGCCCCGTTTGCGGTGGACATGCGCCCCAAAATTCTTTTCAATCCCGATTCGCGCTCGCCCAATTTCTTTCTTCCCGGTCTGACCGCGATTCTGCTGCTAAACGTCACCACATTTCTGACCGCGTTTTCGATCGTGCGTGAAAAAGAGCGCGGAACGCTCGAACAACTCTTCGTGACTCCCGTGCGTCCGATGGGGCTGCTGCTGGGCAAATTGCTTCCTTATCTGATGATCGGCTTTTTTGAGCTGTGCATGATCCTCACCTTCATGCGCTTCATCTTCAGCGTGCCCATTCACGGCAGCGTTATTCTTCTTGCGCTTCTCTCCCTGCCCTACATCTTCGTCTCGCTCTCACTGGGCATCCTGATTTCCAGCAAGGCCAATTCACAAGCCGAGGCGATGCAACTCGCCTTCCTCACCATTCTTCCCAGCATCTTTTTCTCCGGATATATCTTTCCGCGCGAAACGATGCCCAAGTTCTTTTACGTTCTCAGCTACTTCGTGCCCGCCACCTATTTCATCGATATCACCCGCGGCATCATCCTTCGCGGCGCCGGCTGGGTGCATCTCTGGATCGATGCCGTAGCTCTCTTCTTCATGGGCACGATGCTCCTGGTCATCGCCGCCCGCCGCTTCCAGAACAAAGTCATCATGGCGTGATATTCTGTCGTGCCAGGTTGGCTTTTGTAGCGGCCGCCTTCTGAGGCAGGCGCTTTTGGCTCGATTCACTCAAAATCCCAGGGGCTCCTCTTGTCCTGTCCGATCTGTAAAAAACGCAAACCGGGCCGCTTCTGCCCGGCCAAAGCCGAAACCATCTGCCCCCTCTGCTGCGGCACCGAACGCGAGGTCACCCTCGACTGTCCGCTCGATTGTGCCTATTTGGCCGCCGCGCATCGCTACGAAGCGCAACACCCGCGCGAACTCGCCACCGACACTCCGCTGCTCGACGTCCGTCTCGCTCAGGATCTCGTCCGCATCCACCCGCAACTTCTCTCCGCCATCGCGTTCACCATCGCCAAATTCTGCGCCGCGCAACCTTCCGCGACGGACCCCGACGTTCTAGCCGCGCTGCAATCGCTGGCCGAATCCTACAAAACACTCGCGTCCGGCATCGTCTACGAACAACCGCCGGTCCCGCCCATTCAACGCGGTCTCTACGATGCCCTCACCGCGTTTCTCAACGAAACTAAACAATCCGCCACTCAAACTTCCCAGGGTCGCCCCAAAGATTCCGAAATCTTCCAACTCCTCGTTTTCCTTTATCGCATGGGCCTGCTGCGCACCAACGGACGCCCGCGCTCCCGCCGCTTTCTCGAATTCCTCCGCGGCCAATTCCCCGGCGCTCACGAACTGAAGCGCAAAGAATCAAGCATCATCCATCCCTAAGTTTCGTAGGCGATTCCGAGGTCGCGCCTTGACTCATAACGAAACACACATGCAGTCCGTTTGTTCCATTTGCGGAAACCGGAATGGCTATACGAACCATAATGGAACTGACACTCCGATCTTCCACCCTCGTTTTTTCCTTTGCGGTCTCTCCATTTTCAACCCAAGTACTCCGAACACTCATCGATACAATGACTTAATGAAGAAGCCCACTGGATTTCTCCCGGGGCTCCGCTTTGGCTCTAAATTTGCTTGTTCTCATCTTCAAGAAGGTTGTTCTCCACAAAGCCCGCAACTCCCCAGCGGTTTTTTCGAGGTGGATCCATGCTGGGAAGAGCCCAATTCATCCAGTTGATCTTGTTCGCACCATTCGCAAGCCTGGGTATCGCAAGTGCCAGCCAAATGCCAAGCTCTGTCAACCAGGGTTCTGCCCCGGAATCTCTGGTTTCGCCGATCTTCCAGAGACAATTGCAAAAAAATAGTTACATCAGGCAGTACGCGGCCACCGTCGAGACTCGCATCCAGATGCTCAAACCAGCTCGACTTTTGCTGGTTTTACATCCCAAGCAGTATCACTACGTTGACCGGATCGCCCTTTCGCGTATCGAGGAATTCCAGGAAGCAGCGAAAAGCAACGGGCCAGGAACTTTCCCGTGGCACCTGAATCGCGCTGCATTCGTTTCTCAGCTATTTCTCGACGGACCCAGATTCACTCAAGACAATTACAGGCTCGAATTCGCTGAAACCGATCAGCGGAAACTTCCCGGGTGCCATGTCTTTCAGGTCTATCCCATCAATGCACACCGCACTCGCACTGGTGATTCCTATTTTCAGGGCAAAGTCTGGGTAACTCCCGACGACTACACCATTATTCATTTCGCTGGTCGGTACGTTCCCGCAAGCCACCTTCTTTGGTTGGTGGAATTCCACAATTTTGAATTTGAGTCCTCTTGGGTCGAACTCCAAAAGGGCCTGTGGCTACCCGACAGTGTCATCACTACAAATTCTGGACTAACCAGAGACGACTTGTACCCCGATTTCGAAGCTGTAACCATTTTCCGAGATTGGAAACAGATCTAGGGTTCCGCCGCGATCCTGATTATCCGGTTCACAAATCCACTACTGACCCGCCACGCAAGATTTCATTCCCTGGAGGGTTGCACTCATCGCGCCAATTTCCCAGCCCAGCGATAGCTGAGCGTGCGGAGCACTTGGCCGGTCCCCTTCCCAGGGGCGCGAGGCAAATCCAAACTTTTGCCGGATGCGCGCGACCCGCTCCGAAGCTTTCTTGCGATACTCTTCCGGCGCGTAGGCGTTTTTTGCGTACCACTCGCGATATTGCTTCGCCAGCCGCGGAAATTTCTCCTCGATGAACGGAAGAAACTGCCGCGCCGAGGCAGGCATCAAGAAAAGCACACCGGACCAGAACCATTCGGCGTCCGCGTCCTTCGCCGCCGCGGCCACACCTTCCAGTTCTCCCTCTGCATCCGTAATTCCCGGCAACAACGGCGAAGCCGATACGCCCACGTGCAATCCCGCCTCGCGCAACTCCTTCACGGCCGCCAGCCGCAGATCGGGCCGCGGAGCACGCGGTTCAAGCAATCGCGCAATCCGCGGCTTCAGCGTGGTCACCGTGATATTGATCGATAGCGCCGACTTCCCCGCAATCACCTTCAAAATATCAATGTCGCGCACAATCTGATTTGACTTGGTAATGATCGAAACGCTGAGCCCTTCCCGCTTCGCCAACTCCTCCAGACAAGCGCGCGTAACGCCATATTCCCGTTCCGCCGGTTGGTAGGGATCGGTCGCCGTTCCGATCGCGATGTGCTCCGCCTTGGTGTAACCCGAGGCCTTCGACGCTCGCGAATACTTCCGCTCCACCTCCGGCCCAAGCAATGCCGCCGCATCTTGTTTCACGAAAATCTTCCGCTCGAACTCACTGCCATCGATTTCCATGTACTCGTGCGTATACCGCGCATAACAGTATTTGCACGCAAACTCGCACCCACGGTAGGGATTGATCGTCCAGTCAAACGGCACCCGCGCCGAATCGCATTTATTCAATATCGATTTTACCGGCAGAAAAAAATACTCCGGTTTCTCCAAAGACTTGCGCTTGGTGTCCGCCGCCGGGGCTTCAGCGGCAAGGCGAGCAATGCCCACCAGTGGCGCAGGGGAAGCCGGAAATTGCGGCGGGGGGCAATCCGCCGTTGGGCTTTCCAGGCTTTCCTTGCACCAGCCGGCTTGACCCTGGGCAAGGGCGCCGGCCTCTGGTTTTGGTTCAGCAGGGCTAAAAGGAAGGAGTTGTGTTGCGGGGCGTCGAACGGGGCGGCGCCGCATCGTGAAACGCGGCGTCGTATGGGGGAGAACTGGGGACATGGCTCACCTCTATGCCAGCCTAGTGTTTCGCTTTTTGTTCGCCATGTCAAGAATTTTTCCTTTCCCCCAACTTCCTTCGCCTCCGCTGACTCAACGGCTATCTCAGAAACTCCCGCGGCTATTCTCCTCGCCCCTTCTCATCTCCCCTTGCTACAGTAATTTGCTGGGAGCCTCCGCATGCGCGCGCCGTATTTCACACGCAATACATTTCTATGCAGCGCGTTGCTCTTTTCCATCTCCTCCGCCGCTCAGTCGCCGGCGCCGGCCCCCGCACAAAAGCCTGCCTCTAACTCACAGACGAAGCCAGCTCCCCCTGCGGCCGCTGGCGCGCCGATCCCTTCCCCCGTTTCGCGCCACTATCCCATCCTCGTGATCGCCCACGGAAACGAACCCTCCTGGCAGCTGCGACTAGGAATGAAAGGCCCGGAGCGGCTGGACCGCGCCGGTTATCCGCCAATCGTCCTCGATCCCGACGAAATCGTTCCCGACGAACCTGGCGTCTCCTGGGTTTACCACGCCAAAGACGAGGTGACCGGCGCGGACGTCGCCGTCGAACTCTCCCGTGAGGCATGTTCTGATGGTGTGAGCAATACGAAGTACAACTTCAAAGTTGAGTTGCAGCATGCGCAGATCGGCACTCTCAATGGTTGTGGGCAGAGCGCCCCGGAAAAATTTCCCGAATTTCGCAAAAAGAATCAGTTGGATCCCGACGACAACGCGGACGACAAGGATAAGGATAAGGATAAGAGTAAGGACAAATCGAAAGACGACAAAGATAAGGACAAAGACAAAAAATCTGTCCTCGAACCGATTACCAATTTTCAGCCGCCCACAGCCATAGCGTATCTCGAGGCCAGCGGCAAAGTTATTTTCAGCCGCGGCGCAATCCGGCGAACCGTCGCACCCGAAGGCTCCGAACTGGCTGTCTCACACGACGGAAAGAAACTGCTCTTCACCCGCTCCGACTCTCGGACCGGTCCGGAGCGCACCATCGTTCTCTACGACTGGGACACCGGCCGCTTGCGCGATCTCGCCGCCAGCAGCGTTCGGAGCGCCTTCTGGTCTCCCGACGATTCCCGCGTGGCCTTCTTGAAATATGACGGCAAGATTTGGCAAGTCTGGACGCTTCCCATCAGCGCACCGGAACCCGCCGCGCTATTTTCCACGCAATTCGTTGACGCGCTGCACGGATGGATTTCCGCAAAGACCATCCTTGCGAGCGACCTGCAGAACGCATACTGGCTGAGCGACGACAAGCCGGCGCAAACCGTTGCGCTCAAGGAAATCTACGGCGGAATGTTTCAGGTGATGAGCAGCGACACTTTGCGCCCGAATCCCATTAACGCGGACCTGCTGCTGGTCAGTGCGTACTTTCTGAAAACACCGGCGGGCGCCCCGGCGGATTCCGTCGGCCTCAACTCCACATTTTTTCTTTATGAAGTTCAGTCGAAGCGGCGCACGATTCTTGGCCCAACGGATTCCTATCAGCGCGCGGCCGAGTGGTCTCGCGACGGCCTGCAAATCTTTTTCACCAAGGGCGTCCCGGGCAAAGTGCCGCTATCCACCTGGAGCATCTTCTGGGACGCCACAAATCCGCACCGTTTCAACTCCGGCGCCTCGTTTGTAATCGGAAAATAATTCCGAAGCGCGGCCTACTTCAGTGACGCCATATCAATCACGAAGCGATACTTCACGTCGCTCTTGAGCAACCGTTCGTAGGCATCGTTGACCTTCTGGATCGGAATCAATTCGATGTCCGAAGTAATCCCGTGCTTTCCGCAGAAATCCAGCATCTCCTGTGTCTCGCGGATCCCGCCAATCGCCGAGCCCGCCAGCCGCCGCCGCTTCAGCAGGAAATTAAACGCCGCAACCGACGCCGGCTTTTCCGGCGCACCGACCAGCGTCATCGTGCCGTCCAGCTTCAGCAGTTGCAGGTACGCGTTCAGGTCGTGGTCCGCGGAAACACAGTCGAGAATGAAATCGAAGCTCCCGGCATGTTTCTGCATCTCTTCGGGATTCCGCGAATTCACCACTTCCGCGGCGCCCAGCCGTTTCGCATCCGCGGCTTTATTTGGCGAAGTCGTGAACAGGACCGTGTGCGCGCCGAACGCATGCGCAAACTTCACGCCCATGTGCCCCAGCCCGCCCAGGCCCACCACGCCCACCTTTTGTCCCTTTCCTACATTCCAGTGGCGCAGCGGCGAATATGTGGTGATGCCCGCGCAAAGCAGCGGCGCCGTGCCCGCGAGGTCCAACCCTGCCGGCACGCGCAGCACATAGTTTTCATCCACCACGATGCCGGTGGAATATCCTCCGTAGGTGACCCCGCCGAGTATCTTGTCTTCGCTGTTGTAGGTAAGGGTCATGCCGGTTTCGCAATACTGTTCTTCGCCCGATTTACAAGCCGGGCACACGCGATCCGAGTCCACCATGCAACCGACCGCTGCGATGTCTCCTGCCTTGAACTTGGTCACCGCGCTGCCCACCTTGGTCACGCGGCCCACGATTTCATGGCCCGGTACGACGGGATACACGGTCGGCGCTACTTCCTTCCACTCATTGCGCGTCTGATGCAAATCCGAATGGCACACGCCGCAGAAAAGAATTTCGATCTGCACATCCTGAGGGCCGGGTTCGCGCCGCGGTACGCTGAACTTGGCCAGGCCGGATGTTGGGCTCTGCGCCGCGAATGCGCCGGCAATAAAGGTTTGTGGTTTCTTCGAAGTTGTTGCTTTCGCTGGTTGTTGCGCTGCTTCACTCATATAGGTTTCCTCCAAAATTGCGTTTCACGAGCGACGGCACGGCTTCGATGCCGGACGGTAGGTGTAGTGTGATCGCTCTTGCTTGACAAGACATTGGATTCGATCGCAAACGTAACGGTAACAAAAATTTGCGTGCTGACTTTCCGGCGGGGGGAATAAAAGGAAAGAGGGCACGATTTATCGTGCCCCTACACTTGTCGGACTCGAAAAAGTGCGAAATATATGGGGAAAAATCAAGAATGTCGGCGCGCCGACATTTTCCACAGGGGCACAAAGCGTGGATTCCATGAGGAGCGGGCACGGAATTGGTCTGACAAGGAAACCGGTATATCCCCCACCCCCGGGCGTGTTGTAGGTACGGGAATGATTGGACTTACGGAAGGGGTGCGCAAGCGCTGGAAAGCCAGGGGCTAGGGGAAAAGAACTGGCCGACAGTGAGGAATGGACAAGGACAGAGTCTAACGCAGAGGCGCTGAGGACGCAGAGATTCGCTGAGGTGGCGGGGAGGGGAGAGGCGCGCTCTTGGGAAGGTCGCCCAGCAGCATGAGGGCGCGACTCTGTTAAATGCGCGGTAGGTACTAGACGGTGACTCCCCCACCCCCCTGTTTTTTGTAAGTGGCCGAAACAATAGACTTGAAGTCCTTTGTTTTGTATCAGTTTATAAGTGATGGAAACACGGGAGTTAGATGGGAGGGTTTTTGGGACGGGAAGATGCGCGGTGTGTAGATAAGCCTCTCCCTGCGCGAACATGGGGGATCCTCTCACGTTATAGCTAGTTCATCAATAGTATTCTGTAGTACTGGAACGATTTTGCGCTGAAAGAGTAACAGGAATAAAGTTAGAAGTAATTCGAAAATTGAAGGAAACGCCCCTTCTGTCCCCGGATTCCTCATATCGGCAACCGCATCGGCAATCGAATCGTGATATTGTCTTGCGCGAGCGCCCGACCCTTGTTTCCCGGAACTCACAATTGAGGCGTGCCATGCCCCGTCGGGACTGGTCTCGAGACGAACTGATCGTTGCCTTCAATCTTTACTGCAAGATCCCTTTCGGTAGAATTCACATTCGTAATCCCCTAGTCATAGAGATGGCGAAGGCAGTTGGTCGCACGCCTTCGGCCCTCTCGTGGAAACTCGCTAATTTCGCGCGACTAGACCCCGCATTACAAAAAAGGAATCTCGCAGGAGCTTCGCATGGCGCGAGGGCGGAAGTCGAGATCTGGAACGAGTTCAGCAATGACTGGGATAGGTTGGCGTTTGAGAGTGAGCGTCTCCTTAACCAGTTTTTGGGCCGCATTCCCGTATTGGTCGGCGAGGCAGAGGGATTCCCAGAAGGAAAGAGCCGCGAAGCGCTCGTTCGCACGCGGGTCAATCAAGGTTTTTTTCGCGCTGCAGTGTTAGCTTCATACGGCACTCGATGTTGCATTACAGGATTGTCGATCCCACAGCTACTTACAGCGAGCCACATTGTGCCATGGTCAGTGGACACTAAGAATCGAACCAACCCTCGCAATGGACTGTGCCTCAACGCTTTCCACGATCGGGCATTCGACTGCGGTTTATTGACGGTCACGCCCGACTTAAAAGTAAAACTCTCGCCTAGGCTTAGGAGAAACTCGACTGAAAAGGCGGCCAGAGACTTGCTCGGGAAATACGAGGGAGTGTCAATTTCTCCCCCTCGCCGGTTTACGCCCGATAAGGAGTTTCTTCTCTATCATAATGAAAACATTTTTCTCGGAACTTAACCCGAACTGGAGTTCGAACAAATGAATAACGTCAAGCTCATCTACCTATATCGTGATGCTGGTAACTATAAGAAATGGGCTGAGGTCGTGTTCTCCAATCCTGAGCGGTTGGAGCTTGAGGCGGTGACCAAAACACTCAGAGATACTTTCTTGCCAGATGGTTTATTCATCGCACGTCAAGTTCGACTGCCCGAGGCCTTTCTCTTCAACGAAGGAGTTGCGACCTCAGACGACCATTGTTTCCACGAATTTGCCAGCGCCGAGATTACCCTTGAAGTCTCCAGTGATAGTCACACACGATCGATTAGCCAGTTCATATCGGAGGTCGAGAGCCAAGCGAAGCGCGGCTGGGCAGCATTCGACCCTCACGACAGGCTATTCCAAAGCATGCAGGATTAGAGTTAGCGCCCGATTAGACTGGGCGGTGGTGCTTCTGTGCATGGAAGCACAGCACTTCTATGTTTCTCTCTGTAACCTGACTTCTCAGTCTCGACAAACGCCGGAGGCGTGCCAGAAGTTAGCCCAGCCCGTAAGGGCTGGGTACGAAAGGCATAGATCGCCCGAGCGCCGGAGGCGCGGCACCTAGCCAAGAACATATTTCGGGTCAAATTCCATTCCGTGTTTTTTCAACAAGGCGAGAAATTCTGAATCGAAACTCATCTTTTTGTGATGTGCTTCTTGATTTTGAATATACCGCACGACGTCGGGGACGTTCGAACTGCTGACGCTAAACGCACCGTACCCCTGCTGCCACGCGAATTTGAGACCTTCCTCGTTTGCCCATCGTGAGGAATTTGCCTTGATGGCGAGAACCGCCTTGGCGAGCGCCAAGGTCGGAGGAATTTGCAGCAGGAAATGAATGTGATCTTCCATTCCTCCCACGGCGAGGACGAGAATGTCCAGATTTTTGGAAACACCGGCGGCATAGGCCCACATCCGTGGCCGAAATTCCTCCGACATGAGTTTGTGGCGATCTTTGGTGCTGAATACAACGTGAATCACGTTTTGGGCGTATGTGTGGGACACGTGTCGCACCTCCGGCGCTTAGTTACCTTATATACCATTTACCCAGCGCTTACGCGCTGGGCTAAGTTATGCCGCGCCTACGGCGCTGGGGAGGGGGCATCCGGAGAAGCGAGCCCACCGCAAACACACGCTTCTGGTGGGACAAGCGCAAAGGGTGGCCACCCGGGGAGAGAAGAGCGAGAAGAGTCGTTCAGGCCGGTTGAAATCGCCGGTGGGCGGGTTGGGGCGGAGAAGGAGATTGGGGGAAGAGTTGTTTGGGGTGGTTTGCGCCGGGGTTAAAACCCCGGCCTCCTGAAGAGGAGCAGCAGAGTAAACCCATCAATTCCTCAGAGGTGAATCCAGTTGGTGAGGATGAGGGCTAGGGTGGTGGTGCCGACGATGAGCCAGAGGATTACGCCTTGGAGGAGGGGGCGAACGCCGACTTTGGCGAGGGTTTGTTTGCTGAGGCTGGTGCCGATGAGGAAGAGGGTTACGGTCAGGCCGATGCGGCCGAGGTGATTCAGTGCGCCGAATGTGCCGCTGTACGCCGGCAGCAGTGTATTCAGCAGTGCAGCAAGGCAGAAGAGCAGGATGAACCAGGGCCACTGGATGCGGGCTTTGCTTTTCAGGACGATGGCGGTGACTGCCGCGAGGGGCACAATCCAGAGGGCGCGGGCGAGCTTGATGGTGGTGCCGACGGCGAGGGCCTGCGCGCCGTATTTGGCGGATGCGCCGACGACGGAGCTGGTGTCGTGAATCGCCAGCGCGGCCCACAGGCCGAATTGAGTCTGGCTCATGTGCAGGGCGAGCCCGATCACCGGGAACAGGAATAGCGCCACCGAGTTCAGGATGAAGACCGTGCCGAGCGAGACTGCCATCTCTTCTTCATTGGCCCCGGCAATCGGGCCCACGGCGGCTATGGCGCTGCCTCCGCAAATGGCCGTGCCGGCGCTGATCAGAAACGAGGGCTTCTGCTGGACGTGAATCAGGTAACCAAGGCCCAGGCCGAGCAGCATGGCGCCGGTGATGCTCAGCGCCGTATAGACGAAGCCGGACTTTCCGGCATGCAGCACTTCGTGAAGGTTCATGCCGAAACCCAGCGCCACCACCGACGCCTGCAGCAGAAATCTGGAGAGTTTTTTGCTTTCCGACTGAAAGGGATGAGCCAGGGCCAGGCCGTAGATCAGGCCGCCCAGCAGGGCAATCGGCGGGGAGATAAATCCGCTGGCCGCCAGGATGAGGCCCGCAAAAAAAATGCCCTTACTCATGCGCCGAGTCTAGCTGAAGCGGAACGCGGAAATGCTTCGCCACGGAGCGGAAGATTTTCAGAAGGAACTTTTCAAGTTGCGGCACGCATTCCATTATCCACACAACCGGCGAATCGGGATACCCGCGAAACGCCGCCGGCGCATGGGTGCCCAGCCCTGCAACACAAGTCCCAGACAACCACGGAACGCGGCGCTAGACTCAAACGAAGGGGGAGCCGGCAATGGTGAAGTTGCGGAAGGGGAAAATCTTCAGGGGCCTTATCGGGCTGGCGAGCTTGGGCTTGCTGGTGACTTGTGCGATAGGCTCGCAGGAAACGCCCTCCGCACCGGCGGATCCGGCAAAGCCAGGCGCCGCGCGCGAGCCCAAAAACAACGTACGCCCGGCGATGAAATGGAAGCGGTTTGACTACACCTGCGAGGGAGGAGCAAAAGTCGCGGTCTACCTCCGTGGCAGCGCCGCCAAAGTCCGCACTCAGGAGCATTTCTACCTGATGCGCCAGACGCCCTCCGCCGACGGCAACCGCTACTCCGACGGCAAAGTCCTCTGGTGGGGCAAGGACGACACAGGCTCGCTGCAAGAAGACACGCCGGACGGAAATGGCAGAATGCTTGTGAAAGGCTGCGTCCTCGACAAACCTGCGGATGCTGCCAAACCCTGAACGACCTTTCCCCACCCGTACTTTCGTACAGGTGCCCCTTAGGTCCCGCACGGTTCCTGGCGAGTGACCCTGACATCCCCGCGCCTTATACTTCGGGGATGGCGTCCTCATCCACCCCGCTACCCGTCCAGGTCGGCATCCTTGTGTTTGAAGAGGACGCGTACAGCGGAACGGCGCTGCGGCAGATTCTGGATTCCGAGGGCTGGCGTGTGCGAGTGGTCCCCGATCTGAAAATGTTGCAGGCGGAGTTAAAAACCGGGGAGTATTCTCTCCTGATTGCCAATATCGCGATGGTCGGCGCGGATTCCCCATTGTTTCACGTGCTTCGAGAATTGGCCTCGGTCAGCGTGGAAGATGGGGCTCGTTTGCGTGTGCTTTTCGTAGTCCCGGAAATGACGGGCAGCCAGTATGTCCCCGTGATCGAAGAGGCCCGCCTGCCGTATGTCCTCCGGCCGTTCCACCTGCACGATTTTCTGGAGAAGGTGAGCGACTTGCTGGTGGAAGTGAAGGCGATTGAGGGACCGATCCGCATGACTCGCTATGAGTTTGGCGCTGCCCGCAAGAAAAAGAAGGCTGCCACCAAGACCAATTCCATGTTCGCTTCGCGCGATTCGTACTCGTACACGGAGGAGGAACTCGCCGAGTATGAGAAGACGGAAGCGCAGACTTCCCTGATGCGGAAAAACAAGAACCGGAATAACCTGGGTAATACAAGAGGATAGGAAGAACGAAAAACGAAGCAACGAAGTAACGAAGCGACGAAGTAAAGATGTAAAGAAGCAACAAATCGGCTCCCTCCAATCTCAGATCGCCCGCACTTAACAATTCCTCTGCAAGAAAATTTTGCCCCTTCGTTCTAATCCCAAGCGTGCGCTTTCAGCACGTTTTGGAGGCGGCAATGAACCGCATTTTGATCAGTGTGCTTGGGCACGGTTTGCTGGGGATCTCGGCTCTGGGGATGGCGGCACTGGGGTTTCTTTGGTACTCGCCGACTGGTGCGACCCCGCCGGGAAAGCAGGAAGGGGAATGGCGATTGCTCGATCCGGTGAGCTATGAAAATCTGACCATCTTTCCCGTGGTCAGCGGTTCCGGGTATGACACCAGTTCGTTTTTGACGCTGGAAGAAGGATTGTCGAGCGGCGAAGTGACCGTGCGCGAGCAGGGCGCGGACGTGATTTACCGGAACCGCGGCGGCTCCCGCCCGGCGGCCCAGAATTACGGCGGGCCTTCCGTAAATCAGCTGGTGTTGGTGAATCACAGCAAGCGGCCCTTGCTGCTGCTGGCGGGCGAACTGGTCAGCGGCGGCAAGCAGGATCGCGTGATTGGCAAGGACCGCATCGTGGCGCCCTTTGCCGAGCCGCTGCCGCTGAACGTATTCTGCGTGGAGCACGGGCGCTGGTCGGCCGGCTCGCAATTCAATGCGGCGAAGACAATTGTGCACCCAAGCGTGCGCGAACAAGCCGCAGTGAGACAGAAGCAGGGCGACGTCTGGGCAGCCGTGACTGCGGGTTCGATGGCGCCCTCGGTCGGCGGCGCTCCGCCCCGGGTAGCCAGCTCCGATCTGGAAGCCACGATCCGGGACGAAGCCCCGACTCAGTCCTATTCGAAAATTTATGAATCGCGCCGGGTAAGTTCATCCGTGGAAGCCGTGGTGGGAGAAATTCAACGACGGTTTCGCAAGGAGACTTCCGGGTTGAAGGGAGAGCGCGTGGTCGGAGTGGTGGTCGCTTACGGCGGAGAAGTAGCCTGGAGCGACATCTTCGCTTCCGATGAACTTTTCAACCAATATTGGAGCAAGCTGCTGCGCAGCTATGCGGTGGAGGCGGTCGCGCGGCCCACGCTGCGCGAGAAGGCGTCCCCGGACGATGCGCGGGAATTTCTGCGGCGATTGAACGGCCGCGAGCAGACGGAATCGGAGCCGGGGGTTTACCGCTGGCGCGAAATTAACGAGGGCGGGTTGTCGCAGATCGAGCTGGATGCGCTGGCGCCGAAGACGTTTACGCTGCACCGGCTGGTGCTGCGGCGAACGAGCTGAACCGTTTGTGATCTCGAAACTGTCGCCACAGCACGGTTAAGACACGGGAGCGTCGTGGAATCTCTTGACGGCGCTACGATCGGAACTGCCGGCGAGGATGTGCGCCACGCCCGATTTCCAGCTTGGGTGCCGAAGCCCGGGAGCAATTTCGGCAAGCGGGATCAGGACAAACTTCCGCTCCAGCATGCGCGGGTGCGGCACCTGCAATTCCGGCGTGTCGATCGTTTCGCTGCCATAGAGCAGAATATCCAGGTCGATCTTCCGCGGGCCCTTGGCGAACGCTTTCCTGCTGCCCATGCGGGCTTCGATCACCCGCAGAGCACTCAGCAAATCCAGCGCGTCCAGTTCGGTTTGCGCTTCGAGAACCATATTCAAGAACCATTCCTGTTCGAGATAGTCCACCGGCTCGGTTTCGTAAATGCTCGAAACACGGCGGATGTGCACCCCGGATTCGGGCAGCAGGCGAAGCGCTTGAAGCAGATTGGCTTCGCGCTCGCCTACGTTTGTGCCTATCGCGATGTAAACGGTGATCATCGAACGATTTCCCGGGTGCGCCCTCCGTATCGCAAAACCGAATTATTTCACGCCGGCGCGGCGGCGCAACATGCCAAGCAGGGAATGGGCCTCGGGAAGCTTTAAGACACTAGATACACCAAAAAACAGGATTCCGTAAACCGATAAGACGATCACGGCAAGGAGGATCGGGCCGCGATGGCCGACAGTGAGTAAAACACCGCGCGCCGCGGCCGCTGCGATTAGCGCCGCCAGCCAGACTTGCGCCAGAAACGCCAGCGGCACACCCACTTGCCCGACCCTGCGGCGAATGCCGCGTTGCAACAACGTGAATTCAACCCACGATGCGATTCCCGCAGAGATTGTCAGGCCAGCGACGCCCCAACGCGGCTCGATGCCGAGGAGCCGCGGCAACGGCAGGGCGGCCAGGTAGCCGAGCAGCGTGGTGAGCAGTACGCGAACGATGGCGAAACGCAACGGTGTGCGCGTATCGCGCAGCGCGTAGTAGCCGGAAGAGTACAGGCGCCCGAGCGTCGAGGCGAGGAGCCCGACCGCGGAGCCTGCCAGAATCCCCCAGACGTACATTACGTCGGCGCGCGTGAATCGCCCGGATTGATAGATAGCGGCGACAATGACGTCCCCCAGCACGAGGAAACCTACAACCGAGGGAACCACCAGAAATGTGATCTGACGAAGGCCCGCGTTCATGCGAGTGCGGAGGAGCCCCGCGACTTCGTCGGCAGCGCCGAGCGCGCCGCTCATCACCGGAAGTTCCGCGGCGGAGACCGACATGCCGAACAGGCTGACCGGCAGGGTGTAGAGCGTTTGTGCGAAGCCCAGAGCGGAGACGGCGCCCGCCGGCAGCCAACTTGCCAGGAACGCATCAATGTACGCGCTGATCTGTACCACACCCCGGCTGACGAACACGGGGAGGAAATTGCGGATGACGATGCGCACGTGTTCCGCCTGGTGAGCGAGCGAGAGTTTCAGGCCGCCGAGGAGCTTAAGGACCATCGGAAGTTGCACCAGGACTTGCAGGGCGCTTCCCGCCACGGACGCCCAGGCGGTGATGACCACCAGCGAATTCTGCGCGCGCCCGGCGCCGAACGCGATCATTCCCGCGATCATGGCGATGTTCCACAAAACCGGCGCGGTGTAAGAAAGAAAAAACTTGCGATGGCTGTTCAGAACGCCCAGGCACCACGCGGAGGCCACAAGCAGGCCGGCGCCCGGAAATAAGATCCGCACGAGAAGGATAGTAAGTTCGCGTTTTTCGCCGTGGAAGCCGGGGGCGATGGCAACAATCAGCCAGGGGGCGGTGAGGACTCCGAGGAGGACGAGGATTGCAGTGCTGAGAGTGAGCAGCGCCGCGATCGCACCTGCGGTTTTGCGCGCCTCTTCCTTGTCTCCGCGGGCCAGCAGGTTGGCATAGACCGGAATAAACGAAGCCGACAAAACGCCTTCCCCAAACATGTTCTGCAGAAAGTTGGGGATACGGAATGCCGCCTTGAATACGTCGGCCGCATCGGAAGTGCCGAAGTAGTGGGCAAACACACGCTCGCGAATCAGACCGGCGACGCGGCTAAGAAAGATTCCCGCCGCAATCAGAAATGCGAACTGCCGGGAGCTTGCGGGTGCGGATTGGGTGGCGGAAGTATCAGTCAAGAAAGTCCCCGGCGCGCCAAAGCGCTTTATTCCTTCCAAAGTTTCTGTAGCTTGAAGATACCTTACCCGAAACGCGATGGCAGGCGCGAATTCAGGGGTGTGACCTGAATCTGCTACTTCGCGCGTCCAAGCGGACTATGGCGGGTTGCAGTGGTAGAATTTCACGGGATTTGGGAGGCCAAATGAACCGGATAAACGTGGCTAAGCGGAAAGCAATTTGGTTGAAAGTGGCAATCATCCTGGGTGTCGCTCTGCTTGTTTGCGGGAGATCGTGGACGCAGGAAAAGGATTATTCGAAGGTGGAAATCAAGGTGACCAAGGTTTCCGGGAACATTTACATGCTGGAAGGAGACGGCGGAAACATTGCCGCATCCGTGGGCGAAGACGGGATCGTCATCGTGGACGACCAGTTCGCGCCGCTGGCGGACAAAATTCAGGCCGCGCTGAAAAATCTGAAGATTACCGACAAGCCCGTGCGGTTCGTAATCAATACGCACTATCACGGCGACCACACCGGCGGAAATGAACCCTTCGCTAATACTGGATCGACGGTGATTGCACAGGACAATGTGCGGAAGCGTCTGGAGACTCCTGGAGTCGCGGGCAATGGGAGTTCGCTAAAGATGGAGACCAAGGCCGCCCCGAAAGTGGCGCTGCCGGTGATCACCTTTGATCACGATGTGACCGTCCACCTTAATGGCGAAGACATCCGGGCGCTGCACTTCCCCGCCGGGCACACCGACGGCGACGCCATCATTTTCTTTCCGAAAAACAACGTGGTTCACATGGGGGATGATTTCGTTCGCTATGGCTTTCCGTTTATTGACGTCTCCAGCGGCGGCAGCGTCCAGGGCATGATTGCCGCGATGGAAAAGGTGTCGGCGCAATTGCCGCCGGACGTGAAGGTGATCCCCGGCCACGGCGCGCTATCCAACCTGGACGATGTGCGCGCATTCACGAAAATGCTGAAGGAAACCTCGGCAGTGGTGCAGAAGGCGATTGACGGGCACAAGACGATCGACCAGATGAAACAGGAAAAAATCCTGGCTCCCTGGGCCAAGTGGTCCGGCGAGTTCCTCGACGCGGATAAATTCATCGAGACGCTCTACAACTCGCTCACCGGCAGCAAGGGCGAATTCATGAAACATAACTGAATCGAGCGCGGGGCAATCCGTTCCAACTACTTTTTGGGATCGGCCGTTGGGGTGGAAGGCTGGCTGGCCAGTTTGTTCAGATTGTCCACGAGTGCGCTCATGGTCTGATCAAAGTAATTGCGGCTTTTTATTTTGTCCTTGGACTGCGGAATGTTCTTGCTCAAGGACCAGAGGATAGTACGGGTCTTGGAGTCCAGGATTGTAATGCGAAGCTGAAAGACCTCCGTCGAACCGCCGTTCCCATCCGTGACACCCGTCGGCCCGACCGAGTAGTGATAGCGAATCTCAAAAATCAAATCCGCGTCGGAGGGATCGGCGGCGAGTTCGTAACGGCCCCAATTTTTGATGGAGGCATAAAATTCGTTGTAGGCCAAGTCGAGCGCCTCTTGAGGCATCGGAATTTCACCGGTCGCGTTGGAGATAAATACTTTCTTCGCGGCAAGAATAGGCCGGGGAACAGGTGCCGGCGGGGGATCGGTTGTTTGCTGCGCGGGAGAAGCCGCGCCCCCGGCAAGCCAGACAGATACTGTGGCAATGAGGATTGCAAGTTTCAGAAGACTGACGCGGTGTTTTCTATTTGAGAGCACTGGAAAGCGGCCTCCCAGGTTCCGCTTCAATCAGAAGACGTTGTTCCCGGCAGCGCTGTCGTTTCAATCATTAGACGAGGATTTGGAGGCATCCGAGTACAGGACTTTCAAAAAAGGCGCGGCTGGCGCTTGGGAAGCTGGCGGCCGAAGTATTCGTAGGCGCGGGCGGTGGCGACGCGGCCGCGGGGCGTGCGGTCCAGCATGCCAATCTGCATCAGGTACGGTTCGTACATTTCCTCAATCGCATCTTCTTCTTCGCTGAGGGCGGCGGCGAGCGTGCCGACTCCGACCGGCCCGCCGGCGTATTTATCCAGCAGGGCGATCATCAGGTTGCGATCCACTTCGTCGAGGCCGTGCTCATCCACGCCGAGCATGCGCAAAGATTCCTGGGCCACTTCGCGAGTGATGCGTCCCGCGGCGCGCACTTCGGCAAAATCGCGCGCGCGGCGCAGCAAGCGGTTGGCTACGCGCGGCGTGCCGCGGCACCGGCCGGCAATTTCCTGGGCGCCTTCTTCGTCCATCTGGATATTCAGGATTTTCGCCGAGCGGTGCAGGATGATCAGCAGGTCTTCCGGCTCGTAAAAATCCAGCCGATGCACAATGCCGAAGCGCGAGCGCAACGGCGCGGTGATCAATCCAGCCCGCGTGGTCGCGCCGACCAGCGTGAACTGGCTCAGGTGAAACGGGTGAATGCGCGCTCCCGGCCCCTGGCCGATCACCAGGTCCACGCGAAAATCTTCCATCGCCGGATACAGCACCTCTTCCACGGCCGGCTGCAGGCGATGAATCTCGTCGAGAAAGAAGACTTCCTTTTTTTCGAGGGAAGTCAGAATGGCGGTGAGGTCGCCTTTACGCTCAAGCAACGGCCCCGCGCTGGTTTTAATCACCACGCCGAGTTCGTTGGCAATGATCTGCGCGAGCGTGGTTTTCCCAAGCCCCGGAGGCCCATACAACAAAACATGGTCGAGAGCCTCGCCGCGGGTGCGCGCGGCTTCGATGGCGATGGCGATGTTTTCCTTGACGCGCTTCTGGCCGATGTATTCGGCAAGCGTCTTCGGCCGCACGCTGGCATCGAGCCGCGCGTCGTCATCCAACGCGGCGCCTGATACTAAACGCGCAGAGTGAGCGGATTCGCGGACTTTCTTGAGATCGGGACTCGCCATCAGATGAATAAGGATATCAGCAAACAGCGACGAGATTTGGGGAACTAGATTTCTTGTCCGCTAAATCAGAATCTGAACCCGATGCGCTCACCAGAACTTCCACCAAGGCTTCTTCCGGCCAGGCATTCCCTGGGCAACAAGAGCTGGAAGATTGGCAGACATTGCTTTGTAGTCCGAATTGTCCGACATCATCTCTTCCCTTAAGGGATCAAAGGCGCGATCTGACTGAGGGTCGTAAGCAAGGAATCCGGCGGTTTCTCTGACAGCTTTGAGGTAGGCCAAAAGTTGCGCGAAGACTAGGTCGCCTTTCGAGTCCCCGTACCAGTAAGGAATCGAATAAGCGACATGATCCTCGAAAATGCTGACCTGGACTACGAGGTCGCCCTCCGGCGGATTCATTTCTATGTGGTTGTAACGCAGCCGAGCTTGTTCCTCGGAAATTTTAAGCGAATCTGCAATTTTCGAATAATCGAACACGAATCTTTCCAGGCGAGGGTTGATGTTGAGGAGAGCCGCGGCAATTTTCTCCTTGATTTCCCGAGCTTCCGGATCGTCGCGAAAAGTCGTTTCTTCCTCCTTCTCAATGATCCCTTGCGCTTCTTCGGGAAGCGGCTGCCCTCTTGAGGATCGATAGCTGTAAAAATCGTAGCTCATGTAATTTACCCTCGTTAGCGTCTTTGTGGCGTGCTTAAGTTGGTCAAGCTCACGCGCAACAACTTTTCGAAATTGGAAGTGCCGGCTTCGCGCTTGGCTTCGCTGAGGGCGACATCGGCGGTTCGTTCGTCATAGCCCAGGTTGAGCAGCGCCGACTTGACGTCCGCTTCGACGCCCGCCGGCGAAGAAGGCGCCGGCTTTTCTGCCTCCATGGCCACGGCTTCGAGCTTGTCCTTCAGTTCAACGACCATGCGTTCCGCGGTTTTCCGTCCGACGCCGGGAATTTTCGTCAGCCGCGCCAGATCGCCCGTACGAATGGCCGGAACCAGCTCTTCGACGTTCATGCCGGAAAGAATCTTCAGCGCCAGCGACGGGCCGACGCCCGAAGCGCCGAGGAGCAGTTCGAACAGATGTTTTTCGCGCGCGGAAAGAAACCCGTAGAGAGACAGCGCATCCTCGCGCACATGGGTATGGATCAGCAGGGTAACTTCGGTGTGAAGCTCGCCCATGGCGGCAAATGTGGAGAGTGGCACGGCAACCAGATAGCCGACTCCGCCAACATCGAGAATCACTTGATTGGGTCTTTTTTCGAGCAGGCGGCCGCGCAGGAGTCCGATCATCAAATGAAAGTATTGCCGCTCGGGCGCGGCGGTGTCAACGCGGGAAAGAAAAAGTGCGAAGCTTCATACTGAATCGGGTCGTCTTGCAAAAATTGTCAAGATGCCGCGCGCGCCTGAAACAGGGCAGCGATTTCGGGATGGTTCCGTTCCTTGGCCAGGGACAAGGGTGATTTTCCGTCATTGGTAGTTGCGTGCGGGTCGGCGCCGTGCGCCAAGAGCAGCTTTGCGATATCGAGCCGCCCATTGGCGGCTGCAGTCAACAGGGGCGAAAAGCCTCCGGAGTAACGGTAATTGGCATCCGCACCATGTTCGAGAAGCCATTGGACAACCGCGACATGGCCGCCGGTGACCGCACCCGTCAGCGCGTTGTAACCGGAGCCGTTGGTGGCCACCGCGTTGATGTCGGCCCCGCCACCGGCCAGATATTCGACGACTTCCCGGTGCCCCAAAAAAGCGGCTAGCGCCACAACCGGAAAGCCGTCGGGCGAAAATGAATTTGCCGCGGCATGATGTTTTTCAACAAGTTCGCGAACGCGGGCGAGATGCCCCAGAGCAGCAGCCTCGGGCAATTCCAGCACTGCGCCGGCGGCGACGAGAAAATCCCGGATTTCGCCGCGACCCATGTAGACGGCAGCCAGAGTGGCGGAAACTCCGGAATCATTCCGGGCCGAAGCAAGCGAAGGGTCGTCTACCATATGGGTCTTCACCGCTTCGAGATCACCCTCCCGGATTGCTTCGAAAAACGCTTTTTGTTCCGGCATTTTGTCACCTCAACTGGCTGCGGAAGATTTCTGCGGCGATTGATAGTGCCCGGGAACAGCACGCAGGGAAATCGCTATGCGGTTCCACGCGTTGATCGTGGAAATCGCGTAGGTAAGATCGACGATCTCTTTATCCGAAAATTGGGCCTTCACGGCGGTGAATACCTCGTCGGGCGCCTGGCTGGCTGCAATCAGCGTAAGAGATTCGGTCCACGCGAGCGCGGCGCGTTCTCGATCGGAGTAATACGGTGATTCCCGCCAGGCATTGAGTCCGTAGAGCCGTTGTTCCGTTTCGCCCGCGGCGCGCGCGTCCTTCCAGTGCATGTCAATGCAAAACGCGCAGCCGTTGATCTGCGATGCGCGAAGCTTAATCATGTGCAGCAGCTTGTGATCCAGGCCGCACTGCGCGAGGTAGGCTTCCATATCCATCAGCGCCTTGAGCGGTTCCTTTGCGAATTTGCGGTAATCGAGTCGAGGTGTCATGAGCCGACCCTCCTTTGCCACTTGGATGAAATTTCAAAGCGACGGGATACCCGGGCTGGGCAATATCGAAACCGGCAGGATCAGCGGCGGGCGCGATCCTTTCGCACCGCTTCATCCACCAGCGCATCCAGCTCGGAGCGCGTCAGGGTGACTTCGTCCGTTTCATTTTCGCCGCCATCGCAGGTTTCCGGCAACTCGGCGCCTCCGCCAGGCGGCGGACTCACATGATACCGGGCGCGCGCGGCCATCAACTTCGCTACCTCTCGAGTTGAGAGTAGCTGCGGCTCGCCGCTGAGCTTCGCAGTGAACGCGATCTTCGCAAAATGCTCCAGTGTTTCCATCCGGAAAAATGCGGTCCGCAAATCGGGGCCGCAGGTGACCGCGCCGTGATTCGCCAGCAGCAAGGCATCGTAGTGCGGCACATACGGTTCAAGGACCGCGCCCAGATCCGGGGTTCCCGGCGTGGCGTAGCGCACCAGCGGAATTTTGCCGAGAGAAACGACCACCTCGGGCAGCAGCGCTTGATCAAGTCCCACACCCGCCGCCGCAAACCCCGTCGCCGTCGGTGGATGCGCGTGGCAAACTGCTTGCACGTCCGGCCTCATCCGATAAAACAGCAAGTGCATGCCGGCTTCCGACGAGATTTTCCGGTCGCCCTGCAGGTGCCGCCCGTCCATATCCATGATGACCAGGTCTTCCGGCGACATCATGCCCTTGTTCATGCAAGTTGGAGTGGTCAGAATGCGATTCGCGTCAAGCCGGACGGAAAGATTGCCTTCGCAGGCCACGATGTGGCCCCGTTCATACATCCACCGGCCCACGAGACATATCTCGCGCCGGTACTGGTCTTCAAGTCTTCCGGAGACTTCGGGGGTCGAGTCCGTGGCCACTGGGCGGACCCTTTCCTCGGCCGAGGGGCAGTTCGAACCGAATCAAATTGTGAATATGCCGTAACTTCTGGCAGAGAGAGTACGCCGAGCGGCCCGGAAAGCCAAGCGCAAATTACGCGTAGATGCCGCGCAGCTTCAGCGCGGTGGCCACCCGGTCAATCGCCAGCATGTAGGCGGCAATCCGGTTGTTTACTTTGTGGGTCTCGGCGTAGCGAACCACTTCGTCAAAAGAGCGTTCCATGACGTCTAGTAAGCGCTCGTTCACTTCGCTCTCGCGCCAGAAGAATCCCTGACGGTCTTGCACCCATTCGAAATAGCTGACGGTGACGCCGCCGGCGTTGCCCAGAATGTCGGGCACGGTGAAAACTCCCTTGGCGTCAATGATCGCGTCGGCTTGCCATGTGGTGGGCCCATTGGCGCCCTCGCAAAGAATCTTGCATTGTACCTGGTGAGCGTTTTGCTCGGTAATCTGGTTTTCAATCGCGGCGGGGATCAGCACATCGCAAGGCTGGAAGAGCACGTCGCGCGAACTCATCTTGGTGCCGCCACCCGGAAAATCCTGCAACGCTTTCTTCTGGGTGTAGACCCAATCGATCACCTTGGGAACGTCGAATCCCTTTTCGTTGTATAAGCCTCCGCCGATGTCGGCCAGGCCGATGATTTTGTACCCGGCTTTTTGCATCAGATCGGCGGCGAGCGAGCCCACGTTTCCGAAGCCCTGAATAATCACACGGGTGGTCTCTTTTTTCATCCCCAGCTTGACCAGAGCTTTGTCCACGCAGATCATCACGCCGCGGCCGGTAGCTTCGCGGCGTCCGCGAGAACCGCCAAGTTCGATGGGCTTGCCGGTTACCACCGCGGTGGTCGCCTGGCGGGCGTGCATCGAATAGGTGTCCATCACCCAGGCCATGGTCTGTTCGTTGGTGCCGACGTCCGGCGCCGGGACATCGCGCTCTGGCCCCAGCCAGTCGGAAAGCTCCGCGGTGTAGCGGCGGGTCAAACGCTCCAGTTCGCTGCGGGACATTTTGCGCGGATCGCAAATGATGCCGCCCTTCGCACCGCCGAACGGGATATCCACCACCGCGCATTTCCAGGTCATCCAGGCGGAAAGTGCGCGCACTTCGTCAATGCTTACATCCGGCGCGAACCGAATCCCGCCCTTGCCGGGGCCGCGCACAGTCGAATGCAGCACGCGATAGCCGGTGAAAACTTCCAATTGCCCGTTGTCCATCCCCACCGGAATGTAGAGCGTGATTTCCTTGTCGGGATATTTGAGATAGCGATAGATTCCCTGTTCCAGACCCAGCTTATTGGCCGCCACCTCAAAACGCGCTTCGGCGTTCTGGTAGACGTTCATCTCTTCCGGTGCAGGCGTGTGAGGCATGCAAAATTCTCCCTTGCCAGGACAGCTGGTGAAGCCGCCGGCTGTACAACTTAATTCGCCTGTATGAGTCTCGCAGGCGTGAAAAGTGAGGCCAAAAAGGAGGTCACAGGCGGGCTACCCACCCGCCGGGCCCGAAAATTGGCCGGGCACCCAGTATACGAAGGGCACACACGGACCGCAAGGCGACCCGGCGCGCGAAGTGGAGCAACGGGTTGCGAATCCACCAACACGCCGTTGACGCCAGTCTATTTGCCCCATAGGATTTGCAAACACGATGAAACGCCATTTCTGGATACGCGCAAAACTGTTTTTCCGGCGGGCCCGGTGGGGTTTTGTCGTGATCGGAGCATGGTTTCTGCTGGGAACGCTGACTTTTCGCTACGCCGGCGGCTTGCCGTTCCGGGATGCGATTCTGAATGCCATCTATCTGAAGAAAAACGGCGGCGAGCTCTGGGACCTCTATTCGTTCTGGGGCCAGTGCGTCCTGTTTGGCATTGTGATTTCCATTTTCTTTTTGCAGGCGTTACAGCGCTATAACCCGCAGGAGGGATGCCGTATGCTTGCTGGCGAATTAAGGAATCATGTGATCGTGGTGGGTTACACGCATCTGGGAGCTCGCATCGTTGAGCATTTGCGGGATTCGCAACAAGCGTATGTGCTGGTCGATCGCGACGCGGCTGTGGTGGATGACCTGGTGCGCCTCGGCGAGCCGGTGGTCGTGGACAACGCAAAGGAAGACTCGACCCTGGTGGACGCAGGCATCGAGCACGCCCGCACCGTCGTTGTGGCCACCAACAATGTGGAAACCGCTCTGCTGGTGACGAAAAAGGCGCGCGAGAAAAATCCCAATGCGCATATCATCGTGCGCTGTTATATGGACGAGTTTGCGGAAATCCTGGAAACTCTCGGAGCCAACGAAGTCATCTCCAGCTCCAAGAGCGCATTTGAAGGAATCGCGCCGCGGCTTCTGGCAAAACAACCCTGAGGCTACGAGCCTAGCAATTTTATTGGGAGCGGAACTGCAGCGTTACCGTCAGGTGCATGGAAGTGGGCTGGCCGTTGAGTTCGGCGGGCTGATATTTCCATTGTTTCAAGGACTGCAAAGCCGCGTCCCTAAGCAGCGCCGGGCCGGAAAGAACTTTCATCGCGCTCACATTGCCCTCGGCGTCGATCAAAGCGTCAACCTGCACATTTCCGGACACGTGTTGGGACTTGGCCATTTGCGGATAGATGGGCTGAACGGACTTGATCAGCTTCGCGGGTTTCACATCACCGCCGACCGGAACGGGAGCGGCCGGTTCGTTACGATGAGCCGCGCTCAACCCGGACAGGGGCGCACCTTCGGAAGCGCTGGCGCTGTTCTCGAAGGCTAGCGCAGAGTCGCCCGGCGCTACGGACGCCGACTTCTTGCGATTGATCACCGGCGTCGAGAGGCGAACGTCGCCGAGGGCCGGCTTTTTCAGTTCTTCCACGGGCGGCGTGGTCCGCGGACTCGCTGTCGGAACCGCGCTTGGTGGCGCAACCGTACTGGTATTGCGGGGAGCCGGCGCCACGGGGGTATTCTTCGCGAAAGAGGAGGCCGCAGAATTTGACGCACTGGCCGGGAGCGAAGACGGCGATGAACTTGCAGCTGCAAATGGGACTTCCGGACGCGGCGCTGGTTTGGTGATCTCAGACGCTGGTTTGGTGATCTCAGGCGCCGGTTCCGCGGCCTGCTGAGTAGTGGCGGAATTTCCGCCGAGCAGACCGGAAATTGCATTTCCGGGTTGCCGCGAATACCAGACTCCCCCCGCGATCAGCAGCAGCGATGCCGCGATCCCAAGAAATAGACCTGTTCTTGAGCCCGAAGAGGCGGAGTCCGCCGATTGAGCCGATTCCCCAAGAAGCTGGCCGCCAAAAATGGCGACTTCCGGGCGCTGCGGGGTTTCGCGCGTTTCCGGGATAATTTTTTCTTCCACCGGCTGAGCGACCGCCGCTTCCACTTCTCCAAATGAACTCGTTTCGGCGCTAGAGCTTGGCGCGGCGGCCGGCGTCTCCGACTCACGAGCCAGCGGAGCCAGCCACGCGGGAATCTTGATCTCTTCCACTTCCAGGGAAGATGTGCCGGATTTTGGCGGAGGAGCAACACTTTTCACGGGCTGGGTAGATACCGGAGTGGGGGTGAAGTTTGTGAGGTCCAGAACTTTCTGCGCCAATCCCGGAGCGTTGTCATTTTTTGGAGCCGGCTCGGACGCAACAGCCGCCGGCTTCGGCGTTTCGGAGAACAACAAAGAGCTGAGCTGTTCCTGCAGGCGAGCGGCTTGCTGTTTGAGCTCTTCCGTCGAATGATCCGCCGAAGAAGAATTTCCAGCCGTAGAAGAAGGAAGCACAGTCTTTGATTCCGCAGGGGCGAACAGGGGAGACGACGCAACGCTCGACAAGGCGGGCGAGCTCACCGGGGTTGCTTGCAGGGCGACCGGAGAAGACGATGGCGCTTCGGGCGTGCGAGTCCTGGGATTTTCCGGCAGAGTGCTGACCGGCGTCGGCGGCGCGGCAGTAACAGGCTGAACAGCAATCGGCACCGGGGGAGCGATGGGCTTCGCGGCTGCCGGAGGCGCAACAGGCGTCGCCCTGGTCGTAGCCGAGGGAGACACAGGTGCGGCAGGCTTCGCGGGCGCTTGGGGCAACACCGTGTCCGAAGGGAAACGCATGCCCCAAAATCCGGGCGCAGGCTCCGTGAATCGCAACTCGACGTATCCAACGGCATTGCCATCGGTCTTGGACTTCACGACCACGCAAACAACTTCTTTCTTGGTTTTTTCGTTGGTCAGGAACACCAGCTGTCCGGGAGCAAGCAGCGCGGAAATGCGCAGCACCGCGCCATGCCCGAAAACCAGAACAGTCTGCGAGCATTCGGAAAAGGGTTCGCGTTTATCGGAGCCTTCCGCAACACGGGCGCCGTTTACGGTAACGGGAACTTCAAGCGCGACAGGTTGCGGGCGCGCAGGCCCGTTTGCAGAGGGGGCTGCGGGAATACCGGCAGCGGTTGGTGCGGCTGCGTTCTCTGGGTCTTTCACAATGGGTGTCATAAACCACTCGCTTGAGCTGGACTTGTACGGACAGGCCCGTACCGCGGGCTTCCCGGCTATACCTCTATATGGTGGGTTTGCGGTACAGGGCGCCATATAGTACGCAAGTACTACGGTTGCCCATTTGTGCGCGAAGAGTGAAGGTACAGATTGGAACAGGGAAACGGAGGAAAAACTGGTTCCGGCCGCGCTTTGTAGGTGAGGAAGAAATTTCGCGCGTGGCTACTTCTTGTTCATATCCAGGGGAGGTTGAAAGCGCGCGTCGATGGCAACTTGATAACCCGTGACCAACTTATTCGTTTCATTGGCCATGCCGATCACCGCCTGCAACTCCTTGAACATTTCGGGCGTCATACCCTTGGCGAAGGCAGACGCGGTGTGCGAAGCGATGCAATAGTGGCAATTATTTGTGACGCTGACCGCGATGTAGAGCAGCTCTTTCGTCAGTGCATCGAGCGCCCCGGGGGCCATGATCGCTTTCAGGTCTTCCCAGGTGCGCTTCAGCAGGGCGGGATCGTGGGCGATGGCCTTCCAGAAGTTGTTGATGTAGTCGGTTTTGCGCGTCGCCATGATGTCGTCGTAAACGGCTTTCACGGTGGGATTGGCGTCTTGGTATTCGATCAGGCCGAAAGTGGACATGACTTCGCTCCAAAATAATCAGTGTTGTGCCCCAAGAATGTTATCTGGAATTTCGTCCGCTTGATAGATTGCAACCGTGAAATTCACCCCACACTCTTCGAGCAGCGCACCAAGTTCGCGGTTATTGGGCCGCGGGGGTTTTGAAAAGCTGAAGATTCTCCGCCTTCCAGCGCATGGCGTTGTAGATGCGTGTCCTGCCGCTGGGGTGATCGTAGAAAAACCATTCCTCCAACGGACCGGGGCTCATCTTGCGATATTCGCCGAGATGGATGGCACCCTGCGCGCCGCCATCTGGCTGGCGGCTGGCATTCAGGCCGTACATATCCGCTTCCAGTTCCTGCGTGCGCGTCTCCGTATTTAAGATCGGAGTCAGCACAAACAGATAAATCGAGCCGAGCAGAAGCACCAGCGGAAGCGCGGCAATGTCCGTCAAGCCGCGGATCTTCCAACTCTCTCCCCACCGCGCCAGGCTCCAATCCAGCGCCGTGCGAAGCAGCCAGAATCCCGTCACGATGACGACGAAGCTGAAAAGGATGAACTTTGGGATGTGATTCAGGACGTAGTGGCCCATTTCATGGCCCATGACTTCCTGAATTTCCTCTGGAGAACCGCGGCGGAGCAGGTTGTCGTTGAGCGTAATCCGCATGGTCTTGCCGAAGCCGCTGACGTTGGCGCTCATGCGGGTGGTTTGTTTCGAAGCGTCCATTTCGTAAACATCCCGCGCGGGGATGCCGTTGGCGCGGGCCAGAGAAAGAATCGGGGTGGTGATTTTGGGATCATCGAGGCGGGTGACTTTATTGAACATCGGAACGATGGCAATGGGCACGATCATAGCCACAAAAACGGTGAAAAGTGTGGTAACCACCGCTCCCAAGATGTGCCAAGTGCGCGGAAAACGGCGCACGACCCCCGCTAGAAACATCACCAGTATGCCGCCCAGGACAACACCAATCAGGAGTCCCTTCAACTGATCCACCAGCCAGGGAGCGAAGGTCTGCGTCGCCAGTCCATATTTCCACTCGCGGAAATAGCCTTCATAAGCCGCGAGCGGAAATCCCAGGATAGATGTGATGATCATGAATTGCAGCCAGTAGATAAACGACTGCAGAGGTTTGAAGCGGGTGAGCCGTTCGGCCAGGTCGCGCATTTTCACGGACCACCCGAAATGGAGCAGCACCCAATAAATTGCCGCGGCCGCTAGAAAATCCCACAGCAGCAGCCAGTAACCGCCTTCGAAATAAGCGTCGCTCCGCGCCCGCGACGCCGGCGGGATTTGCGCCAGATAGGCTTCCGTGGCGGCTTCCGCGCTGAAGTGGTCGGAGGGTTGGGCCTCCGGGGGGACCGTCAGGACCGAGGGCATTTGGCTGGCGGAAAGATCAACCTTGTTCTGAGCTTGCGCCGCGCCGATGCAGAAAATAAACAGGGCAAGGGCAAAGAGAACACACTTCATTTTCATCGGGAATCCTTTGAGGAAAGCTGCTGCTGGGGGAGTATACGGGAAACGTGGCGAAAAAGTCTCGACTGGCTGCGTTGGCGAGGGTCAGTGAGCTGTTGACGAGAGCAGGAACTTCTCCAGCAGCAGGCGCGCGAGGCGCGGCGAATTGTGGCGAATCACGCCATGCTCTTCGAGAAGGTTGTCCGCAAGCAAGCGCACTTGCATCTTGGCGACGTTGGCCGTGTCGACGACCACTGGCTCCGCGCCCTCCGCTCGATAGCGCCGCGCCACCTCCGGAGAAACCGATTTGCGATTCGCGACAACGTAATTGACGACCCGCTTGCCGACGTGATTTTCGATCGCTCGAAGGTGCTGGCTGAGCGCGTAGTGCGTGGTTTCGCCCGGTTGCGTCATCAGGTTGGCAACGTAAACCCGCGGCGCCCGAGCGCGCCTCACCGCCTGCGCAATCTCTGGAATCAGCAAATTGGGGATCACGCTGGTATAGAGCGACCCCGGGCCCATCAGGATCAGGTCGGCTTCCTCGATCGCTTCGATGGCTTTGGGAAGCGGGTGGGCGCCGCGCGGGCTAAGCTCAATTTTGCGGATGGGAATCTTGCTGCGGGAGATGCTCGTCTCGCCCTGGATGCGTTTGCCGTTCACCAGCGTGGCAACGAGGTGAACATTGGAAATCGTGGATGGAAAAATTCGCCCGCGAATAGCCAGGACTTTACTGGAGACGCGGACCGCTTCCGCGAAATCACCCGTGACGTGGGTGAGCGCCGCCAGAAACAGGTTGCCGAAGTTGTGGCCGATCAGTCCGCGGCCGGCCTGAAACCGGAATTGAAACAGGCGGCTGAGCAGCGCTTCGTCTTTGGCGAGCGCTACCATGCAGTTGCGGATGTCGCCGGGCGGCAGGATTCGATTTTCGCGCCGCAGGCGGCCGGAGCTTCCGCCGTCGTCGGTGACTGTGACAATTGCCGTAAGATCGCTGATGGGCCGCTCTCTCGTCGGCGCCTGGTCCGTTCCGCGAACCACGTGCTCCTTGAGGCCGCGCAACAGGGCGGAAAGTCCTGTACCGCCGCCCAGCGCTACCACGCGAACGCCACGCATCGCCGTCTTTTTCTTCCTGGACTTATTTTTCACAAGTAGCTCAGTGATCGCATCATTCCATTCGGACACGGAGTTTCAGGGGTGCCGGGCAATCCATCGCGCCTGGTTTGCCTGGGACTTACCAGGTCAATCGCCAATTCCAGATACCTTTTTGGGTGTACAGATCAGCCAGGCGAGCGGGATTACCCGGCGTAACCATCTTTTTCAGGATACAGCAATTCCGTGAAGCGGGGGTCTTCCTGGAGGAATGCAAAGTCTTCGTCATTGCGCGCGTGGAAACGGTTGGCCGGGCGCAAATCAATGGCAATTTTCAGATTCGCCATGGCGGAATCGGCTTCGCCGGTCAGGCAATCGAGCGCCGCAAGCGCGTAATGGATGTGATCCAACTTGGGTGCCAGCTTGCGGGCTTTCTCCAGGCTTTCGCGCGCCTCGTCCCAGCGGCCCAGGTTCATCATGGTCACGCCGCGCTGGTAATGCTCCTCCGGCGATTTCGGATTGTGCTCGGACGAAGGTTTCATGCGCTGTTCGACAATGCGCAAATGGGTGCGCGCACGGTCCGCCAGTTCCCTGCTGGGACCGTGCAAAACCTTCTCCAGCTCCTGTTTCGAGCGCTGAAATTTTTGCTGGTGAAACAATCCCATGGCCTCTTCGTAGAGCTTCATCTGCGCGCGAACCAGCGGATCCACCATTTCGACGCCCCCTCTCTGCGGGGGAGGGGCAGGTAAAGCATTCTTTTTCTTTGATTTAGAGCCGCCCTTGGAACTGGCCTTGGATCGCCCGGAAGAGCCGGAAGAGGATTTCTGCGCTTTCGCCATGGCGCGAATGCTAGCAGAGGCTTAGCCACACGTCAATCCAAGCGCGAGTTCCGCAACATCCGAGCTTCGTGCCGTGTTCGATAGCCTTAACCGAACGGGAGCACAGTTGGAAAATAACCTTTTAGAAAATGGCGCTTGTCGCCGACACTGGTAACAGTCAATTCCAACAGCGGGAGCATGGCGGAGTGCTGGCCTGCCCTGCAGGCGTATGCTATAAGTTTGAGATGTAAGTCAGGCTAACGACTCGTGCCTTTCATAAACTTTCCTGCGCGCGAAATTAATTGCAAGCTCGTGTACTACGGTCCAGGTCTGGGCGGAAAAACCGCCAACCTGCAGTGGATCTACGACCACACGGGCCAGAACTTGAAAGGCAAGATGGTCTCGCTGGCCACGGAGACCGATCGCACCCTGTTTTTCGATTTTCTTCCCCTCGATCTCGGCACCGTGCGCGGCTTCAAAACCCGCTTCCACCTCTATACCGTGCCCGGGCAGGTGTTTTATGAAGCCAGCCGCAAACTTATCCTGAAGGGAGCGGACGGTGTGGTGTTCGTTGCCGATTCGCAGGAAGAACGCCTGGACGCGAATTTCGAGACGATGGACAACCTGCAGGAGCACCTGAAGGAACACAATCTGAATTTCGACACGATTCCCTATGTGTTGCAGTTGAACAAGCGTGACCTGCCGAACGCCATGACCGTGGATGAACTGAAGAAACAGCTGCAGAAAAAAGGCGAGCCGATCATCGAGGGCATCGCCATCAACGGCACCGGCGTCTTCGAAACCCTCAAGGAACTCGCCAAAATGGTCCTCGCCGAACTCAAAAAGGGCGGATGATTTATTTTCTGTAGACCCTGAACGTGACCTCCATGGGAACGAGGACCGCGACAGGTTCCCCGTCAAACATAGCCGGGGTGCACTTCCAGTTTTGCAGAGTTTTGAGTGAGCTAGCATTCAGCCCGAACGGAAGCCCACGCTCAATTCGGAACGGCTTCACACTCCCGTTCGGCTCAACAACCGCCAAGAGTATAAGTGATCCTGATAAATCAAATTTTCTCGCTTCATCCGTGTAGGGCGGGTTCGGCACGTAGCTGCACTTTGGCGTGCCCGCTCCTTGGACGCCGGCGCGATAGACTCGTTCGCCGTTGATGCTTTCTCCCAGTTGGGCAAGCGGAGGGAGGATGTTAGAGGGAATCAACTCCGCCATCGAAGGCGGCAACGGAAGCCGAACCTCGGAACTCGGGCTCGCCAACTTCTCATCCTTGACGTCCTGCATGCGGGCAGAAACCGATATTGCCTGCGACCCGACGTTCACAATCTCCCCGATGAGCACAATAGATGCTCCCAATTCCTGGCCGAGCCAACGGGCGACCGGCACAGAGTGCTGAACGTTTGCCGGGACACGTTCTTCTCGCAGTTTTTCAAGCTGTCTTTGCAACAAACTCCGGTCAACGAGGCGGATGCCTTTCTGCTGACGCGCCAGTTCCGCAGTCAGGTCGTCCGCCAGCTTTATTCCATAAGGCGAGATCTTTCCTTCGGGAGACAGAAGATCCACAACCAAAAGTTTGCAATGATGTTTGTGGCAGCCCACGGCCTCAGTGTACTGGAGCAGCTGAGAAGCGAATTCCGAGAGCTGCGCAGTCTCTTGTTGAGCCGAAGTTGTCGCTTTCGGAGTTGGACTAACTGGGGGAGCCGGCTCAGCGCCTTTCACGTCGGTAGGTTGCTGGCCGGTTTGCTGCGCAAATCCAGGCTGTGCAATCGTTAGAATCCATGCGGCGAGAACGATCGTCAGATGAAAAGCCACGGGCATGAATGGCAGTCTAACACATGTCAATTGGCGGCAAGGGAATCGAAAGGATCGACTCAAAATAGGAGCGCTTGCTAGAAGCTGGCGCGGGCCGCGGCTTCGTTTTCGTAGGTGGGAATGGCTTCGACAAGGCGCGTTACCGTGAGGGCGTCGCGCACGCGGCCTTCGCCGCAGACGAGATGCAGCCCGCCGCCCTGGCGGGCGAGCGAAATCGAGAGTTTCACGATCGCGGAAATGCCCGAGCTGTCGATCTGCGGAATTTCGTTCAGGTTGACGATCACTTTGCGCGCGCCCTCGGCCACCAGTTTATGCATGAAGGTGCTCAGGTGCTCGCTGGGATCGCCGATGGTCAGGCGTCCCTGCACATCCACGTAGTGGATGCCGTCGGCGGCGCGCGAAGAAATTTCGAGTGGCGGATGCAGAGTCATTGCACTATTCCCTTAAATTCACTTTTGCAGAGTTACCGGGCAGCCGCAGGGCATCCAGGTGCGGGCGGCCTTTGCATTATACGATGATAAGGATGAAGGACAAGCCCATTGGGGTTGTTCGCAAGCACCGCTGGGATATCGCGCCTGCCGAGGCGCGAAAAGTCCAGGAAGAACTGCGCGCCCATTGGATCGGCAAAGATGCCTTTGGCGAAATCCGGACCGTGGCTGGCCTTGATGCTTCCTTCATTGTCACCGGATCGCAGGCTCTGAAAAAGCCAGTGGGCCGCTGGAGCCGGCTGAGAGAAGCCAATCAAACCATCGGCTGCGTCGTGATGTACCGTTTTCCCGAAATGGAAGAGTTGGAACGCGCCTACGCAATCCGTCCGTTGGAATTCCCTTACGTCCCGGGTTTGTTGAGCTTCCGGGAAATTCCGGTACTGCTCGCTGCCCTGAGGAAATTGAAAACCATGCCGGACTTGCTCTTCTGCGACGCTCAAGGCTACGCCCACCCGCGCCGGCTTGGCCTGGCCTCACACTTAGGCGTGGTACTGGACTTTCCGACCATCGGCTGCGCGAAGAGCCGGCTGATCGGAGCGCACAACTCCTTGCCGCAGAAGGCCGGCAGCTGGGTGCCTCTGCTCGACGAAAAGGCCGGCGGCGAGCGAATTGGAGCCGTGCTGCGGACTCGCGCGGGCGTGAAACCCATCTACGTCTCGCAAGGCCACCGCGTCAGCCTCGAAACTGCGATCCGCCTGACCCTCTCCGTCACCGACGGCTTCCGGATCCCTCGCCCCACCCGTGACGCCGACCACTTCGCAGGCGAAATAAAAAGGAAAATCTTGGCCGGTCAAGCATCCGAAAAACAAATCTTTTCCAGCTAAATTTCAAGCGCGGCCATCCAATCGCCATGCGTATAATCTGGGCGGTCCAGTGATCATTTCCCAAAACAATCGGCGGTTTGTTCTGTATTGGGCGGGCACATACCGTTCGCTCCGGAGAACCTATCGATGAAGCGCATGGGCATTTTGAGTTGTTGTATTTTGACCCTGGTCCTCGGCTCTCTTCCCATTCGCGCGCAGCAATCTCCCGCCTCCTCGCCTCCCTCCACCTCCTCCGATGCCGCAAAAGCCGTTGCCGAAAAACTGAACCAACTGGACCAGCGAGTGACCGCAGCGCAATCCAACGCCGATAACGCCTGGATGCTGGTCTGCGCCGCCCTGGTGCTGATGATGACCGGACCGGGCCTGGCGCTTTTCTACGGCGGCCTGGTTCGCCACAAAAATGTGCTGGCCATCATGATGCAAAGCTTCGCGCTGATGGCGCTGATCACGGTGCTTTGGGCGCTCGTGGGTTATAGCCTGTGTTTCGGCGGCGACGGACACTTCATCGGGAATTTTCAGTTTGCATTTTTGCGCGGAGTCGGCGTGACGCCAAACCCGGATTACGCCGCCACAATCCCCCAGCTCACCTTCATGATCTATCAACTGATGTTCGCCGTGATCACGCCCGCGCTGATCACTGGCGCAACCGCGGAGCGCATGAAATTCTCCGGCACGTGCTTGTTCATGACGTTGTGGTTCCTGCTGGTTTACGCGCCGATGGCGCACATGGTCTGGGGCAAGGGCGGCATCCTCAATGCGTCGCTGGGCGGAAAATTCCCGACCCTCGATTTTGCCGGCGGCACTGTTGTGCACATCACCTCCGGCGTTTCCGCTCTGGTCTGCGCCCTGTACTTGGGAAAGCGCGTGGGATATCCGAAGCAGCCAATGCCGCCCCACAGCATGGTGCTGAGCTTTATCGGCGCGTGCCTCTTGTGGGTTGGATGGTTCGGCTTCAACGCGGGCAGCGCTTTGTCATCCGGCGGCCTGGCAAGCAGCGCGTTTGTCGCTACGCATTTCGGCGCAGCGGCGGCGGCGCTGAGCTGGAGCGCGGCCGAATGGCTGAAGAACGGCCGTGCCAGCGCTCTCGGCGCAATCTCCGGCGCCGTCGCCGGTCTGGTGGCGATCACACCGGCCGCGGGATTTGTCGATCCACTCTCCGCGCTGGGCATCGGCTTCGTCGCGGGTGTCTTCTGCTATTGGATGGTCACAAAATTCAAAGCCATTTTCGGGTACGATGATGCGCTCGACGCCTTCGGAGTGCATGGCGCCGGCGGAACTATCGGCGCGCTCCTCACCGGGGTTTGCGCGCGAATGTTCGTCAATCCGATTTATGGCGATGGCAAACCTGTCGGCGGCTTCGACGGCCACTGGGGGCAAGTCGGCAATCAACTGGTGGGAATTCTGCTAGCGTGGGTCTTCGCCATTGCCGGCACCATCGTGATTCTGAAAATCGTGGACGCAGTCACCGGTGTGCGCGTTACCGAAGAACAGGAAATCCAAGGCCTGGACATCACGCAACATGGAGAAGAGGGCTACAACCTGGAAGCGTAGAGTAAGGATGGAATTCGGGAACAACGCATCGCGGGAGCGGAAATCCGTATGATGAAAATTGAAGCCATCATTCAGCCGTCACGGTTCGAATCGGTGAAAGACGCACTGCTGGAAATCGGCATTGACGGAATGACCGTGACGGAAGTGCGCGGCCACGGCCGCCAGAAGGGCCATACCGAGGTCTACCGAGGCCGCGAATACACCGTGGACCTGCTGCCCAAAATCAAGCTGGAGCTGGTGCTGCCGGACAACCTGGTGAACCGCGCCGTGGAAACGATTTTAAAGAGCGCCAAGACAGGAAAAATCGGAGACGGTAAGATATTCCTGAGCCGGGTTGAAGAAGCCATCCGGATCCGCAACGAGGAACGCGGCGAAAGCGCTCTGTAAGGATCCCGATGTCCTCTCTGCGTCCAGGTCTGGTTCCAAGCTTTCGCCCGAAACACAAAACGATGGATGAACCGCAGGTAACTCCGCTTTCTGAGCTGGGGCCGCAATGCGAAGCTCAGCGGGAGCGGATTCGCAAGCTATTTGAGAACGGAGCCGGCGCCCGCGAGACGCTGCGGCAGTTGTGCGAGCTGGCCGACGGCACCATCAAAAAAGTTTTCGGCGAACTGCAGCGCGTGCGCGGCGGTCCCGCGCAGGGCATGGCTCTGCTGGCCCTCGGCGGCTACGGCCGCGAGATGCTGTTCCCTTATTCGGACCTGGATCTGCTCTTCCTCTTCGGCAACGAAAAGGCTGAGGAAGAGTTCCGCCCGCTCATCTCTGAATTTTCCCGCACTCTTTGGGACCTCGGATTTCGCGTCAGCTCCGCCGGCCGCACCTTGGAGGAGTGCCGGCACATTGAGGAATCCAACTCTGAGTTTCATCTGGCCATGCTCGACCGCCGGTTCCTGGACGGCGATGCGCAACTTTTCGAAAAACTGGACACCAAAATTTTGCTGGGCCCGGAAAAGCAGGCCCGGCCGCTGCTGCATGCCGAACTCCAGCGTCTCACCCGGGAACGCCTTGGCCGCTACGGCAACACGATTTTTCATCTGGAACCGAACGTAAAAGAAGCGCCGGGCGGCCTGCGCGATTTCCATGCGACTCTCTGGATGCGCCAACTGGCCGGCGATCGCCGCGACCCGCGCATCAGCCCGATGAACGAAGACGAACTCACGCGCAACGCCGTGGAGTTCCTGAGCGGCATCCGCTGCTTCCTCCATTACAGCAACGCCCGCAACGACAACACGCTCACCTACGAACTGCAAGCCGACGCCGCCGACGGCTCCCTGGGGATCGATGACAATCTGCGCCGCAACGCCGCCGAGTGGATGCGTCTCTACTTCCGCCACGCCCGCACGCTGAATCGCCAACTGCTGCGCTTCATGGAGCAACGCCAGGTGACACCACTCTCCCTGCGCCAGCGCCTGATGAACGCCATGCCCGGCGGAAAAATCGAGACCGCCACCGGCAGGGCGTTTGCCGTTCGCGATGGATTGCTGGAACTAACCAACGAACAGGCGTTTTCCGATCGGAACTCGATTTATGCCCTGCTGGCAGAATCTTCGCGCCTCGGCGTTCCGCTTAGCCGCGACGCCGAGCGCGGTATCGCTTACATCATGCTGCATCCCGAACTGCAGCAAAAAAACACCCGCATCACCTGGGGCGCCTTGAATGAAATTTTGGGCGGCGCGTTCCCTTCTCTCGCACTTCGCCCGATGCATCGGCTGGGTCTGCTCATCGAAGCTCTGCCGGAATTCCGGACGATTGATGCGCTGGTGGTGCGCGATTTTTACCATCGCTACACCGTGGACGAGCATTCCTTGCGAGCCATCGAGCACTTGCAGGAACTCTCCTCTCCTCCCGATCAGCGCGGCGCGCACTTTGCTCCCTTGTGGCGAACGGCGGATCGCCGCGATCTCCTGGTCCTTTCGCTTCTGCTGCACGATGTCGGCAAGGGCATGCCCGTCGAAAGCCACGTCGCCGGAAGCCTGCAAGCCCTCGAAACCGCCGCCGACCGCCTGAAGCTCAGCCCGGAAGAAAAAAGCGAAGTACATTTTCTCATCGAGCACCACCTGGATATGTCCGCCACCATCCAGCGCCGCGACATCTTCGACCCCTCCACCGTTTCCGGATTCGCCGCCGTCGTTGGCAGCCAGGAACGCCTGCAGCGCCTTTGCCTGCTGACTTACGCCGACATTCACGCCGTAAATCCGGAAGCCCTGACTCCGTGGAAATCGGAGATGCTGTGGCAACTGTTTGTGGCCACCTCCAACCATTTCAGCCGCTCCGTGGACCGCGACCGCCTGCACGTTTCCGACGAAGCCTTGCTGCTCGACCAGGTCAGCCGGCAATCCGAATCCGCGTCCAAGGCGGAGATCGAGCGTTTCCTCGAAGGGTTCCCCCGCCGGTATCTCGCCGTTCACTCCCCGGAAGAAGTGGCCCTGCACTTTGCGCTCTATCAGAAGCTCGGGGCGCAGCCCGTGCAGACCAACTTGAAGGAACGCCACCACGCGTTTGAACTCACGCTGCTATCCGGTGATCGCCCCGCGCTCTTCGCCACGATCTCGGGCGTCCTCGCCGCCTGGGGGATGAATATCGTCAAAGCGGACGCTTTCGCGAATTCCGCCGGCGTGGTGCTGGACACCTTCCACTTTGTTGACCTGCATCGCACGCTCGAGCTGAATCCAGGTGAGCGGGCCCGCTTTCAGCAAAGCATCGCCGACGTGGTAAACGGCAAGCAACCGCTGGAACCGTTGTTGAAAGGCCGCCTGGCCGCCGCGATGGCCAGGCCTCCCAAAGTCACTTTCCGGACCTCGATCCAGTTCGATGACAATTCCTCCGACCACTCCACCCTGATGGAAGTGGTCACCCAGGACCGGCCCGGTCTTCTATACGAAGTGGGTTCCGCGCTTGCCCGCCAGGGCTGCAACATTGATGTGGCATTGATCGACACCGAAGGCCAGAAAGCCATCGACGTTTTCTACCTGACGGCGCAAGGCGGAAGGCTCAGCCAGCAAAAACAGGACCTCCTCCGCGAAGTTCTGGGAGCCACCCTGGGCTAGAACCGCTCGGCAAACTCACCCCATTTTCTTTCAGCGAATTCGAATATGTATGCTGGTGCGGATATCGCGGAACCCACGGCCCGCTCACTGTCGCCAGGGAAGATCCACAGCAGGCGCCCATTCCCGGCCCATATTGTCATCGGTAATGATTCTTTGCCGCCCGAGCCGTGCGCGCAGAGAGGCGTCGCTCTCCATTCCAAAAAATCTGGGTGACGCATGGATGGTATCGGCGAAAGCGCCATAAGCGGCCAGCAACCTTTGCCCTTCCGGCGTCTCCAGATGGAAGCTGGGAATGCCGTCGATTCGAAATGCGGCCAGGTTCTGCAGCCACTTCTGCTGATCCAGAGAGATAGGAGAATCGCTGACGGCCAGAAAATTTACGATGCGCACCCCGTATGGGAAGACGCTCAAAGCGGTGGCAATGGTTTCGTCCGATTCCGTCGTATTGAAGTAGTGGATCCCTCCGGGATTCAGGTGCTGGCGAACCAAATACAGGAATTCCCTGGAAAGCAGCGTGCTGCTGTGGTCGCGCCAGTGATAAGTGGTGTTCGCGACGATCATGTCGTATTTTTCATCGGGATGTGCGAGCAGCCAGCGCCGCCCATCATCCACGTAGAGGCGCACCTTCGGATTCTGCGGCAGCGATCGCACCATCGAGTACTGCGGAATCAGACTTAGGTAGCCGGGGTTGATTTCGACAACATCAAGCCGGGATACGCGGGGATCGTTTGCGAATATTTGTCCCCAGGATCCGGAAGCGAGTCCGATCATCAGCATGCGCTTCGGCGCGGGGTGCAGACCGGTTACCGCGAAGGCGCGGAGAATAATGTTGACGTCATGAGCGGGATCGGTGTTGTAGTGTCCGTCGTAAACACCTCCGCCGAATACCGCGTTATCCACCGTAACGGCGATAACTCCGTTTCGATTTTCCACAATCTTCGCAAACGGTACCCCGGACTCCCTTCGCTTCCCAAATACAAGCTTCTCGAACAGCAGGTGATAGGTGCCCGCAGCCAACGGAACCATTGCGAAGGCGGCGATCACCAGCGCCCAGGTCCACGCGGGTTTCGACGATATGCGCCCGCCCACCATCACCAGCACGAGCACCCCGGCAAGGATACCCAGCACGCTCAGTTGAAGGCACACTGTTCTCAGGCCCGAATACTGCAGCCACACAAAGCCGATGCCCAGGCTCCCGGCCACCGACCCAGCGATGTTCGCCGCATAGATCAGGCTGACGCGCCGGCCTGCGCTTTCATTCGCGGCAACGGATAACTGGCAAAGCAGCGGAAGCACGCTGCCGACCATGGCTGCGACGATGAAAAATGCCGGCGCGCTCCACAAATACGAAATGTTCTTGTGCGAAAGAGCACCCACCAGCGGCGGCAGAAACGGCGAAATTGCCCCCGCCGCCAACAGCAGAAGTCCCATGGTTCGCAGAACAATTTCCGCGCTGGCATTTTGCGTGAACTTTTCCGAAAGATAAGCTCCCGCGGCGATACCCCCCAGATAGGTTGCCAGCAGCAGGGCAAACGCCGGAGCCCGGTCCGCGGACGCCAGCGAAAAAACCCGGAACCATACAATTTCAAACCCCAGCGCCAGAAATCCCGATAACGCGGCAAGCAGCAGAGCTTTTGCCAGCGACATTCCCGGCGTTTCCTTCGCGGGTTCCTGAAAATATTCCCGGGCGGCAACACCGCTGGTTTGCGCCCGGCGTCCGTACAGGTAAGCCGATGCTCCGACAATCGTATTCAGGCAGGCCGCCATCGTGACCGAACCGGCTTGCCCAAAACTGCTCATCAGATAGGTGGCACAAACATAGCAAGCCACGGCCGAGCCAAGCGTATTGGCGAAATACAATCGCGACACCGACAATCCAACGCGTCCGGAACGTGAAACGAAATGCTCGACCAACAACGGGAGAGTCGCTCCCATCAGCAGAGTCGGGGCCACCAAGAGGAAAACGCTGAAGAAAACTACTGAAGCCAGGCTTGCGCCGGCCGTGAACCCAGCGGCCCAGTGGAAAATCCGCAGCGAGCACAATCCAAAAAGAGCAACACCCAGCTCCGAAAGCCCGAATAGAATGAGTGCCTGCCGGGGAAAGCGCGCGGAAAGCCAGCCGCCCAACAGTCCCCCGAGCCCCAGCCCCAGCATGAAGGCGCTGACCACCGCCGCCACCGATTCTGCGTTCACACCGTAAATCCCGAACAGCACTCGTTGCCACACCACTTGATAGATCAACGCCGGCATTCCCGAGAAGAGAAACAGGCTGGAGAGAAGAAGATTCTCTCTTTTCTGGGGAGAAGCATCCCAGAGAAAGCCGGCCGCGAGAAAGATCGCCAGATCAAGACAAAGCAAAAGCAGAACTGGAATCGTGGGCATAGTTGTCCAGGCTAAATACGTCGGTCTAGGGTTATTCCAGCAAAATTATTTCATGCGGCGAGGAGCTGTCGGTGTCTATCCCGCGCGAAGTTTCCATTCCAGCACTTCGATCAAGCCAAACTTGAATTTATCGGGCAGGGCTGCTTTCCAGCAGGCTGCGGACTTTTTCCACCAGGATCGCGGAATCGTAAACCGGTTTTTCCAGATAGCCGTCCGCGCCGGAAGCTTCCAGAAGTCGTTCCCGGTCGCCGCTCATCGCATGCGCCGTAGCCAGCAAAACCGGCAAGCGCCGCGGCGACTTTTCCTTCAGCATCCGGCATAGTTCTACTCCGCCGATGGAACGCCCTTCCCATTCCGAGTGGTTGAGCGATACGTCGAGGAGGACAAGATCAATCTCCCCCGTGGCCACGTGGCCCAGAATTGCCGGCACGTCCTCGGAGATCAGGCAAGAACAGCCTCCCGCCCGCTCCAGCGCCATCCGGAAAAACTTGGCAACCAGATCGTTATCTTCCACGATCAGGACCCGCTTTCCTAGTAGCGCCTGCCCGCTCACGCGCTCTTGGCCTCCGGTTTATTCTTGGCCGTGGCCAGCGGGAGCGTGAACCAGGCGATGGATCCCTTGCCGCCCGGCCCGGCCTCCAGTCCAATCTCCCCGTTCATCATTTCCACCAGCCGCTTGGCGATGGCCAGGCCAAGCCCCGATCCGGCAATTCCCCGCAGCGCCTTCGGATCGTGGCGCACAAATTTTTCAAACACCTCGTTGCGCTTCTCGATGGGCACCCCGATGCCCGTATCCTCGATCTCAAATCGCAGCCGGCCCTCCGGCCGATTTTCGATCGCCCGGATGCGCACGCAACCGTTGGCGGTGAATTTCACGGCGTTGGAGAGCAGGTTCATCAGCACCTGGCGAAACCTGATTTCGTCGCTCCAGACAGCGGGAAGCGATTGCTCCAGCGTTTCATCAACCAGCCGCAAGCTCTTCGAAGCGGCTTGCACGGCAACCAGCGGCAACGTGGAATCCAGCACCTCTCGAGGGTCCAGTTGCTCCAGATCCAGGGCCAGTTTGCCCGCTTCGATGGAGGAGATATCCAGCAGATCGTTTACCAGCCGCAGCAACAACTGTCCGCTGCTGAAAACGTCCCTCAAGACTTCTTTTTCTTCTTGCGGGCTGGTGCACAGCCCGTCCAGCACCATCTTGGAAAAGCTCAGAATGGAATTCAGCGGCGTCCGCAGGTCATGCGAGACCTGGGCGAGAAATTCATCCTTGATGGCGTTGGCCTCCACCAGCTGAGCGCCGGCATGCTCCAGTTCCTGGTTCAGGGTGTGCAGGTGCGTCATGGTCGCCCGGAAATAGGAATCGCACATCAGGTTCAGATCAAGATCCAGGATTTTTCCAAGGGCCTGGGAAAATGCCAGGCGCTTTTCCCGCGCCGGAAATTCGTCGAACAATTTTTCCATCAGAAATGACCGCACTACGCCCATAGCGCTGATCACGTATTTCTGGTCCAGGCTGATGCGGACATGGCGAAACCCGATCAGAAAACGGTCTTCCGCGTAGTGGTCGTCGTACGATCCGTTGAAGAGCCCTCGTCCCCACGCTTGCAGCGTGGATTTCAGCCGCTGCACCTGCGCCTCGCCGCCCGTGAAAACACGGCTGGCTCCCGGATGATGCGGGATCTGCGCATAAAACTTTTCCGCCATTTCGGGGAGGTACTTTTCCATCCGGGGCCCAAGTTCCCGGAGAATCGCCGCGTCGGCCGGAAGCAGATGGAGGTAGCGCTTCATCTCGTCGACGAAGCTCTCCGGCGGGGAAGTCTTGGGTTCAGGGGAAGGCATCCAACCGATAGTACCACCGACCGAAATCAGCCCGGCACGGCTTCGCCGGTGTGTCGGAAAGGTGCAGCCTACTCCCAAGCGTCGCCTTGCAACCCCACATGCCCAGCGTGAAAATCCACCGGACCTGGGTGAAGTGGCTCAAGAGCAAGTCCGACTGACATCTTGGCCACGCTAACCTCCCTCTTTTCAATAATTGTGTAGGTATGCCGTGGCCCACGACTTGCTCCATTCAACCCATCGGCTTGTCACGCCCGACAGGCTAACTCTTGAGAAGTTATGTCCACACGCAACTCGCGGCCTAGCGACAACCTGGTAACCTCCATCGCCCAGTTCCAGCGAATTCTGGTCGCCACTGATTTTTCTGCTGGGGCCCGCAGCGCTTTGGATTCCGCCCTGGGCATTGCCCGGCGCTTTCAAAGCAAGGTTTATCTTGTGCATGTTATTCCCGCCGGGGTGCTTCAATACGTTCCGCCGGAAAGTTCGGAGGAGGCCATCCAGCAGGCCAGGAAGTTCGCTGCCGGAGAAATGAAGCGCCTGGTGGAAAATGCCGGCTGCGTGGGCATGGTTCAGGAAGAAATTCTGTGCGGCGGCGGAGTCTGGCCCCTGCTGCAGGATTTTGTGAATGGGCACACCATCGATCTGCTGGCACTGGGGACGCACGGCCGCACCGATGCAAAAAAGCAGTTGCTCGGCCCGGTCGCGGAAGAAATCTTTCGCCTGGCAAAATGCTCCACGCTGACGGTGGGTGCACAGTCAGAGAAGCCCTCTCTGCCCAACGGCGGCGTCCAACGGATTCTCTACGCCACCAACTTTAAGCCCCACTCAGAGAGAGCTGGCGCAGTCGCACGCGCCCTGGAAGGCGGGCAGCATGCCAGATTGACGGTATTGCACGTTGTCGAAGACAATTTGGAGACTCCGCCCAGCAGTTATGGAATCATCCGCGACTTCATGATCCAACGTATGAAGAAAAGCCTGCCCGCCGCCGGCGCGGACAGCCAGGAACCCGATTTTCAAGTTCGTTTTGGAGATCCTGGCGAACAGATTCTTTCGGTGGCCCGCGAACACCACTCGGATCTCATCCTTCTTGGATTGCGCGCGGCAGTGCACGCGGACGGGCAGCTGCCATCCGCGATTGCTTACAGACTGGTTTGCCAGTCCGCGTGCCCGGTTCTGACCATTCGCCTGTAAATCCAAAACGATTAACTTGTGAGTTCTGGATGGCGCAGGAAGGGCCGGTTTCGTCTTAATTCGTATTGACGGAGAATCCTCGAGGAGTCGAGGTTGCCCCGATAATTTTTCGCGTGGTTTTTTCCGTCAGGAACGCCACCACCGCAAGATTTTCCTTTTTCCACCCGGGATTGAGCGCGATTTGAACCTGGCGGCTGTAGCCGGCTGGATCGCGCACTGTATCCACCTTTTTCAGGCTGCGCACCACCGCGGCATGCTTCAGCGTTTCACCCGAGTTCTCTCCTGCTTTCACATCGGTCTGCAGATTTTTTTCCGTCACCGCGATCCAAAGCTCCGTCTCGCCGCGCAACGAAATTCCACCCAGGTTCTTGATCTGAACTTCAAACCCGGCACGGCCCGGGGTGGAGCCCCCGGCCGTTGCAATCGTGATCTCCGCTTTCGGCTCGTTGGCCGCTTTCTGGATCGCTTCCCTGGCCGCCAGGCTGCGGCTGCCCACAAATTCGCGCTGGCCATCCACCACCATTTGCGGCGTGTAGACCCCGTCCGTTCCGAAAACCCGCGAATAGTCGTTTTGGCGCTCAGAGAATTCGGCGGTGGAATAGGGATCCCTCCAACCAAGATGGTTCCAGTAATCCACGTGCTCTTCGAGCGCCACAATCTGCGCGCCATCGACTTTCTGCTGCTCGCTCAATTCTTTCAACAATGCATCCGCCGGCGGACAGCTCGAGCATCCCTCGGAAGTGAACAATTCCACAACCACCACTCGTGCTTTGTCCCCAGGCTCGCGTGGGACTCCCGAACCCTTTGTTCGGCCAATGTTGAAAAACAGAAGGAAAGCCGCAACACCGGCAGCGCTAGTAAGCAGGAATGGAGATTGCAAAAGCTTCGACATCATGGACCGTTACCTCAGGTTTTTCTCCGATCCGGCAGATCATTCCGAGCCATCGCGGAGAGAATACTCCATCCGATAAGAGTAGAAATCCGCCCAAAGGTAACAGAACGAATTGGATCGACCAGCCTGAGAAGCAAGGTGATTTTGCTCCCGCCTTCTACGCCGTGCACACGCTCCGTTCCATCAACGATTCCGGCGCCGTTTTCAACCGCGGCCGCCTTCAATCGGGATGGCCAGCCCCGAAAGACGCCCCGCCTGCTCATTTGCAAGCGAGAGCACCAGGTCGGCGACGTCCTCCGTCTTCGCCCATTTCGAAAAATCCGCATCGGGCATGGACTTGCGGTTCGTGGGAGTGTCCATCGTACCCGGCAAGATGACGTTGGCTGTCAATCCCGCGTCGGCGTTTTCAAGCGCCACGGTCTGCACCAGCACCGCCAGCGCCGCCTTGAACGTCACGTAAGCGCCGAGATTCGCACGCGGCTGCGCAGCCGTCAGGCTGCCAATCGCAATCAGCCGCCCTGAGCCGGACTTGCGAAGATGCGGGATCGTCTCGCGGAACACCTGAAACGCCGTGGTGAGATTGATGTTCTGCATTTCTTCCCACATCTCGTCGCTGGTTTCCGCCACGCTTGGCCCGCCGGCAAATCCGCCGAGCACGTGCACCAGCACGTCCAGCCGTCCATAGCGGTCGGCAATTTTCGCGACGCCGCGCTTGATCTCCTCCAGTTTGCTGAAATCGAGCGCCATCGCTTCAAAATTCGGGTGCGGAAAATCCGCCGCCTTGATGCGCCGCGATGCGCCGACTACCCGCGCTCCTTGCCGCAAAAACGCATGGGTGACGGAAGTGCCCAGCCCTCCGTTGGCGCCGGTGATGAAAACAACCTTATCCTTCATGTGTGGTTATCCTTTTCGCGAGCGGCTCATTGCGTTAGATTCGCGCAATGCTCAAAAGTTTTGGGCCGCAGGAATCGTGCCCTGCGATGCAAAGTGAGCCACTTCCAGGACTCCCCATGTTCCCGGTGATTCGATGCATTGGCAAGCCTTCCCAAGTACAGTCACCCATCCGGACATGCCTCTCGCCCCCCCACTGTCTCCCTTCCTTCCTTCCCTTCAACCGGGAAAGTCCTGTAACCTTTGGGCGGATAGCCACTCCAAACTAACAGCCTGAAGGGAGCCCTGCGCACACGCATGCCGGTAACGCCCGAACGGGAAAAGGAACTGATCGCCCGGATTATCGCCGGCGAAACCGACCTTTTCCACGAGCTGATTCGTCCCTACGAGCGGATGGTGTATCTCTCCATCCTCACCATGCTGCGCAATGAACAGGAGGCGGAAGACGCCGCGCAGGAAGTGATGATCAACGCATTCCGCCACCTGAAGAGTTTTCGCGGCGACGCCAAGTTCAGCACCTGGCTGGTGACCATTGCCATGAACGAGGGGCGCCAACGGCTGCGGAAAGCCAAGGCGGCGCCGCACGAATCGCTGGACGAAGATAAGGAAGACCGCGAGGGAGATTTCACGCCCGCGGTGCTGACGGACTGGCGGGAAATTCCGTCCGAGGCGCTGGAGAAAAAAGAGATGCGCCAGAAATTGCGCGAGGCAGTCGAGCAACTGCCTCCTATCTACCGCGAGGTTCTGGTATTGCGGGACCTGGAAGAATTGAACCAGGAAGAAACGGCAAGCGCGCTGGGCATCAACATTACCTTGGTGAAAGTGCGGTTGCATCGGGCCCGCATGATGCTGCAAAAAATGCTGGCCCCCTACCTGCGTGCGGCGGCTCCGGCCAGGAAAGGTTTCTTCGGGAGGATGTTTCAATGACGCTGGACTGCAAGAATGTTTGGGAGCACATCTCCGAATATCTCGACCGGCAGCTCGATCCCAAGCTGCTGATGGATATCGAGAAACACCTGGAGAACTGCGAAATCTGCTCCGCGATTCTGGACTCCACACGGAATATCCTGGTTCTGACCGCCGACAACCGCACCTATGAACTACCGGTGGGTTACAGCGAACGCCTGCATGCCCGCCTGGATAAGGCGCTGCAGGAAAAAATCAAACCGGATTGATCATCCGGCGTAAATTTCCCCCAGCTCTTCCTCTAAAGATGATGGGTTTGTTTCAGGTGATAGAACGTTTCCACTGCCAGCAGCACCAGCGTCAAAACCGATAACGCCAGTTGCACCTTTTCCGAAGCAAACTTGCCGCGAGAAACCCCTTTTTGTCTCCACGCCGAAGCCGCCCGCCCCCGCAACCTTCGCACCTGCCACAACGCAACAAGATTGAACACTGCCCCGCCAAGCGCAAACATCAGCATCGGGATCCGCACCGCGTCAATATGAATTCTTTCGTCGGCGATTTTCATCACACCGATGGCCACGCCGAAGGCCGCTGCCCCCAGCACCAGCCGCAATCCGCTGAGAGCTACAAAGATCGTGCAAATACTTTGCACCATCGCCAGGAAAAGGCTGGACCATCCGATCCATCGGAATCTTGATACCGATTGCGCGGCCTCGGCTTCCGGTGCTCCGGCCGGGGCTTCGACGGACTCTTCCATTGCCGTGCTCCTTGCTGAATCCCAGACGGAAAACAGTCTGCCGGTTCCTCTCGCGGCGCGCAACCCGGGGAACCCGGCAGAACTTGTCTTTCAGGTTGCTTCGACAAATTACTTCGAAACGACCAGCAACTCCAACGTTCCCGGTTTCACCGTGGGCCACTTTTGCCCCGCGGCCGGTGGAATCATGTCCGCCGCCGGCAGGTACAGCGAATGCGTCTTCAGGTCCAGCGCCATGGTGCGCGCGCCTTTCTTGGTCGCCACATTTTCCACCACGGAATATTTATCTCCCGCGACTTCATGCACCACGGTCAAGGTGCCGCTCTCCCCATTCGACGAAAACGCCAGGTTCGTCCCCGGATCAAACGCGGCTGCGTCGGCCCCTTCTCCTGTCTTCGGCGTGGCGATTACTTTTCCGGAGTCCGCATCCACCACCGCCATCATTTCATTGTCGCAAACGGCAAAAAGGCGGCGCGTTTTCGGATCCATCGCCAGCCCGGACGGCTCTTTGCATGGCGCCAGCGGCCAGCGATGCAGCACCGTCATTTTCTGTGCGTCTATGTGCAGAATCTCGCTGGTATCTTCCACGTTCACATACACGCCGCCCTTGCCATCGGCCACCGCAAATTCCGGCTTGCCGCCCACCGCGATTGTGCTCAGCACCTTGCCATCCGCCGCGTCAATCACCGTGGCGTCCTTGCTGCGCCCGTTGAAGGCAAACACGCGCTTGCTGCTCCCGTCGTACAGAATCGCGTCGGGATTCGTCCCCGCGGGAACCGTGCCGATGGTCTTCAGCGTCTTCAAATCGAAGATGGTCACCGAGTTTGCGCGGCCGCTGCTCACGAATCCTCGCTCCAATTCCGGCGCCAGCGCAATGCCGTGAACTCCCTGCGTATCCGGAATATCTCCAACCACCGCGCGCGAGTCCACGTCGTAAACCACCACATGCGTGGAATGCGAGAGATACAGCCTCCGCGTCGCGACATCCACCACCAGGTAGTCCCATCCGCCGTCGCCTGCCACTGGAATTTTCCCGGTCACTTTGTAGCCCGACTCGCCTGCTGCGGCGCCGGCCGCGTGAGTTTTTCCGCTGTAAACAAACAAGCCGGCTGCAAAAGCCGGCAGCAAAGCGAGTCCAACGAATCCCGTTTTTTTCATTTCCATTTTCCTTTTCTCAACGTAAGGTCTGGTCTGGAGCAGGCGCGGAACATTGTAGCGGAGTTCGCCGGGTGCGCGCGATTGTCCTGCCCAGCCCCTCCGGCCCGCTTATGGGCGCTTTGGGGGCGCCGCGGGCCTGATTTTTTCCGCCGGCACAATCCCCTGCCCTTCCAGCACGCTGTAAAACTTGTCGGCTTCGAGATTCTTCAATGTTTCCACCGCGCCGGAAGGCCAGCGTATTTCCACGCTCTCGATTTTCGCTGCGCTTCCCAATCCAAAATGCACGCGCAGATCATTCTGGGATAGGTAGCTTCCGCCGCTGTGAATCTCATCCGTCTGCGTCATGCCGCCGGAAATAATCTTCACCCGCGCGCCGATCGCCAGGCGGTTGCTCTTCGTTCCCGCCAGTTCGAAACTTACCCAGTGCCGCCCCGGCAGGCCAGGATTTCGCAGCACCATCGGGCCGCCCTGCAGATCTTCCACCACCAGATCCAGATTGCCGTCGTTGAATAAATCTCCGACCGCCAGCCCGCGCGAAACTCTCGGCTCCACGATCGCCGCGCCGGATTGCTCGCTCGCGTCGCAAAACGTTCCGTCGCCCTGGTTGTACTGCACCAGTTTCGGCTCGCGATAACGCGCCCCGGTATGCAGCGTATCCACCTGCGGATACACGTGGCCGTTCACCGTCACCAGGTCCAGCCACCCATCGTTGTCCAGATCCGCGAACGCCACTCCCCATTTCACAAACGGCACGGAGGGCAGTCCAATCCCCGACGGGTACGAGACATCCTGGAAATCCCACTTCCCGTCGTTGCGATATAGGGGGCTGTTATCCAGCGCGAAATTCGTCACCACCAGCGAAGGCCGGCCGGTGTGCAGGTAATCCCCAATCGCCACACCCATCCCGGCTTGCTCGTGTCCGTCCTCGCCGAGCGCCGTGCCGGATTCCAACCCGATGTCCGTGAATTTTCCCTTCCCATCGTTTCGGTACAAAAATCCCGCTGTCGAATCGTTCGCCACATAAATATCCGGTCGCCCGGTGTTGTTGAAGTCCGCCCACAAGGTCGTCAGCCCGTAGTAACCGTTGGGATCGTCCACGCCGGCCGCTTTCGAAACATCGCTGAACGTTCCGTCTCCGTTATTGTGAAACAGCGAATCGCCCGCGCCTTTCAATCCGCGCGGCCCGCACTGCACGTCAATCCCCATGTATTTGCAAGTGACCCCGCTGCCAAACGCGGGCGGGTGATGAATATCCAGGTCCACGTAGTTCGTCACCATCAGGTCCAGGAATCCGTCGCCATCGTAATCCCCAAACGCCGCGCCCGTCGAGAATCGTCCGTCGCGCACACCGGCCTTTGCCGTTACATCCGTGAAGGTGCCGTCGCCATTGTTGTGGTAGAGCACGTTCCCGCCGTAGCAAGTCACATAAATATCCGGCCAGCCGTCGTTGTCGTAATCGCCCACCGCGCCGCCCATCGCGAAGCATGGTTTCCCCACGCCCGCCTTGTCCGTAACATCTGTGAACGTCCCGTCGCGATTGTTGTGATACAGCGCTCCGCGCGCGTACTGACCTTTCAACGCCATCTCCACCGTAGGCGCATTGGTGAAGTAAATATCCAGCCAGCCGTCGCGATCATAGTCGAGCAGCAGCACCCCGCCGCTCATGGATTCCACGATGAAGCGGCTCTCCGGTGCGGAGGTATGAGAAAACCGAATCTCGGCCTTTTCCGTGATGTCCTCGAATTTCGGAACCGCGCGGCCCTTGCACTTGATCGTCTTCGCCGTCGCCGGCGGCGGTGGCCCCTGCGCCACGCCCTGCGCCCATCCACCCGGCGCGAACATCAACGCAGCAATGAACAGTGTCCAGGGCTGAGCTCTAATTAGCGACACGCGCAATCACCGAAAGCTTCGTTCTCAATCATTCTCAAGCGAAGTCCCGCCTTCCGTACTGCCCGCTTCATTGTATACCGAAGATTCCCGCTGCTCTCTCCCGCTGGACACGTCGTCTGCGTTGTGCAGGCCTGAATTTGGCCGCGCTGACCCGGATTCGATCTCTTTTAGGAGACACTTTATGAAAAGGCGATTTTTCTAAGTCCCCGCGCTTGCCCTGTTTGCCACTTCTCTCGCCTCGCCAGCCGACGGCTCCTGGATTGGCTGGATTTCCGACGACATGTGCGGCGCAAAGAACGCCCAGGAAGCCGGCGCCGAATGCGCTTCGCGCTGCGTGAAGGAACACGGCGCCAAGTATGTCTTCGTGAATGACGCCGACAAAAAAGTCTACATCGTTGACGCCCAGGACAAAGTCGCTCCCCACGCCGGCCACCACGTCGTCGTAAAGGGCTCAGTCGACGGCGAAGCCCTGAAGCTCACCAGCATCGAAATGGCCAAGTAACGTCTCCCCGCAATCTTTTTCAAACGGCCAGATATTCTGGTTCCGCCCGTTTTGTTTTGCCTCCGCCGGAAATTCCGCTACGATAAAAGTTGGACATGTCCACAACCCTGCTTCATGTTGCCCGTGCTTTCACTCCCACAACGGAAATCCCCGACGCCGCGATTCTGTTTCGCGATGGAGTCATCGAATCGGTGGGGCCGCGCAGCGCCGTCGCTCTGCCCGCGGGCGCTCGCGAGCTTATTTCCACTGATAAAATCGCGACACCCGGGTTTCTGGACGTGCACATTCATGGCGCGGGCGGCCACGACGTCATGGAAGCCACCGAAGACGCCCTGCGGACCGTGTCGCGCACGCTTGCCACCCACGGCACCACTTCCTTCGTCGCCACCACCGTCACCGCCAGCCCGGAATCCATCTGCAAATCCGCCGAGGGCATCGCCGGTTATATTTCCCGCCAGCACCAGTCCGATGAGCCCCGCGCGGAAATCCTCGGCATCCATTTCGAAGGCCCGTTCATCAGCAATCTGCGCCGCGGCGTCCATCCTTCCGAATTCCTCAAACTTCCTTCGGCTGATCTGCTCGAACAATTCATTGACGCCGCGAAGGGCCACGCGCAAATTCTCACCATCGCACCCGAACTCCTCGGCGCGATCCCCTGCATCGACGCGGCGCGCAAGGCCGGCCTCGTCGTCGCCATCGGCCATACCGACGCCACCTACGAGCAGGCCCGCGCCGCCATCGCCCGCGGTGCGCATCATGCCGTTCATGTCTACAACGCCATGCGTCCCTTTTCCCATCGCGACTCCGGCGTGATCGGCGCGGTTCTTACAACGCCGGAGGTCACCGCCGAACTGATCGCCGACGGCGTTCATGTGGATGAAACCGCCATGCGCCTCCTTCTCCAGGCCAAAGGCGCGGCCGGCGTGATTCTCGTCAGTGACGGCATTTCTGCCACCGGCATGCCTGATGGAAAATACACTCTCGGGACCTTTGAAGTGACGGTAAGCGGCGGGGTAGCTCGAAACACCGAGGGCAAACTGGCGGGCTCAACGTTGACGCTCGACCGCGCGTTGCGCAACATTGTGGATCTCGGCGTGCCGCTCGCCGACGCTCTCCGCATGCTGACGCTGAATCCCGCCACGCTGCTCGGCATCGAGTTCAAGAAAGGCTCGCTGCGTCCCGGAGCCGACGCCGATATTCTGCTCCTCGACGAACGCCTGAACGTAACGCAGACCTGGACCCGCGGCTTTTCCATGTAGCCGGCTTCTGCAGGCTGGCCCTATCGAACTTCCACAATCAATTCAATTTCCACGCAAGCACCCAGCGGAAGCTGTGCAACGCCGACCGCGCTCCGCGCATGCTTTCCCGCGTCTCCGAAAACATCCTGCAGTAATTCCGACGCGCCGTTTGCCACCAGATGCTGCTCCGTAAATCCGGGCCCGGAATTCACCAGGCAAAGCAGTTTCACGATGCGCCGCACCCGTTCCAAATTGCCGAGCTGATTCTGCAGCGTGCCGAGCAGATCTATGGCGATGCCCCGCGCAGCCCGCTGCCCTTCCTCGGTGCTCACATTGACGCCTAACTGGCCCGCCCAGGATTTCCCATCGCGCTTAGCGATGTGTCCCGAAACAAAGCAAAGATTCCCCGTCTGCACGGTCGGCACAAACGCTGCAACCGGCGCAGTCGCGGCGGGCAACACTACATTTAATTCCTTCAATCGCTCGTAGACACCCATGCGTCCCTCACTTTGAAAAGTCGACCGCGGCCGTGTTTCCCCCGCAGATCAGAACGCCTACGCGTTCGCCCTCCGCTGGATCATATTTGCGCGAAATCAGCGCCGCCAATCCCGCCGCGCCGCCCGGCTCCGCGGCAATGCGTGCTACTTTCCACAGTTGCTCCTGGGCACTGCGAATTTCGTCGTCAGAAACCAAGAGCACCCGGTCCACGAGTCTCTGTGCAATCGGGAACATCAATTCGCCGACTCGCTTTGGCGCCAGCGAATCCGCCGCAACTCCGCCGGCCTCCGCGTCCACGGGCCGCCCGGCTTCGAGAGCCTTCGTCAGCGTTGGCGCCGTTTCCGGTTCCACGCCGATAATTTTGATCTTTCCCTGATACCACGAAGCGATTCCGCCAATCAGGCCCCCGCCGCCTACCGCGACCAGCAACGAGTCCAGATCCGGCGCCTGCTCTTCCAGTTCCAGTCCGACGGTTCCCTGCCCACGGAGTGTCTCCAGTTGATCAAACGCATGAATCGGCATCGCACCAGATTTTTCCTGCCACACCCTGCTGGCTTCCAGCGCGTCGGCATAACGCTCCCCGGCGATCACCAGGTCGGCGCCGTACTCCTCGATTCGCTGGCGTTTGGCGGGAGAGGCCACGCTCGGAACAAAAATACGCGCAGTGAGATTGAATTTGTTGGCGGCGAACGCGACCGCCACGCCGTGATTGCCACCGCTGGCGGCCACCACCCCGGCGGGAGGAACATCTCTTGTCAGCAGATTCGTCAATGCACCTCGCGCCTTGAACGAGCCGGTGTGCTGAAACAGTTCCAGCTTCAATCTCAGGTCAAACGCCCCAAGACTGAAGTCGGTTCCATCCATCGCCAGAACCGGCGTCCGGCGAATGTGTTCGCGAATGCGCGTGTACGCGGCAAGAATCTGCGCCCGGTCAATCAGCGGGTTGGAACTGGCGGCCATGCAGACAGCATGGCATAATTTAGGCGATTAGCTAAGTGCCATTTTGGCAGGATACCTATGACCACCTCTGATCGCCTGTTTCGCGCCCTCGCTAGCCAAAAACGCTTGCTCATCCTCGCGTGGCTGAAGCAGCCCGTCCGCCACTTCCCACCGCAACGCGATGGCGACCTCATCAAGGACGGCGTCTGCGGCCTGCTGATCGCGCGGAAACTGAAAGTCAGCCACCCTACCGCGAGCGAGCACCTGAAAATCCTCGCGCAGGCGGGCCTCGTCCGAGGCAAGAAAATCAAGCAATGGACCTTCTACAAGCGCAATAACGCGCAGATTGCGGCATTAAAGCGGTCTATTTTCGACAGGATTTAACGGGGCAGGTATCAGGAATTCAGGGGGATGCGCAGCTCGTCCGCCAGCCTTTGCGCATTGAACGGGCTACACGCAAAGTATCGCTCACCGATTTTCAGCGTGGGAACCTTCCGCCTTCCATTATTTACGCGGAGAACCAGCTCTTCGCTTTCCTCATCCTGATCAATATCCACTTCCTGGAATTCCACGCCGCGCTCTTTCAGGAAATTCTTCACTCGCCGGCAATCCGGACACCAGCCAGCGCTATACATCGTGATGGGTTCCATGCTTTACTCCGCAACTTTAGATGCACCAGGCACAACAAGGTCGCATCACCAAACTATGGTTCAGCAACTCTGAGTGTTAGCGGGATTCAACGGGTGCGCCGCGGTATTTCCGGGCGATCTGAATGCGAATGACCGACCGCTGCAGCGCGATATTCGCGCGATCCCAGTCAATGTTGCTGTCACCGGCCGCCAACCGCTTTTCCGCCCGCGCCTTGGCCGCTTCGGCTCGCGCCAGGTCGATTTCTTCGGCGCGTTCTGCCGTCTCCGCCAGCACAGTGACGCGATCCGCCAGCACTTCCGCGAATCCGCTGATCACTGCCAGCACCACTGGCTGGCTGGAAGTGCTCGTCCGGTAGGCCAGTTCCCCAATCCCCAATTCCGTCATCAGCGGCGCGTGTCCCGGCAATATCCCCAACTGGCCGTCCAGGCCGGGCATCGTCACCTCCACCACGCTTTCGCGCAGCAGTTGCCGCTCCGGCGTCACCACGATTAATTGGATGGAATCGGGTAGCATTTTCCCCTAGACGCCTGCCTTCATCTTTTCGGCCTTGGCGAGAACCTCGTCGATGGTGCCGACCATGTAAAACGCCTGCTCCGGAATTTCGTCGTACTTGCCTTCCACGATTTCCTTGAAGCTGCGAACGGTGTCCGCGATCTTGACGTACTTGCCTTCGAGACCGGTGAACTGTGCCGCGACGTACATCGGCTGCGAAAGGAATTTCTCGATGCGCCGCGCGCGCGCCACGGTCCGCTTGTCTTCGTCGGACAGTTCTTCGATGCCCAGAATGGCGATGATGTCCTGCAAATCCTTGTAGCGTTGCAACACCGATTTCACCGCGCGCGCCACCGTGTAGTGTTCTTGTCCGACTACGCGCGGGTCCAGAATGCGCGAGAAGCTGGCCAAGGGATCGACCGCCGGATAAATGCCGCGCTCCACGATCTGACGGCTAAGGTTCGTCGTCGCGTCCAGGTGCGTAAACGTCGCGGCCGGCGCGGGGTCCGTGTAGTCGTCGGCGGGCACGTAAATCGCCTGCACCGAAGTGATCGAACCGCTCTTCGTCGAAGTGATGCGCTCCTGCAGTTCGCCGATTTCCGTGTTGAGGTTCGGCTGGTAACCCACGGCCGAAGGCATGCGTCCGAGCAGGGCCGACACTTCCGAGCCCGCCTGCACGAAACGAAAAATATTATCGATGAAGAGCAGCACGTCCAGGTGTTCCTGGTCGCGGAAATATTCCGCCACCGTCACGCCCGTCAGGCCGACGCGCAAACGCGCTCCGGGCGGCTCGGTCATCTGCCCATAAATCAATGCCGCGCGCGACTTTTCCGAATTTCCCGGAACCACGACGCCGGACTCCTGGAATTCCAGCCACAGGTCGTTTCCTTCGCGCGTCCGCTCGCCGACGCCCGCAAACACAGACACGCCGCCGTGCTGCATCGCGACGTTGTGAATCAATTCCTGAATCAAAACCGTTTTGCCGACACCCGCGCCGCCGAACAATCCGATTTTTCCGCCCTTCAAGAACGGCTGAATCAGGTCCACAACCTTGATGCCCGTCTCAAACATTTCCAGAGACGTCGATTGCTGGTCCAGCGCCGGCGATGGCCGGTGAATCGAATATCGCGTTTCGCTGTTGAGCGGCCCCAACTGGTCGACGGGTTTGCCGAGCACGTTCATCACGCGCCCCAGCGTGGCGCGTCCCACCGGCACGGTGATCGGCTCGCCCAGGTCCACAGCCTTCATCCCGCGCACCATGCCTTCGGTCGGCTCCATGGCCACTGTGCGAACGCGCCCTTCGCCCAGGTGCTGTTGCACTTCGGCAGTTACGTCCAGCGGCTCTTTCAAATCAAATCCTTCGCTGGTGATGCGCACGGCGTTATAGATCGCCGGCAAATGCCCCTGTTCAAACTGAATGTCGAGTACCGGCCCGATGACCTGGATCACTCGTCCGACTTGTTGCTCTGGCATTTCTGCTCCTACGCGGTGTATGAAGCGCCGCTGACAATTTCAATGATTTCTTTGGTAATCGCCGCTTGCCGCACTTTGTTCATGTGCAGCGTCAAGCCCTCGATAACTTCTCCGGCGTTCTTTGTTGCCGCTTCCATCGCGGTCATGCGGGCGGCATGTTCCGCCGCGCAAGATTCCAGCATGGTGCGCAGCACCTGTGTCTCGACATACCGCGGCAGCAATCGAGCCAGCAACTGCTGTTCCGGCTGCTCGTAAATGTAATCAATCTGGGAGGACGCGGCCTCGGCTTCGGTTTCTTCGCCCGTCGTGATTTTTTCGACGGGAAGCAGCTTTTCGACTGTCAGGTCCGCGGAAATCACATTCTTGAATTCACTGAAGACCATGTACACCGCATCCACCTTCTCTTCCGTATACAGGTCCCTCACCAGTTTCGAAATCTCCCGCGCAATGCCGTAGTCCACTTTCGAGAGCACGTTGACGTACTCGCCCGCGAACGTGAACCCGGCCCGCCGCATCGCGTCGCGGCCTTTTTTGCCGATCGGAATCAGCGTGAATTTTTTCCCCGGCTTGCTGCGGTAAAACTCCGCCGCTTTCTTCAAAATGTTCGTATTGAACGCGCCCGCCAGCCCGCGCTCTCCCGAAAGCACCAGCACCAGGATGTTTTCCTCAGCCCGCTTGGCCAGCAGCGGATGTTCCGGCGATTCGATGCGCGCCATCGTCGAACGCAGCACGCGCACCAGTTCCTTCGCGTAAGGCCGCGCCGCCAGCGCCGCCTCCTGCGCCCGGCGCAATCTCGCCGCGGCCACAAACTTCATCGCGCGCGTGATCTGCTGGGTGTTTTTCACCGAACGGATGCGGCGCCGGAAATCGAGTAGTGTGGGCATGGTCTCTGCTTACGCCTGGCTCCCTACTGTGCGGCCGCTGCCTTGGCAGCCGTGAACCGCTCCTTAAATCCATCGAGCGCCGTCTTGATCGTCGCCTTGATGCCGTCGTCGAGCGCCTTTTTCGTCGCGATATCCTTCAGCACGCCCGGGTAATTCGTTTCGGTGAACTGCAGGAACTCTTTTTCGAAACGCCGCACGTCCGTTACAGCTACGTTGTCCAAGCCCCCGCTCGTGGCCACATACAGCACCAGCACCTGTTTTTCCACCGAAAGGGGCACGAACTGGTCTTGCTTCAGCACTTCCGTCAGGCGTTGTCCGCGCTGCAACTGCGCCTGCGTCACCTTATCCAATTGGTCCGCGCCAAACTGAGCGAACGCCGCCAGTTCGCGGAACTGCGCCATGTCCAGGCGCAAGCTGCCGGCCACTTGCCGCATCGCCTTGATCTGCGCGTTGCCGCCCACGCGGCTGACCGAAATACCCACGTTGATTGCGGGGCGGATGCCGGCGTTAAACAAATCCGACTCCAGGTAAATCTGCCCGTCAGTGATCGAAATCACGTTGGTCGGAATGTATGCCGAAACGTCACCTGCCTGCGTCTCAATCACCGGCAGCGACGTCAGCGAACCCGCGCCCAGCTTGTCGTTCAGCTTGGCCGCGCGTTCGAGCAAGCGCGAGTGGAGATAGAAGACGTCGCCTGGAAACGCTTCGCGTCCCGGAGGCCGCCGCAGCAACAGTGAAATTTCGCGGTACGCCTGCGCGTGCTTCGAAAGATCGTCGTAAAAAGTCACCGCATGCCGCTTGTTGTCGCGGAAATATTCGCCCATCGCGCAAGCCGCGTACGGCGCGATGTATTGCAGCGAAGCCGGCTCCGCGGCCGAAGACGCCACGATGATCGTGTACTCCATCGCGCCCGCGTCGGTCAGCGCCTTGATCACCTGCGCGATCGTCGAGCGTTTCTGCCCGATCGCGCAGTAGATGCAGATCATGTCGTTGCCCTTCTGGTTGATGATCGTGTCCAGAATGACGGCGGTCTTTCCAGTCTGGCGGTCGCCGATGATCAGCTCGCGCTGCCCGCGGCCGATCGGAATCATCGAATCGATGGCCTTGATCCCGGTCTGCAGCGGCTCGCGCACCGGTTGGCGATCCAGAACGCCAGGCGCCAGTTTTTCCAGCGGATTCCGCAACTTCGACGTGATGGGCCCCTTGTCATCCAGCGGCAATCCCAGCGGATTCACCACGCGCCCGATCAGCTCCGGCCCCACGGGCACGGACATGATTGTGTTGGTGCGCTTTACAACGTCGCCCTCTTTCAACTCGGACGACTCGCCCAGCAGCACCGCGCCAACTTCTTCTTCTTCCAGGTTCAGCGCCAACCCAAAAACATTGTGAGGGAACGCCAGCATCTCCCCGGCCATCACCCTTTCCAGGCCATGAATGCGCGCGATGCCGTCGCCGACGCTGATGATTGCGCCGACCTCGTCCACGGAAACCGTCTGCTCGTAGTTCGCGATCTGCTCGCGAAGTATCTTGCTGATTTCGTCTGCTTTGATATTTGCCATGCCTGCTCCGTTCCCGAATGCCTATTCCGCGGCCAGCCGCGCCCGCATCTGGTTCAGCCGGTTTCGCACCGAACCGTCGTAAATCGTGTCGCCGATCCGCACCACTGCGCCGCCCAGTAATGCCGGGTCCAGCGAATACTTGGCCTGAATCTTTCTTCCCGTCAGCCGCTCCAGCGTCTGCTGCAATTGCGTTTTCTGCGGCGCCGTCAGTTCCGCCGCCGAGGTCACTTCCGCTTCCGCGGCTCCCTGCCGCTGCCGCAACACGTCCTCGAAAGACTGCAGAATCTCCGGCAACAGATGCGTCCGCTGATTGTCCACCACCACAAAAAGGAAATTCCGCAAGATCCGGCTCGCGCCCATCCGCGCCGCCAATTTCTCAATCACTCCGTGCTTCGCCGTGCGTTCCACCGCCGGGTTCGCCAAAACATTGCGCAGCTCCGCGGACTCAGCATACGCCGCGCCGAACTCCCGCAACTGCTTCCCGACCGGCTCCGCCGCGCCTTGTTCCAGCGCGATCTCCGCCAGCGCCGTCGCGTATTGCAGGCTCGCCGACCTCAATTCGGCCTCCCTTGCAGGCTCTGCACAAAGCTGCTGATCATCGCTTCCTGCACTGCCGGAGTCATCTGTTTCGCCACCAGCGATTCCGCGCCGTCCACGGCCAGCCGGGCCGCCAACTCTTTCAATTCCACGCGTGCCGCGCGCTCCGCCGCCTCAATTTCCGCTTTGGCTGCCGCGCGAATCTTTTCCACGTCCAGCACTGTTGCTCCGCGCAACCGTTCCACTTCCGCAGCCGCATCCCGCTGCGCCTGGGCCCGGAACTCCGCGATCTCCCGCTCCAGGTTGCCCATTTTCGTAGCTGCTTCCTGCAGCTTTCGTTCCGCCTCTGCCTTCGCGGCCGTCGCTTTCGTGATTGCAGAGCTGATGCTGTCCGCATTCCGGCGAAACGTCGGTGGCAGTAGCTTCCCGAAGACCCAATAAAGCAAGCCTGCCAGGATCGCAAAATGGATCCACTTGAAAATCATTTCAGAGGAATGTTCGGCGGAACTCCCGCCCTCTTCCGCCGCAATGGCCGCCGCCGCGGAAAACAGGCCAAGCGCGCACACAAAAAGACTGTTGTAGAGGTAACGCAGTGGCTTCATCGAGCTTCTCTCGTCGGATTCCCCGGCGCGGGTGGAGCTTGCAGCACGCGGCGCGCAATCTCCGCCGCCAGTTGTGCCGTGCCGCCCTCAATCTCTTTCTTCGCGCCGGCGAATTCTCCCGCCACTCGCGCTTTCGCGGCGTTCACTTCGGCGTCCGCCTTGCCACGCGCGTCCTTCAACGTTGCGGCACGCTCATCCATCAATTTCCTGCGGTCCGCTTCCTGCTCCGCATACACCTTCGCGCGCGCCTGCCGCAGCGCTTCTTCGTACTGCCGCACCTTCTCCGCAGCCGCCGCCTGCGCCGCTTCCGCCGCTTTCTGCGCGCCGGCTGTGCGCGCATCGCGCTCCGCCATCACCTTCAGCAATGGCTGGAAAAAGATCGACCGCATGATGATGTAGAAAAGGAGGACGATAACCGCTACGGGCACAGCCCGGAGGAACAGTTCGCCTAGTTGGTGAACCAAATCGGACATGAAAAATTTTCGCCTATAATTTCAGGAAGGCAGCCTGACCGACTCTCTGACCCCGTAGGAGTGTACGGTGGACTTTGCGCCGCCTTACGGAACAATAATTTATATCATTCAGTCCGACTCTCGTCAACGAACCGGGCCGCTCAGTATTGCCCTAATTTGGCTTTCTTACTTCGCTATGCCGCCATTTTTTGAAATTGCCTTGGGCCGACAAGCGGCCACCTCGGACAAGAATCTCGATACGTTTGGCGACAAGATTGTATCCAGCATCACCTTCTGGTAAGTCGCTGCCCATTGTGGCTGCAACTCTGTTAATCACAAATGCGACTTTCCTCCAAGACGCTTCAGCAATAGAGAGAATGACTTCATCAATTTGGAGATCGCTCGAAGGACTCATTGTCAACACCTTCAGAATGCTCGCACGCTTTGGAGCTATGTTCCATCGGAGAATGCGCTTTCGAAATCAGGACAGCACTGGCCGCTCGCCGGGAGCCCAAAATTGCGTTCCTCGCTATAATTCGGAAGCACTTCCAAGGCGCATCGCACCGGCCATTTTGGCGCGCAGGAGTCTTCATGACCAAGACATGGCAGACGAAATTAATTCACTCCGACGCGAAAATTCCCACCGGCTACAAATCGCTTGCCTCGCCCACCTATCGCGGCTCCACCACCGTGTTTCCCTCCGCTGGCAGCGTCAAAGACACCTGGGACCAGCAAAAAGCCGGCTACACCTACGGCCTCTATGGCACGCCTACCGCTCTCGAACTTGCCGCCCGCATCTGCGAACTCGAATCCGGCAAGCACACCATCCTCGCTCCCGGCGGGCAGGCCGCCATCTCGCTCATCAATTTCGCGCTGCTCCAGGCCGGCGACCACATCCTGGTCCCTGCGAGCGTCTACTACCCGAATCGCAAGCTCACCACCCAACTTCTCTCGCGATTCGGCGTCACCTCCACTTTTTATGATCCGCTCATCGGTGCAGGCATCTCCGCGCTCCTCCAGGAGAACACCCGCCTCGTCTGGACCGAATCTCCCGGCTCCATCACCATGGAAGTCCAGGACATTCCGGCCATCGTCGCCGCAGCCCACGCCCGCAACATCAAAGTTGTCCTGGACAACACCTGGTCCGCCGGCGTGCTCTTCGACGCCTTCGCCCACGGCGTGGACATCACCATGCAGGCCGTCACGAAATACATCGGCGGCCACAGCGACCTTCTCCTCGGCTCGGTCAGCGTCCGCGACGACGCCATCCACCATCGTCTCGGCGCCACGCAGCAAATGCTCGGCCTCGCCGTCTCGCCCGATGACTGCAGCCTCGCTCTCCGCGGCCTGCAAACGCTCGCCGTCCGCCTCTCGGCCATTGAAAATTCCGCGCTGCAGATCGCCCGGTGGCTCGCCGATCTTCCTGAAATCGAACTCGTCCTCCACCCCGCACTGCAAGCCTGCCCGGGCCATGAATTTTGGAAGCGCGATTTCCTAGGCTCCTCCGGCGTGTTTTCGCTGGTCTTCAAACCCGGCCCCACACAGGCGCAGATCTTCGCCTTCATTGACGCTCTGCAACTTTTCAAGGTGGGTTACAGCTGGGCAGGAGTCACAAGTCTCGCCGTCGCCTACAACATCGGCCGCATTCCCGGCCGGCCTCCCTACGATCACCGCATCGTCCGCCTCAACATCGGCCTCGAATCCACCACCGACCTCATCGCGGACCTCGACCAAGCGCTCCCAAAGCTACGCGTGTAAATTTTGAGTGCGGAGGCGAAGCCTCCGCTTTACGGCGTAATAAACTATCCCTCAATCAACCTTGCGCTACACTTCGCTCCCAAAAGCGGCAGCTCCGCTGCCGCACTCAAAAAAAACCGTTCGCCGCCGCTTCCGCTAGTCTTCTCTCGCCACCGCATCATACACAAACCGGAACCTCGACGGATTCTTGTCCTTCCCGATCACCATCTCCACTTCTTCCCACAGCTGCATTCCATCCGGCGAAACTTCATACGTCCGCGTCAGCGATCCCTTCTTCGGCAGCGGCGAAGTGCTCACAAGCTTTTCCCCGTCCCATTTCGCTTCCACCACGTCCGTCCCCACACCCGCCGGCGCGTCGGGCTTGCGTCCATCGGTATAAAAAATCGTTTTCCGCCCCTGGTCGCCGAACATTTCCACGATCGGATCCTTCTCCGTCTTCCGCGCCAGCTTCAGCCGGATCGAGGGATCGATCAATTCCATGTAGCGCTGCCGGTCTTCCGAAGTGTCCTTCTGTTGCCCGCCGTTGCCGCGTTGTCCGCCGCCCATGCCGGGTCCTCCCACTCCTCCGCCTGGAAAGCCGACGCGCGGCCCGCTATTTCCGCCGCGATTCTGATTTGGATCATTCACCTTGCGCTGGTTCGATCTGGCCTTTGGATCATCGCTCTCGTCGCGATTCAGTTTCCACGCCCCCAGAATATTCGTCCGCGGAACAATTCTCACCGGCGGCGGAGGCGGCGGCTCGTTCGCTGACCGTTGCGAAGCCACCGGCGCAATCGGCCCCGGCGGCGCCTGCGCAAACGCCAAACTCGCTAACAACAGACTTGCTCCGCCGATTCTCAGTAATTTGCTGACTGGCTTCATATCCGTCTTTCCTTGTTGGAGCTCCGGCGCGGAGTCCCTCTGAACCCATTCCCGTACGATGCCGCGAAAGTTCCCCGAGTGGCTCGCGGGCCGCGCGGCTGGCTTGACGAACCATCTTACCGCCCGGAACCACGGACGTCTGTAGCACCCTGCGGGCCTCCCTATTTTGGCGGGAAGCGCGGAAATGTTATTCTTTCACTGGCTTTTCTATCAACAATTTCTAAAGCCTTAAACTTGGGCCCGCCCGCGCCGCGCCTTTCCAAGGGGAAGACGTTTTGGCGGAGCTCATCGAAAGAAACTTTACCTACGCCGGCCCATACCTCGGCCGGCAGTCCTACGAACTCTACACCGAAGACCAGCATGCCACCTGGGCCGAGCTCGTCCGTCGGCGTACACCCCAGATCGAACATTTTGCTTGCCGGGAATATCTCGAAGGCTACCAGCTCATCGGCATGGAATCGGCCCGTCTGCCGAATCTAAACAGGATTTCCGAATGCCTGAAGCCCCGGACAGGCTGGAGTACCACTCCCGTCCGCGGTTTTCTTCCCGCCCCCGCCTTCTTCGAGATGCTTGCGAATCGCGAGTTCCCTTCGACAACCTGGCTGCGGGACCGCAACTCGCTTGAATACACGCCGGAGCCCGATATTTTCCACGATGTCTTCGGGCACGTGCCCATGCACGCCCACAAGGTTTTCGCCGGTTTTCTCGAACGCTATGGCCGGATCTGTGCCGCGACACAGGATCCGGACGTTCTCGAACAACTTGGAAGGCTTTTCTGGTACACGGTCGAATTTGGACTGATTCGGCAAGGCGGGGAGCTTAAGATGTTCGGAAGCGGAATCATCAGCTCGCACGGTGAATGCACGAATCTTCTCGAGGGAAGGTGTGAAGTGCGACGGTTCGAACTCGACGCGGTCCTCAATACCACCGTCAAGGTTGATGAAATTCACAAAGTTCTCTTTGCCATCGATAGTTTCGATCAAATGTATGCGGCTTTGCTCCAGGCAGAACTGAAATTCTTTACGGTCCCAATAATATAGACCTGTTCAACCGCAAACCTCTGGCGTCCGCGATTCTTCTGCCGGCATTCTTTCAGGCGGGATCCTGCTCTGGCCGTTGCTCAGAAGGGTGACCCGCCTGGCCGTGGCTGGATGTAGAATTCGTCTTTTCCATTGGTCGGAGGGAACTGTGCTCCGAACCTTTCTCTCCCTATTCGCTTTCTTCGCTGCGCTTGCTGCCGGACCTGCGTCCGCCGCCGCGAATCTGAACGGTGTCGTCTATTCCGAGGCTACCAACCAACGCGTTCTCCACGCTTCCGTCTGGCTCTGCGATGACGGCGGCAACCGCCTGTTGGAAGCCGTAACCGGCGAAAACGGCGAGTTTTCGTTTCCCGGCCTGCATGCCGGTGCGTATATCCTGAAAATCACGGCCCCCGGTTTTGTTCCGCTTGAAATGAACGTGGAAGTGAATTTCGGCACCGAGCACGGCATCTCCGTCTTCCTCAAGCCCGCCGGGAAATCATCAAAAGAAAAGCCATCCGATCCATCCATATCCGCGCACGAACTCTCCATGCCCGCTGCCGCAAGAAAGCTGATGGATTCGGGAAAGAAAAAACTTTACGCCGGCAACAATGCCGAAGCGGCCTTGCGCGAGTTCGAAGCCGCCGTCGCCAAAGCTCCCGATTACTACGAGGCTTACTATCAGATCGGGATGGCGTGCCTCTCCTTGCAAAGGCCCGCCGATGCCGAGAAAAACCTTCGAACCTCGGTCTCTCTCAGCAATCAGACTTACCCGGATGCGGTCCTCGCACTGGCGATTTTGCTCCTTGGCCGCCATGATTCCACGAATGGCGAACCATTACTCCGCCGCGGCCTTGAACTCAATCCGAACTCCTGGCTTGGCTACTACGAATTGGGAAAGCTGGAACTCTATCGCATGCATCTGGAACCCGCGCTGGACGCGGCTAAAACCGCCCAATCTCTCGCCCCGCAGCAACCTAAAGTCTACCGGCTGCTCTCCCTCATCCATCTCCGCCAGAAAAATCTTCAAGCTGCCATCGCCGATCTTGACGCTTACATCCGCCTCGATCCCGACAGCCCCGAAGGCCGCACCGCAATCCAAATCCGCGCCGACACCCAGCGCCAACTCGACTCTCCTCATCCATAAACGGAATTTTTCGCAAAGCCTTTGTAGCGACCGCCGTCCGCGGCGGGCGTTTTTTGCCAGTCCCCAACGACCCTGCCTCCCGCCGATTTTAGCGTCTTGGGTCTTTGCTCTTAGCTTGTCATCCTGAGGCCGCGCCTTTTGCGGCCGAAGGACCTCAAGTGATGCAATGTGCAAACTCCAGCGGTTGAGATCCTTCGCCTATCTCCGGTTTTTGGAGTCCGGTGATTCAGACTCACCTGGATTCCACCGGAATCCACAAACCGGACCTCGTCGGATAGGCTCAGGATGACAACCGCTCGGTAGGCGCAGACGATTGCGAAAGCTTAACCAAGAGAACTTTCCGTCACGCTAGCCACCGGTCAAGCTCCCGCGCGCGCTCCAACAGCGCCAACGCCCCCAACCCTCGAAATCTTCTCGCCCGCTCCCGAAAGTCAGCTGAACTCTCCGGCAAAATCGCCATAAACGGCACACCCGCCGCCTGCGCCGACAACGCATCATCCACGTTATCGCCCAGATACAACGCCGTCCTCGGATCGCGCTTGCCCAGAATCGCCAGCAACCCATCGGGATTTGGCTTCTTCGGCGCGTCGTCCATCGTCACCACCATGCGAAAATTCTTAGCCGCTGGCCACCTCTCGAACGAATACTCAAATTCCCGCCGCGTTCTCCCTGTAAACAGATTCAGCTCTCTCCGCCCCGCCCACTGCTCCACCAGCTTCGGCGTGATCAGCCATTTTTCCCTGGCCACATTTCCCGGCTTCCCGTTGCTCCCCCAATAAAACGGCTGAAACGCCTCGCGCGCCTCTTCATACGTCGTCGGCACGCCTTTCGCCGTCGCCCATCGCGACACCATCATCCAGTCGTCGTTATTCCCCGGCTGGCGTTTCCATTTGTGCAGCTCCGCCCACGTCGCGCGCTTTCCCGTCAATTTTTCCACCGTCTGCAGCGCCGACCGCCAGAACGTCTCCTTCACATCGATCAATACGCCATCCACGTCAAAAATCAGAATCTCCGGATTCACTTTCTTCCCTGCTGCTTTCGCCACGACACTTTTCCTTTCCAGTTCCCTTCCAGTGTACCCGCTCCTCCGCAATCTCCTCGCTTTGTTGCGGGTATGGATATAAGGCGGGAAAGGAGGGCACCCCCACCACAGAACTGCATCCGATTGTTGTCGCTGTTGAAACCGAGAATTCACAGCAGTGTCACAGCATAGGAACAACTTCTTGCTATCTCCTTTGATCACCAATTCACTACGGAGGCTTCAATGCGACTGCATCATCTGAGCTGTGCGCTGTTCCTTTTCCTCGCGGCCCCCGCCTTCGGAGATGATCTTCCGACTGGCGTGCCGTCAGCGAATCCCAAAACCCCGGGCGTGGCGAGCCCCAACATTCTTTCGCCGGAACTGATCGAGACCCCGGTGGCCCAGGGCTCCATCCCTCTTGAAAATCCCAGTCCCCTGATCTCGTTCTACGGATACGACAACAACGGGACGCTGGTTTCCACCACTGCAGGCAGCAGGGTTGAAGCCACAAAAACTGAGCCCGACAAGAACACCTACCTCATTCTGAAGGGGCAGAAAGGCGCGGATCCCTTGTACAACTACGGTTCGCACTTCCTGTTCCAAGGTCACGAGTTGGGACTTAGTTCCAGCCAGGTCAACGGCTACATCACCCGAGTCAACTTGGACGCCGATGGCGCCCACCGCGTGACATTGATGGCAGCCACGGATATCAATGGGACGCCGTTGCCCAACTTCGACGGCAGTACCTGGTACCCATTCTCACGGAAACTGCTGTTCACTTCCGAGGGTTCACTCGGCGGCGGCGTATGGCAAGCCAGTCTGGATGTCCCTTCGCAAGTTGAAGCGCTCACGGGCATCATCGGTCAAGGTGGTTATGAAGGCATTCAAGCCGACCCCAATGGCACCCTCTATATCGTGGAAGACGTCGGAGGCTCCTTCGGGATTGTTAACAACTTCGCGAAACGCCCCAATAGCTATATCTACCGGTTCATTCCGGCAGATCCTTCCGATCTTAAGAAAGGCGGCAAGCTGCAGGTCCTGCAAGTGAGTTCGTTGGCTCACTCCGGTCCCATATTTTTCGACTTCTTTGCCGACGCGGACGCACATATTCTGTCGCAAGACGAGCTCGACCTGCACACGTATGGAAATACGTTCGATACCACCTGGGTCACGATTCACGATACGGCTGTGAACGGAACTGCCCCGTTCAACTCCATTGCCCTCGCAAAAGCGGCCCACGCCACGCCATTTAAGCGCCCGGAAAACGGCCAATTCCGGCCTGGCTCCAATTTCACCGAGTTCTTTTTCAGCGAGACCGGCGACACCGATAACCGCAGCCAGGCAGGAGCCGCGTATGGCGGGTTCGGCGGCGCGTTCAAACTGGTCCTGCGCGGCAACCGCGGAAAGCTCTCGCTGTTCTACCTCGGTGACCAGGCGCACACCGGCTTCGACAACTGCGCGTTCTGGGACGCCAACCACATCGTTTTCGTGGAAGATGCCGGCGACACTCTCCATACCCAGCGCAACGCGCTTGATTCCGCTTACCTGCTTAACGTCCACATCAACTACGGTGGCGGCGCTCAGCCCATCCGGATTCTTGCCGAGGGCCGCGACACTTCCGCAACCCTCGATTCGCTCTTCGGCACGGCTGCTCTGGGTTTCACCGGGACTTTTAACAACGAGGGCGACAACGAAATCACCGGCTGGCATGTCTCGGATGGCGATTCGGGTGTGTCCGGACTGCTGGGCGCAAAGATTCCCGAGCCTTTTGATGGCAAATGGCGCGTGTTCTATACCCAGCAGCACGGCGATAATTTCACCTGGGAGATTCTCCCGGCTCCCGGAGCCAATTTTGAAGATTCCAAAGGAGACCACTAGATACCAGCGTTACTCAGCCGCAAGAATCGCTTGCAGCCGGAGCCCAATGGTGTCCACGGGCTCCGGCTTTTCGTTCACCATGCCCCCGTTTTCTTGCCGCTCCCTGAATCGCCTTGCTACACTTCCTGCGTCGCGCCTTTTGCCTGACGAAGGACTGATTCATGCCCTCTTTTCCCGGTGTCGATTTCATCGACTTTGATTCCCAGCTCAACGACGAAGAAAAACTTGTCCGCCAGACCGCGCGCCAGTTCGTCGACAATGAAATTATTCCTATCATCGAAAAACACAGCCGCGAAGCTACTTTCCCGAAACATCTGATCCCCCTGCTGGGTGAACTCGGCTTCTTCGGCGCTAATCTTCACGGTTACGGTTGCGCGGGCATGTCGAATGTCGCCTACGGCCTGATGACCCAGGAACTCGAACGCGGTGATTCCGGCCTGCGCAGCTTTGTTTCCGTGCAGGGCGCTTTGGTGATGTATCCGATCCATACGTTCGGCAGCGACGCGCAAAAAGACAAATGGCTTCCGCGCCTGCAATCCGGCAACGCCGTCGGCTGCTTCGGCCTCACCGAGCCGCAATTCGGCTCGAACCCCGGCGGCATGCTCACCCGCGCGGTGAAAAAGGGCCGCCAGTACATTCTGAACGGCGAAAAAATGTGGATCACCAGCGGCTCTCTCGCCGACGTCGCCGTCGTCTGGGCCAAATGCGAGGACGAAAAAATCCGCGGCTTCCTGGTGGAAAAAGGTACGCCCGGCTTCAAGGCCTGGGACGTCCACGGCAAATGGTCGCTGCGCGCTTCCGTCACCTCCGGCCTCTCCTTCAGCGATTGCGCCATCCCCGAGGAAAATCTCCTCCCCGGCGTCACCGGCTTGCGCGGACCGCTCAGTTGCCTCAATCAGGCGCGCTACGGCATCGGCTGGGGCGCACTCGGCGCGGCCATGGCCTGCTACGACACGGCGCTGCAATATGCCAAAACGCGCAAGCAGTTCGCCAACAAGCCCATCGCCTCGCACCAGCTTGTTCAGGAAAAGCTCGCCTGGATGATCACCGAAATCGTCAAAGGCCAGCTGCTGGCGCTCCACATCGGCCGCCTGAAAGACAAAGGCAAGGCCGACGCCTCTCACATCTCCATGCTGAAAATGAACAACGTCGCCATCGCGCTCGAAACCGCCCGCAAGTCCCGCGACATCCTCGGCGCCAACGGCATCGTCGACGATTACTGCATCATGCGCCACATGAACAACCTCGAAAGCGTCTACACCTACGAAGGCACCAACGACATTCACAAACTCATCATCGGAGAAAAAATCACGGGCATTTCCGCCTTTGTGTGACCCCATGAAAAACCACGCCAAATCTGTCGCTGCACTCCTTCTCGCGTTCTTGATTTTCAGCCCGCTCGCCTTTTCCCAGACACCGGCGCCGCCCGCGAAGGCCCCCGCCAACTCCAGGCCCCACGTACGCACCATCACCGCCTTTATCAATCTCGATCGCGCGCAATATCAGCTGCAGTTTGCAGAAACCGCCAAGTTCCTCGGTTATGCGAAAACCGTTTTCGAATCCCGCGGTTACACCGTCGAAACCCTTCGCATCGTCACGCAACCTTTCCCCGAGTACACCAAGGGCCTTTCCAACGACGAAGCGATTCGCTTTTTCAAGAATCTCGACGGCCTCGCCGACCAGCATCACGTCCGCCTGTCCATCGGTTCCGCCTATATCGCGGGCAACGACGGCGACGCCCAGGCCGATCTCCTCGCCCTCGTCCTGCAAAACACGAAAAACATCTTTGGCAGCCTCGCCGTCACCAACGATTCCGGCATCAACTGGCCCGCCGTCAACGCCGCCGCCCGCCTGATCAAAAAACTCTCCGAAACCACCGGTCACAGCGAAGGCAATTTCCACTTCGCCGCCAATGCCAGCGTCCCGCCCTACTCCCCCTTCTTCCCGGGTGCGTACCACACCGGGGCCGGACGCCAGTTCGCCATCGGCCTGGCCTCCGCAGGCCTCCTCACCACCGCCGCGCAAAATGCTCCCGACCTCGCCGCAGCCAAGCGTCAGATCGTCGACGCCTTCTACAACGCCGCCTTCGACGTCGAAGACGCCGCGCTTCGCATTGACCGCGAGCAGGGCTGGATCTACATGGGCCTTGATCTTTCTCCCGCCTCCTCACCGGGTGCCTCCATCGGCGCAGCCATTGAAACTATCTCCAAGCAGCCGCTCGGCTCCAGCGGCACCATGACCGCCGTCGGCGTCATCACCTCCGCCCTGAAAGACGTCGGCGCTCGCCGCACTGGCTACTCCGGCGTCATGCTTCCCGTCCTCGAAGACCCCACCCTCGCCGAGCGCTGGAACCAGGGCCGCCTCTCGCTTGACCAACTCCTCAGCTATTCCGCCGTCTGCGCCACTGGCCTCGACACCATTCCTCTTCCCGGCGACACCACCGTCGCAGACCTCGCCCGCATCATCGGCGACGTCGCCACCCTATCAGTGAAATGGAATAAGCCGCTCTCCGCCCGCCTTCTCCCTGTGAAGGAAAAGCGCGCCGGTGAAATGACCGAGTTTACCGATCCGTTCCTCATCAACGGCCTTATCCGTCCACTTCCGGGCAAAGAACCAGTACAATGACGCCATTGTCGGAGTGTGATCGCCCAGAACGCATCCCGGGCTTGCTCCATCGCTCACCACACCCCTGTCGACCTGAAGCCTTGTTTACCCTAAGATAAGCGTCCGCGGAGGGCGCCACCATGGAAGAACAACTTAGCCTTGAATTTCTGCGCGTCGTCGAAAATGCCGCCATCGCGGCCGCCCGCACCATGGGCTTCGGCGATCGCCACAAAGCCGACGAAGTCGCCGTCGAAGCCATGCGCAAGACCATGGATCAGGTCGAAATGGACGGCACCATCGTCATCGGCGAAGGCGAACGCGACGAAGCTCCCATGCTCTACATCGGCGAAAAAGTCGGCCTCGCCCAGCACGCTCCTAAATCCGTTTTCCCTTCCGTGGATATTGCCGTTGACCCTCTCGAAGGCACCAACCTCTGCGCCACCGGCGCTCCCAATTCCATTGCCGTGCTCGCCGCCAGCGAAAGGGGCGGCCTGCTTCATGCTCCCGATCTGTACATGGAAAAAATTGTCGTTGGCCCCTCCTGCAAGGGCGCCGTCGAACTCGACGCTCCCGTCGCCGACAATCTTAAATCCGTTGCCAGGCGACTCGACCGCGACGTCGAAGATCTAGTCGTCATGGTTCTCGACCGCCCCCGCCACGAAAAAATGATTGAAGAAATTCGCAAGGTGGGCGCGCGCATCCGCCTGATTGGCGATGGCGATTTGTCCGCGGGAATTTCCGCTGCCGTAATTGGCACCGGTGTTCACATGCTGATGGGTACCGGCGGCGCTCCGGAAGGCGTCCTCACCGCCGCCGCACTGCGCTGCCTCAACGGCCAGATTCTTGCCCGCCTCGTCATTGGCAAGCCCCAGGATGCGGAACGCCTGGCAAAAATGGGCGTCACGGACACCAAGCGCATCTATGACACGGAAGACCTGGCACCTGGTAAGAAAATCATTTTTGCCTGCACAGGCGTCACCGACGGAAACATTCTCAAGGGCGTGCGTTTCTTCGGCGAAGGCATCCGCACCTCTTCTATGATTCTGACCCTCGACGAACGACAGGTGCGCTTCATCGATTCCGTGCGCCTCGATAAGCGCCCAGACATCAAAGTCCGCTTCAACTAGTTTTTATCTCGGAATATCACTATGACTAGCGGGCGGACTCTACTGCTCTTTCGGTGTCGCCAGCACCACGTTCTCGTCCACCGCCACCGTCGGCGTAAGCACCGTTGCGCTCTTTCTTTCCGCCAGCGCAATCTGCTTGGCTGTGCCGCTCACCGCCGGTCCCGCCGGCTTCGTTCCATTCGCCGGTGCGTCCCCCGGCATCATCGAAATCCGCGTCGTCTTCGGCGTGCAGTCCTTCTCGCCAATGCAGGTGTCGCGCAGGAATACCTGCCGCAATCCGCTGTTCGGCGCCGCCTGCAAATTCGCCGCCGCCCCGCCGGAAACTTTCGGCGTATGGCTCGGCGTAATCGCCACGAACGCCACATATCTCCCCGTCGAACTGATTGAAGGCAACACGCTTTCCGTCCCGTTCAACGCGCCCTGCGAGTCCGTAGAAATCAGCGAAGTCCCCGGCTTGCACGAATTCTCCGCCCCAATGCAGGTATCGTGCACATAGACCTGCCGCCCCGCCGGCGCGCCTTCCACCAAATTCGTCGCCGCCGAACTGAACGCCACAAACCGTCCGTCCGGAGTCGCCGCCGCGTTGTGGCTGTCCGCATTTCCCGCCGTACCGTCCGCCGCCACGGAAACCGTCCGCGTGTTCACGCTGCAGCCGCTTGAAACGCCCAGGCACGTATCCTTCAGGAAAATCTGGTTCACCTGGTTTTGCTGCGCCCCATAAGCCACGTAACGTCCGTCCTGGCTGATCGCCGGCGTTTCTTCCGCAACCGCCGCCGCGGGCGCACCGCCGCCAATCAAGAATGAGAATGGATTGCTGTCGCCGCCTCCCACCAAAGGCAGGCAACTTGGCAGATTGCAAGGCCCGTTCCCTGGATTGTTGACCACAATCACCGCCGTGTCCGGATTCGCCAGAAACTTTGCCGGAATCGCCGCTTTTATTTCCGTTGCGGAAATGCTTGTGATTGTCAGCGACGCCGGCTGCTGCATGGGCGTCAATTGATCCGCGAACGTCACCAGCGATCCGCCGTTGTTCGAAGTGGGCAGAAAATTCGTTCCGGTAAGCGTGATCGCAAGCGATCCTGTGCAGCTCGTCCCACAGGCAGGCGCCGTCCCTGGCGTAACCGAAGTCAGCGTCGGAACCGGATTGGGCGCCCCGTAAATGTTGAACGCCAGCGTATTCGAAAGCCCGTTCTGCCCGTTGCCCGATTGTGCCGTCAGCGTGTTGATATACGCCGTTCCCGGCTTGCTCAGAAGTTCCGCCGGAACAGTGGCGGTCACAGTGATCGTGTCGATCACCAGCGACGTTGGCAGCTTTTTCCCGTTCCACTGAATCACGGTGGTGCTGTTGAACCCATTAAACTGGCTCGCGTTCACCGTCAGCAGAAACGATCCGCTTCCCGCGGGCAATCCGTTCGGCGAAATGTTTGTCAGCGTCGCCCCGGTATTGTATTGAATCGAATTGTTGTAATCATTGCATCCGGCAAGCAAACCGAACGCCAACCCCGCGACAGCCATCGCTGTCCAAAACCGCTTCATGAAAACTCCTTCGCGCGAAACTCACCTGTGTGTCCTTTTCTCCGCTCGTCTCAGAGAAAAGCACTTCGCCGGACTGTTTGGGTTGAGATGCGAAAAAGCGTGGCCGCGTTGACCGGCCCCCGCAGATCCCCCTGGGACTCGGGTACCTGACTCCTGCCCACAAACCCAGGCAGCTATTATGGCCCAGGCTGGCGCAGGCTCAAAGCCCGGACTCGCTCCTTCATTGAGCCGCGCCCTGTGCCGCCAGCGACTGCTTCACAAGTTGTCCGATCTTCGTCCGGCACCCTGCATCATTGATCTGCGCCGCCGCGGCCGCGTGATAGTCCGCTATCGCCTGCTCTTTTCTTCCCAGCTTTCCATACAGGTCGCCGCGCACCAGCCGGAAAATCGGATTCTCCGGATACTTTTCCACCAGCGGCGTAGCCACCTTCAGCGCCTGCTCGTATTTCTGGTCGAATAGGTGAAGGTTCACCGCCAGGTAGTAGCGCGCGAGCGCCGGCGTCAATTGCCCGTGCTCGATCGCCAGTTTCAATTGCCGGATGCCGTCCTCTTTCGATCCGCCGGGAATGCCCATGAAAAAACGCAGCACCCGGGCAATCGTTGAAAGCGTATCCACATAATAGTTGTAAAGGCCCAGGCCCATGTCGGCGTCAGCGAGCGATGGGTCCAGCGCCCGCGCCCGTAGAAAATCTTCCCGCGCGCGGACTCCGGCCCGAGCCGCCGCCCGATTTTCCCCCCGAAGTCCATACATCCGCGACGCCAGTCCTCCGGCCATCCCTGCGTACAGGTGCATCTCCGCCGATTCGTGCTTTGCCAGCGCCGCATCGGCCAGCGCCTCTGCTTTCGCGGTCAAGTCTAGATACGCCTGATCTCCCGGAGCTTTTCCCCTGTGCCAGGGCAGGCTCATCCCATATTTTCGCTCCGCCGAAAGGCACCAGATCTGCCACCACCGCGCCTCCGCTTCCAGCAAATATCCCAGCGGGTGCTCGGGCAGTTCCCGTTGCATCGCCTTCGCCTCCGGAATCGCCAGATCGCTTCGCCCCGAATAAATATCTTCCAGAATTCTTTCGCTACCCGCGGGCAGCGAAAGATTGCCCGCGGCGGCGCGGAGCGGTGCCAGCAGCGCGCACACGCCCAGCATCACCAAAATATAGTTTCGTTTCATGTTTAAACAGAGAGCTCGGCGGGCCTGCGCTCTCCTCTTCAGCAGTGTAAGCCGTCCCGCAACGCCCCCGCAAAACAAATTCCAAATCGCACCAGGGCACCTGTGGCACAGGCACTCTTGCCTGTGCGCTTCTGCACTTTTGTAGCGGCCGCCTTTCTCTTTTCGAATTTCCATTTTCTATTTTCCAATACCCAGGCGATAGGAGGTTTCCCCCTCATTTGTTATTCTCGCTGCTCATGCCCCTTCCTTCTCCATCCTCCCCGCCCGCCGAATCCCAGCCCTCGCTCGAGCGCGGCCTCGGCCTGAAAGAAGCCGTCGCCCTCAACATGATCGAGATCGTCGGCATCGGCCCTTTCGTCGTCAGCTCCCTTGTCATCAAAGCCATGGGCGGCCCGCAAGCCCTCATCGCCTGGCTCGCCGGCGCGCTTCTCGCCACGCTCGACGGCTTCGTCTGGTCCGAACTCGGTGCCGCCATGCCCAAAGCTGGCGGCACCTATGTCTTTCTCCGCGAAGCCTACGGCCCCGGCCGCTGGGGTCGCCTGATGTCTTTTCTCTTCGTCTGGCAAACACTCATCCAGGCACCGCTGACCGTCGCGTCAGCAGCCATCGGTTTTTCCGACTACGCCACCTATATCTACCCATTCAACAAGTGGGAAGCAAAAGCGCTTTCGGGCGGCCTGGTCGTCGTGCTCGTTATTCTGCTATACCGGAAAATCACCACCATCGGCAAAATCTCCGTCCTTCTCTGGGTTGGTGTCGTCGGCACCATGCTGTGGCTTATCTGGGGCGGGGTCCGCCACTTCGATCCCAAACTGGCTTTTGATTTTCCACCCGGCGCCTTTCAATTTTCTTCTGTCTGGTTTGCCGGGCTGGGCGCGGCCATGGTCAGTACGATCTACAGTTACCTCGGCTACTACAACATCTGCCATCTGGGCGGAGAGATTCGCGACCCGGAGAAAAATATTCCCCGCGGAATTTTCCTGTCCATCGCGGGAATCACGATTCTTTACCTGGCCATGCAGACTAGCTTTCTGGGTGTAGTGCCCTGGCGCGAGGCGCAGAATTCCCCCTTCCTCGCCAGTCTCTTCGTCGAACGGCTTTACGGGCATGCCGCGGCGCGCTTCGCCACGGCAATGGTTTTGTGGATCGCCATGGCTAGCGTCTTCTCCGTTCTGCTGGGGTATTCCCGCGTCCCCTATTCCGCCGCGCTGGACGGCAATTTCCTCCCGATCTTCGCCCGCGTGCACCCAACCAAACATTTTCCATACGTTTCCTTGCTGTTTCTGGGCGCGATGTCGTTCGCCTTCAGCCTGACATTGAAACTAAAGACAGCGATTGCCGCGATTCTGGCGATGCGGCTGCTTGTGCAGTTCATCGGCCAAGCCGTGGGCGTGATGCTCCTGCGCCGCCTCGGCTCGGAAAAGCTGCCGTTCAAAATGTGGTTCTACCCGCTGCCAGCCGTACTCACAATGTTTGCGTGGGGCTGGCTGTTCTGGCATACAGGCTCGGTGCGGAAATGGGGCCTCCTGGAAATTGCCCTCGGCGTGATTGCATTTTTGGTTTGGACCCGCGGAATGCGACAATGGCCTTTCGCCCCGTCGGGCGCCGAATCACCGGCCACCCGACCCACGTAGCGGCCACCTTCAGGCTTGCCCTGACGAAGGAATGGGTGGCCCAGAATTTTGTAGCGGCCGCCTTCTGAGGCGGGCGCCTTGGTGAGCGCCGGAGGCGCGGCAGAACTTAGCCCTGCGCGTAAGCGCTGGGGACGAAGCCAATTTCAAATTGAGCCCCGGCGGGGCGGCACATGCTTCCTTTCGTCCCGATTGTGCCGCGCCTCCGGCGCTCGGAATGTATTGCGAAATGGCCCCAGGGCTCACGCCCTGGGCTAATTTCTTTCGCCCCTCCGGGGCTAACACGACCTCGAGCATCGTCGTTCTTTTTGGAGGCCTTTTGAACCGCATCCGCCTGGCAACACTCTTACTCGCAACCGCACTCTTCTCCTCCGCGACCCGCGCCCAATTTCCTCCCGCTCCCGGCACCGGCCCCGGTCTCCCCGAAACCATTGAGGCCATTGACGCCGCCCGCGTCACTACGCGCATCCTCTACATCACCGCGCATCCCGATGACGAAAGCGGCGCCATTCTCACCTATCTCGCCCGCGGCCTCCACGCCGATGTCGCGCTTCTCTCCATCACCCGCGGCGAAGGCGGCCAGAACGCGCTCGGCCCCGAACAAGCTCCGCAACTCGGCCTCATCCGCACCCAGGAACTTCTCGCCGCCACCCGCGGCTACGGCGTCAAACTCTATTTCACCCGCGCCAAGGATTTCGGCTTCTCCAAAACTCCCGAAGAAACCGAAAAAATCTGGGGCGACCCCGTCCTCGAAGACATGGTCCGCGTCATCCGCGAATTCCGCCCCAACATCGTCATCAACGGCTGGGGCGGCGTCCACGGCGGCCACGGCCATCACCAACTCTCCGGCATCTGGACCACGAAAGCAGTGAAGCTGGCCGCCGACCCAGAATTTCTTCCTGGTCCACAATTCTCCGCTTGGAATGACGCCGGCGCAGACGTCCCGATTCTCGACGTGGAACGCGGCAGCGACAACCCCAAGGGATATGTCATGCCCGTGGATGAAGTTTCTCCCCTCTACGGAAAGTCCTGGCGCGAAATCGGTATCGACGCCTTTAGCAATCACCGCAGCCAGGGTATCTCCGCCTTCCTCAGTTCCCCATTCCTCCGCCGCCCTCTCGCGCTAAAACGCGAAGATGGGAAGCCCTTCGATCCAAAGATTCTCTCGAATCCTCTGGTTAAAGAGGATTGCTCCGAAACCGCGGTGGACGCCTTATTGGTTGCGGCACGTCGCGAGGCCCTTGCCCTTAACATGCAGGGCGCCGTACAGTATCTCGCTAAAGCCGCAGCGGGACAGAAGCATACTTGTGCTCGCGGCCTTCCTCCCGCTCCTGCCCCCGCGAAGTTAGGCGTTTGGAATTACGAAGATCCCTTGCGTCAATTGCGCATTATTCGTGCCCTGGAACTGGCTGCGGGATTGGAAATGAATGCCGTTTCTGATCAAAGCGAATTGGTTGAGGGAGAGCCTTTCACCGTGAGCTATGACGCGCGCTGCCGGTCCCAGGCCTTTTGCTCTTTTCAGGAACCTAAGTTGGATCTTCCAGTCGGATGGACTCCGGCAGATAGGAAAACGACCGCCGCTGAGGGCCAACAATTTACAGCGGTGGCGGGGCCTCTTCCAAAGAACACAGGAATCATCGACCTGCTAATCGCCGAGCAAAAGCCTATCGTCGAAGTGCGACAACCCGTCTCGATAGGCGGCTACTCTTTCTCGGCGACCATACCTGTAATTCGCGTCCATGCCAGTTCCACCGCGGTACAAAAAGCTGCACTTCGAATTGTTCCCGCCTACACTCTCGCCGTCGAACCAACCCAGGCAATCGAGGTCCTTTCCGGCGAGCACAAGCCCTTCGACATTTTTTTACGCGTTCACTCCTACTCCACCAAATCCGCCAAAGTTTCCGTTGGCCTCGACACCCCCGACGGCTTCACTGCTAGCGCGCCCGTCGAGCTGTCTTTCGATGGGGTCGGCGACCAATACGCCAAACTCACTGTCACGCCGCCCGCCAAGCTCGCACCCGGCAATTTCACCATCACCGCTTACGTCAAGCGCGGCGACGAAAAATTCTCCACCTCGCTTGAGCCGCTTCCCACCATGCCCTCCATTCTCTGGAGCGAGCCCGCGCAGACCGTTGTCCACGCCTTTGACATCAACGTGCCCGCCAATCTCCGTGTCGGCTATATCTCCGCTGAAGGCGAAATGATTCCCGAAGCGCTCAAGCGGCTCGGCATCACCGTCGAAATGCTCGACGCCAGTGCCCTTACCTTCGGCGACCTCTCCAAGTACACCGCCATCGTCGTCGGTGTCCGCGCCTACGAACTCCGCCCAGAACTTGCGAGCGCCAACAAACGGCTTCTCGACTATGTCTCCAATGGCGGCACGCTCGTCGTCCAGTACAATCGCGACTTCATCTGGAACAAATTCCTGCCCGCCCCCTATCACGCCACCATCGGCAATCCCACGCCGCGCATCACTGACGAAACCGCCGAAGTGAAATTCCTCAAGCCCGGCGATCCTCTTCTTAACACGCCCAACAAAATCACAGCCGCCGATTTCCAAAACTGGGTCCAGGAGCGCGGCCTCTACTACTGGAGCGACTTCGACGCCAAATACACCCCGCTCCTCGCCATGCACGACCCCGGCGAAAAAGACCTGAACGGCGGCCTCGTCTACACGCCCCTCGGCAAAGGCGTCTACATCTACACCGGCCTCGCCTTCTTCCGCGAACTCCCCGAAGGTGTCCCCGGCGCCTACCGCCTCTTCGTCAACCTCCTCAGCGCGTCCGGAAAATGATGTAAAGCGCCGACACGATCCGGCCAGGGTAGCGCCGGCTTCCAGCCGGCAAGCACCTTTGCGGCGCGCGTTTTTGTAAGTTGCGCAAAGCAAAAATAGCTTGTCATCCTGAGGGCCGCGTCCTTTGCGGCCCGAAGGACCTCAACGCATCAGTCGTGCAAGTTTCCAACGTTGAGATCCTTCGGCTACCCTTATCGGGTAGCCTCAGGATGACAACGCTGGGCGGTAACGCCCGTAAACCAACTGAACACATTCCTCCGCGCCACTCTCCCCGCTGCGCTATGCTCTCTACTGTCCAGCACAACGGTCATCGCCGCGCCGCTTCCTGTATCACCAACCGAAGCGCGCCCAAAACTTGGGGAGTGAATCGAGCATGAATCTCTGGAAAGACCCTTCAATATTCCGCGTCGCCGCAACGCGCGTCTTATTCTTCTCTCTCTTTCTGCTTCTCAGCCTCACGCTGGCTTCCACCGCTTCCGCCCAGAAGAAAAAGAAAAAGAACGACACGCCGAATCCCGCCACCGCCGCCATCCTTCCCGACGAGCAGCGCATCGACAACGCCATCGGCGAAATGCTCGGCGCCTGGCAACTGGGGGACGTCGAAAAACTGCACTCTCACTATGCCGACGACGTCGACGTCGTCAACGGCATGTGGGCCCCGCCGGTCGTCGGCTGGCCCAACTACCTCACCAGCTACCAATCGCAACGCGCCCGCGCGCAGCAGGTGCGCCTCGACCGCAGCAACACACTTATCCGCCTGGCGCCTGGAAACAGCGTGGCCTGGGCTTCTTATCAGTGGGAATTTACCGCGGTGGTGGATGGAGTTCCGTCGTCAGCCTTCGGCCATACCACTCTGGTCTTCGAAAAGCGCAACGATAACTGGCTGGTCGTTCACAATCATACTTCTCTGGTGCAGTCTTCGCAGGCAACCGCTCCGGCGGCGCAACCTCCTGCGGCTACACCTCCAAAGCCCTGAGCCCCCGCGGCTCCGTTTCGCCAGGCCAGCGCTTAAAAATTCTTCAGGCCGTGGTATACGAACATTCCGGCAATCACCAGCAGCAGCACGCCCGAGGTGATCCCGCTCATCATCAGCGGCTTCCCCAGCGACTCGATCTTCTTGATCAATTCGCGCTGCTCCCTGGCCATATGCTCTTCCGCCGCATCGATAAAGATCTGATCGTCTTCATGGCTGGAGAGCACGCTGCGCCATGCGATCAACAGCAAGAACACGGCGGTAACAACTCCCCAGACGATCAGCAGATACATCAGTGGCCCCGAAAACGCCGCTTCCATTTCTGCCATTGCAACCTCCGGTGGAACCCATCCGCGGTGCCTACCCCCAACCGTAGGCAGAGCTTTTCAGGCGGAGTATAGCACTCTGGCTTTAGAATGCTAGTGACCTGGTACCCCCCTGAAACGGCCTCCAATTTGGCCCTTACTCAGGCCCCCTTCGTTGACAAACTCCCTTTCCCGCCCCAAAATAGGACCTGCCTGTAGTGTTTCCTTGTGCCCGAATGGCGGAACTGGCAGACGCGCTAGCTTCAGGAGCTAGTGGCCTCACGGTCGTGGAGGTTCGAGTCCTCTTTCGGGCACCATCTCTTTCTCCCTATTGAGTCTCGTCAGTCAGATCCAACTCTTCACGCAAATCTAACGGGGAGCGCTGTCATCCTGAGCGCATCCGATAAGGATGCGCGAAGGACCTCAACTTAAGTCCCTCCACAAAACTACCGTCAGGCATCCCAACTCCCCGCTGAATTCTTCCCCCGCTTCGCGTATCCTTCTTCCCTATGCGCCTCCTCCCTCATTCTTCCCGGTTCCGTACAACTTTCTTCTTTGCCCTCTTTCTCCTCGCCGGCGCCACAGCCCTCCACTCCGACGAATGGAAAGCCCGCCACGCCCTCGTCGCTCCCAACGGCACCATGACCCTCACCATGCCTCCCGCGCCGTCTGAAGTTTTCTTTGCCGGCCCCGCCGATCCTTCTGACCCCTCCTGGCTCGCCGGAATGCAAGCCTGGCGCAACGAACGCCGCACCCAACTCCGCCTCGATGAATCCGACTACCTGTATCCCGATCTCGCCTGGACCCAGCACAGTTTCTCTCAGGCCCAGCTCCTCATCTGGGACCGCTCCATTTACGATCCCGAAACCCGCCGCTACACCCCCGAAAAATTTCTCGCCGAAACCGAGCGCCGCCTCGGCCCCATCGACGCCGTCCTTCTCTGGCACGTCTATCCCAACCTCGGCGTCGACGATCGCAACCAGTTTGATCTCCTCCGCGACCTCCCCGGCGGCCTCCCTGCGCTAAAAAAGCTCGTCGAAGATTTTCACCGCCACAACGTCAAAGTCCTGTTCCCCGTCCTCGCCTGGGATTCCGGCACGCGCGAAGAATCTTCACCCCCTTGGGCCGCGCTCACGCAACTCCTGAAAGAAATCGGCGCCGACGGCATCAACTTCGACACCCTTGAAAGCGTCCCCGCCGATTTTCGCGCCGCCTCCATCGCCGCCGGACATCGCCTCGCCTTCGAGCCCCAATTCGAAATCCGCGACGAATCCGTCGCCTGGAGCACTCTCGGCTGGAACGACTGGGTCACCTGGGAAGACGTCGCCTATCCCTTCACGCCCATGGTCAGCAAGACCCGCTGGCTCGAGCCTCGCCACATGATCAACGTCACCGACCGCTTTACCCGCGACAAAACCGACAGCCTCCAGCACGCCTTTTTCAACGGCAGCGGTTACGCCATGCTCGAAAACCTGTGGGGCTTCTGGTATCCCATGAATCCGCGCGACGCCGAAGCCGTCCTCCGTTTCACCCGCATCGAACGCGCCTTCGCTGCTAACCTTGTCAGCCCCGACTGGCAGCCACACACCCCCACCCTGCAGTCCGGCGTCTTCGCCAGCAAATTTCCCCTGCCCGGGCGCACCCTCTGGACCATCGTCAATCGAAATGAATTCGATCTCGACGGCCAGCAACTCCGCATTCCCTACACTCCTGGCCTCCACTACTACGATCTCTGGCACGGGGTCGAACTCCAGCCGCGCATCAACGCGCAGGAAGCCACCCTCAGCTTTTCGCTCGAAGGCCTCGGCTTCGGCGCCATTCTAGCCACCACTGAAGACGCCAACTCCGCGCCACTCCGCGAACTTCTCCCCTTCATGGCCGAGCGCTCCAAGAAATCCCTGCGCGAATATCCCCGCACCTGGGCCCCGGTCCCGCAAACCATCGTCGAAATTTCTCCCACCAAACCCGCTGCCACCGCTCCCGCGGGCATGATCAAAATTCCCGAGGGCGACTTCGACTTCTCCGTCCGCGGAATCGAAATCGAAGGCGGCAACGATCCGGGCGTCGACGTCCAATATCCCTGGGAAAATTCCCCCCGCCGCTCCCATCTCCATCGCATGCATCTCCGCGCCTATTACATCGATCGCACTCCGGTCACCAACGCACAGTTCAAGCAATTCCTCGACGCCACGCACTACCATCCCGCCGACGATCACAATTTTCTCCGTGACTGGTCCAACGGCAATTTCCCCGCCGGCTGGGACACCAAGCCCGTCACCTGGGTCTCTCTCGAAGACGCCCGCGCCTACGCCGCCTGGGCCGGCAAGCGCCTCCCGCACGAATGGGAATGGCAATACGCCGCGCAATCCGCCGACGCGCGTCTCTATCCCTGGGGCAATGATTGGAAAGCAGGCAACGTTCCCGCCGCCGATCGCGGACACACACACGCGCCGCTTGCAAACGTCGACGCGCACCCGCAGGGCGCCAGCCCGTTCGGGCTCCTCGATGTAACCGGAAATGTTTCGCAATGGACCGATGAATTCCGCGACGACCACACTCGCTCCGCCATCCTTCGCGGGGCCGCCGCTTATCAACCGCTGGGCTCCGTCTGGTACTTCCCCCAAACCTACCGCCTCGACGAACACGAAAAACTTCTCCTCATGGCCCCCAGCCGCGACCGCGCCGCCACCATCAGCTTCCGCTGCGTCGTCGACGCCCCCTAGATTTTGTAGCGGCCGCCTTCCGAGGCGGGCGCTTTTGCGCAGTAAACCGCATTAACTAACTCAACGCTTCGTGAGAATCACCGCGTCTCGAAAAGATTGTCATCCTGAGCCTATCCGACGAGGATAGGCGAAGGACCTCAACCCCAGCGTCTTGCCACCAACTCAAGTTCGAAGCTCCTCTTCACCAGTCACCAGCCACTAATCACCAATCACTGCCTCTCACTCCGCCGCCAGCACCGCATACCTCGCCACAAACAACCCCGTCAAAATCCACAGCAGCACGCTAACTTCTCTCCACTTCCCCGCCGCCACCTTCGCCGCCGTATACGAAATCACTCCCAGGCTCAACCCGGTCGCAATGCTGAACGTCAGCGGCGTCGCCACCAGCGTCACAAACGCCGGAAACGCCTCCGTAAATTCCTTCCAATCCACCTGCGCAATCGATTCCGTCATCAACGCTCCGACTAACAGCAAGGCCGGCGCGGTCGCAAACGCCGGAATCGCCGCCGCCACCGGCGAAAAAAACATTGCCGCCAGAAACAGCGCCGCCACCATCACGTTGCTCAATCCCGTCCGCGCCCCCGCCGCAACGCCCGCTGCACTCTCGATGTAACTCGTCACCGTCGAAGTTCCGGTCATCGCGCCGAAAATCGTTCCAATCCCGTCCGCCAGCAGCATCCGCCCTACGCGCGGAATTTTTCCGTCCTTTACAAATCCGCCCTGCTCGCAAACCCCCACCATCGTGCCCACGTTGTCGAAGAGATCCACAAACAGAAATATGAAAATAATCTCCAGCAATCCCAGATGCAGCGCCCCACGCAAATCCATCTTCAAAAAAGTTGATGAAGGATGCGGCAGCGCCACCCAATGCTCCGGCAAGCGCGCCAGCCCGCGAAAAATTCCGAACACCGCCGTCCCCAGAATCCCCAGCAGAATCGCCCCGTTCACACGACGCACCATCAGCGCCAGCGTCAACAAAATCCCGACGCAAGCCGCCTGCACCGAAGGATCTGCGAAATTTCCCAAACTCACGAACGTCGCCGGATTCGCCACCACCAGCTTCGCGCTCCGCAGTCCCACAAACGCGATGAACATCCCGATCCCACCCGCTGTCGCGTGCTTCAGCCCCAACGGAATCCCGTTCACAATCTGCTCCCGAACCCGCGTCACGGTCAGCAGCACAAACAGCACGCCCGAAAAAAACACCGCGCCCAGCGCCGTCGGCCACGGCACATGCATCCCGATGCAAACCGTGTACGTGAAATACGCGTTGAGCGACATCCCCGGCGCCAGCGCAATCGGATAATTCGCATACAGTCCCATCACCAGCGTCGCCACCGCCGCCGCCAGGCACGTCGCGAACACCACGCCCTCCGCCGGCATCCCCGCCTGCGACAATATCTGCGGGTTCACCACGATGATGTACGCCATCGTGATAAACGTCGTCACCCCGCCCAGCATCTCCCGCCGCACGGTGGTCTGATTTTCTTGAAGCCTGAAAAGTTTCTCGATCAATCCGTTCCCCTGCACCCGAAGCGAGCCGCAACTCTAAAGTCCCCCTCCCTCCCTGTCAATCGCTCCCTCCCCTGTAGCGGCCGCCTTCCGAGGCGGGCGCTTTTGCCTTTTTGTAGCGGCCACCTTCAGGTGGCCCCGCCTTCTCTTTTTTGGAGTGCGGTGGCTCTGCCACCGCTTTCGAGGACTCAGCCTCACCGCCCAACTCCTCAGCTCGCCGCCCCACCCAAAGAATTTGTCACCCTGAGCGTCCCGATTCCGATCGGGATGCGAAGGACCTCACCGTAAGCGATCCTCACAATCCTTAAATGCGCCCAACTTGCTGTCCACGGGTGGTGGGTCAGTTTCCGATTACCCAACTACACGTCCAAGTGAAACTTATTGGCTCAAGTGCGGTCCTTTTTTCTGGTAGGTTGAACGAACTCGTAGGAGTATCGTTAAACATCGATGTTCGCACTACAAAATAATGTGTGGGTAGACATCCTTTGTCTCGGAGCTTCGGTGACGCTCATAGAGGGAGCCCTCACCGGCGAAGGTACCACGCACGGACGTGGAGGAAAGCTTTACTGGCCGGTCGCCTTGTGGCTCCGCCCGATATTTGCTATCGCAGGATTTGGCCTGCTAGCCTTCGCGCTTATTGATTTTTTCAGGAAACTTCAAAACTAGCTTATTTCTTTCGACCGTCCCTCGCCGCGCTAGCTCCTGGTAAACGCGGAAACCGCTAAAGTGGGTACTGGGCCGGTTCAACTCTCTGGAGGCCACCGCTTCTTTGCTCCGCGCTCAGTAAACCAGAAGGCGATTAGTGCAGCCACGAACGCGCATGGAATTGCGTCCACCGCCGGTCCACTCGTGAACGGATTCGGATGGCCAAGACGCGATGTCTGAATCTGAATGTGAAGCCAGCAAAAGGGAAAATAGCTGCCCACGACAATTAAGACGGAAATGGCAAAGGCCGTTCCGTAAATTAGTAGGGAGCGTCGAGCCATTCCAGTTCCGGTTGTATTAGAAACCAACTTGAAGTGATTTGTTCCTGATAAACGCTAATCGGAAACTGACCCACTAGCCCTCGCGCCACCAATTGCACCACAGCTCTTTCTGAGCTAACTTCTAACGCTCATTCACTCTTCATCCAAGGACTCCCATGCGCTCCAATAATTTTTCTCGTAACCGCCGCGACTTCCTCCGCGCTTCCGCCGTAACTCTCGCCGCCGGCGCTCTCCCCGCTTCTCTCTTCTCCGCAAAAGAAACTTTCGCAACGAACTCTTCTCCCACTCCCTCCAAACCCCAGCGCATCATCCTCGATACCGACCCCGGTGTCGACGACGCCATGGCCATCTTCCTCGCCCTGCGCTCCCCTGAACTTAAAGTCGAAGCCATCACTGCCGTCTCCGGCAACGTGCCGCTCGCGTTCACTCTCCCCAACGCGCTGCGTCTCGTCGAAATCGCCGGCCATCCGGAAATCCCCCTAGCCGGTGGCGCCGCGTTTCCATTGGTACGCCGTCTCGTCACCGCGGCCTACGTCCACGGCAACAACGGCCTCGGCGGCGTGGAATTTCCCGAAGCTAAAATCAAGCCCGTCTCAGAAACCGCCTCCGAACTGATCCGCCGCATCGTCCGCGCCAATCCCGGCGAAATCACCATCGCTGCCGTCGGTCCGCTCACCAACATTGCCACAGTTCTCAAAGCCGACCCCGGCATCGCCAAACTCATCAAGTCCTTCGCCCTGATGGGCGGCTCTCTCAGCGGCGGCAACATCACCCCCTCCGCCGAATTCAATTTCTACGTGGATCCCGAAGCCGCCCGCATCGTCTTCGATTCCGGCGTCCCCATCGTCATGGTGGGGCTCGACGTCACGCACAAAGTCCTCCTCCGCGAAAGCCACGTTCGCGCTCTCGAAGCCGCGCAAAACCCCGTCAGCCAGGCCGCCGCAAAGATCATGCGCGCCACCTTCGGCCGAGTCGCCAAAACAAACGACGAAACCGTCGTGGCCATGCACGACCCGCTCACGATCGCGAGCCTCATCGACCCCAGCGTGATTACACTCCGCGATTATTACGTGCAGATTGAAACTTCCGGTGAACTCACCGCCGGGCAATCCGTCGGCTACAGCCGCGCACCGGTCCGCCGCTCACCGCCGCTCGATACCGGCGACGCCGCCGGCCCGATCCCCGTCGAGGAATTCAAGCCCAACTGCAAAGTCGCCGTCGGCGTCGACCCCGACAAATTTTTTAACCTACTGATTCCCCGCCTCATGGCTCCGGCCTGACGAAACCCGCCAGCGCCGCTCCTACTTTTGAGTGCGGGAGCAAAGCTCCCGCTTTTACGGTGTAACGTTCAGCAACCAACCAGCCCGAGCGCAACCATCCCCCGCGTTCGCAATCCCCTCAAATAAAGAAACCCGCTGTGTCAAAATCAATTTACCGGAGGCAAAAGCCATGACCACGACGCGTCTCGAGAAATTCAAACTCTTCCGAGCCCTCCATGAACGCCCCGGCGCCTTCGTCATCCCTAACCCCTGGGACGCTGGCAGCGCCAGAATTCTGACGGCACTCGGCTTCGAAGTGCTCGCAACCACCAGCGCCGGCTGCGCCTTTTCCAAAGGCCATCTCGATTCCGCGCCGGAAATGACCCGCGACGTCATTTTGCAGATCGCCAGGGAAATCGTGGACGCAACCCCTCTCCCTGTTTCCGCGGATCTTCAGAACGGCTTCGGTCATGAGCCCAAAATTTGCGCGGAAACCATCCTCCACGCCGCAGCCGCCGGCCTCGCCGGAGGCTCCATCGAGGATTCTTCAGGGGACGCCTATCATCCCATCTACGACTTCCAGTTCGCCACCGAACGCGTCGCCGCCGCGGCCGAAGCAGCTCATGCCTCAAACTTTCTCCTGACGGCGCGTGCCGAAAACTTCCTTCACGGCCGCCCGGACCTCGACGACACCATTCGCCGTTTGCAATCCTTTGCAAAGGCCGGCGCCGACGTTCTCTTTGCGCCCGGCCTCGCGAGCCTCGACGACATCCGCACCTTGTGCGCGTCCGTGTCGAAGCCCGTCAATGTTGTGATGGGATTGCCGAGCGGCGTATTTTCCGTCGAGGGGTTGGCGGCGGTTGGTGTGAAGCGCATCAGCGTCGGCGGTTCGCTAGCCCGCGCCGCCCTTGGAGGATTTGTACGCGCCGCGCGCGAACTGAAAGAGAAAGGTACTTTTACCTATGCAGCGGATGCTCTTCCCTCCGCTGAGGTAAAACGTTACCTGGCCGATCCTAGGATGTAATCTTTATTGCTACCGGAAAATTCCCCACCCGATCCGCACCTGGATCGTATTGATCCCCGGATTAGGCGTCGTCATCCCCGCATTCGAAATATGCATGAACCGCACTTCCGCGCTCCAATTGTGCTTCTCGCCGAGGATGTGCATTCCCAGCGCCCCGCTCGTCGTGAAATTAACTTGCGACGTACGCTCCGGGACTTCTTTATTCGTAAACAGCGTTCCGCCCTCAATTTCAAAGAACGGCTTTACCTTTTTCGGTTCCGACAAGATCCACTTGAACGCGAACGGATTCACCCCGCCGCCATACGCCGTATTCGTCTTCTGCGTCAGCACCCACGCCGGCACCACGTCAAACGCATACTCCAATTGCCCCTTCAAAAATCCCGGCCCGTGCGGGCTTGTCAAAATCAATCCATACCGCAATCCCAGGTTCCACACCCCGGTGTCCGACGTGCTCCCGTTTATCCCGTGCCCGCCGCCCGTCCACACCTGCAACTCCCGGCTCGAATTCTCCGGCGACCCCTGCGCCCGCAAATTCCCCCCGCCCAAAAGCGCCGCCATCAATCCAAACGCCCCGGCCAACCATATCTTCCGCTTCACTCTCACGTCTCCTCTCCGCCCTTCCCGAATCCCGCACCATATCCGAAACCCGTCCCTCTGACAATCTTTGAATCTGGTTGAAACAGCTACGCACAGCGCATCCCCTATAGCACAAGCGACGGAGTCGCGACAGACCTTAGCCCAGCGCGTAAGCGCTGGGTCCATGGGAAGAAAGAACAAACAGCGCCGTAGGTGCGGCAGATCAATTTCTCGCACAATGCGCGGCCTGCCACACAACTGACTCCACTCGCTGCCCGCCCAAAATCCCACACCAAACCCACGTTGGATGATCCCCACTCTGAAATTGATTTGGAAAAAAAGGAAAGGAGGCGAGCCAGGTCTTCTCGCCTCCTGTTATTCCCCTTGCGGGGAATCCGATTAGCCTGACGGAGGGCGGCTAATCGGTCGTGTGTTGGCTTGCGTATGAAACTCCTGAAACGCGAAAAAAGTTACAGCGATTTTCAGAAAAATGACTAAAATCAGTACGCACTCCTTCGTTCCCCGGAAAGGGGTCCTGGCATGTCCCGGCAGTCGCAGCTCAGTCCCGATAACATCCTCCGTTTTCTACAACTTAGAAACGGTCCCGCCTCCTTGGAAGACCTCTCCCGCTCCCTCCAGGTCCGCCGCTCCAGCCGCCGTGCCCTCCTCCAGATGCTCGCCAAGCTCAAAAAACGCGGCCTCGTCGAGGAACTTTCCCACGGCCGCTTCCTTCTTCGCCAGTCTTCCCGCCCGCAGCCGTCCTCCGCGAAGCCTCACCCTGCGCAAGAGCCGCCCGCCGAAAAATTTCCCCAGCACAAAGCCGTCTCCCGCGACGAAATCCGCGGCCGCCTCGTCCTTCATCACGACGGCTACGGCTTCGTCGTTCCCGACGTCGCTATTCCCAATCTCGATGGCGATCTTTTCATCCCCCGCGACTTCGTCGAAGACGCCATGCACGGCGATCACGTCATCGCCAAAGTTTCCCGCCTCAGCGGCGTCCCCGGAGCCCGCCGCGCCGAAGGCCGCATCCTCCGCGTCGTCTCCCGCGCTCATCCCTCCGTCGTCGGCCTTTTCCGCTACACCTCGCGCGGCTGCGTCGTCGTTCCCTATGATCCTCGCGTCCAGCACGATATCGAGCTTCCTGCCGGCGAAGAACTCTCCCCCGCCCTCCGCGATCAGTTGCTTCCCGGCGAAAAAGATCGCTCCGGAAAACGCCTCCGCCTCCCGCACATTCCGAAACTCGATGGCGCCGTCGTCAATGCCGAACTTATCCGCTACGGCCGCGAAGGCACAGCTCCCGCCGGCCGCGTCATTGAAATCCTCGGCCGCCCCGGCGACCTCGGCGTGGACACCGAAATCATAATCCGCAAACACCACCTCCCCCACACTTTCCCCGGCGAAGTTGCTCACGAAGCCGAACAACTCGCGCGTCCTGTCAGCGAATCCGATCTCGCCGGCCGCGAGGATTTCCGCAGCCTCCCCATCGTCACCATCGACGGCGAAACCGCCCGCGACTTCGACGACGCCGTCTACGTCGAACGCCGTGAAGACGGCGGCTGGCTCCTGCAAGTCCACATCGCCGACGTCGCCCACTACGTCACGCCCGAATCCCCGCTCGACCGCGAAGCCCGCCTCCGCGGCAACTCCGTCTACTTCCTCGATCGCGCCGTCCCCATGCTTCCCGAAGCCCTATCCAACGGAATGTGTTCGCTCAAGCCTCGCGAAGAGCGCCTCGTCCTCAGCGCCATCATGCAGTTCGATTCCTCCGGCCGCATGCTCAGCTCCTGGATGACTCCCGGCGTCATCCGCTCCGCCGAGCGCATGACCTACACCAACGTCAACAAGGTCCTCGAAGGCGACGCCGAAATCTCCGCCCGCTACGCCCACCTGAATCACCATTTCCGCGCCATGAAGGGCCTCGCGCTTCTCCTCAACGCCCGCCGCGCCGAAAACGGCTCCATCGATTTCGATCTTCCCGAACCCGTCATCGAATTCGACGATCACCAGCAGATGACCAACATCGGCCGCAGCGAACGCAACATCGCCCATCGCCTCATCGAAGAGTTCATGCTCGCCGCCAATCGCGCCGTCGCGCACTATTTAATCCAGCGCGGCCTGCCTGCCCTCCACCGCGTCCACGAAAAGCCCGACGCCCGCAAAGTTCTGGAGTTCGAGGAACTCGCCCGCGCCTTCGGCTACTCTCTCGGCGTCGAAGATCTCCACCAGCGCGAAGTCGCCGTCCGCCACGGGAAAGTTCCCTCGCCCGCGAAAGCCGGCCGCCCAGACACCCGCGGCCACGGTCGCGAACGCCAGATGCGCGCCGTTCTTCCCGCCTCCGACATCAACCTCACGCCGCAACACTACCAGCGCCTCGTCCAGAAACTTTCCGGCAAACCCGAAGAGCGCATCCTTTCCTACCTGATGCTCCGTTCGCTCAAACAAGCCCGCTACTCCGCCGAAACCCTCGGCCACTTCGCTCTCGGCTTCGACGAATACACGCACTTCACTTCGCCCATTCGCCGCTATCCGGACCTGATCGTCCATCGCATCCTTAAATGGGCGCTCGCCAATCCCAAAGCCCCCGCGCCAACGCACATCAAGCCCGCCATCGGTGTGGAATCCGCCGTCTATTCGCTGAAGCATCTGGAAGAAATTGCCGCCGAAACTTCCGAAACCGAGCGCCGCGCCGCCGGTGCCGAGCGCGAACTCATCAGCTGGAAGACCGCGCAGTTCATGGAGCAGCATTTGGGCGACGAATACGACGCGCTTATCATCTCCGTGCAAAAATACGGCTGCTTCGTGGAACTCTTCGAAGTTTTCGTCGAAGGACTGCTGCCCATCACCGCAATCGAGGAAGCCGCCGACGCCCGCTGCGTCTATCGCGAACGCGACCACGCCATCGTCGCCGTCTCCGGTGGCGATTCCGGCCGCGGCCGCGGCTCCGCTCGCCGCAAATCCACTCTCCAGCTCACCTGGAAACTCGGCGATCGCGTCCGCGTCCGCGCCGAACGCATCGACCCCATCCGCCGCCGCGTCGAATTCGCCCTCGCCTCTTCTTAATCGCGCTCTTCGTCCTTTACTTCGTTACTTCCTTTACCTCATTACTTCAGCATTTCTTCACACCGGCTTCCCCGTCGCGCTCGACACGGTCACCGACAGCAATGGATCCGTCGCTGCCTCCGCTGCCGTCGGCGCCTTCAACACCTGCTCCACCGCTTCCGCCATCCCCTGCGTCTCCTGCTCCTTCATCTTCAACCAGCTTCCAAACGTAGCCTTCTCGCGCGCCACCCCGTCCAGATTCCGCCGGATCCGCTCGCCATAGTGCGCCTTCACCACCTCCAGCTCCGCCTGGATTTGGATATTTTCTTCCGCCTTCCGCGCCCACTGCGCCTCCGCGTGCTTCCGCTGCTCCGTCGCGTACGCGTCAATCGCTTCCTGCCGCACCTTCGCGTCCTGCAGCACTTCATCCACCGTCACGCCCGCCGCGTCCAGCGCCATCAGCACCGCCGCCCGCCGCAACTCTCTCGACGCCCCGCGCAAATGCTCGCTCCGCAACATCTCCACCACTTTCGTAACGCTGTACCCGCGCCGAGGACTCGTAATCCCCGCCGCGCGATAAATATCTTCCACCGGCAAAAGCTCCGTCTCGAACCCGCTGGCGCTCTCCGCCACCACCGCCCTCGCCGCCGCGCGTTCCATTCCCCGATCCGATCGGGCTGAAGCTTCTGCTTCCCTCTGCGCCTGCTCGCCTGGCGCGTTGTTGCCGCCGTTCGCCCTCAATAGTTCTTCTTCGTCTCCCGCAAACCATTTCAGTTTCATAATTCCCCTCCCCTTCTTCCTTGCCTTTTTCTCAATTCCGTTTCCCGCTGAAACTTGTTGCCCCACTTTCGCTCCCGCCGTCGGCAAATAAGACGCCGCCGCTAGCGGCGGCCCTCCGGGCGGACTCTCGGTTCGCCTCATCTCATGCTCCATCAACCGCTCCGCAATCGGCTCCTCAACCCTCGCGATGTACTCCCGAACCAACGCTGTAGGGGCACGAGAAACTTGCACTGAGTCGCACCGAAGTGTCGTGCCCTCTTTCTTGCCTTCCGAGTCCCGCGCAAGTTTCGTGTCTTCTTCCGGAGCCGCCCTAGATGCGGTGCTCCGATGTGGAACACTGTCCCGCCGTGGCTCAGCCGTTCTCCGCGCCAACCATTCCGCATCCCGAGCCGCACTAGTCGCGCGACTCGCAGTAGTCGCACTACGCGCGCTCTTGTTCTTAAATGTAGCGCTGGCTTTCAAGCCAGCCTCTTCCGCTCTTTCCGCCCTCCGCCCCGCTTCCCGCTTCGTCTGCGGATCTAAATCATTTGCCTCCGCCGGCTTCTTCGGCGCCGGCTGGTTCACCGAGTCGCGCTGTAACCCCACCAGAAACTCTTTCCCATCCACGCGGCAATACCTGGCGATGCCCGAAAACTCCTCACGGTGCGACTGAATGTAGATCCGCTTGCCCACCGCCACCGGCTGCTTGATCCGGATGCACGCCCCATGCTCCGACCGGTTCTCCATCCGCGCCGTCACCGACTGCACCTCTCCCGACAGGTCCAGCCAGGTCGCCTCCACCAGAATCATCACCGCCGTCCGTGCCTCTTGCGTAGCTCCGCCCATACGCTCCTCTATCGGCAATCTCAATGAGCAGTTCAACAACCATCCAAGCCGCAGTCCCAACTCGGAACACTCGCTTTTTCCCAATCTGTCATCCACCAACTCTGTCATCCCGCCTGCCCTGAGCGAAGCCGAAGGGACCGAAGCGGAGGGATCTGCTTTTCATTCTTTGGGGGTCGGAGCTTCAGCTCCGACATTTCCGCTCCCCTCCCTGTCGTCCCGACTGGAGCGCCCGACTTTCTCTTCCGTTCGCGCCGCGCGAACGTCGGGCGCGGAACGGAGGGGCCGTGGCAACCAGTGAAGTCCTACCGCGCTCGCTGGAATGCACCACAGCCGGGTGCCCCATACGCCGGTGTTGCGTGTGGGTCTTGGGTTACGCCCGATTCACTCTCAAATGCCGACTTGGGTGCCGCACTCTTGTGGTTTTCTAGGGTGCGGGTTTTTCGCTGTTCGCTTATCACCGATAACGCTCTCTCTTTCCATTGACCCGCCCCCGCTCAACCGATACACTCCCGCCAACCATCAGGTCGGACCCCGGGCCAAATCCATCCATCGGAAAACTGAGGAGAAGCCATGAGAAAAGTTTTGTTTGCCGCACTGTTCGTGGTCATGCTGCTGTCCGCGTTGCCCGGCTATGCGCAGAGTCCCAACTACGACGTCGGACCCGTCTGGCGCGTCACCTACTACCACATCAAGCCGGGCCAGGGCGAAGCCTTCTGGAAGGACATTCGCGAACACGCCAAGCCGATCTTTGAAGCGATGAAAAAAGAAGGTCTCTTCACCGATTACAAATTCTGGTTGAACGACACCACCGATCATCCGGGAGACTGGGACGTCGCCATCGGTATCCTGTATCCGAACTACGCCGCGATCGACGCCCTCGATGCCAAGGGCGCTACCATCGCCGCCAAACACTACGGCTCCCGCGACGCCATGATCGAAGCCGGCAAAAAACGCAACGACTTCCGCGAAATAGTAATGAGCAAACTGGCCCGCGAAGTCATGCCGAAGTAAGCGCCGTCGACGGTGGAAAACGACTCTTGCGGATGCAGTCAGATGAGATGAAGCTGGCGGTGGCGTTTGGATGCGGAGCGCACGATGACACAAACGCCACAACACCTTGCTACGACATAGCATTCAGGTGTAAAGTCAAGTGTAAAGTCGAGTTTGTAAAGTGTGCTGTAAACTGGGAAGGGGGTGGCGAGCAGTGGGAAAGAAGATGAAGAAACCCCCTATTTTCTATACCATAGGGCAAATTCAATTCAGTCCAGTGTTGGGGATGGCGAAGTTCGTTCCTGATATCCAGGAAGAACTCAGGCGCGATTTTCCCGATTTTCAGCGCGGAAAGATCGCCAATGTTCAGATAAAAGCTATCGACGAAAATGTCCCTGTGCAGGTGGTCACCCAAGAGCGATGGCACTTCAACGACTTGAATAGAACCTCGGGGTATTTGTTGCAACCGCAGAGTTTGGTTTTCCATACGACAGCCTACGAGACTTCCGAGCACTTTCTGCAAAAGGTCTTGGGAGGTATTTCGATAGTGCAGAAGTATGCTGAGTTGACATACATCGAGAGCGTCTCAATTCGTACCTTGGATGCCGTGATTCCGGAACCGGACCAAAACGTACGTGAATATCTGAATCCTGCAGTTCGAGGACTCTCCGAAGGGCTGGACGGGCACTTGAAACACAGCGTCATGGAAAGTTTGTGGGAGGTACCTCCACATGGAGTTTTGATTTCGAGAGTCGCCATAGTGAAAGGAGCACTGGCCACTCCGATGGACCTTTTTCCACTTGCTCTTGAATTGAAACCTGAGCTTAGAAAACTCGACCTAGGAGAGCACGCACTAGTTGACAGCGACCGCCAGCATAAAGAGCGCTTTGCTTTCGATCCCGAAGAAATAAGGCGGAGGCTTCTGGTGGTAAAAAGGGACGCTACGCTAGCCTTTCAAAAGTCAGTTTCGCAATTCGCATTGGAACGTTGGAATTGATCTAAGGAGAGAAAAGTGCTGTTATTTGCTTTGCCCTCACACCCACACCAGGACACATTTCGGAACGACCGAAATAGAGTGTTAGCCCTCACCATCGATACCTTAACGACAGGAACGGCAGGAGGTTACTATCCAGAACGTTTTGGCCTAGAAATCATCTCCACAATCAGAGGACCAGTACAGTATAAGGTACGTACCAAGCAGGTGCTGAACTACGCACCAAGCACCGCGCAATTACTCTCAACGATTCGAGATGTTTTTGCACTAAGAATGTCCGAAGTGGCGCAGATTTTTGGAGTGTCGCGCCGTGCAGTCTACGACTGGCTGGAAGGCGTTACGCCCAAACCGGAAACGACGGCTCGCATTTATGCACTCAGCAAATACGCAGACGAACTCAAAACGTCAGGACTTTCGAGCATTGAGCATTTCATTTATCGCCCTGTCGTCGGCGATCGCTCGCTTTTGGACTTGCTCAAATCCGGCGATAATATCGAAGAAGCGATCGTCGTCATTAAGCGCACAGCCGCAGAAGAAGAGAAAAACCGCAGACAGTCGGGTAGACGAACCTCCGAGACGAGCACAGCAAGTGTAGACGGCTTTGATGAGGTATCTACTCCAATTTCTGAATAGATGGCGTGGCGGACGGAACAGGAACAACGACGCGACCTGGACCCGCAAAACTCCTTGGCGGCAGGGCAGCGTGCTTCCGTTAGAGTGTGCTGTCAAATTAGGGTTGATAGACAAGGAGAAATCTTCAAAGGAAATCGCCATTGTGGTCTCGCATGATTGTGATTTGGCGAGCGAAATCGAAGACGAACCGGATGTAGAAATCATTATTGGAACTTCAATTGTTGCCTGTCTTCCTGACAAGACACACGCCAAGAATGTCCGAAGTCTGCACATTCAGACAAGCGGGCAAAGTGGGCAAGCCGCATGGGAATTTTTGGCGCGCCATAAGGTCTCCGTTTCCAAGAGCAAGTTGGTTCGTTACCTTCCTGACGGCACACAATCCCTCGGAATAGACGCCTTGGATACCCTTCGTAGCTGGCTGGCCGCCCGGTACAAAAGAGCATCTATTCCAGACGGTCTGCAGTCACTCATCAAGGATATATTCCAAGAGGTGGCCAAGAAAAAAGAGAGACCCCACGCGTTAAGAGGAATTTGGATCGATTTCGAACCTGACGCTGACAAATTACCCGAGGGTGAAAAATACGAGTTGTGGGTCACGGTTGTTTACTCAACTTCGGTCGAAGGTTCAAGAGAGATTGCCGAAGAAGTTGCCAAACAGGTCGAGAGCAAGTTCAGAAAGAAGTACTACAGAGGCGGGAGGTGGGTAGAACTAGATCTGCGACGATGTGTCGCCCGCTCAGATACAGAATTCACTCTTAATGATGTCCACCAAAACAAGCTGTTTCGCCTCGAATATTTGAGTCTACGAACTGGTGCCCCGTTGGAGTCTGAAGAATAATTCGAGGCGAGTCAGGTTTTTCGGTGGGTCAAGTCTTGGGCCCAGCTTCCCACCGACAAAGCTCCGTCTTATCAAACCAGCTCGATCATCACCCGCCGCCCCACCATCGCCGCCGCGCGTTGCAGGCTGGATAGCGTGATGTCGCTTTTCGGATTCAGTAGCCGGTCCACCTGGGTGCGGCTGGTCCCGAGCACTGTGGCCATCTTGTTTTTGGATATTTTCTTCTTCCTCATGGCCTCGTCGAGCTGCCACGCCACGACTTCCTTCACCGCCTGCGCTTGCGCCTCTTCAAAGATGCCCTCTTCCTTCAGGAAATCGTCAACACTCGAACCCATGTGGCTCTTTCGCCTTTTGCGCTTCTTGTTCATCGCTGCAACCCCTTTGCGCCGGACCAATTGGTGTCAGCGGGCGGCTTCGACGGTGAGCTTCAACCCGATAGCCTTGGTTACGGCAACCAGTGTGGACAGTCGGGGATTTCCCCGGCGGGACAGGGCGCGGTACAGGCTTTCCCGCTCGATGCCCGCGGCCTTGGCGACCTTGGCGATCCCGCGCGCCTGCGCCAGGTGGCGCAAGGCAAGCAAAAAAACGAGTGGCTCCTCCGTGTCTTCCAGCGCAGCCTTAACGTACTCGGCGGCAAATTCCGGATCCTTGCGAAGCCGGCGGATGATGGCCTCATCGTGCGACGCGCTGGTCTTGTGCTTCACGTGATGCTGATCCTTTCCCGATAATCCTCAAGATAGCGGAGCGCTCGCTGAATATCCGGGTTCTGCTCCCGTTTGTCTCCGGCGCAGAGAACCAGGAGCGAGGTCTTTCCGATCCGCGCGTAGTAGACGCGATAGCCCGGGCCCCAGTCGATGCGGAGTTCCCACACGCCGCCGCGCAAGGGCTTGCAGTCGCCAAAATTCCCCGCCGGCAGGCGATTTATCCGGGCTGCGATTTTCGCCTGCGTCCGGGGATCTCCCAGGCGCGTAAGCCACTCTTCGAAGACGTCCTTGCCGGCGCGGGTCAGGTAGTGGCGAATCTCAATTAGCTTTTCCATTGTAACTTATAAGCTACAGAAAAACAACAGCCGGGTGGCGGGTGCCCCATCCTTGGTGTTTAAGAGTGGGTCTTGGGTTTTTCCTCGCATACTGATCACTGATTACCGTCTTCGTCTCCAGCCGCCCATTCGAACGCCCGGCCATTCGAATAGTATATCATATAATTAACTATTGACAGGGTTACTATTCCTGTGCTACAATTGTTCGTGACACTTGGGCCTCAGTCCGTCTGCACCATCCCGCCGAGGGCTCCCCGCTCTCAGAATTTTCCATTCGCCGCTAACTCCCGTACTTTCAGCACTTGTAAACTGATACAAAACACGCCACTTCAAGTCCTTTCTTTCGAGCACTTACAGAAAAGAGGGGGGTAGGGGGTATGTCTAGCCAAGACTCTTTTGTGCGGCGTCTCCTGCATCGATCCCCCTGTGGAAAATGTCGGCGCGCCGACAAACTTGATTTTTCCCCTGATATTTCGCGAAACCGGGTGGGCACGATTTATCGTGCCCCTACAGGTGAGGGGGCTAGCGGGGGCTGCCCTGCCCGCCGTAGCGGAGACAGAGCTGGCATGAAAGCCAGCGCTACAGGGAAGAGGGGGAGAGGCACTGGGCGCTGGTCACCGGCCACCGGCCACCTCCTCTGCTATCCTATTCACCGGAGGCCATTCCTACCGTGAGCTCGACGACTTCTGGAAACATGACTTTGGCTCCTACCACGACTCCCCGCGCTGCCAGGCGCGCTTTCAACTTCAATGCCGGGCCCGCCGCCCTTCCCCTTCCCGTTCTGGAGCGCATCCGCGAAGAGCTGCTCGATTACCGCGGCACCGGCATGTCCGTGATGGAGCTTTCCCACCGCTCCCCCGAATTTGAGGCCATCAACAACGCCGCCGAACAGAACCTGCGCAAGCTGCTGGCGATCCCCGACGACTACGCGGTGATTTTCGTGCAAGGCGGCGGCAGCATGCAGTTCACCATGGCGCCGATGAACCTGGCGCTGCCCGGCAAGCCCGTGGACGTGCTGCATACCGGCACATGGACCGCGAAAGCGATCTCGGAGTTAAAGAAAGGCGTCCTGCACAACATCGCCGCGTCCACCGAGGCCGCAAAGTTCACCCGCGTGCCCCGCGCCGACGAAATCAAACTTTCCGCCGACGCTTCCTACACCCATATTTGCACCAACAACACCATCGAGGGCACGCAGTATCACGCGCTGCCCGCCTCCGCCGCGCCGCTGGTGGCGGATATGTCTTCGGACATCGCTTCGCGTCCGGTGGACGTGGCGAAATTCGGCTTGATTTTTGCCGGCGCGCAGAAAAACCTGGGGCCCAGCGGCGTCACGCTGGTGATCGTCCGCAAGGATCTGGCCGAACGCGCCGACAAGAATCTGCCCACCACGCTGCAATACCGCACGCATATCAAGGAAAAGTCGCTCTACCACACGCCACCGACCTTCGCGATTTACATTCTGGGCCTGGTCACCGACTGGATCGCCGCGGAAGGCAGCCTTCTCGGAATCCAGAAGCGCAACGAAGCGAAGGCCAAACTGCTCTACGACACGATCGAATCGAGCGGCGGCTTTTACACCTGCCCGGTTGAGAAGTCCTCGCGCTCGCTGATGAACGTGGTTTTCCGGGTCGGAGGCAGTTCTAATCGAGTGGGTGATGAAAATCTGGAAAAAGAATTCGCGAAGCAGGCCGCGGCCGCAAACCTGGTTGGCACGCCCGGGCACCGCTCCGTCGGCGGAATGCGCATCTCTCTCTATAACGCGGTCGGCCAAGACGCCGTCGAAGCGCTGACCCACTTCATGCGCGAATTCCACCGCACGAAAGGTTAGAAGTAATTTTGCAAATAGTTGTTTAGGAGGTTGGGGCTTCAGCCCCGACGCAAACGGGACCGAGAATCCGGGCTTTAGCCCCCGAAGAAAACTTCGTCGGAGGCCCGACGCAAGGAGTCACGAGTTCGATAGACTGCTAAGACCATGACCAACTATTCTCTCGCTCTCTTCTTTCACTTCATTGGACTGGTAATGCTTTTCATCGGCTATGGCATCGAGTGGATCGTCTCCGCGTTCCTGCGCGGCGCCGCCACCACCGACCAAGTCCGCGCCTGGCTCCGCGTCTACCGCACCTCCCTGCCCGTTTCCGGCCCCGGCCTGCTGGTGCTGATTCTCAGCGGCGCCTACCTCGCGCAAATTTCCGGTGCCATGAAAAACGGCTGGATGTCCGCCTCGATGCTCGCCATCCTGTTGGCACTTCTAATCGGCTTCGTGCTCATCCTGCCGCGCGTAAAAGCCATTCGCGCCGCCCTCCCAGAAGGCAGCGCCGCGATTCCGGCGAGCGCCACCGCGCTTCTTCGCGCGCCGGGATTGCCCACGCTGATTCGCGTCCGCGCGCTGATCGCCCTCGGCATCGTTTATCTCATGACCGCGAAGCCGGACACCTTCGCCTCTTCACTGCTCGTGCTCGGAGCCGCGCTTGTTCTCGGCCTCCTCGCCTCCGCCTCCACATTCTCCAAATCAAAATCGGCATGAGGTACTCTTTCACCGCAAAACAAAACGGGCGGGATCGCTCCCGCCCGTTCTTGCTCGCTTTTTCTGATTACTTATCACTGATTACTGATTACTTCCCTCATACCAAATCAAACAGCAGCACTTCCGCATCCTCAACGCCGGTCAGTTCGAGCGCCTTCTCTTGCGAGATGGCCGCGCCGTCGCCGGCAGCAAGCTTCGTGCCGTTGAGCGTTACGCTGCCGCGCGCCACCTGCACATACGCGTGGCGTTCCGGCTGCAGCGCGTGCTTCACGCTTTCTCCGGGCGCGAGCGCCGTTGCGTAGAGCTCATTGCCCTGCCGAATCTTCACCGAACCATCGCGTCCGTCCGGCGAAACCACCAGCCGCAGCTTGCCCTGCTTTTCCGCCGCGCTGAAATGCTTCTGATCGTATGTCGGCGTGTAGCCCTGCTTATCCGGGAACATCCAGATCTGGTACATGTGCACGGGAGTTTTGTCCGACGCATTGAACTCGCTGTGCGCCACGCCCGTTCCTGCGCTCATGTATTGCACGTCGCCTGGTTTAATAACGGAGCCGTTGCCCATGCTGTCTTTATGCGCCAATTCGCCGTCGAGGACGTAGGTGACGATCTCCATGTCGCGGTGCGGGTGGGTGGGGAAACCGCCGCCGCCGGCGATTCGATCGTCGTTCATCACGCGCAGGGTGCGGAATTCGACGTGTTCCGGGTCGAAATATTCGGCGAAGGAAAAGCTGAAGCGGGAATCCAACCAGCCGAGGTTGGCGTGGCCGCGAGTGTCGCTTTTGCGAATCTGAATCATGGGTGTCTCCTTGACTGACGAACTCATATTACTTGTTATAACGACTATTGTCAAGAGGGTAGTCCGCGACACCCTTTCCTGCTGTTATTTCCTTTCCGCTGAACCCTTTACAATTCCTTCCAGGGCCGCTCTCCCCTTTGGGCCGCCGGACCGGGCCCGGCGCGCGCCATTTCCCCGGTTTCCTGCTTTGGTGTAAAGTGATAGTCAATGCGGCGGATGGCTGGCCGCTTCCGGCGAGGTATTCCGTATGGACTCGGCTCTTCCCACGACGCAACCCAAAACATCCGAAACCAGTGCATCCCGCCGCGAAACGGTGACGATCACGGACAACCGCACCGGCAAGACCTACGAGCTTCCGATCACGCACGACACCATCAAGGCCATGGACCTGCGGCAGATCAAGGTGCATCCAGAAGATTTTGGGATGATCAGCTACGACCCGGCGTACAACAACACGGCTTCGTGCATCAGCCGGATTACCTACATTGACGGCGACAAGGGGATATTGCGCTACCGGGGATACTCGATCGAAGAGCTGGCTGAAAAATCGACCTACCTGGAAACGGCGTACCTACTGTTGCGCGGAGAGTTGCCGACAGCGGGGCAACTGAAGGACTGGCAATACAACGTCACGCATCACACCTTCATTCACGAAAGCATCAAGAAATTCCTGGACGGGTTCCACTACGACGCGCACCCGATGGGCATGGTGATTTCGACGATTGCGGCGCTTTCGACGTTCTATAACGACGCGAAAGATATTTTTAACGAGGGTTCGCGGTTGAAGCAGACGTTCCGGCTGATCGGGAAGATGCCCACAATCGCGGCATTCGCTTACCGGCATACACTGGGCATGCCGTACGTTTATCCGGACAACGATTTGAGCTATCCGGGGAATTTTCTGAACATGCTGTTCCGCACGACCGAGGCGCGGTACCGCCCGAACCCGACGCTGGAGCGCGCCCTGGATATTCTGTTTATCCTGCACGCGGACCACGAGCAAAACTGCTCGACGAACACGGTGCGGGGCGTGGGCAGTTCGCACGTGGATCCCTATTCGGCGACGGCAGCGGCGATTGCAGCGCTGTACGGCCCGCTGCACGGCGGGGCCAACGAAGAAGTGGTGCGGATGCTGCACGAAATCGGCTCGGTGCAGAAGGTGCCGGAGTTCATCAAGCGGGTGAAGGCAGGCGAAACGAAGCTGATGGGCTTCGGGCATCGCGTCTACAAGAATTACGATCCGCGCGCGCGAATCATCAAGCGCGTGGCTTACGAAGTGTTTGACCTGATGGGCAAGAATCCGCTGCTGGAGATTGCGCTGGAGTGTGAGCGCATCGCCCTGGAGGACGAATATTTCGTGAAGCGGAAGCTGTACCCGAACGTGGATTTTTACACCGGGCTGATTTACCAGTCGATGGGCTTCCCAACGACGATGTTTCCGGTGCTGTTCGCAATTCCCCGGATGTCTGGGTGGATCGCGCAGTGGGAAGAGCTGCTGCTGGATTCGGAGCAGAAAATCGCGCGCCCCCGGCAGGTTTATCTCGGCCACGATACGCGGAGTTACGCGGCGATTGACCAGCGATCGTAAGACGCGGCCCGTGGCCCGTGCTCCGTGGGTCGAAGCGTTGGGTCCACAGAGCAATGCCTGGGACAGGCGCGAAGTCTGCTTCTTCCAGTTACAACTCCATAAACAACACTTTCCGCTTACAACGTAACCTTTTTGCATACGCAGGGGAGGCTTGCCTCTCGACTTTCCGGGCCTGCAAGGTATAGTCGAAGAGAAGAGGTCTTATGGGTCAGTCGCCGAACACTCCCGGACATCCAGGGCCAAAACGCCGCAGCCAGCGCGTATTGATGCAGGTCCCAATACGGGTTTGCGGGAAGGACGCGCAAGGCAAGAAATTCGAGGAGGAAACGGCGACGCTGGCGATCAACGCGCATGGCGCGCTGGTGATGATGCAGGCGCGGGTCACCAGCGGCAGCAAAGTGCAATTGCAGCACAACCTCACCAAAGAAGAGCAGGAATGCCATGTGGCGTTCCTGGGGCCGGTGCGTTCCGGCAAGGCGGAAGTGGGACTGGAATTTTCCGACGCCCGGCCGAGCTTCTGGCGAGTGGCATTTCCGCCGGAAGACTGGACGCCGAAGCATCCCGAAGCGCGGACGATGCTCTCCACGAATCCGATCACGCAAGGGAAAAAATAGAAGTAGAGAGATTCCCCCTACCTTTTTCCACGGCATAGCTAGTGCTTGACCTTTAAGCTGAGATCCTTCGGCTACCCTCGTCGGGCAGCCTCAGGATGACAGTTTGTTCATTTTGTCAGGGTGCTCGGCGAATGATTGTTTTTGTGTTGCGGGAGATGCGGGCTACACTTTTGCGCATGCGATATATCTCCTTTCTTCTTGTTTTACTTTTTCCGAACAACACATGGTGGGCGGTGCAGGAAAGCGGCGTGGATTCGAATCTGCGCGGCGTCTGCGTGGTCGCAGACCGTTCGGGGGAAGAAAAAACGAGCATTTGGGCGAGCGGTTCGCAGGGAGCGGTGGTGCGTTCGACGGATTCCGGGAAGACGTGGAAGCGCCTGAGGATTGCCGGGGCGGAATCGCTGGATTTTCGCGGGGTACAGGCGTTCGACGCGAAAACCGCCTATGTAATGTCCAGCGGGGAAGGCGCGCAATCGCGAATTTACAAAACTACGGACGGGGGAGAAGGCTGGAAGCTGCAATATCAGGGCACGAGGAAAGAATTCTTCCTGGATGCACTGATCTGCGACGACGAGAAGCATTGCGTGGCTTTGAGCGATCCGGTGGACGGAAAATTTGTGATTCTGGCGAATACGGACGGCGAACACTGGAGTGAACTGGCGAGCGAGAAGATGCCGGCAGCCTTGCCGAAGGAAGGCGCGTTCGCGGCGAGCAATTCTTCGCTTTGCCTGGAGGGAACGGACATTTACTTCGGAACGGGAGGCCCGGCGGCGCGAGTTTTTGCGTCGCACGATTTCGCTAAGACGTGGACGGTAGTGGAGACTCCTATTGTCAGCGGCAACGCGTCGTCCGGGATTTTTTCGCTTTATTGCGATGAGCGCACCATCGTTGCGGTCGGCGGAGATTACCAGGATCCGGGAAGAGCGTATAAGAACGCGGCGGTATCACAGGATGGGGGGAACACCTGGCGGCTTGCGGCGCAACTGCCCGGAGGGTATCGCTCGGCGGTGGGAAGATACAACGGAGGGTTTGTGGCTGTAGGGCCGACGGGGGCGGAGGTCAGCGTGGACGGTTTAAAGTGGAATTCGATCGGCCGAATGAATTTCAATGCATTTGCGTTTCCCATACCCGGAAATGACGGTTGGGCGGTTGGTCCACATGGAACAGTGGCGAAATTTCTGGATCAGACCAAGTATTTGATCTGAGGTCGACCCTGATATGGCCAATATTCCAGACGGGCGAATACTGGCGACTAACTGGACACCGTAAAAGCGAGAGCGCCGCTCTCGCACTCAAAAGTCGGAGAGTTGCCTCGGCGTTTGGTGCGGGTTAGGGCGCGGATTGTTGCGCGGTGGCGTGGACGCCGGCGGATGCAAATTCAAAGCGAATCAACCAGGTGCTGGGGATTCCGCGGCCGGAGGATTCGGCGCCGGAGAACTGCCACTGGCGCGCGGCCTTTTCGGCGAGGCCGGCAAAATACTTGCTGGGGCCGGGTGAATCGAGTTCCGAGTTGATTACGTTCCCGGCTGCATCGACTTGCACCCTCACAGTTACATGAAACGTGCCGTGAATGGTGTTGAGCGATTTCTGCGGCGGTTTGGGCAGGACTTCATTCAGAATTTCGCCGCGGCCAGGAATTTCACCGGCCGATTTTGCGCGCGGAGCGGGCGCGGGATCCGTTCGCAAAACCGCAGGAGCCGGAGCGGGCGGAGCGTTTTCGGAGGGCCGCCTCATTTTAGTCGGTGCTTCGCTGCCGGAGATTTTTTCGGGTGCGTTCGCGGCGGGAGTTGCAGAGGGTTGTGGCTCGGCAACTCTTGCATCGGCAGGCGGCGCGCTGGTCACGGAAGCGGATGTGGAAGAGGGCTGGCTGCGAAAATTGAGAAGCTTTGGAATGGTGAAGATCAGACCGGCGAACACAGCGGCCCCCAGAAGAACAGGAACAATATAATTGGGGAGAGTTAGTTCGCGCCGGTTCGCGGGAGGCGGCACGCGGCGCGGAGCAATCTCTGACGGAGAAGACATTTTTGCCAGGGGAACGGCAGGCTCGCTTGCAAGCGGAACGCTGAGCGGCGAAATATTCGAGATTGGCGGCGGCGCCACTGGCGAAGCCATCGCAGGGGCAGCCACGGCCGCGGCAGCAGCCAACGGAGCCGGATTGAGGCGCGCAGCGATTTCAGCCATGCTCCAGCGGTGGTGCGGGTCGCGACGAAGCGCGTGCTTTGCGATTACGAGGAATAGGTCGGGCAGCTCGCGAGGAACCACTGGATCCGCGGATTGTTCCGAGGAAAGTACCGGGGGATGTTGCGTCAAGGCTTCAACAAGAGTGATACCAAGCGACCAGACGTCTTCTTTGGCAGAGACCGGCGCGGATTGCATTTCTGGGGCGTCGTAAATGTCGCGACCGCGGAGAAGCTGCCGCTGTTCGCCGATGGGATAGAGGGAGTCACTGGAAAGTTTCAGGCGGTCGTGAGTGGCGAGAATGTTGGACGGTTTGACGTGGCCGTGGACCAGGCCCTTTCCGTGAAGGTAGACGAGGACGTCGAGTGCCGGGTCGAGGACGTCGCGCACTTCTTCCGGGGTGAGGGCGCGCTGGGGCAAAATCTCGCCGAGATTTTCCTCGGCATACTCCATGACCGCGTAGATAAAAGGCAAATCATCGAGGCGGCCGCGCCCGGCATCGAAAATGGTGAGCAGGCTGGGGTGAGTGAGATGGGCGGCGCGTTTCCAGAAGCCGAGTTGCGCTTCGGCAGCAGGTGAGCCGGCAACAACGAGTTTGACTACCGCTTTCTGGCCCGGAGCATCCGGGAGTCCGGTCAGGAAAACAGCGTTAAATTCCGTGCCTGCCAGGCATTGGCCCAGGACGAATTTAGCGTCGACAGTCTGGCCTTCCCAGTTCTTCCACTGTTCGCTCATAAAGCACCCCATGAGAAGTGATTCGGACACCCCGCAAAGCCAGGCGGGGAGTTTACTCCCGCAGCCGGTATGGGAGAAGCACCAAAGCGTCTGGGACTGGGCCACATCGGGAAAAACCGAGGGTAGCAGGCGCCGGGGGCTGGGCGCTTGTCAGCCCCATCTTCGCACAGGAATGTGCCAGAGCAACAGAGTACCTGTTGATGGTTAAGTAGCAGAAGGGGTGCGGGGGAGAAAGAGCTGGGCGGCGAGGGCAATCAGTGCGGGAAAGCAGACCAGGACATAGCGCGGCTCTGGAGTTTCGAGGGTAGTGAGAAAGGCTGTGCGGATGAGGATATATAGAAAGATAAAGAAGAGGACGGCGCGGGCCGGGGGAGAGTGGCGGAGACGAAGAGCGCCCCACAGGGCGATGGCCAGGAAAAAAATATTGAGAAAGAAAATCAGGATCGTGACGCGCTGGTCCACGGGGTCGGACTGATGCATGGCGCGGAGGGGAAAGACATTCCCGGCAAATGGAAGCAACTCAATGCGGGGAGTAAACCAGATGCGGACCGCGCGCCGCAAGGGGACGAAGAGGTAGGTGCGGAGAGGATGACGGGCCGTGCGCTCGCGAGCGAGTTGCGCAAAGACGGAGTCTTGTTCGGGGGTGAGGGTGAGATCGTCATTATAGGTATCGAGAATGGCGGCGACACGAGCGCGCTCTTCGGGGGTATCGAAGGCGTAGGCGGGAATGTCGCTAAGATGAATTTCCTCACCGTTCAGTTTCCAGGAGACCAGATAGCAATCGCGCACGCGGTACAGCCAGGTGCGCTCCCAATTCATGAAGCCGATGGGAACGAGTTCGTCGGAGAGCGCGGCGTTTTGGGGCGTGAGAGGCTGAAATTCGTGCAGCGATACGGCGTTGCGAATGGTCCAGGGGGCAAGGGGAAGAGCGGCGGCAAAGGCCATTAAAGCGATGGTCAGGAGAAAGCGGCGGAATTCTCCGCGACGAAGCAGAATGACGGCGAGGATAAGAAATGCGGTTGCAAGAAGCATTGGTGTTTCCGGGCGGAATAGAGTGCCGAGCCCAACGGCAAACCCGGCAAGCGCCGCGGCCAACCAATAATTGCGGCCGGCAAGAGTCCATTGCCCCGCGGAAGAAAGGCCGGCGGCGCAGGCGATGACGGCTGCGAGAATGAGCGTCGCGAGAACGGTGAAAAAAACGGTCCAGGTTTCAGTCAGGATGACGGCCACGTAGTTTGCGGTGAAGGGACAAGCGGCGGCCAACCAAATGCCGATCAGAAACGCGCGGCGAGGATTGGCTTTTTCCGCGCAGAGCAGAGCAAGTACCGCAGCGAGGGCGCCGATCAACAGGCATGTGGACAAGTCCACGAACACTTGGAAAAGGAGAACAGCGCGGTGCGCGGCGGGGCCGGTGTGCCCGGTGATGGCATAGACGACGGCAAGAAACGCGGGATAGCCGGGCATGCGAATGTGAACCGGGGCCAGTTGGCCGGCCACCTCCATGGCGAATTGGCCGCGCTTCAGCCAGTTGGTGGCGAGTTCTTCGTAAAGAGCGGTGTCGCCGGATTCACCGGGATACCGGAATACAAAAAAAAGGCGCAAAGCAGCGCCGAAGAGGATAGGAACGATGGGGCTGGAGAAAACTCGCTTCATTCGTGCTTTGCATCTTACAATACGGGAGAGATTGTTCCACTCAACGGAGTGACCCTGGCCCGAGGGGCGATCCCACGCGCGACTGAGGGCTGCCAGGCTTCATGAAAGAACGAAAACCGATCTTTTACGATTCGGAGAAAGTCCGGTGGCGGCGGACGCGCCGCATCCTGGAGATCAGCGGCGGGCTGCTGACGCTGCTGCTGATCTATTTTTTCCTGACCATCGCGGGAAGCGTGGAATTACCGGCGGCGCTGCTTCCGGACACGCGGCCGATCTATCACTCGGTGAAAAGGAAACTGCTGAAGCCGGTGGTGCAGCGCGAAGGCCGGCACAAGCGGGTGGCGAATATCGGTCAGGTTCCCGCGGCGTATGACCCGCTGCGCGCGGCGTTTTTCGTAAGCTGGGATCCCAACAGCCTGGCGTCGCTGAAGAAGCATTACAAAGACATCGACTTGCTGATGCCGGAGCAGCTGCACGCGGTCTCCCCCGACGGGGCGATCACGGTGGTGGATTACGAACGCTACCAGACGGTGAAGGCATCGCCCGCCGAAATCATTTCGAGGTTGCAGCAGGACAAACTGCACCAGTGGATGCGGTCCCTGAACCCGCCCTTGGAACTTCCGATGATGGGGCTGCTGAACAATTACGACGGGCAGGTGTGGCGGGTGAAGGAAATGGCGGAGTTGCTGGCAAACCCCGAGGCACGGAGCCGACTGATTTCGGACGCGACGCAATACGCGGTGGCGGCAAAACAGGCCGGAATCGTGGTGGACTTCGAGGAAGTGCCGGATGCAAGCCAGGAGAATTTCCAGAAATTTATCGGGCAGTTTGCGCCGTCGCTGCATGCCGTCGGGCTGAAACTGATGATCGCGCTGCCGGCGCGGGACGATTCGTACGACTACGAATTCTTCGGCAAGGAAACCGACGCGATTATCCTGATGAATTACGACCAGCACTGGCTGACGTCGCCGCCGGGGCCGATCGCGGCGCAGGATTGGTTCGTGGAGAATCTGCGGCAGGTGATGGAGGTGGTGCCGGCGCAGAAAATCGTAGTGGGCATTGCGAACTATTCGTACGACTGGACGGAGACTTCGAGAAAAGAAAAGCCGCAGGCGGAGGAGTTCAGCATACAGGAAGCATTGCTGCATGCCTATGAATCGGAAAGCGAAGTGGAATTCGATGCGGCTTCGCTGAATCCGCATTATTCGTATTCGGACGAGCAGAATCACACGCATCAGGTGTGGATGCTGGATGCGGTGACGGCGTACAACGAATTGCGGGCCAGCGAACGGCTGGGAGTGCAGGGCACGGCGTTGTGGAGGCTGGGCTCGTCGGACTCTTCGCTATGGCCGGTTTGGGACGCAACGCATGCGGATGACGCGGCGCGCGCAAAGCTGGCGGACCTGCCGCCGGGGCCGGACCTGATCCTGGAAGGCGACGGGGACATCTGGCACATCGCAGACGTTCCGAAGCAGGGACGCCGCAGCATTACCTACGACCCGGCGACGGCCTTGATCACCGGCGAAAAATACGAGGCCTTTCCGCTCTCGTATGACATCGACCAGATCGGCGGAGTGAAGAACAAGATCGCGTTGTCGTTCGACGACGGGCCGGACCGGCGATGGACGCCCAAAATCCTGGACGTGTTGAAAGAAAAAAAGGCGCCGGGAATATTTTTTGTGATCGGGGACCAGGCAAACCGCGCGCCCGACCTGCTGAAGCGGGAATACAACGAGGGGCACGAAATCGGGAACCACACGTTCACGCACCCGCCGTTCGACGACATTTCGCGAACGCAGCTGAAGTGGGAACTGAACCTGACACAGCGGCTGATCGAGAGCACGCTGGGAGTGAAATCGCTGCTGTTCCGCCCGCCCTACGGAATCGATCACCAGCCGGAGTATGCGGAGGAGGTGGCGCAACTTCCCTACCCGCAGGAATTGGGCTACATCATCGTTGGGCAGAGGGTCGATCCCGACGATTGGCGGATGACGGACGAGAAGAAGCAACGCCCGGCACAGGAAATAGCGGACGACGTCCTTAGGCAGGCGAAGAATGGAAACATTGTGCTGCTGCATGACGGAGGCGGGGACCGGGCGCAAACAGTGGCGGCGCTGCCTTTGATCATTGATGAACTGCGGGCCAAGGGATATCAGTTCGTATCGGTAGCGGATTTGCTGGGAAAGACGCGGGCGGACCTGATGGTGCCATTGACGTTCCGCGAACAGCTTGCGGCGAGGGCGGACGGATTCATCTTCGGCATTTTTCAGTGGTCGCGGTTCGCGATTGCCACGGTCTTTATTCTGGGGATCGTGCTGGTGAGCGGGCGGGCGGTGATCATCGGAATCCTGGCGATCATCGAAAAATTGCGGCCGGACCACGCGCGACTCCCGGAGCCGCCCCCGGGTGCAACGGTGCTGATCCCGGCACACAACGAAGAGACGGTGATCGTGCAGACGGTGCAATCGGTGCTGATGTCGGATCTTCCCGCTATCCAGGTAATCGTAGTGGACGATGGATCTTCCGACCGGACGATGGAGTTGCTGCAAAGCAATTTTGGCAAGAATGACTGCGTGCAGATTATTCACCAGGTAAACCGGGGGAAAGCGGCAGCGCTGAACAACGCGATGTCGCACGCAAGAACGGAATTTGTAGTGACGATTGACGCGGACACGGAAATCGAACCGGACGCGATCCGCAAACTGCTGCGGCATTTCTCGGATCCGAACGTGGGCGCGGTTGCGGGAAACGTGAAGGTGGGCAACCGCTCGCGCTGGCTGACGCGCTGGCAGGCGCTGGAATACATCACCAGCCAGAACATGGAAAAACGCGCGTTCGACCTGCTGAATTGCATCACCGTGGTCCCAGGTGCGTTGGGCGCATGGCGGAGAGAAGCGATCGAGGCCGCAGGGGGAATCACGGCGGACACAGTGGCGGAGGACGCGGACCTGACCATTGCGATCCGGCGGCTCGGCTGGCGGGTGACCTATGACGAAGAAGCGATTGCATGGACGGAAGCACCGGAGACTCCGGGGCAGTTGATCCGGCAGAGATTCCGCTGGACGTTTGGGACGCTGCAATCATTCTGGAAGCACAGCGACACGTTGTTCCGGCCGAAGTACGGGACGCTGGGTTGCGTGGCACTGCCGAACATTTTCGTGTTTCAGATCTTGTTGCCGCTGGTGTCGCCGGTGCTGGACCTGTTATTTCTGGGGAGCCTGGTCCTTTGGGGGCTCGCTGGACTACACATCACACAGATACCACAGCTATGGACCACGGCGGACGTGCAACATTCGGTGGTGTTCTTCCTGGGGTTTCTGTTGATTGACGTGCTGACGTGCGTGGTCGCGTTTGCACTGGAGAGGCACGAGGATTGGGCGCTGTTGATTCCGGTGCTGCTGCAGAGATTTTATTACCGGCAACTGATGTACATCGTGCTGTTCCGGTCTGTGAAGGAAGCGGTTAGCGGGCGACCAGTAGGATGGAAGGGCGTGGAGAAAGAACCGCCGGCGATGGAGCCGGCGACGTTGTAGTTCAACCCCCGGACGGGGTGGGCCGCGCCAAAACGGCTGTACCGCAGTGACCCCTTTTTACAACTTTTTACAATCGTTTGCTTTGGCTTGACACATTCCTTTTGGGGAGCCTTTATAGTCTTTCCCTGGTAAGCGCGAATCAGCACCAATTAGCCACGGGGCGAGGGTCAGAATGTCCAAGAAATGGCGATTGACGGACCGCACGCGAACACTGCTGACGCTGGAGCTGGCCATTGTGCTGCCGGCTGCGGCCCTGATGGGATTCAGCATCTGGAACCTGAAGCACATCCAGCGGGACCAGGCCATTGAGGCCGCGATCCAGCGCGATTTCAGCTACGTGCTGAAAATCGCAGAGAAGAAAAGCTGGGTAAAAGCGAACGAACTGGTAGCGCCGGTTCGCAAGGAATTTCCAGACCTGGACGACGGCCCCAAAACCAAGGCCATTCTTGAACATGTTTTGCAGCAGCATCCCGAGTATTCCTACGCGGCTTTCTACGACAAAAAAAGCAATCAGCTGATCAGCCGCATCCAGCCCGCCCACGACCAGGACCCAGCCTACTGCGAATATGCGCAGGAGGACATCAAAATGGCTGCGAGCTGGATCCCGCTGGAGTCGCCCGGCATGGTGAAGCATCTCCGCGTGATGGAGGAGAAGGGAGAACCGCCGGTTGCATTTTATGGAGGGTGGACGATGCGGGACAATCACAACTCGTATTGGCACATCGCCTACTTTATCCCACCCAATGTTCCGAAGGATCGTGTAGTACTCGGAGTTGTCTCATTCGACGAGGACTACATGCGCAAAGACTTTCTGCCGGCGATGATGAAGGATGTGTTGACCGGCAAGAGCAGCGTATTGAAGGCCGATGCCAATCCGCCGGTCATGATGATTCACCCCCAGAAGGATTCCAGTCCCTGGGTGGCCTCGGGAAATTGGGACGGAGGCAAGCCGGAGGCGGAGCGCAGATTTGCGGATGTTTTCCCGGAGATGATCGTGGCGATCAAATACCAGGGAACGACGGTCGCTGACATCGGGACGAGGTTCCTGCAGTACAACTACATGGTCCTTGCGGCGCTCTCCGTGTTTATGGTGGGTGGAATCTGGCTGACCTACCGAAACGTGTCCCGGGAAATGACGCTCGCCAGACTGAAATCCGATTTTGTCGCCAACGTCTCCCACGAATTGCGGACACCGCTGGCTTTGATTCGGCTGTATGCCGAGACGCTGGAACTTGGGCGGCTGACGGCGAAAGAGAAATACCAGGAATACTTTCGAATTATCCGCGAAGAGAGCGAACGCCTGACGGCGCTGATCAACAACATCCTGGATTTTTCGCGAATCGAGGCCGGGCGGAAGGAATACGAGTTCCAGGAAACGAACCTGGGAGAATTGGTTCATTCGACACTGGAGTCTTACCGCTTTCAAATCCAGCAGAATGGTTTCGCATTCGAAGAGAACATTTCCGGGGACATTCCACCGGTAAAGGTGGATCGCGAGGCGATCGCGCGATCCCTCCTGAACCTGGTGAACAACGCGCTGAAATACTCGAAGGACCGGAAGTTCATCGGGGTGAGCCTGTACCGTGCGGACAGCTCAATCAATCTGGAAGTTCAGGACCGCGGCATCGGCATTCCAGTCAACGAGCAGGACAAAATCTTCGAGAAGTTTTACCGCTGCGGCGATCCTCTGGTGCACAACGTGAAGGGCTCGGGGTTGGGCCTATCTCTGGTCCGGCATATTGCGCGGGCGCACGGCGGCGACGTCCGGGTGGAGAGCGAACCGGACAAAGGCAGTAAATTTACGATTGCGCTGCCGTTCGCTGCGGCGTCGCAAACGGGAAGCGCACCTGCATAGAAGAGGCGGAAGGCCATCGTTCGGTTTGTAAAGGGGAGACGGAATGTGTCCAGTGAAGATTCTGATCGTGGAGGACGAGCCGAACATGGTTTCCGGCCTGCGGGACAACTTTGAGTTCGAGGGATTTCAGGTGCTGACAGCGCTGGATGGGGTAGAGGGACTTGAACGGGCGTTGAAAGATTCTCCGGACCTGGTGGTTCTTGACGTGATGATGCCGCGCATGAGCGGGCTGGACGTCTGCAAACAGTTGAAGGCCAAGCGCCCTTCGATGCCCATCATCATGCTCACGGCGCGGGGCCAGGAGGTGGACAAGGTTGTCGGACTGGAACTTGGCGCCGATGATTACGTCACCAAGCCTTTCTCAATCCGCGAATTACTTGCCCGGGTCAAAGCTGTTCTACGCCGGGCACAGACACTTCCCAAAGAGCAGGACCGCTACACCTTCGGCGACGTGGACGTGAATTTGCGAAGTTACCAGGTAACGCGGGGCGGCAGCCCAATCGAATTCTCCAATAAGGAATTTGAGCTCCTGAAACATTTCCTGTGTCATTCCGGGGAGACACTGAGCCGTGAGCGATTGCTTGATGAAGTCTGGGGGTATGAGAACTTCCCTACTACCCGGACGGTGGACGCGCATATTGTCCGGATCCGGCAGAAGCTTGAGCCGGTTCCAGAGCAGCCGCGATTTTTTCTGACTGTACACGGAGTGGGCTACAAATTCGTGGGTTGAAACGAACATGATGATGCCATGCATTGAGTCACCAAATTCGGCCAGAACGGCCTCTGGAAAAACTCCGGGGCACATGGCGAGTCGCGAGGTGTATGGATCGGCGGACCAGCAGACGCCGGCCGCGATTGCCGGCGCGCCCGTGGAAAACACGGTAGCCCTGAGGGAAGAACTCGACAGCCTGCGCCGGGATCATTCGAGGCTGCAACAGGCGGTTTATGAAGCAGCGCAGATCCAGCGGAGGCTTTGCGCGCCACGCGAACTTGTTTGGGGCGAATTTGAAATCGCGGGCGAGATTTTCCCGGTGCGGCATCTGTCGGGGGATTTTTTCAAAGTGATGAAGCTCGACTCCGTGCTCGGCATAACCGTGGGCGATATCGCGGGCAAAGGATTGTCGGCGGGAATCTGGCAAGCCCATTTGATGGATTTGGTGCACCGTTGTGCGCGAACCGGGTTGACTCCAGACGAGGTGGTCGCCGCAGTCAATCGCGACCTATGCCAGGATCAGAACGAGCCGCCGATCGCGGGACTGTTTTTTGGGCGGCTCGATCCGCAAAGCGGTGAACTGGTTTACTGCAACGCCGGCTTGCCGCCTCCACTGCTGTTGAGGCGCGATAAGCCGGTGGAAAAACTGGAAAAGGGCGGGCCGATGCTGGGGGCGCTCAAGGAGTCGAAATACGATGCGGGGAAGGTCAGCCTGAATCCTGGCGATTTGCTGCTCGCGTATTCCGACGGGCTTACGGAGTGCCGGAATGCCAATGAGGAAGAGTTTGAGGTGGAAAGATTGATGGCCGCCGCAAAGGCGACCAGCGGAGCGACGGCGAGCCAGGTTCTTTTTTCAACGCTGGGAGCAGTGCTTAATTTCGCCGATACCTGTTCCCCGGAAGATGATTTGACGCTGGTGGTTCTCCGCCGCAGCGAAGCTATTGAGCCGCAGCGGCCTGCCGCGGGCAATCAAGCAGGCGTGAGGCCGCGCAGCCGTCCGAGTTCCGATCCTCGACCGAAGCAAGCAAAAAAGAAAGCGGGAACAAGTTCAGATAACTGAAAACAAATAAACACGAGCTCGACAAGCTGTGCCGAACGGGCTCGAAGCTACTGGTGTGTGCAAAGTCAAAGGAAAGGACTGGTGATGGCTACAAAATCCGCATACATGATTATGGAGAATGCGCAGTTCGGGGCGGCCCTGAACCCCGTGCAGCCAATTTGCCCCGAGGTGTTGAACAGCATTTATACCGCCCACTATCGCTATGTTTTGGGGGTGTGCCGGAGGTTTTTTCGACAGCCGGAAGACGCCGAGGATGCTGCGGCAGAGGTTTTTTTGAAGCTTTACAGGGTTTTGCACCAAAAAGACGAGACGCTACCCTTCCGCCCCTGGGTTGCGCAAGTTGCGTGGCGGCACTGCATAGACAAGCTGCGGCGCAAAAAGCGAGAGCGGACTATCTTCCAGGAAGAAACCAATTTCGATTGCATCCCAGATGGTTCGATTCCATCGCCGCTTTCACAACTTTTGCGGAAGGATGAACACCGCCAGATCCGGGAGCGCTTGACTCATCTGCCGGAGAGATACAAGGCTCCACTCATGCTGCTTTATTACAAGCGAATGAGTTATTCGGAAATCGCTCGCGCACTGAAAACACGCCTGCCGGTACTGAGAACGAGGATATTCCGAGCGAAAGGATACCTCCGCCGCAATCTGCAGGCGCAACCGACCGGAAACAATTAGAGAGTCCGCTGCGAGGCGACTCGCAATTGTGTCCTTTGCCTGCAGAAATGACGGCTGCATCCCCGACAGATTTTCGGCGATTTCCATACCGTGGCGGGGTGTTGTAGGATAATTGGCGAGTTGGGGGAGAAGATCATGGGCACAACTTTTACGCTGAATGGGAAGTCCACGACCGTTGATGTTGATCCGCAAATGCCGCTCCTCTGGGTGCTGCGGGATACGCTGAACATGACGGGAACGAAGTTCGGGTGCGGCATGGCGCTCTGCGGTGCGTGCACGGTGCACATCAATGGAGAAGCAACGCGCTCCTGCATCACACCGGTGTCGAGCGTGGCCGGAAAGAAAGTGATGACAATTGAAGGTCTTTCGGCGGATGCATCGCATCCGGTACAGAAGGCCTGGATCGAAGAAGACGTGCCACAATGCGGATACTGCCAGTCCGGGCAGATCATGTCCGCGGTGGCGCTGCTGGCAAAGAAACCCAATCCAACCGACGCGGATATTGACGATGCCATGAGCGGGAATATCTGCCGCTGCGGCACGTACCAGCGCATCCGCAAGGCCATCCACCACGCTGCTTCGCTGCAAGCCGGCAAGTAACGCGTTCACCACACCAGCCCTGTATCGCCAAGTCTTTCGCGAGTCGTCCCGGGGTGTCTTATGGCAAATAGTTCTGCATTCTCCCGCCGCGAATTCCTCAAAACCGGTGCGGCCGGAGGCGCGGCGCTGGTCGTCGGATTCCATTTTTCAGCGTTCACCTCTGCGAACCAAGCCGCAGACCAGGAAAAGAAAACGCCGAATCCGTTTGACGCCTGGGTGCGCATTACTCCCGACAATCGCGTGACGCTTGTTCTTGGAAAATCGGAAATGGGCCAGGGGATCATGACCGCGCTGCCCATGATTCTCGCCGAAGAACTTTGCGTGGATTGGAAGAACGTGAAGGTGGAACAGGCCCCGACGAATCCCAAGATGTATGAGCATGGCACAGGCGGCAGCGGGAGCGTTGCGGGATCGTGGCTGCCCCTGCGGCAAGCAGGCGCCGCGGCCCGCGAAATGCTGATTGCGGCGGCGGCTCAAAAATGGGAAGTGGGCGCCGACACCTGCAAAGCGATGGATGGCCAGGTGGTGCACGGCAATCCGAAACGCTATCTGTCCTACGGCGAGTTGGTCGAGGCCGCCGCAAAGCTGCCGATTCCGAATTTCAACACCGTGCCGCTGAAGAATTCGGACGATTTTGCGCTGGTGGGCCGGGACACGCGGCGTTATGAAGCGAGGGCGAAAGCCAGCGGCACGGCGATTTTCGGCATTGATTCGCGAGTTTCTGGGATGCTGTTTGCGGTGGTGGCAAGATGCCCGGTGTTTGGCGGGAAACTGGTTTCGTTTGACGCCGCGAAAGCGAAGGCGGTGCCCGGCGTGCGCGACGTGATTGCGTTCGAAACGAGCGGGCGCGGCGCTTCGACGACGGGCGGCGTAGCAGTGCTGGCGATGAATTCGTGGGCCGCGATGCAGGGGCGTAAGGCGCTGGAAGTGAAGTGGGAGTTCGGGCCGGCAGCGAAGGAATCGAGCGCGGGACTGCACGAACAGTTCCTGGCGAATGCCGCGAAGCCGGGGAAGGCAGTCCGCAACGACGGCGATGCGGATGCGGTGCTCGCTTCCGGAGCCAAGAAAATAGAGGCGGCTTACGAGTTTCCCTTTGCAGCGCATGCTTGCATGGAACCGATGAACTGCACGGTGGACATCCGCCCGGACAGTGCTGAAGCCTGGGTACCGACGCAGGCTCCGCAGTGGGCGCAGGCAGTAATCGCGGAGGCGGCCAAGCTGCCGCCGGAAAAAGTGATCGTGCACACGACATTGATGGGTGGAGGATTCGGGCGGCGCTACCAGGCGGATTTCGTGATGGAGGCGGCGCAGGTGGCGAAAGCCGCGGGGAAACCGGTGATGGTCCTGTGGACCCGCGAGGACGACATGCAGCACGATTTTTACCGACCGGCGTCGTATCACAAGATGCAGGGCGCGCTGGATGCCAACGGAAACCTTGCCGCGTGGAAGCATTTTCAGACTTCGACGTCCATCGCCGTGAAGTGGAGGCAAGATGGCGCGGAAAAACCGGAGCACGGCGAATTCGGCACCGGTTTGACGATTCCGTATATGACGCCAAATTTTCGCATCGAATACACGCTGGCGGAATCCAGCGTGCCGCGGGCGTGGTGGCGTTCGGTGGAAGATTCGACGAGCGGCTTCGTGGTGGAATGTTTTGTGGATGAGCTTGCAGCGGCCGCGGGGCAGGATCCTATGGCATTCCGGCTGAAGCTGATCGGCGCGGACCGGAAAATCCCACAGTTCGACGCCGCGAAAGCACCGCCACTGGACACGGCGCGGCTGAAGGGAGTGTTGCAGCTTGCCGCGGAGAAGGCCGACTGGGGGAAGCCATTGTCGAAGGGACAAGGACGCGGGATTGCGGCATATTTTTCGTTTGATTCCTACACTGCCGCGGTCGCCGAAGTCAGTGTAAAAAACAAAGCTGTGAAACTGGAGCGGTTGGTGTACGCCGTGGATTGTGGGCGCCCAATCAATCCCGACGGCATCCGCGCGCAAGTCGAAAGCGCCGCGATCTATGGATTGTCGGCTGCTTCGTACGACGCGATCACGATTAGAGGCGGGCAGGTGGAGCAAGCCAATTTCAATGACTACGGGATGCCGCGCATGAACGATGCGCCGAAAACGGAAGTTTACGTGGTGATGAGTAAGGAAGAGCCGACCGGCATCGGCGAGCCGGGATTGCCGGTGATGGCACCGGCAATGTGCAACGCGATATTTGCGGCTACGGGGAAGCGTCTGCGGCGGCTACCGATTCAACCAGCGGATTTAGCGTAAGAGGAGACGAAATGCCAACGATCGACATGGTGGGCCGGCGGGAATTCCTGAAGAAGAGCGCGGCGGGCGGCGCGGGATTGGTAATCGGGCTCTATCTGCCGGGAAAATATGAGGCGCTGGCGGGAATTCCGGCGAAGGATGCGGCCGCGATCAATGCGTGGGTGCAGATTGCTCCGGACGATACCACGACTTTGTTGATCGACAAGTCCGAGATGGGCCAGGGGATCAATACCGCGCTGACGATGATACTGGCGGACGAATTGGATCTGGATTGGAAAAAGATCAAGACGGAGTTTGCTCCGGCGGCACCGGTCTATTTCAATCCGGTTTTCGGATTGCAGGGCACGGGCGGCAGCACGAGCATTCGCGGATCATGGGAGCCGCTGGCGAAGGCGGGAGCGGCGGCGCGGGAGATGCTGATCGCGACGGCGGCGAAGCGGTGGAACGTGGAACCGAGCGCGTGCCACACGGAGAACAGCGCGGTTGTGAACACGGCTTCGGGGAAACGGTTTGGCTATGGTGCGCTGGTGGAAGAGGCGGCGAAGTTGCCTGTGCCGGCGACCCCGAAGCGGAAGGATGCGAAGGATTACAAATTCATTGGGAAAGCAACGAAGCGGATCGATTCCAGGATCAAGGTGAACGGCACGGCGGAGTTTGGGATTGATGTGCGGCGGCCGCAGATGCTGCATGCGGCGGTGGCGCGGTGCCCGGTGTTTGGTGGCACTGTGAAAAGTTTTGACGGGACGAAGGCGAAGGCGGTGCGCGGAGTAAAGAACGTCGTACAGGTTTCGACAGGTGTGGCAGTGGTGGCCGACAACACCTGGTCGGCGATGGAAGGGCGGAACGCCCTGCAGATTACGTGGGACGAAGGCGCGAACGCAAAGAATTCGAGCGACGCGATCCGCAAACTGTACCAGGGGCGCATGGCGGAAACCGGCGTGATCGCGCGCAAGGACGGCGACGCGGACGGGGCGATGGGTGGAGCGACGAAAAAGTTGGAGGCGTTGTACGAGGTGCCTTTTCTGGCTCACGCGACGATGGAGCCGATGAACTGCACCGCGGACGTGCGCGCGGACGGCTGCGACATTTATGCGCCGACGCAGTTCCAGACGTTTGCGCAGATGACCGGAGCGAAGATCACGGGCTTGAAGCCGGAACAGGTGAAGATTCACACGACATATCTCGGCGGAGGGTTCGGGCGGCGCGCGGAACTGGACTTCGTGATCGAAGCGTTGGAGCTTTCGAAGGCGACGGGCGCGCCGGTGCAAGTGACGTGGTCTCGCGAAGACGACATGCAACATGACTACTACCGGCCGACGGTGCTGGTGAAGTTCTGGGCGGGGCTCGACGAAAAAGGCGCGCCGGTGGCGTGGAAGTCGCGGATCGTGGGGCCGTCGATCATGTCGCGGTTTTTTCCCGGGTCGGTGAAGAACGGGCTGGACGACACGGCGACGGAAGGAATCGCGACGCTGAAATATGACGTGCCGAATTTTCTGGTTGAGTATTTGCTGACGGAGCCCGGTGTGCCAGTGGGATTCTGGCGGTCGGTGGGAAATTCGCATAACGGATATATCGCGGAATGTTTCGTTGACGAACTGGCGAAGGCAGCGGGGAAAGATCCCTTTGAGTTCCGGCGAGGTTTGCTGAGCAAGGATGCGAGGCAACGGAAGGTGCTGGAGCTTGCCGCGGAGAAGGCGGGATGGAGCAAGCCGCCGGCCGCGGGGCGGTTTCGCGGAATTGCGGTGGTGGAATCGTTCGGCAGCTACGTAGCCGAAGTGGCGGAGATCAGTATCGACCGCAAGGCACATTCGCTGCAGGTGCATCGCGTGGTGGCGGCGGTGGATTGCGGGCGGCACGTAAATCCGGAGACGATTCGCGCGCAGATTGAAGGCGGAATTGTTTACGGATTGACGGCGGCGCTGAAGGGCGAAATTACGATTGCGAACGGGCGCGTGGAACAGGCGAACTTTAACGATTACGACATGGTGCGGATCAACGAGGCGCCGCAGGTGGAAGTGCACATCGTGGAGAGCAACGACGGCCCGGGAGGGATCGGCGAGCCGGGGACACCGCCGATCGCACCGGCAGTGTGCAACGCGATTTTTGCGGCGACAGGGAAACCGGTGCGGCGGTTGCCGATCCGGGCGGAGGATTTGGCGTAAATGGGTGACTGCTCAGGGATCTGGGTGGTTTGGTTTACGTCGTAAAAGCGGCGGCTTCGCTTTCGCACTCAAAAAATCCTGCCCTCCTCGGAAGGCAGGCCATACACAAACCGGGCCGAGTGGCGGCGGGTTGGGAATTGAGACAGAATGAGGCGTGAATTCTCTGGTCCTGATGTTCGCCCTTCTTTCCCTTCTTATATGGATAGTGCTCACCTTTTTGCGCGGGGCGTTCTGGCAAGTGCTCGCGTTTGACGACGACATTTCAAAACAGGAATTGTTGGAGCGGTGGACGCGGGTGGTTACGATCGTTCCGGCACGCAACGAGGCGGAGACGATCGCGCGGACAGTTGAGTCGCTGGCGAAGCAGGAGTATCCGGGCGAGCTGCGCGTTGTGATTGTGGACGACCACAGCGAGGACGGAACCGGGAAGCTGGCCCAGGAAGCGGCGAAGCGGGCGGGAGCCTCCGAGCGTATTTCGATTTTGCAGGGCGGAGCGCTCGAGAGCGGTTGGACCGGAAAACTGCTGGCGATGCAGCAGGGTGTCGAGTCAAGCGTCGCGCACGAGGCGGAATATTTCTGGTTCACGGATGCGGATATCGAACACGCGCCGGACACGCTGCGCCGCGTGGTGCAACGTGCGGAACGCGACAAGCTGGACCTTGTTTCGCTGATGGCATTCTCGCCGGTGAATTCGTTTCCCGAGCGGGTTTTGATGCCCCCGTTTCTCTATTTTTTCCTGAAACTTTACCCGCCGAATTGGATCGCAAACCGGCAGTCGAAGACGGCCGGAGCCGCGGGCGGTTGCATCCTTCTGAAACGCACCGCGCTCGAACGGATTGGCGGCCTGCAGGCGGTTCGCGGCGAGCTGATCGAGGATTGCGCGCTGGCGCGGGCGGTGAAGCGGACCGGCGGAGGAATCTGGCTGGGCGTGACGCGAAAAAGCGTGAGCCTGCGGTCGTACACATCGTTTGCGGAGATTCAGGATTTGATTGCGCGGACAGCGTTCACGCAACTTGGTTATTCCGGGTTCCTGCTGGCAGGGACTCTGCTGGGGATGTTTATAACTTATCTCCTGCCGGTGATTTTCACGTTCGGCGCGCAGCCAGCGGTGTGGCGGCTCGGGCTGGCGGCGTGGGCGTTGATGGCGATCACGTATTTGCCGACGGTGCGGTTTTACCGGATGTCTCCCCTGTGGGCAGCGGCGCTGCCGGTGGCGGCAGCTTTTTATACGTTTGCGACCTGGGTTTCGGCGGTGCGTTATTGGCTGGGACGCGGCGGGCAGTGGAAGGGGCGCGCGCAGGCGCCGGCAAAATCATCCGCACAATAGCCAGCGCTTGACCTTCCATCTAGAGTGGAATTCCTTTCCAACAATCACAAGAGTGTGGAACTATTTCCCCGGAGTATTGCAAAGCGCCCAAGGGAAATCACCGGATCACCATGAAAACCATATTTGCTTTCGCCATGCTGTTTGTTAGCGGAATTTTCTGGACGGGGCGAGCGCAGGGCCAGATCTACATTCCGACAAACGATCCTCCATTTTATGGGCCTTATAACGGGGCGTTTCTGGCGGGCGGGGACGAACTGAAAAAACATCTGGCGAAAAACGATACGGTGCTGCGCGCGAATTCGCCGTGGAGCCTGTATGCGTGGATCTGGATGGAGGAGGCACCGAAGGGCGCGGTGTTGATCGTGGGAGTGGGAGATCCCGGCGAAGAATATTCGCGGTATCTGGGAATAGATGGAGCGAAATTGTTCTATTGGGGAGGCAAAGGCTCTGCTTTTTCGACAAACGCAGGCATCGCGCCGGGAAAGTGGCAGTTTATTGCAGCGACTTTTGGTGGGCAAGAAGTGCAGATTTATGCAGACGGAACGAAAGTTGGAAGCGGAAAGCTGGATACGGGCGGGGTCAGTCCGCTGCTGGTGATTGCGCCGGCACAGTTTCCTGCGCAGGAGAACCGGCATTTTGCAGGAAAGATTGCGGGGCTGACCGTGCTCCGGCGCGAACTGACCGCCGAAGAATTAAAGGAGATGTACGCGAAGCCGTTAAATTTCGCGGCGGTTGTTTACGAAGAGGGATCGAAGCCGTGGCCGGTGCAAACGCAAGGGCAGGCCGGCTACCGGGCGCCACAGGATCCGGACACGATGCCGACGACTAAAGCGGCGATTTCACGGCCGGAGAAACAAGCCGTGCGTGAATCGAAGTTAGGGCTGGAAGCGAAAAGCTCGAATGAGTGGATGATTTCCGGGCACTGGAAGCTGAGGCCTGCTCCAGAATTTTCTGCGGGTGGCGAATCCATTTCGCAAATTGGATTTGCAACGAATGGCTGGTGGGACGCGACGGTGCCGGGAACGGTGCTGACAACAATGATCAACCAGGGAGTGTATCCCGATCCCGGCTACGGGCTGAACAATTTGGCGATCCCGGAAAGTTTGAACAAGCAGGATTACTGGTATCGCAACGAATTTACGGCGCCGGTGGATTGGAAGGGGCAGCGGCTGACGCTGACGTTTGAAGGAATCAATTACGCGGCGGAAGTCTGGCTGAACGGGAAACGGATGGGGACGATCAAGGGCGCGTTTATTCGCGGCGTGTTTGATGTGACGAATGTGATCCGGGGCAGCGGGGCGAATGTGTTGGCGGTGCGGGTTTCGCCGCCGCCACATCCGGGAATTCCTCACGAACAGAGCCTCAAGGCGGGGCCCGGGGAAAATGGCGGGATGATGTGCCTGGATGGGCCGACGTTTGTGGACACGGAAGGATGGGACTGGATTCCGTCAATTCGCGATCGCGACGCGGGGATTTGGCAGCCGGTGACGCTGCGAGCGACCGGCGGAGTGAAGATCGGCGACACGCAAGTGGTGACGAAGCTGCCCTTGCCCTCGACGAATTCGGCAGACGTGCAGATTACGGTGCCGCTCGGAAACGAGACGGGCGCGACAGTCAGCGGGACGCTGGAAGCGTCGTTTGACACCGTGAAGGTGGTGAAGACGGTTTCTTTAGCGCCTGGGAAGAATGCCGTGACCTTAACGTCCGGTGAGTTTGCGCAACTGAAAGTGCCGCACCCGCGATTGTGGTGGCCGAACGGATATGGAAAGCCGGAACTTTATACGCTGAAACTTGCGGTGACGGTGAACGGCAAACAATCGGATGGCAAAGAAGTGCGATTCGGGATTCGAGAACTCACCTATGAGTTGAGCTTGCTCGACAGCAGCGGTCATCTGGAGCGGGTGGAGTTTTCACCGACGGCGGCGCGGGTGAAGCAGGAGCAGATCGTGGATGTGACCCACACTGGCATACGGAATGTGCCTTCGCCGGATCCATTTCCATCGATTTTTCCGGAGGAGTGGAGAGACGGCTGGAAGTCGTGGGTGGCATCGCTGAAACCGGGAGCGGAGAAATCAGGAGCAGTAAAGCGGTTGGAGGATACCCGGGCGACGCCTTATCTGACGATCAATGTGAATGGCGTACGGATCGCGGCGCGAGGCGGCAGCTGGGGAATGGACGACATGCTGAAGCGCGTGTCGCGCGAGCGTCTGGAGCCATATTTCCGGCTGCATCGCGACGCGAACGTGAATATTATTCGCAACTGGGTTGGACAGAGTACTGAGGAAGTTTTCTACGAGCTCGCGGACGAGTACGGATTGCTGGTGTGGAACGACTTCTGGGCTTCGACGCAAAACTACAATATTGAGCCGGAGGACCCGGCGCTGTTTCTGGACAATGCGCGCGATACGATTTCACGGTTCCGGAATCACCCGTCGATTGCGGTGTGGTGCGGGCGGAATGAAGGCGTGCCGCAGCCGATCCTGAATCAGGGACTGGAGGAGTTGACGCGGACCGTGGATGGCACGCGGTATTACACGCCGACTTCCAACCAGGTGAATTTGCAGAACAGCGGGCCGTACAAATACGTGGAGCCAAAGCTGTACTTCACGATGCTGAATCACGGATTTTCGGTGGAGACGGGGACTCCGTCGTTTCCGACACTGGAGAACTGGCAGGCGTGGATTCCGCGCGAGGATCTGTGGCCCATCAGCGACAACTGGGCGTATCACGACTGGCACCAGAGCTCGAATGGAGACATGACGCCGTTCATGGCAGAGATGGAAAAAGAGTTTGGCGCGCCGACGAGCCTGGAGGATTTTGAGCGCAAGGCGCAAATGTTCAACTACGTGCAGCACCGCGCGGTGTTTGAAGGGATGAACGCGCACCTGTGGGCGCCGAACACGGGACGCATGCTGTGGATGACACAGCCGGCGTGGCCGAGTTCGACGTGGCAGATTTTGAGCTCGGATTACGATACGCAGGCGTCGTTCTATGCGGTGAAGAAGGCGAGCGAAATGGTGCACGTGCAGCTGGACCCTTCGAATTATGTGGTGGAGGTGTCTAATTCGCTGCCCGATACAAAAGTAGGGTTGACGGCGCATGCGCGGGTTTATTCCCTGGAGAACAAGTTGCTGGCGGAACACAAAGAGAGGAAGGATGCGGCCAGCGGGGCCACGGAATTTTTCACGCTGGACCTGGCGCCATTTTTGAAAGAGAACGTCGCGCTGGTGAAACTGGAGCTCCTCGATCCGAGCGGGAAGCTGGTGTCTGACAATTTTTACTGGATGGGCGGAACGAGCGCGGATTACCGGAAATTGAACAGGTTGGGGGGGGCGCAGATCAAGACGACGTTGCGAACGTCGGTCGAGGGTGAGCAGCAGCGAGTGATGGTCGGGTTAGAGAATGCGGGGAGCATCGTGGCGATTGAATTGAAATTGACGTTATTGCAATCGGACGGAAAGACGCGGGTGCTGCCGGCCTATTACAGCGACAATTATGTTTCGCTTCTGCCGGGCGAAAAAAAGGAGATCCTTGTGGAGTGTTCGAGGGCGGCAGCTGCTGGAGGAGTTAGCGTAGGGTTGCGCGGGTGGAATCTGGAACAGCGGGTGGTAAAGGTTGGGGCGGAGAAGTGATGTCCGGCATCACAAATCATGGTGACTGACATCACAATTTGTTATAGTTAAGCTGTTCGCGCGAGGGCTGTATCCCGAATTAAGGGAATGGCACCGGAGGCCGACATGAGCATCATTCCGAATGGGAACAGTGTGAAAGTGACTGTTCCCGAATTGCTGCAGCGAAAATCTCCGACTGCGGATTCCACACACAAGAAAATCACCTGTCTGACGGCTTACGACTATCCGACCGCCCGCTTGATGGATGAGGCGGGTGTGGACGTGGTGCTGGTGGGCGATTCGGTGGCGATGGTGGTGCTGGGCTACGAAAGCACGCTGCCACTGACAATGGAGGAGTCGCTGCACCACACGAAGGCGGTGCGGCGGGGCGTGCAACGGGCGCTGGTGGTGGCGGACATGCCGTTCGGCACGTACCAGGGCGACGTAAATGAGGCGCTGAAGAACGCGGTGCGCTTCGTGAAGGAGGCCGGCGCGGAAGCGGTGAAGGTGGAAGGCGGCGAGCGGCGACTGGAAGTGATTGCGCGGTTGACGGAAGCGGAAATCCCGGTGATGGGCCATGTAGGACTGACGCCGCAATCGGTGCACACGATGGGTGGTTACCGCGTGCAGGGAAAAACCGAGAGAGCAGCGGAGCAACTTCTGCGCGATGCACGGGCAGTGGAAGCGGCCGGGGCGTTTTCGATTGTGCTGGAAGGAATCCCGCGGGAGCTGGCAGCGGAGATTACGAAGACCGTGCGGATTCCGACGATCGGAATCGGCGCAGGGCCCGATTGCGACGGGCAAATACTTGTGCTGCACGACCTGCTGGGGCTGACATTCCAGGAACCGCCGAAATTTGCGCGGCGGTATGCGAACGTGGGCGAAGTGATTTCCCAAGCGGTGCGCGAATATTGCGCGGACGTGCAGGGCGGGAGTTTTCCTTCGGACGCGGAGTCTTATCACGCGCCGAGCGCGCTGCAGGGGCGGAAACCCATTCGCATTACGCGGTAAGAGAGAACTTTTCCAATTTCCCCAATATCGTAATTGAACAATTTGCTGCGAGGAGCGCGGTATGACGCCGAACGAAATGCTTGTTCTGTATGAATTTAATGCGTGGGCCGACCGGAGAATGCTCGGGGCGGTCGCGGCAGTCAAACAGGAAGACTTTCTGCGCCCGATGGGTTCGAGTTTCGGTTCATTGCGAGACACTACAGCCCACATTTATGGCGCGGAGTGGGTGTGGCTGGAACGCTTTCAGGGGCGTTCACCGTCATCTCTGCCGGATGGGAGCGAATTTCAAGATGTAGCGAGCCTGCAAGAAAAATGGGCAGAGCTAGAGGGGCGGCTGCTTGGATTTGTAAGCGCATTGACGCAGGACGATTTGAACCGGGTGCTGGAATACAAGACGTTGAAATTCGGGATCTACAGCAACCCGCTCTGGCAATCGATGCAGCACGTGGTCAACCACGGTACCTATCACCGGGGCCAGGTGACAACACTGTTGCGGCAACTAGGCGCAGAGCCGGTGCTGACGGACCTGATGCACTATTACCGGGAACGCGCCACGGCGGCGAGCGCTTAGCGCGGATGGAGACGATTCGGACAGTAGCGTGGATGAAGGAGCGGGCGCGGGCGGCGCGGCAGGAACAACGGATCATCGGACTGGTGCCGACGATGGGCGCGCTGCATGCAGGACATCTGGCCCTGGTGGAGAAGGCTAAGCGAGCCTGCTCGCCGGTGTACGCCTCGATTTTCTTGAACCCCAAACAGTTTGCGGCGAATGAGGATTTGTCGCGGTATCCCCGGCCGCTGGAAGCGGACGTGGAGAAGTTAACTGCGGCGAAGGTGGACGGATTATTCCTGCCAGAAGCGTCGGAGATTTATCCGGGTGGATTTTCGACGTATGTGAACGTAGAGGGCATCAGCGAACGCCTGGAAGGCAAGTCGCGCGCGGGGCATTTTCGCGGCGTTTCCACCGTGGTATTGAAGCTGCTGGAGATCGCGCAGCCGCACTATGCTTATTTCGGGCGAAAGGATGCGCAGCAGGTGCGGATTGTGCAGCAGATGGTGCACGACCTGAATCTGGACACGGAGATTGTGGTCTGCCCGATTGTGCGCGAAGCGGATGGGCTGGCGCTGAGTTCGCGGAATGCGTATTTGAAGGGAGAGGATCGGACGGCGGCAACGGTGTTGAATCGCGCGCTCCGAGCGGCAGAGCGCGAAATTGCGGCGGGAGTGCGCGATTCGCTGGAGCTGCAACGAGCCTTACAAAATGTGCTAGCAAGCGAACCACGAGCACGTGTGGATTACGCGGAGATTGTGGATGCGGAGACATTTGAGCCGGTGGTGCGCGTGACGCGGCGGTGTTACGCGCTGCTAGCGGTGTATTTGGGCAAAACGCGATTGATCGACAACATGCTGATTGAGCCGGTGGGAGACGAGGTGCGGGCGGAGGTTTAGGTGGCAAATCCTCGCAAACTTTATCTCTCTGTTTACGTTGAGGTCCTTCAGGCATCCTCATCGGATGCCTTCAGGATTACAACCTGCCCACCTAATTAATTTGATTTCTCCAGGTGGGCGAGGACTTCGGCGGAATGGCCTTTGGGTTTGACGGGGTCCCAGATTTCCTCGATTTTTCCGTCGGTGCCAATCAGAAAACTGCAGCGGATGATTCCCTTGAACAAGCGGCCCATGAATTTCTTGCCGCGCCACGCGCCGTAGGATTGGATCATTTTGTGCGTGGGATCGCTGAGGAGTGGAAAATTGAGTTTGTACTTGTCGCTGAAGTTCTGCAGAGCCTTCACGGGGTCGGCACTGGCCCCGAGAATGGAGACACTGAGCTGGTCGAACTTCTTTTTTGCGTCGCGAAACTCGGACGCTTCAACCGTTCAACCGGGAGTATTTGCTTTCGGAAAAAAGAAGAGCAGCACGCGGCGGCCCTTGAAATCCTTCAGCGAGAGCTGCTTGCCGCCGTCGGAAGCGAGGGTGAATTCGGGTGCTTTGTCGCCGATTCTGAGCATGAACTGGTTCTCCTGAACTGGTGGACGAGCATTTAGTGGCCGAATATCGCTGTTTAGAACGGCCCGCCTCGGAAGGCGGGCCCTACAAAATCAAGAAAGCAGGCGGCGGACGATGTCGTTGACCGCTTGCGGGTTCGCCTGGCCCTTTGTGGCCTTCATTACCTGGCCGACGAAAAACTTAAAGACGCCTTCGTTGCCGGATTTGAATTTGGCGACGTTGTCGGGATTTTTCTCGATGACTTCACGGGCGGCTTTCTCGATGGCGTCGGCCCCGACCTGAGCGCCGAGGCCTTCGGCGGCAACGATCTCTGCAGCGGACCGGCCGGTTTCGAACATCGCCGCAAACACTTTTTTGCCGATAGCTCCAGTGATTTTCCCCGTGTCCACCAGCACAACCAGTTCGCCGAGGGCCGCCGGCTTCACCGGGCTTGCAGTAATTTCCTTGCCGGAATCGTTGAGGCGGCGGAGGAGTTCGGTCTGCATCCAGTTGGCGGCGGCTTTGCCGGGAGCGCCGGCTTTTACGACGGCTTCGAAATAGCCGGCGAGATCCTGCGAACCCGTTAAAACCTCGGCGTCGTAGGGCGTGATGCCGTAAGCAGCGACGAAGCGAGCGCGCTTGGCAGCGGGAAGTTCGGGCAGAGAGCGGAGAACTTCGTCTCGCCAGGCCGGGCTGACGTGAACGGGTAGGAGGTCGGGTTCGGGAAAATAGCGGTAATCGTGGGCCTTTTCCTTGGAGCGCATGGAATCGGTGCGGTTCGCGGTCTGATTCCAGAGGCGCGTTTCCTGGGAGATGCGGCCGCCTGATTCGATCACACCAATGTGGCGCTCGATTTCGTATTCGAGGGCCTTGGCGAGATAGCGGAATGAATTGAGATTTTTTACTTCGACCTTGGTGCCGAATTCGGCGGCGCCGCGGCGGCGGACGCTGACGTTGGCGTCGCAGCGGAGCGAACCTTCCTCCATGTTGACGTCGCTGACGCCTGTGTAGAGAAGGATCTGGCGCAGCGTGGTGAGGTAAGCGTAGGCTTCATCGGGAGTACGCATGTCCGGCTCGGAAACTATTTCGCTCAGCGGAGTGCCGCAGCGGTTGAAATCCACGTAGGTTTTTTCATCCGAATGGGGAAAGCCGTCGTGGAGAGACTTGCCTGCGTCTTCCTCGAGATGCAGCCGGGTGATGCCGATGCGTTTTTTTTGGCCGTGAACTTCGATTTCGAGCCAGCCGCCGGTGGCCAGGGGCAATTCGAACTGTGAAATCTGGTAACCCTTGGGCAGGTCCGGATAAAAATAATTTTTGCGGGCGAAGCGGGAGTGCTCGTGAACAGTGCAGTTGATGGCGAGCGCGGCGCGCATGGCCATTTCGACGGCGCGTTTGTTGAGAACAGGGAGCGTGCCGGGCAGGCCGAGGCAAACCGGGCAGACGTTGGAATTGGGCGCATCGCCGAAACGCGTGGAGCAACCACAGAAAATCTTCGTTTTGGTGGCAAGCTGGACGTGAACTTCCAGGCCGATGACCGGCTCGTATTTGTCGAGCAGTTCGGAAGACATGGCTGATTCCGTAGCGAATTTCGTCATGGCGAAACGAGAATTATAGCATCACCCCGGCGGGTCTCAGCCCGGCGGCGGGTGTTGACGGGTATAAGCGCGGATAGCGTTGCTGGCGGTCATGGTCAGATTGGAAGGCAGGCAATCGAGCGGGAACCACTGTACGTCAGCGGTCTTTTCCGGCTCACGGTTAGAGGGCAGGCCGGCGCGAACTCTTGCAAGGTAGGCCGGCGAAACCCAGTGCTGGTTTTCCTGCGGCAGGCAGTGGTCGGTTACACATAGCAACGACTCGATGGATACTTCAACGCCGAGTTCCTCGCGTGCTTCCCGGGAAGCACACTTTTCCAGAGTCTCCAGAAAATCGAGTTTGCCGCCGACGATGCTCCAGCAGCCGGCTTCGGGCGGGCGGTTCCGCAGCGTGAGCAACACACGGTTCCGCTCGTCCACCAGCAACACGCCGACACCAACGCGAGGGACACACGAATTCGACATGGAAACTCCTTATTGCGCGACGTGCGCGGCCGGCTGATTCAGCGCGGGAAACCACCTTTCCGCAAGCGCGAAGACGCCGAAGAAAAATGCGGCGTAAACCGCGTCACCGGCGAGGGTGTTGCCGAATAGCGGAAGGCCACCGATGTAGCAGGCGGCGAGGCCGGCGGGCGTATGGGGGTAAGTGCCGAAGAGTTGCCAGACGGCGAAATTGGTGACAAGGAAGAACTGGAGTGCGCCGACGAAGACTGCACCGCCGATGCGGAGAATGCCGCGGCGGTCGGCGAGCCGGGTGCCGATGAGCACGCTGAGGAGGAAGCTGGCGTAGACGATGGGGATCAGGCGGTGGATGCCCACGAAAAGATCTCCGGCGGAGAGAGCAACGAGGGGAAAAAGAAAGGCAATCCGGCGATCGCGAAACATCGCACCCGAGAAGAGCGCCATGGCGCCGATGGGAGTGAAGTTCCACGGATGCGGCAGGATTCGCACCGCGGCGGCAAGGATGATCATTATTGAGGCTAGAATGGCACGCAGCACGAAAACGTGAGTGGTCGACTTTTCCTGGAACATTCTTGAATCAAACCTCCTTTTGAGTTTTATCCGGCAACAGATCACGGAAGATAAAGGAATCGCGTTGGACGACTTCGCCGAGCGTGAAGTCAATGCGGCGCGAGAAGATGGGCCCGTCGAAAACGAAGGTGTGGAATTCGCCGTTTTCGCCGCAAGGATCGACGAAGGAAGGGAGATCGACAAAGAAAGATGGATCGAGTTCACGGCCGGCAAAGCTCGGATCGAGGATCCTGGAGTCGATGCAGACGGCGACGGAGCGAAACCTTACGGCGTGGAATTCGCGGATAAGGTCGCGAGTATCTCGCTTCCAGATGGGAAACAGGGCCTGCATCTCGACGCGGGCGAGGTTTTTTTCGCGGTAAAGGCGCAGATCTTCGAGGAAAATATCGCCGAAAGCCACGCTCCGGATTCCCTGTCTGAAGAATAGACGCAGAGCCTCCTCCATGCGGGCTTCGTAGACGGGATTGACACATTGCGGGGGGATGAAAACCTCGTGCAGCGGCAGACGAAGAGATTCCGCCTGCCGCTGCAGAAGTTCGCGGCGAACGCCGTGCATGCTGATGCGGTCGTAGCCCTCCGTCACCGTGGTGAGCAGGGCCGCGACGCGGACATCTTCCTGCCGGAGCAGCGTGTGCAACGCGAGGGCGCTGTCTTTGCCGCCGCTCCAGCAGATTAGGATTGGTTCAGGTAGCGACAAGTCGCGCTCCAGTGTGGAAGCCGGGCCGGGCGAGCCTGGCCCCTACGGACGTGTTCGCTTTCGACATTAGTTCCTTCCGGTGAAGGCGTAGCGCAGGCCCAGCATGTAGTAGCGGCCGAGCGCAGGATAGCCAAGAGCGTCCTGGTATTGCTTGTCGAAGAGATTGATGGCACGTGCGGTAACGAATAGACCGCGGGTTACGTTATAGTTAGCGGCCATGTCAAAACGCGCGTAGCCCGGATTATTGGTCTGGGCGGGACTGATGAAATTGGTATCCGTGCGCACACCGGTGAAGTAGCCGATGAAGTTCCAATTCACATGCGCAACATTCAGGTTGACACCGAAGGACCCGGAATGGACCGGGCGGCGGATCAAGTGGTTGCCCGCGTTGAGCGAGGGATCGAAAAATGGATTTTCGGATTTTAGGACACGTGTGTTGTCGTAGGTATAGTTGCCGTTGACAAAAAGCCACTTACGAACATGAACTTCGGAAGCGAGGTTCGCCCCCCGCGCGATGGCCAGGTCGGTATTGAAATACGTGCCGCAAAAACCAGAGGTCGGCGCAAAGCTTACGATATCGTAAAAGCGGGTGTAGAAATAATCTGCGGATAGCTTCCAGCGATCAGAGGCAAGTTTCTGATCGAAACCGGTGGTCCAGCTCTTGCTGGCTTCTGGCTTGAGATTGGGATTTCCTGGAACGCACGAGTCGGTGCCGAAGGTCTGGTCGAATCGCGGTTCTTTGATGCCCTGACCGTAGAAGGCGTGATAACGCGTGTCTCCGAAGAAACCCTTGCCGAAACGCAGCGCATATGAGCCACCGACGCGAGGAACGACGCGGGTGCCAAAGTTACTGTTGGCTTCGACACGCCCGCCGAAGTCGAGCGTGAGCCGGGAAATAGGTGTGTAACGGAAATCGAGATAACCGGCCTGATTGTTACGGCGCAGATGGCCCGGCGAAATAAACTGGATTCCGCCGTTTTCGACTTCGTATTGGTAGCCGACGGTAGCGATAAAATTGCGTAGCACATAACTCGATTGGGCGTTGATGGCCGAGCGATTGAACCTAAGCAATGAATTGTAGGTGAAGTCGCACAACTCAGCTGTGGCGATGGCGGTCGGATTCGTTTGCGGGCAGAAAGCGTTTGGGTCAGTAGCGTAGTAGCTCTGCCGCGGATTGAAACTGTGCTGGCGGGTATAGGCTTCTGTGCCGCCGATCTGGTGTTTCCAGTGTGCGCCGGAGGAGAAATTCCAGCGCGCGTTAGCACTGAAAATATGTTGGCCGTATCCCTGGTATAGGCTGGGCGGTACGAAGAGGGTTTGCCCGGGAATACCGGCGTCGCTGGTGTTATTGCGGAGGGACAGATGCAACTGATTGTTGTCGGAAAACGAGTAGCCGAAATATCCGGAAAGCGTGCGATTGATGAATGTATCGTTGGGACCCTGGCCATCGGTCTGGAAGTAAGCGGCGGCCGCGGAATAATCAAATTTGCCGACTAGGCCGCTGAGATCGCCGCCACCGCGCGCGGATGAAAAGTTGCCACCCTCGGAGTAGGCGCTGAAGGCGGGAATGCGCGTGTCGCCGCGATGGGTGAAGAGCTGGATGACGCCGGAGACGGCATCGCTGCCGTAGATGGCGCTCTCCGCGCCGCGGACGATTTCCACTTTGTCGATGTTTTCGGTGGTGACGCTGGAAAAATCGACCGCGCTGCCCGGAGGGTTGATGGGAGTGCCGTCGACGAGAACCTTGGTGAAATTAGAATTGCCGCCGTTCAGAAAAATCGAGGTAGAGCCCCCGAAGGGGCCGGTCCGGCCGACAGCGATTCCGGGTGAAAATTCCAGCAGCTCCGGCAAGGAAACGGCCTGGCGATTGTCGATGGTCTCGCGGGAGATGACATCGGTGGGCGCGGTGGTTTGCTGCGCGCCCGTGGGAACCGCTTGCGCAGTGACCACGACACTGGAGGAAAGAGGCTCCAGGTTGAGATGAAGGTTTAATGGGCGGGATTCGCTGGGCGCGAGAGTGACGATGAGTTCGCGCGCAGAAAAAGAGGCATGGGCAAAGCGCAGGCGATAGCGGCCCGCGGGCACGTAAATGGCATAGGAGCCGTCCGCGGAAGAAACAACGGAAACGGGCTGGCTGTTCGAGGATGCTTCTAGCTGCGCGGTAACTTGAACTTCGCCAATAGGCGCGCCTGACGGATCGGAGAGCGTGCCGGAGATCTTGGCTTTATTTTCCTGGGATTGCGGTGCGGCTTTGGTGGTGACAACCGGAACTAAAATTGCTGCGAGCAAAGAAACGATAGCGATTAAGTTTTTCATGGTTCCTCCGCTCCCTCACGCGCGGGAGCTTAAAGGTGGGCCGGTGCAAAGAGGCTTGCACGGGCTGCAGACTTCGCCGGTCTCCTGGCTTGGCGAAAAGGAACTCGAAGTGGGCGTGGCAGGCTAAAGGCTGCCGCTACCGAGTTCACTCGCTGCCTTCCCGTGGCGGAAATCAGCCACAGTGGCTGGCGAGCACAACATTCGCCTTACAGTCGCGCGGCGGCGACGGTGTTGCACCGTCTTCCCGAGCACGAAGTCCGCGGTTAATAGAAAGGGGCAGAGCCCGCTGCGGAGGACAATTTCGGAGGCTTCAGGTCCGTCACTGACGGGCCTGCCCCCAGTTGGGGTTGACGAGAAGACTTCTACTTATTCGAGAAAAGCGTGATGCGCGGCCGGCCGGAGGGAGTCATCTCCACGGAAAGCGGCGCTTGAAAAACCTGTTCGAGAATCTCGCGCTGGAGCACCGTCGCCGGTGGACCGACGCGAAGGCATTTGCCGCGCTGCATCAGAATCACCTGGTCGGCATATTCGCCCGCAAGATTCAGTTCGTGGGTGACGACGACCACTGTGTAGCGATTTTGCGCGGCGAGACGGCGCAGGGATTCGAGCAGATCCACCTGCGCGCCGATATCCAGATGCAACGTCGGCTCGTCGAGGAGCAGCAGCAGCGGCTGCTGCGCCAGGGCGCGCGCCAGAATGATGCGCTGCTTTTCGCCGCCGGAGATTTTGTCCATCCAGCGGTCGGCAAGCTCAGTTGCGCCGACCTGTGCCAGCGCGTTTTTGGCGATGAGGATGTCTTCCTCGGACTCGAATCGCAGGCCGCCGCCATAGGGATGGCGCCCCTGCAGCACGAATTCCCACGCGCGTGAGGGGAAAAGCAGGCGGCTTTCCTGCTGGACCAGAGCGATGCGCTGCGCACGAGTTTTGACGGGGAGCGAATGCGTCTCGAACCCATTCAGAAAAATGCGCCCGGAAAGTGGCTGGAGCGCGCCGGAAATCAGTTTAAGGACTGTGGATTTTCCGCTGGCATTGGGGCCAAGAATAGCAAGCAGTTCGCCGGGCTTGGCCTGAAAGCTCATCGCTTCGAGGGTGAAGAGCGGAGCTTGCGAAGGGTTCGGAGCGTAAGCGTAGCTGACCTGCTCAACGCTTAGGCGAACATCGGCGCTGGCGCGCGGGGCGTCTCCGGGAAGCGGGTGGCGCAGCGCGCTGCTCATGCCATTCTCCGGCGCAACAAGTAGATGAAGAATGGCGCGCCAACCATTGCCGTCACCGCGCCGACGGATAATTCAGAGGGAGCCACCAGAGTTCTGGCCGCCGTGTCCGCAACCACCAGGGCGATCGCGCCGCCCAGCGCTGAAGCGGGGAGAAGCATGCGATGGTCCGAGCCGAAAATGAGGCGCATGACATGCGGAACCAAAAGTCCGACGTAGCCAATCGCGCCGCTGACGGAAACCGCAAGTCCCGTGAGTATGGACGCCGCCAGATAGACCACGATGCGGACACGAGGAACGTCCACACCCAGGTGCATGGCTTCTTTTTCTCCGGCAAGCAGCAGGTTGAGGTCGGAGGCGGTGGTATAAATCGCGCCGGCGGCCACCAGGAATCCGACGGCAAGAAGATAGAGAAGACTTTTCGGCGGAAGCGTAGAAAGGCTGCCCATCAGCCAGTACGAAGCGCCGCGAAGATTGCTTCCCGCAAGCGTGGACATCAAGAAGGTAACAATCGCGGCGAGAAAAGAGGCGGTGATAATTCCGCCCAGCAACAGCGTGTTGCTGTCCACCTGTCCATCACGGCGGCCAAGGATATAGACGGCTGCGATGGTCAGGGCGGCTCCGAGGAAAGCCCCGAACGGAGTAATGAGTCCGGCGTAATCGGGAGGCAGGTTGAGCTGATTTTCAACGATCAGGGCGATGATCGAACCCACGGCCGCGCCCGTGGAGATTCCCAGGACATAGGGGTCCGCGAGAGGATTGCGCAGCAAGGCCTGGAAGCTGACGCCAGCAACGGAGAGGGAAGCTCCCACAACGATTGCCAGCAGAATCCTGGGCAGGCGGATGTTCAACACGATCAGGACATAATCGCTGGAAATATTGTTGGTGTGTCCCAGCAGGACTTGAATCAAGTCGCGTGTCAGTCCATAGAGAGAGACCTGCACCGCGCCGAGTTTCAGGGCCAGGATAACCACCGCGAACAAAATCGCGGTAAGGATTCCGCAGCGCACCAGCAGGCGCGTCAGGGTCAGAGGGCGCATGCAATTTCCACGATTGAAAGTTGTGAGTTTAGGGTCATGCGCGAGGACGACGCCGCAGCAGGATTGGCAGGCAGCGGCACTGGTGCTGGCGGTTTTTCGGGCGCGGGAGCTTCCTGGAAGGCCAAAGGATGAAGCTGGCGGGCCAAGTCTTCAATTGCGGAGACGATGCGAGGCGCGGGGCGGTTCACCGCGTCACTGACCACAGCAAAATGACGGTTGCGCACGGCTTCAAGGATGTTCCAGCCGGGACGATTCGCAAGTGCCTCAAATTCGCGCGAGGCGGAATCGGAATGCGATTCGGCAAAGACAAGGTACTCGGGACGGAGGCGCACAACTTCTTCCAGGCTCATCTGCGGCCAGTCCTGCGTAGACTCCACGATGCTGGTGGCATCGGCTCTGCGGAGCGCGTCGGCAATAAAAGTATTTTTGCCAACGGAAATGAGGGGCTCGGTCCAGACAATGAAGAGAACCCGGCTGGGCGGAATTGCTTCCAGCTTGGACTGGAGCGCCGAAAGGCGTGCCTGAAGATCGGCGGTGAGGGATTTACCGTTTTCCGGAACGCCGAGGACATCGGCGAGTTTCCGGGTGGTGGAGAGAATTTCGTCTACAGTGCGCGCGTCGGTGGCATAGGCGGGGATGCCGAGGCTATCGAGGGCGCGGACGGTATCGAGGCGATTGATCTCCTTGGTGACGAGAACGAGATCCGGGTGAAGCGCGGCAATTTCTTCGAGATTCGGGTTGATCGGCCCTCCGACTTTCTTTTTCTTCTTGGCGTCGGGGGGATAGTCGCAATAGTCCGTGTCGCCTACGAGGCGGTCCTGCGCGCCAAGGGCGTAGACCGTTTCCGTCAGGCTGGGCGCAAGGGAGACGATGCGCGAGGGAAGTTGCGGCAACCGAATTGTGCGGCCGAATTCGTCCACGACCTCGCGCGTAACCGACGGGGAGTCCGGCGAACGCACAGGCGTAACGGATTGTGCGCAAGCGGGCAGGGCGCCGAGCAACAGCAAAGCAGCGCCGAAGATGCGGGCGCGACGCAGGGCATTGGCAATACCGTGTTTCACGAATCTCCCTTGACCACAGTGCCGCGAGAAATTTGAAAACAAAAAACCCGGCGAGCGGCCGGGGTTGTTCTGTAGGCGTACCCTCTCGCGAGATAGGCCCAACCACGGCGGCGAGGGAGGGTAGCCTGGCTCTCGGCGATGAAGCCGAATACAGTGGCGGGACCGCGGCCGATTTACACGGCACTTCCCCACTTCCCTTGCCTGCTGAATGTCCGACTCAGTTTACGGGGCGCGCCAAAGACTGTCAATGAATCGAGATATGGGTGCGTTGCATCAGCGGTTTTTCCAGTTGGGTTTGCGTTTTTCACTGAGGGCGCGCAAGCCTTCCTGGGAATCTTCGAGGCGGTAGAGTTCGTTGAGAAAGATGTTCATGGAATTGCGGAGGCCGTCGCGGAGAGACAGGCCCATGCCGCCGAGAATCGCTTTTTTGGCCATGGTGAGGACCGGCCCGGAGTGGCCGGCGATTCGCGCGCATAGGTCGTTGACAGTGGCCTCGAGCTGCGCTTCGGGAACGAGCCGGTTGACGATGCCCATGTCGAGAGCGCGCTCGGCGGAAACGGGTTCACCGAGGAGCACAAGTTCGAGGGCTACCTTTGGACCGACCAGGAACGGAAGAATGGTGGACGCAAGGGGCGGAAACACACCCAGCGTGATTTCGGGCTGGGCAAAGCGGGCTTTCGGCGTGGCAATGACCAGGTCGCCAAACGCGGCGAGTTCCGCGCCGCCGCCGATGGCCGGGCCGTTGACAACGCAAACGACAGGCTTCGCGGTTTCGAGAATGCCCATGAAAACGGAGTGAAATGCATCGAGCATCTGGAAGACGCGATCCGTGGTGTATTCGCCAACGTCAATGCCACCGCAGAAAACCTTGCAGGCAGAATCGAGGACAATGAGCTTCACGTCGGGGCGCTCGCCGGCGTGGGCGATGCCGTCAATCAGTTCGCGAAGCATGAATTCGTTAAGGAGATTGTGGTCGGGGCGGTTGAGGGTCATCCGCGCGGCGCTGGCTTCGATGCGGAATTTCACGTATTGAAAATCGGCGGGATTGCGGCGAGTGGGATCGGTGCGAACCTCGACGTTGCGATCGGCGAGAGAGGTGCGGCGTGCTTCCACGGGAGTTTCTCCTTCCGGAATGGGTCCAACGCGGATGTTAGCATGCAAGATTGCTGGTTCACGGCCCGCAGTGTGGCGAGGTGCGCAAAGAGTCTGCTGGGCGAAGGAGCGGGATGAAGAAGCATAACGGGTGGCGGGTGGACTACACTATCGGAACGATGAACGGTGGAACGGTTTTGAAATTCAATGGATTGCCAACAGCGTATGCCCTGCGGTTGGACCAAGGACTGGGGAAGGAAGAATTCCCCGCTACGGCATTGTGGGAGCGGGCACCTGCGATTCGCTTTGACCGCAATTGGAGAGGCGAGCAGGCTGATCCACCGCGGGCGACCGAGGTGCGGCTCCTTTGGAATGAGCAGACACTGTTTCTGCAATTTCTGGCGCACTACCGGGAGTTGCATGTATTTTCCGATGCGCGGGCGGATGGGTGGCGGGACGAGCTTTGGGAGCGCGACGTGGCGGAAGCGTTCCTGCAGCCGGATACGGGCGATGCGCGAGTCTACAAGGAATTGGAAGTAAGCCCCAACGGATACTGGATTGACCTGAGTATTGCACACGGAGAGAAAGCAGAGATGCATAGCGAACTGCGCCGGCGCGTGGTGCAAGCTGCCACTGCGCGAACGTGGACAGCGGAACTCGCCGTGCCCATGCGGAGCTTGACGCCGGCATTTGATCCAAAGCGGAGTTGGCGGGCAAACTTTTTTAGAGTGGAAGGAAAATCGGAGCCGAGATTTTATTCGGCTTGGAGCCCAACGAGGACACCGGAGCCGAATTTTCACGTGCCGGAAGCGTTCGGACATCTGATATTTCGCGAAGAGGAGTAGGAGGAGAGCCGTGATTCGTGGTTTAGCCCGATTGATCCTGGTAGCGGGAATGGCGATTGGAGCTTTACTGCATGCGCAGGAGAGCGCGAACCTGGACGCTCCCGCGGTGAAGAAAATTGAGCCGCCGAACTGGTGGGTTGGCCTGACGCCGGACGTGATGCTGCTGCTTTCCGGGAAGAATTTGCGAGCGACGCGTGTGAGCTGCAATCTTCGCGATGTGGTGGTCAGCCGGACGCAGTCGAGCGGAGACGGAAGCTACCTGTTCGTGTGGCTGAAACTGGGCCCTGACTTGCGCACGGGCACGGCGGTTTGCCGGATTACGACCGCACACGGGGAAACTACATTTGAATTGCCGATCGCGGCGCGGCAGCAAATTCTGGGGCGCAATCAGGGAATTACCCTGGATGACGTGATCTACCTGATCATGCCGGACCGTTTTGCGAACGGTGATCCGCTGAACGACGAGCCCGCGGAATTCCCGGGCTCGCACGATCGCAGCAAACCGCGGGCATGGCACGGCGGCGATCTGCGTGGCATCGAGCAGCATCTGGATTATTTGAAGGACCTGGGAGTGACCACACTGTGGCTGACGCCGGTCGTAAAAAACGGCGGCACGCAGGATTACCACGGGTATGGCGCAGTGGATTTATACGCCGTGGACCCGCACCTGGGCACGCTGGCGGATTATCAGAAATTGATTCTGGCGGCCCACAAGCAGCACATGAAGGTGCTATTTGACGTGGTGCCGAATCACGTGGGGCCGCGGCATCCCTGGGCGGCCAATCCGCCGCTGCCGGATTGGTTTCACGGCACGCCGGCGAATCATTTGACGGCAGCTTCGCCGCTGAAGGGATCGTTTTATGGCTTGCCGGAGAAGAAGGAAATTACCAATGATGCGTTCGAATCGTTGGTGGACCCGCATACTCCTCCACAGCTGCGGCGTAGTTTGACTGAGGGGTGGTTCGCGGGAATCTTGCCGGACATGAATACCGAAAATCCGATTGTGGCTGAGTACCTGGCGCAGAACAGCATCTGGTGGGCGGAGACAACCGGGCTGGACGGATACCGCATTGACACATTCCCCTATGTGTCGCGGGAGTTTTGGCGGCAGTGGCACACCGCGTTGCGGCGGATTTATCCGCGGCTCTCGACGATCGGCGAAGTGTTTCATCCCGATCCCACGGTGGCTTCGTTTTATCAGGGCGGCAGAAAAGGCTGGGACGGGATCGATACACAGCTCACGGCGCCGTTTGATTACCCGCTCTATTTCACATTGCGCGACGTCTTGTTGAAGGGAGCACCCGCGGGAAAACTGGCAAATATCCTGCGGGAGGATTCCTTGTATCCTCATCCGGAATTCCTGGTGCCCTTTTTCGGGAATCACGATACGACGCGCCTTTCGGAACCGCCGGAGGGAACGCCGGGGCGATTGAAGCTTGCCTTCGGATTAGTTTTTACCGTGCGCGGGATTCCGGAAATGTACTACGGCGACGAAATCGGGTTGCCCGGCGGACGAGATCCGGATAACCGGAGAGATTTTCCCGGTGGCTGGACGGAAGATGAGCGGAACGCGTTCCAGAAGGATGGCCGAACACGCGAGCAGGAAGAGTTGCACGAATTTGTGCGCGGACTGCTGCAGGTCAGGTCGCAGCATCCGGCGCTGCGCCGGGGAAAATTGTGGAGCCTGGCCTCGGATGACACGTCGTACATATTTTTGAGGGAAACGGACGAGGAGCGGATCGTTGTGGCTTTCCACAAGGGTGCTGGCGCGCGGGAAATAACGGTGCCGTTCGAAGACTCTCCAGGACATGCAGCTACAAACGCGACGGTGCTATTCGGGCCCGGGCAAGCGGAACTAGCGGGAAGGGCTATGAAACTGCGTGTACCAGGCCAGAGCCTTACCGTGTTTCTGCTGCAATAAGCGGGAATTCCAGGCGGCAAGAATTTTACCCGGAATTGACGGACAAGAAATTGGGCATCGCCGCGCAGGTAGCCTATGATTGTTGCATCCCATCAAGGAGAGAACGGAAAGGACAACTGATCCAGACTTTCTGAGAATCCGCGCAAACCTAATTCGGGAGAAGAAAATGAAAAAGTTTTTCGTGCTACTGGCACTCTTGGGGACGACGCTTATGGCCGCGGAGAAGACCGTATTTGACTTCACTTTGAATTCGATCGAAGGGCAGGCTACTCCTCTGGCGTCGTTCAAGGGAAAGGTGGTGCTGCTGGTGAACGTGGCCAGCCGCTGCGGCTATACGCCGCAGTATACGGGCCTGGAAGCGCTGTACGAGAAATACAAGGACCGCGGCTTTGTGATCGTCGGCATCCCGGCGAATAATTTTGGCGCGCAGGAACCGGGATCGAATGACGAGATCAAGACTTTCTGCACGTCCAAGTATCACGTGACCTTTCCGATGATGGCGAAGGTTTCGGTGAAGGGCGGTGACATTACGCCGCTCTACGCCTTCTTGACGGACAAGTCGGCAAACCCGAAGACCGGGGGCGAAATCGGCTGGAATTTCACGAAATTCCTGGTCGGGCCGGACGGCAAGGTGCTCGCGCGGTTTGATTCGAAGGTCGAGCCGGACTCGAAGGAACTGACTTCGGCGGTCGAGCAGGCACTCGGCACCCTGAAATAGGTGCCGCGGGCGCGGCGGTTCGACGCATGGCGATCCTTTCCCTCCAAAACGTCAGCAAGGAATATGCAAGCGACGGCCAGAGCGTTCGCGCACTGGATAAAGTGACGCTGGACGTTGCGGAGGGAGAGTTCGTCGCACTGGTCGGGCGAAGCGGGTGCGGGAAATCCACGCTGCTGCATCTGGCGGGAGCGATGGATTTTCCGACGTCCGGAAGTGTTGTGATCGAGGGAACGCCGACTACGGATAAAAATGAGGCACACCGGACGAAACTGCGGCGCGAAAAAGTAGGTTTCGTCTTTCAGTCCTTTCAGCTTCTACACACATTGACAGTTCAGGAAAATGTGGAGCTGCCGCTGCTGCTTGCGGGCCGGGCGAGCGCGCGCGAACTGGCTTTGGAGCGGCTACATTGGGTGGAGCTTGACGGGCTCGGCGCGCGCTATCCCCACCAGCTTTCCGGCGGACAGATGCAGCGCGTGGCGATTGCCCGCGCACTGGCGCATTCTCCTCGAATTTTGCTCGCGGATGAACCAACAGGAAATCTCGATACCACCACGGGCAGTGTGATTCTGGAACTGCTGTTGCGGCTGACGCGCGAGCGAAAAACCGCCACGATTATGGCCACGCACAGCCTGGAAGCAGCCAGCGTGTGCGACACCCTGGTGAAGCTGCGCGACGGGCGCGTGGAAGAAGTGACGCGACGCTGACATGCCTCGATGGAAACTTTTTTACCGGTTGATGCTGCGGCCGTTGTTTGGGGAGCCGGTGCGGCTCGCGTTGATGGTGCTGGCAGTGGGACTCGGTGTGGCGGTGGTGCTGGCGATTGAGCTGGCGGGCAATGCGGCGGCGGGATCCTTTCACTCATCCATGGAAAGTCTGGCAGGGGACCATGACTTGGAAGTCGTGGCCTCCGGCGGAGTGCCGGAATCGGTGTTGGCCACGCTGGCCACGCAACCTTTTCCGCTACGGCTTTCCCCGCGAATGGAAGATTTCGCGGTGGACACTCGTACCCGCGAAACGCTGCCGCTGATTGGCCTGGACCTGATCGCGGAAGGCAGGCGCTACGCCGCGCAAATGGATGTCCGCGAAGAAAATTCCAACAGCAAAGAGAGCGCCGAGCAAGAGGTGCGCAATCTGGAAAATCCAGAGAGCGTGTGGGTGAGCCCGGGTCTCGGCAGAAAGCCGGGCGAGCACATTTCCCTGCTGATCAACGATCGCGTCCTCGATTGCGTGGTGCGCGGGCTGCTTCCGGCTGCTTCGGGAAATGAAAACGCAATATTGATGGATATTGCGGGCGCGCAACGGGCCCTGAACCGGTTTGGCCGCGTGGATCGCATCCTCGTGAAGCTGCCTGCGGACAGTAATCTGGAGGAGTGGCAAAGGAAATTGAGCAGCGTGTTGCCGCCGGGCGTGGAAGTGCGGCCACAAGGCACAGGCACGGAGGAAAACCGCAAGATGCTGGCCGCATTCCGGTGGAATCTGCGGCTGCTGAGCTACATCGCGCTGGTTGTCGGCGCATTTTTGATTTACAACACGATTTCCGTTTCGGTGGTGCGGAGGCGCAGCGAGATTGGAATCTTGCGGGCGCTCGGCGCGGATCGGAGGGATGTGCTGGCGGCATTTCTTGGCGAGGCCGCTTGTCTTGGGTTGGCTGGCGCGCTGGTGGGCTTGCCACTGGGGCGCATCATGGCCGGGGGCGCAGTAAAGCTGATGGCAGCAACGGTGCAATCGCTCTACGTCAGCAGCCGGCCGGGCGCGATTGCGCTGACGCCGGAATCGGTGGCGTTGGCGTTGCTGATTGGAGTGGGCGTGGCCGTTGCGTCCGCGGTTTCGCCAGCGCGAGAAGCAATGCAGGTTTCACCGGTGGACGCGATGGCGCAGGGAAGGCGGGAGTACATTGCGCGGTCACATAAGGGACGCGACCTGGCGATCGCGGCGGTGTTGGGCGGATCTGCGGCACTGGCCGCGGGGATGCCGGCGGTTGCCGGAAAACCCTTTTTCGGATATTTCGCGGCGGTGTTGTTGGTTGCGTCGGCAGCGTACGCCATGCCTGCTCTGGTGAATTTGATTTCGAGGAGCGCGGCGGGAGTGCTGGGAACCTTTTTTGGCGTGGAAGCGATGCTTGCTTCGCGGAGTCTGGCCGCTTCTCTGCGGCGCACGTCGGTGCTGATTGGGGCATTGGCGACGGCCGTGGCGATGATGGTGTCGGTCGGAATCATGGTGGGAAGTTTCCGGCAGACGGTGGTGAACTGGATGAACCACCAGTTGCCGGCGGATTTGTACTTGCGGCCGGCGGGCAACCCCGCGGCGGACAGGCACCCCACGATTTCCGAGGAGTTGGTGGAGAAAATTGCCAAGCTGCCGGGTGTTGCGGGGGTGGATCGCTTGCGGGCGTATGAAATCAGCTACGACGGGATGCCGGCTACGCTGGCGGCGGTAGATTTGCGCGTACCGCGCGCGCAGCGGAACTCGGAATTTTTTTCGAGCCAGCCGGCAAACCAGGTGCTGGAGAAGTTGCGTGGGAAGCATAACGTCATCGTCAGTGAGCCGTTTACCTACAAGCACAAGGTGAAGCGCGGGGACACCATCACTGTGGCCCTTGGAGAATCGCGAGCGGATTTTCAAATCGTGGATGTGTATTACGACTATGGCAGCGAGCGCGGCACCATTCTGATGGATCGGGACGTGCTCTTGAAATATCTGCCGGATGAGACGCCGACAAATCTTGCGGTCTATGTTTTGCCCGATGCCGATTCAGCGAAAGTGCGAAAAGAAATACAGGAAGCCGCGGAGGGGCATCGCATCCTGATTTTTTCCAACCGTGAATTAAGGATAGAGGCTGTGAAGATTTTCGACCGGACGTTCGCGATAACTTACGCACTGGAAGCGGTAGCAGTGGTAGTGGCGGTGATGGGAATTGCGGGTGCTCTGCTTGCGCTGGTAATTGACCGTCGGCGGGAATTTGGATTGCTGCGGTTTCTGGGGGGATCTTCGGGACAGATTCGGAAAATGATTCTTGTGGAGGCGGGTTTACTTGGGCTGCTGGCGAATCTGGCGGGATTTGCGCTGGGGTATTTGCTGTCGCTGATTCTGGTGTTTGTAATCAACAAGCAGTCATTCGGATGGACAATCCGGTTTCATTGGCCGGTAGCGATCCTGCTGGGAGCGTTGACGGTCGTGTATGCGGCGACGGTGGTCTCCGGGTTGTATCCCGCGCGAGTGGCGGTGCGGCTCAATCCCCTTGAGGTGATTCATGAGGAGTAGGCTCTTCCTCTTCACGCTGCTTTTTCCGTGGCTGCCGCATACGATGGCGCAGTACAAGACGGCTCTGCCGGGCTATCGATACGAATTCCCGCGAGATCATTTCAACCATGAGGATTTTCAAACGGAGTGGTGGTATACGACAGGAAATTTGATTTCTTCCGATGGACACCACTACGGCTTTGATCTGACGTTTTTTCGTCAGGGCGTGGACCGGAATCCCGGCAAAACGAAAGCCTGGGATATTCAGGATTTGTACCTGGCGCATCTTGCCCTGAGCGACCTGGATGGTGGGAAGTTTTATCACGCGGAACGAACGAATCGCGCGGGACCCGGACTTGCAGGCATCGATGAACAACAAAAGCGCATCTGGAACGGCAATTGGGAAATCCGCTGGAACCGGGAAGAAGAAAGACTGACTGCTGCGGATGGGAGCTTTTCGCTTTCGTTTTCACTGCGCAGTGAAAAGCCGCCGGTGATCCACGGTATCGCCGGAATCAGTCAAAAGGCGGCGGGCGCGGGGCGTGCTTCGCATTACATTTCTTCCACGCGCCTGCTGACGGCCGGAAAGCTGGGCTTGGATGGCAAATCGGTGGAGCTGCACGGGACATCGTGGATGGACCATGAATTTTTCACGAATTCCATGGGGGCGGAACAAACGGGTTGGGACTGGTTGAGCGTCCAACTCGAGGACGATACCGAGTTGATGCTTTACCAATTTCGGCGGAAGAATGGAGCTACCGATCCGTATTCCTCGGGAACGTATGTTGATGCGCGAGGAAAATCGATGCATTTAACCGCGGCGGATTTCCGGCTGGTTCCAACGGGAGAGACGTGGACAAGCGGCGCGACCGGCGCCAAATATCCGGTGGCCTGGAGCATGGAGGTACCGAAGCTGGGGTTAAAGCTGGCGGCGACGACTCGCCTGAAGTCACAGGAGCTCGCCGGCGGCAGCAAGCTTGCGCCGAGCTACTGGGAGGGGGCGATCGTGATTGAGGGAACACGCGGCGGAGCCGGTGTACGGGGCGTAGGGTACCTGGAGATGACGGGGTATGCTCGCCCGTTTGAGATCGGGCGGTAGTGGGCAGGCGGAACAGGTACTAGAGTCGCTTCGTTGCACGTGGAACGTTTACTGGGCGGGGTTGACGGCGGTAAAGCGGTGGCAGAGCCACCGCACTCCAAATGAAGAACCCCAGGTGCAACAGCGGCAACTGGGGTCCTCCCGAAATTTCCAACACACGATGTGAACAGTCTTTAGCTTTCCATCTGTGCTTGCAGGACTTCTCCGGGCAAGCGGGTCATCCTGGGACCTGGCGCGGAAGAAGCGCGATCCGAATGGAACGAGCTGCGATCCTGGCGGCCAGAAACCTGGCTGGAGTGGGTGGAAACTCGATCCGAAGTAACTGGGACGCGATCCTTTTTGGGAGCGGCCTGTCCGTTGGCGGAAACTCTTTCGATCTTGATTCCGAGTTGGCGCTCAAGTTGGAAGAGCTCCGTGCGTTGTTCGCGCAGGAAAAGTGTGGAGGCGACGCCTCGCTCACCGGCGCGGCCCGTGCGGCCGACGCGATGGATAAAGTTTTCGGCGACGTCAGGCAAGTCATAGTTGATGACGTGCGCGATGTCCTGGACGTGAATGCCACGTGCGGCGACGTCGGTCGCGACCAGCACGCGATATTGCCCGCGCTGGAACCCTGTGAGGGCGGAGGTACGCTGCGACTGCGAGCGGTCGCCATGAATCATGGCGGCGTTGATGCCCTGGCGGTTCAGGTTCTTGGCGATACGTTCGGTGCCGCGCTTGGTGCGCGAGAAAATAAGGCAGCGGCCGCTTTCGTTGTCGAGCAGGTGGAAGAGCATATCGGCCTTGCCGTTTTCGGGGACTTCGAACGCCTGAAGCCGGACATTTTCGGACGGCTTCGAAGTGGAACCGAACGAGAGGCGGACCGGATTCCTGGTGTAGTCGCGGACGAGTTGCGCCATTGCGCCTTCCATCGTGGCGGAGAAGCACAGCGTCTGGCGCTCCTTTGGCAACACGCCGGCGATGCGGCGGATGGCCGGAAGGAAGCCCATATCGAGCATGCGATCGGCTTCATCAAGGACGAGTGTTTTGACGCCGCTCAAAGAGACGAGCCGGCGGTCGAGATAATCCTCGAGGCGGCCGGGCGTTGCAACCACCAGCCGCGCACCCTTGCGGATGGCATCGAGCTGGCGGCCTTCAGGAAGGCCCCCGACGACGAGTCCCGCGGGCTGCGACTGTTTGGAGCGCAGAGCGTTATATTGAGCGACTACTTGCATCGCGAGTTCCCTGGTCGGCACAAGCACCAGTGCGGCGATTCCGGGAGTATGCGGTTGCCCCAGCTTCTCCATGATGGGAAGCAGGAACGCAAGCGTTTTGCCGGTTCCTGTCTGGGCCGTGGCGATGACGTCCTTGCCTTCCAGTGCTTGCGGAATTGCTGCGGCCTGCACGGGAGTGGGCGTGGAAAACTTCGCCGCGATGAGTCGCTCCTTCAAAGAAGGAGATAGAGTGAGTTCTGAAAAACTTTGCATTTTGCTTTCTTGCTGGCGAGAGGGCGGCGACACACACAAATAACGGGTGAGCGCGGCAATCTGAATTGCCAGTCTTATTTTAAATTACGCTAAGAACGAACGGAGGAAACGTAGGGCGGGTAGTCTCAGAAGGCCTAAACCAGAGGGACCGCACAACACAACCGATGCATTAAGCGCAAACTTAGTGTAACACAGTTCCGTGTTTGCCGCAGGGGAAGAATCGCGGGAGTCTGTGGCGAAGTAGTACCGTGAAACGAAGGATTTCCTTTTTACACGCTCACCCTGGTGTGAAACAATTTGAATCCAGCCAGTTAACCAGGTTCGCCAGAAAATTCCTCATCCAGCGGGTCGTCCGGTGCGGCGGACCGGGACCAGGCAAGCCATGCACAATCGGACAAAGGAGAGAAGATGCGGAGACTTGTTTCGATTCGTTCGCTATTGGGATTCATAGGGTTCTTGCTGTTGTCAGCGGCGGCTTACGCGCAGATTGGCGTTGGAATCGCCGTTTCGTTCGGCCCGCCGGAGTTGCCTGTTTATGAGCAGCCGATCTGCCCGGGCGAGGGCTACATCTGGACGCCGGGATACTGGGCGTGGGATGGGGACGATTATTACTGGGTGCCGGGGACGTGGGTGCTGGCTCCACGGCCGGGATTCCTTTGGACGCCGGGGTATTGGGCCTGGGGAGGCCGGGGTTACTACTTTCACGAAGGCTATTGGGGCCCGGTGGTGGGCTTTTACGGCGGGATCAATTATGGATTCGGCTACTTCGGCCGCGGGTATGAAGGCGGGCGCTGGGAACGCAACCATTTTTATTACAACCGCTCGGTGAACAACGTGAACGTGACGGTGATCCACAATACTTACAACACTACAGTGGTGAACAATTACGGGCGATCGCGGGTCAGCTTTAACGGCGGGCGGGGAGGAATCAACGAGCATCCGACGAGATCGGAAGAAGCTGCCTACCGCGGGAGGCATATCGGTCCGGTAGCCGACCAGCGGCACCATATGGATGAAGCGCGTGGGAATCCGGAGCTGCGGGCATCATCGAATCACGGGCGGCCGCCGATCGCGGCGACGGAGAGGCCGGGCGCTTTCTCAGGACGCGATGCTATGCCTGCCAAGGAAGGCGGACGCTATGACCGGCCGCCTCAGGCACGAGGCTCGGGAGGGCAGTCAGACCATGCCATCCATTCCAACGAGTTGCCGTCGCACTCGCGGCCGTCGGCACCCAACACCGGGGATGCGAACCGCGACAGAAAATACCAGCAGCAGCAGGAAAAACTGTACTCAAAGCAGCAGCATGATCAACAAAAACTGGAACAGAGGCAGGAGCAGGATCACCGCCAACTGGAGCGCCAGCAGGCCAACGACGCAAGAATGCAGCAGGTCGAGCAGCGCCACCAGCAACAGACGCAGCAACTGGCCCAGAAACATCAACAGCAGCAACAGCATGTACAACAGCAACAGAAGAACCAGCAACCGCATCAGGATTCCCGCCAGAATCAGCCACATGGCAAACCTTAGAGGGTAAAGTCTGGTAACACGCGGTTGCCGTTTGAAATGGAGCGAGGGAAGTGACGCCTCGCTCCATCTCTTTTTTGCTCTACGTGATCTTCGCAAACACTTCCACAATGGTGATCGAATTGGCCGCGCCTTTGATTGCAGGAGGCTATTTGCCGCTTCCTGACCGGTTGCCGCGGCTCAGGAACATGGAAGCGGCTTCGCTTGACTTGGAAAGAAATGTATTCTGTTAGCCGCGTCGCGTTCCGGGCAACCAGACCCGAAGATAACCGCGGTCCTGTTTTGAAAATAGGAGAACAAGGTGAAGAGGTCGCTTACTTCAGATTCGCTTCGGGAGGCGTTCGCGCCGCTTCGGCTGGCGCATGAGGCGTTCGCGTCGCGGTATCCGGGACCAAGAGGCAACCGGCAACCGGTGCACACGGTTTATGGCGGCGCACATTTGTTTCGCGCGGACACGGCAAAACGATTGGGCGCGAAGGCTCTGGATTCGTTGGACGAATACGCATCGGACTTTATTTCTTTCGCGAGAGCGGTCAAGCTCCCTGGCTCGCAACATCTGAGGGAATCGCCGGACGCTGCAGCCCTGGCAAAATCCATTCAAGCGGATCCCGAGGGGGCGCGTCGGGACAATCCTTACGCCTGGTTTGCGTGGACACTGTACCAGCGGGTGCGTGAAAAACTGCAGCGCGAGCCAGTGGAAGATTTCCGAATTGATTTTGAGGATGGGTTCGGCAACCGGCCGAATGATGAAGAGGATCGCTTCGCCGCCGCCGCAGCAGGTGAACTGGCGGCCGGAATGGCGGCGGGCAACCTGCCACCGTTCATCGGACTGCGCATTAAGCCGTTCAACGAAGAACTGCGGGATCGCAGCGTCCGAACACTGGACATTTTCTTGACGGAGTTGCTGGGAAAAACTGGCGGGGCGCTGCCACGGAATTTTTTCGTCACACTGCCGAAGGTCACCATTCCCGAAGAATCCGCTGCGCTGGCCGCGATTTGCTCGCGCCTAGAAACCGCGCTGGGATTGAAGGCGCAAACGCTGCAAGTGGAATTGATGATTGAGACGCCGCAGTCGATATTCAACCAGCGCGGAGAATTGAATTTGCTTCCGCTGGCTGAGGCAGCCCAGGGGCGCTGCGTGGGCGCGCATTTCGGCACGTACGATTACACGGCCGGACGCGGCATCACCGCGGCTCACCAGCACATGCTTCACCTTGCCTGTGACTTTGCCAAAGAAGCCATGCAAGTGGCCTACGCGGGTACCGGAATTTGGCTTTCCGATGGGGCGACGAACATCCTGCCCGTTCCAGTGCATCACACGGACACCGGCACCGCGCCCCTTTCGGCCGAGCAGACAGAGAACAATCGAAAAGTCGTGCATCTGGCGTGGAAGCTGCACTTTGAGCATATCCGGCACTCGCTGGTGAACGGTTTTTATCAGGGCTGGGATCTGCACCCCGCGCAGCTGGTCACACGCTATGCGGCGGTGTATTCCTTTTTCCTGGAGAGCCTGGATGCAGCGTCGGAACGCCTGCGCAATTTCATCGCAAAGGCGGCGCAAGCCACACTGGTGGGAGAAGTGTTCGATGACGCCGCCACCGGCCAGGGATTATTGAACTTTTTCCTTCGCGCCATGAACTGCGGGGCGATTACCGCGCAGGAGGCGCAGGGGCTGACGGGATTGACTCAGGGGGAATTTCGCAGCGCTTCGTTTGTGAAGATTCTGGATGGACGAAAGAAGTAACGGCGCGGATCAGTCGTTGCGGAGCGTGGCTTCGATGAGGCCGTGCGGTTCGTCGGTGGGCAGGAAGATTTCCTTGGGATTATCCAGATGGAACGGCGAAAGATCGACAAGATTGTAGTGCTTGTTCGGGAGTGAAAGATGAATTTCCCGGACGTCTTTGCATTCCTTGAGCACGGCTTCGCCCATCGCGTAGAGAGTGTGCTGGAGTGATTCGCTGGCGTGACCGGCGAAGGTTGCCAACAGAGTTTGCCGGACACCCTGCCAACTCAAATCAAAATCAACGGCATTCTCTCGATAAAGCCATGTCGCATGGATTGCCGTGGCAAGAATGCGATTCCGGTCTGCTTTCAACGTCGTGTATTCATCCTTCAGAAATTTCTCAAACGCGGAATCCGTCGTTTTCAGCACGACCAGGCCTGCGATGCCGGCTTGGAGCGATTTGTCCGTGCGCGTGGCGGTTACATCGGCGGTGCGCTTCTCATTGCCCGAGGCGGTGAAGGTGTGCGCGTGAGGTTTCCCATCGACAGAAAGACGCGACCAAAGCGCCTGGGCCGCTTCGATGCGGACGCCGGAGACCTGTGGATTTCGCGAGAGAAAATGATCGGCAAGACGCACGCAGAACTCTTCGGGGGATCCGATTGCATGCTGTTTCGCGAGGGCGTAAACCGTGTTCTTCATGGTGTCGGTCGGCAACACTTTGCGATTGTCGCCCTTCGTGTGCGCGGAATCGAAGTCGCCTTCGAGGCGGATGCCGAGTGTGAGCTCCTTGATGTCGTGCCGGTCCGCCTGACGGGCGACCTGGAGTATCCGGACGCGCTGCTTGCCGTAATTATTTTCGCCAAGCCGGATAGCCATCGGTCAGCTCCCGCGATACGTGGAATACCCGAACGGACTCAACAGCAGGGGTATGTGATAGTGCTCCTGCACATTGTGCACTTCAAAGACGATGACGACCTGCGGATACAAGTTCGCAATCTTGCGCGCGGCAAAATAGGCGCCTGTGTCGAAGGTCAGACGATAGGTTCCAGCTGGCAGTGTTTTCGCTGCGGCCCATTCCCGCAGGCGGCCATCAGCGTCGGTCGCGCCACGAGCTGATTCAGTCCAGGCACCGCCAGCCGACTTGGATTCCAAAATTACGACGATATTCGCGGCGGGACGCCCCAAAGATACGTCCAGAACGTGTGTGGTGATATGGCTCATAGATCGAGTAGTTTCTCCAGGCGGAGTTGGGTGATCTTGCGCTGCTCCTCAACCGCAATTCGCAATTCCGCATCGGGATCATTCGGCAAGCGCTGCTGGAGCGCGTTCAGGATGTCCTCGCTGCTCTTGCCCGTGGCGCAAATCAGAAAAACGTAGCCGAACTTTTCCGCGTAGGCGCGATTCTGCTCTGCCAGAGCATTCAACACCTGGGGCTCGGCCCTCTGCGCCGAGGACTGCTCTTTTGTGGACCAGTGGCTGGCGGTGGCGGATTGTTTGGCCTTCGCTCGATTTTCTCCGATGGGGGGATGGTGCTGAAAGGCCTCAAGCCAGTCCGCGCGATCCAAGTCACTCCACGTTTTAGAAGCGATCTCAAAAAGTTCCGGCTCGTTGGAAAATGGCCTGTGTTCGGCCATCTGCTGTGCCCATTTTCTGGAACCGCAGCAGTCCAGCAATGTCCGGATGACCCGTTGGCGTGGCATGCTGTTGAAGCGCGCAAGCGATTTCGAGCGATCAGCGTGTACGTGAGGGCTTCCGAAGAGGCGGAGCCGGCTGACGCCGCCATCGGGAAAAATCTGGAAACGCACATGCGTAGCGACGCCAGCATGCTGGAGGTTCGTGAATACGTGGCGATGATTCGCTCTCAGCTTGATGACCGGGAGTACCTCTTCCCAAGCCAGCGACGAAGCGTTTCGCGGGTCGATCGTGGAATCGCTTGAATCCACAGCTTGGAGCGCACAAGAGTCCGGATAATTTCCCTTGAAGTGGGCGGTGTCGACCTCCACGCGATGAAGTCTCCCCGGAACGCCAAGCTTCAGGACAACCCAATCGTGGCCCGGGCCGCGGCGGCGTTTCGTCTCCCATCCGTCGCCCATGTTTTTCGCACGATAGGGCATCAGGAGATTCCGCGGAGCGCCATAAAATTGATCGCTGGAAACGACGACGCTGCCGCCATTTTCCACGGAGACCAGATTGATTTCCGCGCGCGACAGCAGGCCGGGGCCGGGAACGGCCTCGCCGTGAACACGCAGCCGAGCCACGCCACCGTCGGGAAAAATGTTCAACCGCAAATGAGTGAATCTGGACTCGTTCTCGGCCGCGAAAAGGTTCCTGGAATCGCCCTTCAGTCCGGTTTCTGGAAAAATCTGTATCCACTTTGTTTTTTCAGAGTGTAGCCGGCTTTTCTCGCTTTTGTAGGGATGCCGTTCCCCAAGCTCGCAGCCCTCCAGCGAGAATCTCTCCGGATAATTGCCGGTGAAAAAACTGGTGTCCACCGTGACGCCTCGGATAATTCCCGGCAAACCCAGCCGGAGGATGCACCAATCATGCCCGGGCGCTCGGCGGCGGCGCGATTCCCACCCATCCATCCATTTTCCGCGAGCGGTGTATTTCCCTTCGATGAAGACGGGATTGGATTCCTTCAGCAGATTTTCCTTGGGCGCGAAGAAGTCGTCGTTGGCTTCGAGCACGCGACCGCCAAGTCTTTCGGCGGCGAGATCGGCGAGTTGGGTGAAATCCTTCATCATTGGCCTCGAAGGAGGACTTTCCCGGCCGGCGAAGCGCAGAATTTTCCGCGCTCGAAAATCTTTACGCCGCGCAGGAAAGTTCCTTCGACTATACCCATAAGGTTGCGTCCAGCATAGGGTGTCAGTTTATGCCGATGATGAAGCTGGGCGGGATCGACCTGGAAGCCGGCTTCGGGGTTCCACACGACCAGATCAGCGTCGCAACCGGGCGTGATCGCTCCTTTTTTTTGATCCAGGCCGGCGAGCCGGGCGGGAGCCTCAGAGAGCCACTTGGCAAGATGGGCGAGTGAAAAGCCGCGCTGTTTCGCTTCGGTCCACACGACCGGCAGACTGAGTTGTAGCGATGCAATTCCACCCCAGGCATCCAGGAAATCGCCGCTTTCCGGGCGCTTCATTTCCGGCGGACAGGGAGAGTGGTCGGTGGCGATCATATCGATGGTTGCATTGCGCAATCCAGCCCACAGCCGTTCGCGATTTTCCCGTTCACGAATCGGAGGCGCGCATTTGAACCGAGTCGCACCATCGGGAATTTCTTCCGCCGTGAACGTCAGATAATGCGGACACGTTTCGACACTCACTTGCTGGCCGGCAGATTTTGCTTTTTGAATTATCGAAATAGCGTCGGTTGAAGAGAGATGCACGATATGGATCTGTACTCCGAATCTTCGGCCGAGGCGCAAAAGCAGTTCAATCGCGTTATTTTCCGCGGCGGCCGGGCGGGAGGCGAGCCAAGTTTGATAAGCCTTTCGCGAAGCGGATTCGGTGCGGCGTGTCACAGCATCTTCAATCGGCCCGGGCAACTCCGCGTGGGCGAGAAGAGGCGCCCCAATTTTGGCCAACACAGGCAACGCTTCGCGGAGGTCAGCCTCGTTGACGCTGGCAAATTCCTTTACGCCGCTTTCAATCAGAAAACATTTGAAGCCGAAGCAGCCCGCTTCCCAAAGGCCGGGCAACTCCTTCGTATTCCCAGGAACGACGCCGCCCCAGAAACCCGTGTCCACGGAGAGTTTGCCCGCCGCAGCAGCGAGTTTCGTTTGGAACGCCGCAACGCTTGTTGTTGCGGGAATGCTGTTCAGCGGCATTTCGATGAGCGTGGTGATACCGCCGGCAGCGGCTGCCCGTGTAGCAGTTGCAAACCCTTCCCATTCGGTGCGCCCGGGCTCGTTGATGTGGACATGAGTGTCCACCAAACCGGGCATGACGGCGAAATCCCCGGCATCGTAAACAGGGGTTCCCGAAGAAACGTCGTCGAAGCCGGAAATCTTTGTAATCGCTCCTGCGCGAATATGGATCGTTGCAGCGCCTTCACCGCCCAGAGTGAAGATCCGTTTCCCGAGGACTATCAGGTCTGCTTCGCCGCCGGAGCCGCCGGAAATGTCGGGAACCTTTGCCATGCTCGGCTAACCCGCCAGTTGCTCGCAGAATTCGGCGAGCAGATTCTGCGCAACCCGCAGCCGGTAACGCGCAGTGGAACGGATATCGTCAATCGGCGCGACTTCGCCCGTCAGCATGCGTTGCGCAGCTTTCACGGTGGCGGGAACCGGCCTTTCCCCGCGCAAGAGATTCTCAGTTTTCGTGGCACGAAAAACGGTTGGGGCAACGCTGCCGAGTGCGATTCGCACTTCCGAGATCCGTCCGGCATCGATCTGCGCCGCGCCCGCGAAACACACCTTCGAGATGGCTTGAGCCCTTCGCGTCCCTACCTTGCGATAAAACTGGTTCGAGTACTTCCGGTTTCGGGGCAGACGGATTGCGCGAATCAGTTCGTCTTCTCGCAAAGCGATTTTCTTGTAGCCGTGCCAGAAACCGTGATACGGAACCCATCGCGCCCCACTTGCAGAGACCAGTTCGAGCTCCGCGTCATACACAAGCAGGGATGGCGGCGAATCCGCGGCAGGAGAAGCGTTGGCGATATTCCCGCCGAGCGTGCCGCGATTTTGCGTGGCGATGCCGCCGGTCTCGGCGGCCGCGCGGCACAAAAGCGGAAATTCGCGGGCAAGCAACTCGTGGCGCCGGATATCGGAATAGGTTGTCATGGCATTGAGCGTCACAAAATCGGAAGTCACCGCGATCCCCTGGAGCTCCGGTAGCTTCCAGATGCTCAGGAATTTACGGTGCGGGAGTTTTCCCGCTTCGAGCAGAACCATCAAATCAGTCCCGCCGGCAAACGGTTTCCACTCACCCGGTTCGCGCGCCAGGCGATCCAGCGCCTCCGCGAGATTTTTAGGGGCCACAATTTCGTAACCGGGGACGTAAGATCTCATTGGCGAGGCCCTTGTGCGCGGCACGTTTCGAGAACCGACTCGAATATTTTTGTGTATCCGGTGCAGCGGCAAAGATTTCCCGCCAGGGCTTCCCGAATGTCGCTCTCCGTCGGTTGTGCGTTCCGCGACAACAGATTCTGCGCCGCAAGAATCATGCCCGGCGTACAGATGCCGCACTGCGCGCCCCCATGAGTAAGGAACGCCTTCTGCACGGCGCTCAATTCGGCGGAATCAGCGACTCCTTCGATGGTGCGAATTTTCGCTCCATCCGCTTGCAACACCGGAATCAGGCAGCTGTTGACGAGTGCGCCGTCCATTTCAATTGAACACGCGCCGCATTCGCCTTCGCCGCACCCTTCTTTCGTTCCGGTCAGCCCAGCTTGCTCGCGCAAAACGTCGAGCAATCGGCTCATCGGATGCGCTTCAAGCGACGTCGGGCGGCCGTTGATCTCGCACGCGATGCGAATTTTGCGAGATGCTTTAGGCATTTCCGCCCTCCAGCATCTCCATCAATTTTTCGGGCGTAACCGGAATTTGGCGAATATCGGCGCCTGTGGCGTGCGCGATGGCATTCGCGATCGCAGGTGCGGTCCCATCAAGCGGCAACTCGCCGATGCCCTTGGCGCCGGCGGGGCCGCGCGCGTACGGCAACTCCTCGAAGAAAACCCGAATCGGAGGAACGTCCATCGAAGTGGGCATGATGTAATTGGTCATTTGCCCATTCATCATGCGGCCTTCCTGCCAGACCACATTTTCGTAGAGTGCAAAACCGATGCCTTGCGCGACACCACCTTCGATTTGTCCCGCCGCCAAAACCGGATTGATGACCTTGCCGACTTCCTGAACGGCTACGAAGTCTTCGACGCGAACTTCGGCCGTGCGCGTGTCCACGGAAACTTCCGCGACGTAGACAGCCCAGGCGTAGGCGCCGTAGGCATCGCCCTGGTATTTCGCGTCGTCCCAGTGAAGCTCACGCGGATGTTGATATTTCACCAAAGATCGCAGTGGACCGAATTTGGCGTTGTATTTGCGGCAGGCTTCTGTAAATTCAGCCGCGGTGTAGCTCTTATCCAAAACGCCCGCATCTTGCAGTGATTTCTTGATTGCCAACCCCGCGGTCTCGACCAGTTTTCCGACGATCATGGTGGTTCGCGAAGCGACGGTTGGACCGCTGTTCGGCACCAGCGAAGTATCGGGTTGGAGGATCTCAATCTGCTCGCAATCGAGCCCCAGAGCTTCAGCGGCGATTTGGGCGAAGACGGTATTCGTGCCCTGGCCCATCTCCGTGCTGCCAGCCAGGACGTGAACCTTTCCGTCGGGCGTCGCCGTGACTAGCGCTTCCGAAGCGAGATACTCCTCGCCCGAACCGGTGAACCCGGCTCCGTGAAGGAATGCAGCGAACCCAATGCCTCGCTTGATTGCGCTGCCATCATTCGCGCGGGCGAAACGTGCGCGCTTCTCGTGATAACCGCTCAGTTCCAGCGCGCGATCCAGCAATTTATCCATCCTTACTTTTTCGTGAATCACCTGGCCGACAGCTAGCGTCTGGCCTTCGCGAATAAAATTGCGGCGGCGAAACTCTTCCGGCGAAAGGCCGACGGCCGCGGAGACTCGGTCGAGGTGGCGTTCGAGTGCAAATACACTCTGCGGCGCACCAAAGCCGCGGAACGCGCCGTGTGGCGGGGCGTTCGTTGCCACCACGCGGCTCTGAATCAGGACGTTGGGGCAGGCGTACGGCCCGGCGGCGTGGATCGTGCCGCGCGACAACACAACCGGCGATAATGTTTCATAGGCGCCGCCGTCGAGCGTGAAATCGATCTCCATCGCCAGGAGTTTTCCATCCCGCGTCACTGCCGTGCGATGACGTGTGCGCGAAGGGTGGCGCTTCGTCGTCGCGGCCATATCCTCCGCGCGGTCGTAAATCAATTTCACCGGCTTGCCAGATTTCAGCGCCAGCAGCGCGGCGTGGGCGGCAATCATGGAGGGATACTCTTCCTTGCCGCCAAAGCCGCCGCCTGTTTCCGTTTGCACCACGCGAATTTTATCCTTGGGCAACCCGAACAGCTTCACCAGCGCCTTGTGTACGTAGTAAGGACACTGCAGCGAGCCCCAGACGGTGACGCCATCTGAAGAATTGGCCCGCGCGATCATGCCTTGGGGCTCGATATAGAGTTGTTCCTGGGCGCCCGTCTCGTACTCGCCCTCGACGATAGAATCGGCGGTGCTCCATGTGGCGGCAACATCGCCCTTTTCGACCCGGTAGAATTTGAAAATATTGTCGCTGCCCCAAATGATTTGTTTCCGCGATAGAGAATCCTCAATGGTGAAAACGGCAGGCAATGGTTCAATTTCGATCTGCACCGCCCGCCGCGCTTTTTCGAGCAGATACTTGTCCGGATGGGCGAGCAGAACCACCGCTTCCTCTGGATGGTTCACGAATTGATCGGCGAGGCAGGGTTGATCTTCAATCAGAAGCGCAATGCAATTTTGCCCCGGGACATCCTTTGCCGTGACGATGGTAAATTCATTCCACGGAATCCCTTCGCCAAACCGGATGCCGCGCAGCTTTCCGCGGGCAGCCGCGCTTCGCACGGTGATGCCGTAAATCATGCCCGGGAAGGTCAGGTCGTCGACGTAGCGCGCAGCGCCGGTGACCTTTTCGCGGCCTTCCTTGCGCGGAACCGACTTCCCGATCTGGCGGTTTTCCATGGTCATCCGTCTGCTGTTCGAGCGCCGCAGCAGGGAGATCCCCAGTCGCACGGCGCGGTTCGTTGATTTCGAGAGATTGTAGCGCACCCACCGCCGCAAATTCGCCCCATTCTGCAGCGGCGCGGAAACGGCACATTCATATTGATATTTGGCGGGGGTAGAGGCACCCTGAAACGGGATGAATCTCCGATGAAGCCAGAATTTATGCGCCGCGCGATCGCGCTGGCGATGGAAAACGTCCGCGGCGGCAATGGCGGGCCATTCGCGGCGGTAATAGCAAAAGACGGCCGCATAATTGCGGAAGGCGCGAACCGCGTCACGGCCACGAACGATCCCACGGCGCACGCCGAAGTGGTGGCGATTCGCGAGGCTTGCCGCAAGCTGGGCAATTTTCAGCTGGCGGGCTGCGACCTCTATACGACTTGTGAGCCGTGCCCGATGTGCCTGGGCGCGATTTACTGGGCACGTCCGGCGAGCGTGTTTTACGCCTGCGTCGCCGCCGATGCCGCCGCGGCTGGATTTGACGACGCGTTCATTTACGAGGAACTGAACCGTGTTCACTCCGAGCGGAAGCTGCCGATGCAGCAACTGCTGCGCGAGGAGTCTCTTCAGGTTTTTTCACTGTGGAAGCTGCAGGAAAAGAAAACCCCCTACTAGAGGCCGTAATGCAGGTTGCAAGCCAGACCGTCGTCTCCAACTGAAGACACCTGCAAACGAAGGTGAAATGCCGGTCGAGTACAGCTCAGTTTGGTTGTTGACGGCTGGCCGGAGGAACAATCCCGTTCATCCGCAGATATTCCACCATCTGTCCGTAGTGATCGTAAGCATGGGCGACGCAGAAAGTGGCCCGATGCAGGCGTGAGGATTTGCTCTGTTCGGGATTCTGCAGCATGTTTTCCGAAGTCAGAGTAGCCGCGGCCTTGTGACCGAGGGCAAACGAATCTTTCAGGAACTTGAGGATGTCGGTCTTGGACTTGATAGCTTCCGGGCCGTTCCCATCCTTCAATCCTTCCGGGAGTTTTTCGCCGGTAAGCGGCGACCAAAGGAAATAGTTGGAAGCGGCGATGTGCTTGACTTCCACGGCAAAGGTGCGCACCCTGCTGTAATCGCTTCCAGGAATATTCAAGTTCGCGGGGGAGAAGTTGTATTTCTCTTCAGGCATGGCCTCTGCCGCTTCCACAACCAATTTTTCGACGGCCGAAATCTGGCGATCCACGATGACAGCCACGGTGGGGGGAGTCTGCTGCGGCTGTTCGGTCGCTTGGGCAGGCGTGGCCGGCGCCGGTTGCGACTGTTGAGCGTGTCGCCGCGAGTCCGGTGGAATCAGGTCGTTCGCGCGATAATAGACAACCAGCTGGCCGTAGTGTTCGGCGCTATGTTCGATTGCGTAGGTCCAGGCATACGAGTTGTGAGCCATTTTGTTGCCCCAGGCAAATTTCATGACTTTGTCGAGGCCCGCATCTCCCTGCATCTGAATCAGCTTGGCGCCGTCCGCGATTGCCTGCTGAATCAGTTTCACCACGTCGGCTTTGGTCTTGTATTCCTCACGCGAGGGATTGTGCTTGTTTTTTCCGAAGTCGGGGCCGATGTTTGAGCCCGAAATGGAGCGCATTAGATCGTAGTCGACGGCGGCGACGTGCAGGATATTTTCGGCAAACGTGCGCTGCTCTTTCCGCAGTTTGAAGTCGTAGAAATCTTCTGGAAAATCCTCGGCCATGGCGACAAGTTTGTTTCCGATTTCGTTCCACATTTGCAGTGTCTCTTCGGCGCGAGCCGGGGCGGGGCGCGGCGCCTGGTCTTGCGAGTTGGTGTGGCCGCAGACAGGTGTAGTGGCATTAAGCAAAGAACCGGCAATAACGGCAATTAATAAATGTTTGATCATAGAGTTTTCCATCGGACTAGAGCCATGTTGGACTTGAGACCGGGACAACTTTAGCACTGCTTAGACGCGGGAAACGGCGAATGGTTTAGGTAAAAGACACGAAAATGAAAGAGCGAGCGGGGGCCAAATCGGATTCGACCCCCTCTGATTATTTATTGGTTTTTGCCACAATTTGGCGCAATTTGCAGGACACAGGCGGGACACTCCTGTAATAAACCCCTCCAAATTTGATGTCTAAAAACTTATGTCCCAGATTCCAGAAGTCTGTTCGAGCGCGACAAGTGCGTGTGCATGCTCCACGAGAGCTTGTGAATAGGACAGGTATACGTCAGCAGAGGTTCTCTCGGCATCGATAACTTCGAGCAATGTCGCACCACCGCGCTGATAGGCGTAGAGCCGGGCCTCGAGTACCCGGTCTGCGTTTTTGAGCATCCCGCTGCGATACAACTCAAGACGTTCGACACTGGCTTGATAGCGGGAATAGGCGGTACGAACCTCGGTTTCGGCACGCAGTTGCACTGCACTGAGTTGAAGTTCAGCCTGGGTGCGGGCAGCTCTGGCCGCTTCCACTTCTCCCTGATACCGAAGGCGCGAAATCGGTATATTCGCCGAAAGCCCAAAACTAAGCGTATTGTCAGGAGGCTGGGCGAAACCGCCGGTCCCGAGCCCAGTGTGAGCGTACGCACCGCTGAAACTCACATCGGGAATCAAGTTTGTTTTGGCGAGCTCAATGCGCAGCTCTGCCGCTTTGAGGGCCCGCGTTTTGGAAATTACGTCTGCACGATTCTGAAATGACGATGCAACCAACCCATCTAAGTTGAACGTGCGGCCACTAATTTCCAATCGTCCGATGGGGACCGGCAACTGTGACGAGAGTCTTTGGGGTTGTCCCAATTGCTGCCCCAGCACCAGGTCCGCACTGACTACATCGGCTTGTGCAGTAATAACATCGGCCCGGAACTGGTCGCGATTGACCCGGGATTGCACGAGTTCGATTTCGCCGATGTCGCCGACTCGGACGCGCTCCTCATTTACCTGGACGATTCGATCAAACTCTCCAAGGCTCTTTTGTTTCGATTGGAGAATTTCGCGTGACCCAAGCGAATCAATGAAAGCATCGGCCGCCGAAGCCCGGGATTGACGAAGAGCGTCTTCGTAAGCGGACTGTGTCGTCGCGACATCGGCGGTGGCGGCACGGACCCGTGCTTTGCGCTTGCCGCCTACTTCAAAAGGAACACTCAGACCGGTACTCCAGGTCATCGGTGATCCCTGATTTGACAAGTCTGCGGAGGGAAAGCCGAGATCTACTGACCAGTCAGGCCGCTCTTTGGCCGACGTGACTCCAGTTTGGGAAAGCGCTATGGAGGAGCGTTGGATGGCAAGGTCCAGATTCCGCCGCACAACTTCATTGATGTAGTCATTGAAGTTGATCTTCGGCCGATTGTTTTCCACTGATTGGGGTGTCGCGGCGGCCGGCTCTTGAGCCAAGACAGGCATCGAGCAGGTAAATAAAAGGATCAAGAGACTCAGCGAGGGAATGCAGTAAATCGTTCTCATCACGAATTCTCCCATTCGGGTGGCACCGTTGGATGCGTTTTCTCGGCCCGGAGTTCGAGCAGCAGGTACATGGATGGGAGAACCAGGAGTGTCAATAGCGTCGCTGTAATCAGGCCACCGACAATCACCGTTGCGAGTGGTCGCTGGACATCGCTTCCGACACCACGTGCCAGTGCGGCAGGTAGAAGCCCAAGCGAGGCAACCGTGGCAGTCATCAAGACCGGACGGAATCGCCTGGTGGCGCCGCGAACAACCGCATGGTGCAGATTCTTGAGATTTTGCCGCTGATAGTTGAGGCTGGCGACCATGATGACCCCGTTTTGCACGGCAACACCGAAGAGCGCAATGAATCCCACCGCGCTGGATACATTCAGCGTCATGCCACGCAGCATCAGCGCGATTAACCCGCCTAATAGTGCTACGGGAACGATTGTCAGAATGAGTCCAGCGTGCCGCAGTGTGCCAAATGCCGCGTAGAGCAAAATAAAGATCAACGCAAGAACTGCGGGAACGATGACGGCAAGCCGGTGTTGTGCGCGCTGTTGGTTTTCAAACTGTCCGCCCCACTCGAGTTGGTACCTGGCGGAGTCGAATTTCACCTCGTTGCTGATTTTTCCCTGGGCCTCCGCCAGGAAACTCGAAAGATCGCGCCCGCGCAAGTTCAGGCGAACCGTAAGATGGCGACGATTCATTTCCCGGGTGATGCTGCTCTCACCTGTTGCTGTCCCGATCTGTGCGATCTGCGAAAGCGGTATTCGCGCACCAGCAGGAAGGGTGACGGTGAGACTTCCAATAGCGTCCGGGCTGCCACGAACCGATTCGGGGAACCGTACGGCAATGTCGTATTTCCTTTCACCAAGGAACAATGTGGAGATTGCTTTACCTCCGATTCCGGATTCGATGATGGCGGCAATATCCGCGATATTGATGCCAAAGCGGGCCGCAGCTTCACGATCCACTTTGACGAGAATCTGAGGAAGAGGGGGTTCCTGATCGATGGTGACGTCCGACGCACCCGGCACCTTGTTGAGAGTTGCGACAAGATCTCCTGCGATGCGACGCATTTCACCGAAGTCGTGGCCGAATACCTTCACCACAAGATCGCTGTGGGCCCCGGCGATCTTATCGTTCACTCCGTCAATCATGGGTTGCGAGAACCCAACTGTCACTCCCGGTATTCGTTCAAAACGTTCGCTGAGTCTCTTAATCAGCCCTTGCTTATCTCCATGGTCCGGCCATGTGGAGTAGGGTTTGAGTCCGACAAAACACTCGATGTGAGAAGGCGTCCAGGGGTCGGTGCCGTCATCGTTTCGACCAAGTTGGCTGACGATCGTGGAGACTTCCGGAAACTCCAATGTAGCCGCTCGAAGTTCATCCGCCATCTGGGCAGCCTTCGGCAACGAGAGTCCCGGCGGCAATTGGACTTGCAGCCATATCGAGCCCTCATCGAGATACGGGAGGAACTCCTTGCCGATTCCAACGAACAGCACGACAGCTAATCCTGCGGCGAACACACCCGGAATGATCGCGTGCAGCGGATGGTGAGTCAGATGGTGGACAGCCCGCTCATACGCGCGTCCGAGAGCCACCAAGGCTTTATTGTTGAACGGACGGCGAGGACGTTTGTAAGTCACATAAGCCAAGCCGGGGATGACCCCAAGCGCAAAAAGTAGAGCCCCCAGCAGCGAATAGCCAACAACGTACGCCATGGGAGAAAAGAGCTTCTTTTCAACACGCTGGAATGCAAAAAGCGGAAGGTACGCGGTGATGATGATCAGAGTTGCAAAGAAAATGGGGCGTGCGACGCGAACCACGGGAGCCAAGGCATCGGATTCGATCAGGGTTTTTCCCGGATCCTCTTCGCGGCGTCGAAGAACGTTTTCCATCACTACGATGGATGCGTCTACGATAATTCCGAAGTCAATCGCACCCAGCGAAAGAAGGTTGGCTGGAATATCCGTGAAACGCATGCAAATGAACGCAAACAATAGCGAAAATGGGATAGTCAGCGCGACCATCAGCGCACCACGCGTGCTGCCGAGAAATAGCAGCAGGACTATTGCAACCAGGCCTATCCCCTCAAGAAGCGTTTGGGATACACGGTGCACGGTCGTGTGCACTAGTTCTGTCCGGTCGGAATAAGGCTCGACCTTTACGTCGGGCGGAAGAATCCCTCCATTCAAGGCGGCAATCTTTTCGTGCACTCCATCAAGAACTTGCGACGGATTCATCCCGCGCAGAAGCAGCACGATTCCTGATACGCCATCCGGATTTTTGTCTTTCCCGAGGATCCCTCGCCGTTCGAGAGCGCCAAGTTGCAGGGTCCCAAGATTTTTCAGAAAAACGGGTGTGCCATTCTTGGCCAGAATCACGATGTTGCCAAGGTCCTGCAGTGAACGAATCAGGCCAATTCCCCGGACAACGTACCCTTGTTCTCCTCGATTTACGATGCTCCCCCCGGCGTTGGCATTATTGACTTGGACCGCCGCGGTTACCTGGGCAAGGGACACATTGTACTGAGCCAGTTTTGCCGGATCGACGACCAGCTGAAACTGCGTCGTTTCCCCTCCGAAGTTGGTGACGTCGGCGACTCCTGCCACCTGCTTAAGCCGGGGAATAACGACCCACTCCTGCAACTCTCGGAGTTCGCGTTGGTCTCGGAACGTCGATTGCAGAGTGTACCTATAGATTTCACCGATAGGAGATGTGAGTGGATCCAAACCAGGATTTGCATTTGGAGGAAGATCCACGGCGGCAATGCGCTCCTGGATCCGCTGCCGAGCCCAGTAATCGTCGATGCCATCTCGAAATACCAGTGTGATCAGAGACAAGCCGAACGTGCTGTGCGAACGCATCACTTGCAATCCGGGAATACCGTTTAGCTCACGTTCAAGCGGAACTGTCACTTGCTCTTCCACTTCTTCGGCGGCGTGCCCCGGATACTGCGTGATAACTTGCGAGGTCACATCTGCAATGTCTGGGTAGGCCTCAATTGCCAAAGCCTTCCACGACATATAGCCGAAGATACAAACGACGATGACGATGAGCCAGACGAGTTGACGGCGGCGCAGGCAGAGAGCGACAAAACGATCAATCATTGGAGTAGAGCTCCCTCGCGAACGAGAACTTTATCTCCCGCCTGCACCCCATTTTTTATGATTGTCCGGTCGCCTTGCTGTTCTCCCGCCACAACCGGGCGTTGCTCATAACTATTGGCCGACACCTGAACAAAAACAGTGGTGCGGTCGCCGGACATGACCAGCGCCGTAGTGGGGACCGTCAGCTCTTGCGTGTCCCACGTTCTCAAAATCACGTTGGCGAACATAGCTGGTCGAAGACGGCCATCTTTGTTGGCATAGGCAATGCGGACTTTCGCCGTACGGGTATCGGGATCCAAGACGTCGGCTACAAAAAGCACTTTGCCTTGAAACGATTCGACAGGATATGCGGCAAACGTTGCGACCGCAGGATCACCCCGATGGACGTAATGGATATCCTTTTCCTGTACATTCGCTGTCACCCAAATGTCGGAAAGGTCCGCGACAGTCATCAGCGGGGCCGTGGGATCGTTGCGGAACTCTCCGCTTGCTGTTAAAACATCCAAAACTTTCCCGGAAACGGGGGAACGCACGATCAGCGGCGCACCGAGATGCGTCTTCTCGGGGTCCATTCCCAGCAAGCGAAGCCGATCCTTCGCTCGATTGAAATCGCTCAGGGCAGAATCACGGTCGGTTCTCGCCTGGTCCACATCGCGTTGGCCGATGATCCCGTGCGCCGCCAGGTCTTCCTGACGAGTAACCGCCCGCTCCGCCTGCGCCAGAAGGCTGCGAGCTTTTGAATAATCAGTCTGGGCCCCGACAAAATCCGGGGCGTCAATTGCCAAAAGCTCCTGCCCCTTAGCTACAGAGTCGCCGGGGCGCACGAAGAGTTGCAGCACACGGCCATTAAGAGGAGGCAGTATTCTCGCGAAGCGAGCGGGATCCGCTTCAACCGAAGCGGGAGCGGTAACTTGGCGACGAATTGTGGTCATTCGCGCAACTTCGACATCGAGCCTGCTGGAGAGCGGGGAACTGGGCGGAACCATGACGCGGTTCCCATCGTGCACAACGGATGTGCTGTCGCCGGATTTGGCCGGTTTTTCCAGCTTGTGGCAACCGGCGACGACCAATAGAAAAACCACGAAGAGCGCATTTGCATTGCAATTGCGCGGGCGGACTAATTTCATTTTCCACATCCAGCGGTCGAATTTCCTGGGACCATTAGAACCCAGGGAACATGAACGGCTTGTAAGAACCGTCTGTTGATACTATACTGGGTATAGTATGTCAAGGAGGATTCACCATGGCCCATACCACCGACGAGAAGAAAAAACTCCTCGCCCGCGTGAACCGCATTCAGGGGCAGTTGCAAAGTATTCGTGAGGCAATCGAGGAAGAGAAGGAATGCGCCGATGTTCTCCAGCAGATTGCCGCCTGCCGGGGGGCGGTAAATGGTTTATTGGTGGAGATTGTTGAGGGCGAAATTAAGTTTCATGTGCTCAGCAAGGATGCGAAAGTCGGCTCGCGCGAATCGAAGGCCGCCGAGAGTTTAGTGGAGATCCTCCACCGCTACATGAAATAGTTTCCGGACGCATTGCAGGAAATTCGCAGGAGATGAAGGCCTGCCTCAGCAGCATCGCGACCAAACCCCCGCCACTTGGCCACTCCTCTTAACTCGAGCTCGGCCAACCACGACAGCATTCGTTAATCAGAAAACTGCGGCTACATGGCACTCTGGTTTGCCGGAAGCAATACGGGAAGATGGAAACCGCAAACAACTGAGTTAGTAAGAAATGGCTCCCCGGGCTAGATTCGAACTAGCAACCCTTCGGTTAACAGCTGGGGATTGCAAAACTCTAAATGCCTTATTCGGTGTCGCTTACAACCGGGAACACCTTACTTCCCGACCCTCAATTGGGCAACTCTTGGGCAACTTAATTCAATAGAACAAAGGCGGTGGGGATCGAAATTGCATGCCAAATTTCTATGCCTCACCGAAACGAGGCGTTACCAGCCGCTCCAACACTCAATTGTTGCCAAATCTTCCAACCCAGTTGTCAGGTACCGTACGCCGAAATCATCTAGCCCACTTTCACTATGCGTTCTTTGCCGGTGAGTTGCAGTGACAGGGCATCGTAAACGTAGGCCATACGATCAAGGTTCGTCAACCACCTTGAAGGTCACGACCCGTTCACTTGCGTGGAACTTTATGGCGACTTTCCCATGAAAAGGCTGTCGCTGCCCATCTGCCAAATACGGTTCGAACTTCCAACCGGAGACCGAATGGATGGCAGAGGTCAGAACCAGCGGATGTCCCGAAATCTGGTCCACGCACGTCGCATCGCCATCGGCACTGACCGAGACGTCCAGCACCAGCGTGCCCTTAAGATTGAGAGTTCCGGCGCAGCAAGGTGGATCGAAGGGTTGTGTATGTCGCAGCCTTGATCTCATTTCCTTCGCGGAGAACTCTTTCAGGCCGCCTACCGAGCATTTCGTTGATTCACTGCTCTGATTCGCGTAGCTGGAAGTAGAGAACAACACGCCGACACAGGCCAGTGCGAAGAACACGAGCAGCTTCATTTCACTGATTTTGATTTTTCTTGGCTTCATCTTCAGCCGCCTTTGTTTGTTGATTAACACCAGGTTGTCCGTGTTCTGCTTTCTTAACAGACCGGCCAAAATCCCCAAGAAACACGTGTCGTAGCTCATGATGAATAGTGGCGGCGAGGCTGTCCGAAACTGTGTTTGCCACCGCGTGTGTAGTGTCATCTGGCGAATATGGGCCTGCGTTGCCCTTCTGGTACGGGAAAAATGTGTAGCCGCTGAAGCCAGTGCCTTCATTCGGGTTCCCGGGGGTCGTGCTCAAAATTCCGAGCCTCTCTCCTGTTTTTCGGTCAAATGAGACCACTGTTTTTAAGTCGAAGCTATCGTTTGGTTTCAGAACGTCCACACTTGCGGTGGCCGAGTGGTCATTTGCGAGCGTCTGGAGAACCTGAAAATTCTTGGAATCGCTCTTGTAGTCAGCGTCTACGACTACACAGGACGATCCTTTGTCGCAACCGTTTGTCCCATCCCCGCTTACCAGCTTTACGTGTTCCCGGTCTTCCTTGGTTAGACCTGCCTGAAGTTGGTTGAAGCAATCCTGAGCGGAGCCGATTGAGCACCGCCCAATCTTTACGTCCTCTCCGTCGGGGTCTACGAAGACGAGTGGATTGTTTCTTCCATAGGCGTATAGATTCAACCTCTGCGGGTCGACTAGACGGTCTATCTTTACCCAAATCGGGTCAACACTCGCGAAGCGGCCCATCGGAGAGGAGTAGTAGCGCGCTCCGAAATCATCCAGGCCCGACTCGCTATCCCGTTCTTTGCCGGTGAAATGCAAGGGGCTGGGATCGGAGCCAGTGCAGGATTGCCAATCGCCAAAGGGCAGGCTGGTGCAGGTTTCGTAGGAATTGCCTGCCTTATCCGTTCGCGCACGCTCCGTGCCTAGCCAGTCGTCATGGTTGAAGTACATCGTGCCGGATGTACCGCCAGAGTAAGTGGCGATGTGGCGACCACTGGCATAGACTTCGCCGCGATTCCAGGTACCGGTGGAGCTGAATTCCGCGATTTGGCTGCCGGAGGCGTCGTAAATATAATCTACCGTCGAAGTGGAAGTGATTTTACGCACCCTTTTTCCCTGGGCGTCGTACATGTATTGCGCAGTGGACCCGCCATCTACCCAGATAACCCGGCCCTCACCGTCATAGGTGTAGGTGTGCGTGCCATCGCCCGTGACGTTGCCCGCAAGATCATAGGTGATTCCGGTGCCGGATGGGATTCGATTGTTTGCGTCGAACGACAGGGACTTCGCATGAGGACCATTCTGTTGCCAGCGGTTGCCGAAGCGGTCGTAGACATAGGAATAGGCTTGGCTGGTGGCGTTGGCGGTTAGAAGCCGGTTGAAATCGTCGTAGGTGTATGTCCAGTTGCCGTTCACGGAGTCGTTGCCCGTCAGCACGTTTCCGTTGGGAGCAAAAGTGAGGCCAAACGAGTACCGCGTCGTGCCCCCGGACGTGCTGCTTAGGGATTGCAGCCAGCCGCGTGGCGCATAACCAATGGAGTCATTAATTCCGCTACCGAGTTGCTCGGAGACCATTCCGAACGCTCCGTAGTGAGCGTTTTGCAAAAGCGTGCCAGGGTGGTTTGCATCGGACAAGCTGCTGGTCAACTGCATGAGACGCTGGGCAGTATTTGCGGAGTAGGTTAGCGTAACTCCTGCGCCATTGGTACTCGATGTCATGTCGCCTGCGAGATCGTAACCGTAGGTCGTGAGCCAATTCGAGGCACCTGAGCAATTCGCAGGTGTGCATTGGTGCTCGAAGGCAACGCGGCCCATCGGATCATAACTGAAGGCTTCCATAACGTTGCATGCGGAAGTCATACACGCCGAACTCAAGCGTCCAACCGTGTTTGAGACGCTAAAGTTGTTAGTGCCCATTGTGACAGAAGAACTGTCGTAGCTTAACAGGGCCGTGGGCGTAATCCCGTCGGAGTAGTTTTTCTGCGTCAGCCGATTGAGTGCATCATATTGCATGCACGTACGAACACCCCGGGCATCGGTTTTTGAGACCAATTGGCCGGAAAAGGAATTCGGCCCAGTGCAGTTGGTGTCTACGTCGTATTTGTAGATTGTAGTCCCGGATTCGGGGTTCGTTGCGCTGGTCAGACGCGAAAGACTGTCGTAGTTGAAGCTGCGCTGATTCAGTCCGCCCTGAATCACTGTTTTTAGGTTGCCCAGAGCGTCGTAGGAATACGTCGTGAGAAAACCTGTTGCTGTAACGTCCTGACCGCAAGAGGCCGGGGCGGGAGTCAAGCCAACGGTCAGAGTAATGGAAGAGACCTCGCAGACCGATGCCAGGCGGCCCAGGCCATCGATTTGCGACACACGCTGAAGTGATCGTGTCCCGTTGCCTTCATCGCTGACACTTGCTGCTCGTCCGGTGTAGGCGGTGGTGGCGACGGAACTGTCGGAATGGGTGACGGTCAGCACTCTACCGAGAGCGTCGTACGTGAACGTGTCACCGGGCTTTGTGCACTGCGAATCGGACAAGCCGTTCCCTTGATAGGGATAGGTAACAAAGTGTTTGTTTCCGAGAACGTCATAGCAAGTGTCCACCTGATCCCAAGGCGTGGCTTCACCGTTCGCGCTGATGTGACGAATCGGGCGGCCAAGGCCGTCGAATCGAACGTAAGCATCCGTCCATCGAGTGGAATCGATCTGTTTCTTCGTCTCGATGGTGACAAGATCGGGGTAATTGAAAATCGTTTGGCCGTTGTCCGGAAATGTGCCCGAGGTCATTCTCCAAAGTGAATCGTAATAGTAGTGAAAGACCTGATTGTTTTGGTCCGTGAATGTGGCGATTTTGCCTGTATTAAAATCGTACGTGCCGCTGACGACGTGGGAAACGGAGCCGGTGGCGGGCATGGTGGTTTGCGTGACGTAGGCTCCCGCATAGGTGGGAGAATAGGAATAAGTGGTGACATTTCCTCTAGGATCGGTGACCTGATACGGCATGCCGGTATCGTAGTAAGTGGTGGTTGTGTTCAAAGTACCGCCGGTGGTGTTTAGCCATTTCTTGACGGAGGTTTGATTGCCGCGCGGAGTACCGGCAACTGGAGGCGTGAAATTCGTGGTGACGCCCGAGGGCTGAAGAGAATACTCATCAAACCCGTAAGTTGTTTTAGAAACCTGAGTGCCGCCCCCATCATAAACGGTGACCGAAGAAACCTTGTCGATGATGTTCGCCGTGAGGTAACTGGCAGTGTCGAAGGCTTTATACGTGTAGTCCGTTTTCCGGAGCAGAGCGCCCGGAGCCCCCGTTCCAAAATCATACTCACGCATTTCCATGACATTGCCGTAGGACTCAGTAAATACACCGTGGAAGTTGAGGTGGAGATTGGAATCGTAATCTTTCTCGATCTTCGACACCTTGCCGTTAATTGTGGTGATGATGTGAATCGGAAGAACATTGACCACGGAGGGTGCACCGTCTCCGACAACGTCAGCGTGATTTGGGATGTATGAGTAGTCCGTTTGGACAGACTTCAGAAGCGTACCGGTTGCGACCGTTCCCTGATAATACTGGGTATTGGTTTCAAAAAAAGAGCATGAACTTCCAAGACCGGTGAAGGTGTGGACGCTTTCGTTGCCCTGAGGGTCCTTCACTATCCCATTTGTGTAGGTTGTGATTTGCGGCCCGGTTCCATCGTTGGCATTGACCGTTCGCGAAATCACCCCACGGTTTGCAGGATTCAGCATTGAGTCCGAATATGCATCGCAGAGGAAATACGTCTTGTATGCATAGGAGACGCTTCCACCTGTAGGAAAAGTGATCTTGGTTAGACTTCCGTAGTTGATATCAGACGTATCGGTGGAATCTCGATCGTTGTATTCAAAAGTCCAAGCCGGGCTGGTGGCCCATGATGCGCCATCGTAGACGACGACACTTTGAATCATGTTCGTGCTGCCTGTGTATTCCTTGATGTACTGATTGCCGAGCATGTCTACGTTGTTTGCGTGAAAATTCGTTTTCAAGCTAGTTGAGGTATTGCAGACTTTTACCTGTGTAGATGTCCCGTTCGGAGCCGGATAATACCCTATTCCAGCGGATATTATCTGTCCCACTGGGCCGCCGCACCCCGTATAATCTGACGTCGAAATTCCCGTGGACGAGGTTCGGCCAATCGTATCGGAAGTGGAAGAAATATAGTTGCCATTCGTATCCTGATATTGCAAATCACCGTTGCGCCGCTTTGCGATGCCGAAAGTGTGCGGCGAAACGCGGGTCCCGTCGTTCCAGATACCGGTGTTGTCTGTAGTTTCGTAGGCCGTGCTGGTCGCCGTGTTGTACGCCATTTGGTGGACAGCGCCATCCCAAGTTGTAGTCGAGTAGACATACCCATATGTTGCGTTATATGTCCAATAAGGCCCCAGGAGGTTTGTATTCCGGATGGAAATTCCCAGCGGATATGGGTATTGGGTGACCGAATTCTTCAGCCAATAATCGTTGCAGACCTCCGTCAAATGATTGCAATTCTGAAATACCCTAAACATCTTGGTGTTCAGTGCCATTACGAGTTCGCTTTTCACGCTTCCGCGTTGTGGATAGGAGAACAACGGAATATGAACAGTAAGATCGCCTGAGAAGATGTTCACAGAATCGATGTCACCCCCATCATAAGAACCGTAAGGCTTGAAGCCAATTTCAAGATTCGGGTTCGTTTGAGCACTGGATATGGATATTGAAACTAGACAGACAAGAATTAAGAATAGGGTTGCGCGAGGGAAGCTCATTGGGCACTCCCTACCAGAAGATCGAAATCCGATGGTGCTAGGCTTGTGTTGAAAGCAATGGAAGAGATTGTTGCTGAGCTGACGACTTGGCCACTCTCTGAAGCGACGATCGTGAAGGGAACAGCGATTCCGTTGATGATCTGGTAGTTCGAAAAATCCGCCGCCGCGGGTTTGTTATCTCTCATATCGAGGGTGCTGGGAGTCCGGTATTCGACGCGGACCGGAAGTCCCGTGGAAGGATTGAAGTACCAATCGTGAACCGAGAGTTCAGTCTCAATGGGTCCGGTAGTCACTTGGGTGCGAATATGGGCGACTTGGCTACCGTTAATTGAAGTGACCCCGACGAATTGTAAGGAGCGGCTCGGGTCATTGAGTTCACGGAACAGGACAATCGCGGGGAGATGCCATGGTACCGACGCGTATGCGACGTGCGAGAACAAGGGTCGAGCAGTCTTTCCGTTATAGAACGCAGGATTGCCGTGGCCAGTGGCGAAAACCCTTGTTGTGCCTCCAATCTGCATTTCGCTGCGGAATTCGTAAGACGATCCGGTGAAATCACTCTCCCATTTGAAATTTCCGGCATCCACGGTTGAGCTTTGGGCCGGGACAATCGTTCCCTGAACTATGGCGTTGTTAATTGCGCCGATGGCGGCTGGACTCCCTTGAGCCACGATCGCAGCCTGCACCGCGTTGGTGGCCAGCGAATCGCGCTGCACCGTTGTTTGCGATGAAGTCGTTGTCGAAGAAGGGTTTTGGGGAATGCCTGCCGAAGAGTTGGAAAACAAAAGGAGTGAAGAGGTAAACACTAAGAGTTTGATCCGCATATTTGCTCCCAAGAAAACGAGATCGGGGCACACCAACCCGTTCGAACAAATCAGCTGTCATATTGTCCTAATGGAACGCTGGGACAGGCGACCGGACCCGTTCCACCGTTAGGGTGCTCTTAGCCAAGTACCTATAATTCCAAGAACACTAGCTGTCAAGTTAAATAAAGCCGTTCCACGCGCACGTGGGTTGCGTGAGTTAAGTCAGCGTGCGTGCTGGTCCCCTTCAGATAAGAGTCCCTCGGCAAGATTCGTGTCCCTGGGTACCCGCACGTGTGCTAATTCCCCAGAAAGCAGAATCCCCGCCTTTCCCCAAAACATTGTCCCGGAGTTTTTTAGCACGCGTGCGCGCGTGCGCTAAATGCCCGGAAATTTCCCCCTAATAAGGGGTAATTCCGCACGTGCGTTCACCTGTGTTGGCTCCCAATGTCCAGACACGGTAAACTCTCGTGCGTGTACGTTGCCCTGGGAGACTCGGCCTGGTGAAAGGGATTCGGAGATTGTTCCTGCCCCACGTGGGTATGCGGGGTTCAGTTGAGCACTTATTTGAGGAGTTTCAGAATTCCCTGTGGGCCGGACGGGAAAACTGCCAGGACGTTCCAGAAGAGATACGAGAATCCCATCATTCCCGACTAGCCCATGGGGCACGGCAGCGAAAAGCACTTTTGCCGGGCGAGCTTCAGTCATTGCGCGAAGCTTTATGCGAACTTCTCTCCCATGAGAGCTGCGGAGAATGGCTTGGGTTTAACGATCTTTCCTGCCCCGACATTAAGCCGCCCTTGAGGAGTCTGGCGGGTCTCATTCGAGAACCTGACTGGACGGACGCGGAAAACATGCACAAGTTGCGCATGTATCGGGCCGCCGCCTTTGCCGACCGCCTGCGTCCAAGCCTACTCGACTGGGAGACACCCCACATCCCGGATATGGAATGGGTGTTGGAATTCATCGAGACCTTCACTCGGCCTGGGATTTCAGCCGAAGACCAAACCGACCTGATCGATGATCTCTCAAGGCCTCATGTGCCGTTGGATACAATCGTTCGGACAGAACGCGGCCCGCGTCTGAAACTTTCGCCAAGTGAACTGCGCTATGTTTGGGAAACCAACGACTTGTCACACGAGGAGCGCGCAAAAGCCTGGGATAGTCGCACTCCGAAGCCGTTTCACCCATTTGGCCGCTCCAATTGCGAAATGTATCGGGACGAGAAGCTCACGCATAGGTGGCGTTCGGCCGTAAATCATCAACGAGATAAGGCGAAGGCTCGCTATGGTTTGGACCCTGGCGACGGTGAAGGCGAAGCTAATTAGCTTCAGCGCGGCTTCCTCGAATTCCTGCATACCCTCTAATTACCCTCTGTTTTCAATCGAATAGCGGGGGTTTCACCCTCTTGGATTACGCCCACCCGGATAATTCTCCCGCGATGCAAAAGAAATATTTTTGCCAAGAATGCAAGGCTGAATGCGGCGCGCCCACGTATTTGCGCCTGCAGCTAACTCGTCTCGGATGGACCCGAGTTTCTCAGCTGCCGCGTTGGCAGAGGTCGATTCCGGTTGGTCACTTCTGTGAGGAGTGCCTACTGGCGCGTGTGCGCACAGCTATAGGCGGCGATTTTGACTTGTCTCAGGTGGAGAGGCGTTCGGGGTGTAAAACCGCACCCGGTCGCCTGCGCACACAAGAGGAGTCTCAATGAGCTTCGGTGGAAGACTGGCGCAAATCCGAGTAATCCAGGCGTGGACCTCGGGGCGACGGGCCTGGTCTTCCGCCGAGGAGTTTGATGGGGGGCACGCGCCTATTCAGGCCCAGAGCCGAAACGCGCTCCCTCTCCTCGCGCGTGCTTTCGCGCGGGGAGAGGGCGGGGGGAGAGGGATCAGCTCGCCGCAGGCGAGCGACTTACTTCACTTGACTGTATTTAAGATTAATCGCAACGGGGGTTAGGTTGAAACAGCGAAAAAAAGCATTCGGGTGTGGGACGCATTCGGTTGTCGGGCCGGTCAAAGGCAAGCCGGGGAAATACGGGCATAAGGCCGTTTTCTGCCAGTCGTACAGGTGCAAGAGGTGCCGTAACCCAAAACTCAAGAAAGTACGCGCACGGATCGCGCAGATCGCCACAGAGCACAAACTAACGCGCATGGCTACCCTCACTCTTGATCCGAAGAAGATTCCGAAGGGCAAGAAAACGGATCGCTATCTCCGGGAATGTTGGAATGAAATGCGCGTCTCTCTGGCGCGGAGGTTCGGGAAGTCTATCCCCTACGTTGGCGTGTTGGAATTTCACAAAAGCGGGATCGCTCATCTGCATCTGCTGGTGAATCAGTACATTCCGCAACGGTGGCTCTCCGAAGCGTGGCAAGGCATCGGCGGCGGGCGGATCGTGGATATTCGCTACGTCGACGTGCATCGGGTTTCCGCTTATCTCTCCGTGTATCTGGCCGGGGACAAGGTGCAAAAGACTCTCGAACTCCTCCCGAAGCGGGCGCGAATCTTCACCACGGCGCGGAGCATTGTTTTGTGGGGCCGGAAGAAAAAAACCGGCTGGAAGCTGTTCGCGTTGGATGTGACCGCGTTGATGGAGATCATCGGGAACGCCTCAAACGTGCGTTTCACTGCCGTGGAGGATTTAAAACCGTTCAATCTGGAGATGCTTACTTATTTCGAGTCGCCGCCTTGTCCTATGACCGTGGGTTTTGCGGATGCGTTCGACGTGTTGCGGGCGGCGCTGCCGATTTGGAATCAAAAAGTTTCGCACGGGAAACCGGGCGAAGTTGTGAAGCTAAAACCAAAGGGAGCTGAGACTCTCTAACATGGCCCGCTGTGACTCCATTCACATCGCGGAGGTACGGGAAACCGCTCAGGATCAAAAAGGTCCTGTCAGTTCCCTATGCACAAGCACTGTGCTAAATTCCGTGCCAGCGATACCGATAAGGCGGAGAGGCAAGTGCATGAACCGCCGCGTCGGTCAGAATGGTGAAGTGTTCGTAAAACAACTTTGCAAGAAAGGAGGCTGCAAACACCCGAAAGGACTCTGTCCGAAGTATGGCCGTTACTGGAAGGATGTTCCCAGTCAACATGAGAGGCAGAGAGTATCCGTATCTTTCGGGAAAGTTTCTTGGACAGTAGCCGAACGTAAGTTGCGTGAGCACATCATAGCAACTGGCGTTGACTCCGTTGAGGTCTTCAACGAAGTTACGGGACCTTTGACCACTTTCAGAGAACAGGCAATTTGGTGGCTGAGGGAAATCCGTTCGGGCCGCATCCTCAGCAAGAAGAGGCGGACTCCAATGAAGGCTGCCACGATCGCGGGATACGAAAGCGCCGTGACGTGGCTTACTAACATCATCGGGGATAAGCCACTAGCTGAGGTAAAAAACGAAGTTGCTCGGGAGTTAGTTACTGCGATGAAAAATGCAAAACCTCCGTTGGCCGACAAGACTATTGTCTCCTACTTTCAAGTGGTGAAGGCTGTAGTCGCATCGGCAGTGAACAAAGAGGGTGAGCAACTGCATCCGCGTAACTGGAACCTTCAGCACATCGGGCTTCCAATCGTTAACGAAAGGAAGCAGAACAAACCCGCGTATGTAGCTACGGAAGTCGAACAGATCGTTTCGACGGCGAAAGGCCGTTACCGAGTTCTGTTTGCTCTTCTCGCTGGCAGCGGACTTCGGCCAGGAGAGGCCACCGGCCTGAAAGTGGGCGAGCATGTTTCTCCCGACTGCAGGACTCTCTACATCCGACAGAGCGTGTGGAACGGCAAGGAGCAAGACCCCAAGACAGAGAACGCCGTCAGAGACGTTGACGTCTGTTCCGGTCTCGCGGTAATGCTCAAGGAATACGTTGGAAACCGAACCAGCGGTTTTCTATTCCATACCGACTCTGGCAAGCCTCTGTCGCAACGAAACATCTTGCGTGACGGCCTGAACCCAATTCTGGCCAAGCTCAACCTGAAACAGAATGGAAAGGCGTTCCACAGCTTCCGGCGATTCCGCGTTATGCATCTGCGAAAGAACCGTGTGCCGTGGGACCTCGAAAAGTTCTGGATCGGCCACGCAAACAAAGATGTGACGGACAAGTACGCTTCGCAGTTGAAGGAAGATGTGGAGTGGCGCAAAGACGTGGCTGAAAAAACTGGTCTAGGCTTTGTGCTGCCTGCAAGTAGTGAATCTTCAGATGGGCAACTTGGGCTACCAGAAATGATTGGAAGCGAAGAAGCAAAAGCAGCATAACTCTAATTGAGGACGGGATTTAAGATGGCTCCCCGGGCTAGATTCGAACTAGCAACCCTTC
>DASSGS010000051.1:0-65115 GCA_035693365.1 Candidatus Acidiferrum sp. | reverse complement strand
GAGGGTGAAGGTGTTCAAGCCGAGATGATTCAGCGTGACGGTGGTGCCGCTGGTGATGGGCGAGCCGTTCAAGGTTGCAGAGATGCTGGCAACGCCGGATTGGGAATCGACTGCGCCAAAGGTAAACGTAACCAAGGAATTCAGAGGATAGCTGGCATTGAGCACCGGCATTGTCAGCACCGGCGGCGTGATGTCCGTGTTGTTCAGAAGTATGGACACGGATTTGGTGGCGACGTTGCCGACGGCAAAATCCAGCTGCCCGTCTTTATTGAAATCGCCGGCGACGATGGACTGCGGATGTCCCTCAAGCGGGAAATTGCGAGAGCGCGAGAAGGAGCCCGCGCCGTCTCCGAGGAAAACGGAAACCATTTCGCTGAGCTGGTTGACGACGGCGAGATCCGCATTTCCATCGCTGTCGAAGTCGCCGACGGCGAGGGAGCACGGATAGCGGCCCGTGGGAAGTTCCCTAATCAGCTGAAACCCACCGGCGCCATCGCCCGCAAAAATCTGGACACTGCTGGAGAGCAGATTCGCAACCGCGAAATCGGGCTTGCCATCGCCGTTGAAGTCGGCAATCGCGATCGCCACCGGGCGCCTGCCAACGCTAATCGGAGAATTCTGGGCGGCAAGAAAAGTGCCATCGCCCTTGCCCATCAGAATGACGACGTCGTTGTCCTCGCCATTGGTGACGGCGATATCCTGCTTTCCATCGAGATTGAAATCGCCGACGGCTACGGCTGTCGGCCGATGTCCGATATGGATCGGGGAATTTGTGGCCTGGCTGAAGGAACCGTCGCCGTGGCCCAACTGCACCGAGATGTCCTGGTTGGAAAAATTGGTGACGACGACGTCCAGTTTGCCGTCTCCGTTGAAATCCCCCACCGCAACCGCGCCTGGAAAATCACCGCCGCCGTCCGTATCCTTGTGGCCGCCGAACGATCCATCGCCATTTCCCAGGAACACGGAAATATTTCCGCCCGGGCTTCCAAAAAGGTCGCCCAGCCCGCCGGACAAACCACCCGGAAGGTCCGTTGCCACCACGTCCAGCTTTCCATCATTGTTAAAGTCGCCGACGGCTACGGCCGTCGTCAGGTTTCCGCCCGTGGAAAAGGCGGAACCCGAACTTGGCGCGAACGTTCCGTCGCCTTTGCCGAGCAGAATGGAGACGGAGTTGTCGGTGGAGTTGGCAATTGCAAGGTCGAGGATGCCGTCTTTGTTGAAATCTCCCATGCTCACGGAAACGGGAGCATCGCCAACACCGATTGTGACCGGGGTGCCGGGAGCCGAGCGGAAAGAGGACTTCCGATTGATGTTGAAACCAACCGCTGCGCTGATCGCAAATACGAAGACTAAGGTGAGGCATACAGAGAACCGCTTGATGCTGGCATTCCTTACCGTGCTGCCCATCTTCATTTTCATCCTATCCTCTCAGCCCCTTGGGGTCCGCCTCGCGGAGAAACTCTCGGCCGATCTCTCGCGCAGTTGTACGGAGAGCGAAACATGTTCGCGATGAGCCGATGCAATTGTCCTTACCTGGGATATCGGATTCCGGTGGGAAAAGACGACACGCGGAACAAAAAATCTTTGGATCGCCAGTTCTTCGACACCCAGTCTCACTTCTGATTGCGGGTTGCCTTCCAGCCGGGGACGCACCTGAACCGCACATCCGCTGATGCGAGCCATGGTGCGCACCCCGGCCGGTCGGCCTCGGGCGGAAACTCGGATGCTTACTCGTTCGCGCGGTAAAAGAAGTAGTCGGCCTGATAGGGCACCAGAATCTGATGGCCCACATCACCGGCGGCCAGGCAGCCAGTGGAAGGATTCGAGGGGGCCGCTCCGCCGCTTGTCTTCAGCCGTTGAATGAACGTGGTCCTGGACAGGATTTTTCCTCCCGTCGGACCATCCTGCGCACCGACGGCCTTCAGCAGGAAGCAAGGTATGGAGCCCGAATTCAGGCAACTCGGATCGGACCCCGCCGAGATCGTTGTCTGAACGCTTGGGGCCGCCCAAACTTTGCTGCCGTCAGAGGAACTCTGCCAGGTGGCGTTCCCGAACGGAGGCACAACGTTTTCGAGTGGACTGTCGTTATGGCTGAAGGAATGGGTAATGATTTGAGCTGGCTCGCCGAAGACATTTGCAAGAAGGGTTGCTTCAGGGCGGGGATTGTTAACCGTCCAGGAAACGCCGCTGCCGAGGGGCAGACAAACGTATCCCTGGCTACCGATTGCGTGTCCCGCCAGAAATAGACGGTTTCCCATCGGGGCCGTAATCGCCGCCGGGGTGACCGGAGGGGCCATAAGATTAAAGTTGAACTCTTCCTTCTTAGCTTGTTTGTCTCGCCGCTCTTGAGCGGAGGCCAATCCGCAAATAGCCAGCATCGCGAACCCTGCCAGCAGCCCGCGGGTGACGCGAAGCGCGGCGTTGCCAGCCTGGAATTTCTTGTTACAACCCGTTTTCACGCCTTTTCCTGCTTTCTTGACCGAAATTTTGCAATTGTACGACCACTACAAGACTTCTTTTCCCCGTTTCGCCGCTACACTGTCGGCCCAGTAGCAGCCTCGAGCGTAGCGGCAAAACGTTTGCTCCCTACATATGGAATCGAAAACGGAGGGTAAAACACGACATGAGCACCGCATTTCCAAATCTCTCGTACCGCCGGTGGGAGCCGGAAAATAGCGAAACGCCCGGCCGCCATGACGGTGTTCCCGAATTGCGCGACGCTGAATCCTGGTTCAGGGAGGCCCTCGTGGGAAGGTGCTACGTCGGACCCACCATCTCCACGCTGATTGCCGAAGCGGAAGAGGGCGACAGCCTGGCCGCGGATCAACTCTTCACCAGCCTTTACTCTGAATTGCATCGCATGGCCCGCCGTGAATTGACCCGGCGCGGGTCTCCCGCCAGCATCAGCGTCACAACGCTTTTGCACGAGACCTACCTGGACATCTCCGCGCGCGAAGCCGGCTGCTTTCCGGACAAGCCGCGCTTCATGGGATATGCCGCGCGTGTGATGCGCGGGCTGGTGATCGATCACGCCCGCAGGCGGAACGCTATCAAACGCGGCGGCGAGTTTGAAATCACTTCTCTCACCACCGAACCGGGCAGCTATTGCGTTAATCCCCGGGAACTCTCGTCCATCAGCGATGCCCTTGACCAACTTGCGAAAGTCGAGCCCAAGCTTGCCGAACTGGTGGACATGAAGTTTTTCTGCGGGTTTTCGTTTGCGGAAATCGCGGCGATCGAAAACCTGTCGGAACGCACGGTGCAAAGGCGTTGGGAAAAGGCGCGCATCTATCTGCATCGCAGCCTCCGCTCGGATTTGCCGATCTAGGGGCCAGTCTGGGGAAATGATTTCCAAATTTAATCCCGATGACTGGCAGGCCCTCAGTCCGCATCTTGATGTGGCATTGGAAATGACCGAGGGCGAGCGTTCTCTCTGGCTTGCTTCCCTGCAAGCCGAAAACCCCGCGCTGGCCAATCAGATTGAACATCTGCTTCGAGAACACCGCGAGCTTTCTGAAAAAGGTTTTCTCGAATCCGGCGGGTTGAAATTGCCTGGCGGGGCGGGGTTAGAGGGGCAGAAGCTGGGCGCGTACACTCTGGTCTCGCAAATCGGCCACGGGGGAATGGGCACCGTCTGGATGGCCAAACGCAATGACGGACGGTTCGAACGGCGGGTCGCCGTGAAGGTGCTCAATTTCGCTCTGCTGGGAAAAGCGGGGGAGGAACGCTTCAAACGTGAAGGCCAAATTCTCGCGCGCCTCCGCCACCCGCATATCGCGGAACTGATCGACGCGGGAGTTTCAATGGCCGGCCAGCCTTATCTCGTACTCGAATACATCGAGGGCGATCACATTGACCGTTACTGCGACCAGAGGTCTCTCGACGTTCGCTCGCGCATCCTTGTGTTCCTCGATGCGCTCCGCGCCGTTGCGCAGGCGCATGCACACCTGATCGTCCACCGCGACCTGAAGCCTTCCAATATCCTGGTGCGCACCGACGGCCAGGCAAAACTTCTCGACTTTGGAATCGCCAAGCTCCTGGTGGGCGACGGGCAAGCCGCTGCCTCGCCCCTCACTCTCGAAGGCGGCAGGGCGATGACTCCCGAATTTGCCGCCCCGGAGCAGTTGAAGGGCGAACCCGTGACCGCCGCGACGGATGTTTACGCTTCAGGAGTTCTGCTGTTTCTTTTGCTGACAGGACAACATCCCTGTGGCACCGGGCCGCGTTCCCAGGCGAATATTGTAAAGGCGATCCTGGAGAACGACGCGCCGCGTCCTTCGGAGGTCGTGGCAACTACCGCAGACGACTCCGAAAAAATCGCCAACGCCGCGCGCCGCGCCACCACACCTGACAAACTCTGCCGCCTTTTGCGCGGGGACCTGGACACAATCGTCGCCAAGGCCTTGAAGAAGAATCTCCAGGAACGATACTCGTCGGTGAAAAAGCTGGCTGACGACCTGCACCGGTACCTGAGGCACGAGCCGATCAGCGCTCGAGCCGACACCATTCTTTATCGCATCGGAAAATTTTCTCGCCGCCACAGAGGCAGTATTACAGCAGCCATTCTGGCGCTTGTGGCACTGACCGGCACCTCTCTCATTGCCTGGTTCTTCCCGCGTGGCCCGGAACATCTGCCGCAATTCAATCAGCGCAAGCTCACCGCCAGCGCCCAGGATTTGCCCGTGCTCTCTGCCGCGATATCTCCCGACGGTAGATACCTGGGTTTCGCGGACCAGCAAGGAATCCACCTGCAACTTGTTGCGACAAACGCGATTCAATCTTTGCATTTGCCTTCTTCCATTCGAGCGGGCAGCGCCGCCTGGGCCTTTGGTAGTTGGTTCCCAGACTCCACGCGATTCATTGCCACTGCCAGCGTTCCCGGAATCGCCGCCAGCGTCTGGGCGATTTCCGTAATAGGAAATGAGCCGCAGAAGCTCGCCGAGATTGAAGATATCTCCGGTGGAGGAACAATCTCCCCGGGAGGTTCCCAGATTGCCTTTGAACGACTGCGGAGCGGCACTGGTAACCGGGAGCTTTGGGTGATGGGTTCTGGTGGAGAATCCCCGCACAAGATTCTGACTGCCGAAACCGAAGCCAGAATCAGTGGCATTGCATGGTCCCCCCTGGGAAATCGGATTGCCTACCGCTACCGGCGCGAACAAGGGAATCGCACGGAGATTGCGATTGAGAGCTGCGACCTGAGTGGAGGGAACAGCGCGACGATCCTCCAGGACACCCACCTGAGCGCCTTCACCTGGACAGCCAATGGACGATTTATCTATTCCCGGAACACCGAGGCCGGCTCGGCGCAATCCGATAATTTGTGGGAACTCCAGGTTGACGCAAACACCGGAACACCACGGGGCAAGGCGCGGCAACTCACCGATTGGTCCGGATTTTCCGTCTCTGGTTTCAGCGCGACGTCCGACGCAAAGCAGTTGGCATTTCTTCGCGCCAACGACCACGCTACTGTTTTTGTCGGTGACCTCGCCGGCAAGGAAAGCCGGCTCACAAACTTTCGCCGCCTCACCGCCGACGACAACTACAATCTCCCCAGCGCCTGGACTCCAGACTCGAACGAGGTTGTATTTTCGTCCGAACGCACCCAGAACCGGTGGATGTACCGTCAAGCACTCGATTACGACTCTGTTCCGCAACTCCTCACACCGGTGGCCAACACAAATTTCTATCTGGCTCGCTTGAGTCCGGATGGCGCCTGGATCCTTCTAGAGGGCGAACCCGTAGGCTCACACGAGCTGGGCATCTACCGGGTGAGCCCTGCGGGGGGCGTCCCGGAACGAATTTTTGACACACGCGGGTTCGTTCTCTTCTCGTGTACAAATAAAACCGCCAATCTTTGTGTGTTCGGGCGGCCATCCGCCAGCAAAAGCGAACTGGTAATCGCAGGGTTTGACCCGCTCACCGGCCCGGGCAAGGAACTGCTCCGAATTCCGCTGGAGGCCGGCAGCAGCGCCGACGTTGGGTTCGATTACTGGTGGCAAATCTCTCCCGATGGCTCGATGATCGGCATCGTGAAACGGCACGGGGCGGAAATTCGCCTGGTGCCGCTCCGCGGAGGCTCGACGAAAACGATTACTGTGAATGGATACCCTGACCTCATTGATTTCAACTGGGGAATGGATTCCCACTGCATGCTGGTTTCCACGGTGAGGCCCGATGGGCCCAGCCTGTTGCGTGTGGATCTCACCGGCGTCGTGAAACCTCTCTGGCATCAGTCTCAGGCGAACTATGCATGGGGGTATCCGTCGCCCGATGGAAGACATCTCGCCATCATGCGTTCGAGTACTGAGTCGAATGTCTGGGTCATCAACAATTTCTGATCCTGGCACGGGATCCGCGCGAAAGATACTCGCGAATCCAAACGAAGCGTGGAAATTTCATCCTGTTTCCGGCATGACACAGCGAAGAGGATTCCACCGGCACACGTCTAAATGGGGACGGGCCTCCACAGTCGAGGGTAATGTAAATAACCCGTCAATGTCGTAGACTTTCGACACCGCTTCCCGGCCAGGGAAGCAAATCGGCCGCGCACAATGAAACAATTCCATTCCTTCCGGCTCGACGCCGTTAACCGCTGCTTGTGGAACGGGGAAGACCGTGTGGCGCTGACCCCGAAGGCCTTTGATGTGCTTCGCTATCTGGTGGAGCATGCCGATCGGTTGGTAACGCAAGAGGAAATCCTCGAAGCCCTCTGGCCGGATACCTACGTAAATCCCGAGGTCATCAAGAAATATATTTTGGGCATCCGGAAGGCTTTGGGAGACCGGCACGAGAAGCCCGAATTCATAGAGACATTTCCAAGGAGGGGATATCGGTTCGTCGCGCCGGTAACCGAGGTGGATGCCAGGAAGCCCTCGGACGGGTGCGGCATTGAAACATCAAAGATAGTGGGCCGCGAAGCCGCCAAGGCTCAGCTTGATTTCTTTCTGGGTGAGGCCCTGAAGGCCCAGCGGCAGGTGATCTTCATCACGGGAGAGGCGGGAATTGGAAAAACAACACTAGTCGAGGAATTTCAACGAACGGCCAGCCGCTATTCCAATTTGCGAGTGATTCGCGGTCAGTGCGTGGAGGGATTCGGCGGTAAGGAAGCTTATTATCCCGTGCTGGAAGCGCTTGGGCAATGGGTGCGCGATCTGTCCGGCGAGCGGGTGGTTCCAGTCCTGGCGAAGCAGGCCCCCACGTGGCTGATTCAGTTCCCTTCCCTCATTAGATCCGAACAGCGAGAGGCGCTGCAAAACGAAATTCTTGGCGCTACGCGCGAGCGAATGGTGCGCGAAATTTGCGAAGCCCTGGAGGCGTTGACGGAGCAGGATCCGTTGGTGATGGTTCTGGAAGATCTGCACTGGGTCGATCCCTCGACGCTGGATTTTATTTCGGCGCTGGCACGGCGCCGTGGGCCGGCAAAGTTGCTGCTGCTGGGAACTTACCGACCGGCAGACGTGATTCTTTCGCGGAGCCCTTTGAAAGCGCTGAAGCAGGACCTGGTGATCCACAATCTGGGTCATGAAGTAAGTCTTGAGCGTCTGGAAGCGACCGATGTTGCCAAATACATCAGCGGCAGGTTCGTCGATGGGAATTTTCCGGCAGGATTTGCCAGCCTGATCTACCGGCGTTCGGGCGGCAACGCGCTGTTCATGGTGACCATCCTGCAGGATATCGTGAAGAAGGGATTGGTTGCGCAGGTTGACGGGAAATGGGCGCTTGCGGCGCCGATGGAAACTGTCGCGCAAAGCGTTCCAGAGACCCTGAATGAATTGATTGACGCGCAATTCCAGCAGTTGAGCGCGGTGGAGCAGCGAGTATTAAGGAGCGCGAGCGTCGCCGGAGAACGGTTTTCCGCGTGGGCCGTCAGCACCGCGGCGGAAATTGATCCCGGCGAGATGGAAGATGTTTGTGAAGGGCTGGCCGCACGGCTTCAGTTCATCAAGAGTTTAGGAATCAAGGAACAAGCCAACGGCGAGATTTCCGGCCACTATGAATTCCGGCATTCCCTGTACCGGGAAGTTCTCTATGGGCGGTTGTCCGAGGGCGCACGTTCGAAGCTGCACCTGTTATTGGCGCAAAGGCTGAAATCCTTTTGCGACCCTTGCGAGCTGGAATTGGCAACCGAACTTGCGGTGCATTTCGAAGGTGGCCGAGACTTTGAGCAGGCGGTGAATTATCTACTGGTTGCGGTGGAAAATGCAGTGGGGCGGTTCGCGTATCGTGATTGCCTGGAGATCCTGCAGCATGCGCGCGAACTGGTGCTGAAACTTCCGCCCAAGGTGCGCGCCGAAATTGAGGTGCGAATCCTCGGGTATATGGGCGATGCTCATTTCGCACTGGGCGCCCTGGCTGAGTCCGCCCAGATGTATGCAGCCGCAGCGGCCCAGGCGCAGGAAGCCGGCCTAAAATCGGCTCAAGTCCACGCGTTAAGCTCCGCGATGTATCCACTGGGATTTATTGACCCCGAACAAGGTGTAGCGGCATTGGATGAGGCCCTGAGGATCAGCATGAGCTATAACGATCCGCCTCGTTTAGCGCTGATGCAGATGCTGGCCACGGGTTTTCGCCTGGTGTTTGACTCCTGGACCGAAGCGAATGCCGATTTGTGCAAGTCCGCTTATGAAACTCTGCTCTCTATGTATCCTTCCGACCTGGATCCCTACCAGCGAGTGGTCTACGCGCACGTTTTGATGCTTAGAGGGAAGTACGCAGAAGCCTTGGATTTATGCGAGCGCAGCGTATCGGAAGCCAGCGCATCCGGGGTGGGGCAAATCGTGAATTTCCTGGCGCACTTTGGGGCGCTGAGCGCAAAAATAATCATCCTTTTCCGCACGGGACAACTTGGGACAGTCTTGCGGATAACCAAATCCGGCAGAGCGTCTCCGGAGGAGAATTTGTCGTTGTACTGGCTGCTTACTCTGCGCGAAGCCATGCTTTGCTCAATCGCATTCGACTTTGCGGGTGCCAGGCAGATTTGCCAGGCCGTCCGTAAATTCGGAGGAGGAGAATTTCCGGACGCGCAATACTACGCGATTGACGAGATAGCCGCCGGAAATCTGGCGCTCCAGCGGGAGAATTACTCCGAAGCGGTTGAACATTTCCGGCACGTGCAGAAACTGGATGAGCACACGAAATTTTTCATGCATCAGGAGTGGAGGATGACGGCACAGTTTGAACTGAGCAAAACCTGGCTCCTCTCCGGAAATATCTTAAACGCACGCACGGCGGCTGACGATTTTCTGAAATCCGTGCTGTCCACTAGCGACCCGCATCTGCGGGCGCTGGCGTGGGAACTGCAGGCGAGAGTGGAGATGGCAGAACGCGACTTGCCGGGAGCGCGGGAGTCGATCGAGCGAGGATTGGCCATCATAGATGGCTCCGAACTCCAGGGCGCGGCTTGGCAGATATTTGCGACCGCCTCGCAGGTTTTCCGGGAGGCAAAAGAACTGAAGGCCGCGGAAACATTGCGCGATCGCGCTGAATCCTGCATCCTCCGGATCGCCGATTCCTTCGAGCCAGGCGAACCACTTCGCGAATCCTTTCTCGCCGCGGAGCCTGTCAGTCGGGTGTTGCGCGAAAAAGCGGCGACCAAGGCCACTCGACCGCACGGATTAAAACACGGCGCTGTGCCGGGGGCTTAACAGTTTGTAGACCGTTGCGTCAGTTCAAATTCAGCTTCGCCTGCAGTGGAAGATTCCGGGAGGATGCGCCGACCTGAAAGGAATAGTCGCCGGGCAACAACTTCCAGGAATCGGAGTTTTCGTCGAATACGGAGAGATACTCTCTGGGAATTACCAGGCTCACCTGCTTTGACTCGCCGGGCTTCAATTCCACCCTGCTCCACCCGACAAGGCGCTTCGGAGGTTCACCGGAAGCAGCGGGCAACGCGGCGTAAGCTTCGGCAATCTCCACGCCTGTCCGGCTGCCGGAATTTTTTACGGTGAAACTCAGGGTCGCGCCGTTGCCGGGGCGGACCTGCAGCGCGGTGTACTCAAACTTCGTGTACGACAGGCCGAAGCCGAATGGGAACAGCACTTCTTTCTTTTCCGCGTCATACCATTTGTAGCCAACCTTCAGGCCTTCGTCGTACTGAACGGCAAAAGTTGGCTTCGGCTCGCCGGTTTTCATGACCGCGGCAAGACCGACGCCGTCCGAGGGCGGTTTCACCAGGCGGGGATGCGGAAGATCGGCAACGTCGAGCGGAAAAGTGATGGGCAACTTGGCGCTGGGATTCACGTCGCCAAAAAGTATGTCGGCGACAGCATCCGCCCCTTTGCTGCCGGCATACCAGGCTTCCACGACTCCGGCGACTTTATTGATCCATGGCATGGTAACCGCGGAACCGGTTTCCAGAATAACGATGGTGTGGGGATTGGCCTGGGCCACCTTTTCGATCAAGGCATCCTGGTTTTCCGGAAGCGAGAGATTCGGCAAATCCATCTCTTCGCTCATCCACTGGTAAGCAAAGACCAGCGCGACATCCGATTTACCCGCGAGTTCCGCGGCGGAAGCGGGGTTCGCGCCAGAATCGAATTCCACACGCAGGTTTGCGTGCTTTGCGCGAATGGCCTGCAACGGAGAAGTGGGAAACCATACTTGGCTTTGCCATTTAGGTTCCTTGCTTCCTGGCGGGTCCACCTGTGCGGAACCTCCCCCGGAAATCATACCGGTGTCGGCATGGGGGCCAATGACCGCGATCGAACGAACCTTGCCGGAATCCAGCGGCAAAATTTCCTTTTCATTTTTCAGCAGAACGATGCTCTGCTCCGCGATGTGGCGGGAAATCTCCAAGCCGGCCTGCACGTCCACGACGCTTTTCTGGACAGGAAAATCAACGATGCCGCTTGCGAATTCGGAGCGAAGTACGCGGCGGACATGTTCGTCCAGCTCTGCCAGCGGGATTTTGCCGGACTCCACGGCTTGCTTATACGAGGCGCCGTAGAAGTTATCCTCGGGTTGCTCCTGGTCGAGTCCCGCGGCGGAAGCCTTCAGCATGCCGAACGTCGCACCCCAGTCTGAAACCACAAAGCCTTTGAATTTCCAATCTTTCCGGAGCACATCGGTGAGCAGGTATTTGTTCTCGCAGGCATAGGCTCCATTGACCGCGTTGTAGGAGCACATGACGGCTGCGGGTTGAGCGATGGAGATCCCCAATTGGAATGCGAACAGATCGGATTCCCGCATGGCGCGTCTGCTGATCACGGAATTCACTTCCTTGCGCCCCGATTCCTGATCGTTTATTGCGAAATGCTTGATGTCGCCCATTACGTGCTGCGCCTGTTCACACTTCATCCGATTCCCGACAAGGGTTCCGGCAAGAATGGGATCTTCACCCATGTATTCGAAGGTGCGGCCATTGCGTGGCTCGCGCGTCAGATTCACGCCGCCGCCCAAAGTCATGTTGTAGCCTTGCGCGCGCAACTCGCGGCCGATCAGCGCGCCGTATTCGCAGGCGGACAGTGGATCCCAACTGGAGGCGGACGCGATGTTGGAGGGCAGGGCTGTGGAGTAACGTCCATTCTGAGCGCTGGCGCGAACTCCGTAAGCGGCGTCGCTCATTTGAATCATCGGAATACCCAGGCGTGGGACTCCCAGGACAAATCCGGCGCCGCCGTTGCCGAGGTATGCATTCGGCCGGGGTTCGCCCCATCCCGGCATTCCGTTGCCGTGAATCAGTTCGATTTTCTCGTCGAGGGTCATCTCTTTCAGCACCAATTCCGCGCGTTCGTCCGGAGAAAGGTTCAGGTTCATCCACGGGCGATTGGAGGAAGGCGTCGCGGGGTCATGTGGGTGACGGCGGGGAGCGGCGGCGGGCTCCAATAGTGCACAGAATGCAACTAAACAGAAGATGAGAAGAGCCCGGTCTCTAAGCCAGGAAAGATTCATAGCGAAAGCGCCCCCAGTGGTGTGGCGGACTAATCATAGCATTGGGTGGAAATTCCTACCGGAGACCTGCGGGCAGGGGAAAACAGCGTAGAATCTCGATGAGTTAGAGCCTGAGGGCGATCCCACTCCCCTCGATTTTTTGCGTCACTCGAGTGATCCAACACGAGGTGTTACGCCGCATGATAAAAATTACCTTGTTTTTTCTATCGAACATCTTTTTGCTGCACGTCGTGGCCGCGCAGCAACCCGCCGATCCCTGCGAAGCCCTGAAACGCGGACTGCAAGCGCTGGAATCGCGAGCGCGGGACTGGCCCAACCTGCCAAGTATCGCGAGGCGAACGAAAAACTGGGACTTCCGGCGCAAAGCGAATCGCGGGTAGTGTTCCTGGGGGACTCCATCACGGAGTCCTGGAATCTTTCCGTTTTCTTTAAGGACAAGTCCTATGTGAATCGCGGCATCAGCGGCCAGACCACGCCGCAGATTCTTCTTCGATTCCGGCAAGACGTCATTGCGCTGAAACCGGAGATCGTCGTGATCCTGGCAGGCACCAATGACATTGCGGAGAACACAGGCCCGACCACTCTTGAAGCGATCGAAGATAATCTGAAGTCCATGGTGGATCTTGCGCAGAAGAATAGCGTTCGCCCGATTCTTGCTTCGGTTCTGCCCGCCGCCGCTTTTCCATGGAGGCCGGAATTACGGCCAATCGAGAAAATCCTGGCCTTGAATCAGTGGATGAAAGGGTACGCGGCGAGCGAACACATTGCTTACGTGGACTATTATTCGGCAATGGTTAACGACCAGCACGGGTTGAAACCAGAATTGTCCGGAGACGGCGTTCATCCGAACGAAGCGGGTTACGCCGTGATGGCGCCGCTGGTGGCGGAGGCCATTGCCAAATCCACCCTGCCGCGATTAAAGAGGTAGCCCAGCTTTTGCCGAGTTCCGCATTTGCTCTGGCCGGTCTGCGCTGCCCGCCTGAAGTGCTGGAGCAGTATCCGTTTTGATCTTCCCTTGAATGTTCCGTGTAGGCCGGGCGGCTGAAGGATTTCGAGAATGGGGTGGCCGAAGGCGGAAACTGCTGGAGAGGGATGCCGTGGACGGTCTGAATGCCAAAAGTGAACTTGGCAGCCCAGTCTGGAACTCGGCACCGCAGGTTTTCCGCGTCCTTTCTGAGAAATAAACAATAAAACGAGCAATTTGCTTAATTTCTGTGGACTCTGGCGTGCCTAGGAGGTTTGGGGAGTTGTGTCGGGACAATTATGCCGGGATTGGGCAGCCAGGAACTCTATCGGATGGTGCTGGATTCGCTGCCGGTGGCGGTGTGCGCGATCGACCGGGAAGGCAAAGTGGTTTTATGGAATGACGGAGCGGAGCGCGTAACCGGGTATTTGCGGCAGGACGTGCTGGGGCGATTGTGCACGGAGGCATTTCTGGAGCACGCGGATTCGGAGAACAATCCGCTGGAGGGGAACGCGATTCCGCTGCTGGAGACGATGCGGGATGGAAAATGCGTGGCCGTGCGCGCGTCGCTGCGGAAGAAATCCGGCCAGTCGGTGGGCGTGCATGTGCGGACGGTGCCGCTGCGTGGTGATGACGGGCGGATGCAAGGAGCGGCGGAGCTTTTCGAGGAACTGATCGCGCGGACTTCAACGGACCGGCGGAATACCAAGTTGGCCGCAGCGGGCTGCGTTGATCAGCGGACAGGCATCCTGAATCACAGCATGATTCTTGCCCACCTGCAGGAGGCGTTGAGCCTGCACAAGGTCTACCCGGTGCCGTTTTGCGCGTTGTGCGTCTCGATTGACGGGGTGGCGAAGATTCGCGAGCGCTTCGGGCAGGCAGCGGTGGATGCGACGCTGCACGTGGTGGCGCAGACGCTGGAGAGCGCGTTGCGGCCGACGGACTTTCTGGGCCGTTGGCTGGAGCAGGAATTCCTGGCGATTCTGACCGAATGCAACGAGAGCGACGTGGCGAGAGTGGGAGAGAGATTGCGAAAGATGGCGCAGCGCGCGCACGTAAGCTGGTGGGGAGACACGTGGAGCGTGACGATATCGATCGGAGCGACGCCGGCGCACGATATGGACACGGCGGGCGGAATGGTGAGCCGCGCGGAAGATGGCATGCGCAAAAGCACCGACAACGGCGGAAACCAGATTACCGTGGTTGCACATTGAGTTGCGGCCAGGCGAAGAGGCGCGTTTGACATGTTCGTGATCATTGGGATCGTGGTGGTGATCGGGGCCATTGTGGGCGGCTACCTGATGGAGCACGGCAATTTGAAGGTGCTGATTCAGCCGGCGGAACTGGTGATCATCGGTGGCGCGGCGATCGGCACAGTGCTGATCGCCAATCCGCTGCACATTCTGAAAAAAATCGTGGGCGGGCTCCTGGGAGTGTTCGGGAGTTCGAAGTACGGGAAACCGCAATACCTGGAAAGCATGAAAATGCTTTACGAACTGTTTTCGCGGGCGCGCAAGGAAGGGTTGATGGCGCTAGAATCGGACAGCGACAATCCTGAACAGAGCCCGGTATTTTCGAAATACCCGAAATTCCTGAAGGACCACCACGCGCTGCCGTTTGTTTGCGACACAATTCGCATGGCGGCCGGCGGAGGTATTGAGCCGTTCGATGTGGACCAGATGATCGAGAACGACATGGAGACGCACCATCACGATGCGGCGCAACCGGTGGCGGCGCTATCGACGATGGCGGACGCGCTGCCGGGGCTGGGAATTGTGGCGGCGGTGCTGGGCGTGGTGATTACGATGGGGGCCCTGGGAGGTCCGCCGGAAGAGATCGGGCACAAGGTGGCGGCGGCGCTGGTGGGAACGTTTCTGGGGATTCTGCTTTGCTACGGATTCCTGGGGCCGATAGCGGCGAATATGCTGAAGGCGACAGAAGAGGAACATGCGTATTACCAGGTAATGCGGGTAATCATCGTGAGCTTTATCAAAGGATCGCCGCCGACGGTTGCGGTGGAGTTCGGGCGGAGGGCGATTCCGGGAAGTGTGCGGCCGTCGTTCCAGGAAGTGGAGAAATACATCAAGGGGGGCGGCGAGGCTGCTCCCGCGAAATAGGCGAATCCATGCCCGGACCTCCGCCAATCATTATCAAGAAAAAAGTGAGCCACGGTGGCCATCACGGCGGCGCCTGGAAAGTGGCCTACGCGGATTTTGTGACCGCGATGATGGCCTTGTTTATCGTGCTGTGGCTGCTGAACAGTAGCGTGAAGGTGCAGAAAGCGGTGGGTGGATACTTCAAGGACCCGACGGGGACCTCGAAGATGGTCGGCACGGACATGCGAGGCGCGGGCGAAAACTTCGTGGTGAACAAGGACAACATGGAGCAGTTGAAGGAGCAACTGCAGAAATCGATCCGCGAGGTGCCGAAATTCGACAAGCTGGAAAATCATATAGACATGACGGTTACCAACGAAGGGCTGCGGATTGAATTGACGGAATCCGCGGTAGGCACATTTTTCGAAAGCGGCAGCGCGCACATGAGCGGCGACGGAAGCGACCTGCTGAAAATGCTGGCGCAGGAACTGGGCAAGCTGCCGAATCATCTCGCGATGGAAGGGCACACGGATTCACACCAGTACCGGGCGGGAGCGGCGTATGGAAACTGGGAACTCTCTGCGGACCGGGCAAATGCGGCGCGGCGGCTGATGCAGCTGAACGGAATCCGAGAAGACCAGGTGACCCAGGTGCGCGGATTTGCGGACCAGAGATTGCGAAAACCGGATGCGCCGCAAGATCCATCGAACCGGCGAATCTCCCTGATCGTGCAGTATCTGGAGAAAAAACCGGGGCCCGAGAGCGAGGGTGGAGAAGCAAGCCACGGAGAAGAAGGCGCCGGCGGCGAGGCAAAGGGCGGGCATGAGGCAGGAAAATCCGAGGGAGCGAAAGGCGCGGAAGCGGGCGAAAAGAAGCACGAATAGCGCGGCATTCGGCTCGCGAGCGGGGCGGGAAACCAAATCGTCAATTAGACACATTCAGAGGCTGACTGCCACCCTCAGAGACAACTCATCTCCAGAGCAAGTGATTCCAAACAAAAGACATGGGATAAAAGTACCGGCGGCCCTCCGCGAAACTTCACGTCTGGTTCGGGGTTAGTACCAGGGAGTTAAAGGCCCGTTGGGGAGCAGTATGACCCGCCGCACCCCACCGGAAAAATGGCTTCCGGAGATCAGGCGTGTGGTTTCACCCGACCTGATCATCGAAAGCACCTTTTTGTTTTGGTGGCGCGGGGGGCCGGGGCAATTTATTTCAAGGAGCGGCATCATTATGAACTATCGGAAGATTTGTTTTGGGCTGCTGGCGTTTTCTCTGTTGGGTAGCGTTGCCACCCGCGCACAGGGACGTTTCGAAGTTTCCCCATTCGTGGGCTACGAGACGAGCGGGTCTTATCCGGTGAACCTGAGTTCCACCGGCCCGATCACCAATCCGATCGACAAGCTGCGCGCGAATGAGGCCACCTCGTACGGAACCTTTTTGGGCTATAACGTGACGGAAAATTTCCAGACCGAATTCATGTGGGACCGCAACAATACTTCGTACAGCGCGCGGCAGATAATCGATGGAACCTACTTCAAGGCATACAATTCCGACATCGATCAATACCAGTTTGGGTTTCAGTACACCTTCCGCGACAGCAATTACCGGCTGCGTCCTTACGTGGCGGCGAGCGTGGGCTTCACTCACGATTCGAATGGCGGCGGAAATCCGAACCGGACGGAGTTCAGCTACAGTCTGGGTGGCGGAGTAAAATATTATTTGAGCCGCCATTTCGGGCTGCGGGGGGATATCCGGTATCTCCCGACCTATGGGAGTTCTTCCTACGGAGTGTATTGCGACCCGTTCGGGTTTTGTTACAACGCTAAGGTAGCGAATTTTCTGAACCGGGGAAATTTTGTGGGTGGGTTGATTTTCAGATTTTAGCGGGAAGCCGCCCCACAGGGCCGAAGGTCTTCCAATTCACATTCTTGCTCATCGTTTAGGTTGAGGTCCTTTGGGCCGCAAAATGCGCGGCCCTCAGGATGACAATTTATTGGGGATTGGTGTGCAGGTGGAAAGACAACGATGGACAAGGACAATTAAGGATGGGGAGTTTCGGGGGTTGCGGGCATGACGAAAAGTTTTTCGTCGATGGGGACGTTTTGCTGGACAGAGGCGATGCGGATGGTGAAGCTGCCGTTGGTGCGGGTGAGCGTCCATTGATAGGGGATTTTGAGGCCGCCGGCATCACGGTAATCGGCGTAGTCGACTTGAGCGGGATTACGGCCGAGCGGAGTCTCCGTGTAGCGGACCATACGGAGGAGCAGGCCGGATTGCTGGTCGAAGAATAGCCGCAGCGGGGGAGCGGAAGTGCCGGTGGCGGTGACCAAAAACGTGGCGCGGCCCTCGAGGGTTTCGCCTGGCAGAACTTTGAAGTCCTGGTAGAGTTCGCGGATGCGGGCCGGGAAATAAATCTGCGCGTCAATGCGGGCAGACTGGCGTTCGCCGGCGTTCATTGGATGTACGCCGCGCGCGGTGCTAAGCCAGCCGGCCTGCCCATTAAACGCGGTGACGCTTTCTCCAAAGGAAGCGTGGGAAATGGACAGCCGTTTTTCTGGGCCCTCGGAATAGATTTCGATCGGATATTGCTCACCGCCAGTGTCGACGGTTCCCTTTTGCACGCGCGTCTTGATTTTGTGAAGAGCTTCGGCGCCGCCGGCTGCAGCGAGGTATTTGTCCAGGATCTGATCGGCGGTTGGCAGGTATTCCTGGGCGCTGACTTCGTGGTGCCCGTGCCCCGGCAGGACCGCGGCATTGGGAGTAAGGATGGGGGTGCCAATGGGATGCGGCGAACCGCGATGGCAGGTGTAGCAGGTGACCTCAATTTCGTTCTTGAAATGGAACTTGTTGATGGCAAGTTCCATCTCGATCATTTTTCGCGCGGTCTGCTTTTCTTTTTTGTCGTCCTTATCCCGGTCGTGTTCGACGTGGCAGAACTCGCAATCGACGCCGAGCGCTCCGGAGATGTATTGCATGGTGGGAATCAGCTGGTCGGCGGGGATGTCTTTTAGGACTTGAATGTTTTTGAACTGTTGGGCGGCGGTTTTGGGGGCAGGGGGTTGCTGGGCTGGGGCGATGAACGAGATTGCAAACAATGCGGTGAGAAGAATCGCGATCCGGCAAAATCGCAGGGAGAAAATGGGAATCATTTTTGGATCTCGAGTGAATTGTGCAGGGAATAATTGTGCCGGAGTTTCGAAGCTCTGGATAGTGGCAACCACGAATTGAGGAGCGGCCGGCCTCGGAAGGCGGGCCCTACAAAAGCAAGAGCGGCCGATCGGGAGATCGGCGCTCCCGGGTTAGGCGGAGATTTCGCCACGCTTGGCGAGGGCGGTGATGCGATCGGAGGCGCGATAGGCGAGCGCCTGAATGGTCATGGTGGGTTGGCCGCGGCCGGAAGTGACCAGGCTGCTGCCGTCGCAGAGGAAAAGGTTTTTGACGTCGTGGGTGCGATGGTCGGAGTTGATTACGGATTTTTTGGGATCATCGCCCATGCGGCAGGTGCCGAGCAGGTGCACGGCGAACTGCTGTTCCTGCACCGGGAAGCTCCACTTGGTTTTTGCGCCCGCGGCGTCAAGAATTTCCATGGCCCGCGCTCGCATCCACTCCATCATTTTCAGGTCGTTCGGGTGATCGCGGAAGGTCATGCGCAGCGCGGGAAGCCCCCAGGCGTCCTTCACGTCGGGATCGAGAGAGAAGCTGTTGGACTCAACCGGGAGCGAACTGCCGTGGCAGAAAATCTGCATCGTGCGCGTGAAATTGTGAGCGAGCGCTTCCTTGAATCCTGCGCCCCATTTCGGGGTGTCCGGAGGAAGGCCGTTTAACGCGAAGCTGACGGGCGTGAAATCGAAACGGGCGTCCAGCCCGCCGCCGCCGTAAAGGCCGAGCTTGGGATCGAGTTCGTAGAAATCCTGCATGATGCGGCTGACGGCGGGGCCCTTGTAATCGTTGAGCTGCTCGTCGAAGACGCCGTAAGCAAGGGCGCTGCTATTGGGCATGAAATTCTTGCCCACGTAGCCGCTGGAATTGGCAAGCCCGGCGGGAAATTGATTCGATGCCGAGAGCAGGAGAAGGCGCGGGGTTTCGGCGCCGTTAGCGGCAAGAATGACGGCTTTGGCTTTTTGCAGTTGGGTGTTGCGCTTGGCGTCGAAATAGGCGGCGCCGATCACGCGGCCGTTCTTGTCCGTCTCAATGCGGCTGACGTAACAGTTGGGACGAATTTCACAACGGCCGGTTTTTTCGGCCATGGGAATCACACTGGAGAGCGAGGTAGACTTCGCGCCGACTTCGCAGCCGAAGCCCAGGCAGAAGCCGCAATTCATGCACGCGGCGCGGCCGGCGCGAGGCTTGGAGAGAATCGCCATCGGCGCGGGATACGCGTGATAGCCGAGCTTGCGGCAGGCGCGTTCGAAGATGACGCCGTTGCCCTTCACCGGAAGCGGCGGCATGGGATAGGGCTTGGAACGCGGCGGATCGAACGGACTGGAGCCGGCCAGGCCGGAGACGCCAATTTCCCATTCAACTTTCGTGTAGTAAGGTTCGAGTTCCGCGTAAGAGATCGGCCAGTCGGCGAAGTTGGCGCCGGGAATGTCGCCGACCTTGCTATGTTCCTTAAAATCGATTTCGTGGAAGCGCCAGAAGTTGGCGGTGAAGTGGACGCTGCTGCCGCCGACGCAACTGCCGTAAAGAACGGCCTGCTGTTTGCGTGCGGTTTCGTCCGCGGATTTGCGAAAGGTGATGGGATGGGTGTTGACCTTATTGGTGAGCAGGTTTTGAAGGAAGACCTTGGTCTCGTCGTGGGTGAAATCGTTTTCGCGGAGATACTCGCCCTGCTCGAGGACCACGACGCGGAAGCCGTTGGTGGAGAGTTCTTTCGCCAGGACGCCGCCGGCCGCGCCGGAACCAACGATGACGAAATCCACTTCGTCGGAGGGTTTGTAGGTGACCATGGGCCGGCTCATTTTTTCTCCGTTTCGCCGGACGCGGCCTGCCAGCCGGGATAGTCCTTGTCGTAGAAACCGAACGGCGCGGAAAATCCGTGGGATGGATCGCGGCCGATGGCTTTCCATCCGACGAAGTCGCGATTGCCCCCGCCCTCCGGGTCGACCAGAAATCCAAAAATAGTGTGGACGCGAAGAGTCTGGAAGAAATCGGGAGAGGCGCCGGGAGCCAGGCGGCGAGCGCCGGCTTCCGGCCGCTCGGACTCGGCAACGATCAGCGAGAAAATTTTCAGTTTTTGTTCTTCGCTGGCGGCGGAGAAGCGGGGCACGCCGGGGAAAAGATCGGTGGTGGATTTCTGCAGAGTTTCGAGGCCCTTTTGATAGACCGGCAACGCTTCGCTGAAGAAAGTTTTCAGGGCGCGGTCAATGAAGTAGACGACGCCAGCTTCGCGCGCGCCGCCGGTTGCATCGGAGGGGATGATGCAGGCGGCGAGAGCTTCGACTTCGCGGGCTTGTTCGGCGGTGAAGACTTCGAGCGCGGGATGAACGGACTTTGCGGCCTGATGAGCGTGTTCGGCGGCGGATACGACCGCGGGCCAGTTGGCGGCAAGCCAGGCTGCGCTGGCGGTGCCGCCGAGGAGTTGAAGAAAATCGCGGCGTGCGGGATCGAATGATTTCATGTGCCCCCTGCGGTACAAACAATTTACGAACTGGATGCGGCGACGTCAACCCGTAAACCCGGCGCTCTGCTGCTAATATGGCCTGTATGAAAAATGGGGATGCATCGCTGGAGCTTTCGCAGGAAAAGGCGCGGGAATTGGGGCACGCGCTGGTGGAGCGCTTGGTTGAGTATCAGGCGCGGGTGGCGTCGCTGCCGGTGGTGAAGGTGGAGAGCGCGGCGGCGTTGCGCGTCGCGATTTGGGAGGAGTTGCCAGCGCAGGGGAGCGATCCACTGGCGGTGCTGGAGCGGATCGAAAACAGAGTTTTCTCGAGCACGAACCACGAGACGCATCCGCGTTTTTTTGCGTTTGTGCCGGGGCCAAGCAACCTGGTCGGCGCGTATGCGGATTTTTTGCGCGCGGGGTACAACATTTTTGCGGGGAGCTGGCTGGAGGGCTCGGGGCCGGCGATGGTGGAATTGGTGACGCTGGACTGGATCCGGAAGCTGGCGGGGTATCCGGAGACGGCGGGCGGAATCTTCTTGAGCGGCGGGTCGCTGGCAAATCTCTCGGCGCTGGTGACGGCGCGGGATGCGCTGCTGAAGCCGGAGGAATTTTCGCGGGCGGTGGTGTACGGGTCGGACCAGACGCATTCCTCGCTTTTGCGCGCGATGCGGATTTTGGGCTGGCAGAAAAATCAATTCCGGCGGCTGGATTCGGATGCGGCGTTTCGCGTGAAGCCGGAGGCGATGCGGGAAGCGATACGCGGCGATCGCGCCGCGGGGCTGGCGCCATTTTGCGTGATTGCGAACGCCGGGACGACGAATACGGGCGCGATCGATCCGATGGCGGAGTTAGCGGCGATTTGTGCCGAGGAGAAAGTTTGGCTGCACGCGGACGGGGCGTATGGAGCCGGGGCGCTGTTTTGCGCCCGTGGGCGAGAGTTGCTGCGCGGGATCGAGCAGGCGGATTCGTTCACGCTGGACCCGCATAAATGGTTGTTCCAGCCGTTTGATTGCGCGCTATTGATGGTGCGGAACCGCGCAACGCTGCGGCACGCGTTTCATGTGCGAGAGGATGAAGCGGAATACTTGCAGGATGCGCGCGGCGGCGCAGAAGAGGTGAACTTGTGGGATTATTCGCCGGAGCTGACGCGTCCGTTTCGCGCGCTGAAGCTGTGGATGTCGCTGCAGGTCTTCGGCGCGGATGCCTTTGCCGCGGCACTGGAGCGGACATTTTTTCTGGCCGAGTACGCGGAGAAAGAATTGCGAGCGCGCCGCAACTGGGAAATCACGTCAAACGCGCAGATGGCAGTGGTGACGTTTCGCTACGCCCCGCAGAGCCAGCGGGATGGCGCTCCGCAAAGTGCGCGGGGAATCGACACGCTGAACCGCGCGATTGCGGCGCGAATGCTGGAGCAAGGGTTCGCGCTGGTGCTGACCACGGAGCTTCGCGGCCAGACCGTGTTGCGCCTGTGCACCATCAATCCGCGTACAACGGAAGAAGATATTGCCAATACGGTGGAAGCACTGGACGATCATGCCATCAGGGAATCGGGCTCGGAGGTAGCTTCAAGGTAGCCCTTCCTGTGCGTTGAGTGAAGAGCGCTAGATCCTGAAAAGCGACTCGTCCATCGCCGTGGATAGCGCTAAATGGACTTTGTCTGTATACATAAAGGTATGACCTTCCTGCACCGTGTCGTATTGCGTTCTCTCAGCCGCAAGGTTCGGCGGCATCCTGGGACGATTCAAGTGTCCCTCGCGTACCTCCTACTCTTCTTTCTGTTGCAGCCATCGCTGGCCTTTGCGGGTGATCCTGACCAGAACCCAGCGCTGGCTGGTTCGCGCCAGCGCATTGAAACTCTGGACTACCGGATGACCGGGCGGCTCACACGTGTGGAAGCCAGCGGCAAGCGCACAAATTACAAGTTTGTCGCCAAGGGTCATTGGTTTCCGGACGGGCTGCGCTTGCTCTGCGAAATCTCGGGGCCTGGCGCGGAGAAGACCATCCTTCTCTTGCGGATGAACGCCGCCGGGCACGTGACCATCGAGGCCGCACTTCCGGGCGAGAAGTCCGCCCGGGCCTTACCGTTCGAACGGTGGAACGACCCCCTGGTGGGAACAGACTTCACCATTGAAGACATGGTGGAGAACCAGTTTTTCTGGAAGAACCAGGAAGCCCTGCCGCCGGAGAAATTCGGCGCGCGGGATTGTTTGGTTCTGAAGAGCAAGCCCGGCCCTCAAGACAAGACTTACTACGATTCCGTAACAACCTGGATTGACCGCGGGATTTTGTTCCCCGTGCATGTGGTGAAGACGATTCGCGGCACGGGACAGCAGAAGGAATTCCTTTACTTTGGCTTGCGGCAGGTCGGGGGCGTTTGGTCCGCGACGCAAGTCGAGGCGAAGGTTCAGGGCAAGCCCGGTTCTTCCATGATGGTAATTGAAGGGGGTTCGGGGAAGGCAAAGCTGGGAGCCAAGGATTTTGAGGTCGGCCCGTTCAGCGCGCAAGGCGTGAAAGCGAACTGAATCGAACCGCATCTGCGCTGTGACCGAAATATCCGCAGTCAAAGCCGTCAGGAAGTAACCTTTTTTTCAGAGGCTGCAGGAGCCCCATACAAGCCCAAGGGCCACCAATTCCAGTCACCCGCAAGTTTCAGCAGCGCCGGCCCGACGACCATCCGCACCACGGTTGCATCAATGAACACCGCCACGGCCAGCGTAAAGCCGAGCATCTGGACAACGAGAAAGCCTCCCACGGTGAATGCGGTGAATACGGCAATCATGATTGCCGCTGCGCTGGTGATGAGCCCGGCCGTACGGGCCAGGCCCTCGACCACCGCCGATCTTTCGCACAAGCCGCGCCGGCGTTCTTCCAAGACCCGGGCGACTAGAAAAACCTCGTAGTCCATGCTTAGTCCAAAGACAATGGCGAACGAAAGAATCGGCACGATCGGATAGACGGTGCCAGTCGGTCCGTCGAGTCCAAAGAGTTTGCTGCCATGGCCTTCCTGAAAAACAAGAACCAACGCGCCGAAAGATGCGCCAACCGAGAGCAGATTCAGCAAAATCGCTTTGACCGCCGCAAACACCGAACGCAACCCGATCAGCAGCGCCAGCAAACTCCCCAATACAACTCCGAGGATCACACTCTTCAGCCGCGCTTTTACGACAGAGTCGTAATCCGCGTCCAGTGCGGCTATTCCGCCGACGCGCAACGCCGCGCCCGGCACGCCGGTTATCGCCGCGACATCCGAGGAACGAACCTCCCGCACCCAGCGTATCTGTTCGTTGGGGGTAAGCGTGGCGGTGGGCAGCAACTCAATCAACGTTGCGTGGCCATCGCTGCGAAGGAAACTCTCACGGATTGCCTGCGGCACATCATTGAGAGCATCCATCGATTCGGACATTCCCGTGAGAGTTGGAAGAGATAAGACCTCCTCCGCCCTGGAATCGCGCTGGAAGTGTTCCGTCAGACGGCTGACCGCCAGCCAGCCGGCGGGCGAGAGCGGCTGCGACTGCGGCGGCAATTCCAGGATGACCCGGAGGGACTGCACAATGCCCGACCGCCCCATGCCTTGCAGCGTGCGCAGTGCTCGCACGGACTCGGCTGCGGCGGGGAGCGAATCTTTGTCCGGAATCCCCGGAGAGATTCTTTGCGCCTGGAAGGCAAGAATCAGCAGCGGAACCCCGGCGATGAGCAGTGCTGTCCATGGTCGGCCCGTGATGATGCAGCCCCACCGCACCCAGCGTTCGCTCGCCGCGCATTGGCTTTCCGGCGTTTCGATTTTTTTGGCTGGAATGCGCACTCTGGCGGCATTAATGCGATGGCCGAGCAGGCCAAGCACCCAGGGCAGGATGAATGTGCAGAGCATTACGCTCAGGAGGGTGACCAGCAGGCCGGTAATTCCGATGGAGCGCAATTCGCTGATCGGCACGGTTAACAGCGCGGAAAATCCGATCGCCACGGTCGTGGCCGAAATCAGCAAGGTCTTCCCCGCTTGCACGGCGGCAATATCGGCAGCCCGGCCGGGATCATAGCCTTCGGCCAAGGCTTCGCGGAATCGGCTCACGATCAGCAATGCATAGTCGATGCCCAAGCCGAGGCCGAGCATCGTCGCCAGATTTTGCACCAGAATCGACAGGCGCAGATAGTGCGCGAGCAGGGCAGCCGCGCCCAGCGCCATCGAGATGGAGATCATTCCAATCCCCAGCGGCAACAGAGCGGCCACAAGGCTTCCGAAAGCTAGCAGCAAGAGCAAAAGCGTCACCGGCATCGCTCGTTCTTCGGCATGCCTGACGTCGTCGGCGCTGACCTTGCGAAGATCGAAGGTCAGCGGTGTTTCGCCGGTGATCTCCAGATTGATATTGGGATACTTGGACTTGAGCTGGCCTTCCATCCAGTCTGCTTTTGCCCTCAGTATGGGCACCAGCGCCTCAACTGCTTTATCGTGCGGGTCGAGGCCAACGATGATCAAGGCGCCGCCATTGTTGCCGGTGAAGAGAGGATCCGGCCAATCCAGGCTCGAGATGACACCGGACACTCCAGGCACGCTCCGTAAGGAACTGGCTAAGAAACCCAGGGTGTCTGCGCTTTCCGCGGAATCCGGATTGGGAATACCGCTGATCACCAGAACAAGGCGGTGGGCGTAAGGAGACTGAAAACGCTGCGCCAGTTCCCTGTCAACTTTTTCGGATTCTCCACCCTTGATGTGAACGGCTGTCTCCAGGCGGCGTTCGACCTTATAGGAAAACGGCATCAGCGCAAGCGCCATGGCAAACCCGGACATCGCCAGCCAGAATCTGCGGCGGGTGGCACCACGGCCAGACTTCAAGTTTGGGATCTCCATCGAAGGTTCGCGTCGTCTCCTGATCCGCCCTAGAGTGATGAAAAAGGTTCGGTAGCCGGCTACATCTATATTATAGGTTCATGCTGGATATCCACTGGAGTTCAGGCTCGTCAGTTGACGAGAGAGCAATCAAGCGGCCTGGTTGACGAATGCTAAACTATTTGAATCCCCTAGTGCAAAAATAGCGGGATTTGGTTCAGGGGGCGGGCTGAAGTATCATTTCGACTGGCTTAAAACATGGCGACATTTACAGGCGCAATTGGAACCGGCTCAAAATGGCTGCTGGAGCGCATCGTTGGCGCGATCGCGGCGACGGGGATTAATCCCAACCTGCTGACCTTTCTGGGGCTGGTGGTGAATTTTGGCGCGGCGGCGAGCTTCGCGGTGGGAAATTTCCGCACCGGCGCGATCATTATCTTTATCGCGGGATTCCTGGACATGCTGGATGGGCAGGTGGCGCGGCGGCAGAACCGCGTGACCGCATTCGGTGCGTTTTACGATTCCACGCTGGACCGCTATGCCGACATGGCGCTGTACATGGGACTGCTGGTGTATTACTCGGTGAGCGGGCGGACGCCCTACGTGGTGCTGGCGGCCGTGGCGACGGCGGGTTCGGTGATGGTGAGCTACGCGCGGGCGCGAGCGGAATCTCTGATCCCGCTGTGCAAAGTGGGCTTCATGGAGCGGCCGGAGCGGCTGGTGCTTCTCATAATCGGCGGGATGTTCAACCGCATGGCACAGGTGCTGTGGGTGATCGCGGTGATTTCGACGATCACGGTGATTCACCGGATTTTTTACACGTGGCAAGAGACGCGCGCGGGCCGGGTGCTGCCGGGGTTCAAGGGCGCGTGAACGGTGGCCGGCGACCAGTGGCCGGTGAAGAGAAAGCAAATCCAAGAGGCTGGCTTAACAGCCAGCGCTACATGGAAGCATCAAGAACCGCAGAGCGGCCCGCTTCAGAAGGTGGGCCCTACATTTTTAGAAGGGACTCTTCGACGGGCTGGGCGATTGCCTCGCGGACGCGTGCTTTTAAGGCGGGAATGTCTTCCTTGGTGAGGCCGGCGGTTTCGACGGTGTCGTGGATGTGGATGGTGATAGTGGTGGGGCGGAGGAGCCAGTGGCCGGTGCGGAGATGATGGAAGGAGCCAACCAGGCTGACGGGAACAATGGGCACGCCCAATTGCTGAGCCAGCCGGAAGCCGCCTTCTTCGAAGTCGTTGATGTGGCCGTCGCGGGTGCGCTTGGCTTCGGGAAAAATAATCAGGCTGACGCCGCTGTTGATCGCTTCCTGCGTGAGGCGCCAAAGGCGTTTCAGGTCCTTGGGGCTGCGGATGCTGGGCACGGGGACGTTGCCGAAGCGCTTCATCAGCCAGCCGTAGACCGGGATGCGGAAATGGGATTCAAGTTCCCAGCCGCGGACCAGCTGCGGAATCGCGCAGTACAGGATAAAGGGATCGAACAGGTTGACGTGATTCACCATGAAAATTGATGTCCGGGCGGGGTCAAACCCGGGCGATTGCTTGGCGACCACTTTTGCGCCAGAGAAAAAGGCGATGCGCCGGCAGAGGCCGCGCTGGAGATAATCGTGCTTGCGCGGATCGAGCACGACGGCCAGCCCGATGAGGACGGGCACGACGATCAGAAAGTGCAGCCAGCTCATTCCCCAGAGAAATACGCTGACCAGGATTTCCCAGAGCCGCTTCATACGTAGACATCCATCGCGCCGGGAAGGACGTCGATTTCGCGGAGAATGACGGTGACGATTTCGCCGTCGATCATCACATCCACGGGCTCGTCGAGGGCAAACTGCACCCGTTTGACGCGGCGGGTTTCGGAAAGCGGGTGCTGGATGTGCGTGCCGTCATAGAGGCGCGGCAGCATTTTCAGCAGTCCGAGCCGTCCGATGGGACCCCAGCGGACGAATTCAATGTAGCCGCTGCTTGGATCGGCGGTCGGCGCAATCATCATGGTGCCGCCGGTGAACTTGCTGTTGTTAAACGTAAGAAAGAGGCAGCGGCGGTCGTCCCAGGCGGTTTCCTCATCGCAGCGAAGCTTGAAGGCGCGGCGCTTGAGCTGCAGCACACGCACAAAGACACCGAGAAGATAACCGAGATGTCCGAAGGCCTTGAAGCGGCGGTTGGCGAGTGCGCCGACGTCGGCCGTGAAGCCGATGCTGAGAAGATTGAAAGAATAGATTGTGCCGGAGGCGTGAGAAAGACGAAGTACATCCACGCGGCGCTTGCGTCCGGCCAGCAGCGCTTCGAGGGAAGATTCGGCGCCCTTGTCGGTGAAATCGCGCAAGAAGGAATTGCCGGTGCCCAGCGGAAGAAAGCCGAGTTCGACGCGCTCGGTCTGCCCCCCGCGGGAGAAGATGCCGTTGATGATTTCGTGGGCGGTGCCGTCGCCGCCGACGGCGAGAAAGCGGCGATAGCCCTGGTCGTAAGCTTCACGCGCAAGTTGCACAGCGTGCCCCGGAGCCATGGAAGCGATCGCGTCCACGCGCAGGCCTTTGTCCTTGAGGCGGCGAAGTTCGGTGCCGGCGAGCTTTGCGGAGCGGCCGCCGCCCGCCGCCGGATTGACGATGGCTAGAAATTTATCGGTCACGGTTTTGCCGGATTGGGCATTCTACATGTTCTGCGCTTAAATCGGCAGAATGGATTGCTCCCGATCCAGCGCGGAAAGGCGCTGGGCCAGTTCGCTGCGCTTGATTTTCAGCGAGGCGGTCAACGGAAAATCTTCCTGGTAGATCACCAAGCCATGGACGCGCTTGTAATTCGTGAGCCAGGCGTTGCGCGCGGAAATCTCGGATTTGAGCTCGGTGGTGAAGGCCTGGCCTGGCTCGAGGTGGATTATCAAGAGAAGTTTTTCGTGGACCATGGAGCGCTGCGGCCAGACAAAGTTGGCAGCGAACACGCAGAATTCCTTCACCTTCAGGCCTTCGAACGCTTGCTCGACATCTTCGGCGTAAACGTTCTTCCCTTCCTCGGTGACGATCATGTTTTTCTTGCGTCCGAAAAGCTGCAAATGGCCGCTGGAATCGAAGCGGCCCATGTCGCCCGTGCGCAGCCAGCCGTCCACGATGGTTTCCGCGGTGAGCTCCGGCTCGTTCAGATAACCGGCCATCACCGTTTTGCTGCGCACGGTAACTTCGCCGATGCCGTCATTATCGGAATTGCGGATCTGGACTTCCATGCCGGGGAGCGGCTTGCCAACGGTGTCCGCCCGGAATGGCTTCAGATCGTTGACGGTGACGGCGGTGCCGGCTTCGGTGAGTCCGTAACCGTTGGCTACGGGAATTCCCAAATCATAAAAAAATTGCAGCGTTTGCGGCTCGGTGAACGCACCGCCAACGATGATGGCTTCGAGCTTGCCGCCGAAGCCTGCGTGGACTTCACTGAGGAGTTTGCGGCTAAGCCAGGGGCGCGGGCGGTCTTTGGTGAGCGCGCGATTGATGCTGCGAATGGCGTCGAGGGCTTTGCGCCTGGAGTCGGGAAGCGCGTCGAAACGCGCCTGCAATCCTTTCTGCAGATTCTTCAGGACCAGCGGTACCAGACTGACGTAGGTAATTTCGTATTTGGGGAAGGCTTCGCGGACGTATTCAGGGCGCAGGGTGCGGAGATGCACAACGGCGGCGCCGCAGGTGAACGGCCCGAAGAAGCCGACCATGAAATCGATGGCGTGGTTCGTGGGAAGAATGCTGAGGTAACGCACGCCCGGCCAAAACGGGTAAAGCGAAGTGAGCGCGACGCACTGCTCAAGATAATTTTCGTGCGTCATCATGCAGCCCTTGGGCGCGCCGCCGGTGCCGGAGGAGTAGACGATGCAGGCGATGTCCTGCCGTTTTTGCGGAACGAAGACGGGAGGGTTTGCGCCTTTGACATTTTCCCAGCGCTCGGCCCCGGCCAGGTCGGCTCCGTCGGGCGCCTCGGTGACCAAGACGGTTTTCACATTCGCGGCGGCGGAACGCACCAGAGAACCGCTGAGCTGGCGCCAGATGCCGTATTCGGTGATCAGCACTTTTGCGCCGGAATGTTTCAGGAGTTGCCACTGCTCTTCCGGCTTGAGCTTGAAGTCCAGAGGAACGAGCGTGGCGCCGCAGAAAAAAATCGCATAGGCGGAGATCAGCCACTTGGACTGATTGGTCATGATGATGGCGACGCGGTCCCCGGGGCCGATGCCGAGATCCTGCAGCGATTTCGTGAGGGGGAGCGCCTTGTCCTTGAAATTGCGATAGGTAAGGCGCTGTTTTTCTTCGCCGCGATCGGATTCGATCAGGCAGACTTCGGTGGGCCAGGTCTCCAAAGAGTCGCGGAGCGCTTCACCGACGGAGCTATATTTTTCTAAATCGAGCATCAGAGGCGCGCTTGGATCCGCTGGGCGAGTGTCTTGAAGTCGCTGACGCCCTGAACTTCGTAGTCCGGGAGTTCGATGTGGAAATGATTTTCCAGCCGGGAGAGCATTTCGAGCGCTTGCAGGCTGTCAATTCCAAGTTTCTTGTAGAAATCGTCGTCGGCCGCAAGGGAGCCAGGAGGGACTTGGAACTGCCTGGTGGCGAGTTCGAGGATCTCCTGCGTGGTTTGTTCGATGGTGCGCATACAGATTCAATTTAACATCCCCGGGCCGGGAAGGAAAATGTGGTCGTGGCCGGCGAAACGAACCGTCGCACCTGCGGCGTTCTGGTATCTCAGGATTTGGGGGAGACGGGGAGATGCCTCATGGGATCGTCGGATTCGACGAAGAGTCGCAGGCGTTCCATGACTTCGGGCCGGTTAAAGAGTTTGCAGAAGAGCTCGACTTCCTCGCGAAGTTCCTTAGCCGGGATGGGTTTTATAAATTTTTTGGCGGCGACTCGTGCCTCCGGATCGAACTTGGTGATTTGCCGGGCCATGGAGCGGGCGACTTCGAGCGCGTAGCCTTCGCCGGCAAGATGGGTAATGAGGCCGGCCTGGTGCGCGGATTCAGCTTTGACCGTTCGTCCGGTGAAGAGCAAATCGCGGATGAAACTGTTGCCTACATCGCGGCGGAGACGCGGAATGCCGCCGAAGCCGGGAATGAATCCGAGGCGGAGTTCGGGAAAGCCGAAGCGCGCCATTTTATCGGCGACGATCAGATCGCAGAGGAGCGCGAGTTCGAGGCCGCCGCCCATGCATAGGCCGTGAATCGCGGCGATGGTGATGAAGGGCGCGGCGTCGATGGCGTTGGCGACTTTGTGAATGCGCTCGATGAATTTTCGCAGGCCGGCGACGCGTTTCTTGGGCGGAAGATGGAGCGCGTTGTTGTAGAGCTCTTTCAGATCGCCGCCGACGCTGAAGCCACCGGGGCGGGCGCTGGCGATGATGCAGGTGCTGGTGATGGGAGCAAGGCCGTCGATGGCGGCGACGAATTGTTCGAGTTCTCCGAGGAGCAGCGTGCCGATTTCGTTGAGCGGTTCGTGATGAAGCGTAAGTTCGGCGACTCCTTCCCGCCATTCCCAGCTCAGGCCCTTGCCGCGGAATTCCTTCACCACCAATCGATTGGCGAGTTTTTTCTTCATGCGTTCGTTCCAGCGGCGACGGCTTGCTTGCTGTACATTCGATCGATTTCCTGCTGGAACCGCTGATTGATGGCGTCGCGCTTCAGTTTGCCGTTGGCGGTCAGCAGCGCGTTTTCCGGGGTGAACACTTCCTGAAGGATCGCAAAATTGCGGACCTGGCGATAGTGCGGAAGTTCAGAGTTGACCGAATCGAGAGCGGACTGAACAAAACTCGATTCAACGGCGCCGGTGACGAGAGCGCAGAGATACCCGCGGCCGTTGCCGACGATGACCACCTGCTGCGCGCCCGGCAGTTGCTGGGCGATTTTCTCTTCGATGGGTTCGGGCGCGACATTGTGCCCGGAATTGAGAATGATCAAATTCTTGATGCGTCCGCTGATGCGCCAGTTGCCGCGGGAATTCACTTCGCCCTGATCGCCGGTGTGGAACCATCCGTTTTCAAGGACTCGCGCGGTTTCTTCGGGGCGATTCCAGTAGCCGGGAAAAATATTCGGGCCTCGGACCAGCATTTCGTCGTTCTCGCCGGTTTTCATTTCGATGCCGGGCACCGATTGCCCCACGCGTCCGGGTTCGGAGGCAATGCGTGGATCGTCCATGGTGCAGATGCCGCAGGTTTCCGTGAGGCCATAGACCTGCCAGATGGGGATGCCGAGCATGGCGAAAAAGTCCTGCGCTTCAGGTGCGAGCGGAGCGGAGCCGCAGACCAGGCCGCGAAGGTTGGGCCCGAACCGTTCGCGGATTTTGCCGAAGATGAGTTTTTGCGCGGCAAAGACCCACAGCCCGCCAGAGGATTTGCCGTTGATTTGCATTTGCCAGGCGGCGCGGCCGTTCTTGTAGATGGACCGGATCAGCGAGCCGCGCTTTGCAAGATTTTCTTCGACGCTGCGCTTCACGCGCTCCAGCAGCGTGGGAACGTTGAAAAAATAATTGGGGGCGGAGAGGCGGATTTCGTCGGCGAGCTTGCTAAGGTCGGTGGAAAGAGTGAGCACGGTTTCGCGGGTGAGGCAGGACATCATAACGATCCAGGAGGCGGCAAAATTGAAGGGAAGGTATTGAAAAACCCGGAGCGGCTCGCGGGTGTTTTTCTCGAGCCGGTTCATCCAGCCGGTAGTGCAGGAAAGCATGTGGTCGAGATTTTTGGTGTTGAGGCAGACGCCCTTTGGCTCGCCCGAAGTTCCGGAAGTGTAGATGATGGTGACGAGGTCTTCGGCCTGACGTGGATTCGGCGGGCCGGCAATTCCCTTTTGCGAAGATGCAGCTTGCAGAACTTCGTCGAAGCTGGCGCGCGGCGGAGCTTCCGGCCACGCTTGCGCGACGCTTTCTCCGATGGCGGCATCGCTCGCAATCAACAGGCGCGGCGTGCAGTCCTTCATCATGGCGGCGAGTTCGACCGGCGCCTGGCGCGAATAGAGCGGCACGACGACGACGCCTTCGGCCATTAACGCGAGGTCAATAGCCGTCCAACGGATGGAGTTGGGGCCGAGTAGGGCACAACGATCGCCGGGTTCGAGACCGGCAGCACGAAGATAGACGCGAGCATGGGCGACCTGCTCCAGAAGTTCCGCGCCGGAAACGCTGACAAATTCGGCGCCGCGGATCTCGCGCAAGACCACGCGGCCGGAAGCCTGCTGCAACTGCGCGAATGTATTTTCGAGAAAATTCGACATGGCTTCAGCGGCTCGCGGCCAAAACAGCAGGCGACGAATCGTATTCTTCCACGAGCCTGCGGAGATTGTCGCTGAACGGCGGCAGGTTGTCTTCCCAACTCAGCACGCCCTTGCGCAGCGGGAATTCTGGGTAGGTTTTGCGGAGTTCGTCTTCGAAGAAAATGGCCATGCGGGACATGGATTTCAGATTGGAGACGACAGTACGGCCGATGGAGTCGCGGATAGAATCCGCTTCAACAACCAGTTTTTCCATGACGTCAAGGAGCTTCGGGCCGAGGTCGGGATCCTCGACATCGAGCACCAGGTGCTGGTGCCCACGTTCGCGCATCAGGTTGCGGATGCGCTCGTCCATGGTGACGCCGGCGGAAACGACGCCCGCGGGCATGCAAGTGACGATGCCGTGATAGCGCGATGAAACCATATACGTGCAAGCGCGAAGGATGGAGACGAGTTCGAACATGTCGTAATCGTCCGAAGTGAAAATCGGCGTGCCGGGAATCTCTTTTTCGATGGCGCGGCAGGCGACGGCGTCGAGGCGTTCCATGGCCACAAGAATCGGAAACACTTTGTGGCGCTGCAGAAAAGCTTTTGCGGCTTGCGCGTAGCCCGCCACGTAGTGATTGAACTTGCGATCGACCTCCGCGCCGGATTCGAAGAAATACACTGTGCGGTACTGGCTGTCCTTGTAAGCGCTGGTGGAGGCAGCGGCAATATATTTGGCAAGCGAGGCGCGCACCGGCCAGACGAATGGATGAATCGGGCAAAGCACCAGGATGGGAGTTTTTTCGTCCCAGCCGGCTTTGCGCAATGTGTTGCGGGCATAGTCGGGCGGGCGCGGCTCGAAAGTCCAGGCGGTGTCGGCGCCCAGTTCGTTGGGCACTCCAAGCCCGGAAAGAAGCTGCTGCGATTCCAGGCTGCGGGTGATGACCAGCGATTCGCGGGTGTAGCGCGCGCACATCCACTCGATCAAGTCGTCCATGTGTCCGGCGTCGCCGGCATAGGCAACTGAAAGTTTATTTTCCGCGGAAGCGAGGCCGAGCGAGCCGATCATCATGGTGGTCAGCGCGTTGGCGAATTTGCTTTTAAACATCGAGCCTTCACACGCGACCACGCCGTGATTGGCGTGGACCTCGCGGAAAAGAAACGGCGGATACACATCGGGGAGATGCACCTGGCGCGAGCCTTCGAAATAACCCTGGGTGCGGTCGAAATTCTGGGTCATCACGCTGAAGTCCACATTTTCGGCGCCGAGAACGTGGCGAATCTGCCGCAGCGTTTCCTGGACGCGGACGTCGCTGCCGGTATTGCGCGTGCCGTTGTAGCCGGCAAAAAGCAGCCGGAGTTTTTCGCCGGGCGTCCAACGCCTGCCGATGCCGAACTTCCAGGCGAACGAGCGCAGCTCGATCATGGCGCTGACCCAGGCGACGAGAAGAAAATCGGTCATGCGCCGGCTCCTGTGGCGCTTACCGCGGCGCTTTTGGCCGCATCGGCAGGCCAGGGCTTCGCGGGATATTTGAAATGGTTGGCGCGGCTGAACTCCAGCAGCGGGTACGCATACGTCGAGAACTTCGCGGGCGCTTCGCCCATTTCCTGCACCACGCGGGAATTATCAAAGACGGTGTTCCAGTCAAGATACGGCCAGAAAACTTTCAGCAAGGAAGCTCCATAGCCAACCGCGCCGCCCCTGAAAGCCAGCCAGTTCACAGTTTTCGAGAACGGCCCGCCGAGCCACGGCTGGTATCTGGGTTTGGACCAGCCGCCGACTTCGGCGAGCCCATCGGTGATTTCCTTGTAGGTCTGCGCGCCGGTCCCCGCAGAGAGATGATAGATGGAGTAATTCGGTTTTTCCATCTGGTGAATTTTAACGATGGCCGCGCCGACGTAGTCCGCGGGGACGATGTCGATTTTATCGTTTGGCCGCAGCGGAAGCACGGGAAACCGGGCGAGCGTATCGAAAGCCTGCACCATGTCAAACTGCGAAGTTTCCGCGCGGCGAGAGTCACCAAGGACGATCGCGGGACGGAAAATCGTGCGCGTGACGTCCGGGAGAAGCTGGTGGACCATGTGCTCGCAGAATTTTTTGGTGCGGGCGTAGGGGTCGTAGTCGGAGCGGTTCCAATCAATGGAAGCGTCTTCTGTGACGACCTCGTTCTGGCGCTTTCCCGCGACGGCCACGGTGGAAACATGCGAATAACGGCGCAGGCCGTGATGATTCTGGGCGCGGCGAGCAAGCTGGATGACTTCGAGCGAGCCGCGAAGATTGACGTTGAGGCACTGCTTTTCGGATTTGCGGTTAAGCGATGCGGCGCAATGTAGGATGGAGTCGGTGGAATCGACCAGCGCGCGGTACTCGTCGTCCTCGAGGCCAAAGCGTTCGCCGGTGAGATCGCCGCGAAAAATGCGCACTCGGGAATCCAGGTGTTCCAGAAATTCGGGAAATGTGAAATGAAGCTGCAGCGATTGCCAGAGGCGTTCGCGAGCCTCCTGCCCGGTTTTCGCGCGGACCAGAAGATTCAGGCGATCGGAATGGCCCGCGAAGAGGCCCGCCACAAGGTAGCTGCCGAGATATCCGGTGGAACCTGTCAGGAAAATAGCCATAGAAGGATGCCGGCGCTTCAGCGGATTGCCGCGGAAGCAGCTTCCTCCGGCGGCGCAGACCAGTTCAGAGCGCGCGGCTCGCGTGCTTCCAGCGGCCTCCCCTCCATCAAGGGGTAGCACCAGCGGCGAAGTGCCGGTATGTGGATGTTAATCCAGTAGTCCCACCAGTCAATGGTTTCCGGCGAAAAGTCGAACATCGTTTTTTCTTCGGCGGGGAGCGCGGCGGAGAGCAGCCGGGCGTTTTCGCATTCGAAGACGTGCTCGTTGTGCAGGATGAAGGGTTCGTAGAGCTCGATGAGCTTTTCCGCGCGAACCAAGTCGCGCTCGGTTTTGGCGAGCGGGGGCTTGCTGATGTTCAGCGACGCAGCGACTTTGTTGATGCGAGAGACGACGGCCTTCTGCATCGGGATGGAGAGGCGCTCGTAGCGCTGCTTGGAAACGGGAATGGTTTCGAACTTTACCTTCAGCCAGTGCTCGATGCCCTGCTGCGTCTTGTAGTGCTTGCGGTGAGCGAGGCCGGTGAGCTCGATCGAGCGGGCCATGTTCACGGGATTGATCGCGGAGGTGGCCAGCTGATAGAGCCGCGCGTGCTTGCGCTGCACCAATGCTGCGGCGATCAGCGTCATTCCACGCGTGACCATGTCCACGGGGATGACGTCGAGGCATTTGCGTTCGTTCGAAGGAAGCTGCCGGAAATTGGTGCCGAGAAGATAGGAGAGCGGGCCGGAAGTGTTGATGCCTTCGTTCCAGCCGGTGAAGGGCGTGCGTTCGGAGCTTTCGACGATGGATGGGCGGACGATAGCGATGGAAAGATCGCGGCCCTGCTGCGCGAGGATCGATTCGCCGAGGCTTTTCGTGAAAGTGTACGTGTTGGGCCAGCCGAGATGCTGGGCGCGCTTCATGCCGGCGCGAACCAGCCGGTTGCGAACCCAGCGAGCGCGATTGCGTTTGGTGACGGCGTCGAGTTCATCGGAAGCGACTTTGGTGGGATCGCCGGTGCGGCCGAGTGCCTGGCGGCGAAGGGCTTTCGCGAGCTCGGGGCTTTCGGCGCGCGCTTCAATCCGCTGGACCATGTCCCGGAGCGAGGCAATCTCTTTTTCGGCGTCGAAGTCGGGATGGCCGCCGGGATTGTAATTGGCGCGGAGCTCTTCATTGACTCGGCCGTCGCGCATGCCGACGACGTAGCAGGTGGAAAGATGCATCAGGCCGGCGTGGTCGCATTTGCGCAGAAAATCGAGCAGGTAGCGCGTGGAATCGACGTTGGAGGAAAGAGCGTCGCGCAGGTCGGGATTGAAATCGGTGAGGCCGGCGCTGTTGGCGATGACGTCGAGCGACCGATGGAGATGCGATTGCGTTGCGGGGTCGAGGCCGAGGCCGGGCTGGCTGACGTCACCTTCGACAACTTCAATTTTATCGCGGAGGAACGCCGCAAGATTCGCGCCGTGAATTTCCTGCAGGCGATCAAGCGTAGGGGACTCTTCGACAATTTTCTCGAAGCGCCGCTGCGCGGAAGTGGTGCGATTACGGCGGATCAGCAGCGTGATTTTCGCGATATCAGGGATTTTTTCGAGCAGGTCCACCAGCCAAACCTTCCCGATGAAGCCCGTGACGCCGATCAACAGCAGGTGCTTGCCGGCGAGCGATTCGCGGACGGAGAGGCGCGCTACTTGCGGCGTGCTGCCAAGGCGTTCGACGGAAGCCCGCGCGGGGAGCTGCGAGCGAAGCGCGGGTTGCACGGCGGTATCGAGGCGCTGCGGATTCGCGTTCCATCCGAGTTGCGCGAGAAGTGTTTCCCTGGCGATGCGTCCGTCGGCGGAGCCGCTGGCCAGCCAGGCGAAGGGGCCGCGCGGGCGAATCACCGGTTCGCGGAGCCGTCCGGTGGTTTCGCCGTCGCGAAATTCCAGGCGGTTCGCGATGAACCCTTCGGCGCCGAAATATTCGGTCATCGGGCGCAGGATGTGTTCCAGAAGCTGGCTGACGAGGATCACGCGCTCGCCGCCGCGAACCGCCTCAATCAGCTTGTCCACGGCTTCGCGGCGCATTTTGGGCTTCAGCTCGTACTGGAAATATTCTTCGCCCAGGAGATCGAGGCGGTCCCGCGTGATGCCACTTAGGACGCTGTGGAGCAGACGGGTGGCAAAAGTGCGGCTGGCAAAATAGAGAGGCGGACGAAGCACGCCCATGGCCAGCGTCCCGGCGCGGCGCACCCAGCGTTCGAGAAAACTCTGGCTGTTCCAATTGAAAAAGCCGACACTGCGCAGCGCGCTGATTTCCAGCAGCGAACCCTCGACGCGCCAATACGTTACCCCGGGCACACGCCCGGATTCACCGCGACTCTGATTGGAAGTAGGCGTCTGCATTTTTCAGATGAACAGAGATTCCGGCCAAACTGGGGCAAGGGCAACCCACAAGAATAGCGAAAAGGTTTCCCTCGGGAGAAGCTGTTCCAAAAACTTGATTGCCCCGGCTGACCTTACGGTTTCAGACCCCCAACCCATTGCGTCCGGGAAACTGCGAATTATTAAAATTATCATCCCCAACGACTTCTAGCAACCGAGTTGGCTGGGGAAGAAACGGCGCCCGCCGCGGACGGCGGCCGCTACAAATGCGGCCCTGGTGCTTTCACCGATCCTAAACGACGGGCGGCAGCGGCGTGGTAGCGCCGGCATCTTGCCGGCAAGCGCTGGCCGGCAGGATGGTAGCGCCACAAATTCTTCAGCGCTTGCCGCTGTGATACCAGCGGTCGATGGATTGCATGGCGGGCTTGTTCCAGGGGGTGTGGGAGGCGTCGCTGGGGCCTCCATAGCCGTTGGTCCCGACTTTCCACCAGTAGACCCCGGCGAACCAGGGCTTTTCGTAGAAGGCAGAAAGCAGCGCGTCGTAGCTTTTGGCTTGAATTGCAAGATCGACGGGGCGACTCGGCTCGTCCCATGGAGCACGATTGGCGTCGGCCACGCTGGGGAAACCGGCTTCGGTGAAGAGGACGGGCTTTTGAAAACGCGACTGGACGGCGGATATTTTCTGGACGACGGCCGCGGTCGAGAGGTCGTCGGGCAGCGGATAGTATTCGTCGATGCCGATGTAATCGAGCGCGTCCCAGAATTTGATCAATTCGAATTCGGCGCCAAAGTTGGCCGCGTAAGTGAGTGGCCCGGGATAAATTCCCCGGGCCCGGGCGATCAGCCTGCGCCAAGCGGCATCGTTGCCAGACATTTTTTCGAGTTCGACACCGACGCAAAAAACGTCGGCGTGAATCGCGGCGGCGAGTTGCGCATAGTGCTCAAGGAAGGGCTGGTACTGCGCGAACCACTGGGAATTTTCAGCAGCGCTGGGGAAATTGATGTCGGCGGGATTGCCGCCGCGCATCCACAGCTGCGGCTTAAGCAAAACCCTCAATCCAAGAGAATGCGCGATCCGCGCAAGTTGCGTGATTCCGGCGTCGCCTTCCCAACGGGTATTCCAGCCGCGGACTTTCGGCTCTTTTGTGGAAGCGAAGCCATAGGGCACCAGCGCGATCGAATTGATGCCGTGGGCCGGCAGCTTGCGGAGCATTTCCACTGCGGCGTCGTTGCCATAAAACGCGGGAAATTCCGCGGTAAAATTCACGCCGCGCTGAAAAAAGAATTTCGGGTAAGGCGTATTGGCCGCCGGGTCGGGAAGAGTGGCCAGACGGGTTTCCAGTTCGCGGGCGTGCTTGCGGGCCACGGCTCGAAGTGCATAAAAGGCGCAAAAGAGAAATAGGAATGCGAAACAAGCGAGTATCCCGAGGAGTCGGAGCCAGCGCATGGGTGAATAGAGATTGTGAAGTGAATTCGAACGAGTGGCAAGAGGGGTTGGTTGCAGCCCGGAAGAATTAACGTAACTTTCCCTGCAAAACGGCTGTTCTTTCACTTGCTTCGCGTAGAGGGCGGCGGGACAATTCGGAACATGCGCCCAAGAAGAAAAGTACCATTTATGTTAGCAGTGCTATTGGCTTCTGTGAGCATAGCTGCGAGTTCCCCCGCCCCACAACAAAAGTCCGATGCCACGGCCAAAATCATCGCACTCGAAAACAAATGGAATGAGGCTTATAAGCAAGGCGATGTTGCCTTGATGGATTCCCTGCTTGCTGACGATTTCATCATCACTGTTGAGGAAGGTTTGACGTTTAGCAAGGTAGGCTACCTCGCGCATTCGGGAAATTCAGACAATAAGGTCCTGATTTCCGAGGTGTCCGACCTAAAAGTCCGATTCCATGGTGAGGTAGCGATAGTAATTGGCGCTTACCATGAAAAGGGAATCTCGAATGGCAGATCGTATGAATACCATGACCGCCTGACGGATGTTTGGATGCTGATGCCGGGCGGTCGATGGCAGGTGATTGCATCGCACTACGCCATCCCGGCGAAGTAAAGACGAAATAATCTCGCAATCCAGAAAACCTTGCAGAATAGATTTTCCGTTCTTTCCGGTGGAGCGGACTTTCCCGAAATTACACGCCCCAGCCGTATTTTTCGGCGTGCTCGAAGGTGCGCTGCATTTCATCGTGGAGCATGTCGTTGAAGACGGAGCAGGCGACGGTTTTCTTGCCGGGTTCGGCGATATCGGCAGTGCGGACGCCGGTGTTGAGGACGCGAACGAGGGACTGCTCGGCCCAATCCGCTTCAAGGCTGAGGCCGAATGTGTCCCGCAACATCATCGTGGCGCTGAGAATTGACCCGATCGGATTGGCCATGTCTTTTCCGGCGAGCGACGGCGCGGAGCCGTGTATGGGCTCGAACATCGGTGCGCTGCTGCCAAAGCTGGCGGAAGGAATCAGGCCAATCGAGCCGACGAGAGCCGCCGCGGCATCGCTCAAAATATCGCCGAACATGTTGGTGCTGAGAATCACGTCGAACTGCGTGGGCTTCAGCGTGAGCTGCATGGCGGCGTTGTCCACGTACATGTGCTCGAGCTTCACGTTGGGATAAACCGTGCCCATCGCGGAGACGGTGCGGCGCCAGAGTTGTGAACTGGTGAGGACGTTGTGTTTGTCCACCGAGCAAAGCCGGCGCGAACGGGCTTCGGCGCGGGCGAAGGCGAAAGCGGCGATGCGCTCGATTTCGGGCGTCGAATAGGATTCGGTGTCGAAGGCGCGCTCGACGCCGTTTTCTTTCACGTTGCCGCGCACCCCAAAATACATGCCGCCGGCAAGCTCGCGGACGATCTCCATATCAAGGTCGCCGAGGCGCTCCGGTTTCAGCGGAGAAATTGCGCGCAGGGGTTCGATCACCTTCACGGGGCGCAGGTTGACGTAGAGGCCGAGCCCTTTGCGAAGATCGAGCAAGCCGGTTTCCGGCCGCTTGCCGACAGGCAGCGAATCCCACTTGGGTCCCCCAACCGCGCCGAGGAAAACAGCGTCGGCTTTTCTGCAAGCATCCAGAGTTTCGTTGGGCAGCGGCGTGCCGGTCTTGTCGATGGCGGCGCCGCCGACGGGCATCTCAATAAACGTGAATTGGTGGTGAAATTCGCGCGCGCATTCCTGCAGGACGTTGGCGGCGGAACGCGTGACTTCCGGACCGATGCCGTCACCGGGAAGAAGGACAATTGTTTTTTTCAACTTCATGGCCTGGGCCCCCGAGAAAAATTTTGCGCCGGAATTATGCGGCGGAAGAGGTCTCGCTCGCGACGGCAACGGCTTTGCGCCGAATCACCTCGTGCGCGATGGCCATCAGGTCGCGTGCGCGGATATTTTTGGACTCATCGGCGAGCGAAGTAACCCGGCGATAGCACTCCGCAAGCTCCGCATCGGAAGCTTCGAAGCCAAGTTCCTTGAGCGATTGGCGAAGCGCATTGCGGCCCGAATGCTTGCCCAGCACCAGCGAGCGCGAAGGCACGCCGACCGCTTCCGGAGAAATAATTTCGTAGGTGAGCGGATTCTTGATGATGCCGTCCTGGTGGATACCCGCTTCATGGGCAAACGCATTTGCTCCGACGACGGCTTTATTCGGAGCGATGACCGCGCCGGTGATTTCGCTCAGCAAGCGGCTGGATTTATAGAGTTCTTTCAGATTGAGTTTCGTGGCGACACCAAAACTGTCCTTGCGAACGGCCAGCGCGACGGCGATCTCCTCAAGCGCGGCGTTCCCGGCGCGTTCCCCGATGCCGTTGACGGTGCATTCGATCTGGCGGACGCCGGCGCGGACCGCGGCGAGAGAGTTGGCGACCGCAAGGCCGAGGTCGTCATGACAGTGGGCGCTCAGCGTAATGTGTTCGGGATCACCGAGGTACTCGCGAATTTTCAAAAACATCGCGCCGTACTCTTCCGGTACCGCGTAACCGACGGTGTCCGGCAAATTCAGCACCGTGGCTCCGCTTTCGACGGCAATCTGGCAAGCCTTGCAAAGAAATTCAATTTCGGTGCGACCGGCGTCTTCGGCGGAAAATTCGATCTCTTCGACGTAATTGCGCGCCAACTTGATCATGGAGCCGATGGCTTCCAGCGCCTGTTCGCGCGTCAGGTGCAACTTGGCTTGCAGGTGCAAGTCAGAGGTGGCGAGAAACACATGCATGCGCGGGGATTTCGCGGGCTTCAGCGCTTCCACTGCCGCCAGGATATCGTCCTTGCGCGCGCGGGCGAGCGCTGCGATAGGAACATCGCGGACTTCTTTGGCAACGGCTTGCACGGCCTCCAGGTCGCCGCGGGAGGCAATCGGGAAACCGGCTTCAATAATGTCCACGCCCAGTGCCGCCAACTGGCGGGCCATGCGGATCTTTTCCTCGGTGTTCATGGAAAAGCCCGGCGATTGTTCGCCGTCGCGGAGGGTGGTATCGAAAATTCGTACGTGGCTCATAGCTACTCCCAGACCTGTCCCACCAGTAACGCATGGCGGGGGGTTCTAGTCCAATTTATCTTCATTCTGTAATTGATAATTCTAGCTTATACTGGCATTTAGGGTCGCCGCCGCCCGCAGACCCCGCGGGCTCGCCAGGGCCCTGAAATCCGGCACTTTTGAGGGTTTGACGGACCCGCCCTCCGATTCGAGGTTTTTTCATGGATTTAGGTGAATTACAGGTCTTTTTAACCGTTGCGAAGGAAGGCAGTTTCTCCCGGGCCGCGGAACGCCTTTACCGCACGCAGCCGGCCGTCAGCCTGACCATCCGAAAACTGGAAGATTCGCTGGAGCAACCGCTCTTTGTGCGCGGCGCTCGGCCGGTCCGGCTGACGGATGCGGGGACGCTCCTGCAGGAATATGCCGAGCGGCTGCTGAACCTGCGCGACGAAGTGAAAAAGGGGTTGCTGGAACTGGAAGGGCTGAAGCGCGGCGAGCTATCGCTGGGAGTGAATGAAAGCTCGATCCACGCGCTGCTGCCGGCGCTGGCCTCTTTCCGCCAGGCGCATCCCGGCGTGCAGGTCCGCGTGCACCGCATGTTTTCGCGCGACATTCCGCACGAAGTGGTGAATTACCGGCTGGACCTGGGCGCTGTTTCCTTCATCCCGCGCGACGCTCAATTGCAGGCCACGGAGATTCTGAAAGACGAACTTACTCTAGTGGTGCCGCCAAAACATCCGCTGGCGAAGCGCAAGGAAGTGGAAATTGAGGAGCTTGGGAAAGAAGCGTTCATCGCGCATATCGTAGAGTCGCCTTTCCGGCGCAAGGTGATCGAACTCTTTGCGCGGCACCGCACGGCGCTGGACATGCCGATGGAAATGCCCACCATCGAAAGCATCAAGCGATTCGTGCAGATGGGGATGGGCGTAGCGATTGTGCCGCGGATGTGCGTGGCCTGGGAGATCGAGCATGGCTGGATGAAGGAGGTGCACGTGAAGCAATTGAGCATCCCACGGCATCTTTACATCATTTCGCGGCGCGGCGCCCGGCTGCCGCATACGGCAGCGGAATTTATGCGCGTGCTGAAGAAAGCGTGAGGGTCCCGACCATTCCTGTAGCTCACCCCTCTGAGGGGTGAGGGTTTTCAATGCATTGGCAAATCTGCATGATGGTAACGGAAACCCTCAGGCCTGAAGGCCTGAGCTACATTCGTCGCTTCGTGGCCCGTGACAGGAAGCACTCGCGCGGCTTCACGTCCTCCAGTATCCTTTTAGTCTGGCGGCCGGCATGGAACTGGCCTCAATTTATTCATGATCAGCGGATTGACGATACTGGCGATTGGATTTTTCCTGGGGATGCGGCATGCCACGGACCCGGATCACGTAATTGCGGTTTCAACAATCGTCAGCCGCGAGCCTTCGCTTGGCCGCGCCGGATGGATCGGGGCGCTGTGGGGACTCGGCCATACTTTGACGATCCTGCTTGTCGGCGCGGCGATCATACTCTTTAACGTGGCGATTCCGGTGCGCATGGGTTTGACGATGGAATTCGCGGTCGGGCTGATGCTGATCCTGCTGGGAATTCTAAACCTTACCGGCGTAACGCGCTGGTTGAGCGAGAAATTTTCTCCCGCGCATCCAAAAGTCATCGGCGAGCACGTGCACATTCATGGGCACGGCTCTCATGTGCACTTCCATTGGCATGAGCACCAGCCCGCCGCGGAGCATCATGGCGAAGCCCTGGCGGCTCCGGGATGGCTACGCAGTCCGTTCGCCAGACTGGGAATTTTCCATTCGTTGCGGCCGCTTCTTATCGGCATCGTGCACGGCCTGGCGGGTTCAGCGGCGGTGGCGCTGCTGGTGCTGACCACGATTCACGACCCGCGCTGGGGCGTTTTTTACCTGCTGATTTTTGGAGTAGGGACAATCGCGGGGATGATGGTAATCACCGTGGCGCTGGCGCTACCGTTTTCCTATGCGGGGGCGAGGTTTGCGTGGGTGAATCGAGGTCTGGTCACCGCGTCGGGTTTGCTGAGTTTGTGTTTTGGATTGTTTGTTTCCTACCAGATCGGGTTTGTGGACGGGCTGTTCACCAGCCATCCGAATTGGACGCCGAGATAGGCTGAGCTATAGTCCTCGTTCAGACTTTTTTGGCGGCGGCCTCTTCGACGGTTTTGTAGATGGGCAGCAGGTTCTGCAGGCCGGCCACCGTCACCACCGCAAGCGATTGCGGCGGCAGCGCGGCCAGGCCGAACTCTTTGCCCTGGTTGCGGCGGCTGACGAACAGCGAGACCAGCGCGCCCACGCCGGCGGAATCGAGAAAGCTCACGCCGTTCAGGTCCAGAATCACTCGCTGAGCGGCTTCCGCGCGCAGTTTGGGCAGGAATTCGTTGACGGTCTCAATGCTCAATTTCCCACTGGCCGAGTAAATGGTCAGCGCTTCGGTGCTGCTGGGTAATTTTTCGAGGTCGAGTCTAAATGGCGGCATAAGTTTTTAAATTTATCCGAAAGCCGGTCTGGCCCGCATTAACATTCATTCACAGACATTACCCCCACCTTTTCCTTTTGCAAAGGAAATCCTTGGGCTGCCCGCCGCGCGGATGGAAGCCCTCCAAGCCGGGGTGCCGCGGGCATGTGCGGCGAAACGGGTATAGAATCGGGCGCGTCCGGGAGTCCCGGGCCGGACACAATACGGGGGTCTCTGAGTACATCCATGAACAAACGAACCTTTCTCAAGATCTGCTCGGCGGCCATGGCCAGCCCATTTCTTTCCAGGCCGACCGCCTGGGCCGCGGGAGAAAAGCTCCACAACTGGGCGGGGAACGTCGAGTACGGGACCGACCGCGTATTTTCCGCCGGATCCGTGGAAGAAGTGCAAGAGTTCGTCCGCAAACAGAGCAAGCTGAAGGTGCTGGGCACACGCCACTGCTTCAATCACATCGCCGACAGCCAAGACCAGTTCCTCTCGATGAAAGCAATGGACAAGATCGTAGATCTGAACGCGGAAGCCCGGACAGTCACCATCGAGTCCGGGATGACTTACGGAAAGTTGTGCCCGATTCTGGAGAGCAAAGGCTGGGCCCTGCACAATCTGGCTTCGCTGCCGCACATTTCCGTCGCGGGGGCTTGCGCGACAGCGACGCATGGCTCGGGCGTCAGGAATGGAAACCTGTCCACCGCGGTTTCCGCTCTGGAATTTGTCAACGCAGCCGGTGAGGTGGTGAAACTTTCGCGCCAGAAAGACGGCGAACTTTTTCACGGAGCCGTTGTCGGGCTGGGCGCCCTGGGTGCGGTGACCCGGGTGACGCTGGATCTGCAGCCCAGCTACCAGATGCAGCAATACGTTTACGAAAATCTACCTCTGAGCGAACTGAAAGATAATTTTGACGCGATCGAATCGGCGGCCTACAGCGTGAGCCTCTTCACCGACTGGCAGAAAAAACGGGTTAACGAAGTATGGCTGAAGAGCCGCTTAGAGAATGGAAAATCGTTTGATGCTCCGGCGGACTTTTACGGAGCCAAACGCGCCACCCGGAACATGCACCCCATCGCCGAACTTTCCGCCGAAAATTGCACCGAACAAATGGGAGTGCCGGGACCGTGGTACGACCGGCTGCCGCATTTCCGCATGGGATTTACGCCCAGCGCCGGAAAAGAATTGCAGGCGGAATATTTTGTGCCCCGCAAAAATGCGGTTGACGCGATTCTGGCGGTGGAGAAATTGCACGATCAGGTCGGCCCGCATCTTCTGATCACCGAGATTCGCACCATCGCGGCCGACAGTTTCTGGATGAGTCCATGCCTGAAGCAAGACTCCGTCACCATTCATTTCACGTTGAAGCCGGATTGGCCGGCGGTAAGGAAATTGCTCCCGGTAATCGAACGCGAGCTTGCGCCTTTCGGGGCGCGCCCGCACTGGGGAAAACTCTTCACGATGGCGCCAGCGCGACTGGACTCGTTGTATCCGAAGCTGCGGGAATTTCTGGCGTTGGCACGGAAATACGATCCGCAGGGGAAGTTCCGCAATGATTTCCTGAACGCCAACCTGTTCGGAGTGGCCTCGTAAGCTGAAGTAAATTCAGGCAGTAAAAGGGACAGGAAAATGAGCGGCGGCCTCCGTTCCATTTTGGAACAGAGCTTTGCTTGCCCAGTGTCCACGCTGTTCCAATTTGGAACATAGCTCGCGCACTATTTACCATCCTCTTTATACACTTTTGGTTGACGCTCCATTCTCCGCACGCTAGTCTCGCTTCAGGTTTCCCTCTTATCTCGTTACAAGCTGAAACCCGCGTTCAGCACAAGGAAGTTTGGAATGAGTTCACCCCCTTCCGGCGGAAGAAGCCGCCTTCGCGTCGCTGCGTTTTGCATTGCGGCTGGGCTTGCCATGAGCCTGGGAATTTCCCGTGCCGCGGCGCAGACCTCGCAGCCGCTGCTCTTCGTGGAAACGATCGCGAACAATCAAGCCACGGGAGCGGTAACTTTTTTGCGCGACGATTCCAGCGGCGCGCTGACACTGCTGCCGGGTACGCAGACCACGTTCCGGAATCCCTGCGCACCTTCCACGATCGATCCCAAGGGACGTTTTCTCTACGGCTACTGCGCCGACGGAGTCGCGATGTACACGTTGAATTCCGGCACCGGCGCGCTCGCCGAAGTCGCAACGTCGCCCTATCAGGCTTCGACCGGACAGTTTGGGGTGCTGGTGATTGCCGAAAGTTCCGGGCAGTTCGTTTACCTGTTGAAGTCTGACCTGCTGCCCGTGCCGGCGACCAGCACATTGACGCTGGATACGTTTCACGTGGACGCGGCCTCGCCTGCGCTGGTGCCGGTGAGCAGCCAGACGCTGCCGATCGAAGGCGAATGGGTGGACGGCGGCGCAGCCGCAGATCCCAACGGCCACGGCATTGCCATTTTGATCAACCAGTTCCCTTCTCCGCCGACACAGTTTCCGAACGCTGTGCTTTACGTGATCACATTCGATCCCGTGACCGGAGTGTCCACGCTGGACCCAAGCGGCGGAACCGTGGTCGGCAGCCGCGGGCTGGGCCTTCGCATCAGCGCACGGGGAAATTTCCTGGCGCTCGGATATGGCTCCAGCCGCGCTTCGCTCTCGATTTACCAGGTCAACGCGACGAATTTCGCGCTGACGTCCCTGGGAACCGAGGACCTGGGGAATGAACAGAGTCCCACGGGCATCGATCAGATGTTTCCCAGCTCGATTTTTTTCGATCCCACGGGCCAGGTGACCTACGTACGAGTTCCGCTGTCGGGCGCGTCGAATTGTTCCAACTGCTTTCAGCTGCTGGATACGGGCACGTTTCTGGTGCTGCCGTCGTCGCCGATGCCCATCTCCAGTGCAAATTTCCTCAGTGGTTTGCAAAATCCGCAAGCTCCGTTTACATATGCGGGGAGCGCGGCGAACGGCGTTTTCGGAATAAGTGTGTATCAGGTGGATCCGGGAACCGGGCTGCCGGGCCAGCCGGCCGCGATCAGCCAGCCGTTTTTCCAGCAGTCCACGCAGGTTTTGCCGGTGGTGGCGTCGGTGGGCCTATCGGGTGGACAGGGCACGGTGGGGCCGGTGCTTTCGCCCAGCGCATTGAGCCTGACGTTTCCGGACACCGCGACCGGGCGCACCAGCGCTTCGCAATCGATCACCCTGACCAGCAGCGGCGATCAGGCGGTAAGTTTTCAATCGGTTTCAGTCACCGGCGCGAACGCTGCCGATTTCGAGGAGACTGACAACTGCGTTTCGACGGTGGTGTTGCAGCCGAAACATTCGTGCACGATTTTCGTCTTGTACTCGCCGACGAGTGTCGGCCCGAGCCTGGCGACCTTGAATGTTCTGGATAGCGCGCTCGGAAATCCCCAGCAGTATGGATTGAGCGGAATGGGAATTGCTCCGCCTCCCCCGGCGCCGAACGCGGAGCTGAATCCCTCGGGCACTTTTAATCTTGCGGGAACGACGACGCAGGGCACCACGGCCGCGCCGCAGAATCTGACGGTTTCGAATACCGGAACAGCGCCCTTGCACGTGAGCGCCATCACATTGAGCGGATTGAACGCCGCCGATTTTTCCGTGGCAGGTTCGACCTGCGTGGGAACAGCTGTGGCGGCGGGCACGAGTTGCGCGATTCCGGTGACATTTGCGCCGCTGGCATCCGGAATTCGCACGACAACGCTGACCATCACGGACGACGCGGCAAATTCGCCGCAGACGGTGACTTTGAACGCCACGGCGGCGCCCGCTGCTACCATCGTCGCGACTGCCGGAGCCACGCTGAGCGTTTCGGTCAGCGCTGGCCAGCCCGCGCAATTCAACCTGCAAGCCACGCCAGGCGCGGGATTCAGCGGGATGCTGGCATTCGCGTGCTCGGGAGCGCCGCTGGGCGCGGCCTGCACGGCGCCGAGCGTGACGGTGACGAACGGAGCCACCGTGAATTTCACCGTGACGGTGACCACCAAAGGGAGTACCGCGATTGTTCCCGGCACGCCACGATCAATGCCCCGCGTGCCCGCGAAAGTTTCCGTGGCAACGATGCTTTTTCTGATGATGCTGGCGCTTTGTTTCTGTATGTGGAGGCGCGAGGGTGCGGAAGAACCGGTGGCATTAAATTGGAAGAGAGCCCTCGCGCTGGTGTGTTTCGCGCTGACGATCAATGGTTGCGGCGGGGGCGGCAGCGGAAGTTCGGTGCAACCGCCTCCGCCCGTGTTCACACCGACCGGGACTTACACCCTGACAGCCACACCCACCGCAACGCCGGTGGGCTCCGCGAAGAGCTTTCCTCTGACGCCGATCACCCTAACCCTGGTTGTGAAATAAATCTCGCGCTGTAGCTCACCCCTTCAGGGGTGAGGGTTTCCAGAGCACCGGCAAAATCGCGCCACGAAATCGAAAATCATCAGTCCTGAACCACAGGCGGAGGTGAAGGTTCCACGCGCCGGGACAATCCTGGTGTGGTTATGAAAATCCTCAGGCCTGAAGACCTGAGCTACAGGCGTCGTCGAAAATCATTTTGCGTAGCTGACGCGATAAATCACGTTGGCGCCGTCGTCGCTGACCAGCAAAGCGCCGTCGGGTGCAACCGTGATACCGATGGGGCGGCCGTTGACGTCGCGCGCGGCGGGATCGGGCACGAAGCCCGTAAGGAACGGCACCGGGTCCGCGGCTGCTTTCCCTTCTTTGATTCCGACAAAGACAACCTGATACCCGGCGCGTGTCGCGCGATTCCAGGAACCGTGTTCGGCGAGGAAAATCCCTCCGCGATAAGATTCCGGAAATTGCTGCCCGGTATAAAACGCGAATTCCATCGGCGCGACGTGGGCGCCGAGCAGTACATCGGGAATGATGGACTTGGCCACGAGATCGGGCCTTTGTGGCTGAACGCGGGAATCCACGTTGTCGCCGATGTAGCTGTACGGGAAGCCATAGAATCCGCCGTCTTTCACGGACGTCAGAAAGTCCGGCGGAAGATTGTCGCCGAGTTCGTCGCGTTCGTTTACCGAGGTCCAGACCGCGCCGCTGGCGGGTTCAACGGCCAGGCCGACGCCGTTGCGCAAGCCGGAAGCAAAAATGCGAGAGTTTTTTCCGTCGGGATCGCAAACCAGGATGGCGGCGCGCCGCTGATCCTTTTCAATGTCGATATTCCCGGAAGAGCCGACGCTGATAAACAGATGCTGACCGTCTTTGCTGAACGCCAGGGTGCGCGTGGAGTGGCCGCCGGTGTTCGGCAGGTCGAGGACGTGCTCGGATTCGCCAGTGCGCTTGGAGGTCTGCTTGTCGTAGCGAAAGCGCACCACCTCGGCGGTGCTGGCTACGTACACATAATCGTCGTGGAAGGCGATGCCGAAGGGGCGCTTGAGACCGCCGGCAAAAACTTCACGCTGCGCTGCGCCGCCGGTGTGCTGCGGGTCGCGAAGCACGATCACTTCACCGGCGCCGGTGTCGGCGGCAAAGATATCGCCATTCGGCGCGGTGGTCAGGAACCGCACGTACTTGAACTCTTGCGCGAAAATATTCACGTGAAAACCGGCCGGAGCCGTGGGAAGGAAATCCTTCGGCGGTTTTACCCCCGAGGGGCCGTTGCCCGCGGATTTTGTCGCGAACGGCGGCGGGAGTTGCGGCTTCTTTCCATAGGTAACTTGTGCCGAAGCGGGTTTCAGGAAAAGCAGTGTGGCGCCGACAAAAAAGAGGTGCGCGGGACGCAGAGACATGCGTTCTCTCCAAAGGTGGAATGAAATTCTTTTCTTCTGAGATGCAGCCGGGAGCAACTCAGTCACCGGCCACGTTGGGCGGGAACAACAGCATAAACCGCTGGGCCAAAACTGGAAAGAAGCAGAATCGAACGGATGGACCAATAGCAAGAACATAAGCAGGAAACCGGTGATTCCCACCCGAATCTAGAGTATAAAATGCACTGTAACTTCCCCTGGTGCGTCCCACTCTAACCGAGTGGATGCCAAAGAGCGGCCCCTTCCCGAAATAGTGGATTGCCGAGAGGCGTAATCGCTCTGGGCGGCATCCAACAAGGGATGCTGCTGTGGAATCGGCGAGTCGGGGACACCGACCAAGCCGGCAGGGAGCACAATGATGCGGAACTGGATTCGAGTTATAACGTTTGGCGCGGCTGCGGCGGCGCTGGTGATGTTTGCGGCCTTTAACTCGCGGGCAAAGGCGCCGCGCGCCAATACCGCATTTCCCAAGCCAGCAGTGGATCAACCGATAGCTCCCGCGAAGGGCAAGGAAGTGGCGGTGATTTCCGGCGGCTGCTTCTGGGGCATCCAGGCTGTCTATGAACACACCAGGGGCGTGATCATGGCGACCTCGGGCTACGCTGGCGGAACAGCGGATACGGCGCAATATGAACTGGTGGGCAGCGGCAAGACCGGCCACGCGGAAAGCGTGAAGGTGGTTTTCGATCCTTCGGAAATTACCTATGGCCAGATCCTGATGATTTTCTTTTCCGTGGCGCACAATCCCACCGAACTGAACAAGCAGGGACCGGATTGGGGAACCCAATACCGCTCATCGATTTTTTATGGCAGCCCGGAGCAGAAGAAAATTGCGGAAGCCTACATTAATCAGCTGAACGGGGCGAAAATTTTCAGCAGCAAGATCATGACCCAGGTGGTGCCGTTGAATAATGGTTTTTATCCTGCCGAGGGATATCACCAGGACTACCTGAAGCACCACACCGATAATCCGTACATCGTAATCAACGACCTGCCGAAAATCCAAAACCTCAAGAAGCAGTTCCCCGAACTCTACAAGGAATACTAATCCCGTAGCTCGCCCCTTCACGGGCGAGGGTTTCCACCGCATTGGCAAAATCGTGGTGTGGCTATGAAAACCCTCGGGCCTGAAGACCCGAGCTACACCTTTGGGCGCTCGGTGATGGGCTTGCCTCGCGGGCCGGGCATCGAGCTCTTGTGCGCGCTGCCCGGCAGATCTCGGAGCAATTCGTCGAGTCCCGGATAGGCGTAGACGGTTGGAGCGTGATCCTGCATCAGGCCGCCAGTATCCGCGGTTGGGCCGTAGTTGCTGTGCAGATCGCGGCCCAGCATGCGCAGCATGGCCATCTGCTGGCCGCGGTGGTGAGCCGTGTGAGCGATGCGGCGGGTCATCACCCAGGCGACGGAACGCTTGACGTTGAAGAAAGTGGTTTCGCTTTCCCACCAGGATTCGTCGCGCGCCTGCATCACGGCCAGGCGTTTCGCGCTGTCTTCCGCATAGCGGCGGATAAATTCCACACGCGTTTCCTGCGCGGGCAGCGGCGGCGCGGAAACGTCAACGGCGAGCATAGTCCGCATCCAGGCGTCTTCGCTGACGCATTGGTGGACCATCTGTTCGTGAACACTGCGGCCGCGGGGATCGCCGGCGTTCGGGCGAACCTCCAGGTCCGTATCGCGAAATTCGCTCCAGACACTTAATACCTTGATGCGTTCCGTGGCGTAGGTTTCCAGCAAAAAGTCATAACGCACGAAGCACCTCCCTCCGATTTACGGCCCATTGGATGCTCGAGAGTACCGCGCAGGGCAGATTTTACTCCATCATTAAAATTGGCTTTCCTTCTTGACTTGCCCACAACCGGGGCGTATTCAGAGACTCTACGCGCAGAGTGAACTGTGAAGTTCCCTCCCGTTGCTTCAACCTCCCTGCGCGCCCAACCCCAAAATCTAAAGGAGGCATTATGTGCGCCGTTAAAGCAATTCCTGAAGGATTCCATTCCATTAATCCGGCAATCGTTTGCAAGGGTGCTGCCCGGGCAATCGAATATTACAAGGAGGTATTCCACGCGAAGGAGATTTTGCGGATGCCCGGACCGGGCGGCTCGATCATGCACGCAGAGTTGCGGATTGGCGATTCCGTCTTGATGCTCAGCGACGAATTCCCCGGCATGACCAGCGCTCCACCCGCCGATGCGCCGAACTCGAGCAATCTCTTCCTGTACACAGAAGATGTAGACACTGTTTTCAATCGAGCAGTGAAGGCAGGCGCAAAAGTTGAAATGCAGCTGGAGAACCAGTTCTGGGGCGATCGCTACGGGAAGATTCGTGATCCCTTCGGCCATCGCTGGGGACTTGCCCAGCATATCGAGGATGTGGCGCCGGAGGAGATGCAGAAGCGCTCCGAGGCGTTCACCGCAAAGATGAGCAAAGCCGCCGGAAAATAGCGCGGCCGTTACGACATGGGAGTCAGCGGTGCTCGAGGGGCCAGAGCCAGGCGGCGCCGCGGACACCGCTGGCATCTCCATGTTTGGCCACGAGGATCGGCGTGTCGGCTTCCCGGCCGAATACGTATTCCTTCAGTCGCGCGGGAACGTTGCGATAAAGCCGTGGCACCTGGGAAACTCCTCCACCCAGCACGATGACGTCGGGATCAAGGATATTCACCATCTGCGCCAGACTCCGGGTCAGCCGGTCTTCGTAGCGTTCAAGGCATGCGAGTGCGGCGGGCTCGCCGGTTTCGGAACGCGCGACAATTTCCTTGCCGAGGATTTTTATTTTTGTGGCGCGCTCGTAATCGGCTTCCAGGCCCGTGCCGGAGATCCACATCTCCACGCAACCTTTGTAGCCGCAATAGCAAGCCGGGCCGGGGTATTCGTCGGGCTTCATCCAGGGTAGCGTGGTGTGGCCCCATTCGCCGGAGACGCCGTTGCGCCCGTTTTGCACGCGGCCGTCCACGGCAATTCCTCCGCCGCAACCCGTGCCCAGAATCACGGCGAAGACAATGTGATGGCCGGCGCCGGAGCCGTCAGTGGCTTCGGAAACCGCCAGGCAATTGGCATCGTTGGCGCAACGCACCTCGCGGCCAAGCGCCGCGCTCAAGTCCTTGTCAAAAGGCTTGCCGTTCATCCAGGTGGAGTTGGCGTTTTTAACGGTATGGGTGATGCCGGAGATGGTGCCGGGAATGCCGACGCCGACCGTTGCCGTACGCCGCAAATCCGCTTCGATTTTCACGGCGCCGTCGCGAACTGCTTTCACGGTGGCGTCGTAGTCTCCGCGGGGAGTTGGCACGCGAAATCGTTGCAGCTCGCGGCCATCGGCTTCAAGAGCGACGAATTCAATCTTGGTGCCGCCCAGATCCACACCGATCCTCAACTTTTGTCCGGAAAGTTCAGACGAAGCGCCGCTCATCAGGTTTTTCCTTTTGCATCATGCAGCGTGGAGTCTTTTTGCAGCAGGCAGACGCCGGCCCACGGCCTTTTCGCATTCCAGCTGCGGACGTCGAAAAGTTTCGCGAACAAACGCAACAGCAGCGGCGGACGCCCGAATCGCGCGGCGGTGTGAAGCATTCCTTCAACCTGGATGGGCTTCCAGCCATGGGCGCTGAAAAATTCCGGCCCTTCGGCCGGACCGAACTTGAACGGGGCGCCGACTTTTTCGAGCGCTTTGCCGGTGTTGCGCTGCATCATCGTCAGCAGGCGCGGCGAGTGCATGTCCAGAATCCAGCGTTGCAGCGAGGCGACCCCGGAGAGGTCCTGGGCGAATTGCGCGACTTCCTCAGTGGACAGGTAAATCAGCAATCCCTCGGTGAGCACGACGCCACGCTTGCCTCGCGTAGCAATGTCAGCAAAAAAGCGCCGTCGCTCGGCACTGTCGGCGAGGTTCACGGCGATTCGCTCCAGTTGGCAAGTGGGCTTGTCGTTCGCGAGCAGCTCTGTTTTGTACGCCAGCATATCCGGCAGGTCCGCTTCGATCCACTGCAAGCCCGTGGGAAGCTGCATCCGATACGGCCGCGCATCCAGGCCCGCGGCACAATTCACGATCAGATCCGCGCCATCCGCGATTTCCTTTTGCAGAAGCTGGTCGAAGAGATAGGTGCGCGCCACCCAGGCCCAGGCATGGCTCAAGCCCTGCGGCAATGCGCTGGCCATTTCGCCGCCGCGCCGCGCGCCAAGCTTTTCCGCGTATGGATCGCGAAACAGCGCGTCGGGGCGACGCGATTCTTCGGCGCGGAAATGCGCGGCCCACAAAGCCGTGTCCGAGACGTTGCGGACTTGCGCCGGGGCGCTGCTCATCAGGCGATGACCTCCGGCGGACAGAGTAGCAGATAAACAGAGCGGTGAGGAATTCGGTGGAGGTAAGAAAAAAGAAAGCAGGGGCCGATTCGCCGTCGCGAGCGGGCCCCAGGCGTTCAAAGGTTTGTTTAGAAGTGGAAGGCAAGCTCCACGGTTTCGGTGCGCGGTGTGACGTAGTGCGTGCCGCTGAAGGTGGAAAGAAAATTATAGAGCGCGGTTTTGTTGGTGACGTTGATGGCGGTGAACTGCAGGCTCCAACGATAGCGGTCGCCGTGAAAAAGATTGTCGTGGCCGATGGAAACGTCGAAGAGATTGCGCGGCTGGATGCGCGGCGGATTCTTGTCGTCGTTTTCCGCTCCGGGCGAGGGAATCTTGACCAGCGTCGAACCGAATTGATTTCCCGGGCAGGTGGTCAACGGCGAACTGAGCGTTGGAACCACGCTGCCGCAGAAAAGACCGGCCTGGATTTGCTGGTCGGCGGAAAGTCCGGCCAGATCTACCTGGAACCCGGGATCGAGCGGATTTCCGCTGGTGGCGAACGGGACGGCGCCCGCGACAAGGCCACTGTCATATCTCCAATTGAAGCCCAGCCACGGCCCGCGCTTCCACGGCTGATATTGGATGTGCGTCGTCTGGTTGAAGAGTTCGTCGTGGTCAATCCGGAAAACGCCGGCACCTCCCTGGCCCGCCGGTGTTACTCCGATGCCGCTCACCTGCGGCTGGAAAAATCGCGCGGCGACGCTGGAAGCCACGAAATACGCCGTCAAGCCGTGGAAATTCGGCACCGTTGCGCGCAACAGGTAGCCGGGCACTTTGGAGCGTTGCCATTCGATCGGGAAAGTAATCGGTGTGTTGCCGAACACGCTGAAGTCGTAGGCGAGATGCGTGTATTTCCAGAGATATTCGCCTTCGACCATCAGGTATTTCCCGAACGCTTGCTGGAACCCGGCGTGAAATTCATTTCGCCAGCCGGGACTGAGGGCATTGGTAATGCACGGCGATCCCTGGATTCCTGCCTGCAGCGCGTTAAGGACCGGATCGTTGCAGCCCGCGCTGGCGAGAACCAGATTTTCGTTGAATGGAGTTTCCAGCGTACGCGCATAAGAGATGCGAAGCACGGTGTTGGTTGGTTTGATGTTGTACGCGACGCCGAGCCGCGGCTCAGCCTGCGTCGCGTGCGTCATGCCTCGATACAAATCACCGCGGATCCCGAGATTGAAACTCCACCTCCCTTTCGTGATGGTGTCCTGGAGGTACAGGCCGACCTGCTTGACGTCCGTGTGACCGCGGAAAAAATGCGAGGCGCTGGCGGCGCTGGAACAACCGCTGGAAACGGCCGGCACCGGGCGTGAGAGGTCAATGCAGCCAAGCACGGCGGAAAAATTCGGATTCGCGGTTGTACCGGGGCTCATCGGGCCTCCGCATTGCCCCGGGCTGGTGACCGCGGGGTTGGTGTCCGGCGAAGTGGAAAAATCAGGATTCGTGAGAAGGCAAGGAGAATTGAATCCAGGATCCACGATGCCAAACGTATCGTTTTCCGTGAGAAAGGTGTGTTGCACCGTGGCGCCGGCCTTGATGTTGTGAATTCCGCGCACGTAGGAGACATCCGAATGCAGGCCGGCGTTGGTCAGGTGGCGGGACTGTGCAATGGTGTCGCTTTGCAGATTCGGCGTGAGGTCCGCGAACGGATTGGGGCTCGGATAGTAGTTGAACTGGTCCTGGCGGAAAAACGCGCCGGCGGTGAGTACCGCGGAATTGCTGATCAGATGCACAAATGTTGGCGCGATATTGAAGGTATTGATTTTCGCGCGCTGATCCTGCGGGCCGACGGGAAGACCGTCGGGGCCGAAGCCGCCGCAGGAAACGGATTTGCCCGGGGGGCACACTGCGGGGACGATGAGGCCCGACCAGGCGGCGGCGTTTTGCGCGTCGAAGGAGTTCGGAGTCTGGAACCAGGAGCGCGAGTAGCCAAGATTCAGTTGAAAGGTATTGGCGTCCGACAATTTGTAGTCCCCGCGATCGAAGACGTTTTCCTCGTTGCCTTTGTCGTGCAGCGCGACGGTTTCGGGAGGATCCAGGAATCGTCCGGAACGCAAGCCGCTGACAGCCACGAAATTCCCCCAGTTTTTGCCGCCATAAGCGAGATCCGCGGAAGTGCTGGCGGTGCCGAAGCTGCCATAGGAAGTGCTGACGCTGCCGTGCGGCTGATCCACCCCGAGGCCGGAGCGCGTGGTCACCTTGATCACCAGGCTGGTCTTGTCGCCGAACTCCGCCGGAGGCGCGCCGGAGATGACCTCCAGCGACTGAATCGAGCCCGACGGGATCTGGTTGGAGAAGACCTTGCTCTGCTGGTCGGAAATGGGCTGGCCGTCCACGGAAAAAGTGTTCTGCGCGTGGTCGCCGAGGCCGTGAAAAAGGCCGTTGGAATCGGCGGCGACCCCGGGCGTGGTAAGGGTCACCAGCGAACTGACCGAGGAGGAACTGCTTTCGAGAGGAACTTTTTCGAACAAGCCGCGGTCCACGTCGGTGTGAAAGGTGGAATCGTTTTCGATGAGGTCTCCGCCCTCTTCGGTGACGTTGATCGTTGTGGCGGTGGAACCGAGCTTCAACTCAATGGCAACTTTTGTTGGTACCCCGGAACGCACATCCACATCCAGAGAGCTGGTGACAAATCCGGTGTTGCTCACAGTGAGGTGGTACGGGTTGAAAGGAACGTTCGTAAAACGGAAGCCACCTTCGGCATCGGTGATGGCGGAACGCGTGAGTCCGCTGACCGGATTGGAGATTTGCACGGACGCGCCGGGAATCACGGCGCCGGAGGGATCCTTCACTACGCCTTCGATCGAACCGGAATTGCCTAATTGGGCGTAGGTTATGAAAACCAGAACGAACGCTTGCACCAACAGAATAAATGGACCTCGAAATCCCAAACGCATAATTCCTCCAAGCCGCTTGCGGCTATGCTGTGTGTGTAGTGGTAGGCCCGCCAAATATGGCGGTGGCGCGACCCAAGGCGGGCCGTGCGCCGGCTATTGAACAGCAATGGAGATCAGGCGATGAAGGCAGGAGGCGCGCGGGAGGGAGAATGCGTGGAAAACGGGCTGGCGAAGTGCGGGCAGAGCTGGACGAGAATCTCACCGAAGAACAGCAGTATCAGGCTGAGCAGCGTGACGGAAACGGTGGGCGAAACGCCAAGGTGAGCCGCCTGACAGAGCCGGCAATCCGGTGCTTCGTGGCCCCCCGCGTGGGAGTGCGGCACAACCTGCAGCAGAAAGAAAAAGGAAATCAGCGCCAGCGAAAAGGCGGCACACGCGGCCAGGCGGCGATTTCGCCGGGTATCCGAGGATCGCGTTGTGTTGCCTGCGTACAAGATCGACCTTTCCGAAAACCGTGGCGTCAAAGCTTTAACCGGCTGCAAAGATTATTCTTGCCCACCCGGAGGATTGACGCAAGGACACACTTCCGCTTCGCACCCGGAAAGTTAGATGCCTCCGGTTGGCGCAAGGATGGGTGAAAGTGGAAAAATTATTGGGCGAAGGCATTGGGATTGGCGGCCAGGAGCGCCTTCAAACTGGCGGCAATCTGGCCGCAGACCCTGCGGACATCTTCATCGGAAGGATTTTTGCTTAGTTCGTATTTGGCCAGGGGAATGTAACTGCTCAGCGTAATGACGGGTCCGAACTGGTTGCCGCCCGGCTGTTCCTGCGCAAGCTGGTAGAGCGACTGATCGGGACGCGCCAGATTGAAGATCCCGACGTAGAGAAAAAACTTTGGATTTGCGGAGGTCCCGCCCAGCAGCGTGCGGCGGATGCGATTTTTTTCGTCGGGTTCCGCAAAGACGCCCCGCAGGAGCGCCCCCTTCGACTGGCTCGCGCCTTTCGCGCGGCGCACCGCGAACCCGCTTTTCTTAAGGGTTTCCACCAGCGTGGCTGCGAAGGAATCCATTAGGCGGCGAGCCTGCACAGAGGGGAGCGAGGCATCTTCTGACGCCGAAGAAATCGGAGAGTCCGCCGGAGGCGGAATCGAGAACAGCTCAAAATCGCTGACCAGTACGGGAACGGAAACCGTGGGACCGTCGGATGATTGCGCGCTGGCTTTCTCAGGTTCAAGGTTGGCAGCAGCCTGGAACACGATGGCAAGGAGCAGCAGAAGAGCAATACGAAGACCTGAGGACCGCAATCCGGCAAACGGCATAAAAGGCTCCCCCGGGCGGGTGATTTTCAGAATACGCGAGGTGGGAAGAAAACGAACGGAATTAATTTCAATGCAGTTGGGCGTTCCAGCGCCCGGGGCAATTTCGGTGGCCTTGCCTCCACGCGACCGGCGGCTTCCCTGGGGAAACAAAAAATCGCCCGGCGGGGGTATTGCCGCGCCGGGCGGTTTTCCGTGCTGCGCCAATATTGCCGGTGGTTATTTGTGGTGGTTGGCGGCTTCCGCTGCCAGTTTGAGTTCGTTGTTCACCTGATCGAGAAGTTCCTTGGCCTTCGCCGCGTGGCCGTCCATATCCCATTCATTGGCTTCCTGTGCGGCGGTGATTTTCTCCCACGCCTGGCGTGAGAGGTGCTGCGCCGCGGCAAGGTTGGGATGTTTCCGGGCGCTGACGTTGTCCTTGGGCATCTGAGCTACTGCCAGCCCGCCACAAACCAGCGCGAGAGAGAGTACGCCGCCCAGGGCCATTCTTGTCTTTGTCATTGTTCCAGGTCTCCTTTTTTTCGACGATTCAGAATCCACCGCGAAGCGCGTGACCTGGAAGCGGTGGTGCAAGGCGTAGGAATAGAGTGAATCTTCAGGCGGGATGAAGCAAGCGCAGGAGCGCGAATTGTCGCGAAAGAGTTAAAAGAAAATCCCGCGCCGGAAACAATAAAAATCAACGAACGGAGCCGGCCAGCATTTCGTACCGGACCGGCAATTCGATTCCAAACTGCTCCAGCAGGCCAAGCCCATCCCAAATCACGGTGGATTCGATGATTTTGCCTTCGCGAATTTGATTGATGGTGATGCCGCTGAAGGAAACACGTTTGTGCGTCGGCGGGACCCCGAGGAACTCGCCTTGGTGAGTGCCGGTGATGGTCCAGTAGACAACAAGCTTGTCCCCCTCGGTAATCGTGTCGTCCACTTCGAAGTGCAGATCAGGCAGGCCGGTGAGAAAACGTTCCACCTGGCGGCGATAAGCGGATGGACCAACAGCCCCGCCGGCGATGGTGGGATCGCTGATTGCGTGCGTCTCCGCGATGACCTGGGGGATGAATTCCATGCGCCGTTCATTCCAGATGGAATGATAGAGCCGGCCGAAGAGTTCCTTGTGAGCTTGGGAGACTGACATGGGACCTTCCTCCCCCGGAGCGAAGGATTTCGGATATCCAACAGCCGTTGCCGCGAGGGACGGGCGCGGATGGGAGGCCGGCAACGCTTGACCGAGAGACTACTCCCAAATTACGTGGCTTGCAATACAGGAAGTCTCGGATTACGCGCGCGGCCAGAGCCAGGCGAACGCCGCTCCGGTAACTGCGGCATAGACCACGCCATCCACCGCTTCCTTGATGGTCATGCTCCACGGCTGGCCCTTCCAGATTCCGTTGCTCAGATTAGCCACGCCATAGGCGAGAAGCGCCGCGAAGCCGGCGTTGCGAAAGATGACCAGAAACGTCGAGTAGTGGGAAGTGGAGTGCGCCGCGATGTACGCGACGAAAACACTGATCATCAGGCAGTAAGCGAACCACATCGCCAGAAATTTTGGCAGAACTGGCGGGCCGGGAGGGAACACGGTCATCATCCCGATGGGTCCCTGCTTATATTTTTCCTGCATGGCGGGAGATTTCATGTCTTTGGGATCGCAGTAGGGAAACATGTAGAGGCCGCGCTGCAGGCCCGCGCCGCGCAAAGCCGCGAGAAGCTTGTCCTCATCAGGAAGCTGGTGGCAATCGGATTTGTGGTAGGTAAGCACCGTGTGCATGATCGAGCTGGCGATGAATACGAATACGGCGGACACCAGAATAGGCAGCCAAAGAGCAGTCAAAAAAAGCATCCGTAGCCTCTTTCCAGAAATGCCGAGAGGAAGATTTGGTTGCGAGGCTATCCTTTTCCAGACAAAGGGTCAAGGGATCAGGAGCCGTCAAACGGCGGAGCTCATGTCGTGTCAATACTCGAAAAAATTCGCAAAGCTGCCCTGCCAACGACGGCTCCGGGACTCTTAGCGTTCGAGGATGTTTTTATGAACGTTTATCGCGACTTTTTTCGGGGCTCGCTCCAGCAGGAAAGTGGCGGGCCTTGTGGTGTTCCCTGCAATGGGAACCTGGCCAAGCCGCATCATCCCCTGGCCAAAATCGGCATAAACGGGAACCAGCATCGCGAACCCTTGATCCACTTCGCTCTGCGTGATCTCCACGTGCACCTTCACGCCTTTCCCGTCGCCCGGCTGAATCTCGTACTTGAATTGATAGCGGGGCACCTGCGTTCCGTATACCCATTCGCGGAAAAACCAATCCAGCTTCCCGTTGCCCTGCAGGTCCATCGATTTCGTCATGTGCTTTTCAACGATAGCCTTGAACGATTCCGTGGAAGCGGGCGTGGTCTGATGGCTGCTGATGAAATCGTGCATCATGTCAATGAACGCCTGATCCGGATTTTTGCCGGTGTGTTCATCGTCGTACATCAACGACTTCAGCATCAATAGCACATAAGCGCCCTTGGAATAGGTAACCCCCTGGTAGGCCCGCGGGTTCTTCGGCGAGATGAGCCGCAAGCCCAGCCACAGCGGGCCCGCGTCGTTCGACGCGACTCCGTAACTGTTTTTATCCAGGATTCGCCGCTTCTGCCGGTCCCAGTATTCCACATAGTCTCTTTCCCACTTTGGCCCGGTGGCCTCCTCCAGGTAAAGGCCCGCGGCAAAATCGGCAAATCCTTCCGATAGCCACTGATCGTGATACGAAGCCCAGCTCACGCTGTGGCCGAACCACTGGTGAGCCACTTCGTGCGGCGTTACCTCCTGCACGAAGCCGGTGAAGTTGGAATCAATAGTGCCGAACAGGCGCCACCGCTGCGTCGAGTCGATGTAAGCGGAAATCGGCAAGTAAACCAGGCTCGGCCAGGATTGCCCGAAGTTGAAGTTCGGCTGCTCCGTAATCGCCAGATTTTCGTACGGCGCTTTCCCGAAAAAGAGGGTGCACACCTGCATTTGCGCCCGCGCCTGCTCCAGCGCATAGGAAGTCATGGACTTGGGAGCCATCGAAGCCAGCGGACCGTTGCCCCGGGCATACTCAGCTAAATTGTCCGGCAAATCCGTCAGATAATATCCGGCGATGTCGTAGTGCGTGACCGTGTCTGGAATTTCGATTCGCTGGTATTTTCCATAATTGAAGCCAGCCACGGCCACGGGCACCGACGTCACCCAGTGCGATACGGCGTATCCGGACTCTTCGGATTGCCCCTGGAGTTTTCCGACACTGATCACCACATTGGATTTCGGAACTTTGAAGGTCAGGTCGTACAGCGCCTTTTCGCCGAAACCGTTCAGGTTGGGGTACCACGACTCTCTGGCGCCAACGTAGTAACTCCCCCCTCCGGCATCATAGAGCACTTTGTCACCGCCGTATTCGACGGTGATCGTATGCTCCTTGCCCATCTCCGGGGCTTCATCCAGGACCGCGTAGAATGTGCCGTCGTGTTTCCGGTCCTCTTGAATAAAGCGCTGGTCTTTGCCGTTTTCGTCGACCACCCGCGCGACCCGCAGTGTGGGGAGCAGGCCGAATTTCATCACGCGGTCGCCGGGCACCAGCGGTTCAAACGTGATTTTGGCCTGGCTGGCGAAGTGTGCGTTCTTGCCGATCACCGTTTCGATCACATAACGATGCGTGGAAAAAAGCCGGCGGTCTTCCTGCGAGTTTGCCGTCCTGGCCTTCAGCTCGGAGTAGAGATGTTGCGAATACCAGATGCCGTCATCCATGCCGGAGCCGTTGCAATTGATCAGGGCAACTTCTTCTGGAGAACCCAGCTGCGGAATTGCGCCGGTGCGCGCGCGAATGAAATACCGCAGATCCTTGTGGGGCGCGCCGGTCATGTAGGCGTTGATAAAACCAGGATGCTTGGGGTTGTAAATGGCGGAGAGCACGTCCGCATCCACGTTGTCCATCGTTTCGTCTTGCAGGATTCCGTCGGTAAAGCCTTCCGGAGCTTCCCGGCGATGCCGCATCCGGTTCTTCCACCGTTCGAAAGCGCCATCCGCGGCGCCGGGCGTCTCCGCTGTACTGTTTCTAATTTTGGAAAATTGCGCGGCCATGCTCCCGCTGAAGCGGAAGACCACTTCCGTGAAATCCTCTTCGGCAATTTCATGGCCGCTGCGCCGGATCATCTCTTGCGTATCGAGCGCCAGCACTGGTTTTAACGTGAAGTGTCCCTGGCCCAGGAAAATGGCGCCCGTTTCCATGCCATTCACCGGGGCCAGAAAAGTGATCGTGCCGGATTTGAATTCGAATGTGCCCACATCCAGGGGCAGCGTGAAATTGTCGCAGTGATAGCTGCTGCCCAGCCGGATCTCGCGAAGCTGGCGGTAGAAGGAATCGGAGTTGGCAAAAGCGGCAGCCTTTGCGGTGACCGTGACGGTGGTCTGCTGCTCCGCAAGAGCCAGCGTCAAAGGAAGATCGAGCGCGCCGCGGACTTCGGCCGCGACGGTCAGTGCCTGAAACCCTTCCTTGGTTACGCGGACGCTGTACTTTCCCGGCTTCAGATCGGGCGCTACGAACTTGCCGGAATCATCCGTGGTCAGCGCAATGGGCTGCGCGAGGTTCTCGCCGATAATTTCAACCTTGGCGCCGGCTACAGGCAGCCCCGAAGGATCCTTCACCGTTCCGGTTAGTGTATCCGCGCGAAGATTTGCGGCCAATCCGAGGCAGAGCAGCAGCAAGCTCGCTGAAAAAAGAAGACGGGAAATCTGCCAACCCCGCTTTTTGATGTGTAATGCAGCCCGAAGATGGAAGAAAGCGAAAAGCGCGCAGTGCCGGATCATATTCCTCCGCAGAGACTCGCCCCGCGTAAACCGGCCCTGCTCGCGCGTCTACGGCTCACCTCGGCGCGGCTCGAGTTTGGCAACGCAGCTAACTGGGATGCCAACACCATATACCTTACGTGGCAATTGTTCTACTAAATTTCTAAAGTTCCAGCACCTACTTGCAAACTATCTGCGAAGAAACGGGACTCTGAGCTGGCGTACAAGCTGAAGGGGCGAACAGTTGCTCGGTGGGGGCCACAGCCTACCCCACCCAGGAAGGAATTCCGGAATCCAGCCGGTTACGAGGGCGAAAGCAGCATTACGTTGTTCGCCTTCCTGCTGATGGCTTTGTCGAAAGTAACGAGGCGAAAGCCAGCCGACTGGGCGAAAGCGATCAGGTAGGAATCAGCCCAGTCTTTAGGAGCCGCCCGGCGCAGTTGACTGGCAGAGCGGAAAGCGACTTCTAGGTCAGGCGGCTCATCCATGAATACAATCCGCTCATCCTCGAGCAGTTGGTCGTATACCTGCCACGCCTGACGTTGAGTCAGAACTTCCAGGGAATTCATGATTTGTTCGGTCGTCAACAGCCTGAGAAGACCAATCTGAGTCATTCTGCAAAAACACAACCTGCTGGAAGCCAGCAGCGAGTCGAACCACGCAGCGGCGACTCGATGGTGAATGTGTGATTCGTAAGAAAGGGCCAGCCATACATTCAGGTCAGGGAAAAGAAATGAGGTCGTAGATTCTTTCATTGTCTACCTCAAGCTTTCCCGGCCACTTCGACCGAACGAGGGGCAGGGTAATTCTCCGCCCCTTTTTCGATTTTCTTGGGCGAAGTTCGGCTTCCACGCTCCGAAGAACCAATTCTTTCACCGAGCGCTTCTCTCTGGCTGCTTTCGTTTTCAGCTCTTGATAGAGTGCGTCCGGAATGTCGACTGTCGTTCGCATAATGTGATTCTACCATATTTATGGTAACTCCCAGGTGGACTGAGAGTTTGGATATCCGGGTCCCAAGGCACAACATGAAAATCTCCTTCGACAGGAAACCGGGAATGGGGAGTTGCCGGTTTGAAGCCTGCTTCTCGCTTGATCATTGGGTACTCTTGCATTAGAACTTCCACATTTCTTGTAAACATTGATTCCTAAATGGGAATTATTAAAACCTTTCCCTTCAGACACTTGATTTTGCATTGAGCTTACAATCGCTTTTTCTTTGCAATGCACAAGAGCGCCAGGAATTCCCGTTTTGAACTCTGTTTACCATAATGGTTCTACACCTGTGAATAAATATAGCTCCGAGATCCGGAAGAGGCGGGATGAGCGAGCATCAGCCATCAATCAGCCGAAAACTGCCGAAAAAGAAAAAAGGGCCGTCTGCCAATGGCAAACGGCCCTTCGTTCGTAGGATTTCGCTCTCGTGACAACTTAGATGGATGAGCCAGAATCTGTCCGTCCTGACGGCCGAAGCCGGCAGGGATTTGCGTGATTTGAGTCTAGCGAAGCACTAAGCCCGTGAGAGCCGCACTTCGCACTGGAGAACATCTCCCGCACACCAGAGCGGGATAGATCTCACTTATTTAGAAAGGAGGTGATCCAGCCGCAGGTTCTCCTACGGCTACCTTGTTA
>DASSGS010000050.1:0-156050 GCA_035693365.1 Candidatus Acidiferrum sp. | reverse complement strand
GCCGGAAATGTCGCGGGTGGTGCGAAAGGTCTTCGTACAGCTTTACAAAGAGGGGTTAATTTATCGCGAGACGCGGCTGGTGAACTGGTGCCCGGTTTGCCTGACGGTGTTGAGCGACCTGGAGGTAAACCACGAAGAGCGAGTGGGGCACTTGTGGCACATCCGTTATCCGGTGGCGGGAACAAATGAGTATGTGGTTGTTGCGACGACGCGGCCGGAGACGATGCTGGGAGATACCGCGGTGGCAGTGCACCCGGAGGATGAGCGGTATGCGCACCTTGTGGGCAAAAGGGTGATGCTGCCGCTGATGAACCGGGAGATTCCCATTATTGCGGACTCCATGGTGGACCGGGAGTTTGGGACCGGTGCGGTGAAGATTACGCCGGCGCACGACCCGAACGATTTTGAAGTGGGCAAGCGGCATGGACTTGCAGAGATAGACGTGATGACCGATGACGGGCACATGAACGCTCACGCCGGGACTTATGCGGGGCTGGACCGTTTTGTTGCACGGAAGAAAATTGTGGAGGACTTGAAGGCGGGCGGATTGCTGGAGAGGGTGGCGGAACACACGCACGCGATTGGGATTTGCGAACGCAGCAAGACAATTGTGGAGCCGCGAATATCCACGCAATGGTTCTGCGCGATGAAGGGGCTGGCGGCTCCGGCAATCCAGGCGGTGCGTGAATACGGACCGGGAAAAGAAAATACCATCCAGATTGTGCCGGACAACCGGCGACAGGAATTTCTGAACTGGCTGGACAACATACGGGATTGGACGATTTCGCGGCAATTGTGGTGGGGGCACCGGATACCGGCATGGTATTGCGGGGGTTGCAGGCACATTATCGTCGCGGAGGAAGCGCCGGCGAAGTGCACGAAGTGCGGGTCTGGGGAGTTAAAGCAGGATCCGGATGTGCTGGATACGTGGTTCAGTTCGGGATTGTGGCCGTTTTCGACGTTGGGTTGGCCGGAGAAGACCGCGGATTTTCAGAAATATTATCCGACGAGCTTGCTGATCACCGGATACGACATTTTGTTTTTCTGGGTGGCGCGGATGGCCATGCTGGGGATTCACTTTACGGGGCAAGTTCCCTTTCGCGCGGTGTATTTGCACTCGCTGGTGCGGACGGCGGGCGGGGAGAAGATGTCGAAGTCGAAGGGGACGGGATTGGATCCGGTGGCGCTGAACGAGCAGTACGGGACGGATGCGATGCGGTTTTGCCTGGCGTCGATGGCGGCGCCTGGGACGGACATTGTGCTGTCGGACGACCGGTTGCTGGGGGCGCGGTCGTTTGCGAACAAGATTTGGAACGCGGCGCGATTCTTGTTTGTGAATTTGGATAAGTATGAGGAGGGTGGGGCGTCGATGGAGACGCTGGCGGCGCCGTCAGTGCGGGAGAAGGCTCCGTATGCACATACGGGAGCTGTGCCGCTGGCGGACTGGTGGTTGTTCGCGCGGATTGCGGAGACCGTGGAGACGGTGAACGATGCGCTTGGGAATTACCGGTTTCATGAGGCGGCGCAGGCGGTTTATCAGTTTTTCTGGGGCGATTTTTGCGACTGGTATATCGAGTGGGTGAAGCCGGATTTGCAGAATGCGGATCGCGGGCGGGCGGATGTGGCGTGGAAGAATCTATTTGCGGGATTTGATGCGGCGCTGCGGTTGCTGCACCCGTTCATGCCGTTTTTGACGGAGGAGCTGTGGCATCAGTTGCCGCAGAGGGCCGGGGCAAAGTCGATTGCGTTGGATGCGTTTCCGGAGGCGCGGAGGGAGTGGAAGAATGCGACGGCTTTGGCGGAGTTTGGGCTGATTCAGGAAGTTATACAGGGATTTCGGACAGTGCGGTCGGAGATGAAGCTGGACCCGAAGAAGAAGGTGGCGGCGGAGTTTGCGAGCGCGAATCGCAAGATTCGTGAAGTGATCGAAGCGAATCTAGCGACGATTCAGAGACTGGGTTTGCTGACCGAATTGCGGGTGGCGACGGGAAAACTGGGCGAGGGCGGCGGAGGGATGAGGTCGACGGCGGAGTTTGATTTGCGGATTCCTTATGTTGAGGAAACGGTGGATGTGGCGGCGGAGCTGGGGCGGTTGAAGAAGGAGATTGAGGGGTTGGAGAAGGCGATTGCGTCGAAGGAGAAGCAGTTGGGGAATGAGACGTTTCGGAGCCGGGCGCCGGAAAAGATAATTCGGGAGATGGAAGGAATGTTGGCGGGGCAGAAAGTGGAGTTAAGGAAGATGGTTACGCGGAAGGCACAGTTGGAAGGGTGAGGGGAAAAAGTTTAAGAGTTCAGAAGTTGAAGAGTTGAAGAATTTGAGATGAGAAGCCGTGCCGTTGGATCGTAAGAACCCACCCTTCGCAAACTACGCGAAGGATGGGGCACCCTCAAGTTCACTTGTTCGTCAGCTTAACGAGGAAAGTGGACGACCGGCAAAGATCGGACGAAATTGAAACGTGGCCCGCCTCGGAAAGCGGGCCCTACAGTGAGAGGAACGCACACGGGCTTGTGGAGTGGGGAGTGGGTGAGTAAGCTAGGGCGCGTGATGGACAGGATTACGGCTTGAAGGCGCAGGGGGATTCCCTTCCCGGGACGACGGACCGGCGATTGGCGGCGTTGCTGACGCTGCTTTCCGAGAACGCTACGATTGTGATTAGTGGGGCGCGGATTGCGCGCGAGACGGGGATGTCGCGCTCGACGGTGTGGCGGTGGGTGGAGCGGTTGCGCGAGTTGGGAGTGCGGGTGAAGGGTCAGCCGCGGACCGGATATTTCCTGGAAAAAGTTCCTGACATTTTGACGCCGGACCTGGTGAGGAAACGGCTTAAGGGCAGTCTGTTCGGGAAGCGGGTATATCACTTTTTCAAGACGGATTCGACGAACCGCGTGGCGATGGAATTGGGGTATGCGGACGAGCCGGAAGGCGCGGTGGTGCTGGCGGAAGAACAGACGGCGGGGCGGGGACGAGCGGGGCGGAGCTGGCATTCGGAGCGTGGGGCAGGGCTTTATGTGACGCTGCTGCTGCGGCCGAAGCTTTCGCCGGTGCAGGCACCGCTGCTGACGATGCTGGCGGGATTATCGGCGCATACGGCGGTGCTGGCGCAGACGGGGTTGTCGGCGGAATTGAAGTGGCCGAATGATTTATTGTTGAACGGGAAGAAGCTGGGCGGAATTTTGACGGAGATGCATGCGGAGCCAAACGCGGTGCGGTTTGTGATTGTGGGGATCGGGATTAATGTTGGGCAGGAGAAGTTTCCGGGGGAGTTGGCGGGGACGGCGACTTCTTTGCGGAAAGAGACAGGGAGATCGCATTCGCGGCTGGAAGTATTGGTGAAGTTGCTGAGCCAATTTGAGACCGACTACAATCGGTTTTTGCAAGAGGGCGCGGGGTATGTGGTGCAGAGGTTTGAGCTGGTTTCGGGATTTGCGAGTGGGAAGCGGGTGAGAGTGGATACGGGGAGAGAGACGTTTGTGGGGATGACGGATGGTTTGAGCGCGGAAGGGTTGTTGATTGTGAGGAGAGAGGATGGGACGAGTACGACGGTGATTGCGGGGGATGTGGCGGAAGTGAAATAAGAAGTGGCGAGTGGCGAGTGACGAGTGGCGAGTGGCGAGAAAAGAAAGAGAAAGATAACGCAGAGACGCAGAGTACGCTGAGGAAGCGCAGAGAAGAGAAAGAAAGAGTAGCGGGAGAAGCAGGAGAAAAGAGAGAAGACCCCAAGAGGGCCGGGCGCGCCCGGCCCCTACAAAGTGCGCGGTGGATGTCGCTGAGTGGCTGGATTGGAAACGCAACGGGAATTGGAGCGATACGAAAGAACACAGCCAGGAATGGCTGTGCTACGGGGATGGGATGCTGCTGACGATTGATGTGGGGAATACGAATACGGTGCTGGGGGTGTTTCGCGGGGAGGAGTTGATCGCGAACTGGCGGTTGACGACGGCGCGGGCGCAGACGGTGGATGAGTATGGGGTGTTGACGCGGAATCTGTTTTCGTATGCGGGATTGAACCAGGAAGCGATTACCGGGGTGATGATCAGTTCGGTGGTGCCGCCGGTGAATTGGACTTTGGCCGAGATGTCGCGGATTTATCTGGGGAAGAAGGCGCTGTTTGTGGAGCCGGGCGTCAAGACCGGCATGGCGGTGCTGGTGGACAATCCGATGGAGGTGGGAGCGGACCGGATTGTGAATGGAGTGGCAGCGTTTCACAAGTATGGCGGGCCGTGCATCGTGATTGATTTTGGGACGGCTATTACGTTTGACGTGATATCGGCGAAGTGCGAATACCTGGGCGGAGTGATCGCACCGGGGATTGGGATTGCATCTGAGGCTTTGTTCAGCAGGGCGGCGCGATTGCCGCGCGTGGAGATTAAGGATCCGGGAAAAGTGATTGGGACGAATACGGTGACGCATATGCAGGCGGGGCTTTATTACGGCGCGGTGGACATGGTGGATGGAATGTTGGCGCGGATCAGGGCGGAATTGAAGAATGAGGCGACGGTGGTTGCCACGGGCGGGCAGGCGCGGCTGGTGGCGAAGGGGACAAAGTTGATTCAGCATGTGGATGAGTTTTTGACGCTCACGGGATTGCGGCTGATTTGGGAGAGGAATCAGGTTGGGGAGGCGGCGGGGGGCGGGCAGAAGAGTAGGAGTTAGGAGTTGGGAGTCGGGAGTCGGGAGATTAAGAGTTTAGGAGTTTAGGAGTTTAGGAGTTTGGGAGTTCAGAAGTTTAAGAGGAGAGGGACTCGCGCTGACGGGCCGATCGCAAGAATCGCTCGGGGCTAGTTGAGAGCGCAGAGAGAAGAGCGGGAAGGAATGTTGGGATCGAGAGGATTGGATCGTTTGGGAAGTTTTGCTTAAACCGTAAAAGCGAAAGCTTCGCTTTCGCACTCAAAATGGACAATTGGAACTACTTTAATTACTTCACGGAAATTGAGGAATATTTCTGGAAGAAGCGAGGGGCGCACCTGCTGGTGTCGCCGCTGGATTGGGCGATTATGGAGACCTGGCAGAAGGCCGGGGTGCCTCTGGAAGCGGCGCTGAAGGGGATCGACCGCGCGTTTGAGAGTTATGAGAGGTCTCGGCGTGGGGCGGGAAAGCCGCTGAAGAGTCTGGCGTATTGCACGGATGCGGTGCTGGAAGCGGCGGAGGAGAGCCAGGAAGCGGCCGCGGGGGCGCAGAAATCGAATGGCGGGGCGACGGCGGGGAAAGAGGCGTTTTCGCGGGAGGACGTGCGGGCTTACCTGGAAAGAAATTTCAAGTTGTTGAGGAAAGCGGTGGAGCGGGTAAGCGAAACGCAACCGGTGGTGGGGGACTTGATCGCGCAAGTGGTGAATTCCCTTTACGGGACGATGACTCTGCTGGAAGCGCCGGGACAGGTGGACCTGGAAGATCTGGAGCGGCGGCTGACGATACTGGATGAGAAGCTGCACGCGGCGTTGATGAGCCATGCGAGCGAAGAGTTGATGCTGAAGATAAGGCGCGAGGTGGATTCGCAATTGGCGGCGTATCGGCGCAAAATGAAAGCGGAGCAATTGGCGCTGGTGGAGAAGCAGTATTTGCAGAAGCGCCTGTTGGATGAGTACCGGTTGCCGCGGTTGAGTTTGTTTTATTTTGGGTAAGACGCAAGAAGAGAAGTGGATCACGCCGGAAGCGGAGATTCGAAGAGAAGAGTTCACCACAGAGTTAGCAGAGGGCCGCAGAGATAGCGGAGAGTTGGGCGGCAGGCATTTGGGGATGAGATCCTTCGCGGCGCAAACAACGCGCCACTCAGGATGACAACGAGTCGATATTTGCGTGTGGTTGCGTCGCAGCCCGCTCCGCAAAACCGTCCGGAGTCCAAGAAACGGACCTTAGAAGGCGGCCGCTACAAAGGCAAGAAAGAAGGCGGCCTAACCCTTCGCAAGACTCAGGGCAAGAAGCCGCCCCTACACGGACTGCGGGGCCACCTGAAGGCGGCCGCTACAAAGGCAAGAAAGAAGGCGGCGTAAAGCCGCCACTACGAGAAAAGGATGAGAGTGGACATTTATGGCTGATGAGTTACTATTATCAATTGAGAAGCTGGTGTATGGCGGCGCCGGATTGGCGCACGCCGACGGGAACACAGTTTTTGTGCCTTATGTGCTGCCGGGAGAGCAGGTGCGGGCGGCGGTGCGGACGCGGAAGAAGAAGCTGATCCACAGCAATCTCGTGAAAGTGGAGCAGGCCGCGGCTGGTAGGATTTCGGCACCATGCCCGCATTTTCAGGTGTGCGGGGGGTGCGATTACCAGCACATTGAGATTTCAGAGCAGGTGCGGCTGAAGAAAGAGATTCTGAAAGAGACGCTTTCGCGGTTGGGAGGGATTTCGTGGGACGGGGCGATTGCGGAGCATACGGCGCAGCCTTACGGGTACAGGAATCGCGCGCAGTGGGCTTACCGGGAGGCGTTGCCGCGGGCGCTGGGATATTTTCAGACGGAGAGCGCGCACATCGTGCCGGTTGACCAGTGTCCGGTGCTGTCGCCGGGGTTGCACGAGACGTTTCTGAAATTGCAGGAGATGGCGCGGGCGAATACTTTACCGACGGGGTTGCTGGAGATTGAGGCGTTTGCGGATTCGACGAATACGAAGATTGCGCTGAATGCGGCGTTTGAGCGATTCGTGAAACCCGCAAAGGGATTGATCGCGGATTTCCGGGCGGCGCTGCCGAATCTGGAAAGTCTGCTGCTGCTGGATCAGAGCAAGAACCGGTTTGAGTTGTTTGGGCCGGGGTATCTGGAGCAGCAGGCGGGTGGAATTACGTTCCGCGTGAATCACCTGTCGTTTTTTCAGGTGAACCGGTTTTTGATTGAGGAGTTGATGCAGGCGGTGGTGGGCGGGCGGAAGGGCGGGTTTGCGCTGGACCTGTATGCGGGGGTGGGATTTTTCACGATACCGCTGGCGAAGACATTTTCGCGGGTGATGAGCGTGGACGCGAACCTGGCGGCGACGCAGGATTTGCGGGAGAACGTGAAGGCGGCGGGAGTGGAAGTGGTTTCGGAGAACGAGCATGTGGAAGAGTTTTTGAAGAAGTTTTCAGAGCAGCCGGATTTGGTGGTGCTGGACCCGCCGAGGGCGGGATTGGGCGCGGAGACGGCGGCGCGGCTGGCGAACCTGGGAGCGGCGGAGATTGTTTATCTTTCGTGCGATCCATCGACGCTGGCGCGGGATTTGGCGGTGTTGACGGGGTCGGAGCGGAAGCAGAAAACGGAAACGGCGCCCGCGCATCGGTATGAGTTATCGGAAGTGCAGCTGTTTGATCTTTTTCCGCAGACGTATCACATCGAGACCTTGGTGAGGTTGCGAAGAGTGACATGAGAATTCCGGCCGTAGCGATTGCCACCGCATTTGCGGGTGGCATTCTGCTTGGCCGGGAGTTGCCAGTGTCGCGGAGTGTTTTAGGAATTTCCTTCCTGGTTGTTTTTTCCCTGTTGATTGCGGCGTTGCTGTTTGCGTCGAGGGCGAAGCTCTGGACGGCGGCGTGCTGTTCCCTGCTGGGATGGGTGTGCCTGGGCGTAGTGGGGATGAACGTTGCATTGCGGCCATTGCCGGGGGAGCACGTTTTGAGCCGGATTGCGGCGGGGGAGATTGAGTTGAAGACGCCGCTGCGGTGGTATGGGCATTTGCGAAGTGAGCCGGCGCGGCTGCCGTGGGGAATTGGGTTGGAGATGGAACTTTCGGGAGTGGAGACCGCGGCGGGGATGATTCCGATTACGGGCGGGATGCGGATTGGGTTTACGCCGAAGGAAGGCGAGGCGCTGCCGGAGGTGCATGCGGGGGATGAAGTGTCGGTGATGGGGCAGGCGCGGCGGCCTCTGGTGTTCCGGGATGAGGGGGCGTTTGACCGGCGGGGATACCTTGCACGGCAGAATATTCATCTGCTGGCAACGCTACGGGCGGGTTCGCTGCTGGAGCGGATTTCGGAGTCGCCTGCAACGATGGGGACGCGGCTGGCGCGGTTGCGGGCTTTGCTGCGCGAACGATTGGATGGGCTTTATCCGGATGGGTCGAAGACGGCGGGAATTTTGCGGGCGATGCTTTTGGGCGACCGGAGTTTTGTGGATCAGGCGGAGTCGGTTGATTTTCAGAAGACGGGCGTGTTTCACGTGCTGGTGGTGGCGGGATTGCATGTGGGGGCGCTGGCGTTTTTTTTGTTTTGGATCGGGAATCGGCTGAGATTGCCGAGGACGGTAGCGACGGTACTGCTGCTGGCGGCGCTGATGGCGTACATTGCGGTGGTGGAGCAGCGGGCGCCGGTGCTGCGCGCGGGGTTGATGACGGGGATTGTGGTGCTGGCGGGATTTTTTTACCGGCGGCTGGAGATATTGAACTCGGCGGCGGTGGCGGCACTGATTCTATTGGTGGCGAAACCGGCGGAATTGTTGGACACGAGTTTTCAATTGTCGTTTCTGGCGATTGGGTGCATTGGGGGAATTGCGGTGCCGTGGATGGAGCGGAATGTGCAGCCGTATGTGGGGGCGCTGCACGGATGGCGGGATGTGACGCGGGATGGGGCGTTTTCGGCGAGGCAGGCGCAGTTCCGATTGGATTTACGGGCGGCTGCGGCAGGGATGACGTCAAGACTGACGGCACGGAACGCGAAGTGGGCGCAGGATTTTGGGGTGAAGGGATTTGGATGGGCCCTGCGAGGCACGGAGATGACCGCGCTATCGGTGGTGCTGCAGTTTGGGATGCTGCCGCTGATGGCGCGGGACTTTCACCGGGTGACGTTGATTGGGCCGCTGGCGAATCTGTTTGCGGTACCGCTGACGGGAGTGATCGTGCCGCTGGGAATTTTCACGTTGGGTGGGGCGGTGGCGGTGCCTGCGGTTGCGCGAGTCCTGGCCTGGCCGCTGGGATGGCTAGTCGCGTTGCAGGGGCATGTGGTGGGGTGGTTCGCGGGATTCGCGCATGGGAGTTACCGGATTCCTGGGCCGGCGGCCTGGGTGACAATATTGTTTTTTGCGTGCGGGATTGCGCTGGCCGTTGGACTGCGGAGCGAGGGAGAGTTTGGCCGGCGATTGAAATTGTTTGGAGCAGCGGGATTGCTGCTGGCTTCGCTGGTGATCGCGACATTTCCCTTCCCTGCTGTGGTGGAACGCGGGGCGCTGGAAGTGGATGTGCTGGACGTAGCGCAGGGGGATTCGATTCTGGTGATTTCGCCGAAGGGGAGCACGCTGCTGATTGACGGCGGGGGAAGATTTGCGGGATTTCGGGGGCGGGAGGAAGTGCCGGGACCGGATCCGGGGGAGGAGGCGGTGTCCGCGTATTTGTGGTCGCGGGGGATACAGCGGATTGATGCGGTGGCGCTGACGCACCCGCATCAGGATCACATCGGCGGGTTGAAGGCGGTGCTGGAGAATTTTGAGGTGGGGCGATTGTGGATCGGGCGGGAGACGGAGACTCCGGCGTTGGGGCAGTTGAAAGAGATTGCGGAGCGGCGAGGCGTCCGGATTGAGCACGAATTGCGCGGGCAGAGTTTTTTGTGGGATGGCGTGCAGGTGGATTTCTTGTGGCCGCAGATTTCGCCGGAAGAGATTGCGGCCAGCGCGAAAAATAATGATTCGCTGGTGGTGCGGCTGCAGTACAAGGAGCGGAGCGTGCTGCTGCCGGGTGACGCGGAGAAGCAGGCGGAGTACGCGATGATTTCGGAGACGGAGGCGGGAAAATTACACGCGGATGTTTTGAAGGTGGGGCATCACGGAAGCAAGAATTCGACGATGCCGGAATTTCTGGAGAGCGTGGGGCCGGAGATCGCGATTATTTCGGCGGGGGAGCAGAATCCGTATGGGCATCCGAGCGCGGAGGTGCTGGAGCGGTTGCGGGGGAGCGGGGTGAGGATTTTGAGGACGGATGAAGAGGGGGCGGTGAAAGTGGTGACGGATGGGCATGGGATTCGGGTGAGTTGTTTTGTGGGATGCGGGGAGGAAGAGAAGAAAAAGATAACGCAGAGGCGCTGAGGGCGCAGAGAAGAGGAAAGAAAGAGAAAGGCGCGGAGAAGAGAAGAGTGGCGCTACAAGGGAAAGGAAACCAAAGCGCGGGCCGGGCGAGCCCGGCCCCTACAAAGCAAGAGCACAGGCAGGAGTGCCTGTGCCACTGCGTGGCCGATCTAAAGTTCGGCCACTACATAGACCGCAGAGGCTGGCTTAAAAGACCAGCGCTCCATTGAAGAAGGAGGAGAAAAGAAGCACAGGCCCTCAGGCTGCGTGGAGGCGCCAGATTACGACTAGGAGCAGGAGCAGGAAGAGGAAGCCCAGGGCGGCCTGGTATTCGTGGTTCTTGCGGTATTGGGACCAGGAGAAGGAGGCGGTGGCGGCGGTTGTTTGTTTTGGGGCGGTGAGGCGTGGAAAGAAGAGGGGGACGGAGTCGGCGTAGGCGTCGAATTCGGGGCCGTGGTGGCCGCGGAGTTCGATTTCTTCGCGGCGCATGACGAGCGAGTAGACTAGGGCGAAATAGAAGAGGAGGAGGGCGGCGGAGAGCCAGGAGTTCATGGCGATGGCGGCGCCGAGGGCGAGGATGCTGCTGCCAAAGTAGAGAGGGTTGCGGGTGCGGGCGTAGGGGCCGGTGGTGGTGAGGACGGCTTGTTTGTGGAGATAGCCGGCGGCGTAGGCGCGGATGGCGAGGCCGAGGAGGCCGACGCAGGCGCCGAGTAGAATTGGAAGCGGGGCTGGGCGAGAAAAATAGAGGACGACGACGGCGAGGAAATAGCCGATGCGGACGCGCTGGCGGGCAAAAAAATCGAGCGCCTTCATGCGGAGGCTCCGAGTTGGAGTTTGACGGCGTCGAAGACTTGCACGACGGAGATTTTGAGGAGCGAAGGATGGGTTTCCGTTTCGCGTTTGTGCGTGGTGGAAGCGGCGGGATCGCGGAGGACGAAGGGTTGCTGGGGATAGGGGCCGTTGCGGGCCGGATTGGTGGGGCCGAAGATGGCGACGGGTTTTGTGCCGAGTGCGACGGCGAGGTGGAGCGGGCCGGTGTCGCCGCCGACGATGCAGCGGGCACCGTGCAGAAGGGCCATGAGTGGGCCGAGTTCGCCGTCGTAGAGAAATGGATCGGCGTTCGCGGCGACGGATTTTACCGCGGCGGCGAGAGGTTCTTCGCCGGGGCCGTAGTTGATCACACACGGCAAATTTAATTCGTGGCGAATTTTTTGGCAGAGTTCGCCGAAGCGTTCGGCGGGCCAGCATTTGGAGCGCCAGCCACCGCCAGGACTGAGGACGATATATTGGTTGATGCCGGCCGCGGCAAGAACGGATTTGACGCGCAGGCAATCCGATTCATCCACGCGCAATCTCACTGGGCCGACGGCGTTTTGGGCTCCCGCTCGTAAAGACAATTCCCCGTTTTGATCGGCGATGTGCGCGGAGTGCGGATGAACGCGATCGGTGTAGAGGATGGGGACGCCGACTTCGCGAATGGTTTCGGAGGAGAAGCCGATACGTTTGGGGATGCGGGCAAGGAATGGGAGAAGGGCGGATTTCCAGAGGCCCTGGTAGTCGATGGAGGCGGTCCAGTTTTGAGCGCGGATTCTGGTGATGGTTTGGCGGACACTGGCGAGGTCGCGGGAATCGACGGGCCAGATTTCGGAGGCGAGGCCGCTGCTGGCGACGAGATTGACCCAGCGCGGATGCGTGAGCCAGATGATTTCGGCGGGCGGGAAGGATTGGCGGAGGCCGGCGACGGCAGGAAAGGTGTGGACGATGTCGCCCAGGGAGCCGAGGCGGACGACGAGGAAACGCGGCTCAGACATGCGGGGCCTTGCGGATGGCGTCGAGAAGCGAGCGAGTGGAATGATCTTTGGGATCGCCGACGATGGCTACGCGAATGCCGAGGCGGGCGGCGGTGGCGCGTTCGGGGACGGAGTCGGCAGTGTAGTCTGTGCCTTTGGCGTGGACGTCGGGGCGCAATTCTTCGAGAAGTATTTCGACGTTGGGTTCGGGAAAAATCACGACATAGTCGACGTGCCGAATAGCGGCGACGAGTAAGGCGCGGGCTTGCTCGTCGAGGATGGGGCGGCCGGGGCCTTTGAGGGGGCGAACGCTGGAATCGGAGTTGACGGCGACGACGAGGAGGTCGCCTTCGGATTTTGCGGCGGCAAGATAGCGGATGTGGCCGACGTGAAGCGTGTCGAAAACGCCGTTGGCGAGGACGACGCGCTGGCCGCGTTGCCTGGCTGCTGCGAGGAGCGCGATCAATTTTTCGCGCGGAACGATTTTTTCGTGGGCTTGGCGCATGGGTCAGGAATTCTTGCCGAAGGCGGAAGAGCCGATGGCTTCGAGGAGTTCGGCGCGGGAAACGGTGGCAGTGCCGCGTTTCATGACCACGAGGCCGCCAGCGATATTGGCGAGATGTGCGGCTTCGAGTGGCGAGGCGCCGCTGGCGAGGGCCAGGGTGTAAGCGGCGAGGACTGTGTCACCGGCGCCGGTGACGTCGACGGCCTGATCGCTGCCGTGGACTGGGATGTGGACGGTCTGCATGGCGGGTTGGAAGAGGGCGAGGCCGTCGCGGCCGCGGGTGACGACGAGGGATTGGAGATTCATTTGGGAAAGGGTAGCGCGGCCGCAGCGTTCGAGTTCGGCTAGATTTTTGCCGATGGTGGAGTGGTGGAGGGCTTCGAGTTCACCTTCGTTGGGAGTGGCGGAGTGGAGGCCGGAGCGTTGGTAATCGGTGAGGCGGTAGCGCGAGTCGAGGGTGGAGAGGAGCGGGCGTTTGCTGGAGGAAAGAATTTTGCGGAGTTCACGAGGATCGGCGACGCCGAATCCGTAGTCGGAGACAGCAAGAGCGTTTGCTTTTTTGAGAGACTTCGCGAGGTTGGATTGAAATTTGGTTTGGATTTCGGTGGGCAGGGGCTGGCCGGGTTCGTAGTCCACGCGGAGAACCTGCTGGCCGACTTTGTGGGCCCAGCCGGCGAGGAAGCGGGTTTTGGTGGGAGTGGTCCAACCTTTGACTTGCTGAATGCCGGAGACGTCTACATTTTTGCCGCGGAAGAATTCGAGGAGGCGGTTGCCGGGTTCGTCTTCGCCGACGGCGGTGACGGGTATGACCTTGGCGCCGAGAGCAGCGAAATTGTTGGCGGCATTGGCGCCGCCGCCGGGGACGATTTGGGTTTCGCGATGTTTGAGGATGAGGACGGGGGCTTCGCGGGAGACGCGGGTGATGTCGCCGAACTGGAAGGCGTCGGCAACGAAATCGCCGAGGACGACGACCGTTTTTGTGGAGAAGCGCTCGACGACTTCGGCGAGGGCCAGGAGGTCGACGGATGGAGCGGAAGCGAGCTGTTTATGGGGGCGCTTGGTCATTTCAGAATCCAGTCCACGGCGGTTTCCAAATTTTCGGTAATCAAGTCCGGTTGCCTGGGCCAGGTTTTCGAGTGCCAGGTGAAATCGCCGAGACCGTAACCAGTTTTCACGAAGATTCCTTTTGGGCCGGCGTTGAAGGCGAGTTCGATATCGCCGTAACGATCACCAACAACGAATGAGCGTTGCAGATCGAGGCCGAGTTCCCGCGCGGCGCGATTCAGCATGCCGGGATTCGGCTTTCGGCAGTCGCAGGCGTCCGACTTTTCGTGCGGACAATGATAAACCGCATCGAGGTGCGCGCCAGCCTGGGCCAATTCCCTTTTCATGCGTTCGTGAACATCGTGCACCAGCGATTCCGGAAAATAGCCGCGGGCCACGCCGGATTGGTTGGTGACCACGACGACCGGCACCCCGGCTTGATTGAGGCGACGGATGGCCGGAGCCGCAAACGGAAACATACGAAAACGGTCGAGATGATTCAAGTAGCCGACCTCTTCGGCGATGGTGCCGTCGCGGTCGAGGAATACGGCCGGGCGGAGGGCGGAGAGATCAGGCAGAAGGCACCTCGGCAAGCGCTGAACGCAGCGCGGATTCGACCATCTCGGGAGTGACGGCGGTCATGCAGCGATGATCGGTGGGGCAGCGGCGGAGGAAGCAAGGGCTGCAGTAGGGCTTTTGTTGGACGATGGTGAGGCGCGGGGTGACGGGGGCGGTGCCGAGGGGATCGGTAGGACCGAAGACGGCAACGACTGGGAGGCCGACGGCGGCGGCTACGTGCATGGCGCCGGAGTCGTTGCCGAGGAAGAGGTGGCATTGGGAGAGGAGAGCGGGGAGATCGGCGATGGAGGTTTTGCCGGTGAGGTTGATGGGGGCGCGTTGCAATTCGGAGGCGATGGCGGCGGAGACGGGGAGTTCGCCGGGAGTGCCGAAGAGAATTACGTCGGCGTCGGCGCGAGAGAGCAAGGCGTTTAAGGATTTTGCGAAACGATCGGGGGGCCAGCATTTGGCGGAGCCGTAGGATGCGCCGGCGCCGACGGCGATGCGTGTGGCGTGAGGGCGGGCACCGGCAGCGACCAAGGATTGCGCGGCGCGTTGGCGCGCAGAATCGGGGACGCGGAGGGCGATGTGCTGGTCGTTGGGAAGTTGATCGAGCCAGCCGGCGCGGCGGAGGAGTTCGAGGTAATAGAATTTTTCGTGCGGGGGGATTTCGCCGGGGTTGGGGACGGGAACGGCTTTGGTGAGAAGAAGAGAGCGGGCGTCGCGGGCGTAGCCAATGCGCTGTGGGATTTGTGCGCGCCAGGCGAGCCAAGCGGCGTCGAAAGCGTTTTGGAGGAGGAGGGCGAGGTCGAATTTGTGGGAGCGGAGAGCGGCGATGAGTTTTTCGCGACCGTTCCAGCCGTGATGATCGCCCATGGGATCGTAGGGAATGAGTTCGTTGCAGACTTGTTGATCGCGGTAGATGTCGCCGACGTAGGGGCGGGCGACGATGCTGATCTGGGCATCTGGATGGCGTTGGCGAACGGCGCGGAGGGCAGGCAGGGCCATGATGGCGTCGCCGACCCAATTGGTGGCGCGGATCATGATTTTCATACTAGAGGCCGTCCGGCTCTGTTGAGTTTCTCGCCGGAATGCAGCGAGCAAGAGAAAAGCAGATCCCTCACCCCGCAAACGGCGCGGGGATTCGGGATGACAGTTGCGTGGGGTCGTATAGAGCGAGAGAAAAGCAGAACCCTCACCCCGCGAACAGCGCCCATCGCAAAATTCGCTCTGGGCAAGCGGGGATTCGGGATGAAAACTGCGTGGAATCGTACTATGCCGGGTGTGAGGCGCCGACCTCCTCGAGAATCATTGATGAGATTGCTTCCAGTCATACGACGGTGCTCCTGGCGGCGAGACGGTCGCGGATGAAGCCGAAGAACGCGTCTTGTTGGGGGAGTTCCATTTCGATTATTGCGATGAAGACGGGAAATTCGGAGAAGGAGATGCCGGAGAGATTTTGGGTGTCTTTTTCGGTGGTGACGAAGGCGGAGGCGCCGGTGGCGCGGGCGGCTTGTTCGAGTTCAGATGCATCGCGCTGATCGTATTGATGGTGATCAGGAAATTCACTGGAATTGGAAACTGGGACGTTCCAGGTTTTCAGGTCGCGAAAAAAGGCGTTGGGGTTGCCGATGCCGCAGAAGGCGTAGAACGGGCCGGGACCGATTTCACTTGCGGAGAGGAGTTGGATTCCGGCGCCGAGGCGACGGAAACCGAGAAGGCGGGTGACGGCGGAGAAGACGGGATAGTCCTGCAACTTTTCGATGGTGGCGAGGGTGGACGGAGAGGCTTCGAGGCGGGTGATGACGAGGAGATCGGCGCGATCCATGGCGGAGACAGGTTCGCGGAGATTGCCGGCGGGGAGGAGGCTTTCGCGGGCGAGAGGTTGGGAGGCGTCCATGAGGAGGATATTGACGTCGCGGAAGAGCGGGAGATGCTGGAAGCCGTCGTCGAGGAGGAAGATGTCAACGCCCTTGGATTCGAGCTGGCGGCCGGTTTGGTAGCGGTCGGGGCCGACGCCGAACATGACGCGATCCTGCAGGCGGAATTTCATGAGCTCGATTTCATCGCTGGTGCCGGCGGCGCCTTCGTAGCCACGGGTGAGGATGCCGACGCGTTTGCCCTGGGCAAGAAAACGTTCAGCGAGAAAGATTACCATGGGGGTTTTGCCGGTGCCGCCGACGGTGAGATTGCCGACGCTGATGACGGGAGTGCTGAGACGCTTGGTTTTGAGAGTGCCCTGGGCATAGAGGCGGGCGCGGAGACGCGAGACGTCGCCGTAGATTACGGAGGCGGGCCACAGGAGCAGGCGCAGCCACGGCGGCAGAGTCATCGCGCGGAACCACCTTGGCGCTGGTCGAGATGCTGGGCGATGGCGGCGAGGGCGCGGTCGAGGGCGCCGCGGCTGCTCTCGACGAGCTGGCGCGCGGTGCCGCCCATGCGCTGCATTTTTTCGGGATCCTTGAGGAGGTGAATCATTTCAACACCGGCGTCTTCGGGGCTTTCGACCTGGATGGCGGCTTTGGATTCGACGAAGCGGGCAGCCATGGCGGCGAAATTCTCCATGGAGGGGCCGAAGACGGGGACTTTGCCGAAGGCAGCGGGTTCGAGGATGTTGTGGCCGCCGGAATCAACGAGAGAACCGCCGACGAAGACGCCGTCGGCGAGGCGGTAGAGGGAGGCAAGTTCACCGATGGAGTCGAGGAGGAGGACGGTGACGTCGTCGGGGATGGAGTTCGCGCCGTTGTTTGTGGAAATGCCGGGACCGGGGAGAGAGAGTTCGGAGCGGCGAACATATTTGCGGTGGGATTCTTCGATGAATTCGGCAGCGGGAGCAAAGCGCTCGGGCTTGCGGGGAGCGAGGACGAGGAGGGCTTTGGGAAAATCGCCCTGGACTACGCCGAAGACGAGAAGAGCGAGCGGCTCTTCCGTGGCGACGACGCTGCCGGCGACGATGAGCGGGCGGCGGCCGAGGCGGGAGACTTCTTGCTCGAGCCACTTGGCGAGGGGAGTGGGCGCGGGGAGTTCGAGGTCATATTTCAAGTTGCCGCTGACGGTGATTTTTTCGGGCGGGGCGCCGAGGGCGCGGATGCGGTCGGCGTCCTGCTGGGATTGCATGAGGAAGGCGGAGGCTTGATTGAGCGCGGATTTGAGGAGTGGCTTCAGGTAAAAACCAAAGGCGCCGAGATAGCTTTGCCAGCGGGAGAAAGAGCGATCGGAGATGCGGCCGCTGACGAAGAGGACGGGAATGTTGCGGCGGGCGGATTCGCGGAGGAAGTTGGGCCAGATTTCAGTTTCGAGGATGATGACTATGGCGGGCTTCACGGCGTCGAGGACGCGGTGAACGCTGAAGGCCCAGTCGAGGGGGAAAAAGATGACAGCGTCGGCGAAAGTCATGCGTTCTTTGGCGAGGGCGTAGCCGGTGAGGGTGGTGGTGGAGACGACGAGGGGGCGCTGGGGGTAGGCATCTTTCAGGCGGCGGGCGAGGGTGACGCCAGAGAGGGCTTCGCCGACGGAGACGGCGTGGATCCAGATGGAGCCGGGATGCTGGGCGGGGAGTTTATCGAGTCCCAAAATGGAAAAGCCGAGGCGCTGGCCGAGATTGGAGAGATATTTGCCGTGGCGGAGGCCCTGGATGAGCCAATAGGGCGAGGTCAGAAGGGCGGCGAGGCCCATCAGAAAGCTGTAAAGGAAGTACACTCGCTGTGACTCCGGGTGTTTCGGGATTCGCGTGCGCCCGAGGGCGGAGAGGCGGAGCAACCCCACTTCTCCCCCAAGAATCGAAGGCCTCAGGATGCAAACAGTCTATTATAGCCTCATGAAGAAACTCCTTGCTGTGGTTGGGGTGGTGTTTTTTGGGATTTTGCTGGGACGGGCGGCGGCCGGGCAACAAGCGAAGCCGCTGCGGACTTCCATACTGGATGCGCACGAGGGTTTGACGATCGGAGTGGAGCCGTGGACGCAGGCGAGCCGGTACAAGGAAAAGTTTCCGAAGAAGTCGCCGTTTGCTGCGGGAATTGTGGCGTTGAAGCTGAGCATTCGCAACGATAATGATGAGGCGGTGAAATTGACTTTGCGGCGGATCCGGCTGCTGGTGCAGCTGGACCCGGAGAACAAGCAGGAGCTGGAAGCGTTGACGGCGGATGACGTGGCGGACGCGGTGATGCTGAGGCAGAACGGGAAAGACCCGACGGCGCGACGGTTGCCGATACCTTTGCCAATTAACCGGCCGAAGCCGACGCGGGACAAGAATTGGGAAGAGTTTCACGGGGATTGCCAGAATGCGGGTATGCCGTCGGGCGTGATTGGGGCGCACAGCACGATGGAGGGGTTGGTGTATTTCGATTTGCGCGGGGAGCTGGATCTGTTGCAGACGGCGAGGTTGTATGTACCGGATTTGCAGAAGATGACGTCGCAGCAAGCGATTTCGTATTTTGATATTGATTTCAGCCGCAATTCGTCCAATTAAGAGCGCATTCACCTAACTTGATTGCAAGTTTTTGAGATTGAGATCCTTCGGCTATCCTCGTCGGATAGCCTCAGGATGACAAGTTTTTGCGGGGCACGTGGCGCTCGACAAGTGAGCTATTTTTTGGTTGCAAAAACGCGGAGAAAATCATTGCAGTTCGCGCGCGGATTTGCCGGGTGCGGCGGCGTCGGCTAACATGGTTGGGCGGAAACTATTCTGATTGCATCGGACTCCATGGAAAACCTGCTTGAGAAATTGAATCCTGAACAACGTTTGGCTGCGGAAACTACGGAAGGGCCGGTGTTGATTCTGGCCGGGGCCGGGACGGGGAAGACGCGGGCGATTACGTTCCGGATGGCGAATTTGATTGCCAAGGGGACGCCGGCGGACGCGATTCTGGCGGTGACGTTCACGAACAAGGCGGCGGAGGAAATGCAGACGCGGGTGAGCGATCTGCTGTTGCGCGCGGGTGTGCCGCCGGAACGGCCGTGGATTTCGACGTTTCACTCGCTTTGCGCGCGGTTGCTGCGGCGCGAGGCGGTGCATGCGGGGTTGGCGAAGGATTTTGCGATTTACGACGATGACGACCAGTTGGCGGCGGTGAAGCTGGCAATGGCCAAGTTGCAGATTGACGACGATGCGCTGACGCCGCGGAATGTGCTGAGCAGGATCAGCTACGCGAAAAATCATGCGCAGACTCCGGAGCAGATGCGGGCGGAAGCGTTTGGGCCGGATACGCGGAAGGTGGCGGATATTTACGCGGGGTACGAGACGCTGCTGAAGCATAGCAAGGCGGTGGATTTTGACGATTTGCTGCTGCGGTCGGCGCGGCTGCTGCGTGAAGTGCCGCAGGTTCGGGAGAAGTGGCGGAACCGGTTTGCGTATCTGCACGTGGATGAGTATCAGGATACGAATCGCGTGCAGTATGAGCTGCTGCGGATGCTGACGAACGAGCGGCAAAATGTTTGCGTGGTGGGCGATGAGGACCAATCGATTTACCGGTGGCGCGGAGCGGATGTTTCGATCTTGCTGAGTTTTTCGCAGGACTTCCCTGCCGCGAAGGTGATTCGGCTGGAGCGGAATTACCGTTCGACGCAAAAGATTCTGGATGCGGCGGGCGCGGTGGTGGCGAATAATCCGGACCGGCTTGGGAAGACATTGCGGGCGGAGAATGAAGCGGGCGGGAATCTTCGTTATTTTGAGGCGCGGGATGCGCAGGCGGAGGCGGAGTTTGTGGCCGGGGAGCTGGATCGAATCTTGAGCGATCATCCGGACCAGACTTGCGCGGTGGAGTACCGGACGAATTTCCAGTCGCGCTCGTTTGAAGAAGCGTTCCGGCGACGCGGGGTGCGTTACAAGCTGGTGGGGGGATTCAGTTTTTACAACCGGGCGGAAGTGAAAGATACGCTGGCGTATGTGCGGCTGGCGCTGCACCCAGAGGATGATATTTCGCTGCTGCGGGTGCTGAACGTGCCGGCGCGGGGCATCGGGAAGACGACGGTGGATGCGCTGCGGGATGTGGCGCAGAAGGAAGGGCTGTCGTTCTGGGATGCGATGGAATCGCTGATGACAAATCCGGCGTCGAGCCGGGCGGTGGCACCACTGCGGGCGTTTCGCGAATTGATTCAGCGGCTGCAGGAGGGTTATTCGACAAAGGAGCCGGCGGATTATTTGCGGTATGTGCTGGAAGAGACCGGCTACATGGATGCATTGAAGGATCGGAACACGCCGGAAGACGTGGCGCGGATTGAGAACCTGGAAGAGTTGACGCGCGCGGTGGCCGAGGCGATGGATGCGGGCGAATCGTTCACGGATTTTCTGGATGCGGCGGCGCTGGTGAGCGATGCGGATTCGTTTGAAGGGAAGCCGGGCGTGACGCTGATTACTTTGCACAGCACGAAGGGATTGGAGTTTGACCACGTGTTTTTGACGGGGATGGAAGACGGGATTTGCCCGCACAGCCGGTCGATCAATGAAGAGAAAGGGATTGAGGAGGAGCGGCGGCTGGTGTATGTGGGAATGACGCGGGCACGGAAGACGCTTACGCTGACGCGGGCGGTGTACCGGCGAGTGTTTGGGAACGAGCAGCAGATGCGGGCGTCGATGCCATCGAGATTTTTGGCGGAAATTCCAGGCGAGCTGGTGGAGACGGTGCGCGGGTCGATGGCGGAGATTGGGGAGACGCGGCGGTATGAGCCGGACCCGGAGTATTCGTACAGCGCGGAGGAATTTACGCGGAGGGTGCGGGGGATATCTGCGCCGGCGGCGCGTGTGCCGCAGCGGCGGGCGGTGGCTTCGACAACGCCGTCGTTTGGGCGGTCGGGAATGAAGAAGGGCGGGCAAGGCGATCCGATGCTTGGGCGCAAGGTGCGGCATCCGGAATATGGAGTGGGGACCGTGGTGGGCGTGGAGGGCGATGAGGATGACCGGCGGGTGAGCGTGAGTTTTCCGGGGCGCGGGACAAAGAAATTTGTTGAGCGGTACGCGCAGTTGCAGCAGGTGTGAGGAGCCTGCGAGGGCGCCAGGGTTGAAGAAAAAGCAGATCCCTCACCTGCAAACTACGCCGGTTCGGGATGACAAGTTTGTGGAATTTTTGCGGTTGCTCAGCTATGGAGAGAGATGCAAAGCCACAGTGATCCTCAACGCGCGAATCAGCGGGCGCTGGCGTTTTTGCGGATTTGTGTGGGGATATTGTTTCTGATTTTCGGGCAGTACAAGGTATTTGGGACGCAGTTTACATTGCATGGGGGATTTGAATTCTGGATTAAGAAGTTTCTGCAGGATGGGGCGTATCCGTTCATGGCGCCGATTTTGCGGGGGTTTGTGCTGCCGCATGCGCGGGCGATCGCCTTTCTGGTGGCTTATGGAGAACTATCGATCGGGATTGCGCTGACGCTGGGGATTTGGGTAAGGCGTGCGAGCGCGTTTGGATTGTTGTTTATGGTGACGCTGCTGTTTGCGTCGGACTATCCGGGCGCAGGGGCGCCGATGTGGCAGTATTTTGGGGCGTCGCTGGATCATTCGGTGCTCGGGTTTTGTTTTGTGGCGTTTTTGATTGGTGAATCGGATGCGGTTTGGGCGGTCGGGAGCCACGAAGAATAGTTGCGATAGGAACGAAGAGAAACCTAAGAGGGAGGGGGCAAGCCCCTCCCCTACATAGCTAGGCTGGGCCACCTGAAGGTGGCCGCTACAGGGTGAGTTGCGTGGGGTGGGGAGTCGCGATAGAGTGGGGCGCTAGCGTTGGTACATTGCGTGTCCGGCCTAGGGCGGGTTGCGCGGCCATTTCCTGGCTGTCGCTTAGGGGCGCGGATGCGATCGGAGAGACTGGGTGGCGTCACCACTGTTTCGCTGTAAGAATATTGACCAACTGCTGTCCGATTCCGAAAACGCCGAAATCCGATTAAAAAAGTCGCTGGGGTGGCTGAGCCTGACGTCGCTGGGCATCGGCGCGGTGATCGGCTCGGGCATTTTCACGGTGGTGGGAACGGCGATTGCCGGGCAGAAGCTGCAAGTTTCCTCGATTTTGAACGCTCCCCTTTTGCAGTATTTGATTACCCATTCCACTTCGTTTGGGCGGCCGGGGGCGGGGCCGGCGATTGCGATTTCCTTTATTTTGGTGGCGATTGTGTGCGGGTTCGCTTCGGTTTGTTATGCGGAGCTGGCGGCGATGATTCCGATTGCCGGGAGCGCGTATACGTACACGTACGCGACGATGGGCGAGTTGATTGCGTGGATCATCGGGTGGGACCTGATTCTGGAATACGCCGTAAGCAACATGGCGGTGAGCGTGGGATTTTCGGCGCACATCGTGGATTTGCTGGACTGGTTCGGGTGGCATCCGGACCCGAAATGGATTTCGCCGGCGTATTTGCCGACCGGGCTGAGCGATTTTCAGGGAAACATGATTTATGGGCCCGGGTGGCATTTCGGGTTTAACTGGCCGGCATTCATCATCGTGATGCTGCTGACGGTGATCCTGGTGCGGGGGATCAAGGAGTCGGCGGAAACGAACAACATCATGGTGCTGCTGAAGATCGTGGCGATCCTGGTGTTTGTGGGATTCGCGTCGCGGTTCATCAAGCCGGCGCACTGGCATCCGTTCGCGCCGAATGGCTGGCCGGGGATTCTGACCGGCGGATCGATCGTGTTTTTCACGTATATCGGATTCGATTCGGTGTCGACGGCAGCGGAGGAGTGCAAGAACCCGCAGCGAGATCTGCCGCGGGGGATAATTGCGACGCTGGTGATCTGCACGACGCTGTATATCGCGGTGGTGGTGGTGCTGACGGGGCTGGTGCCGTGGCAGACGCTGATGGACGACGCGGCGCCGGTGGTGAACACGCTGAAGAAGCTGCATTTCGGCGGGGTGCGGCTGGTGGTTTTATGCGGAGCGCTGATGGGGATGATCTCTTCCCTGCTGGTGTTTCAACTGGGGCAGGCGCGAGTGTGGTTTGCGATGTCGCGCGACGGATTGCTGCCGCGGATATTCGGGCGGGTGCATCCGAGGTTTCACACACCGGATTTTTCGACGTGGCTGGCGGGATTTGTGGTGGGAATTCCGGCGGGGCTGCTGGACATCGGAACGCTGGCGGATCTTTCGAACATCGGGACATTGTTTGCGTTCGCTCTGGTGGGGGCGGGCGTTTTGATTTTGCGTTACCGCGAACCAGACCGGCCGCGAGCTTTCCGGGCACCCGGCGGACCGATTGCGCCGGTGATTACGATAATCACGTGCGTGCTGCTGATGGCGGGATTGCCGATCATGAACTGGATACGGTTCTTCAGCTGGCTGGCGATCGGACTGGTGATTTATTATTTTTACGGGCGCAGGAAGAGTACGCTAAGAATTTCCGACGGAGCGCAGTAAGCAGCCGCAAGCGAGTGAGAATTCGTTAAGGACACACGAGATGCCCCGGCGATTGTTTCGACAAAGGCAGGCGAACGGAACCGCGGTATTGGTGCTGGGGTTATTGGGGCTGTTGACGCCGCGGATGGCGCTGGGGTGGGGCCAGGGCGCGCAACGGCTGGTGGTGAATCACGCGGTGGACACGCTGCCGGCGGAGTTGCGGCCGTTTTTCGAAGCCAACCGGAAATTCCTGATGGATCACGTGGACGACCCGCTGGGATTAATCAGCGACCATCCGGGCGAACGGAACAATCATTTTATCGAGCTGGATAAATACGGGAAGTTTCCGTTTGCGGCGCTGCCGCGCAGCTACAAGGCGGCGATCGAGAAGTACAGCAAATCGAAGATACAAGCGACGGGGCTGCTGCCGTGGCAGATCGGCGTATACAGCCAGAAGCTGACGGAAGATTTACGCGCGGGGCGGTGGGAGCAGGCGAAACTGGACGCGGCGTTTTTGGCGAACTACGTAGCGGAGGCGCACGACCCGTTTAATACGACGGAAAATTTTGACGGGCGGCTGACGCAGCAGAACGGGATCAACGACCGGTTTAACAGCGTGCTGATCGCTCGGTACGGATCGTTCTTTCCGATGAGCACGCACGACGCATTTTTTATCGGCGATCCGACGGACCATGCGTTTGAGGCGTGCCTGGAAGGGCACAGCCTGGTGGAATCGCTGCTGCTGGCGGACCGGCGCGCGATGAAGGGATTGAATTCGTATACGGATGAATATTACGACCGGTTTTATAACCTGACGGCGGGGTCGCTGATCCGGCAACTTTCGGAGGCGTCGACCGACGTTGGATCTTACTGGCTGACCGCGTGGACGAACGCGGGGAAGCCGCAACTGCCGCACTGAATATTCCACCGTGCAAGCCAATCCATTTCCCGAACGCATCGCTTCCCTTCCCAAGGCGGAGCTGCATGTGCATTTGGAAGGATCGATCCGTCCGGCAGTGGCGAGCGCGCTGGCGGCGCGGCACGGAGTTAAGTTGGCGGAAGAAGAGGTGCGGCGGCGGTACGCGTACGGGGATTTTGCGGGATTTCTGGATGCGTTCAAGTGGGTGACGTCGTTCGCGCGGGAACCGCAGGATTTTGGGCTGATTGCGGCGGACCTGGCGGAGCAGTTGATCGAACAGAAGGTGGTGTACGCCGAGGTGACACTTTCGGTGGGCGTGATGTTTTTGCGGCAGCAGCAGCCGGAGGCGAATTTTGCCGCGATCCTGAAAGCGACTGAGCCGTTTGAAAAGCGGGGATTGCGGCTTAATTGGATCTTCGATGCGGTGCGGCAATTTGGGGCGGAAGCAGCAATGCGGGTGGTGCAGGAGGCACGGCGATGCGCTTCGCGGCGGATTGTGGCGTTTGGGATTGGGGGCGACGAGTTGAGTGTGGAGACGAAGGAATTTCGCGGGGTGTATGAGAGGGCGGAGGAGTATGGGTTTCACCGGTTGATGCACGCGGGGGAGATTGGGGGGCCGGAAAAGATTCGGGAGGCAATTGAGATCTTGGGAGTGGAGCGAATCGGGCATGGGATTGCGGCGATTCGAGATCCCAGGTTGATGGAGACGCTGGCTGAGAGACGGATTCCGCTGGAGATTTGCCCGGCGAGTAATTTGCGGACAGGGGCGTTGGGAGTGCAACTGAGGAAGAGCGAGGCGACGATGGAGGAGCACCCGTTGGCGGAGATTGTGCGGCGCGGGGTGGCGGTGGCGCTGGGGACGGATGATCCGGCAATGTTTCACACGTCGTTGGAGGACGAGTTTCGGAATGCGTGGAGGATGGGGTTGACGGAGGAGGAGATGGCGGGCGTGGTGGAGAATGGGTTTCGGTTTGCGTTTGGGGAGGGGCGATAGGGAGTTGTGACGGCGGCGAGGAGAGCGGCCCGCCTCAGAAGGCGGGCCCTACGAAAACAATGGATAGGCAAGATAAGAGGGAGAGTTCAGCGGAGAAAACCCAGGCGCGTCCACCTGAAGGTGGACGCTACGCGGGCTGGGAGTGAATTGATATACTGATGGGCATGAAAGCACATGTATGGGTGATGCCGAAGCGGACGGTGCTGGATCCGCAGGGAAAGACGATACACCATGCGCTGGCGAGCCTGGGATACGAGCAGGTTTCGGACGTGCGGCAGGGGAAATTTTTTGTGTTGAACCTGGACGGCTGGAACCGCGACGAAGCGCAGAAACAGGTGGAGCGGATCTCTAAGGAAGTGCTGGCCAATCCGGTGATTGAAGAATTCCGGTTTGAGATTGTGGAATAAGAGCTGTTCGCATGCCGCAGTGCTCCTCACTCTTTCGAAGGACGGTTCTGCAGCGCCACGCGAAGCGGCTTGGGATGTGGATTGCACTGGCCATGGCGGGCTGCGGCGGAGCGGAGCGAGCCGAAGACCCGCAACTGAAGCCAATACAGGCGATGCTGGAAGAGGACCTGCCAAGGCACACGCCGGAAGAAAAAGTTGTCCGCTACCTGGACAATCACGGGTATTCGATACTGGCCGGGCAGAAGCAGGGCACGATTGTCGCGATCATCCGGCGCAAGGATACAGCAGCAGTGCAGCCGGCAATGGCGCGGGTAACCTTTTATTTTGACGCCAACCGGAAGCTGAACACGTTCGAATTGAAACGGCCTGAAAACGAGCCGAGCCACAGGTAGATTGGCAACCGCGTTGCTGCATTCCATACGCCCACGGGAATGCGCGTGTTACCCTAAACGTACAAATTCAAGGAGACTGCCGCATGTGCGGAATTGTCGGTTATATCGGGCCCAAGAAGGTGGTCCCCGTGATTATCGAGGGGCTGCGGAAGCTGGAGTACCGCGGGTACGACTCCGCCGGAATTGCGGTGGTGAATGGAACAGGGAAGATTGAGATCCGGCGGGCGCCGGGAAAACTGAGGAATCTGGAAGAAGTCTTAAAGGAATCGCCGATCGAGGGGACGTACGGGATCGGGCACACGCGGTGGGCGACGCACGGGCGTCCGACGGAGGAGAATGCGCACCCGCATCGGGATTGCACGGGGCAATACGTGGTGGTGCACAACGGGATTATCGAGAACTACCTGGAGTTAAAGGAGAAGTTGCAGCGCGAGGGGCACAAGTTCGTGACCGAGACGGACACCGAGATTGTGGCGCACCTGGTGGAGAATTTCGCGAAAAGCCTGCCATTTGAGGAGGCGGTGCGGAAGACGCTAAAGGAATTGCGCGGCATTTATTCACTGGTATTTTTGTCTGCAAAAGATCCGCAGAAACTGATTGCGGCGAGGATTGGGCCGCCTTCCGTGATCGGTCTGGGAGACGGGGAATTTTTTGTGGCGAGCGATATTCCGGCGCTGCTGGAGCACACGCGAAAGATTTTTTTTCTGGCGGATGGCGACATGGCGGTGCTGAGCCAGGACGGAGTGCGGGTGACGGACCTGGACGGGAAAGCGGTGGACCGGCCGGCGCACCAGGTGACGTGGGACCCGATCATGGCGGAAAAGGGCGGCTACAAGCACTTCATGCAGAAAGAGATTTTCGAGCAGCCGCGGGCCGTGCGGGACACTTTGCTGGGGCGCATTTCGCAGGATACCGGGAAAGTTTTTCTGGACGAGATGACGATTACGGAGAGGGCGTTTCGCGAATTCCAGAACGTGAGGATAGTGGCTTGCGGAACGAGCTGGCACGCGGGGCTGGCCGGGAAATTCATGATCGAGAGGCTGGCGCGGCTACCGGTGGAAGTGGACTACGGGAGCGAGTTCCGGTATCGGGATCCGATTATTGATTCGCGGACCCTGACGGTGTGCATCAGCCAGTCGGGAGAAACGGCGGATACGCTGGCGGCGCAGCGGGAGGCGAAGCAGAAGGGTTCACCGAGCCTGGCGATCTGCAACGTAAAGGGATCGATGATCACGCGGGAAGCCGCGGGGACGATTCTGACGCATGCGGGGCCGGAGATTGGGGTGGCTTCGACGAAGGCGTTTACGGCGCAACTGGCAGCGTTGCTGCTGCTGGGGTCGTACCTGGGGCAGGTGCGGGAAAAGCTGGCGCCGGATGCAGCAAAGAAATTGATGCTGGAGTTCACGCGGATCCCGCACAAGATGGAGACGATTCTGCAGGCGGAGGAAAAGGGATTTTACGAGGGGCTGGCGAGGCAATATTTCCGGCAGTCGGATTTTCTGTACCTGGGGCGCGGGATTCATTATCCGATCGCTCTGGAAGGCGCGCTGAAGCTGAAGGAGATTTCCTACATTCATGCGGAGGGATATCCCTCGGGAGAGATGAAGCACGGGCCGAACGCGCTGATTGACGAGAATCTGCCGGTGGTGGTGCTGGCGACGCGGGATGAGACGGATCCGGCTTCGATGACGCTTTACGAAAAGAGCGTGTCGAATATCAAAGAGGTGAAGGCGCGCGACGGAATTGTGATTTCGGTGGTGACCGAAGGCGATCACCTGGCGCGCGAGGCTTCGGACCAGATTATCGAATTGCCCGCGGCACCGGATCTGCTTTCACCGCTGCTGGAGATTATTCCACTGCAACTGCTGGCGTATCATATAGCGGTGCGGCGAGGGTGCGACGTGGATCAGCCGCGGAACCTGGCGAAATCGGTGACGGTGGAATAGGCGCGGGCGGGCTGCTGCGACGGCTGTTTAACGTTGGCTAAAGAGGGAAAAGCAGATCCCTCACTCGCAAAAGACGCCCTTCGCAAAATACGCTCAGGGCAAGCGAGTTCGGGATGACACCTCTGGGTGTACTGGAATTTCTGCCCGAAAGTCTGCTGCACCGCGGTGGCTTGCGGCCGCGCTTCGCGCCCCGAGACGAAATTCGGTTAGAATGGGCGCATGCGGACCCGCCGGGCGCCTTTCCTTCTCGCAGCGATTCTCGCCATCCTTGTATCTCCCCAACTGCATGCACAGACGGCAGGCTTGCGTGAAGTGCGCGTGGAGGGGGCGAAACATCTTACGGAAGCACAAATCGCGGCGTTAACGGGGCTGGCAACGGGCGCACAAGTTGGAAAGAAGGAATTGCAGGAGGCGGCGGACGCGCTGGTGCGCACGGGATTATTCGCGAAAGTGAACTTCAAGTTTGACGCGCACAACGACAACCTGGTGGTGACGTTTCACATCGAGGAAAATCCCCAGTTGCGGGTGTCTTACGACAATTTTCCATGGTATTCGGATTCGGAATTGGATGAAGCGGTGCGGAAGGAACTTCCCTTTTACGACGGGCATCTGCCCGAAGCCGGGCAAGTGGTGGAGAGGGCGACGGCTGTTTTGAAAGCGTTTGTGGCGGCGCGGGATCCGCAGGCGGAGATTACGCACCAGGTGGTGCTGAGCCCGCTGACGGAAGGATCGGAGCAACAGTTCAGCGTGCAAGGGCCGGTGCCGAAGATTTCCAGGCTGGAATTCAGCGATCCGAAATTGACGGAAGATCTGGCCGTGCGGGCGCATATCGCGGAGATCGTGGGCCACGCGTATTCACGGATGACGATAGATGTGTTTCTGGCAGAGCAGATCCGGCCAATTTATCAGCAACAGGGATATTTGCAGGCGAAGATTGGGCCGGCGGAAGTGCGGCTTTCGGGAAATCCGAACCAACTGAAACTGGAGGAGCAGATTCCGGTGTACGTGCCGTGCGTGCCGGGAGGGATCTATAAGTGGAAGGGGGTGGAGTGGAAGGGGAACGCGGCGATTTCGACGATTACCTTGACGAATACGTTGGGAATGAAGGCGGGGGATGTGGCGAACGGACAGGCGATCGAAGGCGGGTGGGAGCGGGTGCGAGAGGAGTACGGGCAACGGGGATATCTGGAGGCGAAAGTGACGCCGGTGTCGGTTTATGATGACACAGCGCACACGAGTTCGTATGAGGTTACGATTGTGGAGGGGAAGGTTTTTCATTTTGGGTCAATGACGATTTCGGGGATTTCGCTGGCCGGGGAGCGGAAGATTCAGGAGGCGTGGAGCTTGAAGCCGGGAGATGTGATGGACAAGAAGGTGTTTGAGGATTTTCTGTACGAATTGGAGTCGCACAGGGAGAAGATATTCAAGGATTTGCCGGTGCATTACGATACGGTGGGACATTTTTTGCAGACGGATGAAGCGAAGGGGACGGTGGAGGTTTTGTTGGATTTTAAGTGAGGAAGAAGAAAGAGGAAAGAAAGAGTTCACATAGAAGAGAAAGAAATTCTGAACGCAGAGACACAGAGTACGCAGAGAAGAGTGAGAAGGAAAGAGGAAGAGAGATGGGAAGTTTGGTGAGGATACGGATGGGAGAGGGATCGGCGGAGAGGGCCGAGGAGAAGGAGCGCGGGCTGTTGGCGGGGCTGGGGGAATTGCGAGCGGTGATTGTGGCGCTTTCGGGTGGGACGGATTCGGCTTATCTTGCGTGGGCCGCGCACCGGGCACTGGGAGAGAAGGCGCTTTCGGTTACGGCGCTTTCGGAGAGTTATTCGGCGTACGACCGGGAGCAGGTGGATGTTTTTTTGCGGGCGACGGGAGTGCGGCACGAGTTTGTGGAGACGCACGAAATGGAGAATCCTGCGTACCGGGCGAATGCGGCGGACCGGTGCTACTACTGCAAGGACGAATTGTTTTCGGTGTTGGACGGATTGGCGAAGGAGCGCGGGTTTGCAGCGGTGGCGTATGGAGTGAATGCGGACGACACTTCGGATTTTCGGCCGGGACACCGAGCGGCGGCGGAGCATCGCGTGCTGACGCCGTTGCTGGAAGCGAATTTGAATAAGGAAGAGATTCGATTGCTGGCGAAGCGGGCGGGACTTCCCTGCTGGGACCGGCCGGCGTCGGCGTGCCTGTCTTCGCGGCTGCCGTATGGGACAGAGGTTACGGCGGAGCGGTTGTCGCTGGTGGAGCGGGGCGAAGCGGCGTTGCGCGGGATGGGATTCAAACAGTTCCGGGTTCGTCTGCACGACAAGCTGGGGAGGGTGGAAATCGCGCAGGAGGAAATGCCGAGGGCGCTGGAACCGGAAATGGCGGCGGCGATTGCGGGGGCTTTGAAGGCGGCCGGATTCGCGTATGTGGCTTTAGATTTAGAGGGTTACAGGCAGGGGTCGCTAAATGAAGCATTGGCGAAATCGGCCGGAACATCGCGAGCCTGAAGTGCGTATCTTTTACCAGAGTGAGGGTACCAGAAGCGAGGGTACCAGAAGCAAGCATACCTGGGGCTTGGGAACCGGGAAAACCCTGGATTCCGGGAGCTATGAGCAAATGAATACACGCCACGCAACGATCGTTTCCGGGATGATTTTGGGCACGGCGCTGGCCGCGTTTTCGATGAGCGCGGCTGCAGCGGAAACCGCCACGTTTGACAAGACGTATACAGTGACGGCGCCGGTGCGGATTGAGTTGAGCAACGGATCGGGGAATGTGGAGATACGAGGAAGCGCGGACGGGTCTGTGCATGTGCACGGGAAGGTGTCGCCGGGCGGATGGTCGCTATTTGGAGGCGGGGCAAAAAGCGTGGAAGAAGTGGCGGCGAACCCGCCGGTGGAGCAGAGCGGAAGCACGATTCGCATAGGGAAAAATACTTCGTGGCTGAAGAATGTATCCATCGATTACCAGGTGGAAGTGCCGCATGACACGGAGGTCGACGCCGGCGTGGCATCGGGCGGGATTACGATCGACAACGTGAAGGGGCCGGTGAAGGCAAGTTCGGCGTCGGGTTATGTGCACGTGTATCGCGTGGAGCGGGATACACAACTGAATGCGGCTAGCGGATCGATTGACGTTTCGGGGATCGGGGGATGGTTGCGGGTATCGAGCGCGTCGGGAGATACGCGGGCAATGGATGTGAAGGGCGAGATCAAGGTTTCGGCGGCTTCGGGATCGATCCGGATTGAGCGGCCGAGCGAGCGGGTGGACGCATCAACGGCGAGTGGGTCGATCGAAGTGGTGGGGGCGAATAGTGACGTGAAGGTGCATGCGATTTCGGGATCCATCCAGGTATCGGGAAATCCGGGGGCGAGCCGGTTGTGGGAGTTGAAGACGATTTCGGGGTCGGTGCAGCTGCGGGTGCCGTCGAATGCGAGTTTTCTGCTGTCGGCGGAATCGACTTCAGGAGATATCCGGACGAGCATACCGGTGATATTGGAAGAGCAGAACAAGCATTCGCTGCGGGCGCATATCGGAAGTTCGGCGGGGCGGGTGGAAGTGCGCACGGTTTCGGGAAGCGTGAATGTTTCGAGCGGGTCGTGAGGGTTTGAGATTGTGACGAAGAGCGGCCCACCTCCCTTCCTTTGTCAGAGCAAGCAGAGGGCGGGGCCATCCGAGAATCTGAAAAACTCTCAAGAACACAGGCTGAAGCCTATCCTACAGGACGAGCTGGGCCACCTGAAGGTGGCCGCTACAATCTAGTTGTACAATGGGGTTGTGAATTCCATTTCAACAAAACTGATGCGGGTGATTTTGGGATTTGGTGTGCTTGTGTGGGCGGGTGGGGCATGCGCGTTGGCACAGGAAAATCCAGAGGCGGGGCAAAGCGCGCCTGCGGCGAAGGCCAAGAGCGACGGCAGCAAGCAGACTATCGCTGCTGCTGCGGCAGCAGTGGAGCAACAGGATTTGCAGAAAGCGATCGAGCGGGCGGGCAACGACCGCGCGGCGTTGATGCACAACCTGTTGGATTTTCTGAAGAAGTACCCGCAATCATCGCAGCGGCCGCAAATATACCGGGCGATTGTGGAATCGAGCATGCAGCTTCGGGAGTACGGGACGGCAACGGAGTATGCGGAGCGGATGGTGGCGCTCGATCCCGGGGATCTTTCGACCAACATGCTTTCCATTCAGTTGCTGGAGCACTATGGCGATGCCGCGGGATGGCGGCGGGCGGCGAATTACTGCACGCGGATGCTGGAAATCATCCGCCACGAACCTATGAAGGACAAATCGCCGCGGCAATCGAGCGAGCAATTCGAAAAAAACAAACAACACGATGTGGCCTCCATTCTGCTGGTGCGCGGCAGGCTGTATCAAAAGCTGAACGAACCGCAGAACGCCCAAAGGGATTTTGAGAGCAGCTACAAAATGGCGCCGGGCTCAGCCGCCGCGGAGCGCCTGGGCGAGGTGGCGGAAATCCGGAAAGACTTTCCCACTGCAATTCACGAGTATGCGCTGGCCTTTGCGCTGGCAGATGGTTTGCAGGGCAGCGCTTCACGCCCTGGAGTGAGGAAGAAACTTGGCAATGTTTGGCGGTTGGCGCACGGGTCGGAAGACGGTTTGGGAGATTATGTCCTGCGCGCAATCGACGAGGCGATGGCTGTAGGCGTCGATCCCAAGCCAGCGCGTAACAAAGGGCTGAAGGACCCCATGGAATTCGTGCTGCGCAAGGCGCCAGATGGGGCTTCATTTGCCTTAGCCGAGGCCAAAGGCAAAGTGCTGGTGCTTAATTTTTGGACCACGTGGTGCGGTCCCTGTCGTGAATGGGAACCTCATTTCGAACAAGTCGCCGGCCATTTTCGCGGGCGCGAGAAGGAAGTAGTTTTCCTGGAGGTGAATTGCGACGAGGACGAAACTTTGGTTGGACCATACCTGGCGGAGGAGAAACCGAGAAGCACCGTGGTCTTTGGCGATGGCCTGGAAGATCTATTGCACGTAAATTCTTTTCCAACGACTGTGATCTTGAGCCGGACAGGGAAAATAGCGTATCGAACCGAGGGATTTGATCCCGAAGGGCGCGATCAAATATTGATAGACGCGATTGACGGAGCCATCGTCCAGTAGCGGTTGATGGATGATGCGGGTTATCGATTTTGATTTTCTGCGAGGTGTTTGGCGGCTTGGATGGTGTTTACGTGGATTTGGATTGTGTCGTTGAGTTGACGGGCGTAGCCGCCGGCTAGTGTGGTTACCACCGGGATGTTTTTGGCGCGGGCTAGTGTGAAGACGCCGGCGTCGCGTTTCTGCAGACCTTTCATACTTACATCGAGGCCGCCGAGTTGGTCTTCGCGGTAGGGATCTGCTCCACCGACGTAGAAGAGGATGTCGGGCTGAAAGTCCGCGATGGACTTTTTTACGGCGGGGAGAAGTGTGGCGAGATATTCTTCGTCGGCCACGCCGTCTTCGAGATTGAGATCGAGAGAGGAATGCGGCTTGTGGGCGGGGTAGTTGTTGAGTTGATGGATAGAGAGGGTGAAAACGGAAGCGTCTTTGCCGAAGATGGCGGCGGTGCCGTTGCCGTGATGGACGTCGGTATCGACGACCATGGCGCGGGCGATTTTGTTGAGAGCCTGCAAGGTGCGGATGGCAACGGCTACATCGTGGATGGCGCAGAAGCCTTCGCCGTGGCCGGGATAGGCGTGATGGAAGCCGCCGCCAATGTTGCAGCCGAAGCCGTCTTGCAAGGCGGATTCGGCGGCGAGGATTGTGCCACCGGCGGCAAGCCAGAAGGCGCGGACCAGTTCGGGGGAATAGGGGACTTCGAGTTTCATTTGCTCGCTGGCGGTGAGGGTGCCGGTTTTTAATTTCTGGACCCAGTCCTCGGTGTGGACGCGCAGAATGTCGGCGTCGGAAGCGGGATCGGGGCGGAGGAAGTCGGCTGGCGTGGCGATGCCGTCGGAGAGGAGTTTGTCGTGGATGAGGCGGAATTTTTCGGAGGGGAAGACGTGGGCACCGAGGTTGAGGTCGTAGCGTTCGTGGTAGACGAGTTTGAAGGGGAGCATGGGCGCAACCAATTTCCAATTTAGCACAAGGCATACGGGGTCGAAAATAACATCACCTGTATCGATTGATGCGCACTCGAGCTATTGACATCACCGTTGCCAAGATGCACCATTTTTCAATGCGAACTACCCTTTCGATTGATGACGAGATTCTTAAACAGGTAAAGCGCTACGCAGAAGAGCGCTCCATGCCGGTGGGAGAAGCGGTGACCGAACTGATCCGGAAAGCGTTTCGAACCCCCACTCCCACCAAGATGGTGAACGGGCTGTGCGTATTTGACGTTCCGCCTGACTCTCCACCTGTTACCACGAAAAAAATCAAGGAACTGGAAGCGGAAGAGTGAAGACCAGCCTCCTGGATGTAAGCGTACTGATCGCACTTTTTTGGAAAGGTCACCCGAGCCACGGGAAAGCACTCGAATGGTTTGGACGACATGCGAGCGCGGGTTGGGCGACTTGCCCGCTGACGCAGGCCGGGTTCGTCCGTATTGTCAGTAATCCGGCTTTCTCGGCGTCAGCGGTCAGTCCTGGAGAGGCTACGCAAGCGCTAGAGAAGAGTCTGGCCCACCCTAACCATCAATATTGGCCCGCGGATGTTAGTTACCTGGAAGCAATCGAGCCTTTCGCAAGCCAGATCGTCGGGCACAGGCAAGTGAGCGACGCCTACCTGCTTGGGCTCGCGATCCATCATGGGGGAAGTCTGGTCACGATGGACCGGGGGATATTGGAACTGCTACCGACAAAATTGCGACAGCGCGGATTGGTGACTCTTCTTTAGTGAGAGGCTTGGCCACCTGAAGGTGGCCGGTACGCTTGCCGGCAGGATGCCGGCGCTACCGCGTTAGGATTCGCGGTCGAGGATGAAGTCGGGGAGGGTTTGGAGGGCGCGGGCGTATTCGGAGAAGCCGGAGCCGTTGAGGCAGGCTTTGGCGCGGACGGCGTAATCGAGGGCGAGGTTGCGAGTGCGGTCGAGGGCGCCGGAGTCGCGGACGAGGGCGACCAAAGTTTCGGGCTGGACAGAGTCGAACTCTTTTTCCGCGAGGACGCGGGCGACCATTTCGCGGGCTTCGCGGTGTCCATTTTCCATGGCGTAGATGAGGGGCAGGGTGACTTTGCCTTCTTTGAGGTCGCTGAGAACGGGCTTGCCGAGTTGTTCGCTGGAAGCGGTGAAATCCAGAAGATCATCCACTAATTGAAATGCCAGGCCCGAGTAACGGCCGTAATCGGCAAGCGCGGTTTCGTGTTCTTCATCGAGGCCGCCGAGGACGCCGCCGAGGCGGGCGCAGCCGCTGAAGAGGCAGGCGGTTTTGTAGGTGGAAAGTTTGAGGGCGTCGTCTTCGGAGACGTCGATGCGGCCGATTTTTTCGAGTTGGAGGAGTTCGCCTTCGACCATTTTTTGCGTGAGATCGATGAGGATGTCGAGGACGTGGAAGTTGCGTTCCTGGAGTGCGATGTGGAAGGACTGCATGTAGAGCCAATCACCGGCTAGGACGCTGCGGTGATTACCCCAGCGGGAGTTGGCGGAGGGGCGGCCGCGGCGGGTGTCGGCGCTGTCGATGACGTCGTCGTGGATGAGCGTGGCGCTGTGAAGAAGTTCGACGACGGCGGCGAGCTTGATGGCACTGCGGGAGTCGCCTTCGCTGCCGGCGGCGTAGCCGTGGGCTAGCAGAAGTAATGCGGGGCGGAGGCGCTTCCCTCCCCCGCCGAGGAGATAGCTGGTGATTTCGGAGACAGGTTGGTAGGCGGAGGCGCTCTGGCGAGATAGTTCCTGCTCGACCTTCACGAGGTCATCGCGAACGAGTTCAAAAATCTCTTTGACGGTCAGTAAGGCGATGTGCGTTCTCCGGCCCGCTCCCTGTTGGCGGGACACCTCGGCCGTGATTCATTCGGGCCGGGTCAGCCGAAAAAACCTCCGGAAATTCTCCGTGGTCTGGGCGGCAATTTCTGATAGTTCACAGTCTCTCACATTCGCGAGCGCCTTTGCTACCTCGAGGACGTAGGCAGGCTCGTTGCGCTTGCCGCGGTGGGGTTGAGGAGCGAGGTACGGAGAGTCTGTTTCGATCAAAATGTTTGAAAGGGGCAAAGCTTTCGCGACGTCGCGGATGTTCTGGGCTTTGGGATAGGAGATGTTGCCGGTGAAGGAGATTTGGAAGCCCATGTCGAGGCCCTTTTGGGCGTGGGCGAGGGTGCTGGTGAAGCAGTGGAGGATGCCGCCTAGGCCGGAGGGGTTCCAGGCTTCGTGGAGGAGGCGGAGGCAATCGTCCCAGGCGTCGCGGCAGTGGATGATGATGGGGAGATTGGCGGCCTGGGCGAGTTCCATTTGCTGGCGGAAGACGGTTTCCTGGATGTCACGGGGGGAGTGGTCGTAGAAATAGTCGAGGCCAATTTCGCCCCAGGCGATTACTTTGGGATGTTTGGCAAGGGCGGCGAGGGTGTCGAGATGGGTGGGGGTGACTTCTTTGGCGTCGTGGGGGTGGATGCCTACCGTGGTGTAGATCCAGTTGTGGGATTCGGCGTAGGGGAGGGCGGCGTCGAGTTGTTCGGGGCCTGGGCCGGTGCCGATAGCCAGGAGGGTGGAGACGCCTGCGGCTTGCGCGCGGGCGAGCATGGCGTCGCGGTCTTCGGCGAATTGGGGGCCGTCGATGTGGGCGTGGGAGTCGATGAGTTCCATGGGGAGAAGTTACCAGTAATCAGTAATCAGTAATCAGTAATCGGTAATCGGTAATCAGTAAGAGCGGCCCTCCGCAGAAGGCGGGCTCTACTTGGCCACCCTTCCTCCGTCAGGGCAGGCTCTGAAGGTGGCCGCTACGCTTGCCGGCTGGAAGCCGGCGCTACCTAAATTATTTCAGGCGGGCGCCGACTTCTACTTCTTCGTGGAAGCCGGTTAGGACTGGCCGGCCTTCGGGGCCAACGGAGGCGGCTACGATCATGCCGTTGGATTCGACGCCGCGGAGTTTGCGGGGGGCGAGGTTGACGACAACGGCTACTTTGCGACCGATGAGGGATTCGGGTTCGTAGTATTGGGCGATGCCGGCGCAGATCTGGCGGATTTCGGTGCCGATGTCCACGGTGAGCTTGAGGAGTTTGTCGGCGCCGACGATGCGTTCGGCGGTTTTGATCTGGCCTACGCGCATTTCGACTTTGGCGAAATCCTCGATGCCTATTTTGTCGGAGACCGCCGGGGCGGCGGCCGCCGCTGCGGATGCGCCGGTGGCGGCGGGAGCGCTTGCTGCTGGAGCGGGTGTTTCTTTTGGTGGATTCAGTTCTTCGTTTGCCATTGATTCGATCCTCTCTATTGCTTCGGTTTTGTCCACGCGTGGGAACAAGGTCTGAGATTTGCCAAGAGCGGTTCCGGGAGCGAGTTGGCCCCAGCGGAGGCCGTCGAGTTCGAATTTGCCGAGGGCTTCGGATTGGCCGAGGAGCATCCAGACTTTGGCGGCGCTGTCGGGGAGAACCGGGAATGCGAGCGCGACGACGATGCGGAGAAGCTCGGCTGTTGTCCAGAGGACTGTGGCCTTGCGGGCTTGATCGGCTTCGGAATTGCTGAGGGCCCAGGGTTGTTCGCTGGTGAGGTATTTGTCGGCGGCGGCGATGACAGTCCAGAGGGTTTCGAGGGCTCGGGCGAAACTGAGCTTGTCGAAATTTTCGAGGACTTCGCCGATGGCGTTTTGGGCTTCTTTGGCGAGAGCGTCGTCCTGCGGTTTCAGCGCGCCCGGTGTCGGAATTTTGCCGGCGAAGTTTTTCTCGATGAGCGCGGCGGTGCGGCTGGCGAGGTTGCCGAGGCCGTTGGCGAGGTCGCTGTTGTAGCGGGTGACGAGGGCGTCGTAGCTGAAATTGCCGTCCTGGCCGAAGACGACGTCGCGCAGTAGGAAATAGCGGAGCGCGTCCATGCCGAGCATGTTGACGATGGGGCGCGGGAGGACGACGTTGCCCTTGGACTTGCTCATTTTGGCGGCGTCCATGAGGAACCAGCCATGGGCCCAGACTTGTTTGGGGACCGGGAGCATAGCGGCCATCAGGAACGCGGGCCAGTAAACGGTGTGAAAACGGATGATGTCTTTGCCGACGAGATGCAGATCGGCGGGCCACATGCCGCGCTTTTCGTAGTCGGGGCCGCCGACGGCGCTGAGATAGGCGGTAAGGGCGTCGAACCAGACGTAGAAGACGTGCGGCTCTTCGCCGGGAACGGGGATGCCCCAGCGAATGGTGGTGCGGGTGATGCTGAGATCTTTCAGGCCCCCTTCGACGAAGCTGATGATTTCGTTGCGGCGGGTATCTGGCTGAATGAAGTCGGGATATTTTTTGTAGAAATCGAGCAGGGGCTTTTGGAAAGAGGAGAGCTTGAAGAAATAGTTTTCTTCGGTGACGGTTTCGAGCGGGCGGCCGCAATCGGGGCAGTTGTCGCCGGGCTTGGCGTCGTTCACGAAGGCGTTGTCGTAGATGCAGTATTGGCCGGTGTAGTGGCCTTTGTAGACGTAGCCGTTTTCCCTGCAGAGCTTGAAGAGCCACTGGACGGTGCGGACGTGGGTGAGGTCGGTGGTGCGGACGAATTCGTCGGCAGGGATGCCGAGTTCGTCCCAGAGGGCGCGCCAGGCGTCGGCCATTTTGGCAACGTATTCGGATTCGGGGACGCCGGCTTTTTTGGCGGCGCGTTCGACATTGACGCCGTGTTCGTCGGTTCCGGTGGTCATGACGACATCGAAGCCGCGCATGCGCTTGTAGCGGCGGATGACGTCGGCGACGACGGTGGTGTAGGTGTGGCCGATGTGCGGGAGCCCATTGGTGTAGTAGATGGGCGTGGTGAGGTAGAATTTTGGTTTTTTGTCGGGCATTTTGGGAGATCTAAGTTTTTAGTATTTAGTCGTAAGTTTTAGGTTGTAAGCCGTAAGCCATAAGCCGTAAGTCTAAAGTTCAAGAGTTCGGAAGTTCAAGAGTTCAATAAGAGCGACGGCTTGGGGCTCATGCTTAAGCTTTGAGTGACCAGGTGCGCATGGCCTCGTCCATTATGCGTTGCAACGGGACATTTTGTGCTTCTGCCAGTTTACGGCAATCTTCGAATTCGGGCGATGCCTGGCGAATGTGGCCGTTGAGACGAGCCACTTTGATGCGGACATCGCCGAAAGCGGTATGGACGGTATCCCACTGGCGAGCAAGGACGCGGCGTTCGGCGGTGTAGGCGCGGACGCCGAGGGTGGTGGTCTCCGCGAAAAACATTTCGTGGAATTTGGATTCATCCGCGGGCTTGCAGAGGATGGTGACGAGCATGCCGGGGCGATTTTTTTTCATTTGCGCGGGAGTGGTGAAGACATCGAGGGCGCCGGCGGCGAGTGCTTTTTCGAGCAGATAGCCGTAAATCTGGGGATTCATGTCGTCGAGATTGGCCTCGAGGACGCGGATGGATTCGGATTCGGCCGAGATGTTTTTTTCGGCGGCTTCGCCGACCATGAGGCGGAGGACGTTGGGCTGGGCTTCGAGATCGGCGGTGCCTGCGCCGTAGCCGATGGCGTTGACGGTCATTGGCGGTTGTGGGCCGAAGTTGGAGCAGAGCGTGGCGACGATTGCGGCGCCGGTGGGCGTGACCAATTCTTTTTGGATGCCGTTCGAATAGGTGGGCTTGCCGAGGAGCAGGCGCGCGGTGGCGGGAGCGGGAACGGGCAAGACGCCGTGAGCCATTTTCGCGGTGCCGCCGCCGACGTTGAGAGCGGAGCAGGCGAAGGATTCGATGCCGAGCGCCTGGAAGCCGATGCAGGCACCGACGATGTCGATGATGGCATCAATGGCACCGACTTCGTGGAAATGGATTTTTTCGAGCGGGACGTCATGGACGGCGGCCTCGGCCTGGCCGAGTTTCGAAAAAATGGCGGCGGCGCGGTTTTTTACGGCGGGTGCCAGACTGGATTTTTCGAGGAGTCCGAGAATTGTGCCGAGCGAACGATGGGTGGTGGTGTCTTGGGCGCGGACTTTGGCGTAAGTGGCGGCCATGCCGTTTTTCCAGACTTTTTCGGAGGAGAGTTCCCAGCCGGGGAGGTTCAGACCGATTAGATCGTTGCGGAGTTGATCGATGGGCACACCTGCGTCGAGTAGAGCGCCGAGGGTCATGTCGCCGCTGATGCCGCTGAAGCAATCGAAATAGGCGTGAATCATTTTTTCGGGCCTGAATTGATACTATCGGCGGGCATTCATTGAGTCAAACCAGTTACAAGACGGCCCGCCTCAGAAGGCGGGCCCTACAAAGGCAGGTGAAAGAGAAAGGCGCCCGCTACAAAGGCAAGAGGAAGAGAAAGGCGCCCGCCTCAGAAGGCGGCCGCTACAAAGGCAAGAGGAACCCAAGAGGCCGGGGCAAGCCCTGCCCCTACAAAGGCAAGAGTGGAAAAGAAGAGGGCACGATATATCGTGCCCCTACATTTTAGAGGGAGCGGCCGGCAGCGGCGGCGGAGGCCCAGGCCCATTGGAAATTGAAGCCACCGAGGTGGCCGGTGACGTCGACGACTTCGCCGATGAAGAAGAGGCCGGGGACTTTGCGGGATTCCATGGATTTGCTGGAGAGTTCGGCCGTGTCCACGCCGCCGGCGGTGACTTCGGCTTTTTCGTAGCCTTCGGTGCCTGCGGGGCGAATCTGCCAAGAGTGCAATTCCCTTTCGAAAGCGTCGAGAGCCGTGTTGGTCCAGGCGTTGGGGGGATGGAATTTCAACCAGCGTTCGGCGAGGCGTTGCGGAAGAAATTCGTGAAGGGCTTTTTCGGCTACGGCGACGGTGCGAGTGCCGGCTGCGCGGATTTTTTGGGTTGCTTCGCGATCGGGCGCGAGATCGATTTGAAGTGGTTCGCCTTCTTTCCAATAGCTGGAGGCTTGCAGGATTGCGGGGCCGCTGAGGCCGCGGTGGGTGAATAGCATTTTTTCGCGGAAGGCGGAATTGCCTGCTGAGGCGATGACTTCGGTGGAGACGCCGGCGAGGTCGGCGTAGCGTTTGCGGTCGGCGGGATGGAAGACGAGAGGGACGAGAGCGGGACGGGTTGGGACGATGTTCAAGCCGAATTGGCGGGCGAGATCGTAGCCGAAACCGGTGGCGCCCATTTTGGGGATGGAGATGCCGCCGGTGGCGACGACGAGAGCAGAGGCGCGATATTCGGTTCCGCCGGTGCGGACGGTGAAGGCGGTGTCGCGGCGGACTTCGGTGACCTTTGCATCCGCGACGATTTTTACGTTGGCGGCACGGCATTCCGATTCGAGCATGGTGATGATTTGAGTGGTGGAATTGTCGCAGAAGAGTTGGCCGAGGGTTTTTTCGTGGTAGGAGATGCCGTGTTTTTCGACGAGGGCGATGAAATCGGCGGGAGTGTAGCGGGCGAGTGCGGATTTGGCGAAGTGAGGATTTTCGGAGAGGAAGTTTTTCGGCTGGGTGTGAAGATTGGTGAAGTTGCAGCGGCCGCCGCCGGAGATGAGAATTTTTTTGCCGATTTTTTCGGCGCGTTCGAGGAGCACGACGCGGCGGCCGCGTTTCCCGGCTTCAATGGCGCAGAGGAGGCCGGCGGCGCCGCCGCCGAGGACGATTACGTCGAAGTTGTGCACCCGGGATCCTTTTGAGTCAGATTCAAACCTGGTTGACCGCATTTGCATACTAGCCGAAGAGTGGTGCTGGAAGGAAAAGCAGGTCCCTCACTCGCAAAAAGCGCGAGTTCGGAATGACAATAAATGACCATTAGTTGAAGTAACGCGCGAAGAGCGTGTCGCACCTACGGCGCTTGTGGTTTTGGGGGGAGGGTTCCCAGCCCTTACGGGCTGGGCTAAATTTTGCCGCGCCGCCGGCGCTGGTTTTGCGGTGAGGGAGACGGCGTTGTGGCGGAGAGTGGCGGTAGAGAGTCGCGAGGCCGCCTGAAGGTGGCCGCTACCCTCGAAGAGTAACCCAGGAAGGCGGCCAAAAGCGGAGCCTACAAAGGGTGGCTGGGCCACCTGATGGTCACTGGTTGAAAACCCAAGAGGGCGGCCTAAAGCCGCCCATACGAGGATGGCAATGCCTACACAAGCGGCGGGAGGATGTGTATACTGGCTGAAGGAATAGTCTACTGCAAGGCGCGTGCGAAGAGCGCCGCAAGGAAAGAATAATGTTCATCGCACGAATGGTCGCTGTCCTCTAAAAGCCGCTTCGCCAGCGGAACCCACGTTTTCCTGTTTTTCTACTAACCATTTTCCGCGCCGGTGCCGGCGTTTTTGGCCGCGTTTGCGCAGAGGGTGCAGGTATTTATGTCGGTACAGGATTTGCAGCCACCGGCGGCTGAGGCCGTGGTGGCAACACAACCGGGTTTGTGGAGTTCGGTTCGCGAAGCGCTTCGCGGATCGCATCAGGATTTCACTACCGGAAGTTTGAATCGGGCGATTCTTTTGCTGGCCATTCCGATGGTGATGGAAATGGTACTGGAATCGCTGTTTGCGGTGGTGGACGTTTTCTGGGTGGGGCGGCTGGGCGCGGACGCGGTGGCGACAGTCGGCTTGACGGAATCGCTGCTGAGCCTGGTGTTCGCGGTGGGACTGGGGCTGAGCCTTTCGACGACGGCAATGGTGGCGCGGCGAATAGGAGAAAAAGATCCCGCGGGCGCGGCGGTGGCCGGGACGCAGGCGATTTTTCTGGGATTCGGCGTGTCGGCGCTCATCGGGATTCCGTGCTGGATTTATGGAGGCGAACTGCTGCGGCTGATGGGGGCTTCGCCGGCGATCGTGGCGACGGGAAGCGGTTACGCACGTATTGCGCTTGGCGGAAGCGGCGTGGTGCTGCTGCTGTTTCTCAATAATGCGATTTTTCGCGGGGCGGGTGACGCGGCGGTGGCGATGCGGCTGCTGTGGGTCTCGAACATCATCAATTTGATTCTGGACCCTTGCTTTATTTTCGGGATTGGGCCGTTTCCGAAGCTGGGCGTGACGGGCGCGGCACTGGCCACGTTTACCGGGCGAAGCATTGGCGTGGCGTATCAGTTTTACCGGTTACTGCGCGGGACGGAGCGGATCCGGATTCTGACGTCGCAGATCCGGGTGGATTTTAAAGTGATGTTCCGGCTGGTGCGGGTTTCGCTGACCGGGATCCTGCAGTTTGCGATTGCGCATACAAGCTGGATCGGGTTGGTGCGGATCATCAGCGTGTTTGGATCGGCGGCGCTGGCTGGGTACACGATTGCGATTCGCATACTGATTTTTATTCTGATGCCTTCGTGGGGATTGAGCAACGCGGCGGCAACACTGGTGGGGCAGAACCTGGGCGCAAAGCAGCCGGAGCGAGCGGAGATTTCGGTGTGGCGGACCGGGTTTTACAACATGTTGTTTATGGGAGGGATTGGCGTTGTTTTTTTGATTTGGGCGACGCCGGTGGTGCGATTGTTTACGCATGACCCGGAGGTGGTGCCGCTGGCGGCTTCGTGCCTGCGGATTTTGAGTTACGGGAATATCGGGTACGCGTATGGAATGGTGATGCTGCAGGCGTTTAACGGGGCGGGAGATACGGTGACGCCGACGGTAGTGAATTTTTTTGGATTTTGGTTGCTGGAGATTCCGTTGGCGTACGTTTTGGCGTTGCGGATGGGGTGGCAGGCGAAGGGCGCGTACGTTTCGATTGTGGTGGCGGAGTGCGCGATTGCGTTGGCGGGGGTGGTGTTGTTTCGGCGGGGGAAGTGGAAGGAGAGGAAGATTTGAGGAGGAAGTGGCGAGTGGCGAGTGGCGAGTGGCGAGCAGAGATGACAAGACGAGAAAAGGCAAGAGCAAGATTTAACGCAGAGGGACGCAGAGGCGCAGAGTTTGCCGAGAAATGCAGGAAGGCGGCGTAAAGCCGCCCCTACACGGAGAGGAGAAATCCAAGAGCACAGGTTGAGGCCCGTGCTCTTTTTATTTGGCGGCGGATACGGGGAGTTCGATGAAGCTGGTTAGATTGGGTGCGTGGTAAATGCGCTGGGTGGCTTTGCGGTAGTCGTCGGGCTTGGCCCAGAAGATGTTGGGGACGAAGGTTTGCGGATTGCGGTCGTAGAGTGGGAACCAGCTGGACTGGATCTGGACCATTAGTTTGTGGCCGGGGAGGAAGACGTGGTTGGCGGTTGGCAGCGCGAAACGGTAGACGAGGGGCGTATCGCGCGGAATGGATTTTGGATTTTCGAAACTTTCGCGATAGCGGCCGCGGAAGATGTCAGCGGCGATCATGAGCTGGTAACCGCCCATCGCGGGTTGGCCGGCGACTTCATCGGGGTAGACGTCGATGAGTTTGACGACCCAGTCGGAATCGGTGCCGGTGGTGGAGGCGACGAGATTCGCGATAGGCTGGCCACTGATTTTGAGCGGGTCTTTTAATTCATCGGAAATGAAGGTGAGGACATCGGGACGGCCGGAGGCTTCGCGCTGGTCGTCGACGAGCCATTCGGACCAGGTCATGCCGTTGTCGTAGCCGACGGGTTGGATTGGACGGGCGCGGAATGGGACGGGCTTGGCGGGATTGGAGACGTATTCGTCGTAGACGGCGTCGTCTTTCGCGGGAGCGGCGAAATTTAATTTGAGGCCGGCGGAAAGATAGAGAGGCGTGGGTTTGACGGTGCAGCCGGAGGAGCACCCGGATGGCCAACTGTTGAGCTTGAGCCAGCGATTGGTGCCGGTTTCGAAAGCGTTGACAGGTGCGACTTCGGATTGTGGGGCTCCGTCCTTCAAGTAGCGCGCAAGGAATGGTCGCAGAATTTCCTGGCGGAAATAGAGGCCGGTGTCGCTGCTGAAGTGGAGCGCGCCGAGTGTGCTGGCGTCTTCGATTTCCTGGCCATGGTGCCACGGGCCGAGGACGAGGAAAACTCTGTCGTTGGCGGCGTCTTTGGGCTTCAGGGCTTTGTAGAGAGCGGGGGCGCCGTAGATGTCTTCCTGATCCCAGAGACTGGCGACGATCATGGTGGGAACTTTGAGAGGTTGAGCGGCGAGGATTTTGTCCATGGCTTGCTGCTGCCACCAGGAATCGTAGCTTGGGTGATCGAGGAGTTTTTTCCAGAAGCCGAGTTGCTCCATGCCGTGCTGGCGGCCGAGTTCGCCGGCGGAACCCGCGCGCATATATAGATCGTAATCGTCGTGGACGCCGGACCACCACTTTTCCTCGTTTTTGCGAGTGCCAACCTGTTCGTAGATGTAGGGGAGGTTTTGCTGACGGAAAGCGCCGTTGTGGAACCAGTCGTCACCCATCCAGCCGTCCACCATCGGATTCATCGGAACGGCGACTTTGAGCGCGGGATGCGGATTGACGAGGGCCATAAGAGGAGTGAAGCCGTCGTAGGAGATGCCGAGGATGCCGACCTTGCCGTTGGATTCGGGGATGTTTTTGACGAGCCAGTCGATGGTGTCGTAGGTGTCGGTGGCGTGATCGACGGGGGAAGGGTTGAGCGGGCCGTGGAGCGGGCGGGTCATGACGTAGTCGCCTTCGGAATTGTATTTGCCGCGGACGTCCTGGATAACGCGGATGTAGCCGTCTTCGACGATGACTTCGGTGGCGTTGTCGTAGCCCCAGAGGGCGGGGCCGAGGTGGGTGCTGGATTTGTGGCTGGCCAATCCGTCGGCGTTGTAGGGCGTGCGAGTGAGGAGAATGGGAGCGTTCTTTGCGCCTTTGGGGATGAGGATTACGGTGTGGAGTTTTACGCCATCGCGCATGAGGATCATGGCGTCGCGGCGTTCGTATTCGAAATCTTTGGTGACGGGCTGGAAATGTGCGGGGGTTTCGCTGGGGAGCGTGCCGAAATCGTTCTGCTTGGCAGCGGCGCGAAATGGTGAGGAGACTGTCAAAACCATTCCGCAAGTTGCGGCGGCAATGAAACTCGCGATGGCCCTGAGATGCAGTGTGATGCGGATCATTCGAATCTCCCATGCGGGTACGGCGATTGTGCAGCCAAAATGCTGCAGCGGATTATAAACGAATAAGGGCGCGGTGTCTGATAGTTCGAGGTTCTCCCTTGCAACGCAAAAGGCTACACTTTTCGAATGGCGCATGCAGTGATGTCACCACAACTTCCCTTTCCACCCGGACCGAAGGGGAATTTTTTTCTGGGGAGCGCACGGGAGCTGGCGCGGAGCTGGCCGGGGCATTCGGAGCGGTGCGCGCGGGAGTACGGGGATATTGTCTGCTACCGGTTTTTGCATGTTCCGATCTGCCAGCTTACGCATCCGGATCACATTGAGCTGGTGCTGGTAAAGAACGCGGCGAACTTTCACAAGTCGCGGGACTATGGCGCGCTGAAATTTTTTCTCGGGAATGGACTGCTGACGAACGAAGGCACTTCGTGGCAGGCGCAGCGGCAACTGGTGCAGCCGGCGTTCCGGCACGAGAACATCGCGGTGTACGCGGAAATCATGGCCGAGTCTGCCGCGGCGCATCTGGCGCGATGGAAGGATGGAGAGAGGCGCGACCTGCACCAGGAGATGGGAGAGCTGGCGCTGGACATTGTGGCGAAAGCGCTGTTTGGCGCGAAGGTTGGCCACGTGGCGGAGACGATCGGCGAGGAAGTGGCGGTGGTGATGGAGCGATTCTTTACGCAGGCGGCGCTGTATTTCATGTTACCCGACAGATTTCCGATACCGAAGGCGCTGCGGCTGATGCGTGCGAAAAAGCGGCTGGACGAGATTGTGCTTTCAATTATCCAGGAGCGGCGGGAGAGCAAGGCGCCGGCGAATGATTTATTGCAGCGGCTGCTGGATGCGCGGAACGAGCAAGGCGAGCGCATGAGCGACGAGCAGTTGCGTGAAGAGGTGATGACGCTCTTCATCGCGGGGCATGAGACGACGGCGAATGCGCTGACGTGGACGTGGTACTTGTTGTCGCAGAATCCTGAGGTAGAGAAGAAACTGGCCGCGGAGTTGGATGCGGTGCTGGCGGGGCGCGCGCCTGGACTGGCGGATTTGCCGCGGCTACCGTACACGGAGATGGTGCTGAAGGAATCGATGCGGTTGTATCCGCCGGCGTGGGGAGTGGGTCGGCGGGCGCTGGGAGATTTTGAGGTGGGCGGATACCGGATTCCGGCGGGGACAAATGTTTTTATCATGCAGTGGGTAACGCAGCGCGACGCGCGGTTTTTCCCGGAGCCGGAGCGGTTTGATCCGGAGCGTTGGCGCGAGGATCCGATTCGCAAGGGGAAGATTCCGCGATTCGCGTACTTCCCTTTTGGCGGAGGACCGCGGGTGTGTATTGGCGCGGGATTCGCGATGATGGAGGCGACGTTGCTGCTGGCGACGATTGCGCAGAGGTATCGGTTTACATTGGCGGAGGAGGCGGTGGTTGCACCGTTTTTTTCGATTACGTTGCGGCCGAAATATGGGTTGCCGATGCAAGTTCACCACCGTTAGCCTCGCTATTTCCTACTCATCAAGTATCTGGCATTCAAAATCCTTCCGCTTTACAATTCCCGCGGCAAAACTTCGGACAGAGCCGGTCTATTTTGCGAACTCTTTAGGGGGCCCTACTTAGCAAATGAACACTAAACTCGTGTTTTCGCTGTTTTGTGTGACCACGTTAGCCGGCTACGCGGCCGCCGGGGAAAAGCCATGGATTGAAGTGAAAAGCCCGCATTTTCGCGTGCTGACCGACGCAGGGGCCGGCGACGGCCGCCGAGTGGCGCGAGAATTTGAAAGATTGCGCGCGGTCTTCGCCGCCCGGTTTCCGGAATTCCGGCTGGAATCGGGAGCACCATTAACTATTTTTGCGGCGCGCGATGAAGAAACAGCGAAGGCGCTAGCACCAGTTTTGTGGAAGGCCAGGGGGGCAAAGCCGGCGGGATATTTCCATCACAGCTGGGAAAAACAGTTTGCGCTAGTCCGGATGGATACATGGAACCAAGGGACGGAACGCATTGTCTACCACGAATATACGCACATGATTACAGCTTTGAATTCGCGCTGGCTTCCCGTCTGGCTGAACGAGGGGATGGCAGAGTTTTACGCGTATACGCGGTTTGAGGAGAACAAGACGCTAATCGGAGCGCCGACCGAACGCTTTCGTGCATTGCGGGAACGTCCGTGGATACCGATTGAAACACTGATCTCGGTCAACCAGAGGTCGCCTTATTATCACGATGAGGACAAGGTGCAGATGTTTTACGCTGAGTCCTGGGCGCTGGTGCACTACTGCCTCTTCGGTCCAAATATGGAGAGCGGAAAGAAATTGGATGAATATTATCATCGCATGCAGAGTGGGACTGAACAAAAGCAGGCGTTCCAGGAAGCATTCGGAAGTTTCAAGACAATGGACCAGCAGCTTAGAGATTATCTTAACAATTATGCTTTTCATGCCGCTGTGCTAAAAGTCGCACCGGAAGTGAACGACAAGGAGTATCAGGTGCGGACGATGAGCCTGGCAGAAACACAAGCTGAGCTTGGTGGGTATCAGCTGTGGACTCACGATCGGGAAGATGCCCGGATCCACGTGGCGGAAGCGCTGAAGAGCGACCCGAAACTTGGCTTGGCGCACGAGGAGCAGGGATTTCTTGATCTTTCCGATGGAAAAGCAACCGAAGCTGCCAGCCAATTTGCAGAGGCTGTGAGCGATGACAAAACGCTCTACCTTTCACAATTTGCGAAGACGATGATGTCGCCAGAGGCAAATTCCGATGTCCGCGCCGACCAATCCATTTTTCTCCGGGGCTTGACCGACACCCTGAATTTGAACATGCAGTTTGCCCCGGCATTTATCCAGATGGCGCGCCTTGCGGTCCGCCAGAATGAACTGAAAACCGCGCTGAAATACTCGATGAGGGCAGAATCGCTTGAGCCCTCGCGCGCGGGATATCACACAATGAGCGGACAGATCCTGCTGCGGATGGGGCGAGGAAAGGAGGCCGCGGAGAACGCAAAGTTTGTGGCCGACCGATGGTTCGGGGCGGACCACAACGAAGCCGTGGAGCTTTGGAATAGCGTGCCGGAATCGGAACGTCCCGTCGGAGAAGTGGTTCTTGACTGGAATCCGAAGGAGACTCAACGGGCGGAGGGAATTCTGAAGGGCGCGACGTGTGGGGACAATACAAAATGGTCCCTTAGCCTGGTGCAGGGGGATCAAACGCTCAGCTTTCATTCGACTGGGCGATACCTCTGGGGATATTCCGACTCGCTGTGGTTCGGGCAGGATCACATTAGTTTTTGTCATTACCTGGAGGGGCACCGAACGATTGTGTATTACAAGCCGGCGGTGGAAAGTTCGTATACGGGCGACGTTCTGGAGTTCGAAGTGAGAGACGATTTGCCGCTGGCTCCAGTGGCGGAGAGGAAACCGTAAGAGAGACGAGAACGGAAGATCGGCTTGAAAAGGAACGCCGAACCCTACGTAGCAGATGCGCGCTAGAAGCCGGGTGGGTGTTCGGCTACTACGTTGAAGGCGCGTTCCAGGGCCAGGCCGGCGCGGCCCAGGGTGCCTTCTTCGAAGAGGCGGCCGATCAGGGTGATGCCGTGGGGGACGCGGCGGGCGGGGGAGAATTTCGGGATGGGGCGGCTGGGGTCGGGGGCCCAGTCGGTGCGGGCTTCGGAGACTTCGACAAAACCAGCGCGCATGGTGAGCGAAGGCTGGCCAGTGAAATTGGTGATGGTGAGCATTTCGTCGCGGAGGGATGGGACGAGGAGCAGGTCGACTTCGGAAAATACGCGAGCCATTTCTTCGGCGACTCTGCGGCGGAGGCGATCGGTCTGAACGAAATCTACGGCAGAGAGGAAGCGGGACTGGCGGAAGAGGTTGGGCCAGGCGTCATAGGTCTGGACTTTGAGCTGGTCAGCTTCGCCGCTGAGGGTGAGTTCTTCGAAAGCGGCGGCGCCTTCGGCGAAGAGGATGAGATTCAGGGATTGGTAGGGCCAGTCGGGAATGGAGACTTCGACGGGAGTCATGCCGAGTTTTTTCACGGTTTCGAGCGCGGCGCGATCTACATCGGTGGCGGGAGCTTCTTTTATCCACTTGGGGAAATAGCCTACGCGGAGGCCTTTCACGCCGGCGTCTGCGTCATAGTCAAGTTTGCTAGGGACGCTTTGCAGATCGCCGGGATCGGGACCGGAGATGGCGTTGAGGACTAGCAGCGCGTCTTCGACGCTACGGGTCATGGGGCCGAGTTTGTCGAGCGACCAGCAGAGAGTCATCGCGCCGGTGCGAGGGACGCGGCCGTAGGTGGGACGCAAGCCGGTGATGCCGCAGCGCATGCTGGGAGAGACGATGCTGCCGCCGGTTTCGCTGCCGATAGAAAAGCCGACTAGGCCCGCGGCAGTGGCGGCGCCGGGGCCGGCGCTGGAGCCGGAAGCGCCTTCTTCGAGGAGCCAGGGATTTACGGTTTGGCCGCCGAACCAGATGTCGTTGAGGGCGAGAGCGCCGAGGCTGAGTTTGGCGATGAGGACGGCGCCCGCGGCGTGGAGGCGCCTTACTACGGCGGCGTCAGTTTTTGGGATGCGATTGCGGAAAGGCTCGGCGCCGTAGGTGGTGGGGATGCCCGCGGTGTCGAGAAGATCTTTTCCGCCCCAGGGAATGCCGTGGAGCGGGCCGCGATATTTTCCGGCGGCGATTTCGGCGTCGGCTTGCTTTGCCTGGGCGAGGGCAAAATCTTTGGTGAGGGTGATGACGCAGCGGAGTTTGGGATCGTACTTCTCGATGCGCTTAAGATAAATTTGCGTGAGTCGCTCGGAAGTGATTTGGCGCGTCTCCACCCAGCGGGAGAGGCGGGCGACGGGGGCAAAGGCGATTTCGTCTTCGTTGTTGGGGAGCGGGCCGGGATCGGATTTGCTACGGACAAACTGGTTGCGGTCGGGGCCGGCTTTGCGACCGGGGAGAACGGGATTCCAACTGGAGTACGGGGCGACTGAAGAAGGCAGGTCTACTTTGTGCGGGCCGGTGCGGCGCTCGTAGACAGAAGCGAGATTGCCGCGCCAACTGGAGGCGGCCATTTCGAGTTGCGGCTTGGTGAGTTCGACCTGGACGAGTTTTTCGGCTTCGGTGAACGTGGCGGAGGAGACTTGCGGGCCGACGCCAGGGCCGGTGCCGAATGCGGGTGGCGCGCCCGCGGGCTGCTGTTGCCCAGGATCTTGTGCTTCTGCGGGCGCTACGCCTGCCGCGCTGGCCGCTGCTGCCGCCAAACCAATTGCCGATTCCGTCAGAAATTCCCGCCGTGATTTCGCCATGTGGCCTCCGCCGGGTATTCTACCCGGATTCGGTCAAAACTCATTGGCGTTCATTTCATTGGGGTGTGAAATTCTTCGCAGGCCACGACTCCAGAACTGCCCTGCTATACTGGAATTTTCCAGGCCTTATTCCATTCAAACTGAGGGACTGTGTATCTAACTCTTCTGAAGCGGCTGCGGGAAACGCTGGCCGGACATATCCGCGAGAAATATGGAGTGGAACTTCTGGTGGTGCTGGAGCGGCCGCCGAAACTGGAGATGGGAGAGGCTGCGTCGCCCGTGTGTTTTGAGCTGGCGAAACGGCTGAAGAAGGCGCCGCGACAGATTGCGCAGGAGATTGCCAGTTCTCTGCCGAAGGTGGAGGGCATCGGGCGGGTGGAAGTGGCAGGGGCGGGATATTTGAATGCGTTTTTTGACCGGGCGTGGTTTTGGGAGAGTGCGCGGAAGGAAGCGAGCGGCCCTTCGCATTTGCTCAGGGCAAGCGAGAAAAAGAAAGTCATCGTGGAGCACACGAGCATTAACCCGAATAAGGCGGCGCATATTGGGCACCTGAGGAATGCGGTGCTGGGCGACACGATGGTGCGGTTGCTGCGGCACGCGGGGAATGATGTGGCGGTGCAGAACTACATTGACAATACCGGAGTGCAGGTGGCGGACGTGGTGATCGCGTTCGAACAGATGGAAAAGAAAACGCTGACGGAAGTGAAGGCGCTGGCGGCGGGCAAGGATTTCGATTACCTGTGCTGGGATCTGTACGCGAAGGCGACGCAATTTTTTGAAGAGGACAAGGTTCGCGCCGGAAAGCTGCGCGGAGAGACGCTGAAGGCGATTGAAGCGGGTGAAGGCGAGACGGCCGAAATGGCTACGGTGATTGCAGACGCCGTGGTGGGTTTTCATTTGCGGACAATGGCGCGGCTGGACATTTTTTATGAACTGCTGGCGAGGGAGAGCGAGATTCTGCATTTGCACTTTTGGGATGCGGCTTTCGAAAAATTGAAGGCTAGCGGGGCGATACAGTTGGCGGCCAGCGGGAAGAACGCGGGTTGCTGGGTGATGCCTTGGGGAAAGGAGGTTAATGAGGTTGAGGAAGTAAAGGAGGTAAAGGAGAAGAGTGGACCGGATGTTGCGGCTGGCGATGAAGAGGATCAGGCGAAGATCATTGTGCGGTCGAATGGGACGGTTACGTACGTTGGGAAGGATATTGCTTACCAGCTTTGGAAATTTGGATTGCTGGGGAAGGATTTTCATTATCGCCGGTGGCCGAATGCGCCGGACGCGAAAGAGTTGTGGGCAACTACGGCAGGAGCGAATGAAGCTGGGGCCCCGCATTTTGGGAAAGCCGAAGCGGTTTATAACGTGATTGATGCGCGGCAGGCTTATTTGCAGGCAGTGGTGGCGGAAGGATTGCGCGCGCTGGGACATGCAAAGGAAGCGGAGAATTCGATTCACTTTGATTATGAGATTGTGGCGCTGACGCCGCGGTGCGCGGCGGAGATGGGATACGAATTGTCGGCGGAGGATGCGAAGAGGCCGTACGTGGAGGTTAGCGGAAGAAAAGGGTTTGGCGTCAAGGCGGACGATCTGATCACGCGGATGCTGGCGGCGGCCGAAGCGCGGGTTTTGCAGAAGCACGCAGAAATGGCGGGACTTGAACTGAAGCAGACGGCGAATGCGCTGGCCGTGGGGGCGCTGCGGTTTTTCCTGGTGAAGGTGACGAGGAATACGATCATCGCGTTTGATTTTGAGGATGCGTTGAGCGCGGAGGGGGAGACGGGGCCGTATTGCCAGTATGCGATTGTGCGGATTCGGGGAATTCGGCGGAAGGGCGCGGAGGTTGCGGGAACGCGGCCTGAGATTAGTTCAGAGACGCTGAAGAAAATTGTGGAGGGGCCGGAGAGCAGCGCGATTTGGGAGGTGTTGCTGGCCTCGGGGTCGCTGGACTTTGCGGTGGATGCCGCGATCGGAGCGCAAGAGCCGGCGTTTGTTTCGAAATATGCGTTTCAACTGGCGCAGGCGTTTAATAATTTTTATCACAAGCACCATATTTTGTCGGAACCAGATGAGGAGAAGCGGGCGTTTTTGCTGGGATTGACGGAATTGGTGGAGAGGCAGTTGGTGTTGGCGCTGGGATTGTTGGGGATGGAAGCGCCGGAGAAGATGTGAAGTAGGTGTGCAGCCAAGGATGGCGGTTTCATATGTGGGTGGAAGGAAGGTCGAGTTTCAGGCGGAGTGTTAGTTGGTGGGTTGGGTTTGGTGCGCAATAGCGGTGGCAGGGCCACCGCAGTCCAAAGCAAGAACGGCCCGCCTCGGAAGGCGGGCCCTACAAGGGAAAAGAAAGAGTGCGGGCCAAGGCCCGCCCCTACAACGGCAAGAGAAGCCCAAGAGCACAGGCTGAAGCCTATGCTACATGGGGCATCAGGATTGGATGTGGGCTTCGATGAACCAGAGGTCTTTGTCCATTTCGCGGGTGATGCTGGTGAAGAGGTCGACGGTGATGGCGTCTTCGAGGTCGTCGGCTTCCTGGATGGCGGTGCGCAGGGCGTTGGTGTAATGGCCGACATTGTGGACGAGGAATTTGACCATGTCGGGGCCGTCGTAGGCGGAGAGATCGGCTTCGGGGATGCTGGACTTGACGACGGATTCGCGGATGGTGCCGTTGGCGACGCCACCGAGGGCGGAGACACGCTCGGCAATCGTATCAATGTGATCTTCGAGGTGCGTAGCCACGGAGTCGAAGAGTAAGTGAAGTTGGTAGAAGTCCTTCCCTTTTACGTTCCAGTGGGCCCATTTGACCTGGCTATGGGTGTCGATGCTGTCGGCGAGGCGGAGATTGAGAAGGGCGATGAGGGCCTGGCGGTTTTTGTCGGGAACACCGACGCTGCTGGGATAGGTGCGGACGGTTGCGGTTGCGGGTTTGGCCATGGGAGACCTCCTTGAAATTGAGATTGGTTCTGAGATTGGGATGCGCGGGCGAGGGGGAAGGATAGGTTTTTTTGGGAAAAGAAAGATTTCACACAGAGGGCACAGAGGCCGGAGCGCAGAGGACACAGAGAAGAGAGATGCAAGAGCACAGGCAGGAGTGCCTGTGCCACAAGAGTGCGGGTTAGAGGACAGGGCGGGGTTCGGCTACGTCGGCGTAGAGGGTATTGATTGCGTCGGAGAATTGTTGTTCGACGACGCGGCGCTTGAGTTTCATGGTGAAGGTGAGGCTGCCGCCGTCGAAGGTGAAATCGTCGGGGAGGAGAGCGAAGCGCTTGATGGTTTCGTATTGGGCGAGGTGTGTGGTGAGGCGGGAGACTTCTTTTTCGATCAGGGCGTGAGTGGCGGGATGGGTTGCGAGTTCGGCGTTAGTTGAGAATTTCAGGCCGTCTTCGGCGAGTCTGGCGGAGACGGTGACGGGGTTGGGGACGATGAGAGCGACGACGAATTTGCGCTGATCGCCGACGACCATAGCGTTGAGGATGTAGGGGCTGGTTTTCAAGGTATTTTCGATCGGTTGCGGGGCGACGAATTTTCCGGCGGCTGTTTTGAGAAGATCTTTCTTACGGTCGGTGATGAAGAGGTAGTTGTCTTTGTCGAGATAGCCGATGTCTCCGGTTTTGAACCAGCCATCGTCGGAGAGAACTTCGCGGGTGGCTTCCGGGGAGTTGAAATAGCCCTGCATGACGCAAGGGCCTTTGGCAAGAATTTCACCGTCATCGGCAATGTGGAGTTGGACGTTGCGGATGGGGCGGCCGGAACTGCCACTGCGATTTTGTGGATGATTGCTGGTGAGGACTGGAGAGGTTTCGGTGAGGCCGTACCCCTGATAGATGGGAATGCCGATGGCCCAGAAAAATTCACAGAGGTCTTTGGAGAGCGGAGCGCCGCCGGAAAGAATGGTGCGGAGTTGGCCGCCGGTGCCGGCGCGAATTTTGGAGTAGACGAGCTTGTCGGCAATGGCCCACTTGAGGCGAACGGCGAGGCTGGCGGATTTTTCACCGCAGCGCCAGGCGGCGGCCTCGCGGGCGGTCTGCATGGCGAAATCGAAAATTTTGCGTTTGGCGCCGGTGGACTTGCTCCCCTGCTCCATCAGGCGGGCATAGATTTTTTCGAAGAAGCGGGGAACGGCGGCGAGGACGGTGGGGTGGACTTCGAGAAGAGCTTGCGCGACGTTTTCGACGACGTCGACGTAGGCAATGGGGCAGCCGTGAAAAATATAGACGTAATCGAGCATGCGGCCGTAGACGTGGGCGAGTGGGAGAAACGAGACGGCGATATCGGTCCCAGGGCGAAGATCGAGTTCGTGGCAGGAGTCGGTGACGTTCGAACAAAAATTGGTGTGGGTGAGCATGACGCCCTTGGGCTCACCGGTGGTGCCGGAGGTGTAAATGAGGGAGGCGAGTTGGCTGGGAAGCACTTTGGCGGCTCGGAGGCGGTAGGAGGCGATGTCCGCGGGGCCGGTGGCAGCGATCAGCGTTTCGTAACGAAGGAAGTCGGCGGGAAGATCAGGGCCGGCGCCTGCGACGACGACTTGCTGTATGTCCTTGAGGGAGTCGCGGACTTCGAGGAATTTTTTCAGCTGTTTTTGTCCGACGATGAAGACGACTTGAGCGCCACAGTGATTGAGGATGTAGGACATGCGGTCGGGAGATTCGTTGAAATACACTGGAACGGTGACGCCGCCGGAGCCAGAGATGGCGAAATCGGCGGTGTGCCATTCGGGGCAGTTGGGAGCGAAGAGGCCGACTCGATCGCCGGATTTCACACCGAGTTCGACGAAGGCGTTGGCGAGGCCTGCTACGCGGCGGAGGAGTTCCTGGGAGGAGATGGACTCCCAACGGTCCGGGCCCCGAAACATCTGGGCGCGGGGAGAGGGGTGCTCTTCAACGGCGTTTAGGAAGCGGGTGGGGAGGGTGCCGTAGTTCATGGGAAAGGTGAATTTACATGATGGGGAAATTTCGTGCAATGGGAGGGAGAGAGAGATAGGGATAACGCAGAGGCGCGGAGTGCGCAGAGGGTTCGCAGAGAAGAGAAAGGCAAGAGCACAGGCAGGAGTGCGTGTGCCACAGGCGAAGAGAACGCTTGCCGGCAGGATGCCGGCGCTACCGGGCGTTTTTTTGGAGGCTTGGGGTGGGATAAGATGGCGGGAGAGGAATTGAGAGATGAGTGTTTTGACACCTATGGTGAATGATCCGGCGACGGGACGGGGGCCGTTTCGGGCGCCGCGAGGGACGCAGCTATCGTGCAAGGGCTGGCAGCAAGAGGCGGCGCTGAGAATGCTGCTGAACAATCTGGATCCCGAGGTGGCTGAAAAGCCCGAGGACCTGGTGGTGTATGGAGGGACGGGAAAAGCGGCGAGGAACTGGGATTGTTTTCACGCGATTGTGAAGTCGCTGCGTGCGCTGGAGGGCGATGAGACGCTGCTGGTGCAATCGGGGAAGCCGGTGGCGGTGTTTCGGACGCATGAGTATGCGCCGCGAGTGTTGTTGTGCAATTCGAACCTGGTGGGAGAGTGGAACAACTGGGAGAAGTTTAACGAGCTGGACCGCGCGGGATTGATGATGTACGGGCAGATGACGGCGGGAAGCTGGATTTACATCGGGACGCAGGGAATTTTGCAGGGGACGTATGAAACGTTTGCGGCGGCGGCGCAGCAACATTTTGGCGGGAGCCTGAGTGGAAAGCTGGTGGTAACGGGCGGAATGGGCGGAATGGGCGGAGCGCAGCCACTGGCGGCGACGATGAACGGCGCGGCGTTTCTGGGAATAGATGTGGACCCGGAGCGGATCAAGCGGCGCGTGAAGACGGGTTATTGCGACGTGATGGTGACTTCGCTGGATGAGGCGCTGCGGATTTTGAAAAACGCGGTGCGCAAGGGCGAGGCGACTTCGGTGGGATTGGTGGGAAATTGCGCCGACCTGATTCCAGAGATGGCGAAGCGCGGCGTGGTGCCGGATATTTTGACGGACCAGACGAGCGCGCACGATCCGATCGGCGGGTATGTGCCGAACGGGATGACGCTGGCGGACGCGCTGGAGCTACGGAAGAAAAATCCGGTAGATTACCGGAAGCGATCGGTTGTCGCGATGGGCGAGCATGTACGGGGGATGCTCGATTTGCAAAAGCTTGGTGCGGTGACGTTTGATTACGGAAATAACATTCGAACGTTTGCGTTTGAAGCGGGCGTAGAGGATGCGTACGGCTTTCCAGGATTTGTGCCGGCGTATATCCGGCCGCTGTTTTGCGAGGGGAAAGGGCCGTTCCGGTGGGCGGCGCTTTCGGGAGAGGCTTCGGACATTGCGCGGACGGATCAACTGGTATTGGAGATGTTTCCGGAGAACGAGCACCTGAAGCGGTGGATTACGATGGCGCAGAAGAAGGTGAAGTTTCAGGGATTGCCATCGCGGATTTGCTGGCTGGGATACGGGGAGCGGGACAAGTTCGGACTGGCGCTGAATGATCTGGTGGCGAAGGGCGAATTGAAGGCGCCGATTGTGATCGGGCGGGATCATCTGGATTGCGGTTCGGTGGCTTCGCCGTATCGCGAGACGGAGTCGATGAAGGACGGGTCGGACGCGATCGCGGACTGGGCGCTGCTGAACGCGCTGATCAATACGGCGAGCGGGGCTTCATGGGTTTCGATTCATAACGGGGGCGGAGTGGGGATTGGTTATTCGCAACATGCAGGGCAAGTGACGTGCGCGGACGGTACCAAAGAAATGGCCAAACGCATCGAACGAGTGCTGACGAACGACCCCGGAATGGGAGTCGCGCGCCATGTGGACGCGGGTTACCCGGAGGCCATTGCGTTCGCAAAGAAAACTGGCGTGAAAGTGCCAATGCTGTAAGGATAGCGGCACACAAAATAAACCGAATGTCCCGGTGCAGGGGCAAGCGGTCGAGGAGCAGCTATCGATGTATACGGTCGTGGGAGCAACGGGAAATATCGGCTCGGTCATCACAAGAAAATTATTGGAGAAGGGCGAGAAGGTACGGGTTGTCGGGCGAAACGCCTGCCGGCTGGAACAGTTTGTGCGCAAGGGTGCGGAGGCGATCGTTGCCGACGTGAAGGATACCGAGGCGCTGACGAAGGCGCTGACCGGCGCGCGGGCGGCGTTCTTGATGATGCCGCCGGGATTGACTTCGCCGGATTACCGGGCGGAGCAGGAAACGGAGTCAAACGCGATTGCAACGGCGGCGAAGAATTCCGGGCTGCAGTATGCGGTGAATTTGAGCAGCATCGGGGCGCATGCACCGGCAGGAACGGGGCCGATCCTGGGACTACACGACGGCGAGCGGAAGTTGAACGCGGTGGAGAGGCTGAACGTGCTGCACCTGCGGCCGGCATATTTCATGGAGAATCATCTGTCGGCGATCGAGATGATTCAGATGATGGGAATTTTCGCGGGGGCGCTGAGACCGGAATTGAAGATGCCAATGATCGCGACGCGGGACGTCGGGGCGCGCGCGGCAGAGCGGCTGCTGAACCTGGATTTCAGTGGGAAGCAGACGGAAGAATTGCTCGGCGAGCGGGATCTGAGCATGACGGAGGTTGCGGCGACCATCAGCCGGGCTATAGGAAAGCCGGACTTGCGATATTTGCAATTTACGTATGGCCAGGTGGAGCAGACGCTGGTACAGACGGGAATTGCGGCGAAGACGGCGGCTTACTTGATGGAAATGTTTGAGGGATTCAACAACGGGATTGTGACGGGGTTGGAACCGCGGAGCGAGGGGAATACGACGGGGACGTCCATGGAGACGTTTGTGAAGGAAGTGTTTGCGCCGGCGTATTCAGGGATTGCGGTTGGGGCGTAGTTCGAATAAAGGATAAGGTTAGGAAGAAAAGTTTACCCCAAGACCCACACGCAAAATCGGCGTATGGGGCACCCAGGGGAGAGGGCCACCTGAAGGTGGCCGCTACATTTTGAGCGGCGGTATTCTCATTACAGGGGCGTCACAGGTGGTTACGCTGCGGGGCGGGCCGCGGCGGGGTAATTCCCTTTCCAAAATCGGGTTGGTGAAAAACGGCGCGGTACTGGTGCGCGACGGGAAGATTGTTGCGGCGGGAGCGCGCGCGGACGTGGAGCGGCGCGCAGATGCGAAGGTGGCGGAGAAACTGGATGTGGGAGGGCGGGTGGTGCTGCCGGGATTTGTGGATTCGCACACGCACCTGGTTCATGCGGCCAGCCGGGCGGAAGAATATGAGCTGAAGATTCAGGGAGCGAGTTACGAGGAGATTGCGAGGAAGGGCGGCGGGATCCTGAATTCGGTGAAGAAGCTGCGCGCGGCGACGCAGGATGCGCTGAAGAGCAGAGCGATGGCGGCGTTGGCGGAGTTTGCGGCTTATGGAACGACGACGGTGGAGGCAAAGAGCGGGTACGGGCTGGATGCGGCGAGCGAGCTAAAGATTTTGCGATTGCATCGAGAGTTGAATGCCGAACAGCCGCTGGAAATTGTTTCCACGTTTCTGGGCGCACACGTGGTGCCGTTGGAATTTCGGGCAAAGAAAGATGGAGCGGATCAATATCTGGCACTGCTGATGGACAAATTGTTGCCAGAAGTGGTGGTGGGGGATTTGGCGGAGTACTGCGACGTGTTTTGCGATCGCGGTGCGTTTACGGTGGGGCAATCGAAGAAATTGCTCGTGAAGGCGAAGGAGCATGGGTTGCGGCCTCGGCTGCATGCGGAGCAATTGTCGAGGAGCGGGGCAACGCAGTTGGCGGTGGAACTGGAAGCGGCGAGTTGCGATCACCTGGAGCAGGTGAATGAGGCGGATATCCGGGCGCTGGGGAAATCGGGGACGGTGGCCACGTTGTTGCCTGGGTGCGATTTTCATTTGGGATTGGAGAAATATGCGCCGGCGCGGAAGTTGATTGAAGCCGGGGCGATTGTGGGGCTGGCTACGGATTACAATCCGGGAACTTCGCCGACGATGAGTATGCCGATGATATTGTCGCTGGCTTGTTCGCGGCTGAGGATGACGCCGGGGGAGGCGATTGCGGCGGCGACGATTAATGGGGCTTATGCGCTGGGACGGGAGAAGATGATTGGGTCGCTGGAAGAGGGGAAGCAGGCGGATCTGGCGGTGTACGAGGTGGAGGATTACCGGGAAATTCCTTATTATTTTGGGATGAACGTTTGCTGGATGACGATGAAGGGCGGGGAAATTGTTTGGATGCGGGACTGAGGAGCAGAAGAAAAAAGACTTAACGCAGAGGAAAGAACGGAGACGCAGAGGACGCAGAGAAGAGGGCGGAACGGAGAGAGATGAAGAGACTGATTGAGTGCGTGCCGAATTTTTCGGAAGGGCGGGATCCGGCGAAGGTTGAGGCGCTGGTGCAGGTGATGAGTGGCGTGCCGGGCGTTTACGTGCTGGACCGCGAGATGGACGCGGACCACAACCGCTGTGTGATTACGCTGGCGGGGGAACCGGAAGCGGTAGGCGAGGCGGCGATTCTGGGCGCAGGCAAGGCGCTGGAACTGATTGATATGACCACGCACAAGGGGGCGCACCCGCGAGTGGGGGCGACGGACGTGGTGCCGTTTATACCCGTGGAAGGCGTGACACTGGAAGATTGCGTGGCGCTGGCGAAGCGCGTGGGAAAAGAGATCTGGACGCGGCACCGGATACCGATTTTCTTTTATGAAGCGGCAGCGACGCGTCCGGAGCGGGTGAATCTGGAGAATGTGCGGCGCGGGCAATTTGAAGGATTGCGCGAAGAGTTGAAGAAGAATCACGACCGGCAGCCGGATATCGGCGAGCCGAAACTGCATCCGACGGCGGGCGTGACGGTGGTGGGCGCGCGGAAATTTCTGGTGGCATACAACGTCAATTTGAATACATCGGACATCGGGATTGCGAACAAGATTGCGCGGGCGATCCGGTTCTCTAATGGCGGATTCCGTTATGTGAAATCGATGGGCGTGGAGTTGAAGGCGCGGAACCTGGCGCAGGTGTCGATCAATCTGACGGATTATGAGCAGACTCCGATGCATCGGGTGTACGCGGCGGTGAAGCGCGAAGCGGAGCGGTATGGCGTGATGCCGGTGGGCAGCGAAATTGTGGGGCTGGTGCCGAAGAAGGCGATCGAGATGGCTGCGGATTACTTTCTGCAACTGGAGAGTTTCTCGCCTTCGCAGGTGTTTGAGAACAAGCTGGCGGATGCGCTCGGCGGCGCGCCAATGGAAGCGAAGGACGGAAAGCTGGCGCACCTGGCGCGGCCGTTTCTGGATGCGGTGGCGGAACCGACACCGACGCCGGGAGGCGGAAGTGTTTCGGCGTTTGCGGCGGCGTTGGCGGCGGCGCTGGGGCAGATGGTGGCGGGACTTTCACGGAAGAAGAAATTGCAGGCGCCATTCATCGATAAGCTTTCGGAGAATGTGGACGCGCTGAGAAAGATTGCCGACGAATTGGCGAGTGCGATTGATCGCGATGCGAGTTCGTATGATGCGGTGATGGCGGCGTTCAAACTGCCACAAGGAAATGACGAGGAAAAAACCGCGCGCGAGGCGGCGATTCAGGCAGCCACGAAGGGTGCATCGGAAGTGCCGCTGGAAGTGGCGGAGAAGGCGGCGAAGCTCGTGGAGAGACTGGTACAACTGGAAGCTATCTCGGCGGCATCCATGAAGTCAGACCTTCTGGTGGCGCGTCTAATAGGAGTGGCGGGAGCGAAAGGCGCGCTGGCGAACGTGGAGATTAACCTGGAAGGGTTGAAGGATGCGGCGTATGTGGCGCAGATGCGCGGGAAAGTTGACGAACTGCGCAAGCGGCTCGGCTGACGACGAGAGAGTGGCGTAAACTGGAGTTTCCTTCGTGGATCGTTGGGCCGGGCCCTTCGGAAGGACTCAGGGCAGGCAAGCCCGGCCCCTACAAAACGGTTTCGCGCGAAAAGTTTTGCCCCCAGGCCCCCGAAAGGAGCTGTTCATGCAGAAGTGGCAAGAGGTGACGAAGAGATTTGCGGCGGTGTGCGCGTTGCTGGCGCTGGCGGCGGCCATGGGGCGGCCAGTGAAGGCGACCGGCTTGGGTGCGGACACGATTGGATTGTTCCCGAAAGACGTGGGCGAATTTGCGTACGCGGATTTGAAGAAGGCGCGGACGATGAAATGGTATCCGGCGCTGGAGCAGCAGATGCTGCCGGAGAGATTCAAGCAGTTCGAGAAATTCCTGGCCGCGGCGGGGATTGACACGAATTCGCAAGTGGATGAGTTGACGTGGGGCCTGGTGCCGGAGTCGATGCTGACCAAGGATCCGGCGTCGGGAGCGGCGACTGGCGCGGGGACGGGAGCGGCGGCGACGGATGCGCCTCCGGAGAGCGAAGAGATCGTGGGCATCGCGCTCGGAGGGTATAACCCGGATTCGACGGAAGCGTATTTCAAGGCGCAGAAGCTGCCGACGGCAAAGTCGCACGGGTACACTTTGTTCGCGTTCGGGTCTGGCGTGGGGCCAAACGACCTGTTTTTCTTTTTTGTGGATTCGAACAAGGCGGCGTTTGGGCACCGGCGGCTGCTGGAGAAGCTGATTGCGGTGCGGTATGGCGAAGAGGACAGCCTGCTGCGCAACGACAAGATGTACAACCTGATCAATGAAGTGAACGGCAGCGGCGTGGTGTGGGCGGTGCTGAATCCGGCGTACACGAAACTGGCGATGGGGCAACTGGCGCCGGAAGTGCAGCAATTCCCGGAAGCGGCGAAGCTGGTGGCGCGGATGCAGGCGATGATCATTTCGGCGACGGCAAGCAGCGGGATGGACGCGAAGTTTCAAGCGGTGTGCGGTTCGACGGAAGACGCGAACACGCTGAGCCAGTTGATGGCGGCGGGGCTGCTGTATAAGAAGTATCAGACGGCGAAGGATAATCCGGAGCTGGGAACGTTGCTGGACCAGACGAATGTGGTGCCGTCGGGGGATCGAGTGGTGATCCGAATGTCGGTGAGCGATGAGCAGATGACGACGTTGATTAAGAAGAATACGTTTGCGTTTAAGATGTAGTGGAGTTTGTGAGAAAGACCCCAGGTTTGAGAGTGTAGCCTGGGGTGGCCTGCCGGAAAGATCCCCGAACAATTAATTTGTTGGAAAAGTTGTGGTTGAGGTTCTTCGGGCATCCTCGTCGGATGCCCTCAGAATGACAGGGTGCGGGTGTGTGTGAGGATTCGGTGCCGTTGGAGCAATTGTAAAAGCGGTGGCAGAGCCACCGCACTCAAAAGTAAGAGTTGGCCACCTGAAGGTGGCCGCTACAAAGGGAAACCCAGGAACACAGGCTAAAGCCTATGCTACTAGGAGACGGGGGAGAGGAATTTGGTTAGGCGGAGGACGCCGGAGTTGTTGCGGTTTTCGCATTGGATGTCGTCTACGCCGGGCCAGTGGGGGTGGGGTTTTTCGGCTGGCGGAGGGACGCCAGGGACGGAGACTTCGACTTCGATGCGATCGTCTAAGCGGCGGAAACTGACCTGACAGGGCGTTTCGCAATTATTGTGAAAATCGAAGCAGAGTTTGCAGGCGGAGACTACGGCGGTTTTGAGTTGTTCGATTTTGTCGTTGGGGAGGCCGGCGGCGTCGGCGAAGACACGCATGGCGCCACCCGCGGCGGCGGCGAGGCGTTCGTCGTGGTCGAGGGAGAGGCGGAGGTGGAGCGGATTTTTCGGCACGGCTATTGGCTGCTGGCCCAGGCGACATCGCAGGCTTCGCGGCAGTCGGGACAATAGTACAACCCATCGATGGCCAGGCGCACGCTATCCAGGCTTTTGCAGATGGTGCAGTATTTTTCGCAGGTGCAGGAATCCTCGGGCTTGTCGCACTGGGAGCAGAGAATTTGTTGGCGGGCGGCCATCGGTGCCTCCGGAAAAAACTGTACCTGAGGGAGAGGCGGTCAGCAAGGGGCGGGTGGAGCGGCGATGCATAAGAACAAAGAGCCGTGTACGTGAGTCACGTGACTTGCTTATTTCGGATAAAGAAATCCACCTTTAACGGGGCCTTTATCCATAGGTAGTGCAAGCTATGAGTGCATGCAGAAGTAGTGCGGCTGTGAAAACTTGAACTCTTGGGATGCCCTTCAACGCAAGGGCGAGTAGCGGAGCAACCGGAAGAAGATAAAGCTGGATATGAAACCAATACCAGCCGACATTTTGAAACATCGGGGAATTCATTCTAGTTAGAACTACAATTAGGGCAATAAATTGGAACAGCCATCCTGCGGATATCATCGTAATCGCTGTCAGCCCCAATCCGTTACGCCAATGTGAAAGTTCTCGGCGGGGTCCTCTCGACCAAAGAGAGTAAGCCCAGACGAGAAGCGTAGGGATAGAGAAAATGCAGAAGACCCAAATGGAGAGTCGGAGCATTGTCGAGCAGGAGTATACATCCGAATCGAGTGAACATTCGCCGCAATGGTCGGAATTCACCAGGCGTTGCCGCACGCGCATCGGAATGACGGCCTGGCGATCAAGTGCAGCGTTTTGACGGGGTGTAGGGTGCGTGGTAGCATCGGTTTTTGCCTGAGCAAACGGAATGGACTCCGGAAACTCTCCTGCCAATTCAAGTCTTCGCAAAACGGCACTGAACGCGCTGCATAAGCGCCTGGGCGCCAAAATGGTTAATTTTGGCGGCTGGGACATGCCCGTGGAGTATCCGTGCAGCGGCAATTTGATGTGCGAGCACCGGGCGGTGCGCGGCGGCGTGGGCGTGTTTGACGTGAGCCACATGGGCGATATACGGATTCGGGGAAAATCGGCGGGAGGACAGTCGACAGTTGAAAGTTCACAGTTATTAGTTTCGGAGGGGAATAACCCAAGAGCACAGGCAGGAGTGCCTGTGCCACAAATGCAAGATGTCGAGCACGGGGGGTTAGCGGCGGTACAGCATTTGTGCATGAATGACGCGTCGAAGCTGGCGATCGGGCAGGCGCAGTATTCGGCGATGCTCTATCCGAACGGCACGTTTGTGGACGACGTGATCGTGCACCGGCTGGGCGAGGACGACTACCTGCTGGTGATCAATGCGGGGACGCGGGAGAAGGATATTTCCTGGGTGCGAGAGAACACCAAGGGAATGGATTGCGTGGTGGAGGAGTTGAGCGACGCGTACACGCAACTGGCGATTCAGGGCCCGCGGGCGGCGGAAGTGCTGCAGAAGCTGACGGACGCGAAGCTGGAGACGATCAAGAATTACTGGTTCACGCATGGGACGGTTTGCGGGCTGCCGAACACGTTGATTGCTCGGACGGGGTATACGGGCGAGGACGGGTTTGAGATTTACGTGCCGTCGGATGTGGCGACGAGCGAGCGGGTGTGGAGCGAAGTGTTTGCGGCGGGGAAAGAGTTTGGGATTCTGGCTTGCGGGCTGGGTGCGCGGAATACGCTGCGTCTGGAATCGAAGATGGCGTTGTATGGGCATGAGATCAGCGACGAGATCAATGTTTGGGAAGCGGGGCTGGAGCGGTATTGCCATTTGGAGAAGGGCGCGTTTGTTGGGCGGGAGGCTTTGGTTAAGTTGAAGGCAGAGGGATTGAAGCGGGCGCTGGTTGGGTTGGAGATGGTGGAGCGCGGGATTGCGCGGGATGGGTACCGGTGTTTGGATGAAGCTGGGAATGAGATTGGGGTGGTGACCAGCGGGTCGCCTTCGCCGACGCTGGGGAAGAATATTGCGTTGGCTTATGTGCCGCCTTCGATGACAGGGTTGGGGACGGAGATTTTTGTGGAGATTCGGGGACAGAAGGTTAAGGCGGTCGCGGTAGGGACGCCGTTTTATAAAAGGGTTAGGAAGGCGACGGCGGTAAAGACGTGAGGAAGAAGTGGCGAGTGGCGAGTGACGAGTGGCGAGAAAAGAAGAAGAAAAGACACAAAACGAAGATTTAACACAGAGGACGCAGAGGTCGGAGCGCAGAGGGCACAGAGAAGAGAATGCAGGAAGGCGGCGTAAGGCCGCCCCTACAAAGGCAAGATTTGTTTGGCTGCAAACACATTGATTGAAGGAGTGGGACGATGGGATATCCGACGCAGTTTAAGTATTCGAAGGATCATGAGTGGATTGAGGTGAAGGGCGACGTGGCTACGGTGGGGATTACCGATTATGCGCAGCATGAGCTGGGCGACGTGGTGTTTGTGGAGTTGCCGGCGGTGGGCGCTAAGGTGACTACCGGGAAGACGTTTGGGTCGGTGGAATCGGTGAAGGCGGTCAGCGAGATTTATGCGCCTGCAAGCGGCGAAGTGACGGAAGCGAATGCGGCGCTGGTGAAGCAGCCGGAGGCGATCAATACCGATCCGCACACGGCGGGGTGGTTGATCAAAATCAAGCTGGCGAACCCGGCGGAACTGGGTGCGCTGATGGACGCGGCGGCGTATGAGGCGTACATCGCGGAGAAGCAGAAAGAAGCGTCGGCCTGATGCGCTACTTGCCGAAGAGCCCGGCGGAGCGCCAGGAGATGCTGGCGGCCATCGGGGTGAAAAAAGTTGAAGAGTTGTTTTCGTCGATTCCCGAAAAATACAGGTTGAAGAAGGCGCTCGACCTGCCGGGTCCTCTTTCCGAGCAGGAAGTGATTCGCTATTTCCAGGAGCGCGCGAAGGAGAATTCCGGCGGGTACACGAGTTTTCTGGGCGCGGGTGTCTACAACCACCTTCGGTCGGTGGTGACGGATACGATTATTCAGCGCGGAGAATTTCTGACTTCGTACACGCCTTATCAGGCGGAGATAACGCAGGGGACGCTGCAGGCGATTTTTGAGTTTCAGACGCTGATGTGCCAGTTGACGGGGCAGGAAGTGGCGAACGCGTCGATGTACGACGGATCGACGGCGACGACGGAAGCGGTGTTGATGGCGGAGCGGCTGACGGGGCGGACGCGGGTGCTGGTGGCGCGGTCGGTGCATCCGGAGTATCGCGAAGTGCTGCGGACGTACGCGAAGAATTCCGGGCTGCACGTGGAGGAGATTTCGTACACGGCGGCGGGAACGCTGGACGTGAAGGCTCTGAAGGCGGCGATTCGCGAGGATGTTTGCGCGGTGGTGGTGCAGTCGCCAAACTTTTTCGGGACGATCGAATCACTGGGGCCGCTGGCGGAGATTACGCGGGCAGCGGGAGCAATGCTGGTGGTGGCGGTGGCGGAAGCGGTGTCGCTGGGAACGGTGCGGCCTCCGGCGGAAGCGGATATCGTGGCGATGGAAGCGCAGAGTTTCGGGTTGGCGCCGAGTTATGGCGGCCCGTATGCGGGCGTGATTGCTTCGCGCGAGAAATATGTACGGCAGATGCCGGGACGGCTTTCGGGGCAGACGGTGGACAGCGAAGGGCAGCGGGGATTTGTGCTGACGCTGGCTACGCGCGAGCAGCATATCCGGCGGGAGAAGGCGACTTCGAATATTTGCACGAACCAGGCGCTTTGCGCTCTGGCGGCTACGGTGCATTTGACGCTGTTGGGTAAAGAGGGATTGCGGGAGCAGGCGGAGCAGAATTTGGCGAAGGCCCATTTTGCGTTGACGGAGCTGGAGAAGATTCCGGGAGTGACGCGGACTTTTTCGGGGCCGTTTTTTAATGAGTTTACGGTGGCGCTGCCGAAGTCGGTGAAATTGGTGAATGCGGAGTTGTTGAAGGAGAAGATTGTGGGGCCGTTTGTTTTGGGGACGGCTTATCCGGAGTTGTCGAAGAATGCGGTGGTTTGCGTTACGGAGACGACTTCGCGGGCGGAGATTGAGCGGCTTGTCGCTGGAGTCCGAAGAGCATTGGCGAATTAAGAAGGAAAAAGATAACGCAGAGACGCAGAGTGCGCAGAGTTCGGAACGCAGAGAAGAGTGGGAATGAGCGAGAAAATCAAGAAGGCTACGCGGCAGACGAATCAGAATGAAGGGCTGATCTTTGAGAAGTCGTCGCCGGGGAAGCGGGCGTTTGAGTTGCCACCGCTGGATGTGCCGGCGGTGGATCCGGCGAAGGCGCTGGGCGAGGCGCACCGGCGTGGAGGCGTGGATGGGTTCCCGGAAGTGAGCGAGATTGAGGTGATCCGGCACTTCACGCGGCTTTCGACGTGGAATTACGCGATCGATCTGGGGATGTACCCGCTGGGTTCGTGCACGATGAAGTACAACCCGCGGGTGAATGAGTTTGTGGCGCGCCTGGATGGAATTGCGACGGAGCATCCGTATCAGCCGCAGGAGCTTTCGCAGGGTTGCCTGAAGGTGCTGCAACTGCTGGAAAAGTGTTTGCTGGAAATCACAGGGATGGATGCGATCACGCTGCAGCCTGCCGCGGGGGCACAGGGCGAGTTGACGGGATTGCTGCTGATTCGCGCGCACCACGAGAAGAATGGGAATCCGCGGAAGAAGGTGCTGATTCCGGATTCCGCGCACGGAACGAATCCGGCGACGGCGGTGATTGCCGGATATGAAGTGGAGAACATCAAGTCCAACGCCGAGGGGCAGGTGGATTTGGAGCATTTGCGCGAGCAGGTGACGGAAGAAGTGGCCGCGCTGATGCTGACGAATCCGAGCACGCTGGGAATTTTTGAGCAGCAGGTGCCGCAGATTGCGGAGATTCTGCACGCGAAGGGCGCGCTGCTTTACATGGACGGCGCGAATATGAACGCGCTGACGGGAGTGACGCGGCCGGGGGACCTGGGCGTGGACGTGATGCACCTGAACCTGCACAAGACGTTTTCTACGCCGCATGGCGGTGGAGGGCCGGGCGCGGGTCCGGTGGCAATGAAAAAAATTCTAGAGCCGTATTTGCCGACGCCAGTGCTGGTGGAAAAAGAAGGCGGACGGCTGGCGCTGGATTTCAACCGCAAGGAGAGCGTCGGGCGGGTGAAGGCGTTCGTGGGAAATTTCGGCGTGCTGGTGCGGGCTCTGGCGTACATCCTGGCGTACGGGCCGGGAGTGCGGCAGGCTACGGAAGACGCGGTGGTGAACGCGAACTACATTCGCAAGGGGCTGGAAGGTGTGTTTGATTTGCCGTACACGAAGCCGTCGATGCATGAAGTGGTGTTCAGCGACGCGATTCAGAAGCGGAACGGCGTGAACACGATGGATATCGCGAAGCGGCTGATTGATTATGGATTTCACCCATACACGACGGCGTTTCCGCTGATTGTGCCTGGGGCGCTGATGATTGAGCCTACGGAATCGGAGTCGAAGGAAGAGCTGGATCTGTTTGTGGAGGCGATGAAGTCGATCGCGAAAGAAGCGGCGGAGAAGCCGGAGTTGGTGAAGACGGCGCCGCATACGACGCGAGTGCGGCGGTTGGATGAAGTGGGAGCGGCGAGGAAGCCGGTGCTGCGGTGGAAGGCTGCAGAGAAGCGGCGCGAGGCGGCCGATTAGGAAGTAAAGAAAGAGTAAGAATTAACGCAGAGGGCGCTGAGAGCGCAGAGTTCGCTGAGAAGAGAAACCCAAGAGCACAGCCAAGAATGGCAGTGCCACCAGAAGAAATTCACATAAATCAAATAGGGCGGAAGTGGCTTTGAGTGCACGGGTGTGCATGGATCACACGATTCCCTGCCCTGGGGCTGGTAGACTCTGGCTAGTGGGGACGGAAACGGGTTGAACCTTCGATGAGCGCTGCGATGGACGCGTGGCTGCCGAAATCGGTATTACTGCTGCGCGATTACAATTTTGAGAAATTTACGGCGGATGTGATCGCCGGTGTGACGGTGGGGCTGGTGGCGCTGCCGCTGGCGATGGCGTTTGCGATTGCTTCGGGGGTTTCGCCGCAGGCGGGGATTTACTGCGCGATCGTCACGGGCTTCCTGATTTCCGCCTTGGGCGGATCCAAAACACAAATTGGCGGGCCGACCGGCGCGTTCGTGGTGGTGGTGCTGGGAATTATCTCGAAGTACGGGCTGGACGGCCTGTTTACGTGCACGATGCTGGCCGGATTGATCCTGGTGATTATGGGCGCGACGGGGTTGGGCGGAATGGTGAAGTATTTTCCGCGGCCAGTGGTGGTGGGATTCACAAACGGGATTGCCATCCTGATTGCGAGCACGCAGATCCGGGATTTGTTCGGACTGCGGATGGAACACGTACCCGGCGACTTTTTTAACCGCATGGGGGCGATTGCGGAGAATTTTCATACGCTGAACTGGGTGGCGACAGCAGTGGGATTTGCGTCGCTGGCGGTGATGATTATTTGCGCGAAGTTTTTCAAGCGGATTCCCGGGGCGATTCTGGTTTGTTTTGGGGCGACGGCGGCGGTAGGGATTTTTCATTTGCCGATTGAGACGATCGGGACGCGGTTTGGCGGGATACCGGGCGGATTGCCGCACCTGGCGGTACCAAGGCTGCAACCCCAGTTGCTGCTGCATTTATTGTCGCCGGCAATCACGGTAGCGATGCTGGGGGCGATTGAGTCTCTGTTTTCGGCGGTTGTTTCAGACCGGATGAGCGGCGACAAGCACAATCCGAACGTAGAGTTGATCGCACAGGGAGTGGCGAACATCGCTTCGCCGTTGTTTGGCGGATTGCCGGCGACGGGCGCGATCGCTCGGACGGCGACCAATGTGCGATCGGGAGCGAAGACGCCGGTGGCGGGGATGATTCATGCGCTGACGCTGCTGGCGGTGATTTTATTTGCGGCGCCAATGGTGAAAAACGTTCCGCTGGCTGCGCTGGCGGGAATCCTGTTCATGGTCGCCTACAACATGGGCGACTGGCGGGAAATTCCGGAAATATTGAAATTGAGCGCGGCGGATATCAGCGTTTGGGTGCTGACGTTGACGCTGACAGTGGTGGCGGACCTGACGCTGGCAGTGGAAGTGGGGATGATTCTGGCGGCGTTCAGCTTTATCCGGAAGATTTCGATGACGACGACGGTTTCGAAAGTTACGGACGACTATATTGAGGACGGGCGGGCGCACATTTTGCAGGACAAGGACATTCCGGAGTATGCAGCGGTGTACCGGATACACGGGCCGTTCCTGTTTGGAGTAACGGACAAAATCGCGAAAGTGACCGAGAATGTTTCCGCGCTGCCGCCGATTGTGATTATGCGATTGCGGAACATGACGGCGATTGATGCGACGGGAATCGCCGCGCTGGAAGAGTTGGCGGAAATTTTGCGGGCGAACGGGCGGGCGATGCTGGTGTGCGGCGCGCGGCCACAGCCCGAGGCGCTGATGCGCGAGGCGGGGTTTGAGCGGCACATTGGCGCGGAAAACATTTGTGCGAATATTGAGGAAGCGTTGAGACGGGCGGAGGAGATTCATAAGGGCGGGGTGGTGGTGGCATAGGAAAGGCGGCCCTTGCACAACGGAACAAGATGTCGGAGCGCTGGGCCACATAAATGTGGCCGCTACAAAAAAACCGCACGCCGGAGAAGCTGGCGTGCGGTTTTCGGTTTATGGATGGAGTGCTGGACCGAAAGTTTTAGCGGGCGAGGCGCGGCGTGGGCTCGGGCGGGAGCTGGGCGCTGGGGGCTTCGACCGGGCGGCCGCCGCGGGCTTGCGCGGCCTTGACCGGGGTAACCGCGGGATCAGGACGGCGCACGGGAATCGCGACGTTTTCGCCCTCGCGGACGAAATGAAGATGCTCGTCGGAGGGTTCCCAGTCGATGCAGATCATGTCGCCGAGGCGGACTTGTTCGGTGGCGAGAAGATTGGCCATCGGGTAGACGACGTGGCGTTCGATGGCGCGCTTGAGGTGGCGAGCGCCGTAACGCTGATCGGTGCCTTCCTGCAAGAGAAAATCGCGGCCGTTGGTGGTGACGCGGAAAAGAAACTGGCCTTTGGCGGTTTCGAGAACGCGCTGCTGGACCATGGCGAGTTCGATGTCGAGAACCTGTTCGAGCTGCTTGCGCTGGAGCGGATGGAAGACGACCACCTTGTCCAGGCGGTTCATGAATTCGGGCGAGAATTTGCGGCGAGCGGCTTCGACGGCGGTGCGCTCGACCTTTTCGTCAAGATTGTTCGTCGGCTTGTCGTCGGACTTGATGAAGCCGTAGCCGCCGCCCATGAGTTCGGTGATTTCGCCGCCGCCGAGGTTGGAGGTGAGGAAGATGACGGTCTGGGAGAGGTCCACGCGGCGATTGTCGCCCAGGGTCAGGGTGGCCTTGTCCAGCATGCCGAGAAGGAGCTGCCAGAGGGCGTCGCTGGCTTTTTCAATTTCGTCGAACAGCAGGAAGGAGAGCTTGAGCTTGTCTGAATGCGAAGCTGCCAGAGCTTCCTGAGTGATCAAAGGATGAGTTTCGCGGTGGCCGAGATAGCCCGGAGGCGAGCCGATGAGTTTGGCAATTTCGTGGGAGTGCTGAAATTCAGCGCAATCGACCTTGATGACCATGCGCGGATCGCCAAAAAGGATTTCCGCGGCGGCTTCGACGATGCGGGTCTTGCCGGAGCCAGTGGGTCCGAGAAAGAGCAGATTGCCGACGGGGCGGCCGGGAGAGTTCAGGCCGGCACAGAAGACCTGGTAGAGGTCAACGAGAGCTTGCACGCCCTCTTCCTGGCCAACGATGCGGGCGCGAAGCGACTGGTGGAAATCGCGGGTATCGCTGCTGCGGATGGTCGGATCCAGTTGCTGCTTTGCCGCTGCTTTCATGGCTTCTTCCTCGAACGATGACGGCCCTTGGCGCCAACGCTCTGTCTGTGCGTGTTGAGATTTGAAAATCTCAACCTTGCAGATGTTGGACGTAGAGCATGGGACGTGCCAATTCGGAGGGAAGGTGAAGGAATTCAAAAAGGCTGCAAGTTCAACGAGATAGGAGTGTTGCAGATATGGAAACCGTCTCACGGCGTGAGAACGTGTGCCGGGAGTGTCCAAAATTGAGAGAGTTGAAACAGATTGTGTCAGTCGGGCGGTGACGAAAACGGGCGAGGGAGATTGGCGGATTGGGCAACGAACAAGGGTGGGAGGTTAGGCTGAGTAATCAAAAGCGGGAGCTTTGCTCCCGCACTCAATAGCGGAGTGGCCCCAGGGCGGCATAAAGCCGCCCCTCCATGTTAGCGGTGGTCCTTTTTGCGGCCTTGCAGGGGCTGCCTGGCTACGGCTGGGCCGGCCGCCGGGATGGATGATGGTGTCGAGGTTTCGCCGGAGACGGCTTCGGCGGGGGTGTCTTTGGCGAGTCCGTCCTGAAGCGGGGCGGCGCCGGTTGCCAGAGTTTCCTCTGGGTTTTCCGGGGAGATGATGGCCCCTTCTTTTTCGCGGACAAAAGTCAGCTCATTGTGGACTCCGTCCCAATCCACGCGAACTAGGTCGCCGAGATTGACCTGCTGGGTGGCCAGCAGGTTGGCAAGGGGGTAGACCAGGAAGCGCTCGATGGCGCGTTTCAGGTGGCGGGCGCCGTAGCGCTGGTCGGTGCCTTCCTGGAGTAGGAAGTTGCGGCCAGAGTCGGTGACGCGGAAAAGGAACTTATTGGTGGCGGTGTCGAGGACGCGTTTCTGGACCAGGCCGAGTTCGATGTCCAGAACGGTTTCGAGTTCGGCGCGCTTGAGCTGGCGGAAGACTACCAGCTTGTCGAGGCGGTTCATGAATTCGGGAGAGAATTTGCGGCGAGCGGCTTCGACAGCGGTGCGCTCGACTTTCTGGTCGATGTTGGTTTGTGGGGTGTCGCCTGATTTGATGAAGCCATAGCCGCCACCCATGAGGTCGGTGATTTCGTTGGCACCGAGGTTGGAGGTCATGAAGATGACGGTTTGGGAGAGATCGACGCGGCGGTTATCGCCGAGCGTGAGGGTGGCTTTGTCGAGCATGCCGAGGAGCAGTTGCCAGAGAGCGTCGCTGGCCTTTTCGATTTCGTCGAAGAGCAGGAAGGAGAGTTTCAGCTTGTCCGTGTGATTCGCGGCCAAAGCTTCCTGGGTGATTAAAGGATGAGTTTCCCTGTGGCCGAGATAGCCCGGGGGTGAGCCGATGATTTTGGCAATTTCGTGGGAGTGCTGGAATTCAGCGCAGTCAATTTTGATGACGGCGCGGGGGCTGCCGAAGAGAATTTCCGCGGCGGCTTCGACGATGCGGGTCTTGCCGGAGCCGGTGGGGCCGAGGAAGAGCAGGTTGCCGACGGGGCGGCCGGGGGAGTTGAGGCCGGCGGTAAAGACCTGGAACAACTCGACGAGCGCCTGAACGCCGTCGTCCTGGCCGACGATCTTCGCGCGCAGAGCGTCTTGAAATTCAATGGTGTCCGCGCTGCGGATACTTGGATTTAGTGAAACATCGCCTGTCGCCATGACCGCCTCCCTAGCGTTCCCGGAAATCCGGAGACGCAGATCCAAACCTTCCGCCTGTCCGGTGCATTCTCTTCAGCTGGTCTTTGGAACCGAACTGATCGAGCTTTACCTGGATGGTGGAGTGGAGCAGCTTCAGTTGAAGGAGCAGCTCACGCGCCACCGCGGGCGATTCGGAAAGCCGAAGGATCTGGGGGAAAAGGTCCGCCAGATCAATATTTAGAGTGCGGAGGGCCTGAATCAGTTTCTGAACGGCCGGGGATTGAGGGTCAGCGAGATCGATCTGGTTGTCCAACTGTTCGCGCAGGGAGCGCCAGTTGAGATCGATGAAGGGATGCTTCTTGGAGACTGCCTTGACGACGTCGTCGGTGATGCGGGCGCGGTCGCCGAGACGGGCGAGATGGAGTTGCCGCACTTTTCCGCCGCGGCGCACATTGTGCACCAGATAGTAGGCGTTTCCTTTGCGACGGACGAAAGCCATGCTGTCCTCGAAAGTGCGGCGGGACGAAGATTGAGGCTGCGTCCCGGTCGTAGTGTAAGGGAATTCCACTACGGTTATCAAGATTGGATGCGGCGTATGAGTAAAGGATGCAAATCTTCGCATTCTGATTGGCAACATGCTGGCGCAGGTTACCGTGAATGCTGCATCGGATTTTTCGCTGCGTTTCATCGAACTTTCCTCTACGCGCGGAATCTCTTGTTGTGTACCGTGCCATACATTCAGTTAAACACGCACGGCGGCGAAAGGTCGCTTGCCGGGTTGTCAATTCCCAATTACCATTTTTTGACTATGAGCTGGGATCCTGTTTACAAGCTGGTGAAACATATTCCGCGCGGCCGGGTTATTACTTATGGGGCGCTTGCCAAGGCGTTGCAGTTACGCGGCGGGGCGAGGACCGCGGGCAGGGCCATGGCAGCGACCCCTTCCGGAAGAGGAATTCCCTGGCATCGCGTGGTGGGCGATCGCGGGAAGCTGCTGATTCCGGAACCGCATGCTTCCCTGCAGAGAAAACTCCTGGAAAGCGAAGGCGTAAAGATTGTGGAATTGCGGGTGGATTTTGCGAAGCATGGGTGGGCGCCCGTAAAACGTGGCAAGTCCAAAAGCCGCAAAATTGAGAAGCAGACTAGAGGATAGGAAGCCCAAGTTGCTTTAGACGACGATCGAGAAGCCTTCGGTCAATGTAGGCGTTTTCAGTGAGAAGTTTTCGAAAGGTTGCGCTCAGGTCCGGGAGATGTCCGCTAAGGTAGAGAGCCTCGAGCAGACCTACTGTTCCCCTGACAGGGAGACCCTCACTTTTTGCCAGTTGCCGAGCTTTGTGATCGTCTAAAAGTACGGCGTCCGCCCGGCTCTCTTTGGCCAAAAGAATCGCACTCAACTCTCCCGCACCGAGCGGAAGTTTATTGAGAAGCCTAGCCAAGGCTTCCTGATCGCGGAGAGGTCTGTTTTCTATCCAAGAAGAGCCGGCGACTTCCGCCGCTCCGGGCAAGCCTTTTCCGGAAATCACGACCTCCTTGTAAACTTCCGGTGAAATGACCAGTCGAGAAAACACCCGGTTCAGCAGAGGGAAACAGCCAAGTCTGGCCAGGATAATAAGCGGAGAGGAATTGGAGACGGCAATCACTTTTCGAGGATCGCAGCGGGGCCGCGCTCTTCGTCCAAATCTTCCAATGTGTAGCGAAGAGGAGGAACGCCATGGCGGGCAGCAAAATCCATAAAGGCTGCGATGGGAGTCTGGCAGAGTTCAGCCGCCCGCCCGAGCGAAACCTTGTCCTCGCGGTACAGTTCGAGTGCGAGTAAGCGAGCGGTTTCCTGAGAAACATCCCCGGCTTCGAAGTTTGCGGCTTCCAGAAGGGCTGAGGGGAGTTCCAATTTTACCGTCTTCATGAACTCAAAGTAGCGCAAACGAGCGCCATTTGTCATCCGGTTTTCCTGTTCTGCCCCGGTACTGTAGTATGGAAGTTTCCAGATTTATGACGAATCCCATTCTGCAGGTGGAAAACCTTGTGAAGCGCTACGGCGATGTGGAAGCCGTGCGCGGCGTGAGCTTTTTTGTGGAAGAGGGCGAAGTGTTCGGGCTGCTGGGGCCGAACGGTGCGGGAAAGACGAGCACGGTGGAAGCGATGGAGGGGTTGCGCCTACCGGACAGCGGGCGGATCTCGGTTTGCGGGATTGATCCGCAGGAAAATCCCACTGAATTGAAAAATGAGATTGGGGCGACGCTGCAGTCCACTTCCCTTCCGGATAAGTTGAAGGTGGGCGAGGCGCTGCGGCTGTTCGCAGGGTTTTACAAGCGGACACGGAATCCGGACGATTTGCTGCGGCGCTTTGGGCTGGAGGAAAAGCACAATGCGTTTTACAACCAACTTTCGGGCGGGCAAAAACAGCGGCTGGCGCTGGCGATGGCGCTGGTAAACGATCCGCGGGTGCTGTTTCTGGATGAGCCGACGGCCGGGCTGGACCCGCAGGTGAGGCGGGAGATTTACGACATTATCGAAGAGTTGAAACGCGAAAAGAAAACCATTGTGCTGACGACGCACTATATTGAGGAGGCGGAAAAGCTTTGCGATCGCGTGGCGATTGTGGACCACGGAAAAGTGATTGCGACGGGAACGCCGCGGGATTTGAAAGAGCGCTCGGGAAATACGACGCGGATTGAAGTGCGGCTGGCGAGGCCCGCATCGAACGGAGTGCTGAAGAATCTGGACGGCGTGGTGGAGGCACGGCAACTGGAGGGGGGCTACGTGCTGCATTGCCAGAAGACGGCGCCGGCAATTGTGGCGCTGGTGAAGCACCTGGAAGCGGAAAATAACGAGTTGGTGAGCCTGGAGATTGCGACGCCTTCGCTGGAAGACGTGTTCATCGAATTAACCGGGCGGAGGCTGCGGGATTGAAAACGATTCTGACACTGGCGGCGATGAGGATCCGGATTACGCTGCGGAACAAAGCGTTCCTGTTTTTCAGTCTTTTGATGCCGATGGCATTTTTCTTTTTGTACGGGAGCGTGCTGGCGAAGGGGGACATTCCAAAGGTCAGGTATCTGCTGGGGCCGGTAATTGCGATGTCGGTGATGGGGACTTTCTGGGGATTGAGCGCGCAGATTGTGACTTGGAGGGAGCAGGGGATTTTGCGGAGGTTCCGGCTGGCGCCGATTCCTGCAAGCAGCATGATCGGTTCGAGCGTGCTGGCCAATATGCTGCTGATTCTGCCAACAGTAATTCTGGAGCTGGCGCTGGCGCGGTTTATCTATCACCTGAAGGATTTCGGAAACCTGGGCGGGATTATTGTGATGTCGCTGATAGGGATCGGGGCGTTTGCTTCGCTGGGACTGATTGTGGCCAGCGTGACGAATACGATGCAGGAGACGCAGATCATCAATCAATTGCTGTGGTTCGCATTGATATTTCTGTCGGGGGCGACGGTGCCGCTTCCGGTGCTGCCGCACACGGCGCAGCGCGTGGCACTCTTTCTTCCCGCGACGTATCTGGTGAACGCCCTGCAACAGATGATGGTGCACCACGCTTCGCTGATGTCGCTGCGCGCGAATATCGGTTCGCTGCTGGCCTGGGCGATTCTGGCGTTTACAATCTCTTCCCTGCTCTTTCGTTGGGAGCCGGAGGCAAAATTGCCGCGAAATGCGAAATTGTGGGCGGCTTCGACGGTGCTGCCGTTTTTTCTTTTGGGAGTTTGGGAGAATTACAACGGGAAGTTGCTGAAGGATGCGGCGGCGATGCTGGAGGAACGGCCGGCAGAAAAGGCGCCGGTATCGCCACCGACCGCCGAGGCGAAACCTTGAGAAAATCTGATCAGCCTACGCTCGGGCTGAGACCTGAAAAGCGAGAGCTTCGCTCTCGCACTCAATAACGTTCCAAATTGGCTTTTGAGCCCAAGGCAACTATTGCTGAATTCGTTGACGCTTGGGGGACGCTCTTCTATTCTGGAAGTGCGAGGCGGCACGCGACGACATCGAGGGAGACCTGGCAATGCCTGTACAAAAAAGCGAAAAAATCTGGCACAACGGAAAGTTCATCAACTGGGACGACGCGAAACTTCACGTGCTTTCTCATGTGGTGAGCTACGGCTCGGGCATTTTTGAAGGGATCCGCTGCTACGAAACGCCGCAGGGGCCCGCGATATTCCGCCTGCGCGAGCACATGCAGAGGCTGATCAATTCCGGGCGAATCTACCGGATGGAGCTTCCCTACTCGGTGGACGAATTCAGCAACGTGGCTTGCGAACTGGTGCGGCTGAACAAGATGGGCGCGTGTTACGTGAAGCCGATAGTGATTCGCGGATACGGCGAGGTGGGAGTGAACCCGCTGAATTCGCCGATTGAGACCTACATGGCATGCTGGAACTGGGGATCGTACCTGGGTCCGGAGGCGCTGACGAAGGGAGTGGACGTTTGCGTGAGTTCGTGGACGCGGATTGCGCCGAACACGCTGCCGGCGATGTCGAAAGCGGCTGCGAATTACATGAATTCGCAGCTGATTCGAATGGAAGCGTCGCTGAACGGATTTGCAGAAGGGATTGCACTGGACTCCCACGGGCATGTGAGCGAAGGATCGGGAATGAATGTTTTCGTGGTGCATGATGGGACGCTGTACACGCCGCCGCTGGCGACGAGCATTTTGCCGGGAATCACGCGCGACGCGGTGACCAAGCTGGCGGTGGACTTGAACATTCCTGTGAAGGAATCGGCGATTCCGCGCGAGATGTTGTATGTGGCGGACGAGGTATTTTTTGTGGGCACGGCGGTGGAAGTGACACCGATCCGGTCCGTGGACAAGATTGTGGTGGGCAAGGGTACGGCGGGACCGATTACCCGGCAAATTCAGCAGGAATTTTTTGGGCTGACCAGCGGGAAGACAGCGGACCGGCATGGATGGATGACGGCGGTGAATGCGCCGGTGGCGGCGGGGCGGTGAGAAGAGTGGTAAGTAGTTAGTAGTCGGTAGTCGCGAGTCGGTAGTTAGTAAGAGGCGATCAGAGAACGGATCGCAACGAGCAGGAAGCGAGAGGGGCCACCTGAAGGTGGCCGCTACGAACGGGTTCTCGTTATTTGATCGCTGTTATCCATATTTCCTCCACTTGGCGGGTAGCGCCTGCCTGCATTTCCAGCTAAAATCCGGTGCGTCGCGATGTGTTGCATGAGTTGCCGGGAGGCTGCTGGATGTACAACCTTTTTCAAAAATTGACGGCGGAGTTTATTGGAACGTTTGCCCTGGTGTTTTTTGGAGAGGGCGCGGTGTGCGTGGACATGCAGTTGCGGACAAATGCCACGGGAGGTATAGGGCTGCCGGCAATTGCGCTGGCGCACGGATTGGCGATCGCGATCATGGTGTCGGCACTGGGGCATGTTTCCGGGGGACACTTCAATCCGGCGGTGACGATCGGATTTTGGGTGACGAAGAAACTTTCGACACTGGACACATTGTTTTACTGGCTGGCGCAACTGGCGGGTGCAGCGGCGGCGGCATTCCTGCTGAGGGCGGTGATCCCGGAGGAAGTGTGGCGGAGCGTGGCGCTGGGGACGCCGGAATTGATGCGGGATTTTCCGAGTTGGGCGGGATTGGCGCTGGAGGCGACGACGACGTTTTTCCTGGTGTTTGTGGTTTTTGCGACCGCGGTGGATGAGAGGGGGACGTTTCGGGCAATCGCGGGATTTGGGATCGGGCTGACAATCGTTCTGGGAATTATGGTGGCGGGCCCGTACACCGGCGGAGCATTGAATCCGGCGCGGGCGTTTGGGCCTGCGCTGGCGGCGCATCATTGGTTGAACCAGTTGATTTATTGGGTTGGGCCGCTGGGCGGGGGATTTTTGGCGGGATTGGTTTATGATTCGCTGTTTTTGAAGCCGAGCGAGGTTTAAGAGGAAATGCGCCCGCCTCGGAAGGCGGCCGCTACAAAAGCAAGGAGGCGACACACCCTTTGCGGGAATCGCTCAGGGTAAAAAGCCGCCCCTACCTGTACGTCGGACTAGGTAACTAAGGGGCAACTATGGGGCGCAGGTTGCTTGTTGAGCCCACCCGCGGGTGCTACGTTCAATCAGGAATAGCTTGATTGCGGGGTGTGCGGATATGGCTCTTAGCATTGACGATTTGTTGCGCCGGGCAGTTGAGAATAAATCCTCCGACTTGCACCTGAAGGTCGGCAACCATCCGTATTTGCGCGTGGACGGATTGCTTACGCCCATGACCGACGTGCCGCGTATTACGCCGGAAGAGATGCTGTCGATGGCGTTCAGCATGATGACCAACCGGCAGAAACAGAAGTTCAAAGAAACGGCCGAGTTGGACATGGCGTACGGCGTGGCGGGCCTGGGCCGGTTTCGCGTGAACGTATTCCAGCAGCGCGGCAACGTGGGAATGGTGCTGCGCGTTATTCCGACCAAGATTCGAACTGTGGAAGAGCTGAATCTACCCTCGGTAATCGGGAAGATTTGCGAAGAACAGCGCGGGCTGGTGCTGGTGACGGGGACGACGGGTTCCGGCAAGTCCACGACGCTGGCGGCGATGATCGACCGTATCAATGCGGACCGCGCCGATCACATCATCACGATTGAAGACCCCATCGAGTTTCTGCACCGCGACAAGCGGAGTTTTATTAACCAGCGCGAAGTGGAAGTGGACACGGCGAACTTTTCTTCGGCGTTGCGCGCCGGCTTGCGCCAGGACCCGGACGTGATTCTGGTGGGCGAAATGCGCGACCTGGAAACGATTTCGACCGCGCTGCTGGCGGCGGAAACGGGCCACCTGGTTTTCTCGACATTGCATACGTTGGATGCGACGGAAACGATTCAGCGTATTATCGCGGTCTTCCCGCCGCCGGAGCAGAAGCAGATTCGTTTGCAGATGGCGGCGACGCTGAAGGCGGTGGTTTCGCAGCGCCTGGTGCGGCGAGCAGATGACAAAGGACGCGTGCCGGCAGTGGAAGTGATGATCGCGACCGCGTACATCAAGGATTGCATCATCAATGCGGACAAGACGCGGTTGATTCATGACGCGATTGCGGCGGGAACGTCGCAATACGGGATGCAGACGTTTGACCAGTCGCTGTTTGATTTGTATACGAAGGAACTGATCACGCTGGACGAAGCATTGTCGCGGGCATCGAACGCGGACGAATTCAAGCTGCGGATTCAGGGTATTCGCTCGGCCGCGGATGCCGCGCGCGAAGAGATGGCTTCGCAGATGGCGGACTTCGAGCGGTTCAGCCGGAAGTAATAAGCTGTAAGTAGTAAGTTCTTAGTTTCAAGTTCTTGGTGACAAGCTTCACCTGATCTGTGTTATCTGGCCCACGCTGCGTAGGTTCACGCCCCATTTCCCTGCTTAACGAGGCGGCATCTTTACTTCGCCGGTTGTTTGCCCCATGCTCTCAGCTATGTTCGGGAAACCTCGACAATTGGAGACGGAAGCGCAGGTGTACGACGCCGCGATCAAGATTTTGATGCGGCGGGCGCATTCGGTGCACGAGATGAAGAAGGCGCTGGCGCGTCGGTGCGAGGACGACAAGATTGTCCGAGACGTGGTGGAGCGATTGAAACGGCAGAACCTGCTGGATGATGCGCGGTATGCGAAGCAGTTTACGCGGTTGCGGACGGAATCGCGAAAGCAGGGGGAGTTTCGGATCGCGCGAGATTTGCGGGCGCGGGGGATACCGGACCGGCACATCGAGACGGCGATCAAGGATGCGGTGGCGGGGACAGATCCGGCGGCGATAATCCGGCAGAGGATAGAGCGGAAGCTGCGCCTCTACCGCGGAGAGATTGACGACCGGAAGCTGGCGTCTTTATATAGGTCGCTGATTGGGGCAGGTTTTCCATCGGACTTGATTCGGCGAGAGCTGAAGCGCATGACCAAGGAAGAATTGCCGGAAGTGGACGCACCGCTGGAAGAAAATTAGTAGCAAGTGAATTTCCGGCACATCGATAAGAAATCCATTTCGGCTGCTTCGGTTATTTGCTGAGGGCCAGGATTTCCGCCGCCGCGCGATCGCCGGAACGGATTGCTCCATCGATATAGCCCATCCAACGCTCCGAGGTTTCTGTACCCGCCCAGTGAATTCTGCCGAACGGTTGCCGTATCGTTTTCCCCACGGTCGTCATGATGCCGGGGGCCATGCTAGCGACGTAACATCCCCGGCTCCATGGATCGGAGGGCCAATCCTGATCCTCGTAGTCGATGGGATGCGCTGCTGGCGGTCCAAAAAAACTCACCAGGCGATCGACGATGGCTTTCTTGCGTTCTTCGATCGGATGGCCGGTCCATTTCATGGCATTGCTGCCTTCCATGAAGCCAATGAGCAAGCCCGGAGTTCCGGAGGGCGGGGTGAGGTCCGCGCAGACAAGATTGCTGGGAGGATCCGTGCTGAGGACGATGCCATTGAAACCGGTGTCGCGCCAGAAGGGCTTTTGGTAGGCGACCCAGTATTTTATGACCGAGCCCATCGGCATGTGCTGTGCGAGGATGTCGCGCTCCGATGGGAGCGGAGGCTGATAATGGATTCTGACCGAAAGAGGGAGTGGCACGGCGACAATCACCCGGTTGGCGGCCCAACTTCCCTTCACCGATTCCACAACCACGCCAGAGTCGTCCTGCGAAATGGCGCGGACGGGAGTTTCAAGCAGAATTTTTCCCTCAAGTTCGGCCGCCATCTTAATTGCCACCTGATGCATGGTTTCCTGAACGGTCCAGGCTTGTGCCGAATCGCCGCCAAGAGAGGCGAGCGAGTCAAAATTGTCACCGGAACGGATGTAGAAGAGAAAAAACAGAAGAGAGATCTGGTGTGCGTCGGCGGTGAAGATCCCCCGAACCAACCCACGGAGAGTTTCAATGACCAGGGAGTTTTTCGTGGAAGTTCGAAACCATTCGTCCGCCGACATGGTGTCGTATTCTTCGGCCCGGGGCATGGTCCAGGGCGCAGCGAGGGGAAGTTGTTTGCAGAGGAGGTCGATCTGCTTGAGCACGCCCTCAAATTCGGCTTCGGTTTGTTTGTCCCAGCCCATCGACTGGCCATCGGCAACGAAGCGACGTTTGTTAATCTCCAGAATGTTTTTACCTTTGTCGAGTTCGGGGACGAGGTGCAGGCCATACTCCTTGATGAGCTCCAGCAGGCGCGTCTGAGTTGGGCCGACCCACATGCCGCCCACATCCACGGGCAAACCTGCGATTTGGCCGGCTTTTACGCGGCCGCCAACGCGGCTGCGCGCTTCGAGGACGGCGACATTTTTGCCAGCGCGGTGCAGCGCCCTTGCAGCCGTGAGGCCAGCGAATCCTGCGCCGACGACCACAACGTCGGTCCGGGCGGAATCAGCTCTGGCTACTTCGGGCAAAATCGGAAGCGAGGCAGCGGCAGTTCCGGCGCCAAGTACGCGGAGAAGGTCGCGCCTACTCAATGCGCCGGGGCGAAGAGGATCTTTCTTGTTCATGTTTCGGCCTCTCGGAAAAGTGTTCGCAAGCTGATGATTGAGTCAGGAAGAGCGTTCAGGAAAAGTTCGTCGAAGAGTATCGGGCAAGCAGCGGCAAGTCAAGCGAGGGAACTCTCGAGCGGGTTGGAACGATTCTAGTTTCTCCCTCCTTTCAGGATGGAGGGAACTTCCTTGAAGTCTTCGGAGCGCGGGGAGTTCTGAAGAGCTTGTAAGAGGTTTTCAGGAGGCGCGGCGAGTTTGCGGGCGTTGAGGTCGAGCCAGCCACCTTTGCTGCGGACGCGGGCGACGAGCTTTCCGTCTTCACGGTAGAACGTGTTCTGGATCAGGAAGCGGGAGCCGTCGACGGAGAGTTCGGCAATTTCGAGGGTTACGCGCACTTCTTCCAACAAACCTACTTCACGGAAATAGTCGAGTTCGTCGCGCAGGATTACCGGGCCAATGCGCATGCGGTGGAATTCAGCCATCGGGAAACCGTTTTCGGAGAAATACATCATGCGGACGTCGGCGGATTTGTCGAGGTAGGCGGTGTTGCGCATGTGGCTGTTGAAGTCCATGTCGCCCCAGCCGGCGGTGAGTTTGCGTTCGAACATCGGGCCTCCCGAGAATCATTGGAATGGTAGCGGGGGCGGGGGATTTTGCAAATGTGGGAGGAGCGTGTGGTGGCCGGTCTTAAGACCGGCCACTGCAAGAGACCAGCAAAAGCGCCCGCCTCGGAAGGCGGCCGCTACAACGGCGAAAAGAGGCTCGGGGACTCGCCGGGCACGATTTATCGTGCCCCTACGGGAACGGCCCGCCTCAGAAGGCGGGCCCTACATGTGCGATAATTCATTTTTGGGTTGGATGACGGAGACGAGGTTTACGTGACGGGGAATGGCGAAAAGAAGATGACGGGGAACGAGATACGCGAAAAGTTTTTGCGATTTTTCGAGAGTAAGGGGCACCGGCGCGTGCGGTCGTCTTCGCTGGTGCCGCACGGGGACCCTACGCTGCTGTTTACGAACGCGGGGATGAACCAGTTCAAGGATGTGTTTCTGGGACTGGAGAAGCGGGAGTATTTGCGGGCAACGACGGCGCAGAAGTGCGTGCGGGCGGGCGGGAAGCACAACGATTTGGAGAATGTGGGGTTTACGAAGCGGCATCACACGTTTTTTGAGATGCTGGGGAATTTTTCGTTTGGAGATTATTTCAAGAAGGATGCGGTGGCGTTTGCGTGGGAGCTGATTACTTCGCCGGAGTGGTATGGGATTCCGAAGGACAAATTGTATGCGACGGTTTTTGGCGGGGCGGAAGTGGCTCCTGGAAATTCGCTGGGAGTGGATGAAGAGGCGAAGAAGTTCTGGCTGGAACATGTTCCTGCTGACCGAATTTTTGCTATTCCGGGGCTGAAAGACAATTTCTGGGCCATGGGCGATACGGGCCCGTGCGGGCCATGCAGCGAGATTTTTTACGACATGGGGCCGGCGGCATCGGAAGAGGGGCATGCCGACTGCAAGTTTCCCTGCGAGTGCGGGCGGTATGTAGAGATTTGGAACCTGGTGTTCATGCAGTTCAACCGCGATACGAGCGGGACGCTGACGCCGCTGCCGAAGCCGTGCGTGGACACGGGGATGGGGCTGGAGCGGGTTGCGGCGGTGTTGCAGGGCGTGATTTCGAATTACGACACGGATTTGTTTGTGCCGCTGCTGGATCGCGCGGCGCAGTTGACTGGGGTTGATGAAAAGAAGGAACTGGCGGCGGAGGATAAGGGTCGCGCGGCGGCTTCGCTGCGGGTGATTGCGGATCATGCGCGGGCGACTACGTTTTTGATTACGGACGGCGTGCTGCCTTCGAACGAGGGCCGTGGGTATGTACTGCGGAAGATTTTGCGGCGGGCGATTCGGCACGGACGGCTGTTGGGGGCGAACAAGCCTTTTTTGTTTGAGATGGTGCAGTCTGTGCGGCAGTTGATGGGCGGAGCGTTTCCGGAATTGCTGGAAGCTAGTGCTTCGAGAGTTCCAGAGATTGTTTTGTCGGAAGAAAAACGCTTTCTGCAGACACTGGATATCGGATTGCGAAAGCTGGAAGAGGAATTGCGGCCGCTGGCCGGAAAAGCGGGTGCCGTATATTCCGGCGAACTGGCGTTTCGCTTGTACGACACTTTCGGGCTGCCGAGCGATTTCATCATTGATGCGGCGCGCGACCTGGGTGTGAAGTTCGATGAAGCCGGATTTGAGAAGGCGATGCAGGAGCAGCGGACGCGGGCGCGGGCTTCGTGGAAGGGCGGGGGTGGGAAGGAGGCGGCGAATCCGGCGTTTGCGAAATTGGGGGAGACGTTTAAGACGGAGCCGGATTTTTATCATGCGACGTGCGCCAAAGATGTGCGGATTGAAGCGATCATCACGAAGACCGGCCCAGTGAAAGAGTTGAAGGCCGGGGAGTCGGGCGAGGTGGTGCTGGACCGCACGGTGATTTATGCGGAGTCGGGCGGGCAGATGGCGGACACGGGGAAGTTTTATGATGCGTCCGATACCCAAGTGCTGGCGGAGGTGACCGGCGCGTTTTACCCGGTGGCGGGGCTGGTGGCGCATCGGGTTACGGCGAAAGAGACTTTGCGCGTTGGCGACCGCGTGACGGTGCATGCGGATGCGGAGCGGCGGGCGCGGATCATGCGGAATCATACGGGAACGCACCTGGTGAACGCGGCGCTGCGGAATATTCTGGGGACGCATGTGAAGCAGTCCGGCTCGTTGAACGCGCCGGAGAGGCTGCGGTTTGACTTCACGCATTTTGCGCCGGTGGACCACGAGGAACTGCGCGATATCGAGCAGCAGGTGAACGACGAGATCCGGCTGAACACGTGCGTGGAAACCGGCGTGATGTCGCTGGAAGAGGCGCTGAACTCCGGGGCACTGGCGTTTTTCGGGGACAAGTATCCGGAGAGCAATGTGCGCGTGGTGACGATCCCCGATCCGCGATCGCCGCGGGGGTTTTATTCGAAAGAGCTTTGCGGCGGGACGCACGTGAAGCGCGCGGGGGACATCGGCGTGCTGAAAATTGTGGGCGAAGAATCGGTTGCGGCGGGGGTGCGGCGCATCGAGGCGGTCACCGGTATCGGCGCGCTCGAGCATTACCAGCATCAGGCACAGACACTGAGGGATGTTGCAAGCCGGCTGAATGTGGGCGAAGACGACGTTCTGGCTTCGGTCGAAAAACTGACCACCACGGCACGGCATCTGGAGAAGGAACTGGAAGCGCAGAAGCGGAAGGGAGCACTGAACCAGCTCGACGAGCTGTTCGGGCAGGCGCAAACCATCAAAGGCGTCAAGGTGGTGGTGGGTGAGGTCAGCAACGTCGATCGGGAGGGCCTGAGGCAATTGGTGGACTCACTCCGACAGAAGCTGGGGTCGGGTGTGGTAGCCCTGGGGATGCCCGATGACGGCAAAGTGGCCCTGATTGCCGGAGTGACCAAGGACCTGACGGCTAAAGTCCATGCTGGCAAGCTGATACAGGCGCTGGCGAAGCAGGTGGGCGGTTCAGGGGGCGGAAGGCCCGATCTGGCCGAGGCTGGCGGAAAAGACACAGCTGCCCTAAAAAGTGCCTTGCAGAGTGTCCCCGGCCTGCTGGAACCCTTGCTATAATAGCAGGCAGCGTCAGAAGCGTTGCCTCGCAAGTGCAGCATTCCGCTACACTTGTTAGAAGGGTGGAGCTTCGCAGTCGCACTACGCGGTGTCTTACGGCCCCACCTGAGGCAGCTAGCTCCGCGCACTGGATTTTACTACCTATGCCTTCCCCAAGGCGCAAGAACGGCCTATCAATAACCCGAAACCTGAGGAATGTCCTGGTGCTTTCTTTGGTAATCGGCGGCGTGCTGGGCATTGCCCGCCCCGCTACGGCACAGATCATGACCCAAACGACCACAGATGGCCGGCCTGTTTTCGTGAATGCGGAGCCGCCGGTGATCGCGAAGCTGACAGCCCGGCCGCCGGCGAAACGATCGATCTATTTGCAGAATGAAATTTCCTTTACGGGCACGGACAGGCCGGCGATGTTTTTGGATCGAGATGGGGCGGAAAAACTGGTTCGAGAAGCTGCCGAGCGGCACAAAGTGGACCCGGCGCTGGTGCGGGCGGTGATTGAAACGGAATCGAATTGGAATCCGGCGGCGAGATCTCACAAGGGAGCGGTGGGATTGATGCAGCTGATCCCGTCAACCGCGATGCGGTTTGGCGTGAATGACGCGTATAACCCGAAGCAGAACGTGGATGCCGGGGTGAAGTACCTGAAGACGTTGCTGGAAAGGTATCGGGGCAACCTGGATCTGGCGCTGGCGGCGTACAATGCTGGTGAGGGAGCGGTAGACCGAGCGCATGGCGTGCCGTCGTTCCAGGAGACGCAGAGTTATGTGCGCAAGGTGCAGGACGCATATTACCGGCCGGGATCGGGACGCATGGATGAGGCGTACACGAGGTCCAGCCGGATTCACCGGCAAGTGGATGGAAACGGGCGGATTATTTTTACGAACGAATGAGCGAGCGCATCTAAAATTGGTAGTTGGTGTTAGTAAGAGAGAGTAGCGGGCCAAGTTGGGGGAATACCGGGGAAGTATGGGTACGGGGCGTAAAATTATCCACAGGAGTTTCGCCGGCGTTTCGCTGGGTATTGTGCTGCTGGCGGCATGCGTAGTTCCCTGCCCTGTGCGCGCTGCGAACACGAACACGCCCGCCAAGCGCGAAGCGGCGAGCGCGCAATTTGCCCGGGCCCAGGAGATGCGCGCGGCGCTGAATGAAAAGGCCGCGGAAAAGCGCACGCTGGCGGACTACAAGCGAGTGGTGACCACCTACCAGCGGGTTTACCTGATTACACCGCATGCGACGGAAGTGGCGGACGCGACGGTGGCGGTGGGCGAGCTGAATACGGAGATGGGCGACCGGTTCGGGCGCAGCTACTATCAAGCGGCGGCGGAAGCTTATCAATTTCTGATTAGGGAATACCCGACGAGCAAATTTGTGCCGGATGCGATGCTGCGGATGGCGCAGTTGCAGAAGGATCAGCTGGGCGATCCAACGGCGGCGACGAAAACCTACCAGGATTTTCAGAAAAAGTATCCGCGGTCGGCGCACAAGCGTGAAGTGCAGGAGGCGCTTGCGGAACTGGCGCTGGTGAGGAATGCGGAGACGGGTCAACTGGACGCCAAGACGGCGCAATCAGCGGCCGCTCCGGCGATTTCGCCGTCCAGAGCGGTGAAGGACGAAACCCCGCAAGCGGCGGCGCGCGGCACGGCGGGCACAAGCGGGGGCGAGAGGCCGAAGTCGGTGCGGGTGCCGAGCGTGCAGCACGTCCGGTGCTTGCAGACGCCCGACGGCACGGAAGTGGTGATTGACCTGGAAGATGCGGTGCAATACGTTTCCGGGCGAATCGCCAACCCGGACCGGATTTATTTTGATCTGCACGCGGCGCGGCTCTCGCCGGCGCTGGTGAGGAACAAGATCCAAGTGAGCGGCGACCTGCTGACGCAGGTGCGCGTGGCGCAGAATCAGGGCGGCGTGGTGCGCGTGGTGCTGGACGTGAACGGCGTGCGAGATTATGCGGCCTCGCTGATGCATAAGCCATCGCGGCTGGTGATTGAGCTTTACGGAACGGGCGGGCCGCGAGGCGCGCCGGTGCAAACGGCGAAGAATACGGGTCCGGCAGCGAAGAGTTCGGGCAACGAGAAAGCCGAGAGCGGAAACGATGCGGATACGCTGGCGGCGAATGCGCCAGTGGCCGACGATACGCCGAGAGCGGTTGGGCCAATGGAAAACACAGCGGCAGCGCCGGTGACGCCGAAGCCTATCCCTTCGCCGGTGAAAGTGCTGAACACAAGCCGGGGGAAAACGGGATCGAGGCCGGACCTGGTGCAGCCGATGGCAGCAGCGCCGGTGCCGACGCGCGATGGGCAGTCCACGCTGACGCGGGCGCTGGGGCTGAAGATCGGGCGGATTGTGATTGACGCGGGGCACGGCGGGCACGACACGGGAACAATCGGGCCGACGGGTTTGATGGAAAAAGATTTGTGCCTGGACGTGGCGCTGCGACTGGGAAAAATCATCCAGCAGAAATTGCCGGGCGCGGATATCGTCTTCACCCGGGCGGACGATACGTTTATTCCGCTGGAAGACCGCACGCGCATCGCCAATGAAGCGAAGGCCGACCTGTTTATTTCGATTCACGCAAATTCGAGCCCGGATCACGGGGCGCGCGGAATCGAGACCTATTACTTGAACATGAAGGGTTCGGCGGAAGCGATGGCGGTGGCGGCGCGGGAGAATGCGGTCTCGCAGCAAGGTATCCATGACCTGGAAGAAGTGGTGAAGAAAATTGCGCGAACGGAAAAGATTGACGAGTCGCGGGAATTCGCCGAAGACGTGCAGGATTCCCTTTCGAAACGCATCCAGAAGGCCACCAAGCCGGTGAAGAACCGCGGGGTGCGCAAGGCGCCGTTTGTGGTGCTGATCGGGGCGGATATGCCGTCGATCCTGACGGAAATTTCGTTCCTGAGCAATCCCGCCGACGAGCAACTGCTGAAGAAGCCGGAATACCGGCAACGAGTGGCGGAAGGGCTGTACCAGGGCGTTTCCGATTACCTGCAGAGCATGAACAGCGTGGCGGTTAATGGCACGGCCAAGCCCGGGCGCGCGGCGCCGGCGGCGACGGTGGAGCAATCAAGGAACCAACAATAAGTCCGCGGCGTCTAATATACTGACAGGTATGTACAGAATCATTCTTGGTTGCGTGTTGGCCGGCGCGCTGTGCGCTTTGGGCGTTGCTGCGGATACTCCCCTACTTCCCAATCAATTCGGACCCTGGCAGGCGGAAGCGCCTGCGAAGACCGTGCAGGTGCGAGAACTGGGAGCATCGTGGTCGAACTTACCCAGCGGCGAACAGGTGCTGGCAGAAGCTGGCCTAAGCAAGATCGAACAGCGGTCGTACAAAAATGGTTCGGACGAGATTACGTTGCGGGCATTTGTGCTGCGTGATCCGAGCAGCGCGTATGAGGTGTACACATTTTTGCTGGCGCCGGGGATGAAGGACGCCGGGCTGGGCGCAGATTCCGCGGGAGCGGAAAGCAAGGCGCGTTTCCTGGCAGGAAACATCGTGGTGCAAGCCGAGTTTTCGCACAATGCCAAAGCGCAAGGGCTGCAGGAATTGTTGATGGCGCTGCAGGCAAAAGCGGACCAGACTCCGCTGCCGCCGGTGCGGAATTTCCTCCCGGAGGCCGGGAGGACGTTTGGATCGGAGAAATATGCGCTGGGACCGGAGGGATTTCGGGCGGCGATGAGTTCGCTGGGGCAAGCGGCATCCAAGGACCTGACGGACGCGGTGGGATTTCAGAACGGCGCGGAAGCCATGATGGCAAATTACCACGGTGCGCACGGGAGCGGGACACTGGTGCTTTTGGAATACCCGACGCCGCAGCTTGCGGAACAGCATCTGCATCACCTGGAGCAGGCGTTGCCGGAAGCGGCGAAGCGCGCGGGCGTAAACGTGGAACGCAAGGCTTCCCTGCTTTCGCTGGTGTTTGCGGCGACCTCGGCGGAATATGCGCGGGCGATGAGGGATGGCGTCAATTACGAGACGCAGGTCACCTGGAACGAGCGAGGGCAAAAGGCGACGGAACCGCCGATCATGTTGATCATGTACAAGATTTTTTTGTTTACGGGATTGTTCCTGGGAGTGGCGACGGGCATTGGGATAGCATTTGGCGGGTTTCGAGTGATCATCAAGCGGCTATTTCCCGGAAAGGTGTTTGACCGGCCGGAAAATATCGAGGTTTTGCAGTTGGGGCTTTCGGGGAAAAAGATTGACCCCACGGATATGTATTAAGACTCTTTTTTAACTGAAATGTCCCGCCCCCCTGATTCGTACAGCTAGGCAGGAGGCGGCCGTGCCTACTCCCTAAGTCCCTCCTAAGTTGCACTAAACGACTAAGATTTTGGTGCGTCAAATGGTTGAACGGATAAGCGTTTCGGTTCCCGGTTCGTTGACGTAAGATAAATAGCTGCGCAACCCGCGCCGGTGTAGATAGATGACCTTCGGTAATAGAAAACAGACGAAATACGGTATGCCCGTAGACCGCCTGGCGGTGGTGTGCCTGGCGGCGATGGGAGTGGCAGGGTGCGGGGCGAAATCCGCGTCGGTCAGCGCAAGCGGCGAAGGCGGGCCAGGAGCGGCAATCCCCGTTCAAGTGCAACTGGTGGAATCGAAGCCGATCGCGGAGACGACGGAATACCTGGCGCTGTTGAAATCGCGGCATTCGGCGACGATTAATCCGCAGGTTGAGGGGTACATCACAAAAATATTTGCCAGGTCGGGCGAGCACGTTTTGGCGGGCGCGGCGCTGCTGCAGATTGACCCGCTGAAGCAGGAAGCGACCGTGAACAGCCAGGAGGCAACTCGGCTGGCGCAGGAGTCCAACGTGAATCTTGCGCGGGTGAACCTGGAGCGGGCGAAAAAACTGGCGGAAGCAGGAGTGATCGCGAAATCGGACCTGGACAACGCGGAAACGAATTACGACACGGCGGTAGCGCAGCTGAAATCGCTGGAGCACCAGGTGGAGCAGCAGAAGGTGCAACTGCGGTATTACAAGGTGAGCTCGCCGATGGATGGGATTGTAGGAGACATTCCGGTGCGCGTGGGAGACCGGGTGATTGTTTCGACGCTGCTTACCACAGTAGATGAACCGGGGGCGCTGGAGGCTTATCTATACATTCCCGCGGCAAGAGGGAAGGAGTTGAAACTTGGACTGCCGGTGAAGCTGCTGGATGAAGCGGGAAATATGCGGAGCGAATCGCAAATCACGTTTATCTCTCCGCAAGTGGATTCGGACACGCAAACCATTTTGGCCAAGGCAGCGGTGCCGAATCCGAAAGCGAATTTGCGCATTGCGCAGCAGGTGCGCGCGCAAGTGGTGTGGGGCAACGCCTCGGGAGCAGTGGCGCCGGTGCTGGCCGTGACGCGAATCAACGGGCAGTTTTTTGTGTTCGTGGCCGAGAAGGAAGCAAAGGGGACGGCGGCGAGGCAGCGCGGGGTGAAGGTGGGAGAGATCATCGGCAACGACTACGCCATTCTTGACGGATTGAAACCGGGAGAGCACCTGATCGTTTCCGGGACGCAATTCCTGCAGGACGGTGCGCCGGTGAGCGAACAAATCCAAACGCCGGGGCCGAAGCCGGAGCACACGCCGAAGACCGGCAAGTGATACCAAGAAAAAGCAGATTCCTCACTCGCAAAATGCGCCCTTCGCAAAGTTCACTCAGGGCAAGCGGAGTTCGGGATGACACTTCGTCCAGTTTCTTTGAAGTGCGGTTAGAAACCAACGCTAGCTAGGGAAAGAGAGAAACCGACTTGTTTGTCGATTTTTTTATCCGGCGGCCGGTGTTTGCGACGGTTTGCGCTCTGCTGATCGTGCTGGGCGGCGCGATCGCGATTCCCAGCCTGCCGATATCACAATTTCCCCAACTGGCGCCGCCGCAGGTGGCGGTAAGCAGCGCGTACATCGGAGCGAACGCGCAGGCGGTGGAAACGGCGGTGACGATACCGCTGGAGCAGGCGATCAACGGGTCTCCGGGGATGAAGTACATCACGTCGTCGAGCGGCAACGACGGGTCGAGCACGATCGTGGTGACGTTTGATGTGACGCGGGACGTGGACCTGGCTTCGGTGGACGTGCAAAACCGCGTGAATCAGGCGCTGGGGCGGCTGCCGAACAGCGTCAAAAACACCGGCATCATCATCACCAAACAAACGGGCGGGTTCGTGTTTGCGGCGGGAGTGTACTCGGATAAGGGGCAGTACGACAGCCTGTTCCTGAGCAACTACCTGGACGTTTACGTGCGCGACGCGCTGAAACGCGTGAAAGGCGTGGGCGACGCGATCATTTTCGGCGAGCGGAAATACGCCATGCGGGTGTGGCTGGACCCGGAGCGCTTGGCACAGCGGGGATTGAGCGCGACAAGTGTGCTGAATGCGCTGAACGAGCAGAATGTGCAGGTGGCCGCGGGACAACTGGGGCAGCCGCCTTCGAATCCGAAACAGGATTATCAGATCAGCGTGCGGGCGGTGGGCCGGCTATCCGAGCCGAAAGAGTTTGAAAATATCATTCTGAAGACCGGAACAGATGGGACGCTGGTGCGCGTGAAGGACGTTGGGCGAGCGGAGCTTGGCGCGGAGGATTACAGCTCTGTGCTGCGGTTCAATGGCCATGAGGCGGTGGGAATCGCAGTGACGCAACTGCCGGGGGCAAACGCGCTGGAAGTGGATCGCGGAGCCAAGGAAGAATTGAAGCGGCTGTCAAAGAATTTTCCGCCGGGGCTGAAGTATGCGGAGGCGTTCGATTCGACGACTGTAATCGGAGAATCGATCCGGGACGTTTTGATTACGCTGCTGGAGGCAATCGTCCTGGTGGTGTTGGTGATTTACATTTTTCTTCAGGACTTTCGCAGCACCTTTATTCCCGCGGTCACCATTCCGGTTTCGCTGATCGGAACGTTTATATTCGTAAAGCTGCTGGGATTTTCCATTAACACCCTGACGTTATTTGGAATCACGCTGGCGACGGGCCTGGTGGTGGACGACGCCATCGTGGTGATTGAAAACGTGGAGCGGCACATCACGGAAGGGATTTCGGAACCGCACAATGCGGCGAGCGTGGCGATGAAGGAAGTGGCCGGGGCCGTGGTGGCGACATCGCTGGTGCTGGTGTCTGTGTTCGTGCCGGTGGCGCTGTTCCCGGGAACAACGGGAATTCTCTTCCGGCAATTTGCGCTGACGATCGCGTTTTCAGTTTCGATTTCGGCGTTCAACGCGCTGACGCTGACACCCGCGCTATCGGCGATCTTTCTCGGGCATCACCGGGAGCGGGCGCAAGGAGCGTTCTTCCGTTTGTTTAACCGGGCGTTTGAATCGGGCGCCAGGTTTTACCGCGAGACGGTCCGGCGAGTGGTGGAGCACAAGGCGCTGGCACTGCTTGCGTTTGCAGTGGTGATGGGGGCGGCGGCATTTCTTTATTTGCGGATTCCGCAGGGGTTCATCCCGGAAGACGACCAGGGATATTTGATCGTGGCGGTGCAGACGCCGCAGGGCGCTTCGCTGGCGTTTACGCAGGAGGTGTGCGCGAAAGTGGAGGAGGCGGTCTCGCACTTTCCGGAAATCACGGGCGCATTTACGGTGGTGGGGTTCAGCTTCAGCGGAAACGCCGCGAATCGCGGAATGGTTTTCTTGAATCTGGCCGATTTTAAAGATCGGAAAGGGCCCGGGCACAGGGGGCCGGACGTGGTGGAGAAATTGCGCGCACCGCTGGCGGCGATTCCCGGCGGCCTGGTGATACCGTTCAGCCCGCCGGCAGTGGAAGGATTGGGGCAGTTTGGTGGTTTTACGTTTGAAGTGGAAGACCTGGGACGGAACACGCTGCAAACGCTGGCCGACACGGCGAACCAGGTGGTGAGCACGGGAAATCAAAGTGGAAAAGTGACCGGGCTGTTTTCTGCGTTCACGGCGAATGACCCGCAGGTGCTGGTGAAGATCGACCGCGAAAAAGCGAAGAGTTTGCAAGTGCCGTTCAGCCAGGTGACAGACGCGCTGCAGGTGTTCATGGGCTCGGTGTACGTGAATGATTTCGATTTCAACAACCGGTCGTACCGCGTCTATTTGCAGGCCGATTTGAAATTCCGCTCGGAATCGAAAGACATGCGGGGCTACTACCTGCGGTCGGACACCGGGAAAATGGTGCCGCTGGACAACATCGTGCAAATCGAGCAGACAGAGAATCCGCAGGTAATCACGCACTACAATCTGTTCCGGTCGGCGGAAATAAACGGTTCCGCGATGCCGGGACTGAGCTCCGGGCAAGGGCTTGCGGCAATGGAAGAGGTAGCGAAGAAAGTGCTGCCGCGCGGGATGACGTTTGAATGGAGCGGGCTTTCGCTAGAGGAGATCGAGTCGGGCGGGAAAGCGGCGATCCTGTTTGGACTGGGATTGATATTCGTCTACCTGACGCTGGCGGCGCAGTACGAGAGCTACGTGCTGCCGTTTATTGTGTTGCTGGGAGTTCCGGTGGCGCTGCTGGGAGCCCTGGGAGCGATTGCGCTGCGAGGATTAAGCAACGATGTTTACGCCCAGATCGGGTTGGTGATGCTGATCGGGTTGGCGAGCAAAAACGCAATTTTGATTGTGGAGTTTGCGGAGCAGTTGCAGGACGACGGATTGAGCACGGTTGACGCGGCGATCGAAGCAGCGCGAATCCGTTTGCGGCCGATTCTGATGACTTCGCTGGCTTTTATTTTGGGAGTGGTGCCGCTGATGCTGGCGACGGGAGCGGGAGCGGTTGGACGCGTGTCGGTGGGGACGACGGTATTTGGCGGGATGATTGCCGCGACGACGCTGAACCTTTTGTTTATTCCGATGCTGTACGTGGTGGTGAGGAGCATCGTGCCGCGGAAGAAGAGCCGGGACGAAGTGGCGGCGTAGGGATTTAGTGGTGGGCGTGGGATTGAGATTCGACGGGGCCACCCTTCCTTCGTCAGGGCAGGCTCTGAAGGTGGCCGCTACTTGGACGAATAGTTGGCCAGGGTCTGGAGTACGCCGTTTTGAACTTCCTGGACGCTGAGGTGAACATTCTTGTCCATCGCAGCGGCGATATCCGCGATCGACTTGCCGCGAGTTGGCTCATCGTGATTGTATGTATGGCGCCAGATGGCTCTGCCGAGCTTGAGATCGATGAGTTCGACGTCGAAGTACAAACGAGCGACAATTCCACCCTCGCTGACTTCCCGAAACGCATAAAGATGGCCGGTTAGACTGAAATCGACGCTAGCGTCGCTGCGCAGCGTCGTAACGTGTTTGAACTGGCTGGAAGAGCGAAGTCCACGGGCGAGCGCATCTTGCAACATCTCCACGGGCGGTTCGACCCAACGATCATACGCATAGAGACCAACCTGCTCGCCTTCCCCACCATAGACGATGCGATCTTCCCTGTATAGATGGGAAGTCTGGAACGGGCGGACGAGAAGCGAGGCGTCCATCGCCGCCGGCGAGCCGGCGAGCGTGGACGTGGGAGGATGCGTGAGCTGGTAATAGCGAACGGGCTTGATGCTGCCGCAACCGGAGAGTCCCACGGACAGCAGTGCGCCGAGGGCAAGAGCTCCGGTGAATTTTCCGAGCCGCCGGCCAGATGCCAATGCAAGAGGCGGCGCGGCAAGGGTGCGGTGACAGCTGCGATCGTTAATTCTCATGGGTGCTCTCCGGGTTTATGCTCGCGAGGGCTGGTGGAGCGAATAAGTTCCGACGGCCGTGTTTTGATGATGTCCGTAAATTCGCGAAGGTTTTCGGAAACGTCGCGCATGTTCATAAAGAGTTCGTCGATAGTTTCCGTGTTGATGTCGAGTGTCTGGTCGAGACGGCGGGTGATGCTGTTGACATTGTTCAGGGATTCGCGAAGCTTCTTGATGGAAGCGCGGAGGTCTTCGCGATTTTCGCCGAGCATGGCGTCGAGTTTTTTGAGGGTTTCGTCGGCCTGGGCGGAGGTCTTCTTGAGATCGTCGAGCATGGGGCCGAGCTTGGCGCTGGCATTGTTGACGTTGTTCAGGGCCGACTTGACGACGGGCCGGTCTTCTTTCAACATGCCGCGGAGCTCAGTGAGGCTGGCGGAAACGTTGGCGCGATTCTCGTCGTTCAGCAAGTCGTTGACGCGGGCAATCGTGACGCTCAATTCCTTTACGCGGACGTTGAGGTTGGCCATCAATTCCTGGGCTTGCGGCATCACCTTGTTGATCTGCTCGGTCAGCTTATTGAAGTCGATGTATGGATCCGTCGGCAGAATTGCGCCGTCGGCGGCAAGCGGCGCAGTAGCCGAGCCAGCCTTAACTTCCAGGTGATTGTCACCGAGCGGGCTGAAACTCAGAATGGCCACGTGACTGTCCGTCTTGATGGGCAAATTTTCCTTCACGCTGAACTCCATGTCCATGAGCGTGGGATCCTTCGGATCGATCTTGACGTTTTCTACCCGCCCGATTTTGGGGCCGCCCTGGTAGCGAACGGTCGCGCCACGATCGAGCCCCGCAACACTGTTAAACCTCGCATGGTAATGGCGTGCGGGCCCGGCAAACGCGCCGGAGAGCGAAAAGACCGTGGCAATCAGCAGCCCCACGGCAATGACGACAAATAATCCTACAAACACCTGTTCGCGTTTTGCTTCCATCTCTACCTGCTCTTCCCCTGGCGGCCTTCACCGGATTTTGTTGCGGGCTCCGTCAGCATCTGCAGATAATCCAATTCCTGGGCAACCGCGGGTTCGGGGATGCGATCGAGAAACTGCCGAACCTTGGGGTGCTTGCTGTTCTTCATTTCATCGGTGGTGCCGAGGGCGACCACTTCTCCCTTGTTGATCAGGACCATGCGGTCGGCAATCAGAAAGGCGCTGGCCAGTTCGTGGGTGACCACGATGATGGTCATGTGGAAGGCCTTCTTCAATTCCAGGATGAGCTGATCGATGCCGGCGGCGATGATGGGATCGAGACCGGCGGAAGGCTCGTCGAAAAAAAGGATTTCGGGATCCATGGCGAGAGCACGGGCGACCGCAGCGCGCTTTTTCATGCCGCCGCTCAATTGCGAGGGAAGAAAATTCTCGAATCCGGAGAGGCCCACCTGATCGAGCTTCAAACGCACCATGATCTCGACGGTCGTGGGCTCCAGCTTGGTGTGTTCCTCCAGCGGCAAGGCCACGTTCTCGCCGACGGTCATCGAACCGAAGAGGGCGCCGCCCTGGAAGGACATGCCGAGGCGCTTGCGAATTTCGTCGCGATCGGCCTCGCTGATGGCGGAAAAATTCTTGCCGCGGATCCAGACTTCGCCGGAAGTGGGTTTTTCCAGGCCGACCAAGGTGCGAAGAAGCGTGCTCTTGCCGGAACCGGAACCGCCGAGAATCACCAGCGTTTCCCCGCGTTGCACGTCGAAATTAATGCCGTGCAGAATCTCCCTGCCGGTATAGCTGACCCGGAGGTCGCGCAGGGAGATCATCGGGCCGTCAAACGACGAGTCCGCTCCGAAAATGTCCGCTGCCGCCGCCATAAGGCTAGTGTTCTCCCAGGAAGTAGAAAAGCATTGTAAAGACAAGGTCGACCATAATCACAAGAAAAATGGACATGACCACGGCACGCGTGGTGGAACGCCCGACCTGCTCGGCGCCGCCGGTGGTGTTCAAGCCCTCGTGGCAACCGACGGCGGTAATGGTGACGCCGAACATGAAGCTTTTGATAAGGCCGGTGATGACGTCTCGCAGAAAGAGGGCGTCGATTGAAGCGACAATATACCGCCAAAAAGTGAAGTCAGCTTGCGCGACGCCGAAAAGTGAGCCTCCGAGAATGCCCATGAAGTTGGCCCAGATGGTGAGGCATGGAAGCATCAGAATCATAGCCACAAATTTTGGCGCGACCAGAAAGCTGACCGGATTGATGGCCATGGTTTCCAGCGCATCAATTTCCTCGGACACTTTCATAGTCCCGAGTTCGGCGGCGAACGCCGAACCAGAGCGGCCGATCACGATCACCGCGGTAATCAGCGGCCCCAGCTCGCGGGTCATCGAGATCGCAACGGCGCTGGCGACAAAGCTGATGGCACCAAAACGCCGCAGTTCGTAAGCAGCTTGCAGCGCCAGGATCAACCCTATAAAAAACGTGATCAGCGAAATGATGGGGAGCGCGCGCACGCCCGTTTCCATCGCCTGAGAAACCGCGCGCTGGAACCGCAATGGCTTCCCCTGGAAAGGTCCGATGAACGTGAAATAGGCGGCGCGGCCAGCCAGCGACGTCAACGCGCCGACGTAGGCCAGACTGCCTTCGACAGAGCTGCCTATTTTCCCAAAGAATTCCACGTGTTTCGGCTACCTTTGCGGGGGAGAGACCTGGCCCGAGCGCTAGGAAGCAAGCGCCTGGGCTTCACTATCGTGAATCTCGAAAATTTTCTGCAAGCGAGAGAGCTCCATGACTTCGCGGACGGTCTTGCTAAGGCCGTAGAGGATAAGGCGGGAACCCTGGTCGCGGGAGGCTTTGAGGCCTTCGACGAGGGAAGCGATGCCGGAGCTGTCAATGTAGCGGACCTTTTCCAGATTGAGAAACACCTTTGGCGTCTTCTTCTCCTTGATTTCCTGAAGCAACGCCTTTCGCATGGTCGGCGAATGCGCCAAGTCAATGTCCCCGGTAATATCGAGGATGGTGCCACCAGTTGCCGGTCGGGCCTCTATCTGCACTTCTGGTCTCCTTCTGATGCCGCTGCCTGGGAAGTTGGCGATAAATATTTAACCATGCGCAAGAGATTCTTGCCTTTCTTGCGGCTAAATTCAACTTCATCCATGCTCTGCCGGATGAAATGCAGGCCCAGACCGCCGGGGCGGATTTCATCGAGGGGACGCCCCTTGAACGTGGAGGGCTTGACGGGCGTTCCCTTGTCGGCAAGCAAAATTTCGATTCCGCCTGTTGCGGCTTTTTGAGAGCCAGGTCCAAGGCGGCTGCAGCTCATTTCGATGGGCAGACCCGGGCGGCCGCCGTAGGCATGGCGAAGCACGTTGGCAAGAGCTTCGTCCACGGAGCGGACGATAGCGCGAGTCTCGGTGTCCTGAAAGTGCAAGACTTCAGCGGCGCGCTCGACCGTGGCGCGAACAAGGCATAAGGCTTCCGGATTGCTGTGCAACTCCAGTTTCAAAAGCATTTCAGGTTTTGCGGGGCTCTTGCCGCGCCCATTACCCTTGTTCTTGGTCACCCGTCCGCCGCGCACTGGTACACCTGTTCCAGAAATGAGGATTTCGGAGGTCCGTTGAGTCCCGGTTGCCCGGCGGGGAGACAATGCCATTTTCCACGCCCCCTGACAACCGAAAAATTGTCTCGCTCCGCCGGTTCGGGCTTGCCTTTGCGCTACCAGGCCAAAAATTGCAAGCCTGCCCAACGCGCCAACAGCGGAGTGTTGAGTTTCTGAATCGTTGCTGCCCAAGCATGCGTGACCGACCCCAGTGAAGTTGAACTCGGGCAGGTTTTGGGTAAAGCTCACCTTCACCAAACGCCCTCGTCTAGTGGGAAAGGGCGTTCCGTCTGCGCACCATGGGCAGCAAACCCTCATCCGGGAACTTCAACATCAGGAGGAGTCAGAAATGAAAATCGCTGTGCCTGTAATTCTATTTGCACTCAGTTTACCAGCCATCGCACAGGATGCAAAAACGCCGCCACCGCCGACGCTCAAAAGCGTATTGCTGGAGCAACTGCGGTCCACGCACACCCAGGCGGAATGGTTCGTGCCCGCGAACACCGCCGTTGATGGCTTAACCGCCGAGCAGGCCAACTGGACGGACGGCAAGGGAAATCATAGCGTCGGGCAACTGGCGGCACATCTCATCTTCTGGAACCGGCGGAACCTGGCCAGGTTCAAGGGCGAGCCGCTGGAAAAGTTTAGCGGACGGAACGATGAGACGTTCACCAACTTTGACAGCAAGCAGTGGAGCGCCACCGTAAAGCAACTGGACGAGGTGATGACCGAGTGGGAAAAAGCTGTGGAATCCGCCGATGAGGCGAAACTCAAGACGTGGTACTCCACGATCGCGCACATCGGCGCACACAATGCGTACCACATCGGACAGATCATCTTCGTTCGAAAGGAACAGGGGTGCTGGGACCCGGAAAAGGGCGTGAAGGAGTGACCTGGCCTAGATGCGGAGGGAGGTGGGTGTTGAGCGATGCGAGTTATGCGCCACGCTGCGCGAAAAGTTGCCGCAACGTGTAGAATCACTGGCGGCCAGACGATACGTTCGAGATGCACGATCGGGCAAATCTCGCAGCGTTTGAAACGGGGACACAATTATGAGGGCAAGGTCGGCAGCCTGGGGCAGGAGCCTGATCGTAATCCTGGGGATTGCGTTGCTGGTGTCGTGCAGGTTTTGCGCGGCGCAAGGAACGGCTAGTGATAATGGCTACAAGCCGCTGACGGACCGGCTGGAATCCATCGTCACGATGCCGCTGGAGGAATGGCGATACCACGCGGACGTGGCGCATCCAGAGGATTCCGCGTTGGAAGACAAGAATTGGCCCTCCGTCAAAGCCGGCGAGGCGTGGAAAACGGGACCGAGAGTGCTGCGGCGGAGGATCGAACTGCCCGCGTCGTTAAACGGGTACAGCCTGCGCGGAGCGCGCATTCAGCTGGACCTGGCGGTGGATAGCAATGACTTCGTAACGATCACTGTGTTTTCGAACGGGGCGATGGTGTCCCGAACGGACGCGGATACGCTGCAGCCGATCGTGTTGACGGAAAATGCGCAGCCGGGGGACGCGTATCTGGTGGCAATACGGATTCAGGCGGCGGAGAGCAATACCAAGCTGAGTGCCAGCCGGCTGCTGATTACCGCTCCGGCAAATCGCCCCGATCCAAGGATTTTCCACGACGAGATTTTGGCCGCGCAACCGATGGTGGCCGCGTTTCCAGATGGGCGAGCGGAGCACGAAGCAATTCTGGATTCGGCGGTTAAGTTGGTGGACTTGAACGCGCTAGAGCGAGGCGACCAGGTTACCTTTGACGAATCGTTGCGGAAGGCGCAGAGCAAACTGCAGGCGCTGACGCCGTGGCTGAAGCAGTTCACGATACGGGCGGACGGAAACTCGCACATTGATATGGCGTGGCTCTGGCCGTGGACGGAAACGGTGGAGGTGGTGCGAAACACGTTTCGGAGCGCGCTGGACCTGATGCGCGAGTATCCGGATTTCAAATTCACGATGTCTTCCGCGCGCACGTATTCCTGGATGGAAGAGAAATATCCGGACCTGTTCAAAGAGATTCAGCAACGGGTGAAGGAAGGGCGCTGGGAGATTGTGGGCGGCATGTGGGTGGAACCGGATTTGAATATGCCGGGCGGCGAATCGCTGGTGCGGCAGATTCTGGTGGGAAAACGGTACTTTCAGCAGAAGTTTGGCGTGGACGTGAAGATTGGGTGGAACCCGGATTCGTTCGGATACAACTGGCAACTGCCGCAGATTTACAAGAAATCGGGAATCGACACATTTGTAACGCAGAAGCTGATGTGGGCGCACGAATTCACAGTGTTTCCGCACAAACTGTTCTGGTGGGAAGCACCGGATGGCAGCCGGCTGCTGACCTATTTTCCGCACGACTACGCGATGGGAATCGATCCGGTGCAATTGGGAAAAGATGTTTCCGTGTGGGTTCCGGCACTTTATGGAACGAAGCCGCCGGCAAATGCGGAAATGATGCACCTGTATGGAGTGGGCGACCACGGCGGCGGGCCGACGCGAACGATGCTGGATACGGCGACGCGGTGGATGAAGCCGGACGTGGTGTTCCCCAATCTGCAACTGAGCACGGCCAAGGCATTTTTTACGGAACTGGAGCCGAAGCTGGCGAGCATGAACGTACCGGTGTGGCGAGACGAACTTTATTTTGAATATCACCGCGGGGTGTTTACGACACAGGCGGAGACCAAGCGGCGGATTCGGAAGACGGAGGAGTTGCTTTTGGACGCGGAGAAGTTTTCCGCGATTTCGACAAGATTTGGAAAGGCATATCCTTCGGACGAGTTTGACCGCGGCTGGAAGGATTTATTGTTCGACGATTTTCACGACATTTTTCCGGGATCGGGGATTGCGGTGAACTATCTTGACGCCGAGCGGAACCTGGAGGACGTGGGGCGCGTGAGCCGGAACATTCTGGATGGTTCGCTGGAAGAGATCGCGGCGAATGTAAATCTGAAAGGGAGCGGGGTTCCGGTGGTGGTGTTCAACTCTCTGGCGTGGCCGAGGGAGGAAGTGATTGAGACGGAGGTGAGGCTGCCGGAAGCGGCGAGTTCCGTGGAGGTGGTGGAGGCAGGCGGAAAACCGGTTGGTGCTCAGATACTTTCGGCGGATCGAGGGACGCGGAGAGTGCGGCTATTGCTGAAGGCGAGCGTGCCGGGGCTTGGCTATTCGACCTATTACGTGCGGGCGGCGGCAAAATCCGGGAACAGACCAGCTTTGGTGAAGGCCACGGGTGATACGCTCGAAAACGAGTTCGTACGATTGAAGGTGGACGGCAAAACAGGTTGCATGACGAGCTTGTTTGACAAGCGGAGCAATCGCGAGACACTTGGGACTTCGGAAACGGACAGCGGCGGACCGAAAGATGCGATTTGCGGCAACCTCTTGCAAGCGTTTCGGGACAAACCCAAACAGTGGGACGCGTGGAACATTGACGCGGACTTCGAGAAAGAACATTGGGATCTGGACAAGACGGATGAGGTGGCGCTTGTCGAGAACGGCCCGTTGCGGGCGATTCTGCGGGTGAAGAATCATTTTCAGAAATCGACGTTCGTACGCGACATCATCGTGACGGCGGGATCGCCGCGGGTGGATGTGAAGATGACTGCGGACTGGCACGAAAAGCACATCCTGTTGAAGGTAGCGATGCCTTTGAGCGCGCACAACAAGATGGCGACGTTTGAAATACCGTATGGGAGCGTCGAGCGGCCGACAACGCGCAACACGCGGGCCGAGCAGGGGAAATTCGAGGTGCCGGCGCTGCATTGGGCAGACTTGTCCGATGCGAATCACGGGCTGAGTTTGTTGAACGACTGCAAGTATGGTTACGACGCGAAAGGCAACGTGCTGCGGCTCTCGCTGCTGCGTTCGCCGGAATGGCCCGACCCGCACGCGGATGAGGGCCGGCACGAGTTCACTTATTCGCTTTACGCACACGGCGGGAACTGGAAGGATGCACTGACAGTTCGGCGCGGCTACGAGCTGAATTATCCCCTGCTGGCGAAGCAAACAGAGAAGCACACTGGAGATTTGCCGGAGCAGCATTCGTTCGCGGAACTAATAGGCGAGAATGTGGTGCTGACCGCGGTGAAAAAAGCCGAGGATGATGAGACCACAATTTATCGTTTCTATGAATGGGCGGGGAAAGAGAGCGATGTCGAGCTGTTGCCGGGTGCCACGGTCGAAAGCGCGGTGGAAACCGACCTGATGGAGCGTCCGTTCCAAACGCTTAAGGTGCAGCAAGGCAGGGTGATGATTCACACGAAACCGTATGAGATTAAGACAGTGCGGGTGAAATTTTCCGGAAGCTTATCCGACGGCAAAGGGGATTCCAAACAGTGAACAAGAATCTGGCAAAAGCGGCGGCGGTTGGAGCGTTGGGTGGATTTCTGTTTGGATTTGATACCGCGGTTATTTCCGGAACCACGCAGGCGCTGACTGGCGTATACCACCTGACGCCGGAGCAACTGGGGCTGACGGTTTCGATGGCGCTGATTGGGACGGTGATTGGCGCGATGACGGCCGGAATCCCGGGACAGAAATATGGAGGCCGCGAAACACTCCGGGTTCTCGCCGTCTTTTACGTGATTTCGGCGCTGGGCTGCGCGTTTGCGTGGAACTGGTACGTGCTGCTGGCGGCGAGGTTCATCGGCGGACTCGGCATCGGGGGATCGTCGGTGCTAGGGCCCGTATACATCGCAGAGCTTGCGCCGGCAAAAATGCGCGGACGCCTGGTGGGAATGTTCCAGATCAATATCGTCATCGGCATCCTGATGGCGTATCTCTCGAACTACATCATTGCCAGCTTTGGCTTGGGAGCCGCGGAATGGCGCTGGCAACTGGGCATTGCCGCGCTGCCCGCGTTTATTTTTCTGGTTCTGCTGTTTGGTATTCCGCCTAGCTCGCGCTGGCTGGTGACGCAGAAACGCGTCGACGAAGCGCGTGGGGTGCTGCAATCGATGGGGGCGGAGGATGCGGAAGGGGAGTTGCGCGAAATCGTGGAATCCATCCACCTGGACAAACTGCAGACGTCCGAGCCGCTGTTCCAATGGAAATACCGGCTGCCGATTTTTCTGGCGATCACGATCGGAATGTTCAACCAGCTTGCGGGAATCAACGCCATTCTCTACTACCTGAACGATATTTTTGCGGCCGCGGGATACGACAAGGTCTCGGGCAGCTTGCAAGCGGTGGCGATTGGCGGCATGAACCTGGCGGCGACGCTGCTGGGGATGACCATGATCGACAAGCTGGGGAGAAAAACGCTGCTGCTGATCGGCGCGGTGGGGACGGCTTTGTGCCTGTTTGGAGTCGCGGAAGTCTTCTACACGCAAAGTCATCGCAGTTCCCTGCTATGGCTGTTGGTGGCGTACATCGCGTTCTTCGCGATTTCGCAGGGCGCGGTGATCTGGGTTTACATCGGCGAAGTGTTTCCAAATCGCGTCCGCGCCAAGGGCCAGGGACTCGGGAGTTCCGCGCACTGGGTGATGAATGCGTTGATCGCGTATTACTTCCCGCAGGTGGCGAAGTCCTCGGGCGGTGCGCCGTTTCTGCTGTTTGGCGTGATGATGGTGGTGCAATTTATCGTGGTGCTGCTGTTTTATCCGGAGACGAAAGGCGTCAGCCTGGAGCAGTTGCAACACAAGCTGGGCATTGAGTGACGCACCTGAGTGAAAACAGAGTGAACGGCCGGCGAGTCGTTTACCACCACGATTCGGCCTGAAGCCCGAAGGACAGGCCCGCGTTCTGATTCTGGTAGGGGATTCCTCCGACGAAGCCTTTGTAGCCGTCCGTCCAATTGGCATAAGTGAGAAACGCGCGAACCACTGGGCGGCTGAAGAAATCGCGGCCGCTGGCGATCTGAAGCGCGACGGTGGACTTTACGAGCCAGCCGCTGTAGAGATTTTGTCCGCTGGTGGTGTGATCGATTCCCGGCTCAAACGCGAGCGAGACGTGATCGGTGAAGTTGAAGATTGGGCGAGCGCCAAAGGAGAGCCAGGTGTCAACGCCGTGGGCGGGATTCCCGTCCTTCGATCTTTGGTAGAGGAAGATGGGCATCATGGACCAGCGGTTGTTTGGTTGCACGAGCACCTGTTCCGTGATGCGGAAGGTGTTGGCATCGTGGGTGAAAGATGTCGGCGTGACGATGAAAGTATTGAAATCACTCGCGGCGCCGTTTCCGTATTGCAAGGTGAATTTGTGGTAGCCACCGAAAAATTCGGGGTGCAAATAATAGAACCCAAAGGCGTTCCCCTGCGTACTGGGATAGAGCGTGCCGTTGAATAGGCCTCCCTTCGAGGCCGCGAAGTTGTACCAGAAACCAAAACTCCCCGACAGTATCTTCGTCTTTATGTCGTAGATGCGCACGTCAAGGTTGCTCTTGGCCAAAGCGCCGCTGGGAGTAGTGATGGTGTCGCTGGCCCCGGCAAGGTAGGAAACGGCCATGTGCCCGATTTTAGCGTTGATATCTTCCACTCCGCCGCCATAGCCGCTCATGTCCAGCGTGTAGAAGTCATTAATTTCGATGTGCTGCCTGCGGTAATAACGTTCTCCGGCCCAGAATTTGGCGTCTGGCTGAAAGTCCAAGACATTTCCGGCCTGCACAAATGCTTCTCGGAGGCGAAATTTGTCGGTGGAGTCGAAGTTCGAGGAATTGGTGGTATCGCCTTCCACCATCGCTTCGGTTCGGAACCATGCTTTACCGGCTTCATGCGCCGGGTTGATCCAGTTGTTGACGAAGATCAGTTCTCCGTAGGTCTCCGCTTCATTGCCGAGCCGGTATTTCGCCCCCGCTCCGGGCGCCTGGAAGGCAACCTGTTGACCACCATTACCGTTCAGCCCATAACCAGAGCGAAAGTAACCGTGAAATTCAAAAGACTTGGATTGCGCCTCAAGATTTTTGAGGCGAACGTCAGCGTCGCGCAATTGGTCATACTCGAGGCCGGAGCCGACTTGCGCTTGCAATGCCGCGGTATCGGTTCCCCCGCCCTGAACGATTTTCCAGGTGCCTTGCGCCACTTTTTGGGCCGCGCTCGGAGGGGGCGGAGCCGGAACGGCAGATTGGACTGGTGAAGCGGCCACGACTGCAGCGTCGCTGGAGGGTGTCGAGGCAACTTCCAATTGGGAAATACGCTTTTCAAGCAGGGCGATTCTGGATTCGTAGTCTGATTTCAGTTGCTGGAGTTCCTTCTGGAGCTCTTGCGGAGACTGTGCTGGTGACGCCGATGCGAGGAAAGTTGCGAGAGAAGGGGCAAGCAAAACGAGCACCAGCATTCGCCGCCAGGGCGCAGATGAGTTGTGCCGCATCCAGACTCGCGAATTCGAGTGGAAGTTGAAGGCGCGGGCAAACGGATGGATCGGGAAATTGCTCATGAGTACCCCCAGCACGGAAAGTTGGACACACTCCCTGCAGGGATTTCGCCTGGGAGGGAGTTGACCGCTCAAGACAATATGACCACGCGAGCAGCGTGGTCAACCGGGGTTTTCGGTATGGTTTCCGAAGCTGATGCAGTGTGCAAAATTTGAAGACGGGCCGCGGGCTTTGGGCTGTTCAACGCGAATCGATAGTCATCTCGATTCCGTATTTTGGACGGAGGGTGACCAGCGGTTCGAGGACAACCGGGAAACCTTTCTTCAGCCGGAAGCGAAATTTCTGGGCGATCGCGGCGATCACCAACGCGGTTTCGAGTTGTGCAAAACCCTGGCCGATGCAGCGCCGCGGGCCATCACCGAAGGGAAAGTACGCGCCTGGAGGCAAGCGAGATTCGAGGCCGTCGAGCCAGCGCTCCGGCATAAATTTATCGGGCTGAGAGAAGAATCTTGCGTCGCGATGCATCACCCACTGCGAGGCGAGAAGCGTGGTCCCCGGCGGAAAATCGTAGCCGCCGAAACGGACTTCTTCCACATTCATTCGAGCCATAACGAAGGCCGGCGGATAAAGGCGCAGCGATTCGTAGACGACAGCGTTGAGATAAGGGAGTTTTTCGAGGTCGGAGGCTTCCGCGGGGCGCCCGGCGAGAACGGCACTGAGTTCCTGGTGCAAACGAGTTTCGGCTTCGGGATTTTCGCCGAGCAGATACCAGGTCCAGGAGAGCGAGAGAGCGGTGGTCTCGTGGCCGGCAACAAACAGGGTCATGGATTCATCGCGGACCTGGCGCTCGGTCATCTGGCTGCCGTCTTCGTGCATCGCGCCCATCAGAAGAGACAGCAGGTCGTTGCGGGGCTCGGGATCTTTCCTGCGGTCGGAAATAATGCCGTAGATCAGCGAATCCATGTACTCGACTTCGCGGCGAGCGCGGCGATTGGCGGGCGTGGGCCAGCTTGCGGGGACTCGCCACGGGGAGCGGCCGCGGCGCAGGTAATAGCGCATCAGAAAAGTCATGGCCTTGCCGATGGAGTCCGAATCGCCGGCGAGGGTGGTGCCGAAGAGGGTGCGAACGGCGACTTCGAGAGTAAGCTTCATCATTTCTTCGGCGATGTTGCGAGTTTCGCCGGCGCGCCAGTGATTCATTCGCTCCAGGGCGCATTCCACCATGACCGGAGAGTATTCATTGGTGCGCGAGCGATGAAAGGCGGGCTGCGCGAGGCGACGCTGGCGACGCCAGAAGTCGCCTTCGCTGATCAGCAGGCCCTGGCCGAGCAGTGGGCCGACAACTATTTTTGTGAGTGTGCTTTTGTGAAGCCTGGCGTGATCCAGTACGAGCAGCTGCTGGATGAGGTCGGGGCGATTCAGCAGAACCCGGTCGAGGCGCAACACGGGGATGCTGACGATGTCGCCATATTCGCGGGCGAGGCGTTGCAGGGTGCCGAGGGCATCGTTGCGGATATCGAGCGCGAGGCCAAGGATAGGGAGTCCCCTGGGTCCGGGCGGGGCGTGATTTCCTGTCCTGGTCATCGTGGCCGGGCGAGGATCACTTCACCCACGCGTAGTAGGCGACGTAAAACCAGCTGAAGATGCCATGAAGGATCATCCAGAGGATGGAGTGATGAACGCTCCAGGACAAGGTGATCGAGAGCATGCTGCCGAATCCCCAAACGCCGACACCTGCTGAACGCCGGCCACCGCCGTTGCTCATGAGAGTGCTCCTTCGAAAAAAATTTGCGCGCTGCCAGTGTAACCCGATGGAGGAGATTGTCGCGCCAGGAAAGAAGCAGCGACAAATGCTTTTTTCGGGTATCGAGGGAAAGTCTATCGGGAGCCAGCAGGCCGTTAAGTGAATTTCCGGTGGGACTTAAAGGGAGGCGGGGCTGGGAGGCGCCCGCTATTTCACTACAAGGTGGAATGTAGCGGAGTGACTGAGACTGCCTGAGGTACCAGTTACGGTGATCGCATATGGCCCCGCTGGAGTGCCTTGAGTCGGCGGCGGGCCGGAGCCAGTTCCCGAAGTGCAGGAAACGCAAAACGCTGCAATTGCGAGGAAGGCGGAAGCGCAAAGCAATCGCGCGGCGGGCCCGGCGCGCCTTAATTTGTGCAGGATTAGCGCAACAAGGAGCGACATCGCGAAGAGCGGGAGCGTTTGCCAGGGGAGCGGCGGCCCGACAAAGCGGGAATTGCCGAGGGACATGGAGCTTAACCTCTCGATCGTGGCCACGGATACGGTTGCCGTCGCGACGGTTGAGCCGTTCATGGGGGAGGAAGCGGGCGAGACCTCACAAGTGGAGTCCATCGGCGCACCGGTACAGGTCCACGTAATCGTCTGACTAAAACCAGCGGTGGGAGCAGCAGATACAGAGAAGTTTGCAGTTTGGCCCGCGGTGATTGTCGAGCCAGAAGGCGCATCGGCAACGCTGTAGTCAGGCGATCCGGAACCCAGAGGCAGAGCGGCGAGGGCCATCAGCAAATCCAGGCGGCCGTTGCCCATGTCGGAGCCGACGAATTGCGCATGGGCGATTGCGGCGGAGGCCAGGGACTGGTTGATGTCTGTGCGCAGCGCTCGCAACAGAGCCGCGCCACCGGAGACGAAAGGCGCACTGAACGAGGTTCCCCATCCGGCGGAGTAGGTGCTGAAGGGATAGGTGGTGATTATGGCTTCACCGGGAGCGGCGACCCAGACGATAGCGTTGCCGAAATTTGAAAAGGTTGAGCGGGTATCCAGGTCGCTGGTGGAAGCGACGCCCATCACGTCGGATTGCAGCGCGGCGGGATAAACCGTCTCCATGGCGCCGTCGTTGCCGGCGGAGGAGACGCAGATGATGTTGAGTTTGTTGGCGTAGTCGAGGGCGCTAGAGAGTTCAGGAGAGGCCGTTTTGAAATCGAAACTCATGTTGATGATGTTTGCGTTGTTTTGCGCGGCGTAATAAATGGCGCGAAGAATGTCGGAGAGGTAGCCGGTGCCGTCGGAGTGAAACGCTTTCAGCGGCAGGAGTTGCGCATTCGGCGCGACAAGGTGGATGACGCCCATCACCATGGTGCCGTGACCGAACGCCGCATATTGAAGATTGCCGTCAAGAACCGCGGCGGTGGATTGATCGAGAACGGCCGCCGTGGATTGGTTGACGATGGCAGGCTGACAACCGGGACACGGCGAGGGAGCGGGCGAGGTGAAATCGGTCATCTCCGAGCCGCCGGGTTGGTTGCGCGTGAAATCGTAACCCTGCAAGAGAACATTTTTCAGAGCGGGGTGATTGGGGTCCACGCCGGTGTCAATGTCGGCAACGATTCCCTTGCCCGAGACCTGAAAGGTGTTCTGCGCGGACTGGACGTGGACGATGCCGGAAGCCGGCTGGTTGGCGTAGCCGTTCCAGACAGTATTGCCGAAATAATGTACCGGAGTGGTGTCGGTGAGGCCCGTGGGAGGCGTGGTTACTGCATTGAGGCCACCGATGAGGCTGAGTACCTGATCGAGTTCCGCATCTAGGATGCCGGGGGTGCTGCGCAAGAGATTCAGGAAAGTCGTTGGGTCGATCGCGGAAGGGGTGGTAAGCAGGAAGACCTGGTTGAGCGTGCCGTCAATGGCGGCGACGACCGTGCAATTCTGCAAAACGCAGAGCTGGGTGAGCACGGTGGTACCCAGCGTAGAGCGGACAATGAAGCGGTTATCTGCTCTGGCGGGAGAGGCGAAACATAAGACTAAAAGGGTGGCCGCTAGCCACGGATGGCGTTTCATGGCTGGGTTTTTCCTCCTATGCAATTCCCTTCCCAGTGTTCGCTCGGCCCAAGTTCTATCGTGATTTGCAATCGTTTCCGGTCCATTAAGTTTGGCTGGCGGCAGGGAAACAACCTTAAACGCCGCGATCCCGGCGCAGAAAAGCCGCAGTATGCAGATAAATAAAACCAAAACGAAGGTGAATCCTAGCCGGAATAATACGGAAATCCCCCTAAGGTAAACACCTGCGTCCGGTTTTGAGCCGGATATTCCCGTGCAACCCCGCTATAGGGCGGAGGAAACAGAAGTGCCGGCAGCGGCGAAAACCGTGGACATTTCGGACTGGGCGAAAGAGAGGAAGGTGCGGACGACGGCGGGATCAAACTGCGTGCCGCTGGCTTCGTTGAGGCGGCGGACGGCTTCTTCGTAGGGGAGGCCTTTTCGATAGGGGCGCGAAGAAACCATGGCGTCGAACGCGTCGATGACACAGACGATCCGGGAGACGATGGGAATCTCGGTGCTGACGAGGCCCGCCGGATAGCCCTTGCCGTCAAAAGATTCGTGATGGTGCAGGATATCGAGAGCGGCGCGTTCGAAACCAGGAAGCATGCGCAGGACAGCCCAGCCGTATTCGGAATGTTTTTTCATCAAGGCATATTCGTCGGCGTCCAGGCGCCCGGGCTTGCGAAGGATTGCATCCGGGATGCCGACTTTGCCGATATCGTGGAGGAGAGCGGCGACTTCGAGATTCTGAAGCTCGGATTCTTCGAGGCCGAGTTCCTGGCCAACGCGCATACCCCATTCCGCGAGGCGAGTGCTGTGAACGCCGGTGTTGAGATCCTTGAGGTCGAGAAGTTGATTGAACGCGCAGATTACCGAATTGCGAAGCGCGGCAGACTGTTCTTCCAGCTGCTTGATACGGAGAGACTCCAGCCCCGCGGAAACCGGGAAGCCGTCCGAGGGCGCTGGAGTCTGGTAGTTGGACATGGAAGTTAGTTGCATAACAACAAGCAAGTGCCAGAGCTGGATGTGGAGCTCGAGCTATTCACCCAGGCGGAAACGGCCTGGTAGGCGTCGAGGCGACCGCGGTTGAGATCCGGCGTGAGTTTGATGGCGTGGGAAAGCGCGCTGGCCGCCTGAGCCTGATTCAGGGTGGAGGAACGCGCGCTGAGCATCAATGCGACGGTGCCGGCAACGAGCGGCGAACTGAAGGAGGTGCCGGAAGCGCTGGCGTAGGTCCCGCCGGGGAAGGTGCTGACCACGTTTTCACCGGGAGCGGCAATCAGGACGTCCAGGGTACCGTAGTTGGAGAAAGTGGAGCGGCTGTCCCAGTTCGTGGTGGAGGCAATACCGACGACGTAGTTGTTCAGGGCCGCGGGATAGACGGCTGCGCTGGTGTTTTCATTGCCCGCAGCGGCCACCAGAACGACGCCGGCTTTGTTGGCGTAAGAGACCGCCTGAGTGAGGGACGGCGAATTGGAGGTGAGGTCGAAGCTCATGTTCACGACGTTGGCCTTGTGCTGAACGGCGTAATAGAGAGCGGCGACGATGTTGGAAAGATAGCCGGTGCCGTTCGAAGAGAAGGCCTTCAACGGAAGAATCTGAGCCTTGGGCGCGACAAGGTGGACCAGGCCGGAGGTCATCGTGCCGTGGCCAAAAGCGGTGTAGTCCCCACCATCGAGAACCGCGGCAGTGGACTGGTCGAGAACGGCGGCGGTGGACTGTTGGACGTAGCCGGGCTGCTGATCCTGCGTGTCGGTATCGATATAGCCGTTTTGCAATTCGCTGACGTCCAGCCATTCCGAGGCGCCGGGCTGGTTGCGAGTAAAGTCATAACCGGGAAGCAGAACGGCCTGGAGGACAGGGTGATTCACGTCGACGCCGGTATCAATCACGGCGACGATGCCCTTGCCTGTGATGCGGAAACCGTTCTGAGCATCCTGCAGGCGGATAATCTGGGCCGCAGGCTGAGCGGCGTAGCCGTGCCAGACGATGGAGCCGTAGTAGTTCACCGGTGCGGTATCGTAAAGGCCCGATGGAATGGATGGCAGGGGCCGTTGCGGGATGGGCAAAACGCGGTCCGCTTCGACGCTGACAATGCCGAGCAAGGATTGAACCAGGTTCAGAGTGCCGTTGACGAGGTTCGCAAGGAGATTGGTGCTGGAGGTCACCAGGTAGGTCTGGCCGACCGGGCCGTCCAGGCTGCCCTGGACCTGACAATTTAGAAGATTGCAAAGATTGAGCACGGAAGACAAACCGCCGGTGGAACGAACGATATAGCGATTTTGAGCTGAGGCGGGGTTGGAAGCCGCGAATATAAAGAGGATCAATGCGGCGATCAGGGTTAAACGTTTCATAGTTGCAGCCCCTACGGGGTTCTCCCAGAAGTGGATTACTCGTTGATTGGCGCGAAATGTCTCCCTAAGAGTTTCTAAGGGAAGACTTATTGAGCCAATGGTACGAGCATGTCTTTCTGCCTAAACAAACTTCCCACCTGTCCTGGTACTTCCGTACCAAGGTGGGAACGCGGGGAAACTTGTTGAAAAGGCCGTGATTCATACCTTTTCCTCCGGCATGCGGCCCAGCGCTTCGCGAAGCGAGATCACAATCGGCTCGCCGGAGGGCGTGGCGAAGGTCACCTGGAGGTCGCCGCTGTTTTTGACCTCGCCGCTGAATTCACCAAATTGGTTCGCGACCGTATGCACCACATCGCCATGCATATTCGAGACAAGGATGCGCGTGCCGGTGGCGATAATTTTGGGGTTGCTCAAATTCAGCAGCTGGCCGGTCACCACAACGCGATTGGCGCCGGGCTTCATTTCCAGCTGAACGTCAACCTGGTAGGGATCGGCGCGATAGAGCATCTGCCGCGTGCCAGCTCCGGCGGAACGGACGCCCGCGAGCAAAGGCTGCAGAAAACTGTCGAAGAGGAGCTTGACCTTGCTCTCCGCTGCTTTTGCAGGGGAACCAAATCCCGCGCCGGCAAACGCTGCCTTCGCGATTCTTACGGCGCTTTCGGGAGGCTGGTAATTCCCTTCCGCGGCGGCCGACGCCCGAACGCGCTGCCAGAGCGAGACGGTTTTCTGACAAGACTTGCAGCCAAGACTCAGGTGCTGGTCCATCTGCTGCCGTTCGTTAGTGGTCACGGCTTGATTCACGAAGTCGATCCATTTCTCAACGCTAAAATGTTCCATCATTCCCCCAGAATCCTCTCGGCACCCCATCCACTCCCCAGCGAACGGGATAAAGTTTTACCCTCGCTGGATAAGGGGAGGCAGGGAGGGAGAAAATATAGGGGAATTGAGGTTAGTTAAAGCTTTTGGAATCAGTGAGTTTGCCCACAAGGACGAAGGGGGCCCAGAAATAGGGATGGGGATTTTGCTGGCGGAGGTGTTGCATAGCGCTCTGGAGTGCGCCGCCCGCTTCGCTTGTTTGAAGAAATTCGCGATAGAAGAATTGCATCAGCTGGGCAGTGCTTTGATCGTGAACGTCCCAGAGTGAGAGCAGAAGCGTGGAGGCGCCGGCATAGAAGAGGCCGCGTTGCAGGCCGAGGAGTTCGTCACCGGCGGCGACGAAATTCATGCCGGTGGCGCAACCGCTGAGGGTAACGAGGTTGGCGTTCAGGCGCATCTGGTAGAGATCGAAAAGATTCAGGTAGCCGTCACCGAGGCGGATTCCGGAAAACATGGGGTTGTCCTGGCGGTAGACGCCGTGGGTGGCGATGTGGAGCAGGCCGGTCTGAGGCCCCCGCTCACGGAGCACGGAAGAGGTGGCTTCCTTGCCGGTTCGGAGCGAGGAGTGTGGCAAAAGCGCTGCGACGGATTGTGCTTCCTGGAGGATATGGGGCGCTCGTTCATCCGCGATGCCAAAAACGAGAGAGCCGGTGTTGGCACTGGCACGCTTTTCTTGGCAGGCGAAAAACACCGAAGCGCTGGGGGCGTAGGAAATTGTAAATGAGTCGCAGAGATACTCGTCGCCGCTCTTGAGAGCGTGAAAAGGCAGGAAGTGAAGCGGTCCGTGGGGAACGATGATGAGGCGATTGCCCCGGCAGTACTGGCGGAGCGGGGCGATCAGTTCGGCGTAGAGAGATTCGAGGTGGCTTTGCGTGGCGCGCAGGAGCGGGTCTTCAAATTTGCGGACGTAGTCGTCGCCCATGCGAAATTTTGAAAGTTGAAAGCGGAGCAATTGCAGGATGTGAGTGACCCGCGGGAGAACGGTTACGGGTAGAATTTGGATGTCACCGCGGTTTAGGATAGCCGCAAGAATTCGGTCGCCGGAGGAAAAATATTCGATGAGAGTTGCGTCCGGTGGGAGAGCGGATTGGAGTTGTTCGACGGAAAGGCCGGAAGGAGCCTCGAGGGTGGTGTTTTCGCGTTCGCGCGCGGGAAGCTCGCGCAGGGTTCGAAGGAGCTCTTTCTCATGGCTCTGCGCCTTTTTCTGCAGGGTATCCAGGCGTTCGCCGGATTTTTCCTCGGGTCGAAGCTGCTCGAGTTCGATGCGGTGGTAATACCAGTTGAGTTCTTCGCGGAGGTCCCGGATGCGGCGGACGAGATCGCTCTGGCCGGATTCGCCGAGGGGCAGGCTCTGTCCGCTTTGAAAAATCATTTCGATCATGCTGCGGGATTTCGCGGCTTCCATCCAGGCGAGCGCTTCCTCCGCGGTGGCGTCGGAACCGTCGCCGGAGAGGAATAGATCGAGGAGCGCCTCATAGACCTGCATTCTGTTTTTGAGAAAAGAGATTTTGAGCTCTTCGCCCTGCAAGCGGCTGCGCATGGTTTCGAGAGATTCCTTGGCGGCGAGGAAGGAGTGGAGAGCGGCAGGGCGGTCGTTGCGAGCCTGAGCGAGTTGACCCTGGAGCAGGTGAGCCTGGTAGGCCAGGACCGGCGTGTGCAACTGCGCGAGCCGCGCGAGAGAAAGGTCGGTTTCTTTTTGCGCTTCAGCGGGATCGGCCACCTGCAGCGCGATTCGCGCGAGCAGAAGATGGGCAAGCACGGCTTTGCCGGGAAGCACGGATTGATCGAAGAAAGCGGCGGCGGCGGAGCAGAGGCGCCGCGATTCGAAGTAACGCCCTTCATGGAAAAGCAGCAGGCCCTGGTAGAGATCGATGAGCCAGGGCCAGACGAGATTTTTTTCACGGCCAAACATTTCGCGGGCCTTGGTGAAGCGTTCGAGGGCCTGGACGGTTTTGCCCTGCTGGGCGTAAGCGGTGGCTTCATTCGCGAGGGTTTTTGCGGCCTCGTAACCCATGCCGAGCTTTTCGAACCGGAGGAAGCCTTCGTGAGCCATCTCACGGGCTTCTTCGCTGAGGTTCAGCTCGAGATAGATATCAGAGAGATCCAGATGGCAGAGAGCGAAGTGGTAGGCGTCGCCGGTGGCTTCGCAGGCTCGGCGCGCTGCATAGAGGGCTTCGATGGCGTGGCTGTATTCCCCGCGGAGGTAATAGAGATAGGCGATGTTGTAGTCCGCCTGGGCGACGAGGAGCGGCATGTTGTATTCGTGGCAGAAGGCGCGGGCGCGCTGATAAGTGGCCAGGGCGCGGGGAAAATCGTTGAGGCTGATGAGGCAGACGGCCATGTTGCTGAGCACGACGGCGATGCCTTCGGCGTCTTTATAGGGCATCAGTTCGCGGTAAGCGTTTTCGTACTGGGCAATGGATTCTTCGAAGCGGTCCTGGCGGTGATAGATGTTGCCGACGTTGATTTCGAGTCTGGCCAGGCGCCAGCGATCGCCGAGGCGGGAGAAAATCTCGCGCGCGCGTTCCACGGCTTTAAAAGCCTGGTCGTATTCGCCCACCAGGATCATGGGTTGAAGAGAGCTGCTCAGGGTCCGCGCCATTTCCTTCCAGGCGCGCAACGATTCATAGAGTTGGAGGGCGCGGTGATGATGCTCGATGGCGGCTCGGTAGTTTCCCGCGGAATAGAGAGCGTTGGCCATGGCGCGCAAGGCCAGCGCCTGGGCTTCTTTGCGGCGGAGGCGTTTGGCGATCAGGAGCGCGGCTTCGGCGAGGGAGAGCGCTTCCTTTGTGCTGACGCGAACGCGCTGGACGACAAGCTGGGCGAGTTGTTCGATGGTGGATTGGCGAATTAGCTTCGGGTGTTTAGCGAGAAATTTGCGACGGTCGCCTTCGGTGGCCAGCAGACCGAGTTCGGCGACGAGCGCGTCCCTTGAGATTTTGGCGCGCGTTGCGGGCATCAGTTGAACCCAAGCTCGTCGAGCTGGCGCCGAAGCCGTTCGATGCATTTCTGGCGGGTGAACCCGATGGAGCCGAGGGCGAGGCCGAGTTCAGCGGCCACTTCGGCATATGGACGCGAAGGCGATTCGAAGAACAACATTTCCACCAGGCGCCGGCATTGTGGCGTGAGCGTGGCCATGGCCTCGCGAAGCATCTGCTCTTCCTGAGTCTGCACCACGAGGGTTTCCGCGATGGGCGGCGTTTCCGGCTCGGGAGGATTTTCTTCGCTATCGCGGCTCACTATCCGCTGGCTGAGTCGTTTGACGCGATAACACTCGTGATGAGCGACCTGCATCAGCCATTTGGGGAGCGCGCGAGGTTCGCGCAATTCCGGCAAGCGAACGAGCAGCTCGACGCAAGTGGATTGAAACACATCGGCTGCTTCCTGCCTGGGCAGGTTGTACTTCACGGGGATGGAATAGATGAGCGCCTTGTATTTGTCGATGAGCTGAGCCCAGGCAGCCTCGTTGCCGGCGAGGCATTCTTTTACCAGGCGCGCGTCGTTCCAATTGGATGCCGCCTTGGCTGATGGCTTCTCTGCCGCCTTGATGCGCGCCGGGCTCATCGAGCGGCGTTCTCCCGGCTGTTTTTCAGGTAGAGCTGCTCGACATTCCAGAGCACGTATGGCTCAAGGACAGCGGGGTGGAAATTGCCGACGGAATTTTTCGCGCCCGCCAGGATGTCGGGACTGGCCAGAAAGATCATAGGTTGATTCTCGAAAAGAATTTCCTGGGCGCGATCATAGAGTTTCTTTCTCTGGTCGAAAGTGCGGGCGGACATCTGATCTTCGATCAGGCGGTCGATTTCCGATTCCCAGGGAGTGGCGGGATGCGGCTGGGACGGATTCCAGAGGTGAGTGCCGCCGCTGGAGAGCCAGACATTGATGTCGGAGTTAGGATCGGCGTCGTAACTGGCGACGCCCATCACACAGGCATCGTATTCCCTGGTCTGGGTGACACGATCGAGAAGAGAGCGAAATTCCAACGGAACCACCTGGACGCGCATGCCGAGTTGCTTTAAATCGTCCTGAAGGAGGGCAGCCATTTTGGAGCGATCGGCGTTTGAGGAGCTGGTGAGAATGCTGAACTCCACCGGCTTGCCGCTGGAATCCTGCAAGATGGTTTCGCCATCCGGCCCGGTTGTCCAGGTGAAGCCGGCTTCTTTCAGCAGGACTCGCGCGCGATCGAGGGAGCGCGGCGGGTGGGGGAGATTGGGGTCGCCCCAGCGTTTGTTGCCGGGAGCGACCAGGCCCCAGATCGCACTGCCGCGACCTTGATAGACGAGGCGGACGATGGCTTCGCGATCGGCGGAGGCGGAAACGGCCTGGCGAAACTTTGTATCGCGGAACCATTTTTGTTTGCGCTGCAAATCGGGAGAGGCTTTCTCGCCGAGATCATTCAGATTGAAGAAGAGAAAATTATATTCAAGGCCCGGCCCGGCGTCGGTGACCGTGTAACCATTCTGCTGGCGGGAGAGCACGGAGAAGTTCTCGGCGCCGAGCTGGCTGATCAAATCGGTTTCGCCGGACTGGAATTTCAAGACCTGGGCATCGGCGTTGGGGACAAAGAGGAAGACCAATTCGTCGAGATACGGCAGGCGGTTGCCCTTGCCGTCCGATTTCCAGTAGTAGGGGTTGCGTTCGAGGACCAGGCGCTGCCCGGCTACGTATTCTTTCAAACGGAACGGGCCGAGGCCGGCCCATTGATTTGCCGCCGCGCTGAGGGATCCAAGCTGGCCGAGTTTGCCTTCGTGAAAAGGCTTTTCGAGAAGATGGCGAGGAAGGATGGCCATGCCGTCGAAGAGGCGCTCGCCCGCACCATACGGTTTGGACATTTGAAAGACGACGGTTTGCGCGTCGGTTTTTCGAACGACGATTGGCTTGCCACCGACAATCAGGAGATCACGTTGCGGGGCATGGGTATTTTCGTCGAGATAGACCTGGAAGGTGAAGAGAACGTCATCGGCATCCATCGGCTGGCCATCGGAAAATTTCAAGCCCTTGCGCAGGACGAGGGTGTAGGTGAGGCCGTCGGGAGAAATTTTCCAGGATTTGGCGAGAGCGGGCTCCGTGAGTTGAGTGGCGCGGTTGATGTGGATGAGATCGGCTTGCATGACGCCGATGACTTCGCGGGAGCGGGCGTCGGCGGCAATCAGCGGATTGAGGGTCTTTGGTTCGCCGCGCAGTGCTACGATAAGACGTCCGCCGGAGCGGCCGATTTCTCCAGGGAGGGTAAGCGTTTCCTCTTTCGAATGATTCTGCTGTGCGTGCGCAAACGCAGAGTGGCAAAGGAACGCGGAAAAACAGAGAAACGACCGGACAAGAATCCGGCAGCTTGCAAACTTAGCGGGGCGGTTTCTCACGCTATGCTCCCAAGACTCCTCCTTTCTATCTTGTACGTGTCTGAGCGTTCCTGCAACGCGCTGGCTAACCCCAGGTATCCAAGGAAGAACGGCACCATGGCGAAGGCGGGCAGGTACATCCACCAGTAAGAAACCAAGACGCTGTATTGCTGGAGGTTGGAGAGGAGATTTCCCCAGCTGGGGACGGGTTCGGGTACGCCGAGTCCGAGGAAGGAAAGAGTCATTTCCGCCAGGACGTAGGACGGGATGAGGATCGCGGCCTGGGTCAGAAGGACGCTGAAAGTTTCGGGGAAAATGTGGCGTCGAAGCAGGTAGAAGTTGGAAGCGCCAAAGCCGCGGGCGGCGCGGACGAATTCACGTTCCCTGGCACTGAGAACAATGCCTCGGACCAGGCGCGCGGGGCGCGCCCAGCCGACGGCGGCGATGACCGCGACGATTAGAAAGAAGGCGTGGAGAGGATTCACCCGCAGCGGGAGGAAGGCGCGGATTGCGAAGAGCAGATAGAGCCACGGAAGGGCGAGGAAAAGTTCGGCGAGGCGCATCAGAATTTCGTCGCACCAACCGCCAAAGTAGCCGGCAGCGGCGCCGACGCACCAGCCGAGGAAGAGAGTGAAGCTTGCGCCCAGGAGACCGGCGAGAAGAGAAACCTGGCCGCCGAAGAGGAGACGGGAAAATTGGTCGCGGCCGAAGGCGTCGGTGCCGAACAGGTAGATTCGCTCGTCGCCCGCGCCGAATAGATGAAGGCGCGCCGAAAGGAGGCCAGCCAGGCGATAGCGGTCACCGGCGACGAAAAATTTCAGCGGGCGCGGCTGACTTGTGTCTTCAACGTATTGATCGAAAGTGCCGGGACGCAATTGGAGCCCATAACCGAACGGGCGAATGTGGAGATGGCCGCGCGTGTCCACGAAATGAAGGCGCATGGGCGGCAAGTAGGGATTTTTGCGGTCCTGTTGGACGGGATCGTAGGGAGCAAGAAAGCCAGCGAACAAGATCGCGCTGTGAAGTGCTCCGAGGAGAACCAGCCAAATTGTAACTTTGCGGTGGCGGCTCATTGGGAAGGACTTTCCGTACGGATGCGTGGGTCGAGCCAAAAGAGAAGAATGTCAGCCAGGAAATTTCCAGCGGCGAGAAAAATGGTGGAGAACAATACGCCGCCGATGACGACATAGATGTCGCGGGCCAGAATAGCCTCCAGAAGGAATGGGCCAAGGCCCGGCCAACTCATTACGACTTCGATTAGAAGGGAGCCGCTTAGGAGCGCGCCGATACTGAATCCGAAGAGAGAGACAAGCGGATTTGCGGCGGCGGGGAGAGCGTAGCGGTATAGAAGCGTGAAGCGAGGGATGCCGTGGCCCTCCGCGGCGAGAAGAAATGGGGCGTGGAGCTCTTCGGCAACAGCGGCGCGTACATGCCGAACGAGAAGCGGGAGAGCCGAGAGAACCAACGCGGCAACCGGCAAAGCCATATGCCAGGCGATATCGGGAAATTTGTGGACAGGGGCGAGAGATTCGAAATCCACGGAGGCCATGCCGCCTGTTGGGAACCAGCGGGTTTTTACGGCGAGCACAAGAAGGCCGAGAGCCAATGCCAGATCGGGGACAACGAGAAGTGCGGCGGCGCCAACAGAAATTATGCGATCGGGCAGGCGGCCGAGGCGATCGGCGCTCCAGACTCCGAGCGGGAGGGCGATGGCCCAGGCAAGAAGTGTTGCGGTGATGGTGAGCAGAAGAGTGTTTTTGGCGCGGGCCAGCAAGAGGGGTGCGACGGGGGCGTTGTATGCAAACGAAAAACCCATCTGGCCGTGCAGAACGGAACTCAGCCAGGATGCGTAGCGAATGGGGAGCGGACGGTCGTGTTGATACTGGGCGCGCATGGCCACGAGAGTTTCCGGGGAAATCTGCGGATTGAGGCGCATCTCGTCGAAATAGTTGCCGGGTGCGAGAGTAGAGAAGAGAAACGCGAGGATGGATACACCGATGACCAGCAGGATGGCATGCAAGAGGCGGCGAAGGAGATAGCGCATCACTGTTGGGCCGCCGGCCCTTGGGCGAGAGGAAGCTTCGGCACGGCAGAGAGGAGTTGCCGCGTGGCTTCGTGGGTGGGATTTCGCAGAATTGCCGCTGAGGCAGCGTGTTCGACGATCCGGCCATGGCTCATCACCACGATTTCGTCGGCGAGGTAGGCGGCCATGGTGAGGTCGTGGGTGATGAAGAGGAAAGTCATGCCGTGAGCGCTTTGAAGTTCCAGGAGCAGATTGGCGATCTGGGCCTGAACGGAGCAATCAAGTGCGGAGAGCGCTTCATCGAGGATGAGAATTTTTGGATTGAGGGTGAGAGCGCGGGCGATAGCCAAACGCTGGCGCTGGCCGCCGCTTAATTCCGCGGCGGGACGTTCAGCCAGGTCCGCGGACAGGCCAACACGCTCGAGCAAGGAGAACGCACGCAACACGCGCTCTTTGCGGCCAAGTTTTCTCTGCACAACCAGTGGCTCAACGACAAGATCGAGGATGCTCCATCGTGGATTCAGCGAACTTCCAGGGTCCGAAAAAATCAGCTGGATTTGCGGCCGAATTCTGCGAAGTTCGCTCTCCTCGGATTGCGCGAGATTTATGCCTTCGAACCAAAGATTGCCGGACGTGGGTGTTTCGAGGCACGCGATACAAGTGGCGAGAGTGCTTTTGCCGGAACCGGATTCGCCGACGATGGCGAGCGTGGTACCGGAGGAAAGATTGAAGGAAACGCTGTCGAGAGCGAGGAACTCCTGTGGCGCGCCGATCAAGTTTCGCTTCGAGTAGCGCTTCACGAGATTCTCGACTTTTAGGATGGGGTCCATGCTTCGTTTGACTAAAACCGCCTCACTCTTTGTATTTGAAACAAGACACTACGTGCTTCTTTCCGAGGTCCACTAACGCAGGCTCCAACTCCTTGCAGACGTCCATTTTTACGCTGCATCGCGGCTCGAAGGAACAGCCTTGTCGTGGCAATGAAGCCGGCGACGAATTGCCTGGGATCACGGGCAGCGGGGACTTCCGATTTTTTTGTATTTGGGCGGAGTTGTCTGGAAGACATTCGAAGAGCGCCCGGGTGTAGGGATGCTTGGGCGAGCGAAGAACGGATTCCGCGGGGCCCCATTCGGCGAGCTGGCCGGCGTAAAGAACCAGGATGCGATCGGCGAATCCACTGAGGAGAGCCGGATTGTGAGTAATAAAAATCATGGCGAGGCTGAGCTGCTCGCGGAGAGATCGAAACACGCCCATAATTTCCAATTGCGTGACAGGATCGAGCGCGGCTGTCGGCTCATCGGCGATCACGATCGCGGGATTGCAGGCGATGGCCAGGGCGATCAGAGCGCGCTGCCGCTGGCCACCACTCAGCTGGTGGGGATAAGAGCGGTGGATGCGCTGGGCGTCCTCTGGAAAAAGTTGAGCAAAAATGTTTCGCGCGCGTTCGTTCAGCTCGTTTTTTGAAAAGGAATGGTGGGAGGCCAAAACCCGGCGGACCTGCTCGCCAACGCGGATCGTGGGATGGAGCGCGCGCGAGGGTTCCTGAAAGATGAGGGCGATACGGCCGCCGCGGATTTGACGGAGTTCCTGCGATGGAAGCTGGAAAAGATTTTTGCCCTCAAAAAAAACTGAACCGTTCCCGATGTGGCCGTTGGGAGGAAGAAGTCGCAGGATCGATGCCGCAAGCGTGCTTTTGCCGGAGCCGGATTCACCCAGGATGCCAAGAATTTCGCCCGGCATCAGTCCGAAACTTACGCCAGACAGAACAGGCCGAGACCTGCGCTCATGCGAGCGATAAGAAACCTGAAGATTCTGGACTTCGAGAACGGACTCCATGGCCCGGCCGCTATCGGCCTACCCCCACTGCGAATTATGTTGAGGCAGGAAGCAAAGAGGGACAAGAGAAACATGGATGAAGGCGGACCAAAAGTAATTCGGGATGAATGGATGAGAGCTAGGCTAGCGGAAACAAAAAGGATTGCGGAGATTCAGGAGGGTGGAATCCCCGCAATCCGAAGTTGGGCCGATGTCACAGCCCAATTCGCGGCGTGCGCCTGAGCACGAGGGCCGCGCCTGGAGAGACTAGTGGGAAGTGGCAAGTGCTGCCGCCGCCGGACGATTGGAGGCGACGTCGGTGCGGGGAGTCATCGAGAGAACGATGTATTCGCGCTCCTTGCTGTCCGCCTCGGGCACGCGGAGAAGCATTTTGTCTTTGTGAATGCGGAATTGCGCGGTCTCGCCGACGGGCAAGAGCACGGGGTGTTTGTCGTCCTTTGGCTGGATGCGATAGGTCACGCGGTCAGTCTGAAGGACATACTCCTGACACAAAACTTGCCTGGTGTTCTTGTGCTGGCCGTCGGTGCCGAAGATCTCGCCGGCAATGGTCTTGCCGTCTTTTTCAGAGTAGCCGCAGGCGGATGAATCCATCTTAACCAGTATGGCCTTTTCGTAGGCAGGTGGTTCTTTGGCCTGAACGATCATGCTCGCTGCAAGAAACAGAGTTGCTACCGTTGCTGCTCGCATCCTGATCCTCCTGAGAAGTATTAGATACAGCGCATGAGTAAGCAGATAAGGACTTCGACCGGGACAGCGGCCTGGCTTCGAAAAGCCAACTCTCCCTATCGCCGCCGCCCGGTTATGGATAAAGGGCAAGCGCCGGAGGGAAAAGTATAGGGGGCGAGTGGGAGGGAGCCAGGATTCTATAAGTTCTTGATTTTTGTGGCTTAAGCCGGGGGCGAGGAAGTACTACCGGGGTTCTATTGAGAAAGACTGGGAGAGGTTGCTACTCTGTGGGTTCCACAGCCCAATTCAACTGATACACGTGTCACCAAAAGGTGTGCCCCCATGGACTCCGTTGCACCGCGCATTGCTCGAGACAAACTTACCCGCGTTTTCCGTTATCTGGAAGCGCTGAACCAGCACCGCAACCCCGCGAAACGCCAGATCCACGAACAACCGTGGAGCCTGTGGCTGCATGGGCTGCCGAATCATCCGGCGATTAGGCGCGGAGCAGCAAAGGTCACGCCCTCGAAATCCAAATCCAGGGAAAATTCAGCAGGCGAGAATGACGGTGGGGGGGAATTCCTGCTGAAGGTGCAGCGGCCTGTTTTGACGCGTCCACCAGAGCCGCCGGAGGAAATTGCCAATTGGCTGGAAGCGGGGTGGGACAATCCTTCGGAAGAAATTGCTTTTCGGGAAACTGTGGGTGAATCGGAAGCGGCAGCGGGGCCCCGGGTTGAGCGATTCGAAGAGGGCAAATTGCGGGTCGCGGCGCTGCAGGGCTGGAAGAGTCTGCGCGACGACTGGGCCAAGAGCGAGAGACCGGCTCGGGCGGCGATGAAAGTATTTGAGACGTTGTATGCGCTGTACGGGCGAATCGAGCGCGAAGCGGAGCGCGTGGAACTGGTCTTGGGAGACGGGATTTTGAGCTGGCAGCGGGCCGAGGGGAACATTTATCACCCGATTCTGCTGCAAAGATTGCAACTGCAGTTCAATGCCGCGGTGCCGGAATTCACGATTTCCGAAGCCGATCATCCCGTCGAATTGTATTCGGCGCTTTTTCAGACAATGAGCGACGTGGATGGACGGGCGATCGGCCGGTGCCGGGAGGAGCTGGAACAGGAAGGCTTTCATCCGCTGGTGAATGGAGCGACTTCGGGATTTCTGAAGCGGCTGGTAATCCAGTTGTCGCCGCGGGGAGAGTTCATCGAGGACGGTGCGCCGGCGGAAGACCAGGGCGATCCTTGCATCGGGCGCGATCCGTTGATCTTTTTGCGCGCGCGAACACTGGGATTCGCCGCCGCCATCCAAGGCATACTTGCGGATTTGCGCACGCGGGAAGATCTGCCTTGGTCGCTGCTGAATATCGTTGGCGAGGAGTCTCCGAATCGCGCTGAGGAAGAGGGAGACTCTCCCATGCCCGCAGCGGCGGAGCGCGCGGCGGAAGTTTTGTTGAGCAAGCCCGCGAACCCCGAACAGATTCGTATTGCCCAGCAACTGGAGTTGCACGGAGGAGTTCTGGTGCAGGGGCCTCCGGGTACAGGCAAAACACACACCATCGGAAATTTGATCGGACATTTGCTGGCGCAGGGGAAGAGCGTGCTGGTGACGAGCCAGGCGACGAAGGCGCTGCGCATGGTGCGGCACCATATTGTGCCGGAGTTGCGGCCGCTGTGCGTGAGCCTGCTGGAGAGCGATCTGGAAAGCCGCAAGCAACTGGAGAGCGCCGTCGGGTCCATCGCGGAGAGGCTTTCGCGTGCCGACGCGGCGTCGCTGGAAGTGGAAGCGAAGAAACTGGAAGCGGAACGCGGCGAGATTTTGAAGAAGTTGGAAGAGATTCGAAAACAACTGGCCGAGGCGCGAGGCGACGAATACCGCGATATTGTGATTGCGGGCAAGACGTGGCCTCCGGCGGATGCGGCACGCAGCGTGGCGAAAGAAAAAGAGACGCTCGGGTGGATTCCGGGCCCGGTCGCCGCGGTGGCTCCGCTGCCGCTCGCTCCGGGCGAGTTAGCCGATTTGTACCGGACGAACACTTCCCTTTCGCGCGAGGACGAGGTGGAACTGGCGGGGCACTTGCCGGAACTGCACGAGCTGCCGAGGCCGGAAGAGTTTGAGGCTTCGCTGAACGAGCGAAACCGTTTGAGCATGGAAGAATTGGAACTGCGCGCGGAGTTGTGGAAGAGCGGAGCGCCGGAGGGGAGTCCGGAGGAACTGGAAGGATTGGCGGCGAGTTTGACGCAGGCCGTGGAGCCGTTGAGCGGAAATGAAAAGTGGAAATTGGAGGCTGTGTACGCCGGGAAGTATGGCGGAGCGCACCGGAAGCCGTGGGAGCAACTGGTGGAATTTGTGCGGCTGGTGCATCGCGATGCAGCCAACGGGCAAGAATCGTTCGTCAAGTACGGCCCCATGTTGGCTGACAAAATCTCGTATGAGGACCAGGAGAGGATTGCAGGCGAAATTCTGGCGCATCTGGAGACTGGCGGAAAACTGGGATCGTTCACGCTTTTCACGCATAAGGCGTGGGGCCAGGTCATAGAATCTGCGCAGGTGAACACCGCGCAGCCCCGGAATTCAGAGCATTTCATCGCGTTGATGAAATTGGCGCGGCTGAAGAAGTTGCGCCAGGAACTTTGCGGGCGTTGGGACAGGCAGATGGCGACGCTGGGGGCACCAGCTTCCGCAGAGATGGGCGCGGAAGTTGAAAAAACATTGATGCAGTATTGCGAGGCCCTGGAAGAATGCCTGGGCTGGCACGAACACGCGTGGATGCCTTTGCAGGAACAGCTGATCGATCTGGATTTCAAGTGGGAGAAGTTTCTGGCGGAGCAGCCGGCGGTCGTGGGGCCGCATGGGGAACTTGTGCGGATCGGAAAGGCAGTGACGGATTCCCTGCTCCCCATTCTGGAATCGCGCATCAAGAAACAGAAATTGTTGCAGATCGAGGAAGAACTGCGCGACTTGAAAGCCGAGCTGAAACTGGCCGGGCGGGCGGCAAAATCGTCGAAGGCAACGGCGAAACTGCTGGCGTCCGTGATTGACGAGGATTCGAGCCAATACCGGGAAGCTTATGAACGGCTGCTGGAACTGAAAAGCCAGCAAGCGGATTTGGATTTGCGAAAAACTCTGTTGGGGAAGCTGGAAAGCGCTGCGCCCTCATGGGCGGGGGCGATTCGCAATCGCACGGGGGTGCACGGGCGCGGCGAGCCGCCGCGCGACCCAGCTGTAGCGTGGACCTGGCGCCAACTGAACGATGAGTTGGAGCGCCGCGCCGGAGTTTCCATTGAGAGTTTGCAGGCAAAGAGTGAAAAGCTGCGAGAGCAGTTGCGGCGAGTAACGGTTGGATTGATTGACACGCGGGCGTGGTCGGCGCAGGCGCGGCGAACTTCTTCGCGGCAGCGGCAGGCGCTGGTGGGTTGGCTGGACACGATTCGGCGGATCGGAAAGGGTCACGGAATTCGTGTATCGCTGCTGCGCGCGGAAGCGGCGCGGAAAATGTCGGAATGCCGGAGCGCGGTTCCCGTGTGGGTGATGCCGCTGTCGCGCGTGGTGGAGAATTTCGATCCGTGCAGCACGCGGTTCGACGTAGTGATCATTGACGAAGCGAGCCAGAGCGACGTGATGGCGCTGGTGGCGCTGTACCTTGGAAAGACCGCGCTGGTGGTTGGAGATCACGAACAGGTGAGTCCATCGGCAGTGGGCCAGGACCTGGGGATCATTCAAAACCTTATTTTCCAATACCTGCAAGGAGTGCCGAACGCGGACCTCTACGACGGCCAGATTTCGATTTACGACCTGGCGCGGCAATCCTTCGGTGGGACAACTTGTTTGGTGGAGCATTTCCGCTGCGTTCCGGAGATCATCCAGTTCAGCAACATGATTTCCTACGACCAACGGATCAAGCCGCTGCGGGACGCGAGCCGCGTGCAGGTCCGCCCGCACACCGTTGCGTACCGGGTCGGCGGGTCGAGCCGCGACGGCAAAATCAATCGGCAGGAAGCGATTGGCATTGCTTCCCTGCTGAAGGCCGCGATGGAGCAACCGGAGTATCAGAAAAATGAGGCGGGGCGGCCGACAAGCTTTGGAGTGGTTTCGCTGGTGGGGGACGAGCAAGCGCTGGAGATCGACAACCTATTGAGGAAGCATCTTTCGCCGGATCTTTGCGAGCACCACCGCCTGCTGTGCGGGAATGCGGCGCAATTCCAGGGCGACGAGCGCGACGTTGTGTTTATCTCGCTGGTGGATACGGCGCAACACGGGCCGCTTTCGCTGCGCGACCAGGAATTGTTCAAGCAGCGGTTTAACGTGGCCGCAAGCCGCGCGCGGGATCAGATGTGGGTGGTGCATTCGCTGAGCCCGCAAAATGATTTAAAGGCCGACGATTTGCGGCGGCAACTGATCGAACACGCCCAGGACCCCAGTCACCTGATGCGGGCGCTGGAAGAAAAGGAAAATCGGGCGCAATCTCTTTTTGAGCGCGAGGTGATGAAGCGGTTGCTGGCAGCCGGGTATCGGGTGCAGCCACAATGGCGCGTCGGGGCGTTCCGGATCGATTTGGTGGTGGAGGGCGAGCGCCGGCGCGTGGCGATTGAGTGCGATGGCGACCGCTATCATCCGCTGGAGAAGATTCCTGAGGACATGGAGCGGCAGTCTGTGCTGGAACGCATGGGATGGATTTTCACGCGGATCAGGAGCACGGAATTCCTGCGGAATCCCGACAAGGCGATGAAGCAGGTGATCGAAAAACTGGAGGGGTTGGAAATTTTCCCGGTGAACGCAAAGAAGGATTCCGCGCGGATTGTCTTGCCTTCCCAAGACCTGACGGAACGGGTGATCCGCCGAGCGGAGGAACTTCGTCGCGCGTGGGCGGGGCCGGAACCCGCAACGGGACGAGCGAAGGAGTCGTCCCAGGCTGCCGGGAGAGCCGCTGTGTAGGAGACCAGGCATCCTTGGGTACGACCAAAAAGTGGGGAGTGGGCGCCATACCAAAATGGGACACGGTTTGAAAATCCGGTGAATTTCGGAGGCTCGAGGGTTTAAGGGTCCGCTGGACAATTGGACCTGACCACCGATGAATCTGAAGAATTCCCGTAATTAATTGTATTTACATATGTTACTAAAAGGTGAGCCAACTCAGGTCCGCATCCGCCCGACAAGATACTAAGGTGTTTACCTGAGGCGACTTGGGGTAGTTTACTTGATTGAGGAACTGGGTTTCCGATGGTATTCACTGTCAAGTCCCTATCGGATATAGACCGTGGATTGCGCCGGCGACGGACAATTTGCGCCCAGGAGAAGACCTTCATGGCGAAGCGAGACAGCAACACCCCGGACCCGGAGCTGAAGCGCACAGAAGAGCCATCAGAGCTGCTTCGCGAGCTGGTCGCCCACCTTCGGCAAAACCGAACGCAATTGCGCGAGGAATGGGTGGTGCGCATTTCGGAAACGCGCCTGCTGACGGCGATGACCAAGGAAGAAATTTTCGCGGAAGCGACGTCGGTGTACGACAGCTACGTGGAAGCGCTGGAAACGGAAGCTTTCGAAGCGCTGCAAGCTTACGCGCGAAACCTTTCCGAACGCATTATTCCCCGAGGTGTCGAAACGCACGAAGTCGTGGGGATCGTGCTGCTGCTGCGCGACGTGCTGGCCCGGTCTCTTTTCGCGAAATACCAGACCGATTTCAAAAAGTTGAACCGCATTCTGGATGCGTACGAGCCGGCTGCAAACCGCATCGCGAACACGGTGGCGGTCGGCTTCGTGCAAGAGCGCGAACGCGTTATCCGCCAGCAGCAGGAAGCGATTCGTGAACTTTCGACGCCGGTGCTGCAGGTTCGCGAACGGCTGCTGATTCTGCCGATCATCGGCGTGATCGACCCGCAACGCGCGCGGCAATTAACAGAACAGCTGTTGCGCGGAATTCGCACCAACCGCGCGAAAGTCGTGGTGATCGATATCACGGGTGTGGCGGCGATGGACGTTACAGTGGCAAACCACTTGGTGCAGACGGTGGAAGCATCGAGGCTGCTCGGCGCGACCGTCATCGTGACGGGCCTTTCGCCCGAAATCGCGCAGACCCTTGTGACGATCGGCGTGGACTTGGGAAAGATGAACACGGTCGGCGACCTGCAAGGCGGTATCGAGCAAGCGGAAAGATTGTTGGGATACAAAGTAGCGTCCATCACAGAGCCGAATTAATCCGGGCGGAGGAAAAAGCCAGTGGAAGTCCCAATTCTCAAACAGGGAGCGTTTCTGATTGCGACTTTTCAAGCAGCGCTTTCCGACGCCGATTTAAATCAATTGCGGATGGGACTGGTGCAGCAGGTGGTGAAGTTCAGGTCACGAGCGGTGATCGTGGACGTCACGGCGATGGATGTGATGGACTCATTTGCATCGCGGACCCTGCGCGAAATTGCCCACATGATCCGGTTGCGCGGCGCGGAAACGGTGATCGTCGGGATCCAGCCCGAAGTGGCGTTTGCGATGGTGCAGCTCGGATTGACGCTGGAAGGCGTGGCGACCGCGCTGGATCTGGAAGAAGGCCTGGCGTACTTAAACGAAAAGTTCAAAATCACAAACTAAGGGTGAGCGATTGTGTCGGTTGGGGAAATTCGAGTGGAAATCAACTCCGACCAGGATATCGTCGTAGCCCGCCAAAAGGGACGGGTGCTGGCGGGCGAACTTGGCTTTTCCTCCGGCGATGCCACGCTGATTGCGACCGCAATTTCCGAACTGGCGCGCAATATCGTGTCCTACGCGCGGACCGGTGAAATCAAGCTGAAAGGAATCCACGGATCAAGCCGAGTGGGAATCCAGGTCATCGCGGCCGATGATGGCCCGGGAATCTCTGATGTCCACCAGGCTTTGCGCGACGGTTTTTCGACTTCCGGAAGCCTGGGGCTCGGACTGCCTGGGGTGCGCCGGCTGATGGACGAGTTTGAGATTTATTCTCAACCCGGCAAAGGGACTAAGGTGGCGGTGAAGAAGTGGAGACAATAAACCATCCGATGGTGGAATACGGATTGGCGAAGCATGCGCATGTGGGAGAAGGCGAGTCCGGCGACATGCATATGGTGTGTTGCAATCAGAACGGGGTTCTGATCGCCGTGATTGACGGGATCGGACATGGGGAAGAGGCTGCCGAGGTCGCCAGGACGGCGGCGGCCCTGTTGCGAAATTCAGCCGACGAACCGGTGATATCGCTGGTGGAACGCTGCCACGAGAAATTGAAGGGGACGCGCGGTGTGGTGCTGAGCATGGCTTTCATTTCCCCCGAACAAAAAATGCTGACGTGGATCGGAGTCGGCAATGTCCAGGGCATGCTGCTGCGGGCGGATACAAAAAAAGGAAACATGCAGGAGTCGCTTCTGCTTCGCGCCGGTGTGGTGGGCTCCAAGCTGCCCTCGCTTCAGGCGAGCGTGCTGCCCGTATCGCAGGGCGACACGGTGGTGTTTGCCACGGATGGAATCCAGAGCGACTTTTCGACGGGCCTGAGCGCGCGGGAGAACCCGCAGAGGGCGGCGGATCGAATTCTGAGCAAGTTTCGCAACCGGAGCGATGACGCGCTGGTGTTGGTGGCGCGGCTGACGGGGATTAATCCATGAAGACAGCGACGCGCCGGAGGGGGAAAGCAGAGAATTTTGAGGAGCAGTACCGGACCGCTCTGTGCAGTTACGCGGCGGAAAGAGGCGAGCAAGCGTTAGGACGCGCGTACGAGTTGGGCCGGCGGGCTCTGCAAGAGCAGCTAAGCATGGTGGAGTTGGCTGCCTTGCACCACCAGGCGGTGATCGGGCTGATGCGTGGTGCGGAGGGAGAACGGCGCAAAGAAGAGCTGCTCCGGGTCAGCGGCGAATTTCTGGCGGAGTGCGCCTCGCCGTATGAGATGGCGCACCGGGGATTTCAGGATGCCGTAAAGGCATTGCGGCAGCTGAACGAAACTCTGGAGGAGGAGATCAAGCGCATCGCGTATGCAGTGCACGATGAAGCGGGGCAGCTCCTGGTTGCGGTCCACCTTGCCCTGACGGAAGTGGCACTGGGAATGCCAGAAGAGCAGCAAGCGCACTTCACCAGAATCAAAGAGATGTTGAACGAAGTGGAAAAACATCTGCGGCGGTATTCGCATGAACTTCGGCCGACGATTCTGGACGACCTGGGTTGGATTCCAGCGATTCGGTTTCTGGCGGACGGAATTTCGAAACGCGCAAATCTGCCGATTCACATTGATGCGACGGTTTCCGGGCGCCTGGCGACGAACACCGAAACAACGCTGTACCGCATCGTGCAGGAGGCTCTGACGAACGCGATGAAACACGCGAAAGCGAGAAATGTGTGGGTCCGGGCATGGAGAGAGGATCTGACGCAGTGCTGCTCGATCCGGGACGACGGCGCGGGATTCAACATGCGCCGAGCTTCCGGGGGATCGCGAAAGGGGTTGGGGCTTGTCGCCATGGGTGAACGCGTAAGCGCCATCGGCGGAACACTGCAGATCGAATCGCGCCCGGGCCACGGGACCGAGATTTCCATTCGACTTCCATTGGAGGCTAGCGATGCCAACTCGAATCGTACTCGCAGATGACCACGTCCTCGTCCGGCAGGGACTGAAATCCCTCCTGGAGCGGGAGCACTTTCAGGTGATGGCGGAGGCTTCTGACGGGCAAGATGCCGTGCGCTTGACCGAGGCTCACCAGCCGGACATTGCGATCATGGACATCAGCATGCCGACACTGAACGGCATTGATGCCGCGCGGGGACTATTGCGCAGCGCCCCGAAGACCAAGGTGATTCTGCTGACCCAGCATGAAGAAGAGCAATACATTCACGAGGCGCTGGAGGCAGGAGTCAAAGGCTACGTCTTGAAGAGCCAGGTGGCGAACGACCTGATCCAAGCCATCCGGCAAGTCGGCCGGGGTGAGTTTTACCTGAGCCCGGGGATTTCGCGCGCGGTGATGGAAGCTTACCGGAACAAGTCGGAACGGCCGGCGGACCCGTTGACGGCTCGCGAACGGCAGGTGCTGCAATTGATTGCGGAAGGAAAGTCGACGAAGGATACGGCGTCGGTGCTGGGGATCAGCGTGAAGACGGCGGAATCGCATCGAATGCGGCTGATGCAAAAACTGAATATTCACGAGACGGCGAGCCTGGTGAGGTACGCGGTGCGCCGGGGATTGATTCAGCCGTAAGCAAGTGATGGTGAGCCGCGGATCGGGGAGATTGGGTGTGCCTCGATCAGAGTGAAGTGCATTGCCTAAATTTTTCAAAAGCAAGTTTCAGGAAATCAAGCCCGCGTTAGCTCAGGTCTTTACCCCTCCAAAAACCCCGGAGCGCACCGGATTGTAGCGTTCCCGCGGAATATCTAGTCTGGCCCCAAGGCTATGCCTATACGAATATTACTAGCGGATGACCATGCGCTGATTCGGCAAGGATTGCGCGCGCTGTTGGAGAAACAAGGGTACCAGGTCGTGTCCGAAGCTTCGAACGGCCAGGAAGCGTTGCGCTCGGTGGTGGAAACCAACCCCGATGTTGCCATCGTGGATATCAGCATGCCCGTGTTGAATGGCGTAGATACGGCGCGCGAACTGAAGAAGACCTCTCCGAAAACAAAAGTGATCTTGCTGACGCAGCACGATGAAGAGCAATACGTCACGGAATCGCTGCGGGCGGGAGTGAAGGGCTACGTCCTGAAGAATCAGGCCGGATCCGACCTAATTCACGCGATTCAGGAAGTGTGCCGCGGTTCGGTATATCTGAGCCCGAAGATTTCCCGCGCCGTGGTGGATGCATATCTCGCGAAGAGCTATGTCGCGACCAATCCGCTTTCGGGGCGCGAGCGGCAGGTGCTGCAACTGGTGGGAGAAGGCAAATCCACAAAAGATATCGCGACACAGCTGGGGATCAGCGTGAAGACAGCGGAGTCTCACCGCGCGCGGCTGATGAAGAAGCTGGATATCCACGAGACGGCCAGCCTGGTGCGCTACGCAATTCGAAACGGATTGATTCAACCGTGAAAAGGTAAGGTATTCCCCTCGCCAGCTCCCCGGATAATTCTGGTCTCGATAAAGGGATTCACCGGATTGAGCAAAATTTCCGGTCGCTCATGTTGATTGGGGAAATCGTGGCGCAACCCGCTTGTTGGCTCCGTCCTCGCGAGTAGTTAGTTGACGGTTAGCTTCAGGTTCGCGGTCCTGGCAATCTTCGAGGCGCCGGTGGCAGACACGATGATGGAGTACGTGCCAGAGGGAGTGCCGTTGGGATTCTGCTGCGATCCGCTTGACCCGCCTCCACCGCAACTCGCGCCCAGCAACGAGCTAATCACGAGAAATACCAGAAACGCTGTGCGTCTGCTGCCAGGGCGCTTGTTGGGGACGACGAAGAGCGGAACTAAGGCCAGGCCGCCGGCGACGAAGCACGTGGCCAAGAGGAAGCGTGGCGAAGTGGAAGGCGGCCCAGCCTGCGCAAGAATGCGTGAGGTTGTGGAGATGGAGAGGTTGAGGGAGCTTGTGCTGGCCACGCCGGGCGTTATAGACGAAGGATTGAAATTACAAGACGCCCCGGTGGGCAAACCTGCACACGTAAAGCCAGTAATCGCCGTTGTGTAGGGCAACTCGTTGGGAGTGATGGTGAGGGAGTAGCTGGCGGTAGAACCAGCGGTTACGGTTTGCGGAGAACTTGCGCCAACACAAAAATCCGAGCAAAGGAGCACGCTGGTGTTCCTGGGGTCATGCCGGACGAGTGGCCAGTCATTCAGACCCGGATTGAACTTCGCGCCAGTGCTGAGAACAGTGACAACACCCGATGAGGCAGTAGGGCAAGCCCCTGCGCCCACTTGAAATGCGACAGCTATATCCGTAACACCGTCTTGATCAAAATCGCCAATTGCGGGCGTAGGCCAGAACTGCAGCCAGCAACCGTTGCCGGCATTCAACTGCCAGGATTTCGAAATGGTGGCGTCCCTTCGGATAGCCAGAAGTTTCTGGTCCGCGTAGCTTCCCAGGGCGAAGAAGGGATCCGAATTGCCGGAGAGCGTATTCAGCACGGTCACAATTTCCGGAAAGCCGTCTCCATCCACATCGCCGATGGCGACCGCATTGTAGCCAAAACTTTCATTCGCAGGGGAGGCCTGAAGGGGCCAGGCTGCAGAAAAGTTCGACCCGTCACTTTTTAAGACGTAGAGGAATGATTCGTGCGCGTACACGATCTGTTTCTTACCGTCTTGATTCAGGTCGCCAACAGCGAGATAGGATTGACTGGCCATATTGGAATTGAATAGCGTGAGTGGCCATCCCGGGCGCTCAGTTCCGTCAGGCTGAAAGACATGGAGAAAAGTCTGAGAATCCGTATTGGCAGCGAGAATTGTTTCAAGCTTGCCATTGTTGTCGAGGTCCGCCGCGGCCATCACGACGGGTGTGCCGGGAAGGGTGGGAACTTGCCACGTCAGAGGGGAGCCCTCCTCGGTAAATAGGGCCAGGGAGAATGTTGTGGGGGACAGTACTTCCATGGCAACGATTTCCTTTTTGCCGTCACCGTTGACGTCGCCCACAAGAAGCGGATTTCGGTTGAGGCGCCCGTCACTGGGATTTACGAATGGCACTTGGAGCGGGAAAGTGCCGTTGAGTTGCGTGCCGTCCGCCCGCCACGCGGAAATTTCGGCCACCTGATTGGTGTAGTCGATGCCATAACCAACTGTCTCCCAGTTGGAATCTCCAGCCAGGTCTTCAACAACGAGCTGACTTCCCACGCTCCAGAGGTTCGGGCTACTGGCTAGCGTGCTGAATAGGCCGGCCTTCTGAAAGAACTCAAGATTGCTGACGACTGGCGTGCCGGTGATGAAATCAACCACCATGGCACCGTCGCCTTGCCCGGCGTTGAAATCGGCCACCGATGGCTGCATAAAACTTCCATTGCTCTTGTGGGCCGTGGGCTGGGCTGTGCCGTTCAGAGGAAGAGTCCAAAACTGTCCGCCAGTGGAGAAAGGTCCTGCAGGAGATTCCATCACCAGCCGGAAAGTCCCATCGGCATTCCTTGCGGGAATTACTCCTGCCCCAAGCGCCGGGCCAAGGTTGAAGAATTGCGGCCAATTTGCGGATAGTAGATCGGGCTCGAGGTAGACCATCGTGAGAGCCTGGAAGGGCGAGTTGGAAATAGTTACGGTGAGGCGGATGGTGTAGTAGCCGACATTCGTAACGGAAGACGTGTCCCAAGTTGCCAGTGGGCCATTCGTGACGGGAGAAGATCCTCCGCCTGCGAGCGTCACGCCGGTAGTTTGCCAGCCTGACGTCGCATCCAGACCGGGAGCCCATTCAACCAAAAAGTTTTGGAAAACAGTGCCTGCGGCAGTCCCCGTGATAGGGATGGCGACGCCATTTTTGAACGTTGCTGGAGACGTAGGCGAGGGCGGAAGCACCGGGTTGGCAATAGATGCATTTGGGGAACCACCTAGCGTTGTGGAAAGCGCGGATCGTCCCGTCCCCATGGCCACTGGCGCCTGTATGGGGATGGAGGCTCTCCATTGGGCCAGTACTTGCGCGGCAGGTTTGGGATGGTCGGTGCCGAGCGCGGACGGAAGCAGGCTGAGCGAAACGGCGGAAATAGGAACCAGAAAGAGGAGTGGGGCCCGGAGCATGAAGGAAAGTCTCCTTGTGCAGGTAACTTCGGACGAAACTATAGCAGATGGCACTCAGTCTGTAAGGGACTTACCTTGCGTTCCAAAATTGTTGCATGCATAAAAGTAGAAGGCCTACGACAGCTGTCCGGATTACTTTGAGGGCAACAGGGTTGCGGAAAAAAGAATGGAGCCGAGAGTGGGAGTTGAACCCACGACCTGTCGATTACGAATCGACTGCTCTACCACTGAGCTACCTCGGCCCTGCTTTATGACGATAGCACTCGCTGAAAATCGCTGTCAATTCGCAGCGAATCGAATGTGTCTGGAAATTTTCAGCGCGAGAAGGGGAACATTGCCCAGCCGATGCCCACGCCGACCAGCAAAAATAGAAACAGCGACCAGAGGATGTAGCGCACGCGGTCTTTTGGGCGACGGCGGCCAAGGAATCCGAAAGCCACAGAAATTACCACTGCAAAAAGCAAAAATGCCTGGAAGTGGGTGAGCTCGAGAGAGAAAACGCTGGTCATGCTTTGCGTCCCCGGGCGGCTTCGTAGGCGTGAAGCGCGGCCAGAAGATTGAGGACGCCGGCGGTAGCGAGGAGGCGAGTGCCGTAATCGCCGCCGGCGTGGGAAACGTCGGCGCCCTTGGTTTCGATGGCCCGGGCGATAAAGTAGAAGCATCCCGTGCCGAGGTCGGCGATGTAGCCGAGCGTGTCAAATGCATCGTTGCCTTGGCGAGTGAAAACGTTTCCCTTCATGGACGCACCGGCGCCGGCGAGCAAACCGACAGCGAAGAAGACAACCAGCGCGCGGCCCCACATCTTCTGCATCGCGTGACCCAACCCGGGCAAGAGCCATCCGGCGATGCCGCAAACCAGGGCGCGTGATTCACTGGGAGCAGGCGCTGCTTTTGCCGGCGGAGCGGACTGCGGGTGCTCGATTGACGGATTCTGTAGAGGTTCTTCCATGACTCTCCCGGCGAAAAACGCTAGGCAAGCAGGGCCAAAATCTCCTGCTGGATTGCGCCCGTGACACTCGCTTCCTTTTCGTCGATATACACATCCACTTCGCTGCGGATGCCGAATTCGGGCAAGTAGATTCCCGGTTCGACGGAGTTGCAGGTTTCCGGAATCAGGTGGCGAGCGTCGTGGGTTTCGAGACCGTCCATGTTGACGCCATTGCCATGAACGGATTGGCCGATGTTGTGGCCGGTGCGATGAAAGAAATATTTTCCATAGCCGGCCTTTTCGACGACGCGGCGCGATGCGTTGTCCACCTGCCAACCCTGGAGGGGTTTGCCGGATTTGATGGACTTCTGAATCAACTCGACGGCGGCGTCGCGGGCTTCGCGCACGACCTTGAAAACTTTGGCGAACTTGTCTGGCACTTTTGCGCCAAGATAGCCGACCCAGGTGATGTCGTAATACACGCTGCCCGCGGCTTTCTGCTTGCCCCACACGTCGAGGAGAAGCAGATCGCCTTCCTTGATCGAGGCGGAGGAATCGCGCGACGGGCCGTAATGGGGATCGCTGGCGTTTTGATTCACGGCGACGTCGGGCCCTTCCTCGGTTGTGAGGCCCTCTTCGTCGAAGCGTTTGCGAATCCACTGTTGGAGGTCGTACTCGGTGAGATTCTTTTTGTCGCGGACCGATTGCCCGGCGAGGGCGAAGGCTTGCTGGACGATTTTGTCGATGGCGCGCCCGGCGGCGAGGTGGGATTCGAGTTGCGCCTTGCTCCAGCAGGCTTCGTATTTCTGAACGAGGTCGGCGGATGTGGCGACCTTAACGCCAGTGCTGCGGACGAGTTCGATCGTGCCCGCATCCACCATGGAGACATAGGGGATCGCGTTTTTTGGGGAGTACTGCATGGCGACGGTTTTCGCGCGGCCGAGCATCTTTTTCAGGTTGCCGCGCAACTCTTCCTGCGCGGAAAAATAAAGCGTTTCGCCGGGAAGAGCGGCGAGCGACTGTGCCTCGATCTTGTGGACAAGTTTCTTGGGCGCGCCCTTGGCGGGAATAAAATAAAACCAGCGGCGCGTGCGCATGCCATCGGGAAGCGAGAGGATGCGAAGAGCGATGGGATCACGTCCGCGGAAATCGTAAAAGAGCCAGCCGTCGAGTTTCGCGGCCCGGAGTTCTTTCTGAATGGATTCGATGTTTGCGCTCATGACCTCTGCATTCGCCCGTGTTACCAGGGATTTTAGATCGCGGCCTATGCTTCCTCGCGGAGGAGATCGAGAATCTGCCGGCGGGTGACGCCGCGAATCTCCACCCGTTTATTGCGCCCGTGCTGGCCGCTCTGGATTCTAACAGCGGATTTTGGGGTTTTCAAAAGATCGGAGAGGAGCGCGACCAGCGCTTCGTTCGCGCGGTTTTCAATGGCCGGCGCGCAGAGACGAACTTTCATCGCGCCGCCGAGGACACCGGCGATCTCATTCTTGCTGGCGCGGGGCTGGACTCGGACGTTGAACGTCATGGTGCCGCGGGCGGGGTCGTCGGAGATTTCCAGGAAGTCCATACTTATCAGAGTAGTCTCATTGCCCCGGGCAGGGGAACTATCGGATGGCTTAGCTTGACGGACGAGACATTGAAATTGGTTTGAGTTGAGATCCTTCGAGGCGCAAACGGCGCGCCTCTCAGGATGACAATTTTTGCGGTGCGGATAAAACTTTTGCTGAATTGCAGGGTGCGAGAAATAAGAGCCGGCACGGATTACCAGGCGCGTTCGTATTGGACGGGCGGTTTGAGCTTTGCGCCGAGTTCCTGGGCGGCGCGGCGGGGCCAGTAGGGGTCGCGCAAAAGTTCGCGGGCCAGAAAAACCAAGTCTGCCTGTTCCGTCGAGAGGATGGTTTCGACCTGCGCGGGGTCAGTGAGCATTCCAACCGCGCCTGTGGCGATGCCTGCCTCGCTGCGGATTGCGGCAGCGAACTTCACCTGGTAGCCGGGCCCGAGGGGAATTTTCACGCCGGGCACCAGGCCGCCGCTGGAGACATCCACAAGATCGATGCCGAGATTTTTGAATCGCTTGCAAAGCTCGATGCTTTGCGGCAAATCCCAGCCGCCGTCTTTCCAGTCTGTGGCGGAGATGCGGACGAACACCGGCCATTTTTCGGGCCAGATTTCGCGCACGGCTTGCGCCACGCGCAGCGGGAATCGCGCGCGATTCTCAAAGCTGCCGCCATATTCGTCGGTGCGCAGATTCGAAAGCGGGGAAAGAAATTCGTGCGCCAGATAGCCATGCGCGGCGTGAACCTCCACGACCTGAAAGCCAGCCTTTAGTGCACGGCGCGCGGCGGCGCGAAAATCTTCGACGACCTGTTCGATCTCTCCGATGGCGAGTTCTTTCGGATCCGGATAGTTGGTATCGAAGGCCACTGCGCTGGGGGCAACGGGAACCCAACCGCCTTCGTTCGGAGAGATTTTGTTTCCGCCAAGCCAGGGCGCGGCGGTGCTTCCCTTTCTGCCCGCATGAGCGAGTTGCATGCCGGGGATAGCGCCCTGTTCACGAACAAAATCGGCGATGGCCTTCCACGATTCTATGTGCGCGTCGAGGTAGATGCCGGTGTCCCAGGGCGAAATGCGGCCGATGGCCTGAACAGCGGTCGCCTCGGTCATCACCAAGGCTGCGCCGCCGACAGCGCGGCTGCCGAGATGCACCAGGTGCCAGCGGCCGGGATGCCCGTCTTTGGCGGAATATTCGCACATCGGCGAGACGGCAATTCTGTTTTTCAGCTGCAACTCTCGCAACTGCAACGGCGCAAAAAGCGTCATGGGCTCTCCCAGGAAATGATCGGTTTCAGTTTGTTTGATTCAGACATTCTTCGGACGGATACCAAAAATCGCGGTGCCGATGCGGACTTCCGTCGAACCTTCGAGAATCGCTGCCTCGAAATCGTGGGACATCCCCATGGACAACACAGGAAGAGCTTTGCCGAGCCGCGACTCGAGATGCTCCTTGAGTTTTCGAAGAGATTCGAAAAACGGGCGGACATCGTCGGGATTTTCGCGGAAGGGTGGAATGCACATGAGTCCGGCGAAATCCAGATGCACGCGTGTCAGCACACGCTCGGCAAGCTCCGGCAAATCCGATTCAGAGACGCCGCTCTTTGACTCTTCGCCACCCATGTGGACCTCGATGAGGATGCGAAGCTGTGCACTGGTTCCCTTCTCTGCCTGGGCGCGATCGAGCCGCTGGGCCAGAGACCAGTCGTCCACCGAATCGACGGAGTGAAACGCTTTCGCGGCGCGGGCCGCCTTGTTGCTTTGCAAGTGGCCGATCAGATGCCAGGTAGCCGAAAGATCAGCGAGCGCACCGAGTTTCCCTTCCCACTCCTGGACGCGGTTTTCTCCAAAATGGAGGAGACCGGCATCGGAGGCTTCGCGAATCGCTTCCGCAGGATGCGTTTTGGAAACACCGATGAGGCAAATCCCTTCTGGTTTTCGCGAGGCGCGGCGCGCTGCGTCCGCAATTCTCTCTTGGACCTGCTGAAGGTTTTCACGGATTGTTGAGGCGGCCGCCATGATCGATCCATAAAATCCTAACATGGGGCTGGTCGCTTCCCCGTGGACGATGAAGCGCAGTCCTGGGCAAGAGAACATTGCGGGCCGCTCTTTCTGCGATACACTGTGTGCACTGGTGGCCTGCCCCTACCAACACGGGAGACATGACAAAACGCGGATTGCTGATCGCTATCGAAGGAATCGACGGTAGCGGAAAACACACGCAGGCCAAGCTCCTCGAACATTCCCTGCAAGGCCTCGGCTACAAGGTTTATTCCACCGGATTTCCCCAGTACGAATCGTGGTTCGGCACGATGGTGGGAAAATTCCTGAACGGGGATTTCGGGCCGCTCGAGAGCATAGACCCGCACTTCACCGCGCTGCTTTATGCCGGGGACCGATTCGAAGCCAAGCCGCGGCTGGAGTCTTCCCTCAGCGAAGGCAAGATCGTTCTTGTTGACCGCTACATCGGTTCCAACCTCGCCCACCAGGTGGCCCTGGCAAAGCCGGAGAAGCGAGCGGAGTTCCTGCGCTGGATCGAGCATCTGGAATATTCCGTTTACGGGCTGCCGCGTGAGAACCTGATCCTTTACCTGCGGGTGCCGCCGAGCCAGGCGCAGAAACTAGTGGCGAAAAAAACCGAACGCAAATATACGGCCGCCAAACACGACATCCTGGAAAAAAACCTGCGGCATCTGGAAGACGCGGCGGAGATGTACGACATGATGTCGCGCAGCCGGCCGTGGGCCACGGTCCAGTGCTTCGATTCCGGGAACAACGGATTGCGTATGCCGGAAGATATCGCGAACGAGTGTCTGCAGGCCGTGAAACCTCTGATCGAGAGCTGGAAAAAGGGCTGAACGATGGGCTTCTCCGAATTTCTGGGGAACGAAGCGATGGTGGCCGCGCTGAGAGGCGCGTTGCGGGCCGAGCGCGTGCCCCACGCGATGCTCTTCACGGGGCCGCGAGGCGTGGGGAAATTCACGCTGGCGCGAATGTTCGCGCAGGCGGCGAACTGCGAACGGATGAAGGACGATTTCTGCGGGGAGTGCGCCACCTGCCAGCGGATCGGGCTGCTGGCCAACCCCGATGACTTGATCGCGCAGGGATTGGCGGAGCGCGGAGAGAGCGCGGACGCGGCGACCGTGGAACGCGTGCCGCTGATTCTGCAGAGCCACCCGGATGTGTGGGTGATGGTACCGGACCCTGTGCGGCTTAAGAGTCCCGTGGCGCGGCCTGTGTTGCGCATCGGGCAGCTTCGCGCGGTTCAGCGTGCGGCCTATTTTCAGCCCATGGGACGGCGAAGAGTATTTATCCTGGATGGCGCGGAGACGATGCGCTTCGATGTTTCGAACGTTTTTCTGAAAATTCTGGAAGAGCCACCCGGCTCGGCAACGCTGATCCTGACGGCGCCCTCTCCATTCAATCTGCTGCCCACCATTGTTTCGCGCTGCATGCAATTTCATTTTGCGCCGCTGCCGCAGGCGGAGGTTGAGAGCATCTTGAAGTCAAAAGGTACGCTGAAACCCGCCGACATCAAGCTAGCCGCGCAACTTTCCGAAGGCAGTCCGGGCCTGGCGACCGAGATGAATGTAGAAGCGGTGGTGGAACGGCGGCGGGCGATTCTACGGATTTTGGAACATGCGGCGAGGGGACAGGGGTTCTCGCAACTCTTCGCAGCCAGCAATCAGCTTGCGAAAGATCGTGAATCGTCGAATGAAGATGTGCTCGGCGATTTTTACGGTCTGCTTTCGGACCTGCTGGAACTGAGCGCGGGGCTGAAGACGCCGCAACTTCGAAACCCGCACCTGCGTAAAGAACTTGAGGCCCTCGCCCGGTCGGTGAATTCGGAGTGGGTGATGCGCGCGATATCGGGAGTTGACGAAATGGCGGCAGGCGCGCGGCGAAATCTGAACCGCCAGCTTGGAATGGATGCACTTGCCGCGTCGCTTTCGCTTGCCCCAGCCACTTCGCCTCTTTCGCGCTGACCCGTCTATCTTTATTCGGTTTGCCGCGTCATAATAAACGAAACCCAACGCCCGCGCAGTGCATCACACGATAGGAATCTTGCCAATCAGATTAAGGAGTAGTCATGGTGAACCGCCGCATGTACCGTCCCAGTTTTGCGGACGTTAAGGATCAGGCGCCGCCCCGCGCCTCGCACAACGGGCCCTCGCACAATAACAACGGGCCGGTTCCAAGCAAAAAGCCCGCACCGCCCGAGGTGACGCACGCGGAGAACTTCTATTGGGTCAAGCAGATGCAGGGGCGCACGCCGATGGTTGTGGTGCTGGAATCGGGCGAAGAGCTGCGTGGGGCCGTGGAGTGGTACGACCGCGACTGCATCAAGCTGACTCGCAGCGGCGCGCCGAATCTGATGATCTTCAAGCGCTTCGTCAAGTATGTGTATAAGGACGGAGAAGAGTCCGCACAGGGCGGCGACGAGTAGCCTCTATTTCCTCAAGGTATTGTCCCCAGCCGCTGAAAAGGTCAGCAGCGCTTTTGCTGCCAGTGTGCCGGTTTCGTTGAATATCTCGCATTCCGTGACGATGAAGTTGCGCCCCTTGCGCAAGACGCGGGCGTCGGCCTTCACGCGGCCTCCCGGCACCGGTTCCAGATAGTTGATCTTCAATTCAAGCGTTGCAATCTCCACCCCTTTGGGAATCACGGTATAGGCCGCGATCGCCGCCGTGGTGTCCGCAAGCGCCGCCAGGATTCCACCGTGGACCACGTTGTGAATCTGCTTGTGGCGCGGGCGGACATCGAGGCGAAAGATGGCGCGGCCGTCGTGAACGCTCTCGACTTCAAAGCCGAGCAGTTCGGAGGATTTGCTCTCCTTCATGCGGCGGCGAACCAATTCGGTGACGTGCTTTTCCTGCGGGGTCATTTTTCGCGACATTCGATTGGGCCTCTTTCAGTAAGCGGTCACTCCACCGTCCACGGGAATCACGGTTCCGGTCATCCAGGAGGATTCGTCGGAGGCGAGGAAAACGGCCAGGCCGGCGATATCGTTGGGCTTTCCGAAGCGTCCGAGAGGAATCGAGGCGAGGCGGCTTTCGCGGGCCTGACGGCCGGCTTCGGTTTCGGCAAACAGGTTCTGGGTCATCTCGGATTCGACGATGGAGGGGCAAAGGCAGTTGACGCGGATGTGCTCTGGGGCGTGATCGAGGGCCATAGCGCGGGTGAGCATGGTGACGCCTCCCTTGGAGGCGCAATAGGCAGCGCGGTCGCGGATGGCGACCATCCCAAGCACGGAGCCCACATTGATAATCGAGCCGCCACCGGCGCGTCGCAGGGCGGGAAGCGCGGCGCGAGACATCAGGAAAGGCCCCTTTATATTGGTGGCCATTACTTGATCCCAGTCGGTTTCAGAGATGGTTTCCACCGTAGAGACGCTGAGCGCCCCGGCATTATTGACCAGAACGTTTAATTTTCCAAAGGCGTCTTCGGCGGATTTTACAGCGCGAATGGTATCGGCGGCTTTTGTAACATCGCATTCAAGTGCCAGTGCGGGACAACCAGCCTGTTGCAGCAGGCGGAGAGTCTCTTCGAGTTTGTTTTTGCGGCGTCCGGCAACGGCGACCTGTGCCCCCTCTCGTGCAAAGGCTAGGGCGATGGCTTGCCCGATGCCGGTTCCCCCGCCGGTAATCAGCGCACTTTTCCCTGCCAGGCGTGTCACGTTCTGCCCTCCCCCTACGTCTAATCGGTGTACCATTCGGCAGGCAACATCGTACGCCACTTTGGTGGACGGTTCGGGTCACACTTCACTATGCGCATCGGTATCACAGGGTATCCCACCTACGGTGGGTCGGGGGTGGTGGCAACGGAGCTTGGCCAGGAGCTGGCCGCCCGGGGCCACGAGGTGCATTTCATCACCTATGCGCCGCCGATCCGGATGAACCCCAATGACCCGCGGATTCATTTCCACCAGGCGGAGGTAGTTTCCTATCCACTGTTTGACCACTCGCCCTACACGCTTTCGCTTGCCGTGAAAATGCTGGAAGTATTTGAGAAGGAAGCGCTGGATATTCTGCATGTCCACTACGCGATTCCTCATTCGGTAAGCGCGCTGCTGGCCCGGCAGATGGCCGCCCCGCGGCGGCTGCCGTTTATCACCACGCTGCACGGGACGGACATTACTTTGGTGGGGAATAACCCGAATTTTTTGCCGATTACGCGGTATTCGATCGAGCAGAGCGATGGGGTGACTTCGATTTCGCGGTATCTGCTGCGGCAAACAATTCAGGAATTTGGGATCAAGCGGCCAATCGAAGTAATTCCGAACTTTGTGAACTGCGACCTGTATGTTCGCAAGCCGGACCCGAAGTTGCGGGCGGAGTGGGCTCCGGATGGCGAGCCGATCCTGATGCACCTTTCGAATTTCCGGCCGGTGAAACGCATTCTGGACGCGATTGAAATTTTTGCGCAAGTGCGCGAAAAGATGCCGGCGAAGCTGGTGATGATTGGCGATGGACCGGACCGCGAGCCGGCGGAAGCGCTGGCGCGCACCCGGGGCGTGGAAAAAGATGTGCTGTTTTTGGGTAAGCAGAACGGGGTTAAGGAAAAACTGGGGCAGGCGGACCTATTTCTCCTTCCGTCTCAGCTGGAATCATTTGGACTGGCGGCGCTGGAGGCGATGGCGTGCGAGGTGCCCGTGATCGCGACGAATGTTGGAGGCGTTCCGGAAGTGATCGAGCACGGCGTCGACGGCTACCTGGTGGAACCCGGCGATGTGAAGACCGCGGCCAAGTATGCGATTGACCTGCTTTCGCGGCCGGACCGCGGCCGTGAAATGGGGCAGCTTGCCCGCATCAGCGCCAAGAAAAAATTCTGCGCCAACGACGTGATTCCCATGTACGAAAGTTATTACGAGCAAGTCCTCGCCAGCGCCTACTCCGCAAAGGCAGCACGCTGACGGACGCCCTTCCCTAAAAAATCAGCCTGGCTCAATCGCTGCGAACAGAAACTGGAGTAGGCAGCGAGGGGCGCGGCCGCATACTCTGATCCCAGGCTGCGCGAATGGACCTCAGTAACGCCGGATAGATAATCGATTTTCGGAACGGATCGATTAACCCCATGTAGAACGGCGTAATCCATGAGTTCTGGAGCACATACACCGCAAAGTAGAATCGATAGCCATCAGCCCTTTCCACAAGGGCACTGAGGGCCGCGCCATGGACGGTGCGGTTTTGTATTTCAAGTAGCTGTTCGTTTTCGAAACGATAGAGAACATGGAATAGTCCTTCCGGAGTTCCAGGCGCGACAAGCGAACGAGCGTGATCTTCTGCCGTAAGGCGATTTACAAACGAGGCTGCCACGGCATCCCGTGGCTCGGCCTCAAGCCGAAAAATGCGTCCAAGAAAGAACCGAAAACTGAAGAGCGCGCGAGCCGCGGGTGGAAGCCTGTTGGTTCCGCCCTGATTGCTCCGGCGAAGAAATTCTGCAAGGGTGATCCCGCCGCGGAACCCAGGCAGGTCCACCGCCCAGACGTCGTGCAATGGAACGTCGGCAAGAAACTTATGCACACGGAACGGTACCGCGAAAAACTCGGTTGGAGAAATCTTCGGCATCTCTTATTCGTTTCTATCCATTGAATTCAGAGTGGAACTCACGGAAAGCCTTATCCCTTGCGGGCGACGGAACACTGGGCTTGGGCCGCGGCGGCACAGCTTCGTTGGGCGGCTACCCAGCGATAGCCGGAATGCAGCAGGTTCATGGCACCCGGGAGTTTTGCGAACCAGGCGAGCGGGCGCGCCCACCAGATTTCGCGCGCTACGGCGACGACGGCATCGGCGCCGCCGTATTGTCGGCCGTCGGACAGGAGGAATCGCAGTTCCATCAGCAGCGCTTCCCTGTTCATGCCGAGCAGGGCTCCTACCCGAGGGTCCTGCAACGGAGCGACCGCCATGCCGCGGCGCGCAAGGATTGGGGCTATCCAGCGCGCCAGACGAATGCAGAAGCGGCACTCGACGTCGAAGAAGAGCCAGCCTTTGGCGTGGCGTCCTTTTCCGTCGGTGTATTCATTGGCCAGTGAGATCATGGTGTGCCTCTCGGCGAGTTGTTAGCCATAAGCCGTAAGCCATAAGCCATAAGCCATAAGCCATAAGCAAGACCGAGCAGTGGCCGCTGACTGTCACTAATTACTTATCACTTAGAACTTATTACTTCTCCTCAGACGGCTTTCTTTTTGTCGCTGCCGAGCAGCGTGATCACTTTGCCGCGCAGCTTGCCCACACCTTTCAGGGCGCCCACGGGCATCCGCAGGATTTCTTCGAACAGGCCGCTCATTATCGTGAGGAAGTCGAGCATGCTTTCCAGTCGCTCGCGGGTGTAGGCGTCCCCGGCAGGCGCGGACCTAATTTCCTGGACGCATTCCGCCAGGACGCGCAGGGTCGGATCGATTTCCCGGCGTTTGCGCTCTTCGGAGACGGTGCGGAAGATTTCCCAGACGTCTTTGGTGGTCTGAAAGTGGTCGCGGCGGTCGCCGAGCACGTGCACCAGGCTGACGATACCCCAGCCCTGCAGTTCGCGCAGGCTGGTGCTGACGTTGGAGCGGGCCACGGATAGGGTCTCCGAGATTTCGTCGGCCGGCAGCGGTTTGGGGGAAAGAAACAGCAGGGCGTGCACCTGGGCAACGGTGCGGTTGATGCCCCATTTGGTGCCCATTTCGCCCCAATGGAGGATAAATTTCTGGGCTACGGGAGTGAGTGTCGGTTTGGTTGTGTCTGTCATTTCTGTATAGACAGAATATACAGAAATCACGGGCGGGTGTCAAGGGGATTTTTTCGAGGGTTGGGAGTGGCGGGCAGACGGCCTCAAGGCGTGCGTGCGGACCTGTTTGAACTCGGCTGCGAACCAACAGCGCCCGCCTCGGAAGGCGGCCGCTACAAAGGCAGAATTTGGTGGATGGGATTTAGAAGACGCTGACTTCGGGGATGGCGGGCGCCAGTTCGGGGACGTCGATGCGGATCGTGGTTCCCTGCCCTTCGTGGCTTTCGATGTCGAGCTGGAAATCTTCGCCGTAGAGGACGCGCAGGCGCTCGCGCACGTTGCTGAGGCCGATGCCTTCGACGTAGACGTGGGGCATTTTTTCTTCGGAGATGCCTACGCCGTTGTCGGCAATTTCGATTTGCAAGCGGCCGTTTTTGCTGGTGGTGCGGAGGAGGATACGGCCGCCCTCCAGTTTCGGCGCCAGGCCGTGCTTCAGGCTGGTTTCGACCATGGGCTGCAGGAGCATGCTGGGGATGAAGGTTTCGAGGGTGACATCGTCGATCTCTTTGACGATGTCGAGGTTGTCGTGGCCGAAGCGGGCGACTTCGATATCGAGGTAGTCGTCGATGAAGGAGAGTTCCTCTCGCAGCGGCACGAAGGTTTCGTGCTTGCGCAGCAAGCGGCGGAGGATGTTGCTGAGCTTCAGGACGACGCCGCGGGCGGAGTCGGGATCGATGCGGATCAGCGCGGACACGGTGTTGAGCGTGTTGAAGAGGAAATGCGGATTGATCTGGCTGGAGAGCGCGTCCATGCGGGCACGCAGAAGGAGTTGCTGGTGGCGCTCGAGGTTCATCTCGATGCGGGTGTTATTCCAGATCTTCAATGGCGAGGCTACGGACATCAGCGTGGCGATCAGGACCAGGGCGAGTTGCCAGTTCCAGTGAGGATCGAGAGCGAAAAGCCACTTGGTCTTGGTGGCTTCGACGAGCGCGACGCGGCCGAGTTCCAGGCCGACGCAGGTCAGGAGCGGGAGCATCTCCCACATGATCTCGGTGTCTCGGATCATGCGCATCAGAGCTTTGGGAATATTCAGAAAGGTGAACGGGCCGAAATTCCAGAGCGCTTCCTTGTCGGGGATCACCTGACGAATCAGGCCACCGAGCAAGCCGGCTGTGGAGGCGGCGGGCATGCCGAGCCATTCGTGTGCCATCAGCGCGGGGATGGTGATGACGGCGCCACCGATGGGGCCTACGACGCGGCCGCCGAGCAGGCCCATGAGAAACGCGCCTTCGAGGGAGAGATCGGCGAAGCGATAGTAAGGGCTGACTAAGCGGAGCGTGACGCCAACGATGAGCGGCGGCGTCATGAAGAGCATCAGCTTCAATTTCTGGTCGGGGTCGCGCTCTTCGGTGAAGAGCACGCGGCGAAAGGTGTTCCAGCGGGCGAGGAGGGCGGCAATCGAGGACGCAACACCCACCTTGAGCAGCAGGGTGAAGAGAAGTTCGCGAATGGAGAGAGTGGTATCCATGCTCGGTGCCAGATCCTGACCAACCAGCTTACGAAAAACTCTCAGCAACAGTCATCCCGAACCTGCGCCGTTTGCAGTTGAGGGATCTGCTTTATTGCAATAACCGAAGAGAAAGCAGATTCCTCACCCCGTTCAGAGAGCGAACGGGATTCGGAATGACATTTTTCCAACCCATTCCGCGAGTCCTAATTCCCCGCAATCCCATCCTATTGTAATGAATCTCCGGCGGAATGCTGAGCCCTTCGTGCGGGAATTGCGGCGCCTGCTATACTGAACTTTTCCTATGACCAAGAAAACCAAATCTGACGCGTCCAAGCCTGGGAGCGTGGGCGGACTGCACATTGCCGCGCATGCCGCGCTCCCAACAAAATTTGGGAAATTCACCATTTATGGATTTGAGGGGCGCGGGGCGCAGGAAGAAGCGGTGGCGCTGGTGCGTGGAAATCTGAAGGGCCGCGTGGCCCCGCTGGTGCGTGTGCACTCGCAATGCCTGACTGGCGACGTGCTGACTTCGCAGCGCTGCGATTGCCGGGCGCAATTGGAGCTTTCGCTGAAGAAAATTTCCAAAGCGCCGTCGGGAATTCTTTTGTACTTGCCGCAGGAAGGGCGCGGCATCGGCCTGATGAACAAACTGCGCGCCTACGAATTGCAGGACGGCGGCATGGACACGGTGGAAGCCAACGAATCGCTGGGTTTCGCGGCCGACGCCCGGGAATATGAATTCCCCGCAAAAATTTTGAAGAAGCTGGGCGCGAGGCGCATCCGGCTGCTTTCCAACAACCCCGACAAGATCAAGCAACTGGAGTCGGCTGGGATTCGCGTGGTCGAGCGGGTTCCATGCCAGCCGCGGCTATCGAAGATTTCGCGGGCCTACCTGCAAACGAAGAAGCGTAAGATGGGGCACCTGCTCGAAGGCGTGTAGAGCGCGCGGGATTCGGCGCTGCCCTTTCAGTTGAGATCCTTCGCGACGCAAAATCCGCGTCGCTCAGGATGACACGTCCGCCAAAAATCGCTAATGGTGGCGGCGATTACTCCGCAAAAGTGGAAGCTTCGCTTCCGTACTCAAAAGTAAGAGTTAGCCGCCGCCAACGAATTGGACAATTTCGAAGCGGTCGCCTGAGGCGACTTGTGTTTCTTCCCACTTGGTTTTCGGCAGGATTGCCAGATTGTATTCGATGGCTACGCGGCCGGGATTGAGGCCGAGATGGTCAAGGAGAGCGCGCACGCTGGTGCCCGGCGGCAACTGCTTCGACTCACCGTTTACTTGAACCTGAATTTCGTTCGCCATGTCCTGATCATACCGCGGGAACGCGGGGTTTCGCACGCAAGGAGAAGCGGAGAAGGGCCGTAGCCTGGTTCGCTTCGGCACGAATGACCAGCGCAGCCTCGGCGCCGGTGAGTTTCGGCATTTCGAAAAGGATTGTGGCCTGGCCGCCCTCCCCGGTGTGACTGGAAAAGGGTGGATGGCCGGCGCTACCTTCGATTTCAGCGGTAACGATTGCGCCCGCGATATTCGCTCCGCCTTCCTCTTTGACCACCAGGTGAAGCGTGGCCTGTTTTCCGGCCAGCCAGGAGCGGGCGTTCAGGAGTTCCACCACCAGTTTCGACGGCGATTGAACAACCGGGACAGCCGGCTTTTCCGAAGCGGATGAAGCTTGGTTGGAATTTCCCGCAACCGCGCTGGCCGACGCGGAAGTCGGCTGGGGAATCGCCAGATGCAGCTCGCCGCTGCGGATTGCGTCGAGGACTGCGCGGTGCTGCTCGTCAACGCGCGCCTTCAGCAGCAGCTGATTCTCTTCGTTCATGGGGAGAAGATCGTGGTAATTATTCGTGCGGCGGTGGAGCACGCGGCCCTGGTAATAGACCGTGGTATCAATCATGGCATGAGTGGCGCCGCGATCTTCGGTTTGCACGTGGAAAATGTTCGATCCGAGTTTGAGATTGGAGTTGTGCCCGAAAACCATCAGCTTCCTCTATGCCGGGAAACGCGCCGGAGTACACCCGCAGTATATGCCACGCGCGCCATAGATTTTTTTTGCGGGAGTATTTGACCGCGTGGCTCCCCACTCGCTATTATAACGCTTTGACTATGACCCCCACCGGCCTAGAAGCGTACCTTCCCCTAGTAATACACCTGCTGGTGGCTGCTTTTCTTGCCGGCCTGCTGATCACCCTCTCGACGCTGGTAGGCTGGAAGCGGCCCAACAAGGCGAAACAACAGCCGTACGAATGCGGCATTACGCCCAGCGGAGACGCACGTGAACCTTTTTCGGTGAAATTTTATCTGGTGGCGATGGTTTTCATATTGTTCGACGTGGAGGCCATTTTTCTGTATCCCTGGGCTTTCATTTTCAAGGATCTGGTGCACAATCCGTCGACCAAAATGTTCGGCTTCATGGAAATGATGATCTATGTCGCCATTCTGTTGGTCGGTTACTTCTATCTCTTGAAGAAGGGCGCATTCGACTGGAACAAAGCGAAGAAGTAACGCCAGTCGCCCTTCAAGGAACCCGTACACGTGCCGCAGCTCGCTAATCCAAATGCTGGTGTTGTAATCGACCGCCTTCGCGCCTGGAAGTCCGAGAGTGTCTCGCAGGTGATCGAGTATCGGGGCGAAACCACGATTGTCGTACCTCCCAAATTGCTATTGGCCGCCGCCAGGCTTTGCAAGGAAGATCCCGAGCTGAATTTCAACCAGTTGAGCGACGCCACCTGTGTGGACCGCTTTCCGAACGAGCCGCGCTTCGAATTGAATTACCAACTGCTTTCGATTCCGCGTCTGGCGCGGATTCGCCTGCGCACCAGCGTCAGCGGCCAGCAACCGGTGATCGATTCATTGGAGCCAGTGTGGCCCGGCGCCAACTGGATGGAGCGGGAGATTTTCGACCTGTTCGGCATTCGTTTTGAGGGCCATTCGGATTTGCGGCGCATCCTATTGCCGGACGAGTTTGAAGGCGCGCCGCTGCGCCGGGATTTTCCGGTGGAGGGCAAGCGCTAGATCCAGCGCTTCGGACTGAGACCCATGACAACGGTGGAAACAGCGGTCGGCACATCGAAAACAATGGTCTTGAACATGGGACCGCAGCATCCCTCGACGCACGGGGTGTTGCGTGTTTTGCTGGAACTGGACGGCGAAAACGTGGTGACCGCGGTGCCCGACCTCGGCTACCTGCACACCGGCATCGAGAAAAGCTGCGAGGACAAGACCTATTCGCAGGCGACCACGCTGACGGACCGCATGGATTACCTGAATCCGCTGGGCAACAACCTGGTGTATGCCCTTGCCGTGGAAAAGCTTCTGGGGTTGGAGATACCGAAGCGGGCGCAGTATATCCGCGTGATGATGGTGGAGCTGCAACGGATTTCCTCGCACCTGGTATGGCTGGGAACCCATGCTCTGGATATGGGCGCCATGTCGGTGATGCTTTACGCCTTTCGCGAACGCGAAGAGATTCTGAAGATTTTCGAACGCTTTGCCGGGCAGCGAATGATGACCAGCTACATCCGCATCGGCGGGCTGGCGCTGGAGCCTCCGGCAGGCTGGCGCGAACTGGTGAAGCGATTCGTGGACATGATGCCGGCGCGGATTGACGAGTACGAAGAACTGCTGACCAACAACCGGATCTGGACCGGACGATTGAAGGGCGTCGGCTATTTGCCCGCCGAAACATTGATTGCGATGAGCACAACGGGCCCGGGTTTGCGCGCCGCGGGCGTGGCGTTCGACAACCGCAAGGCATTCCCGTATTCGTCGTACGAAGAGTTTGAGTTTAACGTGCCGACGCGGACAGAATCGGACTGCTTCGCACGGTACCTGGTGCGGGTGCAGGAGATGCGCGAGAGCCTGAAGATCGTGCGCCAGGCGTTGGACAAAATTGCGGATGAAGGGCCGATCAAGTCCGAAGCCCCGGGCATCGTGCCGCCGCAGCGCGAGAAGATGAAGACGGAGATGGAAGCGCTGATCTACCATTTCAAGATTTTCACGGAAGGGTTTTCGCCGCCGCCGGGGGAAGCGTATGTGGCCGTGGAATCGCCGCGGGGCGAGCTGGGATGTTTTATCGCCAGCGACGGCTCTCCGAAGCCGCTGCGCGTGCATTTTCGTTCACCATCGTTTGTCAATCTGCAGGCGCTGCCGCAGATGGTGAAAGGGCAGTTGATCGCCGATACCGTTGCGGCGATTGGAACGATTGATATCGTGCTTGGAGAAGTGGACCGATAATTCTTATGGAACTTAGCCCAAAACTCGCCGCGAAATTCGAAAAACTCCAGAACAGCTATCCGGTGAAGCGCAGCGCGCTGATCCCGATGCTGATGTACGGACAGGACGAACTGGGCGCGGTGACCGATGAACTGATCGCGGAGATTGCCAAGCGGCTGGATCTGAATAACGTGCAGGTGGAAGAGACGCTGGCGTTTTATTCGATGCTGCACCGCAAACCGATCGGCAAACATCACGTGCAGGTTTGCACCAACATCGCGTGCATGCTTCGCGGCGGCGCGGAACTGCTGGAGCACGCCAAGAAACGGCTGGAGATCGGGCACAAGGAAGTGACGAAGGACGGCGTTTTCTCGTTGGAAGAAGTGGAATGCATCGGGGCGTGCACGGGGGCGCCGGCGATCCAGGTAAATTACGACTTCTATGAAAATCTGACCCCGATGAAGCTGGACCGCCTGATTGAGGATCTCGATAAGGGCAAGCAGCCCGAGCCGCAGGGCGTAATCAGCGGGGCGCTGCACGAGCGCGCGAAGCTGGAGACTCCGCTGATCAGCAAGCGCTGGGGCATCAAGGATTCCCACAAAATTGACGTGGCTCTGCAGCATGGCGCGTACCAGGCGTTGGAAAAAGCGCTGAAGCAGATGACGCCGGAATCCATAATTGACGAAGTGAAGAAATCGAGTTTGCGCGGCCGCGGCGGAGCCGGTTTTCCGACCGGAATGAAGTGGTCGTTTGTGCCCAAGGATTCGCCGAAGCCCAAATATGTGATTTGCAACGCCGACGAATCGGAACCGGGCACGTGCAAGGACCGGCCGTTGATGGAAATGGACCCTCACCAGCTGATCGAGGGGATTACCATTGCCGGGCGGGCTATCAACGCGCACCACGGATTCATTTATATACGCGGCGAATATCGGTACGTGCTGGATATCGTGGACGGCGCGCTGGCTGAGGCATACCAGCGGGGATACCTGGGCAAGAATATTCTTGGCACTGGATTTGATTTTGATTTGCTGATTCACACCGGCGCGGGGGCTTATGAGTGCGGCGAGGAATCCGCGCTGATGGAATCGCTCGAAGGCAAGCGTGGAAATCCGCGCATCAAGCCTCCCTTCCCTGCTGTTGTCGGCCTTTATGGCTGTCCCACGATCATCAACAACGTGGAAACGCTGAGCGCGGTGCCAGCGATCATTTTAGAAGGCGGCGAGGCGTACGCGAATCGCGGGACGCCAAAGAATGGCGGCACGCGACTGCTGTGCGTCGCCGGACACGTGAACAAGCCCGGAATTTACGAAATACCGCTGGGCATGAACATGAAGAAGTTTATCGACGAAATGGCCGGCGGAATGCGCAACGGAAAGAAATTGAAGGCGGTGATTCCCGGCGGAAGCTCCTGCCCGGTGTTCAAAGCCGACGAGATTGATATCCCGATGGATTACGACGCCGTGGCCAAGGCCGGTTCGATGCTGGGCTCCGGCGGCATGGTGGTGATCGACGAAGACACCTGCATGGTGGACATGGCGCGCCGCATCATGCATTTTTACGCGCACGAATCCTGCGGCTGGTGCATCCCGTGCCGCGAAGGAACAACGTGGCTTGGCAAAATGCTGGAGCGTTTCCACGCGGGCCTCGGCCGCAGCGAAGACATCGATTTGGTGGGCGAGCTTGCCAAGAACATGCTCGGCCGCACTTTCTGCCCACTCGGCGATGCTGCCGCATTGCCAACCATCAGCATCGTGCAAAAGTGGCGAAACGAATTTGAAGACCATCTGAACGGGCGTTGCGCGTACAACAAGGCCAGCAATGAATTGTTGCTTGGAGCGCGGTAAGGACCCATGGCTGAACAAAAGTTAGTTACCTTTAAGATTGACGACCGCGAAGTGCAGGTTCCCGCGGGAACGCTGGTGATTGAAGCGGCCAAGCAGATTGCCACCGAGGTTCCTTCCTTCTGCTATTACCCGGGGCTCTCATTGCAGGCCGCCTGCCGCATGTGCC
>DASSGS010000049.1:0-48616 GCA_035693365.1 Candidatus Acidiferrum sp. | reverse complement strand
GCAGCAGCTTCGCGAATCAATCAAAAGAGGGCGACGCGGGTTAAACCGAGTCGCCCTTATTTTTTTGGGAAAGAAGAGAAATAGAAAAAGGCTTTACCACAGAGGAAACAGAGATTGTAAACAGAGGTCACGGAGAAGAGTGAGCGACGTTGCGACTTTGCGTTCCCCGTTGACTTTTTTGGCTAGCCGGATTGCGGAAATACCTAAAGGTGGCCGCTACGGGGGCTAGCGGACGGTTTCTTGGGCGCCAAGAAAGAGGGGCATGAGGATTTGCACGGCAATGCCGCGGCGGCCGTGGTCGAGTTCCTCGATGCGGACGACTTTGCCGAGGGATTCCTGATTGATGGCGCCGGGAGCGTCGGAGTAGGGAAATGTGATGAAGAGGCGGAGGCCCTCTTTGTAACGCGGGTTTTTGGAGATGAAGTAGACGCTGTCCTGGGCGGCGTTCTTGGTGGGGAGGACTTCATCGAAATCGGTGAAGCTGGGTTCGGAAGGGCGGACACGAACGACACGTGGGACCTTCAAGCGGCCTTTGCGGCGGCGTTCTTTTGTTCCCGAGGGGGGCATGATTCATTGTGCTCACAGTAGTGTGCAGCGCGCCAAGCGTTAAGTACGCGGGGTGTTCTTGATTTATAAGGGCCGGGAAGGGGTTGTGGGTCAAGAAGTGATTTTCCGTGGATTTTGGGAGAGGCCGCGACATTCAAAGCCCGGGCACAAAACGGAAAAACTGGAACCTTTTAGCGCGCCTGGGCATCAGGTAGGATGAGTGGTCTGCTTGGCAAGTGTGCAAGCCGAGGGGTGCCGCGCGCAATCGGTTACGGAGCGTGCGGGCGAGAGGAACGAACCCATGAAAACTTTGCGTGCGGTGTTGCAGGATGCTCAGGCTAATGGCGATGCGTTGGGACATTTCAATATTTCGGACCTGGTGCTGTTGAAGGCGGCGTTGGCCGGGGCGCGGGAAATGGATGTGCCGGTGGTGGTCGGTTTGTCGGAGGGAGAGCGGGAGTTTGTGGGGACACGCACGATCGGGGCGGTGGTGAAAAGTTTGCGGGAGGAGTACGACTTCCCGATATTTTTGAATGCGGATCACACGCATTCCCTGGCGAAGGGAATTGAGGCGGCGAAGGCGGGGTTTGATTCGATTGTGTTTGATCTTTCGGCGCTGCCGTTTGAGGAAAACATCCGGCAGACGAGGGAAGCGGTGGAGGCGCTGAAGGCGATCAATCCCTTGATGCTGGTGGAGGGAGAGATTGGAGACATCGGAACGGGCTCCGAGATTCATGATAAGGCGCCGGATTTGGCGAAGGGGCTTTCGAGTCCGGAAGAAGCAAAACATTTTGTGGAGAGCACGGGAGTGGACATTCTGGCTCCGGCAGTGGGGAACATGCATGGGCTGCTGAAGAGCATGGTGAGCGGCGAGACGAAGAAGCGGCTGGATATCGAGAGAATTGCGGCAATCAAGAAGGCGGCAGGGACGTTCATGACGCTGCACGGCGGATCGGGAACGGACGATGAAGATTTGAGGAAGGCAATCGCGGCAGGAATCAATATAGTTCACGTGAATACGGAACTGCGGGTGGCGTGGAGGCGCGGGCTGGAGCAGGGATTGGCGAAGATGCCGGAGGAAGTGGTGCCGTACAAGATTTTGCCGCCGGCGATGGAAGCGGTGAAGCAGGTGGTGATGTCGCGGTTGCGGGTGTTTACCGGGAAACGGCGAGCGGCGTAAGGAGTGCGCGGAGGGCGGGGCAAGCCCCGCCCCTACAAAAGTGCGCGGAAGCGATCTAGTCGGTGCAGTGGGTGACCCAGAAGAGGTGATTGAATTTTTGGGGATGGCGGGGGTCGGAGTAGTCGGTGCCCTTGTGTTTGTATTCGACGTCGACGCAGGCGGATTGCATGGCTTTCCTGGTTTTGCCAGTGGAGTGGGCGGTGCCGCCCTCGATGGGGCAACTGGCGGTTTTGGGGAAGTTGGATGCGGCGAATGCGATGGGCAGGGCCAGGGCAGCATAGGCTGAAATCAGCAGAAAACGAAGAAGCTTCTTGTCCAATTCAGTGGTCCTCATTTGCGCAAATTCCTCATCTGACATGAGCTGATGACGATTGTGCTGCCGAGATGATAGTCCGAAAGGCGGCGGAGGACCAAAGGAATGTGGAGACAGATTGACTAAACCGCCGATCGGCGGACGATCGAGTTGTGGTGACAATCGGGAAAAGGCGTAGAACTAAAGTTCGCGGACGTAGCAGGGATAGGCGCGTTGGGCTTCGGCGACGACGCCGAGGTCGATGTCGACGCTGACGAGAGGATTCGAGGGCGAGGTTTGCGCCAGCAATTCTCCGGCAGGGGAGAAGACAAAGCCGCGTCCCCCGAAATTCGAGTCTGGATCGTTCCCGGCGGGTGCGCGGTTGGAACTGAGAACGTAGCAGCCAGAGACGATTGCGGCCATGGCCGCGGCTGTATCCCACTTGCGCGACGCACCGCTGGCGCGCGGCACCACGATTACGTGAGCGCCCTGGCGGCGATAGTGGCGGGCCCATTCGTTGAACATAAGTTCGGTGCAAAGCAGCACGCCGATTTTCAGGCCGGGGTGTTCGATTACGTTGAAGCCGGAGAGTTGCGGGGCGAACCAGGCGTCTTCGAAGAAGCCAGGCTCCTGCGGAAAAAAATGTTTGTGGTGAATCGGTTGGTAACGGCCGGCGGAAATCAGGAAGGCTTCGTTGGAAAGCTTTTGCGGTCCGGGGACCGGGCGGGAGCTGAGGATGGGAGTTGGCAGCTTCAAGAGAGCGGGAAGGGCGCGCTCGTGGTCCTGGACGCTGGCTTGAGCGAGGACTGGATCGAAGGTCTCGCGGGTGGCGATCCACGGACCAAAAGGCATTTCGTTCAGGATGGCCAGGTCGGGACGATCGAGTTCGATGCGACGGAGGAGATCGGCCCACGCGTGGTGGTCCAGGGAGAGGCCGTCGGGAAGTTGGCAAACGGAGAGTTTCAAGGGAACTCCTTGCATGGAGCGGCTCGGGAGGCGTGATACGAGGTGCGGCTCCGCCACTATTCTACCCGTGAAGAGAGACTAGAGTTCGACGATGAGTTTGCCGATGTTGTCGCCGCGGAAAAGCATGTTGATGGCATCGGGGGCTTTCTCAAAGCCCTTGACGAGGGTTTGGCGGTCTTTGAGTTTACCTGTCATTTTCCACATGCCGAGCTTCTGGCCGGCGTCCATAAATTTCGGAATGTAATCCATGATGAGGAAACCTTCGATGCGCAGGCGTTTGATGATGATCTGGCCAAAGCTGACTAAATTTGGGTCGTGCGTGGTATAGCCGGAAATCAGGCCGCAGAGGACGACGCGGCCGTGGAGATTCATGCGGTCGAGGACGGCGTGCATGATTTCGCCGCCGACGTTTTCGAAATTGATGTCCACGCCTTTGGGAGTGGCTTCGGCGAGCTGAGCTTTCCAGTCGGGATGTTTGTAGTTGATGGCGGCGTCGAAGCCGAGATCGTTTTTGATCCACTTACATTTTTCATCGGTGCCGGCGATGCCGACTACGCGGCAGCCGTGTATTTTGCCGAGTTGACCGGCGATGCTGCCGGTGGCGCCTGCGGCGGCGGAGACGACGAGGGTTTCGCCGGACTTTGGCTGACCGACTTCGAGGAGGCCGAAGTAAGCGGTGAGGCCGTTGATGCCGAGGAGATTGAGGAAATTGGTGTCGGAGAGAAAAGGGATGCCGGGAAGTTTCTGGAAGGCGCCTTTACCTTCGCCGGAGAGGATGCAGTATTCCTGGAGGCCGGTGAGGCCGGAGACTTTGTCGCCCTTTTTGAAATTGGGATTGCGGGACTCGATAATTTCGGCGAGACCGAAGGCGCGCATGACTTCGCCGAGCTTGACCGGAGGCATGTATTGGGGGAAGTCGGTCATCCAGACGCGCATGGTGGGGTCGATGGAAAGATATTTTACTTTGGCGAGAGCCTGGCCTTCGGAGATGGCGGGGAGGGGAGATTCGGTTAGTTGAAGGACGTCGGGAGTGATTAGGCCTGTGGGGCGATTGGCTAGGAGCCATTGGCGATTGGTGGTTGGCATGGAGGAAGAGTAGAGAAGGAAATAAAAGAAGTAAAGGAAGTAAGGGAGGTAAAGGAAGTAAAGGAGAAGAGAGGGCACGATGTATCGTGCCCGTACAGGGTGCATCAGGGGGTTTTGAGGAGGCGGATGAGGTCGGAGGCGTTTTTGGTGGCTTTTTTGATTTGGGTGAGGCTGCGAGAGGCGTTGTGGGTGGCGTCGAGCTGGTCGGAGAGGATGTCGGCGTTGGCGTTGATGACGCAGAGGAGATTGTTGACGGCGTGGGAGATGGCGTCGAGCTTGTTGGCGGGAAGACGATCGGAAGAATTGTGTTCGAATGGAAAAGACATCGGGCTTGCCTTTCTGGATGAGTTGCGAAGAGTTTCGGTATTGATGGCGGTGACGAGAGCGTGTTGCAAAGAGGCAACGTTGAGATCGGCGAGGACAAGAGAGGAGGCAGCGCCGGCTTGTGCGGCGGCTTCCTGGAATTGGGGATCGGAGATGGAGAGCAAAGCCACGACGGGGACCGAGTCCATACCGTCATGGAGCTTCCGGGCGGCCAGAAGCTCCTGAGCGGATGGGTGGCTGAGGTCGAGAAGAAGTGCGTGCCAAGGTTGGGAATTGAGGCGGCGAACCGCATCGTTAAGCGAATGAGCGCGGGAGAATTGAAATGAGGAAGCTGGAGCTTCCAGGATGGACTGGCAGATCTTCAGCCAGAAGGGCAATTCGCCCAGGAAAAGAATTTGAGAACCTGCGTTGGACATCGGGCTTGCTAAACACTCCTCACACTTAAAATAAAGCCGTTGGCGAGGCGGCTTCCGCGACTTCGGAAACACGATGATTTCAGCGCCTAGTTTCTTGATGTAACCCAAGAGCACAGGCAGGAGTGCCTGTGCCACTGGCTACAAGACGGAATCCGGGAACAGGCGGCGGATTTCGTGGAGCAGGCCTTCGGGCAGGCGGCCTTTGGAGACGTAGCCGTCGGCGCCGTGATTGCGACATTCCTCTTCGAGGGTGGTGCCCTGAATTTCGGAATAGATGATGACGCGCAAGCCGGGATGCGCGCGCCGAAGCTCCTTTGCCGCTTGCAGACCGTTGAGGCGAGGCATGCGGAAATCAAGCAGCGCCAGGTCGGGCTGATGCTGGGCTACGAGCTGGACGGCGTTCATTCCATCGCTGGCGGTACAGACGACTTCGATGCCACCGGCGAAATCGAGGTAGTCGCAGACCGACCGAAGGGCGGTGGGGGAGTCGTCGGCTACCAGGACGCGGATTGGATTGATGTGTGGCATTGCTGCTCCCGTATTAATGCACGTTCATATTGAGGGGCGGGGAGGGGGAAGGGTATTGGGGAGATTGCCTAGTGAATATTCACTAGAAGCAGTCGGGAGTCGGGAGTCGGTAGTTGGGAGCCGGTGGTCGGTTAAGGGTAATCAGTTGTCAGTTATCAGTAATCGGTGATCGGTAAGAGGGATAGCAGATAGCAGCGATCAGATATCTGGAGGCGAAGAGAGGAAAACGGGTGGCCGCCCAGTTGGTCGAGAATGGGGACCGATATAGCAGCGAAAGCGGACACCCGAGAGGGCACGATTTATCGTGCCCCTACATCAAGCACGGGGAGCGGTTGGTGGCATGGCCGCGATCAGGTTTGGATGATGTTGTTGCGGATGGCGTACATGATGAGTTCGGCGAGGGAGTGAAAGTCGAGTTTGAGCATGATGTTGGCACGGTGAGCCTCGGCGGTGTTAACGCTGATGTTGAGGAGATTGGCGACTTCCTTGTTGGATTTGCCTTCGGCAAGGAGCTGGAGAATTTCGCGTTCGCGTGGGGTGAGGCGAGAGCGGGAGGATTTTGAATTGTCGGAAGTGGCGGCGGCTTCAGAAACACGCGTGGAAAAAAAGGGCTTGTGCTGACTGAGGGCGTGGACGGCATCGAGGAGGGCGCGGTCGGCTTCGTCCTTGAGGATGTAGCCGCGGGCGCCGGCTTCGACGACTTGTTGGACGAGGTCGTCAGACTCATGCATGGTGAGGATGAGAATTTCGGTGGCGGGCGAGGATTTGCGGATCTGACGGGCGGCTTCGACGCCATTGAGGAGGGGCATGCCGATGTCGAGAATGGCGATTTGCGGTTTATGCTTTGCGGCTTTTTCGACGGCGTCGCGGCCATCGGCGGCTTCGGCACAGACCTGCCAGCGGGGGCGCGATTCGAGAAGGGTGCGAAGGCCGGCGCGGACGACGGCGTGATCATCCGCGATCAGAATGGAGAGTGGAGCCATAGTTGGAATCCTTAAGAACCGGAGCGGAAAAAAGAATTTTGGCGCGAATGGTGGTGCCACCGGCGCTGGAATCGATTTCGAGAGAGCCGCCAAGCTGGGCCATGCGTTCGCGCATACCTGGAATGCCGACGCCGAGGCGGGGCTGTCCGCGATGTGGCGCGCCATTGGAAGGGACAATCATGCCGCTGCCGAAATCCGTGATTTCAAGGATGACGCAATCTGGATCTTCGCGGAGCGTGACCTGGGCGCGCTTGCTGCCGGAATGGCGCTGGATGTTGGCGAGACTTTCCTGGGTGATGCGAAAGAAGGCGGTTTCGGCCATTTGCGGGAGACGGCGAAAGCCGGTGAGGAGTTCCAGAGAGGTTTCGATGCCGCTACGTTCGCTGAATCCGTTGACGTACTCTTTCAAGGCGGAAACGAGGCCGAGGTCGTCGAGCAAGGGAGGATGGAGCAGATAGGAGAGAGTGCGAATTTCGCGGGACATCTGCTGGAGGAGTTCGCGGGCTTTTTCGAGCGCACGGTGGGAGGCTTCGTTGAGCGGCTGGGCGGATTGGCGGAGTTGGGCGAGGCTGAGATTTACGGCGAGAACGGTTTGGGCCATGCCGTCGTGGAGCTCGCGGCCAATGCGGCGGCGTTCTTCGTCCTGGAGCTTGAGGAGCTCGGTGGAGAGCTGGTGGATGGCGCGCTCGGCATTTTTGAGATCAGTGATGTCGGTAAAAGAGGCAATTACCCGGAGGATGGAGCCGTCCGGATTGAATTGGGGAATGGCGTTGCCGAAAATCCAAAGGATTTCGGGGACGCCCGGGATACGCCAACCCATGGTGGTCTGGCGGAGGGGGCGCCGGGTGCGGAGAACGGTTGGAACGGGGCGATTGAAGTCCGGAATCTCGCGACCGTGCTCATCGATGGGGATCAACTTGAGTTCTTGGCCATTGCGGCCGATGACCTGGTCCGCGGTGACATTGAACATGTTGAGTGCGGCTTGATTGGCGAATTCGAAGGTGGCGTCGGGAGTGGCGAGAATCACTCCAACGTGAAGATCGCGGACGAGGGTGCGGAAACGCTCTTCGCTTTCTCGCAGGGCCTCGGTGGCGCGACGCTGCTCGGTGAGGTCAGTGAGAGAGACGACGATGTTGGAAACGTCGCCGGAGGAATTGAGCTGAGGAACGGCGTCGAGCAGGGTCCAAATCGTTTTCTGCGAGCGCAGATCGCGCCAGCCGATGACCAGACTGTGGATGGGCCGGCGGGAGCCAACGACCGTGGGAATCAAACCTTGGGAAGCGGGGAGGACCGAACCATCTTCCCGAAGGACTTCCAATCCGAGTTCGACTTCGGACTTGCCGATCACCTGGCTGATTTCCATTTCGAACAGATTGAGGGCGGCAGCGTTGGCGTAATGAATGTGACCCTGGGAATCACAGGAAACAATGCCAACGTGAAGGTTTTCGACGAAGGAGCGGAAGCGTTCTTCGCTTTCACGGAGGGCGTCGAGAGCCTGACGCCGATCGGTAATATCACGGACAACGACCAGGGCGCAGCGGCGGCCATCGAGATCGAGCAGTGAGGCAGAAAGCTGGCCGATACGAAGCTGTCCGGATTTGGTGTGGAAAGAGAATTCGACGTTACGGACTTCTTTGCCTTCATTGAGCTGGGAGAGGACTTCAGCGCGGCGAGCGGGTTCCGTCCAAAGATTGAGTTCAACAGGAGTTTTGCCGAGGACTTCCTCCCGGGTAAAACCGGTGAGGCGGGTGTAACCGTCGTTGACGTCGAGGTAAGGACCGTCGGGATAAACGTTGATGGAGAAGCCGTCAGGGCTGGAGCGGAAAGCGGAAGAGAGGAGATGTTCGGAGTGGGCGAGGGCTCGTTCGGTTTGGAGAAGTTCATCGGAGACGCGGCGCTGCTTGCGATTGGTGAGGATAAGGCGAACCGATGAGCAAACAAAGGAGGCAACGATGGCGAGCCAGGCGAGAGCCATTTGATCGCGGGCAAGAGAGCGTCCCATGAAAAGAACGAGGAGGGGAATGATAACGGGAAAACCGTGGGTGACGGCAAGATCGCCGAAACGCGAGACTGGTTCGACGATGGGCGCGTGACCGGAACGCGGCCAGGCGGCAGCAAGAAAAATGACCAGGATCGAGGGAAAAAGGGACAGAAAATCGCCCCAACTGGCACTGCTGAGGGCGGTCTTGAGGGTCAAGAGGAAATACGCGTCGGAGAGGGAAGCAAGCAAAAAGACGAAACCCAGTCCGAGCGAGAATGAGCGTAATCCGGCAGAAGCGGATTTGCGAGAGCGGTAGAAGAATCCGAGGGAGATGGCGGCGTCACGGACAATGTAGAGAATGAGGATCTGGCCGGGAAGATGGGAGGAGTCGGCGCGCCAGCGAGAGGGCGAGTAAAAAAAATAGAGATAAGCGGTGAGGGCAAGGATGGCGATCTGGACGAAGTCCAGGATGCGAAGCCAGTCCCAGCCGCGGGATTTTTTGTCGGCAGCGGGAAGAAACATCATGACCACCGGGGCGGTCCAGACGAAAAAAAGAATGTCGGAAGGAATGGGGATCAGCGCCGAGCCGGGAACGAAACTCTGGTAATAGGTGGTGGTGGCCTGGGCAAGGGCTTCGAGGGAGAGGGCGATAGTGAGGAGGGTCCAGAGCTGGCGAGCATAACCCTGAGAGCGGCGGGCGGCGTTGAGTGAGGCGAGCGCGGCGAGAAAGACGATGGAGAAATCGAGGGAATTGGCGAAGAGGTGGCGGGTTTCCAGGTCTTGCACGGCGGTCAGGTCAAGAAAGAGGAGCGCCGCTACGACGAGGGCGAGGGCGATGAGGAGCCTGGAAAACTTGCCTTGGGGTAGCAAGCTGACCTCAAAGGGCGCGCCTGGCGGTGCGTGCCGATTAGTGGAGTTAGAGTCGAAGGCAGTGTACACCAGGGATAAGAGAAGCGGAGAGATTGTTCCTGGAAGTGCCGGAAAAGGGCGAACCGCCTCCGGCAGTTGGTCTTGCCAGTAAGCAAAACGAAAAACGAGCGATTGTTAAGCTTGCAAAAAAGTGGCTGACAAGATAACTATGTGCACGTGCGAACGCGGGCAGATGGGGGAACTATGCGCAGGAATATCGCGGCATGTGTGGCGGGAGTGTTTTTGTGGACGAGTTTATTCGCAGAGATGAATACCGTGGGGGCCCAGGAGACTGAGAAAGCGGCAGCACCAAAGCAGGACCCGGGGAAAACGGCGAGCCCGGAAACGGTGAAGCCGATACCGGGATGCGGCTTCTGCTTGGAGGATGGGACAAAGGTAAATTTGACGCTGGGGCGCGAGCTTTCCTCGGGAAAAGAGGCAACAGGCAACCGGGTGGACTTTGTGGTGGCGGAAGAGGTCCGCGTGAACGACCTGGTGGTGATTCAGAAAGGCGCGGCAGCCTATGGAACGATCGTGGAGGCGCAGGCCAGGCGGCGAATGGGCCGCGCTGGAAAACTGAATGTGCGGATTGAGGAGGTTCGGCTGGCGGACGGCTCGCGGGCAAAACTGCGGGCGGTACAGGATACGAAGGGGAAGGGACGCCAGGGCGTGATGACGGCAGCGATGATCGGGGCGGGAGTGCTCTTCTTCCCTGTGGCGCCGATGTTTTTGTTCATGCGAGGCCGGGACGTGGTGATTGCACAGGGAACTCCCGTAGCGGCTTACGTGGATGGGAACACGGAATTGGTGAAGGAGAAGTACATCGGGATGGAGCCCACGGTGGAGAAGCCCCCGGCACAAACCGAGCAAAAGAAGGAACTGTAGCCCGCCTCTGGGCCGCCGGGCGCGAGCGCCAGGCGGCTGTGCAGGGAATAATCATTTAAACAGAAAGCCAGGCGTCTGATCCAAGTGTGGCGCGAGTTCACGCTGCTTGAGGTATGCGGCTTGGAGATCATTTGATCGGATCGACGGACCCGAAAGCCAGTGCAGGAATGGAAGAAGCAGAATTCGGTACGGGAGTCTGACTGGCCAGGAGATCGCCGGCACGGTCCATCTGCTTATGGGTCATGATCTGGCGAAGCGAGACGAGACGCTCGGCGGCGGCGTGGTCTCCCGCGCGAGAGGCGCGAGAATACCAGGTATAGGCAGCAACGTAGTCGAGAGGGACGCCCCAGCCGTGTTCGTACAGGAAGGCAAGGTTTGACTGGGCTGGGACCAGCCCCTGATTGGCGGCGAGAGTCGCCCAACGAGCGGCATCGCGATAGTCGAGCGGAACACCCCGGCCGTAACAGTACATTACAGCGAGATCGTTTTGGGCGTTGGGCTGACCCTTTTCCGCGGCGACCCGAAACCAGTATGCCGCTTGCTTGAAATCCTGAGGTACGCCGGTGCCCAAATAATAGAGCGAGGCGAGATTTGCCTGGGCCACAGGGTCGCCCTGAAGGGCCGCTGCCAGGTACCAGCGTGCGGCCTCACGAAGGTCCTTCGATACGCCTTGACCATGCTCGTAGAAGGAGGCGAGGTTATTCTCGGCAAGGGCATAGCCTTGGAGGGCGGAAGCGCGGAATAACTCGGCGGCGCGGACGAAATCCCTGGGAGTACCCAATCCGTATGAGTACAGGTAACCGAGCATAAATTGCGAGCGGGGATCGCCAGCGTTGGCCGACTCGCGAAACAGGGCAGCCGCCTTCTCGTAGTCGGCCGGGACGGAACGACCATAAAGGTAGTTCAGACCGAAAGCGTAGGCATCTGCGGAGGCAGGAGATTGAGCGGAAGCGGCGTTGGGGATGGCGGTTGAAAGGATAAGAACGAAACACTGAGCGAAAAACGAGCGAACGCGCTGAACCTGGGTACGCATGTGGCCCCCTTGGCGGAAGCGCCGGAACCGGTGAGGTTTACTGGCACACACCTGGCCGAGTTCCACTGAGGCCAAACGGGAGATGGCAAGCAAGGCGTCCCGGATGCAGGGACGGGTCGTCGCCACCTCGGCGAAGGATTCGCGGACTCTGGGACCACTACGCTAGTTCTGTAGATAAAGACGGATGGAGTGGGGGAAAGTTTGATTAAATTGTGCTCGTGATCGGCGTGGCAGGCGAAACCAGGTTGGGGGAACCGATATAACGGTATATTCGCCGGGGCATCGGAGTGGGTATGAGAAGCACTCCCATACTTGGCATATTCCTTCTGGGGTGTGCCCTGGGAGGCGGAGCAGCCAGGGCACAGGGGAATGTGAATGGAGATGAGATTCCACTGGAAAAATGCGATGTGCTGCCCGTGGTGCGGGTAAAGATTGACGGGACGGAGATGAGGTTCCTCCTGGACACCGGGGCTACGACAATTTTGAATATTGGAAGTTTTTCCGGGATCCGAAGCAAAGACGTGCAGGTAACTTCCTGGAGCGGAACGGCGGCCACAAGCGCGCGGGAGGTACGGCTGGTGGAGTTGGCGCTCGGGAGCCACCGGCTGAAGGATTTGCGATTGCCAGCGATCGATCTGAGTCCTATCGGGAAGGCATGCGGCGGGCGCGTGGACGGGATTCTGGGAGTGGACCTGCTGGATAAGATGGGAGTGACGATCGATCTGAAACGGCAAGTGGCTTCCCTGGGGCCGCCGGCAGAACAGGATGCGCGGGCGATGTACGGCCAGATGGAAGCGCATATGCATCACTGCGCGGAGGCGTTTGGGCAGGGAGCAGCGAAGGAGTTGGAGGAGTGTTTTGACCCGGAGATTGTGCTGTACACTCCGGATGGCGAGTATCACGGACGCAAGCAGGCAGTGGAGTATCTGCAAGCGCGATATATGAAGTATGCCCCGAACCTTAGCTACACGATGAATTTGCAGGACGCGAAGAGCTTTGGGGATGCTTTGTGGTACTCGTATGAATATGAGATCACGGCTCCGCAGGAACATGTGGTGGGACACGGGATGTCCATGTGCAGAAAGGACAGCAAAGGAAATTGGGTGGTCTTGAATTTGCACAATTCCCTAAAGAGGCCGGAAATGGAGTCCGGAGTGGCGAAGAATCGCTGAACAAGCGGGGAATGACAGGTTTGTGATTTTGTAGCGTGCAGCGAAACAAAAACAATCCAGCGAACGGAGAAATGGAAAGATGGCGAAGAATCTGGTGGCACAGGTAGGCAAAGCAGGCGGGGAATTTGAATTGGTAGAGAGGGAGATGCCGGTGCCAGGAGCCGGAGAAGTGCGGATCAAGGTGCAGGCTTGCGGTGTTTGCCACAGCGACGCGGCCACGAAGTATGGGGCGTTTCCGTTTATTACTTTCCCGCGCGTGCCGGGGCACGAAGTTGCGGGTGTGATTGACGAAGTTGGCGCGGGCGTGACGGAGTGGAAGAAAGGCGATCGCGTGGGAACGGGCTGGCACGGGGGACATTGTTTTGTGTGCGAATCCTGCCGGCGGGGCGAATTCATCACCTGCAAATACGAGCAGATAAACGGCGTGACTCGCGATGGCGGGTACGGCCAGTACATGATTGCGCGGCATGAAGCCGTGGCGCGTTTGCCGGAGGATTTGAACGCCGTGGATGCGGGACCGCTGCTGTGCGCGGGAATTACGACGTTCAATGCGCTGCGGCACAGCGGGGCGGGGCCCGGCGACCTGGTTGCCGTGCAGGGCATCGGAGGGTTGGGACATCTGGGGATTCAATATGCGGCGAAATTCGGGTATCGCGTGGTGGGAATCGGGCGCGGACCTGAAAATGGAACGCTGGCAAAGAAGTTGGGAGCGTGGGCGTACATTGACAGCGCGGCGAAGAATGCGGCGGAGGAACTGCAGAAGCTCGGAGGAGCGCGGGTGATTCTGGCGACGGCGCCAAACGCGAAGGCGATGTCGGATTTGGTGGGAGGATTGAGCGTGGGAGGAGAACTGCTGGCGGTTGGCGTGCCGTCGGAGCCGTTGGAGGTTTCGCTGGCGACGATCATCCTGGGGAAGAGGAAGATTCAAGGATGGCCTTCGGGAACGGCGATCGATTCGGAGGATACGCTGCAGTTTTCGTCTCAAACCGGAGTGCGGGCGATGATCGAGATGTATCCGCTGGCGAAGGTGAATGAAGCGTTTGAGAGGATGATGAGCGGGAAGGCGGAGTTCCGGGTGGTGCTGACGATGGAGTAGAGGGGGGAGAGCAGTCGGTAGTCAGTAGTCAGGAGTTGGTGACAGCGGAGAGGCGCAGGAGGCTTCTCCGCTGTTTTTGTTTTGGGTAGATGATCGTGGCAACCAGATCCTAGAAAGGAGGGAGAGGGAAAAACCTAACACAGAGTGCACAGAAGAAGCCCACAGAGAGCGCAGAGAAGAGCGGCCCGCCTCGGAAAGCCATTCGGGGTGCAAATTTCGCACCTCAGAAGGCGAGCCTTACAGGATAGAGCGCACGTTTGTGGGGAGATTAGAAGGGGATGTCTTCATCGGAGATTTCGGGGCCGGAGCTTTGGCCGAAATCTTCGGAGGGGGCGGCTTCGTGACCGAAGTCGTCGCCGCCGCGGGCGGGGTGAGCGCTTCCGCCGGCGCTGGCGCCTGCGGCCATGCCGTCGCCGCGGCCGCCGAGCATACGGAAATTGGTGGCCACAATTTCAAAGCTGGTGCGCTTCTGGCCTTCTTTGTCTTGCCATTCGCGGGACTGGATGCGGCCTTCGATGAAAATGAGGGAACCCTTTTTCAAGTATTGCTGGGCGATTTCGGCTTGCTTGCCCCAGACGACGATTTTGTGCCACTCGGTGCGCTTCTGGCGTTCGCCATTGCGGTCTTTGTAGGTTTCGTCGGTGGCAACGGAGAAGTTGGCGACGGCCTGGCCGCCGGAAGTGAAACGGGTTTCGGGGTCGCGACCGAGACGGCCGACGAGGATGACTTTGTTCACGGACATTTAAGTTGCTCCTTGGTTGCGAAAACAAAGAGGACGGGATGAAGGATGAAGATAACACGGGGGAGAAGAAAAATGAAATGTGAGTGAGGGGGCAAGGAGCGATGAGGAGCGAGTGTTGAGGGCGGGGGAAAAATCAAGAGTGGGGAACAAATCAAGAGCGTGTCGCACCTACGGTGCTTGAGGTCGTGAGGGCCTGTGACCCAGCGCTTACGCGCTGGGCTAAATTCTGCCGCGCCGCTGGCGCTGGGGAGGGAAGGCCGAGAGAAGAGGGAGAAGAGAAGAGGGGCTGGCGGGAAAAATTGAGGTGGGGCTAGATGCGTGAAAGCGAGAGCTTTACTCTCGCACTCAAAAGTTAGCGGGCGGAGGCGGTTACAGCTACGCCTAGTTCTTTGAGTTTGGCGCGGGCGCGGCGCTCTTCTTCTGTGCCGGGGTAGCGCTTGACGACATCGCGGAGTTCCTTGATGCCAGCGGGTTTCTGGCTGAGTTCGATGAGGGCCATGCCTTTTTTGTAGCGGGCGGGGGCGAGTTTGAAGCTCTTCGGATAATTGGTGAGGACTTTGTCGTATTCGGCGACGGCTTGCTGATATTGGTGCTGGGAATAGGCGATTTCACCGAGATAGAACTGGGCGTTGGAGGCGAGTTCGGTGTCTCCATAGTATTTGAGGTAATCCTGGAATTCGGAACGAGCGAGATCGTATTTGCCAGTCTGAATGTCGCTGAGGCCGTTGGAATAGAGGGTGTCGGAAGAGGGACGCGGGGCGGAGTGGGTGGCGGAAGGGGCGCCGGAGTTGGAGGGAGCAGAAGCGCCAGCGCCCGTGGGAGCGGCAGCAGGATTGCCGGTGGGATTGCCGCCGGCGAGACGCGCGTCAATGCTCTGAACGGAGTTCTGCAGATCGACTAATTGCTGATTGACTTTGCCGAGGCGGGATTTAATTTCCTCGAGATTGTCGGAGAGGCCCTGGACCTGGGTGGACATGGTGTCCAGGCGAGTGCCGGAGTTGGCCTGAACGTCCTGAACGGATTTCTGCAGGGAGCTCATGGTGGTGTTGAGCCGGTTGACGGTGTCGGCCGATTGCTCGATGAGGGTTTTCTGGACGGTATGGTCCTGCGTGAGCTGGGTCTGCATATCTTTTTGACCCTGGAGGATGGAGGTGACATCGCGCTGGAGCTCGATGATTTCACGGGCGACGGCCATGACCGGCTTGGGGCCGATAAGGCTGCCGGCGACAGCGCTGGCAAACATGGCGCCGGAAAAGATGAGAATAGTACGAACACGCATGATCAAGACCTCCGAAAGTTGGGCCTGGGTACGGGGGACAATCTGGAATAAAGAGCGAATTGCGCCCCAAGAATCAATTTAACGGGAGAATGAGTGCGGGGCAAGTGGGAATGGAGAAAAGCGCCGAAGAGATTTAACACAGAGGACACAGAGGAAGAGCGCAGAGAGCGCTGAGAAGAAAAGAGGGGCCGACCAAGGTCGGCCCCTACAAGTTGACGGCAGGAATAAGAGCTAGCGGGCCGGGACGAAGTGGCCGCGGCGATTTTGCTGCCAGCAGGCTTCGCTGGATTCCATGCAGAAGGGCTTTTCCTTGCCGAAGCTGACGGTATTCAAGTTGGCGGCAGGAATGCCCAGGTTGACGAGATATTGCTTAACGGCGTTGGCGCGGCGATCGCCGAGAGCAAGGTTGTACTCGGTGGAGCCGCGTTCGTCGCAGTGGCCTTCGATGTTGACCTTCTGATTCGGATAGCCCTTCAGGAAAGCAGCGGTCTTTTCGAGGGCCTGGCGGGCATCGGGACGGATGTCGGCCTTGTCCAGGTCGAAATAGGCATCGCGAACTTCCTGGGCGAAGAGTTCCTCAAAGCTGGGGCCCTTGGGGGTTTCGGCGACGGGCGCGGGGGCGTTCACGGAGATGCGGACGTTGGCGTCAGCGCTGCCGCCGGGGCCGGTGGCGGCGATGGCGTAGGTGGTGGAGTCGGCCGGGGTGACGGTTGTGGAGCCCTGTGCGGTGACGGCGCCGACTTCGGGGGTGATAGAGACACTGGTGGCGTCGGTGGTGGTCCAGGAAAGCTTGGCGGATTCGCCTTTGTTGATGACGGTGCGATCGGCGGAAATGGTGACGGTGGGCTTGGCGGCTACGGGCGCCGCGGCAGGGGGCGGCGGGGGAGCGGCGGGCGGCTTCTTATTGCACGCGGCGACGAAGAGGAGAGCGGTCGAAGCCAGGATGAGAAGCGAGCGATGCAGCGGGGAGTGCGGATAATTCATTCGTGTCCTCCTAGAACACTACTGACGGGTTTGCGAGCGAAATCCACCGGAAGGAGAATCATACCACCGGAGGGAGGGTTCGGGGAATATATCGTTGCACGATATATTGTAGAGTTGGGCATGGGAGCGTAAGCGGGTTGGGGGATAGGAGAGGGATAGCAGCGAGCGGATAACAGATAACGGGACGCATGGAGAAGAAACCGGGGACCGGCGGGACATGTTTCAAGATATTTGAGGATGAGGTCCTTCGCGCATCCTCGTCGGATGCGCTCAGGATGACACTCCGTTTGTGGTTGTGTAGGTGGGCGGAATTTAGGCTGTAAAAGCGGAAGCTTTGCTTCCGCACTCAAAAGGGGATTACTGATTGTTTCGCGGGGACTGCACAAACGGTGATGAAGAGGATAAGCTGAGGTTATGACGCATACACTCGAAGAGCTGATACCGGATTACATTCAGGGGCTGCCGGCGTATGTGGCCGGGAAGCCGGTGGAAGAGGTGGAGCAGGAGCTGAAGATCCATGCGGTGAAGCTGGCGTCGAATGAAAATCCGCTGGGGCCATCGCCGAAAGCAATGGAAGCGGCGCGGCGGGCGTTGGGCGATGCGAACTGGTATCCGGATGGGGGAAGCAAGCGATTGCGGGAAGTGCTGGCGCTGCGGTTTGGAGTGAACGCCGACGAGATTTTTGTGGGGCTGGGATCGAGCGAGATTATTGATCTGGCTTCGCGGGTGTTGCTGAAGCCCGGGAGCGAAGGGATTACGAGCGAGGGGTCGTTTGCGCTGTTTTCGATTGCGATCCGGGCGAGTGGCGGGAAACTGATTTTGACGCCGCTGAAGGATTCCGGATTTGACCTGGAGGCGATTGCGCGGGCGGTCACGCCGCAAACTCGGATTGTGTATATCGCGAATCCGAATAATCCGACGGGGACGGCGTTTGGGGCGGCGGAGTTTGGCGCGTTCATGAAGAAGGTACCGGGGGATGTGCTGATTGTGCTGGACGAGGCGTACCGGGAGTATGCGGATCGCACGGACTTGCCAAAGGCGATGGAGTTGTTCCGCGAGTACAACAATTTGCTGACGCTGCGGACGTTTTCGAAGGTTTATGGATTGGCGGGGCTGCGAATCGGGTATGGGATCGGGCATCCGACGCTGGTGGCGGAGATGAACAAGCTGCGGACGCCGTTCAATGTGACCAGCGTGGGGCAGGCGGCTTCGCTGGCGGCGTTGGATGATGAAGAACATGTGAGGAAGTCGGTGGAGATCAACCGGGCGGAGCGGAAGCGGCTTTATGAGGAGCTGAAGAAATTGGGACTGGCGCCGGTGGCGAGCGAGACAAACTTTTTGTTTGTGCCGATTGGGCCGCGGGCTAAGGCGCTTTGCGATGAACTGTTGCAGGAGGGCGTGATTATCCGGCCGCTGGGGTGGATGGGGTTGCCGGAAGCGATTCGGATATCGGTGGGGAGTCCGGCGGAGAATACGAAATTGATTGGGGCGCTGGCGCATGCGTTGGCCCGGCCGGTGGGAAATCGGGTGCTGGCGGATGAGTTTTCGAACCGGCCGGTGTAAGGGGAGCCGTAAGCCTTTAGCCGTAAGCCATAAGTTGTGGAGAAGAATTTAACGCGGAGACGCAGAGTTCGCAGAGAATAGAAACCCAAGAGCAGGCCGGGCAAGCCCGGCCCCTATAAAGAGAAGCAGAGAGCACAGCTAAGAATGGCTGTGCCACCCACGAGACTTTAGCCATCCAAGAGGCATGAAACTTCACATACCGGAAAACTTTAGTACGGCCAGCGACGTGGTGGCTGAGATTTTGCGTGGCGCCCGAAGCATTGCGGTGGTGGGACTGTCTTCGAATCCGATGCGGGCTTCGCATGGGGTGGCGGAGTATTTGAAGAATGCGGGGTTTCGGATTATTCCGGTGAACCCGAATGAGACGGAGGTTTTGGGAGAGAAGGCTTACGCGCGGTTGGAGGATGTGCCGGGGCCGGTGGATATTGTGGATGTGTTCCGCCGGGCGGAAGAGGTGCCTGCGGTGGCGGAATCGGCGATAGGGATTGGGGCGAAAGTTTTGTGGATGCAATTGGGGATTGAAAATGCGGAGGCGGCGGAGCGGGCGAGGGCGGCGGGGTTGGTGGTGGTGGAGGATTCGTGTTTGATGGTGGAGCATCGGAGGAGGAGAAGTTAGGAGTCGGTAGTTGGTAGTTAGAAAATAGAAAATGGAAAATTGAAGATGGGAAGAGAAGAGCCAACGCAGAGTTCACTTAGAACGCTGAGTACGCAGAGAAGAGAAGAGAGTCGGTAGCGTGAGAGGGTAAGAACCCACCCTTCGCAAAAGGCGCGAAGGATGGGGCACCCTCAAGATCATTCGTTCGTTGCCGCAACTGGAAATCCAAGAACACAGGCTGAAGCCTATGCTACTGGAACTAGAAAGAGAAGATTTGGAGGTTGCGCTTGCCGGGGAGGACTACGCCGAGGAAGCGGCCGTCGGGAGAGAGAGAGTATTCGCGGACGGTGAGGCCGTGGAGGAGGATGCGGGGTTCTGGCTCGAGGACGGGAATATCGGAGTGGGGCGGGTAGGCACGGAGTTCGGGGACGCGGAAGGTGGCAAGGTCGGCGGATTTTTTTTCGAGGGTGCGTTTTAGGTAGAGTTGAGATTCGTCAGCGGACCATTGCAGGACGCCGAGGCCGATGCGCATGCGGGCGATGCGAACGGGGGCGGTGAGGTCACGAATTTCGAGAACTTCTTTGTCGAGGAAGTAGGCGACGCGCGTGCCGCTGGGTGAGACGAGGATGCCGCCGGCGTAGGCGTCGAGAGTGGCGACTTCCTTGTCGTCCTGGGCGAGAAGATCGAGGCGCTGGAGGCGCGCGGGGCCGTCGAAATGCGGAGCGCGCTCGACGGCGAGGGCGGCGTTGCTGCCGGAGATGCGCGATGCTCCCTGGAAGGTGCGGCCTTCAAAGGCTTTTCCCGCGGGGCCGCTGGAAATATTCAAATACTGCATGGCGAAAAGATCCTGGGGCGTGTCCTCATTGGTGAGGTAGGCGAGCGTCTGGTTGTCGCGGAGCCAGAGGGGATTCTGGGCCTGCATGACGAGCGGGTCTTTGCCATTGGGACGAAGTTCGCGGCCGGAGTCGTCGAGAAGAAGAAGGGCGGGGGCGTCTTCGCGTGCGCCCGCGTCGGGATCCATGGCGGTGGTGAAGAGTTGGACGGCGATAATTTTGGCGTTGGGAGACCAAGTGAAGGAAACGACCTGGTAGGTGAAGAGCTTGTCGTCGTGGGTGAATTTCTGGCCTTCGAGGAGGCGCTTGCGTTTGCCGCCGGATTCGAGGAGCCAGATGTCGTCGCGCTGGAGATCGTATTTTTTAGTTTTGAACATGCGGCGGACGGAGAAGACGATGTTGCCGTTGGGAGCGTAGGCGAAGGCGGTGACTTCTTCGTCGATGTTGGTGACGGGTTTGTCGAAGTTTTGGGCGGGGGTGGGAGATGGGAGGAAAATGAGGTAGAGGAGGCAAATGAGGTAAAGGAACGGATTGCGGGTGAGTTTGTTGCGTGTATTTAAGGTTTGAGTTGATGTGACGGTTGAGGTCCTTCGGCTATCCTCGTCGGATAGCCTCAGGATGACAAGCGCGTTGTGGTTAGACCGTGGCAAGAAAGTTGGCGCGAGACTCATGGTTTCGGGTGAGGACCAGTGTACTCGCTGCAGCAGGGTTTTTCGACGGGGGTGAATTCCATGAGCTCGACGCGAGTGCCGTCGGGGTCGTAGAGGTTGAGCTGCCATTTGCCGTCGCGGCCGATTTGGGGCTGTTCAGTTGCCTTCCAGCCATTCTTGATTAGCTGTTGCTCGGCAGCATGAATATCGGAAACGCCAAGGGCGATGTGATTCATGACTCCCAACGTCCTGTGGCTGGCGTTCGGCGGGACGTTCAACATGTATTCGAGCCACTGGGTACCGTCGGGCACTTGCATGTCCACCCAGTCGGTTTCGCTGTCCTTCATGCCCCCATGCCAGTAAACGTGGAAGCCGAGAATATCTTTGTAGAAGCGGTCTTCGGCCTCGCGATTTTTCACAACGAACCCAGCATGAATCAACCTGACCGGAGGACGATGCCCCGAGCCGGTCTGTCGATCTGAAAGAGCAACGTCTATGAAGCGAATCCTATGGTGATCCGGATCGAAGGCACTGAAATCCTTTCCGTTCAGACGTGGCTCGCTTACGAGCACATTTTGTGATTTCAAAAATTCCCTGAGCCTTGGAGCGTCGGAAGTCAGAAATGTAACGGTAAAAAGAGACTCGGGTTCGCAACGAACATCCCCTCCACAAGGTGAAACGAGGGAGATGACCGGTCCTTCGGCAGGTGCAAAACACATTTCTGCATTTTGGTCACATCGGGCATCGCCGTGTGTTCCCGGGTCCAGGTCCGTGTTTACGCGGGGTAAGCCCAGTATATTTTCATAAAAGCCTTGAGCTTGCGCTAACTGAGTTGACACAAACGCAACGCCGGCGATACCGATGATTTTGGGGCGGTCGAGAGGGGGAACGGACGGAGAGGAGTTTAACGCAGAGAGAAGAGGGGAGGAGACGCAGAGTGCGCAGAGAAATAAAGCTACGAGGGAGAACTGCAGCGTCAGGATGGTCAGTTTGCTCATCGTTTACCTGGTGCTGCCTGTGGCTTTGGATTTGATTTTGCGAATTTCGTCCATTCGGGTGCGTAAGCGGGCTTCGAAACCCTGGTCTGTAGGTTTGTAGTATTGGCGGGAGGAAAGGTTGTCTGGGAGGCAGGTCATGTCGGTGACTTTGTCGTCGAAATTGTGGGCGTATTTGTAGCCCTGGGAGTAGCCGATATTTTTCATGAGGCCGGTGACGGCGTTGCGAAGATGGAGCGGGACGGGATCGGCCTCGGTTTTGTGGACGTCTTCGAGGACTTCGCCGTAGGCGGTGTAGAGGGCGTTGGATTTTGGAGCGAGCGAGAGATAGACGGCGGCTTGCGCGAGGGCGAGATTGCCTTCGGGGGCGCCGAGAAAATCGAAGGCGTCTTTGGCGGCAAGAGTGACGGCGAGGGCGCCGGGTTCGGCTAGGCCGATGTCTTCGCTGGCCATGCGGACCATGCGGCGAGCGAGATAGAGAGGCTCTTCGCCGGATTCGAGCATGCGGGCGAGCCAGTAGAGGGCGGCGTCGGGATCGGAATTGCGGACGGATTTGTGGAGGGCGGAGATGAGGTTGAAGTGCTCTTCGCCGGCTTTGTCGTAGCGGAGCATTTTGCGCTGGAGGAGAGATTCGAGCAGGTCTTTGGTGATGGTGCCCGCCTTCGCGGCAGAACCAGCCGCTTCGGCGGGTAAACTTTTGGCGCAAAGTTCCAGCGTATTGTAAGCCGTGCGGGCGTCGCCGTTGGCGAAGGAGGCGATGCGGAAGAGTACGTCTTCGCTGGCGTTAATTTTTTCGTTGCCCAACCCGTGTTCCTTGTCAGTCAGCGCGCGATGGAGGAGTTCGACGATCTGCGGGGTGGTGTGGGCTTCGAGGACGTAGACCTTGGTGCGGGAGAGGAGCGGGGAGATGACTTCGAAGGAGGGATTTTCGGTGGTGGCGCCGATGAAGAGAATGTGGCCGGCTTCGACGTGAGGGAGAAAGGCGTCTTGCTGGGATTTGTTGAAGCGGTGGACTTCGTCTACGAAGACGATGGTGCGGAGGCCGGCGCGGGATTTTTTTTCGGCTTCAGCCATGACTTCTTTGATTTCTTTTATGCCGCTGGTGACGGCGCTGAAGGGAATGAATTCGGATTTGGTGAGGCGGGCGATCAGGCGCGCGAGAGTGGTTTTGCCGCAGCCGGGCGGGCCCCAGAAGAGCATGGAGGAGAGATTGTCGGTTTCGATTTGCACGCGGAGGGGTTTGCCGGGGCCGAGAAGTTTTTCCTGGCCGACGAATTCGTCGAGGGTGCGGGGACGCATGCGCTCCGCGAGAGGCTGGAGGGCCGCGGAGTTTTCGGGTTCGGGGTGGGGGGGGAAGAGGCTCATCAGGATTAGAGTTTATTTGGTTTTGGGGGTGGAGTCGAATCAGGGGAACAGAGGAACGGATTTCACCACAGAGTTAACAGAGGGCCCGCAGAGTACGCAGAGAAGAAAACCGTAAGAGGACAACCAGGAAGGGCAGTGCTGCCGAGTGGAGGCCTTGTTTTTCTGATTAGGTATGGGATAGGCTACTTGGCGCACAGAGAAATACGAGGCCCCTCCCATGATCCGTTTACCGCGTAAGTTCCTTCCTGTGGTTGTGTTGTTTATTCCATTAATTTTTGATGGGTGCGGTGGTGGAGGAAGCGGAAGCACGACGTCGTCTGCGACGCTTCGGTTTACGAGCACGCCGACGATTGCGGCGGAGGAAGGGGCGGCGTACACGTATCAGGTGACGGCGACTTCATCGGATATGAGCGCGATTACGTATGCGCTGAGCAGCGGGCCGGCGGGAGCGACGCTGGCGGGGAGTACTGTGACGTGGACGCCGACGCATGCGGAGTCGCGGGTGGGGAATGCGTTTACGGTGAGGGCGACGACGGCGACGGGTGGAAGCGCGACGCAGACGTGGAACGTTACCCCGAACGGGAATATCAACATTACGGATGTTGTGACGCACTGGGGAAGCGCGGGTCCGAACAATGTGCCGCGGGTCTGGCCGGCGGGGGCGTTGTATCCCGCCGCGCTGGTGCCGCAGGCCGATGGTTCGCTTTTGCGCATGGGCGGGGCAGTGAGTCCGGACGGAACGTTTGGCATCCCGAACGTTCCGGGGGGCTACGTTTGGCTGCAGGTTGGGCCGTTCACGTATTACTGGATCGCGACGAGCGATTTCGATTTTGGGGAGGATTTGATCGGAATGCCGGTGAGCGGGGTTCAGCCCGCGACAACGACGACATTCAACTATTCGATATCCGGCCTGGAGCCCGCGCCGGTAGGAGCGTATCTTACGGTGCAATCGGAAAGCAATGCGTTTGTAGCGCTGCCTTTCCCGCAATTTCTCTCGCCGGTTGCAACCAGCCTGAATACTTCCCTCCCGGTGACCAGCGTCATTGACTGGTCGCAGATTACGACACTGTTTATTGGGGAATATGAGTCGACGAGCGGCGGGGGATTTACCGGTTACACCCTGGGACCCAGCGAAACGCTGACGGGATTGACGATAACGGATGGAGCCACGAACAACATAACAGCGACGCTTTCGCCGAGTCCAGCGGCTACGGTTCCCTTGAACATCCAAGGGACAAGCTGGGCGAGCGTGGCGGGGGGAATCGGGCCAGGGGTCAGCGGCCCGGGCTCCAGCAATTATTTTTTGTATGCGCAGCCGTACCTGGCAGACAGGCTGGGAGCAATTTTCTCCACGGGAATTAACGGACCGCCATTCACGATGCTGCTGCCTGCGCCAGCGCAGCCGGTGTTCCTGACAACGAACGCATTCGGGCCTTGCGGTAGTTCAACATTTCCTCAGGGACTTCCGGCGCCGACGTTTTCGCTTCCGGCAATCGTGACGGATGTGGATTACGGCACGCTTTCGTACGGCGATCCATTCCCGGCCGCGTGGCAGAGGCTGCTTGAATATTGCCAGGTGACAGCGGTAAATCTTCCCCGGCCGAATTCCACGGTCACGGATACATTCCTAGTTGCGAACCGGCAGACGACAGCGGTGCCCACAGGTCCGGTGAAGCCGATTGTGAGTCCCGTGCAAAATCCGATGATTAATGGCGAGAGCTTGTTTCAGACGGCGACGCTGAATACGACGAGCGTTAATCTCTCCTGGACAGCGCCCGCGAGCGGGCAGCCTTTTGGCTACTACGTGAACGTATATGAGCTGGCTACTTTGCTGAATGACGCGACGGAACAATACATCGCGGTGGGGCGTTTTGGCACGGCAAAGACGTCGGTACAGGTGCCGTTTCTAAGCGCGGGGAATACGTATGTGTTCATGATTACGTCGGAGACGGATGGAATCGCGAAGATGGAGACGAATCCGTTGCGGGCGCAGGCGCCGAATGGCGAAGCGGCAGTGGTGTCCGCGCCGTTTGTTATTGCGACGGGGGCGACGACGATGGCGAAGCATTAGAAACTAGAAATTGGAAAATGGAATATTGAAAGAGGAATCAAACGGCCAGGTGGAGACTTGGCCGTTTTTTTTTGGAAAAGAACGAGTAGGCCATGAAGTCGGGGCCGCACACTGCTTCGTCGGGGCAAGATTGAAAGTGGCCGCTACGCGTGGCTACTTGCGCTGGCGCAGAACCGCAGCGAGGGCCCGGGGATTGCGGCTGGTGTGGAGCACGGCGAGAACCAGAAGAGGTATTTCATCGGGCGCGTAGGCGATCAGGAAATCGCGAACTGGAAAGAACCGTAGCGGCTTGGATGTCAATTCGTCCCGACAGAAGCCCATCTCGGGGAAATCCACCAGCTTCTTCATTGCTTCGTGAAGCTCATCCAGAATGCGGGCTGCCTCATCGAGATTGTCAGCGGCGATGAATTCCCAGATTTCGTTGAGATCGCGGAAGGCTGCCGGATGAAGGACAGAGCCGCTCATTTGCGGCGGCGGTCTTCACTGCTGCGTCGCAAGCTTTCGAAGGCCTCTTCCCCCGACAACGGCTTAACGGCGCAGCTCTTAATCTCGTCGTACCGGCTATCCAGCGTTGTTCGCACTGCGGAGAGTTCGGCGAGGTAGCCAGCCATGGCGTCTTCGACTAGTTCGGAGGGCTCGCGACCTGTCGTTGCGGCGAGTTGATGCAGGCGGGATTCTGTTTCGGGCTTAAGTTTCACAACCATGACGTAAGTGTAGAAGGGCGGTCTTAGTGAGGCAACAGAAAAGCGCCCGCCTCAGAAGGCGGCCGCTACAATGCGGAAGAAACCCAAGAACACAGGCTGAAGCCTATGCTACCAGCTTGCCGGCGGGAAGCCGGCGCTACCCCGATTATTTGCGCTGGCGTTGGCGGAACGCTTCGTAGAAGAGGACAGCGGCGGCCGCGGCGGCGTTTAGGGACTCGACGTGGCGCTGCATGGGGATTTGGATGCGGGCGTCGGCGGAGTGGACGATGTCTTCGGGGAGGCCAGCGCCTTCGTTACCGACGAGAAGGGCGATGGGCTGGCACCAGTCGAGTTCCCAGGGGGCGGAGGGAGGATCGCCGGCGGAGGAATTTTCGTGGACGCAGGTGGCGACGGTGGAGATGGCGTTGAGTTTGAATTGGGTGAGGAGGATGCCGAGGGCGGCGCCAGCGACGAGAGGAATATGAAGTGCGGCGCCCGCGGATGCGCGCAGGGCTTTGGGAGAGAAGGGGCTGGCGGTGCCGGATTGGCCGGTGGCGGAGGTGACGGCTCCGGTGGCGCCGAAGGCGGCGGCGGTGCGGAGGATGGTGCCGACATTTCCGGGGTCTTGAACACCGGCGAGGACGACGATCAGGGCAGAGCAGGCGCCGCGGGGAGTAGCGAAGAGATCTTCGAGTTGGGTTTGGCGGGGGATGACAAGCGCGGCTACGCCTTGAGGATGCTCGGTATCGGCGATGCCCTCGAAGAGGCGGTCGGTGGTTTTGAGAACGGGGAAGGCCATTTCCGGGCGGGCGATGAGATGGGCGAGTTTTTCGCGGTGGCGTTCGCCGGATTCGCTGAAGAGAACGGCCTCGATCTGGCAGCCGGATTCGAGGGCTTCTTCGACGAGGCGGAGACCTTCGACGCCGACGCTGCCGGTGTCGGTTTGCAGGCCGCCGCGGAGCGCGATGCGGAATTGTTTTAGCCAGCGGTTGTCGCGGCTGGTGAGGAGAGAGTCGGGGGCGGGTTTGGGTGTTGAAGGCATTGGAGGGCAGGGTAGCACAAAGTGAAATGGAAAATTGAAAATGGAGAAGCGGGGAGATAAAGGCTTAACGCAGAGGTCGCTGAGGCGCAGAGGACGATGAGAAGAAGAGCAAGAGGCGCCATTCGGGAGAATGGCGTTCCCGGGTGCATCATTGCGCGGGTATGCGGCGTGTGGTAGCGTCCTGTGCGAGCGGCTCTTTTTGGGCAGCGAGTGAGCCTGGTGGGGCAGAGAGCCGAACTTTTCCAAACAGAATGGAACTTTCACTTTGTCTGCCGAAGTGTTGAAAGTCGACCCGCAGAACCCCGATAAACAGACGATTCGGTATGCCGCGTCGTGGCTGCGGCGCGGCGCGGTGGTGGCGATTCCGACGGATACTTTGTATGCGCTGGCGGCTGATCCGGTGAATCTGGCGGCGGTGGAAGAGATTTTTCGCGTCAAGGGGCGGCCGGAATCTCGGGCGCTGCCGATTCTGATCAATTCGCTGGCGCAGGCGCGGGCGCTTTCGCGAGATTTGCCGGCGAACTTTTATCGTTTGGCGCAGGCTTGCTGGCCGGGGCCATTGACGGTGGTGGTGGAGGCGTCGAACCGGTTGCCGCTGAAGGTGACGGCGAACACGCGGCGGATTGCGCTGCGCTGGCCGAAGAATGAGGTGGTGTGCAGTTTGATTGAAGAGTTGGGAGTGCCGCTGACGGGGACGAGCGCGAATCTGACGGGATCGAATACCTGCGCGAGCGCGGAAGAAGTGTTGCTGCAACTGGGCGATCGGATACCGTTGATTTTGGATACGGGAGAGGCTGGCGAGTTGGTGCCGTCGACGATTGTGGAGTTGCGCGGAGAGAATTGGTGTATCGGGCGCGAGGGGGCGATACCGGCGGAGACGATTCAGGAAGCGCTGGAGGGGGATGACGCGGTGCCGGCGTGAGATCAGAAGTTGGAAATTAGAAGTTGGAAATTAGAAAATCGAAAGAGAGTGGCGGCCGATTGTCTGGTCGCCATTTTTGTTTTGAGGAGAAGATTTCACCACAGAGTTAGCAGAGAGGAACAGAGGAAGCGGAGAGGCTTCTGGTTCTGAAGTGGGTGGACAGACAAGAGTGCCCTTCGTTGGTTCAGGGCAGGCCTGTGCTACAAACACGCCCGCCTCAGAAGGCGGCCGCTACAGGAAGCTAGAAGGGTTTAAGGGTAGGAGATTTTACCGAGGATGGCGGGGCGGGCGGCGCCGGTGGCGGAGGGAAGGTTGGAGGGGCGGTGGTGAAAGGTTTCGTGGGCGAGGAGGGCGAAGGCGTAGGCTTCTTTGGCTTCGGTGGGGACGCCAACGATCGAAGATGGCCGCACGAAGATCAATTCGTGCTTGGGAATAGCCAGGGTCGGGTTGCCAGGCGAATGGGCTCCGGTCATTACTATTCTGACTTCACGGGGTCTGACCACTCTATAAAAATCTCTCGGGTTGCTACCGGCCATCGCAAACACGGATAGAGTTTGCATAAGGACGGGGTTCTGCGCTCCTCCTCCAGAGACGATGATCTCGTTGATTTTGTGCTTCGGAAAAACAAAGCGGTGTAGCGCGTCTATAACTGAATTCGCGGAGAACATGGTTGTTGTGCAAATGAGGTCGTTCGGGCTCAAACGGTAGCGACGGCCAAGCGCGATCAGTTCTCTGACATAGTCCCTGCCGAAGTATTCACGGCCAGTCGATTTTGGAGGCCGTCGTCTGAGGTAAGGATCACGCAACAAAGTGCGCATCAACTCAAGGCTGATTTGTCCCCGCTTTGCGAGTGCCCCGTCCGCATCGAAGCGCTGGCGGCCTTTGGTGAAGTGTGCGACGAGGGCGTCGATGAGGATGTTGGCAGGGCCGGTGTCGAAGGCGAAGACGTCAGATGGCTTGGCGTGGGCGGGGATTACGGTGACGTTGGCGATGCCGCCTAGATTGAGGGAGACGCGGCCGATTTTTTCGTCGCAGTAGAGGAGGTAGTCGGCGAATGGAACTAGTGGGGCACCTTGGCCGCCGGCGGCCATGTCTGCGGGGCGGAAATCGCCGATGGTAGTGATGCCAGTGCGGGCGGCGATTACAGATGCTTCTCCGATTTGGAGAGTGGAAGACGTGCGAGCGCCGAGATAAGGAATGGGTTGGCCTTGATGGAAGATGGTTTGGCCGTGGGAGGCGATTAGATCCACGGATTTGAGAGAGACGCGGAGTTTTTTGCAGGTGGCGATGGCGGCGTCGGCGAAGAGATGGCCTAGGCGGAAATTGAGTTGGCTGATTTCGGCGGCGGGGAAGGGGGTGCCTTCGGCGACGCGGAGGATGGCGGCGCGGATTGGTTTTGGGATCGGGAGAGAGGCGTGGCCTTCGAGCTTGGATTTCAGTTTTGGAGGGGCGCCGCTGATGCGGACCAGGGCGGCTTCGATGCCGTCGGCGGAGGTGCCGGACATGAGGCCGAGGACGAGGAGAGAATTCTTTAACATGAGGTGGTTGTAACACAAATGAATGGAGAATTGGATGAGAGTTGAGAAGGAGGAAGTAAAGAAGTAACGAAGAAACGAAAAGAAAAGAATTGAACGCAGAGGCACAGAGAGCGCAGGGAAGAGGAAGAAAAGAGCGGAAGAACTGTGGCGTTAGATTGTAAGAGCCCACCCTTACAAACCGAGGGTGGGGCACCCTCAAGTTCTCGTGTGTGCGGCCCGACAGAGTGCCGGCCGGCTGGAAGCCGGCGCTACTGGACTATTCGATTTGTTTTTTCAGGTCGGAGAGGAGGTTCAAGGCTTCGAGGGGCTTTAGGTTGTCGAGGTCGGCGTTGCGGAGTTTTTCGAGGACGGCGCGATCGAGGGCGGTGAAGAGGACGGCTTGGTTGCCATTGTTATGAGAATGGCCTTCGGCGCCGGGAGTTAGGGTTTCGCTCAATTCGTGTTCGCTTTGCTCGTGTTTTTTCAGGACTTCGCGGGCGCGCTCGATTACGGATTTGGGGAGGCCGGCTAGGCGGGCTACCTCGATGCCGTAGCTTTTGTCGGCGCTGCCGGGTTCGACGCGGCGGAGGAAGATGATTTCGTTGGGCGTTTCTTTGACGCTGACGTGGACGTTTTTCACGGCGGGCAAGAGCTCGGCTAGTTCGGTCAGTTCGTGGTAGTGGGTGGCGAAGAGGGTGCGGGCGCGGGTGTGTTTCTGGAGGTGTTCGACGACGGCCCAGGCGATGGAGAGGCCGTCGAAGGTCGCGGTGCCGCGGCCGACTTCATCGAGGAGGACGAGGCTTGCGGGTGTGGCGTGATGGAGGATGGCGGCGACTTCGCTCATTTCGACGAGGAAGGTGGAACGGCCGCGGGCGAGATTGTCGCTGGCGCCGATGCGGGTGAAGATGCGGTCGGTGACGGGGAGCTTGGCGCTGCGAGCGGGAACGAAGGAACCCATCTGAGCCATCAGGATAATGAGCGCGGCCTGGCGGAGGTAAGTCGACTTGCCGCCCATGTTGGGGCCAGTGATTAGCAGGAGTTGCTGGCGGCCGGGTTCGAAGCAGAGATCGTTGGGAACGAAGCGCTCACCTTTTTGGCGAAGAAGTTCCTCGATGACGGGATGGCGGCCGCCGACGATGAGGAGTTCGCCGGCGTTGTTGAATTCGGGGCGAATGTAGCTGCGGTCGGCGGCGAGCTTTGCGAATGAAGCGAGAACGTCGAGCTTGGCGATGGCGGCGGCTGTGCGGCGGAGGCGGGCCGCTTTGGCGGCGATGCCGGAGCGGACGTCCACGAAAAGCTGGCGTTCGATTTCGAGGATGCGCTCGTCGGCGGCGAGGATTTTTCTTTCGTAATCTTTTAATTCGGGAGACGTGAAACGCTCGGCGTTGACGAGGGTTTGTTTGCGCTCGTAGTCGGCGGGAGCGTTGGGAAGATTCGGCTTGGAAATTTCGATGTAATAGCCGAAGACCTGGTTGAAGCGAATTTTGAGGGAGTTGATGCCGGTGCGCTTGCGTTCGCGCTCTTCCATGGAGGCGATGATCTGTTTGCTGTGCTGGCTGAGGTTGCGGAGTTCGTCGAGTTCGGAGTTGTAGCCGGGGCGGATCATGCCGGGTTCGGCGGCGGAGGCGGGGGGATCGTCGGAGATGGATTTTTCGAGTTTTTCGCGGACGTCAGTCAGTTCGTCGATTTCTTCGTGGAGATCACGGAGGAGATCGCTGCCGCCGGATTGTGGGGGAGTGAGGAAATTTTTGAGGACGGGGAGTTGCACGAGGGATTTACGCAGAGCGAGAAGCTCGCGTGGGGTGGCCAAGCCGAGAGTGATGCGGCTGGTGAGGCGCTCGAGGTCCTGAATGCCTCGAAGTTCCTTGCGGATTTCGCCGCGAACGACGTGTTGCTGGAGCAGGTGGGCGACAGCGCCGAGGCGGGCTTCGATGGTGTCGAGATCGATCAAGGGGCGAAGGATCCAGGCGCGGAGCATACGTGCGCCCATGCCGGTGACGGTGGAGTCGAGAGCGGCGATCAAGGTGGTGGGGCCGGCGAATTTGGATTCTTCGGTGAAGATGGGGGAGACGAGTTCGAGATTGCGTACGGAGACAGGATCGAGGATCAGCGCGTCGTGCTGTTCGTAGAAACGGATGCGATCGAGATGGCGAAGGGCTTCGAGGCTGGGGGCATCGTCGCCACGGGCGGAATTTTCGCGGAGATAGTGGACGACGGCTCCGGCGGCGGAGAGGGCTTGCGGATGGTCGTCGAGTCCGAAGCCGGTTAGCTCTGCTACACCAAATTGTTCGCGGAGGATGCGCTCGGCGTAGTCGGGGTGGAAAACCCAGTCTTCTACACGGGATTCGACGCCGCCAGCGCCGTCGAGGAGAGAGGTTTTGGCGGTTTCGAACAGTTGCTGCGGGCGGGGGAGAAGGGTTTCGCGGGGACGAACGAGTTGCAATTCGTCGCGGAGGGCTTCCTGCGCGCCGGGGCCGGAGAATTCGGTGGCTTGAAATTCACCGGTAGAGAGATCGACTAGAGCGAGGCCGATTGTTGATGCGGAAGCATTTTGGGCGACGGCGGCGAGGAAATTATTTTCACTGGCGTCGAGGACGGCGACGTCGGTGGCGGTGCCTGGAGTGATGACGCGGGTGACTTCGCGGCGGACTAATTTTTTGCCGGGGCCGGGCTGTTCCATCTGTTCGCAGATGGCGACTTTGAAACCGGCGCGGATGAGGCGGGCGATGTAGCCGTCGGCGGCGTGATAGGGAACGCCGCACATGGGGATGGGCTGGCCTTTTTCGCGATTGCGGGAGGTGAGGGTGATCTGAAGTTCGCGCGCGGCGATGATGGCGTCTTCGTAGAAGAGTTCGTAGAAGTCGCCGAGGCGGAAGAGGAGAAGGGCGTGGGGGTAGCGGGTTTTGACCGCGTTGTACTGCTGCATGAGGGGTGTGGTGGGTTCGGACATTTGGAAGTAATCAGTAAACAGTAATCAGTAATCGGTAAGAAGAGATCAGATAACAGATAACAGTGAACAGGAACCAGGACTTGCGCGTGCCCAGGGTGCTTCCAATAAGGGTGGTGCGAAGGGATGAAGTTGAGGTCCTTCGCCTATCTCCGGTTTTACCGGAGTCCACAGACCGGACCTTGTCGGATAGGCTCAGGATGACAACTTTTTTGGATTGAACGTTGGGGTGAGGGCTCATTGGGTGAGGCCTAGTTCGGAGAGGACGAAGGCGTAGTCGAAGGCGATTTCCTTGAGGTAGTCGTAGCGGCCGCTGGCGCCGCCGTGGCCCGCGCCCATGTTGGTTTTGAGGAGGAGAACGTTGCCGTCGGTTTTGAGGGTGCGGAGTTTGGCGGTGTATTTGGCGGGTTCCCAATACATGACCTGACTGTCGTTTAGGCCGGTCTTGATGAGCATGGCGGGATAGTCTTTGCGGTCGAGGCGTGTGTAGGGGCAATAATTTTTCATGTAGAAATAATCTTCGGCGCGCTGGGGATTGCCCCACTCTTCGTATTCACCGACGGTGAGCGGGAGAGTGGGATCGAGCATGGTGTTGAGGACGTCGACGAAGGGGACGTGGCTGACGACGGCGCGAAAGAGGTCGGGGCGGAGATTGGTAACGGCGCCCATCAGGAGGCCGCCGGCGCTGCCGCCTTCGATGATGAGCTTATTTCGAGCGGCAAAGCCGAGGGCGATGAGATCTTCAGCGCAGGCGATGAAATCGGTAAAAGTGTTCATCTTGCGGTGCATCCGGCCAGTGTCATGCCAGGGCTTGCCCAATTCGCCGCCGCCGCGGATGTGGGCGATGGCGAAGAGCATGCCGCGGTCGAGAAGGCTGAGGCGATTGGAGCTGAAGCTGACGGGCATGGAAAGGCCGTAGCTTCCGTAGCCGTAGAGGAGGAGCGGTGCGCTGCCGTCGCGGGGAGTATCGTGGCGATAGACGATGGAGATAGGAATTTTGGTGCCATCAGCGGCGATTGCGTGCAGGCGTTCGCTGGCGTAGAGACCGGGGTCGTAGCCCCCGAGGACGGGTTGTTGTTTGCGCAGGGTGCGCTCACCGGTGCGAATGTTGAGATCGAAGACGGAGCGAGGAGTGATGAAAGATTCGTAGGTGAAGCGGACAAAGGATGCGTCGAACTCGGGATTGGCGCCGAGAGCGGCATTGTAGGCGGGTTCGGAGAAGGTGATGCGAGTGGAAGCGGCGAGGGCAGTGGACGCTTCGCAGGTGAGATCGACGATGCGGAGGTGGGGGAGGCCTTCTTCGCGTTCGACGAGGACGAGGTGCGAACGGAAGGCGGCTACACCAGAGAGCATGACGCCTGGACGGTTGGGGATGACTTCGTGCCAGCGGGAGCGGACGGGATCGACGGCGGGCGCGGTCATCAGGCGGAAGGTACGGCCATTGTCGTTGGTGCGGATAAAGAAGACGCCGCCGGCGGGATCGGTGGAATTGCCGGGATGGTGGTCGACGTAGTATTCGTGGTCGTCGCGGCGCTCGTGAATGAGCGTGAAGGGCAGAGAAGGGCTGTCGGCCCGGAGGTAGCGGACTTCGCTGGTGGTATGGCTGTTGGCGACTAGAAAGATGTAGGCGCCGCTGCGGCTGCGCTCGACGTCGATGCGAAAGCGCTCGTCTTTTTCTTCGTAGAGGAGGGTGTCGGGGCCATTGGAACCGATGACGTGGAGAAAGAGCTGATGGGAGCGCTTGGTGGTTTCGTCTTCGACCGCGTAGAAGAGGGAGCGATTGTCGGTGGACCAGACGGCGGAGGTGACGCGTTCAACGCGGAGGGGAAGCATGGTCGCGTCATCGAGATTCTTGATTTCGAGGGTGTACTGGCGGAAGCCGGTGGTGTCTGCGGCGTAGGCGAGCAGGGAATTGTTATCGCTGACTTCGAAGATGCCGAGGCCGAGGAAGGAGTGGCCTTCGGCGAGTTGATTGAGATCGAGGAGGACTTGCTCGTGAGGAGCCTTGATTGTGGTGCGGCAGTAGATGGAGTATTGCTGGCCTTCGACGGTGCGGGTGTAGTATTCGAAGCCGCGAAGGGTGTAGGGGACGCTGAGATCGGTTTGGAGAATGCGGCCGAGCATTTCGCTGTACAGGCGGGATTGGAGTGCTTCGGTGGATTTGAGGTAGGCGTCGGCGTAGGCGTTTTCGGCTTCGAGATAGGAGAGGACGCGGGGATCTTTTTTGTCGCGGAGCCAGGCGTAGTGGTCGACGCGGCGGTCGGAGTGGATGACGTGCTCGACGGGCTCGCGGAGGGCGAGCGGGGGCTGGAGACCGGCAGGGCCGGATTTGGCGGGAGCGGCGGATTCGGGGGAGAGGTGGGCCGCGGCGGAGTTGGAGTCGGGGGTCATTGGGTAAAGAACCGGATCAATATTTCGTCGCACATCGCTAAGGTTTCTAGATGCAAAAAACGCCCGCTTCGGAAAGCGGCCGCTACAAAGGCTGAGAATACGATTGCTGGTGGAAAACCCTGCTAGGCCATATTAATCGAAGATGGGTTTGGATTACAGCTTGCTGGTATTGTTGGATTGGGAGAGGACGGCCCGCCTCAGAAGGCGAGCCCTACCGGAGCCTGAATACTGGGCTGAGGATTAAGAATGGCTACGGAGATTGAGATCAAGCTGGCTATACGGGATGGGAAGAAACTGGCGCGGGCGTTGAAGAAGCTGGAAGCGAAGCCTGCCAATGCGAAAGCGCCGCGGATGCACGAGATGAACTTGATTTTTGATACCCCGGATGGGGGCTTGGCAAAGCACGGGCAGTTGCTGCGGATCCGGACGGAGACGCCGGCGCCGACGAAAAAGGGATCGAAGCACACTGCATCTGGGCGAACTGTGCTGACGTTCAAATCACCTCCGGAGGAGTTGGCGATTGGGAATTTGGGGTCTGCCGCGGAGCGGCGGCATAAGGTGCGGGAGGAAATTGAGACGGAGCTGACGGATGGGACGACGATGCGGAGAATTTTTGAGGGGCTGGGGCTGCGAGGGTGGTTCCGGTATGAGAAGTATCGGACGACTTACGTATTGCCGGGCAGGCATTCCTGGGCGAAGGGGCTGTTGATTGAAGTGGACGAGACGCCGATTGGGGTGTTTGTAGAGTTGGAAGGGAGTGCGGGTGCGATTGACCGGGCGGCGAAGGAGTTGGGGTATTCGGCGCGGGATTATGTGTTGAAGAATTATTTGGTGTTGTATGTGGAGGAGTGCAAGAGGAAGGGGGAGTCGCCGAGGGATATGTTGTTTGGAGGGGGAAAGTAGTAGCGGACGGAGCGATTGACGCTTGTTGGAAAGTTTGGGCGGCTCGATTTTGTCTGGCAGAGCGGAAGCAGAGCTTCCGCACTCCAAAATTTGGAAAAAGGTTCGAAAAGTGCTGATTTTTCTTGACATTGAACGGGAGCGGGCTTATCTCTAATTTCGGAGTGAATTTCTTACGTATGAGCGCGTCCAGCGAACTTGAACCTCACCCTAGTTGCTTGGGGGAGGGGTGCAGCCACTTGACCGCGATTCCGGCGAGCGATCCGCGGTGCGCCGGGGCTGATCGGGATTGGATTCGAGTCAGCTGGCTGGAAGTCCGGGCGGAGGGTGACGGGCTGGGAGGGTGCGCCAGGGGCTGAAGCGAGCGCATTTTTCGAGTTGGTTGCCCGCGGCCGGAACGGTTTGCGGGTTTTTTGTTTTTTGGGGAAGAGCTTAACGCAGAGACGCAGAGGGCGCTGAGAAGAATAACCCAAGAGGCGCCATTCGGGAGAATGGCGTTCCCGGGGGAGAAAGGAGGGGCGGAGATGCTGTTTGCTACGGAGTTGGTGGGAGCGTCGGCTTACGATTCGCAGGCGCATTTTGTGGGGCGGGTGCGGGAGTTTTTTGTGGAGCCGGCGGAGCAGCCGAACCGGATTTCGCATTTCTTGATTTCGCGCGGCAGGTTTCAGCCGCTGGTGGCGAGATTTGACCAGGTGGCAAAGATTGCGGTGGGCCGGATTGATTTGAACGTGAGCGAGCGGGCGCTGGCGGCGTACACGCCGAATGAAGCGTGGCTGGCGGTGCAGAAAGACCTGATGGACCAGCAGATTATTGATACCGAAGGACGAAAAGTGGTGCGCGTGAACGATGTGGACCTGACCGAGATTCGCACGAACGAGCACGTGGAGCTGCGAATCGCGCAGGTGGACGTGGGGTTGCCGGGAGCGATGCGCCGGCTGCTGCAGGGGATTGCGCCCTCGTCGGTGGTGCGAAAGCTGCAGGGGAAGCTGCCGCAGCGCTCGATTCGCTGGGAGTTTGTGAATTTGATCGAGCCGGACCCGCTGCGGCGGGTGAAGCTGCGGATTACGCACGAGAAACTGGAGGATCTGCACCCGGCGGACCTGGCGGAGATGATGGAAGAACTTTCGGCAGCGGAGCGGCAGGGAATTATCGCTTCGTTGGATGAGGAAACAGCCGCGAAGGTGCTGGCGGAATTGGACGAGCGGTTAACTACGCAGATCGTGGAGAAATTGGACCCGGAGAAGGCCGCCGACATTCTGGAGGAGATGGCTCCCGACGCGGCGGCGGATTTGCTGGCGGATTTGCCGAAGGAGACGTCGGAGGAGCTGCTGGAAGAGATGCCGAACCTGGAGGCCGACGAGGTTCGTGAGCTGCTGAGCTACGATTCGTCGACGGCTGGCGGCATGATGAACACGGAATTTGCGTATGTGAGCGAAGCGTCGGCGCGGGAAGAGGTACTGGGGTGGCTGCGGAAGCAGGATTTTAACCTGGAGCAACTGGACACGATTGTTCTGGTAGACGCGCACGCGCAATTTTCGGGGACGGTGCCGGTGGCGCGGATGCTGCTGGCCGCGCCGGAGCAATTGATGTCGGAATTGAAGACGGAGCCGCTGGTGAGCATTACGCCGGATGCGAGCGAGAAGGACGTCTTCGAACTTTTTGATAAATACAATCTGCGGATGCTCACGGTGATTGACGAGGAAAAGCGTCCCATCGGGACGGTTACCGTGGATGACGTGGTGTCGCGGCTCGTGAACGCATGAACCTGACGACAGTTAACAACATCATTGACAAGATTCGCGGTCGAACACTGGCGTTTTTCTCCGCCGGAAACCAGTGGCGCCGGAGGATTGCGCTGTTCCTAGCGGTGATTGGGCCGGGGATCATCACGTCGAACGTGGACAATGACGCCGGCGGAATCGCGACGTATACGCAGGCGGGGAGCGCCTACGGGTACACGATGTTGTGGTCGCTGGTGCCGATGACGATTGCGCTGTACGTAACGATGGAGATGTGCGCACGGATGGGGGTGATCACGGGGAAAGGCCTTTCCGATCTGATTCGCGAGGAGTTTGGCTTTCGCTCGACGTTTTTTGTGATGATTACAGGATTTCTGGTGGATTTGGGGAACGTGGTGGCGGAGTTCGCGGGAGTGGCCGCGGCGGCGCAGATTTTCGGAGTGAGCAAGTACATTGCGGTGCCGATGGCGGCGGTGGTGGTGTGGGTGCTGGTGTTGAAGGGGACGTACCGGCAGGTGGAAGTGGTGTTCCTGATCGCCTGCATTTTTTACCTTAGCTATCTTTTTTCGGCGTTGCTATCGCGCCCGGACTGGCTGCTGGCGGCGCGGATGACGGTGCTTCCACCGATTTCGTCGTTTCATATCGATACGAGCTATCTGGTTACGTTGACGGCGCTGGTGGGGACGACGATTGCGCCGTGGCAATTTTTTTATCTGCAGGCAGGGTTCGTGGAGAAAAAAGTGGGGCCGCGGCAATATCCGCAGGCTCGGCTGGACGTGTTGCTCGGCAGCATCAGTTGCATGGTAATCGTGGCGTTCATCATTGTTTGCACGGCGGCGACTTTGCATGCTTCCGGGCTGACGAATATCAGCGATGCGGGAGAGGCGGCGAAATCGCTGATACCTCTGGCGGGGCAATGGGCGGCGTTCACGTTTGCGTTTGGATTGCTGAACGCCTCGATGTTTGCGGCGACGATTTTGCCGCTTTCGACGGCGCATGTGATTTGCGAGGGGATGGGGTTCGAGGCGGGGATTGATCACAAGTTCCGGGAGGCGCCGGCGTTTTACTGGCTGTATACGATTTTGATTGTGGTGGGTGCGGGGATTGTGATGATTCCGAATGTGCCGCTGTGGAAGATTTTTATTTTTTCGCAGGTGGGGAATGGAGTTTGGCTGCCGATTGTGGTGATTTTTATATTGCTACTGGTGAACCGGAAAGATTTGATGGGGGAACACACGAATACGGTGACGTTTAACGTGGTGGCGTGGATTACGGCGGTGGCGATGATCGTGTTGACGTTTGTGCTGGTGGGGCAGGGGATTTATCAGTGGGTGAGGGGAGTGCCGGGGTGAGAGGAAGTTTGGAGTCGGTAGTTGGTAGTCATGAGTTGGAGTTAAGAAAGTGCGTTGCGCGGGTGCGAAGGGGTATGTTAACTTTGCGGCATAAAGGAAGAATGGCCTGGAACAATTGTGGCTCACTCGATTGAACATTCCGCTGCTGCTCTCGGTCCGGTGACCGCAGAGGAAGCGCTTATCCTGAAAAAACTGGATTGGGAACGGTTGCCGCGGCATATCGCGGTTATTATGGACGGGAACGGGCGCTGGGCGCAGAAGCGCCATTTGCCGCGGGTGGCGGGGCATCGTGCGGGGACGCAGTCGGCGCGGACGACGATTGAGACCTGCGCGCGGCTGAAGGTGGAGGCGCTGACCCTGTACGCGTTTTCGGTGGAGAACTGGCGGCGGCCGAAGGCGGAGATCGAGTTTTTGATGCAGTTGTTGCGGGAATATCTGCGGAAAGAGATGCCGCTGATCCAGAAAAATAATATCCGAATGCGGTTTCTGGGACGGCCGGAGGAGTTGCCCGCGGGCGTCCAGAAGGATACGCGGGAGGCCATGGAGGCGACCGCGCGGAATACCGGGATGGTGCTTTCGATTGCGCTGAATTACGGGGGGCGCGCGGAAATTGTGGATGCGATGAACGCGATCCTGGCGGAACGGAACGGGCATGGAGGCGCGGCGGTTACGGAGGAGCAGCTTTCGCGGCATTTGTATACGGCGAATCTGCCGGATCCGGATTTGTTGATCCGGACGAGCGGCGAAATGCGGGTGAGCAATTTTCTGCTATGGCAAATCGCGTATGCGGAGATTTTTGTTACGGAGACGTTGTGGCCGGATTTTAACCGGGCGCGGTTGTTGGAGGCGTTGGTGGATTTTCAGGGGAGAGAGCGGAGATACGGCGGGATTGATGGAAGGAAGGCGGCGGCGAGGTAGGAAAGTAATCAGTTATCAGTAATCGGTAATCAGTAAGAGCGGAGAGAAGAGTTTAACGTGGACGTCCAATCAGTTTAGAAGTTGTAGCCTCGTTCGCAAGAAGAAGATGTGTCGCACCTACGGCGCTTGGGAATTTGAGGGGAATGGGTCCCAGGGCTTACGCCCTGGGCTAAGTTTGTGGCGCGCCTCCGGCGCTTCGGAGCTTGTGCCTGTATAATTCGGTAGGGAATCCAGAATCAATTTGGCTGGGACGTGGCAGGCGGCCGGTTAGGACTGTTTGCATGACTTGGAAACGCGTGGCGACGGCGCTGGTGTTGATACCGGTGGTGGTGGGGTTGGTGCTGTTTGCGTCGACGGCGGTAGTGGCGGTGGCTACGGCGGTGATTACGGTGCTGGCGCTTTGGGAGTATTTCGCGTTGGGAGAGGCGATTGGGCACCGGGCGTATCGGGTTTGGACGATTATTTGCGCGATGGGAATTGTTTTCGTGCAGTGGAGTGTAGCTCATCCGAGATATCTTGCCGCGGCAGCCATGGAGGGGGATTCGGAAGGAATTGTACAGTCCGTACTCAGGGAATTCGCGAGATTTTCGATGGTGTATTCCACGAGCAACGTATTTTTCCTGTTCGTGCTTGGACTAATGGCAGCGATATTGTGGACTAAGCGGCCGCTGGTGGAAGCGTTGCCAGCAGCGGGTATTAGTTCAAGTGCGATTCTCTTGGTTGCGTTTCCATTGTCCTATGCAGTTGCAATTCGTGGGATACCAGGATATGGCCCGGAGTTGCTGCTCTTTGCGCTGGTGATTACTTGGGCGGGGGATACGACGGCTTATTTTGTGGGACGGGCGATTGGGAAGCATCCCTTGGCACCGCATCTTTCGCCTAAGAAGAGCTGGGAAGGATCGGTTGGGAGCATGGTGGGGTCGCTGCTTGTGGCCTGGGCGTTTCATTATTGGATTCGGATTCCGATTGGGCATCTGGTGGCGATGGCGGTGATTGGGAATGTGGCGGGGCAGATGGGAGATTTGCTGGAGTCGGCGTATAAGAGGTCGGCGGGAGTGAAGGATTCGGGCGGGTTGCTGCCGGGGCATGGGGGAGTGCTGGACCGGATTGATGCGCTGATTTTGTGTATACCGGTGATTTGGTATTACTTGGTGCTGGTGAATCCGGGTTGAGGACACAGTCGGGAGTCGGTAGTTGGTAGTCCGGAGTTTCGGAGAAGAAAAGAGTTCACCACAGAGTTAGCAGAGGAGAACAGAGGACACGGAGAGGGTTTCTGCTATCTGGTCGCTGGTCGCTGCTCGCTGTTATCGTAGAATTTCAGGACGGACTTGAAAATCACTTCATGAAAAAAATATCCATACTTGGTTCGACTGGCTCCATTGGGCGGCAGACTTTGGCCGTGGTGGAGGCTTTGGCGGGGGAGTTTCGCGTGGTGGGGTTGGCGGCGGGGTCGAACGTCGAGGAACTTGTGGGGCAGATCGAGCGGCACCGGCCGGACGTCGTCTCGGTGGCTACGGCTTCGCTCGCAAGCGAGTTGGCGGCTAGATTACAGGAGAAGAGAGTCGCGCCGCTGCCGGCGATTCATCATGGGCGCGAAGGGATGCTGGCGGTTGGGACGCATGGGGCGGCGGAGATCGTGGTGTCGGCGGCTGTCGGCGTGGTGGGACTTGAGGCTACTTACGAAGCGATCAAGCTGGGGAAGGTGATTGCGCTTTCGAATAAGGAAGTGTTGGTGGCGGCGGGCGAGTTGGTGATGGCGGCGGTGGAGAAATCGGGCAAGGAGTTGCTGCCGGTAGACAGCGAGCACAACGCGGTGCACCAGTGCTTGCGCGGCGGTACACATGGGGAAGTGCTGCGGATTGTTTTGACCGCGTCGGGCGGGCCTTTCCGGAAGACGCCGCTGAAGGATTTGGCGAGTGTAACGATCGAGCAGGCGCTCGCTCATCCCAATTGGCGAATGGGGAATCGGATCACGATTGATTCGGCGACGATGATGAACAAGGGATTTGAGGTGATTGAGGCGCGGTGGCTGTTTGGCGTGCGGCCGGATCAGATTGAGGTGGTGATTCATCCTCAGTCTACGATTCACTCGATGGTGGAGTATGTGGATGGGTCGGTGCTGGCGCAGTTGGGGCCGACGGATATGCGGATGCCGATTCAGTATGCGCTGACGTATCCGGCGCGGGTGAAGACGGCGGAAGTGCATCTGGATTGGGGAAAATTGAAACGGCTGGATTTTGAGAAGGCTTCGACGCGGCGCTTTCCGTGCTTGCGGCTGGCGCGGGAGGCGATGAAGAAGGGCGGAGCTTGGCCTTGCGCGTTGAACGCGGCGGATGAGGTGGCCGTGGCTGCGTTCCTGGAGGGGCGATTGGCATTTTTGGGGATTGCGGAAGTGATTGAGCGGGTTTTGGAACGGACGGCGAAGACGAAGTTTGGGTCGATGGAGGATGTTTTGGCGGCGGATGCTGAGGCGAGAAGGGTGGCAAGCGAAGAAGTGGAGAAGATTCGAAAATAGAAATTGGAATATGGGAAGAGGATGGCGGCGCGAGATTTGGTTCGCGCCGTTTTTGTTTTTTGAAAAGAAAGATTCACCACAGAGTTAGCAGAGGAGAACGGAGGGCACAGAGGTAAGAACAACAGAGCAGAGTGGAGAATGGAAATTCTGTGGCTTTAGATCGTAAGAGCCCACCCTTAAAAACCAAGGGTGGGGCATCCTTCGAAACGCAGCGTAAACCCTCAAGTTCAGTCGAGGCTTCTGCTTACTGATCGCCGATTACTGATTACCGATTACTTCCTATTGGTATTCCTGGTCGATGTGGAGAATGGCGCCGTTTTCGTCGAAGGCTATGTCGAAGGCTTTGGCTTTTTTTACGAGGATGTCGGCGAATTGATTTTCCTGGGTTAGGAGGACGGCTTGGAGCTTGACCATTTCGAGGACGGCCAGGAAGGCTACGATCATGGCGTGGCGGGAGGGGCAGGCTTCGAAGAATTGGATGAGGCTTACGGTGGAGGTGTCGCTCGAGAGGATTTGGCTGCGGAGTTGGGCGATCATCTGGGCGACGGTGAAGACGTCGTGAGTCAGTTCGATGCGGACGACTTCTTTTTTGCGCTCGAGGACTTGCTGGAAGACGCGGACGAGATCGACCAGGGAGACGACTAGTTCGCCTTCGGTGCCTTCGTCGTTGTAGAGCGTTTTGTCGGGCCTGGACCAGACGTGCTCTTCGATTTGTTGTTTCTGGTAAAGGAGTTGGGCGGCGTTTTTGAATTTTTCGTGTTCGATCAGGCGTTGGACAAGTTCTTCGCGCGGGTCGGCGGCCTGCTCTTCGGGGGAGGCCAGCGGGTCGGGCGGGAGAAGCATTTTGGATTTGATGTAGATGAGCGTGGCGGCCATGTAGATGAATTCGGCGGAGACGTCGATGTTCTGGACTTCGAGCTGGTGGAGGTAGTCGAGGTATTGAGAAGTGATCTTGGAGATCTGGATGTCGTGGATGTTCATTTCCTGCTTTTTGATGAGATCGAGCAGGAGGTCGAGGGGACCTTCGAAGAGCGGGATGTTGATTTTGTAGGGAGAGGCCATTGGGAATAGTTTACCAGTGGCGGGTGACGAGTGGCGAGTGGCGAGAAAAAAGAAAGAGGGGATAACGCAGAGACGCTGAGGACGCAGAGAAGAGCAGAAGGAAGAGCGGAGAATTTGTGACTTTGGATCGTAAGAACCCACCCTTAGAAACCAAGGGTGGGGCACCCTCAAGTTCGTTTGTTCGGTGGGGTAACGGGGAAAAACCCAAGAGGGCACGATGTATCGTGCCCCTACAGGGAGGCGCGTTTTTGGGGCCAGTGGAAGATGGCGTCGCGGACTCGTTGCATCGTCTGCTTCGCCGACTCTCGCGCTTTCGCGCTCCCAGCATCGAGAATTTCCAGGGCTTTTTTCGGATGGGCTTCGTAATCTAGGCGCTTTTCGCGGACTGGGGCGATCCATTTGATCAGGTTTTCGGCCATGGCGGATTTGCATTCGATGCAGCCGATGCCGGCGGTTGTGCAGCCAGTGCGGACCCAGTCGAGGCGGCCGGGGTCGCGTTCGGGCGTGGAGAAGAGCTTGTGCCAGTCGTAGACGGGGCAGACGTCGGGGTTGCCGGGGTCGGTGCGGCGTTTGCGAGCGGGGTCGGTGACCATGACTTTTGTTTTTTTGCGAATGTCGTCATCGGATTCGGAGAGGGTGATGGCGTTGGCGTAGGACTTGGACATTTTCCGGCCGTCTAGGCCGGGGATGCGAGGAGTCGGGGTGAGGAGGTGCTGCGGTTCTACTAGTGGTTCTCGCACGTATTGCCTGAAAGCGATATGCTCGCGCTTGAGCTCATCCACGAAATTCTCCACGCCAATCTCGTTCATTCTTCGTCTGATCAGCGTTTCCAGCTCAGCAACTTCGCTAGCGGTCGGACAAGTGTGTGGTCGTGGCGACAACATTTGTGAGTCAAAGGTGCCACGAATTACGAGATATGCGTCGCGATTATTCATCAACCCTTCTGTGTCAAATCCGAGAAAGTGTAGGTTGAATTTGCGGACGAGTTCGCGGGAGAACTCGACGTGGGAGACTTGGTCTTCGCCTACCGGAACGAACAGACCTTTGCCAGCTGCTGAGTACATGACGATGTCGGCGGTTTGGAGGGTTGGGTAGCCGAGGAAGCCGTAGGTGTGGAGGTCTTTGTTTTTGATTTGGTCAAGCTGCTCTTTGTAGGTGGGGATGCGTTCGAGCCAGCCTAGCGGGGTGACCATGCTGAGGAGGAGATGGAGTTCGGCGTGTTCGGGGACTTGGGACTGGAGAAAGATTGTGGATTTGGCGGGGTCGAGACCGGAGGCCAGGAAATCGATGGTGATTTGCAGAGAGTTTTCGGCGATGGCGGACGTGTCAGCGTAGTCGCTCGTGAGAGCGTGCCAGTCGGCTACGAAATAGAAGCATTCGTAGTTGGGATCGGACTGGAGCTTGATCCAGTTTTGGAGGGCGCCGAAGTAGTGGCCGATGTGGAGACGTCCGGTGGGGCGCATGCCGGAAATTACTCGATTGGTCGCGTTGGTCAACTTGGTGAGGCCTCGATGTGACTTTGGATTTTCGTGATGCTGAAAGGTAATCAGTAATCAGCGATCAGTAATCAGGAAGCAAGAGGTGGTGCGGTTTTTGGCTTGGTTCCTGATTTTAAGAGGATAGCAGATAACAGTAGACAGAGAGCAGGAGGCGAGCTGCAGAAGAAGGCTAACGGGGAGGCGTAGAGAAAAATTACCGGTCTATGTAGGCGCCGGCCACCGACTAGCGTTTTCGCTTGGACTTGCTGCGGGCACGCTCGTACTTGAGGGCAATCATGCCTTTGCCATAGGTTTTGTTTTCGAGGAGAGAAAACTCGCGTTGCGGAAAACCGCTAGGGAAGAGTGGGATGCCTTCGCCGATGAGGGTGGGAACAATGCCGAGGTAGAGTTCATCGACAAGGTCGTCTTTCAGAAATTCGCGCGCAAGCTCGCCTCCACCCATCAGCCAGATGTTCTTGCCTTTACGCTTGCGGAGGGATTCGACTAGGGCTTTGGGAGAATCGTTGACGAAGGTGAGGCCGTCGCGTTCGCCTGCAGGGAGCGAGCGCGAGAATACGTAGCACGCCATTCCGTAGGTGGGGAAAGATCCACCGTTCATGCGCAGGCTGACCTCGTATGTCTTGCGCCCCATGATGGCGGTGTCTATGGTCTTGAAAAACGGACCCATCGAGTAGTCCTTGGGCATGAAGAGAAAATCGACGGAGCCGTCAGGACGGGCGATGTAGCCGTCGAGGCTGATACCAAGGCCGAGAACGATCCGGCGCATGGAGGGATTGTAAACCCTATTTGGAGGACCAGTTGGGGGATTCGTTGTGGCCGGTTGTTGTGAGCTGATGGGGTTGGGAGCCGTCGGCTAGCATCGTCCAGATCTGGCGGGTGCCGGTGCGGGTGGATTCGAAGACGAGGTGGCGGCCGTCGGGGGCCCAGCTGGGGCGTTCGTTGCGGCCAGCGTCGCGGGTGAGCTCGAGGAGGTGGCGCGAGCCGATGTCGATCACATAGATATCGTAATTGCCGGAGGGGCGGCGCCAACTGAAGGCGAGGAGCTGGCCGTTAGGAGACCATGCGGGATCGATGACGTAGCCCATGTCGGGGAGATCGATTTTCTGGGTGTTAGTGCCGTCGGAATTCATCATGTAGAGCTGAGGAACGCCGCCGCGATCGCTGACGAAGACAACGGTCTGCAAGGTCTTGGGATTCCAGGCGGGAGAAGTGTCGGCGCCGGAGTTAGCGAAAGTGAGGCGCTTGGGACGATTGCCGCTGGCGTCGGAAACGTAGAGCGCGGGATTTCCCTGCATGGAGGAAGAGAACATCACCTGCGAGCCGTCGGGAGACCATGTGGGAGAAGAGTTGGTGCCTTTGTAGCGCGCAAAAGAGACGACTTTGCCGGAGTCGAAGGAGTACATGCAGATCTGGCCGCTGACCACGCTGTTGGCGGGAGCAAAGCAGGTGAAGGCGATGCGCGAGGAGTCCGGAGACCAGCGCGGCGTGAGCGAGATGGAGCGGAGAGAGGTAAGCGGGTGCTGGTTGGCGCCGTCGTAATCCATCACCCAGAGTTCTTTCGTGCCGGTGCGAGAACTGATGAAGGCGATTTGCGTGGCGCCTACGCCTGGGAATCCTCCGGAAAGCTTGGAGATGATTTCGTCGGCGAACTGGTGGGCGAATTTGCGGACTTGCGCGTCGGTGGGAGCGCCGCGATAGAGCTTGCCGACGACGGGTTCATTGGATGGGCTGCGAACGTCGAACATCCAGGCGGGAATGGCGACTTCGGTGGAGGTTTCGGTGAGATTGCCGAAGGCGGCGAAATTGGCATTGAGGGGAGGATCGGTCCAGAGAGTTTTGGCGAGTTCGTTGGGGGTGGAAGGAACCTGCGCGGGATAGAAGCTGGGAGAGACGAGTTCGATGACGCCGGAGAACGAGAGGTCGTCGCGGACGGTTTGGGCGAAGAGTGTGGCGTGGGGCTTGGCGTTGTCGGCGCGAGGGGCGAAGTCGGCTACCGCGATGCGGGGTTTATTGACGCCGAGGCCGGTGCCGGCGCGGAACCAGTCTTGAGCAGAAGAGGTAGAGGAGAACGGAAGGAGGTAAAGGAGGCAAAGGATAAGAATTGAAATGCTGCGGGTGATTCGAAGCAAGAGTTCCTCCGGAAAAATATGGGCTGAAGAAATAGTTTAGGACAGATTGAGAGGATGTGCGGGGAAAAATTCGGGAGGACGAGCATAGGGATAACAGATCACGGCGAACAGATAACAGGAAGCGCGATGTCCGCTGCAAAGTCCGGGGTGATGTTGACGTTGAGGTCCTTCGCGCATCCTTCTCGGATGCGCTCAGGATGACAATTGTTTGGGTTTGAGTGGGAGCGGGAGAACCCCAAGAGCACAGGCAGGAGTGCTTGTGCCACAAGAGAAAATGTCGAGACGGACCGGTTAGTGAGCGGCGCCGAGGTCGAAGTCGAAGGTTACGTCGACGTAGGCGCCGGAGTAGTCGGCGGGGAGGGCGGGGAATTTATCGATGCTGAGGAGCGTGCGGGTGGCGGAGTCGTCCATGGAGCGGTTGCCGCTGGAAGTCTCGAGGCGGATGTTCCTGGTGCTGCCATCGCGGTTGATGCGGAAAGTTACCGTGGTTTTGGCGCGGCGAGCGGAGCGGATGGAAGGATCGATGGTGGTCTGAATCCAATTCTGGTTGATGGCGCGTTTGACGGATTCTATGTACCAGCCATAGCGGGTGGCGAAATCGCCGCCGCCGGGGCCGGCAACCGCCAGGCCGCTGGCGGAGGCGCCGGGGGTTTGCGAATAGCCGGTGGGGATGTCCAATTGGCCGCCTTTGCCGTAGGGAGTGGCGTTGTCGGGCGGCTTCACTTTCGGTTCGAAGACTTTGGATTTCTTGGATGGCGGCGGAGGCGGCTGTTTTTCCTTGAACTTGAGAATGGGCGTGGCATCGTTCTTGGGCTGTTCGATCTTTGGCTCTTCTTCGGCCAGGCCTTTGGTGGGATCGACCGTCTGGCTCGGGGTGGGCACGACCGGACGCGGCATGGGAATTCCGGCGCTGCTGACGAGGTCTACTTTTACGCTGGACTCACCACCCCCGCCGATACCTCCCCAGGGATTGCCAGAGCGCTGGATCCAGATGCTGAGGGCAACCGCGACGGCGAGGCCAACGTGTAACCAGACGGAGTAGCCGAGGAAGCGTTTAAAGGGAGGCTCGTTGGTTTGGATCGCGTAGCTCATGGCGTTAGAACGGGCGGGGTTTTGAAACTTGCGAGCGGGTCTCCTTGCGACTAAGGATAACAGCGATCAGATAGCAGCGAACAGGCAGCGAGAACTGCGCCCGCCCCGTAGAACCGTTCGGGACGGGGAAAGGCGCGTTGGATCGCGATTGACATCAGCGGTTCCGATCGTTGATGGGTTGGGTGACGATGCTGATGTTGGAGATGCCGGACTGGCGGAGGGTGTCGATGACGGTGCAGAAGGCGCCGAAGGGAACGGTTTCGTCGGCGCGGAGGTAGATGACATCTTTCTGGGACTTGGATTGTTTTTTGATTTTGTCGGCGAGCTGGTGGATGTTAATGGGGTCGTTGCCGAGGTAGAGGAGTTGATTTTTGTCCATGGTGACGACCAGGCGCTGTTGGGTGATTTCTTTTACGGTGTGGGTTTTGGGGACGTCGACTTCGATGCCGGATTGCAGGATGGGTGCGGTGATCATGAAGATGATCAGGAGGACGAGGACGACGTCGATAAACGGAACCATGTTGATTTCGGAGAGAGAGGATTGCGTGGATTTGGCTAGTTGGGGCATGGCGCGTTCCTGGTTTGCATCAGGTGAAAGTTTTCTCGATTTGGGCGGCGAATTCGAGGGCAAAGGTGTCGAGGCGCTGGGCTAGTTCGCGGATGTCCTGGAGAAAATAGTTGTAGGCAATGAGGGCAGGGATGGCGGCGAAAAGGCCGGCGGCGGTGGTGACGAGGGCTTCGGCGATGCCAGGGGCGACGGCGCGGAGGCTGGCGGAGCCGGAGGTGCCGAGTCCGGAGAAGGCATCAATGATGCCCCAGACGGTGCCGAAGAGGCCGATGAAAGGCGCGACGCCGGCGGTGGTGGCCAGCCAGGACATGCCCTTTTCGGTGCGGCGGACTTCTTCGGCGGCGGCGAGCTGCATGCTGACGGTGACGGCTTGCATGGACTTGAGTTTGACGGGCGTGGGGTTGCCGCCGCCAGTGACTTGAGATTGGAGTTCGCGATAGCCTGCAGCGTAGACGTTGGCGAAGGGCGAGCCCGCGGAAACGAGTCCCTGCGGATTGGCGACGCCCTTGGTGGCGCGGAAAATTTTGAGGAACTGATCGCTTTGGTGGCGGATGCGGCCAAACATGCCGGACTTCTGGAGAATGAGCGCCCAGGAAATCAGGGAGGCGAAAAGTAGAATGGCGAGCACGCCGCGGGCGACCCAGCCGGTTTGCGCAATGATATCGAAGATGTTGCCGATGAGAATGGCGTTCAGGAGAAAAAGAATGTCTGTCTCCTTAAGAGAGAGAAATTTTTACAGGGCAATTTCAACGTAGCACAGGGGTGGAGCAGGGTCAAAAGGAATAGGATGCCGGTGTGTTGAATGGGGCTGCATGGGGAGAGCGCTGGAAGCTGTAAGCCATAAGCTGTAAGCAATAAGAATGAAG
>DASSGS010000048.1:0-92666 GCA_035693365.1 Candidatus Acidiferrum sp. | reverse complement strand
CGATGACGCGGCGGATGCGGCGCGTTATGGACTGGTTCCCGGCGTGAGATATGCCGGTGTTGGGGCTTCCGCTGTAGGCGGACCCGGGGCGGGGCAAGCTCCGCCCGAATTTGGGAATGGAACGGCACGATTTGTGCCGGGCATTCCAGTGGACGTGCAGATCGCGCGGCAGATCACAGCGGAGGATCCGACTTCGCGAGCAATTCATCAGCAGAGGCTGCAGGCGGAGGCAAAGAAGCAGTTGGGGGCGCATAAATTTGGGAAGCGAAAGAGGTAACGAAGTAAAGAACTAAAGAAGCAATGAGGTAACGACCAAGGCCAAGAATCGAGATCAGGCGGATCATGTTTGAGATTTTAAAGAGAGCGTTTACGACGCGCTATGTGGGGATGCTGGAGGGGGAAGTGGCGCGGCTGCGGATGGAGAATCGGGCGCTGGTGAATTCGCTGCTGGGGACGGCGGGATTTCCGCCGGTGGAGTTTGCGGAGGCGGTGAAGCCGGTGGAGTTGCCCAGGATGCGGCGGAGATCGTGGCAGCAGATACAGAGGAAGAATGAGAGTGAGGCGGTGAGAGAAGGCCAGGACGATTTGTTGAGGTCGTGAAGAAAGATTGATCACAGCGGTAGTGGATTGGCTGAAGTGTTGCCGTGGTCCCTCCACTCCGTGGCCGGCGCGCCGCGGACGGCGCGTAAGAAAAAACCGGCCACTCCGGTCGGGATGACAGAAAAAGCGAACCCAGGAGCACAGCCAGGAGTGGCTGTGCCACAGGACGAGTGTGCACATGAAGAGCGAGATGACATATGCGGGACCCGGAATGACGGCGCCGGCGGATGGAAATTCGATGGCGGATGGCGCGGCGGATATGGTTGGGAAAAGCCTCACCCCTGAAGGGGTGAGCTACAGGAGGGCGGAGCTTGGAGCGAATTTTGAGTTGTTGGAGGAGTTGCGGCCGGAATTGGTGAATGCGCTGCGGGAGTTGGTGCGGCAGTACCGGCAGGAGGGTGTGACGGCGCGGCGGCATGAGATCCGGAGGATTCGGCAGGCGCGGCTTTTCTGGCAGGGGTTGCAGTATGCGTGGTGGAACCCGAATGACATGAACTGGCATTTGCCGTTTGAGCAGAAGTTTTCCGATGACCGGGCGCTGGAGGAGATGCCGCGCTACCAGTTTGTGACGAATTTTTACCAGGGGTTCGGGCTTTCGTTTGTGGCGGTGCTTTCGCAGGATGTGCCGAGTGTGCGGTTCTATCCGCAGTCGGCGCAATCGTTGGTGGATATTGCGGCGGCGAAGGCGGCGAGCGATGTGGCGGAGTTGGTGGAGCGGAACAATCATGTGGAGCAGTTGCTGACGTCGATTGGATATTTTTTGTGGACGGATGGAAAGCTGGGCGCGTACGTGCGGTACGTGGCGGATGGGCAGAGGTTTGGGTTTCGAGAGCAGGAGATTTTGGCGGGGGTGGAGATCCCTCTGGGGCCGGACGTGTGGAAGTGCTCGAGTTGCGGGTTGGAGACGGCGGTTGGGGGCGATCAGACAGCAGAAGGAAACGAGGAAGAAGCGCCTAACGCAGAGGCGCAGAGTTCGCAGAGGGGGGAGGAAGAAGGCGGCCTAAAGCCGCCCCTACAGGAACTCGCTAGTGTGTGCCCTGGGTGCGGACGCGAACTTGGCGGGAGAGATTTGAAGAGGGCGGAACGCGTCACAGTGCCGCGGGTGGTGGAGACTCGGCGGGTGGCGAATGGGCAGGAAGTGATTTCGATTGCGGGCGGGCTGGAATTGAATACGCCGGTGTGGGCGAATGAGATGCACGAGTTTCCGTACCTGCAGTGGCAGACGGAAGTGCATCGGGCGAAGTTGAAGGCGGCGTATCCGCACGCGGCGAACAAGATTGAGACGACGCCTTCGCAGGGCGCGGAGGATGTGTACGCGAGGGTTTCGCGGATCAGCGTGGAGCAGGGGCTGCCGTCGATCCATCCGGGCGATGCGCTGATGAATTTGATTACGTTTGACCGGACGTGGCTGCGGCCCTGGGCGTTTTACTCTGTGGAAGATGAGGATGTGCGGCGCGAGCTGCTGACGCTGTTTCCGGATGGATGCTACGTGGCCTTTGCGGGCGATGCGTATTGCGAAGCGCGGAATGAAAGCATGGACGACCACTGGCGGGTGCTGCACGCGCTGCCGGGAGACGGGCAGAACCGCCCGAGCGTGGGCGATTCGCTGGTGCAGGTGCAGGAACGCTACAACGTGCTGAGCAACATGCAGGCGGAGACGTACGAGTACGGGATTCCGCCGATCTATGCCGATCCCCAGGTTTTGGATTTTGACGCGCTGGCGAACCAGGTGGCGGAGCCGGCAGCGCATTTTCCGGCGCGGGCGCGGCCGGGCCAGCCGCTGGCAGCGGGATTTTTTCAGCCGGCGCCGGCGCAGGTGCCTCCGGACATGATCCGGCACCAGCAGGATCTGATCGGCCCGGTGGCGCAATTTTTGACGGGACTGTTTCCGGCGGTATTTGGCGGAAACATGGAGGACGTGAAGACGGCAAGCGGGTACGCGTTGGCCCGCGACCAGGCGCTGGGGCGGCTGGGATTGGTGTGGCGGCGGCTGAAACAGTTTTATGGCGAAGTGATGCTGTTGGGCGTGGAATCGTTCCGGAAGAACCGGCCGGAGGATGTGGACGTGCCGCTGTTGGGCCCGGATGGAATGCTGGACGCGCGGATGATTCGCGTTGCGGATTTAAAGGGGAACATCGCCGTGCATCCGGAGGCGGATGAGACGTTTCCGCGGTTGAAGTCGCAGCAGCGCGGCGTGTTGCAGCAGTTGTTTGGATTGAAGGATCCGCTGATCCAGGAGGCGATGGCCGATCCGGCGAACATCGGGTACATCAAGAATGTGCTGGGGCTGACGGAGCTGGTGGTGCCGGGAGAAGATTCGAGGAATAAGCAATTGCGGGAGATACAGGCGTTGCTGGGGGCGGCGCCGATTGTGGTCGAGGTGTCTGCGGCTGGCGATCAGAGAACAGATAACAGCAATCAGGAGGCAGGAGGCGGATCGCGTACGGTCGTGCTGCCATCGGTGGCCGTGGATTTGTTGCTGGATAACCACGCGGTGGAGTTTGAGGAGTGCAAGAGGTGGGCGAATTCGGAGGCTGGACAGAGCGCGCGGATGACGAATCCGGCTGGGTTTGCGAATGTGAGGGCGCACGCGGAAGCGCATTTGCGGGCGATGCAGGCTGTCCAGAGTAATCAAGCGACCGGGTCTTAAGAGCATTTTGAAAATGGCGTATGTGAAATTTATGGGCTCCTTTTTGCGTACTCCAAAATAGGCAGGCTACGCGATGCGCTCGTGTTTGACCTATCCAACAAAGACGGATTCGACCGAAAGGCTGGTAGGCACGGCCCTTTGGATTCTCAAGTTTGTGTTCATGATGTTTCTTTCGGGGTGTTGAGCTATGCCAAGCGAAGTGTTTGCGTTGACGGATGAGCAGATTTTGGGGATGGAGGCGGAAGGCCAGGATGTTGAGGCCGATCCATCGAGTGGAGAGATGGCTCATGCTGGCCACGGTCCCTCGACTGCGGCCGCGACTGCGGCGGACTCCGCTCGGGATGACAACGGAGCGCGCAACGGAGCGGTCGCCGCGCAGGAGCCGCCGGCGTGGTTGGCGCGGGAGATGAAGGATCCGTGGGTGGGGGATGAGGCGCGAGAGTTGTGGGAAGGCGTGCAGCGGGCACAGCGGGAGGCGGCGGCTTATCGGGAGGCGTTTGCTTCGCCAGAGGATGCGCGTGCTTTGAAGGAAATTTATCCGGGAGGAGTGGCGGAGGCGAAGGGCGCGGCGGAGCGGGCTCGGGAGTTGGCGGAGATTGACGCGGTGTTTTTTGGGGCGGCGGGGAAGCCGGTGGAAGAGTTGCGGGCGGGACGGACGGCGTTAGTGGAGAAGTTGTTTGCGCAGAATCCCGCGGCGTTTCGGGAAATGGTGGAAGCGGGAGTTCGGATTTTGGGCGCGGGTGGCGGCCGATCGAGCGAAGAAGGAAGAGCCAGCCAAGACGCCACGACTTTGCCGGGGTCCCTCCACTCCGTGACCGGCTCGCCAAACACCGGCGCGCAAGAAAAAGCCGGCCACTCCGGTCGGCATGACAGGTCGAGTAGCAACCCGAATGAGAATCCGCAGAACGTTCAAACGTATCGGGAGTTTGAGCGGGCTACGAATGCGGAGTTGGAGAAGAGTGTGGGCGGAGCGATCGGGCGCGCGATGGAGGCGGCTCTGCCGAATTTGAGGCAAGCGAATACCGGAGGGGAGGGGCAAGCCCCTCCCCTACAAACTCGGCTTGCACACGCGGTGAGGGAAGAAGTGGAGACGGCGCTGCGGAGTGATGCCTCGTTGGGGGAGCAGGTGGCGCGGGTTTTGAGCGGGCGGCGATTGGATGAAGCGGCGCGGGCGCAGGTGGTGCGGTTGATTGATGCGCGGGCGCAGCAGTTGGTGCCGGGAGCGGTGCGGCGAGTGGTGGGATCGTGGACGCAGGCTACATTGGGCGCGCGGAAGACGGATGCGGGTGGGGAGAATGCGGGGCGTGGCGCGGATGAGCGCAGCGCGGAGCGGGCGCCGATTTCTTCGTCGAGGGCTGCGAGTGGAAATTCGGGCGGCGAGCGAAATACTCAGACAGGGACGCCGGCTAGCAAGAGCGCGTCGCGGGGGCGTGTGGATTACCGGAAGTTGAGCGACGAGCAGATTTTGGGGATGTGAGGAAAGGAAGTTATCAGTAAATAGTTTTTAGTGATCAGTCAGGAAGCGACGGCGCGAGCGATTTTCGCGCCGTTTGCTTATTTAGGGGCAGAAAAAACATTAACACAGAGGGCACAGAGGCGGCGCACAGAGTTCAAAGAGAAGAGAAGGTAAGGCTGGGCGACCTGAAGGTCGCCGCTACGCGGGATTTCGGATAGTACAACTTAAGGAGAGATAAAAAATATGCCAGCACAAGCAAACGCGAATGTCATCGCGTTGCAGCTCGAGAAGGTGCGCGACAAAGTGCCCCTGCTCTATGAGCGCGACGACATTCTTTTGACGATGATCCAGCAGCGGGGAGACATCGAGAAGGTATCCAGCCGCAACATGCGGCTGCCGCTGCAGGTGAATCCCGGGGGCAAAGCCGGCTCGTACAACGCGGACGGCGGCGACCTGGGGCGCGGTTCGGGGACGGCGTACGACGTGGCGCAGGTTTCGCCGATTTTCTTCCGGTTCGCGATTGAAATCACGAAGTTGGTGGAATACGCGACGACCGGGCGGGAACGCGCGATCGAAAACTCCACGAAGCGCGAAGTTGCAAACGGGATGAAGCAGTTCCGCGCCTTCCTGGACAAGCTGATCCAGACGGCGGGCAACGGAGTGCTGGGGACGATCAGCTCGTTCGCGAGTACCACCTGGACGATGGCGACGCCGCCGGGCGCCGCGCTGGTTTACGTGGGGCAGACGCTGCAAGTCTACGACTCAACGCTGACGACGAACCGTGGCACGTGCAACGTGGTGGCGGCGGATCCGATCAGCCCGACCCAGACCATCACCGTGGACGCGAATCCCGGGGGATTGACGAACGGCGACGTGATTGTGCACGACGGATTGACCGGCGCCCAGCCGACTTCGCTGTTCGGGATCAAGTATCACCAGAACAATGCGACGACGGGAACCTGGCTGAACCTGAACCGCGCGACGTATCCGGTGCAGTTGCAGACTCCGCGCGTGAACGCGGGCAATGCCGCGCTGACACCGGCAAACGTGCGCCTGGCGATCAACAAGGTGAGGAAAGCGCTGGGCATCAATCACCTGAGCAAGCTGATCGCCTACATGGCCGTGGAGCAGGAACACGCCTGGGAAAACCTGGGGATCACGGTGAGCCAGATCATCAAGGAAGGCGGCGGTGGCGGCGGGAACGATCTGGATCTGCTGTTCACGGGACGCAAGACGATGAGCGGGATTCCGATCAAGTCGAGTGTGAACGCGGACCAGACGCGCGTGGACTTCCTGGATTTGTCGCACTGGGGTAGAGCCGTGTTGAAGGACATTGATTTTTACGAGGTCAATGGCAACACGGTGTTTCCGATTTACGGGGCGAGCGGCGGTCTGGCGGCATCGTACATCTTTTATTTTGATACCGCGTTCCAGGTGTGGTCGGACAGTCCGAGGAGCGGGGCGTTCATTGATACGCTGGCGCGGCCGGCGGGGTACTAAGAGACGGAGGTAAAGGAGGTTCAGGAGGTAGAGGAGGTAAAAGATCGCAGTTGCGCTGCGCCGGTTGGTGGAATCGCCGCATGCTTCCTGTCCTTTACTTCCTTTACCTCATTTACTTCCTTTACCTCACTTTTCAATCGACAAGATGATCCAGGTCATTCGCGAGACGCATGAGACGCCGGAGAACGTGGCGCGGCGGTTGTGCCTGGCGGGCGGAATGAACCGGTATGGCGAGGCGAATTACCGGGTGGTGTGGGGCTGGAATCGGTTGGGATGGATTGGCGGGAAGTTTGAGGATCGTGATGCGCGGGGAGATTTGATTCGCGAAGTGGTGGAGCTGCGGCGGGAGCCGAAGTATCTGCAGGTGAACCGCTGGCATGTGGAGCGTTGGGTGCCGGCAGAGGCGTATGGATCGCCGCGAGCCTGGTACGCGCAGACAGTGGAATGCGCGGGCGGGAAGAGCGTGGCGGCGCTGGGACCTTATCCAGAGCGCGGGGAGTATGAGCATTGTTTTACGCTGCAGGGGCCGCGCGGAGAGTTTGTGCAATTGACGCCGACGATTGCGGAGTATGCGGCTCGGGCGCTTGAGTGGGCGAGGGGACGGAACCCGGCGGGGCAGCGGGCGAAATTGTATGAGAGAGAAGCGCGAGAAGAGCGTGCGTATGAGGAGTGGGCGTTTGAGGTGATGGATGACGGGGCGCCCGCGTTTGGGGGAGTGCCGATGGTGGCGATGGGGTGAAGGCAAGAGAGCTTAACGCAAAGACGCTGAGGACGCAGAGTTCGGAACCGAACAGGCAATTCAGACGCTAAATTCAGGGAGTGGCGATGAGAACGAGTCGCGTCGAGGTGTGGTTAAAGGGAATGTTTGCTGCAGGGATTAGCGGGGCGGCGGGTGGTGTGATGACAGGCTTGGCGGCGGTGGGGATTGATCCAGGGCATTTTAATTTGCAGGCGGGGATGGGCGCGACGGTGAGGATTGGGGCGGCGGCGGCGTTGATCAACGCGGTGATTGGGGTGGCGGCGTATTTGCAGAAGTCGCCGTTGCCGGGGGAGTAGGGAAGTAAGGAAGAAAAAGGAATTTGTTTAAGAACCGTCTCGGAAGAAACCGGGACGCGAGGAAAGACCAGAGATGCCAGTTGTTGGATCGAGTGCGTATAACACGGCGGGGCAGATTACGTCGCTGGTGAGGTCGCTGCTGAATGATGCGCAGGGAAATTTGTTTACGGATTCGGTGCTGCTGCCGTATCTGAATTCTGCGTATCGGAAGGTGCAGCGGGCGATCGGAAATGCGGGCGGCGGGGGATTCATACAGGACGATGCGCAGCTCGTGGTGGCGGCCGTTGCGGGGCAGGATGCGTCGCTGCAGGTTTCGATCAGCGATGCGACCGCTCCGCCGAACCAGTTGCCGACGGATCTGCTGGTGCCGCTGAAACTTTGGGAGCGGCCGAATTTGTCCACTCAGGAATTTGACGAGATGGTGGACTTGACGCGGCACGGAGGATTGCCATCGCGCGTGCAAGATGTGGTGCTGAGCGTGTGGGAATGGCGCGCGGATGGATTGTGGTTTTTGGGCGCGACGCAGGACACGCAGATTCGACTGCGGTATTTGAAGGCGTATCCGGATTTTACGGATGCGACTTCGCCGGTGCTGATCCGCAATGCGCAGGAAGCTCTGGCGTACGGGACTGCGGCAGGGGCGGCCTGGGCTCGCGGCAGCCCGCTGGCGGAAAAGTGGGACGCCGCGGCGTCGGATGCGATTGAAGATCTGGTGGTGGCCGCGGCTCGAAGAGAACAACAGAGCGGGCGGCGGAGAAGGCCGTATTCGTCGCGGAGCGGGTATACACCGTTTTGAAGGAGAAAGTAATCAGTTATCAGTAATCGGTAATCAGTAAGAGGGCTTGCGGTCTTGGGCCGAGGGACGGTTGACGGTGAGATCCTTCGCGCATCCTTGTCGGATGCGCTCAGGATGACAGTGTCTGGGATTGGTTGAAAAAGAGGGGGAGATTATGGCGATTACGATTTCGCTGCAGCCGAACAATGTGGACAGCAGCGCGAGCAACTTTGTTTATGCGGTGGCGACGCTGACGTTTTCGGGAAACTATGCCAGCGGCGGGGACACACTGGATTTTACGCAGGTCACGAATGTGATTCCGTCGGACACGATCGTGCAGGTGTTCGCGGAGAGCCAGAACGGGAATAGCGGGTATTACATTCCCATCCAGGGAGCGGCGCTGAATAACTGGAAGTTGAAGGCGTTTCTTGGCGGCGGGACCGAGGTTAGCGCGGGAGCGTATCCAGCGAGCGTGACGACGGATATCGTCCAGCTTTCGATCACGGCGCGGAAATTGCTGTAAGAAGTGGCGACCAGCAAACAGATAACAGCGATCAGGAAGCAAGAGGGAACACAAGCAGGCGACGGTGCTTTGCCTAAGCTCTACGGAGTCGCCATTTTCCCTTGAAGTTGTCACGGATCAACTGGCGAAGCCTCGGAACATCGTGCTCTGACTCAATAAACCGCTTCGGAATGTATGTGGCAGCGCGAGTCGTCTGCAGAAAAATGAAGAGATTTCGCGTTTCATGAATGCGGATAAACGCAGACCACTTCAAATCGGCGGTTGCATCTTCGGATTCAAAGTGTATCCCGTCCGCAGAGAACAAGTACCGACGGGGCTTGGTTAGAGAAGGAGTCTTTCTGAACATCGCGAGAAGTCGAAGGTACGGAAACAGCAAGAGTCCAAGGACGATGAACAAAGTCAAAACCAAGATGACCCATCTGATCGCTTCCGCGTCGGGCATCGATTCGAGAGAAACGCCTGGAGCCAGGAATACGTCATAGACCACGCGGCATAACACAATAGCTACAAACCAACGCCAGAGGTTCTGCCACGACCACATAAATGGATGGTAGGCGTCGTTTGGCTTCAGGACGACCTCCACCGAGACTTGCTCGCTGTTGGACATTTATCTCCTATTTGTCTGGATCTTTCATTCTTGGGGCATAAGCTCTCGGATTCAAGGGCAGTGACGCCAACAGATTTCAAAAAGGCAATACGATGATACGATCGAAAATGCGTATGGGGATTTTGTGGGCGATTGTGGCGATGGCGCTGCACTTGTGGCCGGGGGTGGTGAAGCCGGCGCACGGGCAGGGGTCGCGCAAAGACGACATCGTGTTCAATACGCGCGGGGTGCCGCTGGCCGGAGCGACGGTGCGCGTCTGCGCGATGCCTGCGAGCGGGCAGCCGTGCACGCCCCTGGCTTTGATTTACTCGGATGCGGCGCTGACGCAGGCGCTGGCGAATCCGACGGCGACGGACGGGCTGGGGAATTATTCGTTTTACGCGGCGCCGGGGAAGTATGAGATTGAGATCAGCGGGCCGGGAATCACGACCAAGCAATTGCCGAACGTGATTTTGCCCAGCGATCCGTCTTCACCAACCTTCAGCAGCTTAAGTTCCTCCGGCGGGATCAACGCGTTTTCCCTGTCGTTGACCGGGAATCTGACGGTGAATGGCAGCACCAGTGTGGTGGGAAACCTGGCCAGCGGAACGCTGACGCTATCGAACCAGGGCAGCGCTCCGGGAGCCGCAAGCAGCGGCACGGTGAATCTGTACACGAAGAGCGCCGATAAACGGCTTTACTACAAGGACGAGACGGGAGCGGAGATCGGGCCAATTGCGGCCGCGAGTGGCGCCCAGACCAACCAGGCAAACACCTTTACGGCGCCGCAGAATATTGACGCTGATTTTCACACCAAGGGACCCAACCCGTGGGTGGACGTGACTCGATTCGGAGGATACCTCGGGTCGAACTTTAACGCTCCGGCAACGACTTGTTCGATCAGTTCTGGATCCGCGACGGCAAATTGCGCGGCGGCGTCTGATTTTCAAAATGGCCACGGGATTTTGATCCTGGGCGCTGGCTCTGCTCCGGCGATTGCGACGCCGCAAGCGCCCACGGTAACGGCGCTCTTTCAGGTAGGCACGACGCAGCGGAACTATTGCGTGGCGGATCGCGACTGGGCCGGAGGGATCACTCCTTGCAGCGCGGTGGGATTTACGACCACGGCCCCGGCTTCGATGGCGCTGCAGTCCTACGCGATTTCAGGCACGTGGGCGTTCAGCAACGGCGTCTTCACGGTGACGACTTCCTCCGCGCACAATATGCCGACGGCTTCCTCCGGGGTGCAGAGCGAGCCTTTCGCGCAAATCGAAATTCAGAGCAATACCACCAACAACCGTCAATGCGAAGGAGCCTTTTCCCTTACGGCCGTTCCCAGCGCGACGACTTTCCAATTTACGCGCAACGACCTGACGTCAGCCGGCGGCGCAAATCCGGCGTGTGTGGGTGGAACGCTGAGGGTTCCACCCAAGATTATTCTGAAGTGGGATTCTCACTACACCTACAGCGTGCAGTCGGCGACTTGTTCTGGCGGTGCCGCGACGGTAACCGTTTCGCCCGGCGTTTTCGGCCCTGCGAATACGGCCGCTTCCAGCTGGGTGGTGCCCTGGTTCGTGAATGCAATCTTCTCTGGAGTTTCCGACAGCCACTACAACGGAACGTTCGTCATCAACAACTTCAGTCCTGTGGGCACGGCACCGAATGCGGTGCAATATTCACTGGGGAGCTGCGCGGGTGTCTCAAACGTGGGCGCCGGCGGAACGATGACCATCGTCCCAGGGAAAGCCGTAAAGAATCATCTGATTTACGAATGCACCGGAACTTCGTGCGCGCTGCCGGCGAACGCCGCGAATTATTCACTGGTCGGTGTGGCGCAGGGCAACGACGGCTATTTCGTGGACCGCGGCTGGAGCATTACGGTGGCCAGCGTGGATGCGGGCGACGCGCCGGCGACGGCCCCCACCGCAGCCACAAACGAATATCTGGATACCACGATTGCCGCTGGCGGCGGAACCACCTCCCTAACTCTCGCGAAGACCGCGAACAATACGGTTTCCAGCTCAAAAACATTCCACGACAACGCACCAAATCTTCTGGCGGCTTGCGCGGCGCTTCCCGCAAACACGACCGGAGCCAACGGCGGCCGGATCGTGGTTCCCTCCGCCACCAACATTTATCAGTATTTTCCGCTGATCGGCAATTTCGATACCGGGGGCAACTTCAACCAAAATCCGAGAAATTGCCCGCAGAACACCACCATCGAGTTCCGGTCAACCGTCTACCAGATGGGAACCATCTTCCTGGCCGCGGGAGTGAATCTGGTGGCGGGGCAGGGAGCAACGAACTGCGTGCCGGCGTTCTACCGCGTAGGCTCTTCGCTGGTGTGCATGCAGGGGTCGGCCTATCCGATGGTGTACTTTGAGCCAGAGACCTCCTCGAACAATTACCTGGAAAATCTGGTATTTCAGCCGCTGCAGCCCTATCAGAGCGGGCTTTATTGGGATGAGCAGTTGAACGGCGACGGGGTGGTGGCGCTGCGGTTTGAACACGTACATGTGAACGGGAATGCGCATAGCTTTCCCGTCGTGAACAAAAGTGGATTTGGATATTTCTGGAATTACGGCGGCTGGAGCGCTGCCGGAGGAAATTTCTCCGAGGGAATCGACTACCTGATCACGCACAACTGCGGGATGCCGGCCTACCTGCCGCAGACACCGGCTATGCCTTACATTTCCACCACCAATCAATCGTATTCGTTTGGAACTTTTGAGGTGGACGCCTGTGGACTGGCGAACGGTATCTACGGGAACAACGTGACGTTCACACAGGTGCTGACGGAAAGCACGGCGGGCCCGGCGTTCAAGTTCAACATGTTTCCTTATGGCCCCTCGGGAATAACATTCAACCAGGGCACCTACGCCGACTTCACGGGGGGCTTCGCAACGCCCTACTTTGACCTGACGAACTCGACTTCTTCCGGTATCGAGCTGAACTATATGGCTTGCGCGAACAGCAGCCAGCCGCTTTTGCAGACCGGGGCGAACCCCTCTTTTTACGGGGGTATTTCGGTAAGGAACAATTTGAATTCATGCGGCGGAAACGTCGGCGCGGTGAACTTCCGCTACGACAACCTGTCGAACAACATTGGAATCGTGGGCGGGTACAACACCCAGCTGAACTCAGGCGCGCAGGTGTTTTCACCGATGCCTACCCCCGCGAATTTTCAGAGCGCTACCGCGGTTGCAGGGACGGGGTTGGCGCCGGGGACGTACAACTACTGCGCGATTGCCGTGGACCCCTTCGGCGGAGTAACCGCGACAAATCCGTCGGCTTGCACCCAGGTGACCACGACGTCGGGGAACCAGTCGGTTCAACTGGTGATGCCTGCAAGTTTTCCCGGAGGGGCAGCAGGGTTGGTGATCTTTGACCGAACCACAGGCGTGTACGTAAATTACGCGAGTTGCGCAACCCCTCAGGTGACTGTGCCGGGTTCGACGATCACACTTACGTCCACATTTGAAGGATGCACTTACGCGAATCCGGTCCAGACCACGGCGGTGGCCAATTTTGTGAGCACCTCGAACGGCATTGGCGGAAGCAAGCTGCTGCTGAACGGGGAATTTCTGAACGCGGCGCCGCGGTCCGAACAGAACATATTTCTGCCGGGTTCATTGAGCACCACCTGGACCGGTTCGACGTGGACGCTGGATCGCGGCGTAACCGTGACGCGCGTGCAGGTGCAGGCAAAGACGGGGCCCGCGGGCTGCGCGACGAACGCCGTGGTGCGATTGTCCGACGGTACGACGCCGGTGAACCTGACAATTTCGGCGGCGGCGAACGATTCGGGAGCGATTGCCCAGAATTATGCCAGCGGGGCGGCGTTGACGCTGAGCGTGCAAACGGCTGCGGCGGGATGCACGACCGCGCCGGCGGATGCGAATGTCACGATTCAGTATCGGATGCAGTAGGCGGAAGCTTCCAGAAAAATCTCCAGATTTCAATTCAGAGGCAAAATATGAATAAGCAGAGCGAGGTAGTGTCTTTGGTGAATATCTCTACGCAGAAATGGCCACCGCGGCATCGGACCTATTTCGGGTCGTTGACGATTCAAACGCCGGAAGTGGGCTCGGCGTACGCGGTAACGCCGGTGCGCGCGTGCACCAGCCTGATGGACCTGGGCGATAAGCGAACGATGGAGATTCGTTTGACGGCCCAGGAAATTGCCGAGGACCTGGTGCGGGAGATCAACGGAGATTCCGGAGACGGCAGCTATCACGGCGTATTTGTAGCCGCGGGGCCGGAGCCGACGGAAGAAGAGCTGGCGGAGGCGCGGAAAAAGCTAGAGGCGTTTCAGCGGCGCCTGGTGGAAGCCGCGGACCTCGAATGGGAGAGGTCGCACAACATGATGTTTATTACGGATCTGGAGCGGCGGGCGGCGCGGGAGTTGGGGCTCGAGAAGCCGTGGCTCTATGACCCGAAGCCGATGGCGGATTGCCCGGCGTGCGGAGAAAAGATTCGTCCTGGCGTGGCGGTTTGCCGGACATGCGGGGCGATTCTGGACCGGGAGAAGGCGGCGAAGTTCGGGTTGGCGGAAAGGGAAGAGAAGAGCGGGGAAGCGGGGCGGGGGACGGAGAAGAAAGCTGTCAGGGAAAAATAAAAAGGGCGGCGAAGATCGCCGCCCTGCAAAATTCAACGTGCACTGGGCACGCCTGAGAAGCAAAGAAAGAATAGCAAAAAACCAGACTTCATTCTTCAACTCTAAAGTTCTAGTTGCGCGATGGTTGAGATCCTTCGCCCATCCTTATTGGATGCGCTCAGGATGACAAGTTGCTCTCACCGACAAACAAAGCTGTATTGGTCAGCTACGTTTAGCAGGTAAAAAGCGGAAGCTTTGCTTCCGCACTCAAAACTGGGCCACTTGAAAGTGGCCGCTACTTGAAGCTCGGCCCGCTTCGGAAGGCGGGCCTTCACGGGACGGCGAGTGGAAAACTATGGCGACGATTGGGTCATTGGATGCGCCGATTGAGATTTTTGGCGGGTTGGTGAGCGACATGGCACCGGCGGATTTGCCGCATGGGGTGTCACCCGACTGCCAGGACGTGCTGTTCAGCAGCGGCGGAGTGGCCACGCGGCCGGGGTTGCAGACGTTATTCGGTCCGTTGGCGGGAAATCCGACGGTCAACTACGTGAAGAGCTACATCACGCCGAATGGAACGATTCGGACGATGGCCCAGGATGCGACTGGGAATCTCTACAAGGAGACAACGCCTGGAACTTTGACGCAGATAGCGAGTGGGCTGGCGCCGAACGCCTACGCGAATTCGACGACGCTCTTCGGCAGGGAATACCTGGCGACAAGCGACGGGATCACCGGGAACGATCTGCCGCGGCAGTATAACGACACAAATCTGGATCGCGTAAGCCAGGGCGGGCCGGGAGCGGGGCCGGCCGTTGTGGATGAAAACTCAATCGTGGCGATTGCGACGAGTCCGAGCGGAGCGACGCAGCCGGCGGCGGTGGGTATTGTGGCGAGCCCGAGTGGCGCAAGCGAGAACGGCTTCCTGGTGACAATCACGACAAGCGCGGCGCATGGATTGAGTGCCGGCCAAACAGCGACAATCGCCGGCGTGGGCGTCAGCGGATACAACGGAACGTTCTCTGTGGTGAGCGTGCTGAGTACGACACAGTTTACTTATATCGCGGGCGCCACGGGGCTGGCGAATTCGGGCGGCGGGACGTCGGCTTCCGCGACAGTGACGATTCAGACCTCGGCAGCGCATGGGCTGAGCGCGGGGCAGTTGGTGACAATCAGCGGAGTTGGTGTCACCGGCTACAACGGAACACTCAGCGTGGCGAGTGTGATCGACGCGACACACTTTACTTACTACGCGGCCAGCGGCGGATTGGCTGCTTCCGGCGGCGGCACGGCGACGGCAGCGGGCAATGTGAGCCAGGGCGTGCATCAATGCTGCGTGATATTTCAGACGCGGCAGGGTTATTTGACGGCACCGGGGCCAGCGACGAGCTGGACGGCAAGCGGCGGAAAGCGCGCCGTGGTTACCAATATTCCCACCGGTCCCTCGAATGTGGTCGGGCGGATTTTATGCTTCACCGGAGCGGGTGGCGCCAGCTTTTTTTACGTGGGCGGCGGCGGTACGCTCTTTAGCGGAAACATGATCCTCGGCGACAACACGACTACATCGGTCGTGGTGGATTTTTCCGACGCGATTCTGCTGGCCGGAACGAATGTGGACAATTTGTTTCGCTTGATCGAGCTGGGCAATTGCGCCGGCGTGATTGACTACGCCGAGCGGCTCTTCTGGTGGGGCGAGCGGAACAAAATGAACAACTGGACGAACCTGGGCTTCGATGGCGGGTTCACCGGACCTTCGCTGCCGCACTATCCGCTGGGATGGACGCCGGACCCGACGTTTGCGCCTGGCGGAACGGATGAAGAAAGTTTTGTAGTGTGGGGCGCGGCGTATTCGATCGTCGGAAACGGATCGACCTCGACGCGCGGGCTGCTGACGCAGAGCGCGGTGCAGGATTCCCTGGGCGCGCAGAGGATTCAAGCAGGGACGGACTACACGGTGCGGGCGCGGTGCGCGCGGAATTCGACGCTGGTGCAGGGGACACTGCATGTGCATCTGTTCAGCGCGAGCGGCGGAATCAATACCACCGGATTGCAACTGACAGCTGCTCAGCTGACCACGAATTACGTGGAATTCAGCGCGGAGCTGACCGCGCCGCTGACGACGGTACCAAACGACCTGGTGCTGCGGATTTACGCCGACGGCACCCCCAACTCGAACGGGCAGTTCTATGTGGACGCAATTGAGATTTATCCGACCGCGCAGCCGGTGAACTCTTCGCTGGTGCGCGCAAGCCGGGTGGAAGATCCGGAGAGCTACGACGGGATCAACGGAATGCTGAGCGTGGCGGAAAACAACGGCCAGGCGATTCGTGCGGCGTTCAAATTGCGCGAGCGGCTGTATTTTGTGAAAGAGCATTCGCTGCACGTGACGCAGGACGACGGAACGAATGAGCCGTCGTTGTGGGCGATTTCCGAAGTATCGCGGCGCGTGGGGACGCCCTCGGTGCGCGGCGTGGGATTCGGCGAAGACTGGGTGGTGATCGCGCACCGGACGGGGCTGTACCTCTTTTCCGGGGGCGAGCCGGTGAAGATTTCGCAGGAGATTCAGCCGACGTGGAATCAGATCAACTGGCAGTACGCGCAGACGCTTTGGGTGACGGTGGATACGCGGGAGCGGCGAATTTATGTTGGCGCGCCGTTCGGCAGCGCAACGACCCCAAATCGCGTGTTGATGCTCGATTATCACGACTTGGACTCGGTGTCCGATATTGAGTCGCGGCCGCCGGTAAATATCACCTACACGGGGAGAAAGACCGCGACGGACAATTCGCGCAAGTGGTCGCCGTGGTCGATCGCGGCGAATTGCTGCGCGCTGATTGAGCGTGGGGATGGTACCGCCTTGGCTGCGTTCGGCGGAGGTCTGCCTGGAGTCGGCGGCGGTGGGGCGACGGGAAAAATCTACCAACTGAGCGACACGCAGTATTCCGATGACGGTGTGGCGATTTCCAGCTACTACACGACGCACTTTTTCCCGGAGCGGGCGGTGGAGAGTTCGCTGGGGCTGGGCGCGCACCGGAAATTGTTCACCTACCTGACGATGTATGTGGAGGGCGCGGGGAATCTGGCGCTGACGAGTTTTGTGGATTCGCCGAGCGCGGCGACAGCGCAGCAACCGCTGGGGATGAGTTCGCCGGGACTGAAGGATTTGGAGTTGCCGATCAATATTTTGGGAGAGCGGGTGGCGTTTCAGGTGGGAACGAATCAGGCGGGGGCGTGGTTCAAGGTGCAAAGGTTTACTCCTTCGGTGAAGGTGGATCCGTGGGCGCCGGTGAGAGGGATGAACTGAGGCTGCGGTAGCGATCGGCCGGGATTCGTAGCTGCATTTTGACGTTACGCATGAGTTGAGGTCCTTCGCGCCCCGATCGGAATCGGGACGCTCAGGATGACAACAATTGCCGGTATGCGCTTGAACTTGGGTTTGGGTGGGTGGGTTTAGGTCGCAAAAGCGGAGGCAGAGCCTCCGCACTCCAAAGAAGAGAGGGTGATATGCCGAGTTACGGAAATGTGTTGCCGCCGGTTTCGGTGGGATTTGGGGAGAGCGCGTCGGTGATTGCTTCGACGGACGTGATTTTCCCGGCGCCGTTCAAGAGCGCGCAGGTGGCGCTGGCGCCGGCCTTCAGCAGCGGGAAGGTGCGGGGGGCGGTGGAGATTGTGTGGAGTGGGGCGCCGGGAGCGATTTCGGTGCAGTTTCAGACAGCGGATACCGATATTGACGCCGCGTATGTCCAGGAAGGCGCTGCAATCACGACGGTGAACGCGGGGAATGTGAGTAGGGCGGAGTTTCCGGACGTGGTGGCAAAGTTCGCGCGGATTCTGATTGCGACGCTGACAAACAATGTGACGGCGACGGCGAAGATCAGCTCGTAAGAAAGAATGAACGCAGAGTTCGCTGAGACGCAGAGGGCGCTGAGAAGAGGAAGAAGGCAGAAATGCTGACGGTTGCACAATTGGCGCCGATGAAGGATCGGGACCCGTATTTGTACGAGACGCTGGTGAAGATTGTGTCGGCGGTGAATGCGACAAGTGCGAATGCGGGCGTAGACCCGGCGAATCCTTCGCCCGCGCCGCCGGCGATCGCGGCGTTGAAGGTGCAGGCGGCGAACGGCTGGTTTGACCTGGCGATTACCGATCCGGCGGTCACCCGGCCGGGACTGTTCTATTTTGCGGAGTCGGATGTGACGCCGGCGTTTTCGGCGCCGCGGGTTTACTTCCTGGGCGCATCGCGGAATCTGTACGTGCAGCTCGGAAATCAAACGCTCTACTGGCGAGCTTATTCGCAGTATGTGGGTTCGCTGGCATCGGCGCCAGTAACGTTTGGATCTCCGGCGACAGCTGTTGCGGGCGGAGGAAGCGCGGGCCCGGCGCCCTTGCCCTCCAGCGGGAGCGGTGCGCTGCCGAACGGGTTGCTGCGTGGAGGGAATGGATTTGGAGTGGGGCCTGGGGCGCGAGTGGTGAAGCAGTCGGTGTTGTGAGCGGACAAAGAGGTAATCAGTAATCGGTAATCAGTAATCAGAATGAGGAGAGGGCAATGCCGAACCTTACTTACAACGCGACTTGGGATTTCAATCCAGGGGATACGGTAACGCTGAACGCGGCGTTCACGTTTGACTTGCAGGATCCGAACGACAACCAGACGGTGTCGGGCGTATTGACCACACTGCAAGGACGCACGCCGCATGTGACTTTGACGCAGACGGATAACGCGACGATCAGCGTGGTGGTGACGATTTGAGGGGAGTTTCCAGTAATCGGCAATCAGTCGGATGAAGATTCGGACCTATGAAGAGAGCGACTTGGAGGCGCTGCGGGCGATTCACGCGCGGCAGGGTTTTGGCTATGCGTTTCCGGATTTGAGCAACCCGCTCTTTCTCACCAAGTTGGTCTTGGGAAGGGAAGAGGGCGAGAAGGGAATTGCCGGCGCTGCCCTGCTGCGATTGACGGCGGAGGCGTATCTGCTGCTCGACCCGGAAGCCGGTTCGCCACGTGACAAGTGGCAGTGGCTGCTGGGGTTGCACGAAGCCACGCGACGCGATGCGCTAGCGCGAGGATTGGAAGACGTGCACGCGTGGCTGCCGCCCGCGATCGCACAAAGATTTGGGAAACGGCTGACGCGATTGGGATGGGTTCGGGACGATGAGTGGACGCCTTATTGCAGGAGATTCGGATCGACATTTGCAGGCCTCAACGAAAAGGAAACATGAAATCTCTGGGGAACTTTTTCAGCCGCGCTCTTCATCACCACGCGGACACGGAGTCATCGAACAACAGCCGCGACCAAGACTCCGTATACCTGCTACTCGGGCAAAAGCCAGGGGCTCCCGACAAGACCGCTGGTACGCCGAGCCGTGAGGAGGTCCTTAACTACTTGGGCCAGTTAGCAAAGGATTATCACCTTCCTCCTAAGTTGGTGTATGCTGTGGCGGATGCAGAGAGTAATTTTAATGTGGGCCTAGTGAGCCACAACTACGGGCACGGCAAGCATGGATCCAAGTTCATCAAGAGCACGGACTATGGGTTGATGCAAATCAACAGTAAACGGATCAACCACGATGTGGTCAGAGACTCGGCGGGCCACAAGATGAAGATTGACGGAAGTGTTGTCCAGGACTGGAAGGCGAACGCAAGGGCGGGAGTTGCGATTTTGAAGCATAACTACGATCTTGTGGGGCTGGCTGAGGGAGCCGGAGCCAGCCGGGAAGATCTCACCCTGGGCACATACTCCGCGTACAACCACGGGACCCGGCATTGGCACAAGTTTCTTGAGAGGGGAAAAGACGGCACGCCCACGGACCCCGGCAATCGGAACTTTCTCGAAAGATATCATCAGTCATCGGAGAGGTGACCTGGGGTGCTCCTTCCGGTCCATCGCGGCGCGCTATTCCCGCTTAGCCTCCGGATGTTCCGGCTAGGTTCCGCGATATTTTTTTTACTGCTGACCCTCTCGGGCCAGGAGGCTTTCGCATCCGGCAGGAGCGGATGCTTTAGGGGCCGAGGCGTCGTCAGTAAGAAATTCAAAAACGCGGAACTCCGGATCACTCCGGCTGGGGACGCTGATAGGTGTCGGGCTGTCGTTCTTGACTCGCGTAAGGCGGTGGTCTTTTCCGAGATGGACAGCACATTTGAAATACCAATAAGCGAACGTGATGTAAGCGGCGACGGTATCCCCGACCTGGTTCTTGAGGGATTTTCAGGCGGGCTTCATTGTTGCTGGACCTACTACGTAATTTCGCTTGGCCCAAAGCCGGGCTTACTCCTGAAGTTCGAGAATGGTCGCGAGGCGTCGTTCCACGAGGATGAAAAAGGGAGAGGTTTCCATATCGAGATGGAAGATGGGGCGTTTGATTATTTCGATGGCCTTTGTCATGCCTGCACCCCTTTTCCTTTTGTGATTCTGAAAATCGATAGCAATCGGTTGGTAGACATCAGTCCGGACTACACCGACGCTTACGACGATGTTGTGAAAGAGAGCAGGGCCGCGCTGACCGCGCAGGATTTGGCGGAAGTCGCTGCGATGACTACAAACCCCAGCGAATCACACGCAGCTGGCGTTCGCAATGCAATCCGGAGGATGCTTGAGATAGTCTTCGCCTACCTTTACAGTGGCCGTGAAGCGCTAGCTCGCCAAGAACTGCGGACCATGTGGCCGCAATTTGATCAAGACAGAATGTGGAATCTGATCCAGCAGCAGCGGGCCGAAGGGATTTTGCGGTACGTGGATCGTGCGCCCACTGCACAGCCTGCAACACAACCCCGGTAGCAATTCCAAGAATTTGTCTCGATCCGTTTAGGCGTGAGGATTTTGCGCGGGCCCTGAGGGGCCACGTAGGCGTTGTGGGTGGCAAATGGAGTTAGCGGATGGGAAGGCCTCATCCCTCAAGGGGGTGAGCTACAGAGATTAGGAGGGAGTATGGGACGAGGGGCGCAAGGACAGACGCAGAGCTTGACGGATCAGCAGTTGCAGCAGACGAATGCGCTGAACCAGCAGTTGCTGGGGCAGCAGCAGTCGGTGGGCAACCTGGTGGTGCCGCAGTTTCAAAGCATTCTGAATAATCCGGGATTCAGCGCGGCGGACAAGGCCGCGATCACCGGGCAATCGCAGGGAGCGTTGGCCAGCGCGTTCGATTCGCTGCAGCAATCGGCGATGAACCGCGCGGCGCGTACGGGGAATTCCGCGGGATTCAGCGAGCTAACCGACGACCTGGCGCGGCAGAAGGGAATTGCGGAAGGAAACCTGGCGCAGCAGAACCAGTTGAACTTCAGCAACACCGCATTTCAGCGGCAGATGGCGGCGCTGCAGGGGCTTTCGGGACTTTTCGGTGTGGACTCCAACCTGTTGGGGAGGACGCTGGGAATTCCGTCGGAGTTACTGAATGTGCGGGCGAACTCTTCGCGTCCGAGCGGGTTTTTCACCTCGCTGGGCTCGAGCCTGGGCGGGGCATTGGGCGGCGTGCCGGGATTGTTTTTGTAAGAAGACGATAGCAGCGATCCGATAACGGCGATCAGGAAACGCTGCGACCTGAGGTAGCGCCGCCATCCTGGCGGCGGGGCACGTCGGCACTACTTGCCGGCAAAATGCCGGCGCTACAAAATGCCGGCGCCACAAAGGAAAACACATGGGTTCATCCGGGTGGACGTATCTGGCAGTGGTGTTTTCGCTGGGGGCTCAACTGGTGGTGTTTTTGCGGTGGATGCACCGGCGCATGCGCGACGACGAGATCCAGCGCGTGTTCGTCAGAGATCTGGCGCTGCGGCACCTTCCAAATATTTACCGGGCCTTGAATACCATTGCCGAGCGGCAGGGAATTCACCTGGATGAGCCGCCGCTGGTGAATTACGTGGATTTGCGAAATGGCGGGCGGCACCGGTAGCGAAGTCGGAAGTTAGAGATTAGAAATTGGAACTCAGTCAGAGGATTCATGCCACTGGATGCAAAACTGGTGCAGATGGCGCAGCGGGCGGCGGAAGCGGAGGGGCTGGACCCGGCGCTGGTGTGCGCCGTGGTGGAGCAGGAGTCGGGGTGGAATCCCTGGGCGATGAGGTATGAGCCGGCGTTCTTCGCCAAGTATGTCGCACCCTTATATACAAACAATAAGGTAGGCGCGACGGAAGCGTACGCGCGGGGGATATCGTGGGGACTGATGCAGGTGATGGGGCAGACGGCGCGGGAAAAAGGCGCCAGTTCCCTTTACCTTTCGACGTTGTGCGACCCGGCTGTGGGACTTGCGATCGGGTGCAGAATTTTGCGGCAGAAACTGGAGGCGGCGGGCGGAGATGCGGCTCGCGCGCTGCTGGCATGGAACGGCGGCGGAAATACGGATTATGCGGATGAGGTGCTGGCCAGGGTCGCACGGTATCGCTGAGGATGAGATCAGGCTTCAGTTATTAGTTCGCAGTTTTCAGTAAGCCTTCGGAATGAAAATTTGGTCCAAGGTTGCGGCCGTAGTGGTGGTTGCGGTCCTGGCGGAAAGTGTGTTCGTTGCGTGGCGGGATGCGCGGAAGCAGCAGGCCGCCCTGCAGTCGGAGCTGAAGACGACACAGCAGGCGTTGGCGGAGGCGACCGCGCGTCAAGCTTCGCGGGACGCGGCGGTGAACGACCTGGTCGCAGGTCTGAAGCAGAAAGAGGTGGCAATCCAGAAGCCGGCCCAGGTAGTGGCGGCATTGCCGGAGGTTCTTCCGTTGCCCGCGCCGATAACGATAGTGCCGGAACGGCCCGCTTCAGAAAGCGGGCCCTACAATCCCTCAGACAGCGCGCCGGACGGGATTTTGCCGAAGGTCAATTTCCCTGCCGCGGATTTGAAGCCTCTGTATGACTTCGCCGTGGAGTGCAAGGCTTGCCAGGCGAAATTGGGGGCGGCTCAGGCGGATCTGGCCGATGAGAAGGTGAAGACCCGGGCGCTCGGCAGGGAACGGGATGATGCCCTTCGGGCGGCCAAAGGCGGCTCGCTGCTGCGGAGGATTGCGCGGGCGGCAAAGTGGTTCGCGATCGGCGCGGCGGCCGGCGCGATTGCGGCAAAGGCGGCACGATTGTGAGTGCGTTTGAAATCGAAGAGCACAGCGAGGAATTGCTGTGCCACCAAAAAGCTCACCCCATAGCCCCAGCAAGCCCACCGACCCAGCAGGGACCTGGCTGGCGCACCCCCCGCGCCAGCCAGGACAGAGCTTAGGAGAAGAGTAAGAAAAGGCGGAAATAGTTGAAGAAAGGGCTTGACATTGCGTCCCATAAGCTATATTATGTTAACTACGCAATCGGTTTCTTTCGCCCCGCCTTCTCCCGGCCTAAACCCGAATCCGGCTACCTCTTCCCTCCCTCCGCCTACTGCCCGCACGATTGCGAGTGCTGTCCGCTACCCTGCAAACTCTCCCGCTATCACATCGGGCCGCACACTTGCGGCAAGCGCCATGCCTTCCGGCCAAGTTCTTTTCCCACAGCGGCGGAAAAAAGTTCCGGTCACTTAATGGATTCTTTACGGGACGGTCTGCTAATCTGCAAAAAGCTCGGGGCCAGGGTTCGCCGGTTCGTGTCGTCGTTCGTTTCGGTTCGGATTTCCTCCCAAAACAACTTAATCCGCGCAAAGGATAACTGCCTTTATGTCCAGCCGTGAAGGTGTGCCTTCGCTCTCGCTCGATGAGTTACGCAAAATTGCGTCTGACCTGACAGACGATTTGCAGCGAAAAGCGAATCAGGGCATCCGCAAAAAAGATTGGGAGCAAGGCATCGGCTCCCTCGCCTCGATGGAGGCGGTCAACGAATTTATTCGCATTTGTGAACAGCGGGCCATGATGTACGCGGAACACGAAAAGCGCATCGTGGAGCGGGCAGCGCGCCGCAAGCCCGGCTCTAACATCACTTCCCTCCCTGTTCCCGTCTCTGCCGTTCGCAAACGCCAAAAGCAAGGCGCTGATCCTGCTGATCTCCCCGGTTGGGCGAGAGAAAGGATCAAGTGATGAAATTTCGCGTGGGGCTGTACTCGTTGGCGGTTGTCGTCGGATTTCTGTTGGCAATCTCCATCGTTTGGGCGCGTGGCTAGTGGGCCAGTTTCTATTTTGCGCGTTCGTGATGGGGCAAGGGCTGGCGCTGCTGTGGCTCCGAGAAGTATCGGAAGTCCACGGCGCGGCGGTGTGGGATTCGCTGGTCGGTAGGGGCAAGGGATGAACGGCGCGGAGAAGATCGCCATGCACATCGTCAAGCGGGCGATTAAGTCTCAGCCGGATTTTGTTTCTCGCGTTCGGGTTGCAAGTAAATTCCTCGGGGTTTATACGGGCCAATGGAAAACACTCTCGCTACTTGGTGCTGTCCGCTCTGCAATTCTCCGCTTATTCAGAAAGAGTACCCCTCCAAGCGGGGCTTTATCCTGAAATGCAAGGGCACGGACGCGGTGCCGCACGAACTCCGCATCTATCTATCCGGCTTCCGCAAGGATGCCTCTTTCCTTCCTGCACCTAAAGTTGCTCCCGTGGAAATGCCGCGCACTTCTCGCGCTAAAGAATTGCTGGCGCGGGCGGCGGCGCTGGCCGGGGAAACGCAAGCGGCCTGATTTGCTCGGCGGCGGGGATTCCCTTCCCCCGCCTTATCCCATTCTCAGGAAAAAAAAGATGAGTCCAAAAAGAACGTGTGACCAGTCGCCAAAACATCGCGGGCCTTTCTTCACTGTAACGATTGTGGCGCGAGAAGCGGGGCGCGGAAGTCGGATCGGCGGAAAGCCTCGGCGCGAATATCGTCACGTCTTAGGGCACGTCTGCCGGAAGTGCCTCCGCTCTGCCGTGATCCGCGCACGGGGAAAGAATTTGCTACCGCGCAAGGGGCGAAAAATCCGAGTTGGAAAAGTGGCGGTTCCCCCATGCCAAAACACGCCCGGAAATACCAACATACCGGAAAATTTTCCGGGGCCGGGAAACGGCGGGGAACCGCTGGGGAACCGCTAATAAAAAGGCTTAATAAATCGCGTTAGGGGTCTTTTCGGGTGGTTTTTCGGATTCTGAGGAACGCGGCGGCGATTAAAAGCAGATTGACAACGCCCAGGGCAAGCGACCAGTGCAAGGCGTTCCATACCTGAGAAAAGTTGTTGTTGGTTGTGTTTACGAAAACTTCGAGAGGGTTTGTCATGCCGAAAGTTTACGAGAGGCGCGGGCCGGAAGAGAAAAGCCAAGTCCGCGTTAGTTGCGGTATCGGTAAACGGTGATGAGTTCACACGCAAGCCGGGGGATCGGGAAACGCGCAAGTGCGGGCAACGTCGTGGCGACGACCCGCGACGCATACGGCTTCCTCGATTCTCCGGCTGGCGCGTGAGTTCAATTCTTTTTCAGGGGGCGGTTGATGAGTAGCAAGGCTTCGCGGCTGTCGAGGGTGATCGGCGTTTGTGAATTTCCGGGATGCAAGCGGGCTGCGCGGGAACGACACCACGTTACCTATGATCCTCCCGTCATAGTCAAAATTTGCATTGTGCATCATCAGCAGATTAGCGCTCGGAATGAGCATTTCTGCAAAGCGTTCGGGAGGCGCTATCAGGACGGGCACGGCGCGATTTCGTCCGATGAGCGATTGAAAATTCACGCTGCTTGGTGGGTTAGCCGCGTGCAGCCGGAGCGGGTATAAAAGCCGCCTCCCCGCGCGCTGTTTTTGCGCGTGGGGACGGGAGGGGGTAGAGGGGTTCGGTAAGCGGGTTTACTTCACTTGACTGTATTTAAGATTAATTGCAACGGGCGGGAAAGTTGAAACGGGAAAAACCATTCGGGTGTGGGAATAAAACCGTAGTCGGGCCAGTGAAAGGCCAGCCGGGGAAATTCGGCCACGCGGCGCTTTTCTGCCAGTCGTACCGCTGCGGGCGCTGCCGTAACCCAAAGCTCAAGAAAGTGCGCGCACGGATCGCCCAGATCGCTACAGAGCACAAATTACAGCGCATGGCGACACTCACGCTTGACCCGAAGCGGATTCCGAAGGGTGAGCGGACGGATCGCTACATCCGGGAGTGCTGGCGGGAGATGCGCGTCTCTCTGGCGCGGAAGTTCGGGAAGTCTATTCCCTTCGTGGGCGTGCTGGAATTTCACAGGAGCGGAATTGCCCATCTGCATCTGCTCGTGGGGCAATACATTTCGCAAAAGTGGCTTTCGCGTGCTTGGGCTGCTATCGGTGGCGGCAAGGTCGTAGACATTCGGTGGGTGGACGTGCATCGGGTTTCCGCTTACCTGTCGGTCTATCTGGCCGGGGACAAGATTTCCAAGACTCTCGAACTGCTCCCAAAGCGGGCGCGGATTTTTACCACGGCGCGGTGCATCGTGCTTTGGGGGAAGAAAGTTAAAAGCGGCTGGCGGATGCTGCACGCGGACCTGAGCGAGTTGTACAGCCTGATTCCGAGTATCTCCAACGCACGGTTTACGGCGGTGGAGGATTTGAAACCGTACGGCCTCGAACTGCTTAGTTATTTCGAGTCCCCGCCTTGTGATTTGACGGTGGGATTCCGGGACGTGTTCGCGGTGTTGCGTGCCGCGCTCCCGGTCTGGAACCAAAAAGTTTCGCCCAATAGAGCGGGCGAAGTTGTGCAGCTAAAACCAAAGGGGTAACAAAAAACATGGCAATCCTGAAAGGCAATACCAGTCAAGGGCAAGAGATAGCGAAGCGGGAACAAGCGGCGGATGCGCCATTCCTCAGCGCTAATTTCTGGCAAAAGGGCGCGGCGCTTACCTGTGAAGTGTTGAGCGTGCACAAGTCGAGCAACGGGCCGTATGTCGCCGTCAAGTTGATTGATCCTCAGTCCGTGGAAGTCTACGACAACGCGGGCGACCTGCAAGAGCACTCGATTGTCCGCATCGGAAACCTTGCGGGCATTTCCCTTGCTCGCCGGGCGGCGCTGCGCGAAGCGAAAAACAAGTATTTCGCCGTGGGTGATGTGGTCGAACTCACGTGCACGGGTATCACTCCCGCAACCAAAGAGGGCTATAGCGATTCTCCCAATTTCGAAATTGGGATTGACCGGAAGGAGTTGGCTGCTTGATCGGGAACGACACTCCGCTGGAATTGCTCGAAATAGTTAAGGCCAACGGGGGCGGGAATTTTACCGCCTCCGTGTATCTCCGGGAGGATGGGTTTTTCGTTCTCTTCAACACGCCATTTCTCGAACGCATCGCCGCTGCTGACCGGGCGGATCGGTTCGCGGAATTGCTCAACGCCAAATTTCAGGAGGCTCTAAAAGATGCCACGCAAGAAAGCAAGTGCTGTGCCCGTGCCCGCGCCAAGTCAGAGCGGGCCGGTGCGGATCGTGTGCCCTGCTTGCAAGTCGGAGATTAGCGGGGACGGCTCCACACTCCACTCCATGTCGAAATACTTGGAGGAGTTGATCGAAACGGCGGGAGATGTGGAGAAGCTCGAAAAGGTCGTTGGGGAGTTGGAAGCAAAGCTCGCGGCGGCGCGGGCGGAAGCGGTGAAAGTGAAAGTGGAAGTTGCACCAAAAATCAAAACGGAGGATACGAAAAATGAAACTGTGGGGCCCAAGCCAGAGCAAGGAAAACCAAACCGAAACTGGTGGTGATGAGTTCGAGCGGGCGGCGGGCCAGGTATCGGCTGACCTGCCCGCCGATCCGGGCGCGGTGCCTGGGGAAATGGAAGCGGGCGAGGGCGAGTCGTTAGCAATCCGGCCAGAGTGGGCGAAAGCGGCGGCGGTGTTCTGCTTTGTGCCCGCTGCGCGGATGGTGCATCCGGCCTATGCGCTCTCACCCGAGGAAGCGGAGATTATCTCTCCGAAAATGCAAGCATTCCTGCAAGCGGTGGCCGATAAGTACGCTCCCGCTGCACTCTCGCGTGTGGCGAACAAGTACCCGGAATTTTTGGATTTGGCCGGGGCGCTCGGCGTTCTCTACTGGCAAAAGTGGCGGTATGTCTCCAAGCTGCGCGAGATGGAAGCGAGGGAACGGGCAGAGCGGGAAGCGGAGCGGAAACCGGGGGATGGTGTTTTGGTGATGCCTCCAGAACCTTCTCCCGCTCCTCTCAAAGTCGGAGATCGGGACGGCGAGGGGAGGCTAGTAATTTGAGTCTCGGTTATTTGGAGCTATTTTTCGGCAAGTCGTTTACCGGGAAAACTGCGCGGATGCTTCACGAGGTCCGCGCAGTTCCCCGCCTTCTCATTGTTGACCCGAAGTGCGGCCAGTTGAAAACACTCAAGGGATTCGTGCACCTGTGGCCGGAATACTCCGCGAAGCCTCGCGGGTGGGCGGATCGTTCGGTGGTGGATTATCTCCGCAAGGTGCGCGGCGCGGAGCGGTTCCGGGCCGTGATCCATGTCCGCGATAACTTCCGGGAACAGTTGGAGCTATTGTGCCTCCTGCTTCGCCCCGTGGGTAATCTGACGTTGTGCGTGGATGAGTTGGGTTTGTTTATCCCCTCCGTGGGGCCTTCCCTTCCCCCTGCAATTACCTCGGCCATGATTTCCGGGCGGCATGAGGGGCTTTCCTTCGTGGGGACGGCACAACGCCCGGCGCTTGTTCACATCACGGCGCGGGCAAACGCGGAGCGTATCAGGTGGTACAGGGTAACGGAGCGGAACGATTTAGAAGCGGCTAAGAACTACATGCCGCATGGGTTGGCCGATTCCCTCCCCTCCCTCCCGAATTACGTTTGCATTGAAACCTCGGACAGTTCCCCCGCCTTTCGTGATGAGTCCCTCGTGGGTAAGTTGAAAACGCCCGGCAAGTAGCCTCCCCTCCAAAAACCTGTCAACAGGTACACCACACGCGCGCGCGCGTGGGTAAATTTCCGTTTTCGGGCCGGGGTGTACACTCCCGCTCGTGAATGGAGGATCGTAACCGATGAAATTCCCGATTGATTTCCCCCCAGTGAAAAAGGCTCTCGGTATCGCGGTTGTTGCCGTGGCCGCGTATCTGATTGTTGAGGGGACTGGCGTCGGCGCGGCTCCGAAACAATTCATCGGCGCGATTACCTCTCAAATCAAAAACTTTTTTGGAAAACAGTAATCCGGTAACTAACCGGGGAGGAATGGACAGTGGCAAAACCGAATTTGTGGGGACTCAAAAAGCTGGCGTCTAAGCCGTACCCGATTGCGGGCGCTTCCGCTGTCGCTCCTGCCGGGCAGGTAACTTTCGACCTGAAAGACTACCTGCAAAATGAAACCATTGGGCGCTTGTTCGTTCGCGTCAAGGGAAACCTGATCGTGGCCGGGGCTGGCGCTGGCGTGGCAACGGGCCGCGACAACCCGGAGTCTCTGATTACCGGCATCACGGCGCGGCACAATCCGGCGCTTGGCGTGGTCAGCAAAAATTCGTTGACGGCTCGCGGCATCATTCAGCAATCCATTTTTGATCGTGGCTATTCCATCCACGGCACGGCGATTGCGGACGCGGCGGGCACGACTGCCGTTGACTACTGGCTGCCTCTCAATTTCAAAATGCCCGGCTCGGTCAACCCGATTGAGTGGGGTTTGCCGATGGCCCTCTTTACGTCCTACCAGTTGCAGGTAAACTGCGGCGGGCGTGAGCAGTTGTTTACGGGCGGCGTCAACACATTTGACCCCACGGGCCTCGTGGTCGAAATTTGGGTGGATTACGATTCGGGCGTTGCCGGTTCGTTCCACTTGGTCGAAGAGTTCGAGCAGACGATCCCCGTAACGCAGACTCAGCCGGATTTGCAGCTGATTCTCGAACGCGGTTTCCAGTACACTCACCTGCTTTTCATCGCGCAAACCGCGAACGCAAAGGACAACACGCTGATTAACGGCATCACGGTACAGTCTGCCGGGCGCGTGTGGACTCCACAGGGCGACAAAAACGCTCAAATGATCCAGAACTGGAACAGGGAGACTCACGTCAACAATGCGGCGGAAAGCCTCGTGGGGACTTACTTTATCCCCGCCTTGCGTGATGGCATGGCCTCTCGCGGGATTGATGCCTCGCAAGATCGTGTCGAGATCAAACTCGATGTGACTCTCGGCGGCGGTCCCTCTCAGGTGGTCGTGCGTGGTCGCCGGATCATTCCGCAAGGTCTTTCCGTCGCTCCTGCAAAAGCGGCCTAAGCAATTTCACCCCTAGAATGCGTTCCGGTTGGGTGGCTGATTCACTCAGCCGGGGCGCATCGAAAAACAGGAGAGAAAAAACGTGGATTTTTCTTTGCAGGATACGGGCGGGAGTGGATGGGGGAGTGTCTCGGAAGATTTCGGCGGGAACGGTGATACCGGTTACGGCGGAATTACTTCCGCTCTCGAAAACATCGGTGTGAATTTCGCTGCGGGCGCGGCTTCGGTCGGCCTCAATTCGCTCGGCAAGTCGGCGGGCGTCTCTTCCCCTTACGGTTCTATCAGTCCGGCTTACCTGACGCGGACTCCAGGAACGGTGCCGAATTACGGTGCAACCTTCGGCGCGGGTGGTAACGGTGTTGTGCTTGTCGGCGTGCTCCTCGTGGGCGGGCTGCTTCTCTTCGCCGCCTTTGGCAGAAAGGGCTAAAGATGGCGTGCGGCTGCGGTGCATCCAATTCCTCCGGCTCCGGCGCGGATTCCGGCATGACTCAACCTGTCTTTTCGGGATTCCTGAGCGGTGACGCGGTGGACGGATCGGGCGCGGCTCCTGCTGATTCCGGGATCGCGGCGGCGGATGTTGCCGGAAGTGTCTCCACTGAGTTTGCAATGTTTCACTCGGGCGGGTTCTGGCTCCTCGTGGTGCTGATTGTCGGTACCGCGTGGTATTTGGATTCCAAGAAACGAGAGGATTCGTGATCGCTCTGCAAGCCGTTGCGACTCGTGGCGTGGTGTCTAACCTCAACCCTCCGGTAATTTCTCCGGTGGGCAATGCGGACACCATCACGAAAGCTCTTGCGCCTTTTCCTAACTCGGGCGTCAAGGCCGGTGTGTACGCGGCGGCGAGTACGGGCAACATTCCCGACTACACGGAGCCATCTTGCAGGGGCGCCGGGATTCAAAGCGGGAATTACGGCGCGGCGATTGTTGCATCCGGCCTCCGGGGTGTGCCGGTTGTGGGCGGGCTGCTGTCCACTGTTCTAGGCGGAATTACTGCTCATCACGCGGCGGCGGTGAAGCAAGAGCAAGGGATACTCTGCGCGGAAGTTCCGGGAATGCAGAGTTTTCTCCGTGGCGTTGATGTGGCGGTGTCACAAGGCGCGGACCTGAATGCGGCTGTTCAAGCTATGGAGTCCGCTTACTCGCTGTTTGTTTCGCGGACTCAACCGATTTTCAAAAGCTGTAACGCGGCGTGCGATTACCGGAAGTATGTCCGGGCCGCGATTGAATACCGCAAGCTGAATTATTCGCTGCGGGTGGCCTCGCAACACTCTTCCGCGCAAGGTGTGATCGGCGGCGCGGTTGCTGCGGTGAGTAGTGCGGTGTCCTCAGTGGCGAGTGTGTTTACTGGCGGAACGCCTCCCCAGGCGCTTCCAATTTCCACGGGGCAACCTGTGGGAGGTATCGGCGGCGGGGATTACTCGGGCGGCGTGGCGTACTCGGTAGCGTCTCCGGTTCCGGTTTCTTCGATTTTGCAGCAAGGCGGGCTGTCTCCTGTGTTGCTCGTCGGCGGTTTGCTGCTCTCGGTGGTTGTGCTGTCAAAAATTCTCGGGAGGTAGTGCAAACGTGAATACGAAAACTTTGGTTTATGTCGCGCTCGCGGCGGCTGTGGCTTACGCGGCATACAAAAAGCTGGTGCTCAAGCAAATGATTCTCCCGTCTGCCGGGTTCTAATTTGCAGCGTGGCGGATCGGAACTGGAAAGGGGGGCGCATGTCGCCTGTGGTGATCGGTGTTGTCGTTGTCGGCGGGCTGGCGCTGCTGATTTTCGCTCCCAGTTCAACCTTCGCTTTTGCAAGTGCCGGTGATGGTGGGGGTAGTGACTCTGGAGGCTCGTCTGCGGACGGCTCCGACACTCCCCCGCCTTCCGGTGTACACCCGGAGTTTGATCCGCTCATCGCGCAAGCGGCCAGTGCTGCCGGGATTGATCCGGTTTTGCTCAAGGCGATTTGTGCAACGGAGAGTAATTTCAACCCGGACAGCATCAACCCGGAGACGGATTTCACTCTTAACGGCGTGAGCTATGGGCAGTATGACCGCGCCGGCCAAAAATTACTCGTCCAGTGGATCAAGGACGGAAACGATCCGGCCTCCATCGGCCTCAACCCTTCGTGCGGGATCGCACAGGTCCGCGTCGGTAACGCCAAAAAATATATTACCGGCCTCGATGCCTGGGACCTGTTCGATCCGGCAACGTGCCTCGAAGCGGCGGCGTATCTCATTCGGGACGATGGGACAACCTATGACACGGCGGATATGTACAACGTGGGCCACGGCCTGAACTGGCTGCGCGGCGTTCGCAACGTGCCCTACAGGACAAAGGCACAGGGCTATTACAACCAGTTTGCGGGGGATTTCTAAATGGGCGCTGGCGGTGTTTATTATGATCCACGGGCAAACTCGGGATATACGGGGCCGGTGTACTACAGCACCCCTCCCGCTGATGCTCCGGGCGCTCCGGTTCCGCCTCCCGCTCCGGCTGCCAATGCGCCGGATTGTCAATGCCCGGCTGATTTGATTCCGTTCATTCAGTACAAAACGTGGAAGGGTGTTCCGGTCACGAGTCGCAACGCATGGGTGCTCTCGGATACCGTTCGCGCTGGATATTTTTGGTGGGTGATGTTCGCCGCGGCTCTTTACACGGAGGCGTCAACGCGGCATCTCGCCTTGCACCTGATCCCTCCGGGGTTCGGTCCAACACAGACGGGAAACGCGGATGATTCGTTTTTCGTGGTGGCTGCAAACAAGCCTCCCACTGCGGGATCGCTGCGCGTAACGTCTCCGGGTTTCTTGGTGAGTGATACGCAGAGCAGCGCAAGTTCTCAAGTCAATTTGAATCCCTCCGGGCCGGTGATCGTGCCTCCGGGTTGGACGTTGATGGCGTGGGAGGAAGAAATTACGACTGGCTCCCCGACACTGCACGCGGTTGAGTTGCGGGCCGCGTTCCTCGAATTGCCGATCGGCACGATTCCGCCGAGTGTGGGCTGATGGCAAGCTCGGCACAAAACCTGTTAGGCGGGCTCGTATTCCGGAGTTTTCGCGGCTCTCAAGTATTCGGACGGTTTGCGTGGGCTGTGACTCCCCCTGTGCGGGCCGGGTTCTATTGGTGGGTTCTGAACGCACACGGGCAGGATGGGAACGGAAACGGAATACCTATCGGCCTCCACCTGTTGCCTCCGGGGTTTGGTCCTTCAATCCTCGGCAACGCTGATGATCCGTTTTTTCTGACGGCGCTAAATATCAGTCCGACTCAAGCCTCCATTCGGATTACATCGCCAAGCGGTTCCCCGAATGATGCGTACTCGCAGCAAAATACCGCGACTGTGCTTAACCCTGCCGGGCCTTTTATCGTGCCTCCCGGGTGGGCGCTGATGCTGTTGGAAGAGGGAGTGGCCTCGCCTTCGGGGACTCCGCACTTTATCGAGTTGCGGCTTGGATATTTGGAGTTGGCTGTCGGGGTTGAGGCTCCAAAAATTTTCTAGGGAGAGGTGCTTATGTATTTCACGGATGATGAGGAAAAGCCGAAAGCGCAAACCGGGAGCGGGGTTTTCGATCCCGCCGCCTTTACCTTCGGGCCGGGCGCGTACCGGATTCATTTCAAAAACGGGCTGTCGGGCGAGTATGACGGCGCGGCGCTTGCGCTCAATTTCCCGTTCGATCCTCGGGAAGTGCATCGCGTCGAGGAAGTGGGCGCGGAGTAATGGCGACATGCGGCACTCGCGCGTGTTTCCACGGCGCGTACTCCGATAAAGCCAAAGCGGAGAGGAAAGCCGAATCACGCGGGGGCCAGGTGCTCAAGCGGCGCGTGCGTGGATCTGTGCGTTATGTCGTCGTCACAAAGAAAGGCTGAACGTGCCAACGAAAGAGCGGCGAACCTATCGGCTGATTAAGGCGCGGCAAGATTTCAAGCGGCGGCGCGGGTATCGCTGCCACTACTGCGGGAAGCGTCCAAAGTCGGTCCGGGATCGGCGCAATTTTGACGTGCACAATCCAAGCGGCGGATTTCACGGGATGCCAAAGAAGTCGGATGTAGTGGCGTGCAAACCGTGTCATGGTCGGCGTTCGCAAGGCAAGAAAACCAAACGGGGCTAAGGGCATGACTACAGGCGAAATGATGGGGTTTGGGTTCGCTGTGTTGGGATTGATGCAAGGGTTGTCGTTGTTCATCGTTTCAGATTTGCGGGATCGGATCATGCGGCTGGAAAACCGGGAAATGAAAGCGACTCCCTCGGGGGGCTGAAAATGAGTTGGTATGACGGAGCTTTGTCGAACACGGTGGGCGTGGTTTGGCGTGCGGCCAGTGGCACGGTTGACCCGTGGACGCTGCAAGGAATAAAAGACGACGCCAACGCGGACATAGCACAGGCAAGCGGGCCAAACGCTGACCCGGCACAGGTTGCCATCAATCAGGCGCAAACGAGTAGCGAGATAGATTTGAATTTGGTCCAAGAGGGAGCACACCCGGATCAAGCGGGAATCCGCATTCCCGGCCTCGGGAACATCGGCTCCGCGGATTTTTTGGCGAAGGCGGAAAAAATTGTGTACGGATTGATTTTCGTCGGCGCGGCTGTCGGCGCGTTGTGGCTTTACCAGTCGTACGGCTCGATAGTCAAAGGCGCTTTTAGGAAACGGTGACACTATGCCCGGCATCCAAGATTTCCTTTTGAAAATTCTCGGCGGCGACGTGGGCGACGTGTTCTCGAAAGTCGTCGGCACGTTCAAACTCTCGCCGGACAAAGCGGCCGAGTTGCAATCTCTCCGGGAGACTCACGCGGCGGATATTGCCAAGCTGCAAATGCAGATGCAGATGGCGGCGCAGGATGCCTTAACGCAAGAGATACAAGCGGCGGGGCAGAACATCCGCGCAGAGGCAACCAACGGCGACAAGTACACAAGCCGGGCGCGGCCTACCTTCCTCTACGTGGGGAACACAATCATTTTTTGCAATTATTTGATCTTCCCGCTAATCGGGCGTGCTCCCGTTCCCTTTCCGGAGCCTCTGTTCTGGCTGTTCGGTTCGGTGATGCTCGGCTATGTCGGGGCGCGTTCGTGGGAAAAAATTAGCGGGATGAAAGGCGCGGACTGATGAGTTTTCTTGACACAGTTGGGAACGTGCTTGGCGCGGCGGTGTCTCCTCAGATCGCGGCGGCTGAGAGTGAGGCGGAAACAATCGCGCAAGCGTTGGCCGTGTGGGGTGTCGTGGTGGCGGTGGAGTTGGGCATCATAATTTTTCTACTCGGGAGGAAGTCTTGAAAAACTTCGCAACGGTTTTACAGTTCGGCGGGATCGGCGGCGTCGGCCTCGGGCTGGTGCTGAGTCTGCACCACATTCCAGCGGCGGCGGCGCTGATCGGCGGCGGCGTGGCCTATTTCATCGGCAAGAAGCTCCGGGGGCAGTAGCGAAATGGGCTGCCGGAAGTGCATGTTATTTTGGGGCGTGGTGATTGTGGTCGGCACGTTCGGCCTCTACGCTGCCGCGAATCGCAAGAGTAAGTGATGCGGGCGGGGATTCCCTTCCCCGCCTAGGGGGTGCCCCAGCGTGCTATTGCATGTCCCGGAAACCTGCTGTAGTATCCGTTCACCTATCCCCCTCCATCCGAGTTAGAATGGAGTTGTTATGCCCTTAGAAAAAGAGATAGAAACGTACAAGAAAAAACTTCCAGAGCTTAAGGCTCACGAGGGCAAGTTTGTCCTGATTCACGGCGAGGACGTTGTTGATACGTTCAGCAGCTACGAGGACGCGATCAAGGAAGGCTATTCCCGATTTAAGCTGGAGCCCTTCCTCGTAAGGCGGATTAGTTCAATTGAGCAAGTGCAGCATATTTCTCGATTCGTCGAACCGCAGGTTTTCGCCTTACCAAAATAACAACGTGCCTCATTTCACGCTACAACTCTCACCGCAGGGTCCACTGCTTATGGCCTATATCGGTGTGAGTGGGGCGCGCCACGCTGCGCTCACGGCAGCCGGTGCATCAATTCCGGCCTTGGTTCAAATTCAAGCCCTCGTTGATACGGGGGCAAGCTGTACTTGTGTAGACCCATCCGTTTTGACTTCGTTGGGCCTAAGCCCTACTGGCGTAGTCACTGTGAATACGCCTTCCACTGGAGCCCAACCTCACACGGCCTCACAGTATGACGTGAGCATTGTGATCCCGGGAGGCTTACCGTCCCATATTCCCCTAGTCGTTGAAAATATCGCAGTCGTGGCTGCGCAGCTTCAGGCGGCACAGGGCTTCCAAGCACTCATTGGCCGAGACATTCTCGCTAACTGCTTGCTCACTTATAATGGACAGACGGATCAATTCACGTTGGCGTTTTGAGCGAGCGTCGGCAAGTTCGAATTTGTCATGGTATGATTTGGCTTCGGAGAAAGAGAGGCTACAATGACAATGGGCGTCATATCCCTCAATGGGCTGAACGACAAACAGATGGCCAAACTGTTCGAATTCAAAGCCAGCCATGAGGGAAAAATCAGCTACAACCCGAATCAAACGCAGCTGGTACAGTCCTCTCCTACCTCAGTAGCCTATAACGGCGTAAATTTGGGATGGAATAATGACGATGGCCTGAGGGCTGTTATGGAATTGGTTTCGATTCTCCTTACACCGTAGAAATTCAGGTTCTATTGACAAAGCTGGAAACCATCGGTATAAAAGTTGCCAACATGAATCTAGCCAGCACACACAGTGTAATACCCTTCCCTCCATATAACTGTGTGTCGCGCGTGCTATATTATGTTAACTATGAAATCAGTCCCTTTCGCCCTTCTCCTGGCCTAAGCCCGAATTCGGCTACCTCTTCCCTCCTTCTCTGTTTAGTCTGTTTTCTCCGCAGTCGCTCAAACTCCGGGCCATTAGAGGAAAGAACAGAAGACTTCCAAGAAGAACACCACTAGGTCTAGGACAGCATGAGTCCAATACATTCTTTCTCTAGCTGTGTGAATTGGGGTATAGGTCAGGGGGCCTTCATGCCTCCTCCCAATAAGAGATACGCATGATGACTCGCGGAGTTTCACACCGGAGCACCGCTGACCACCGCAGAGGAATTACTTCTTCGCGGATTTTTGTTGGGCTAGCTCGTAGTCGATGTATTGCTGGATGCCGTGCGGGTCTGCGCCGACGATGCGGCGGCCGTTGATGAAGAGCGTGGGGGTGCTGCGGACTTCGAGGAGATTGCCGTTGGCAAGGCTGGCGTCCACCTCAGCGGTGGCCTGTGGCGAAGCGAGACAGGCTTTGAAGGCGTCCTGGTTCAGGTTGGCTTGGCCGGCGAAGTCGACGACCTTGTCGTAGACGTTGGCGGCGGAGACCAGATCCTGTTTGTCGTAGATGAAATCGTAGAACTTCCAGAAGGCGGCGGGGTCCTGCTGATAGGTGCAGCGGCCGGCAATGGATGCGGTGCGGGCCCAGGGATGGATCTGGTCGATGGGGAAATCCTTGAAGATGAGCTTGACCTGGGGATAGTTGGGAAGGATGCCGCGCAAGGCGTCGTGAAGGTTGCGGCAGACGGGGCATTCAAAGTCGGCGAACTCCACGATGGTGACGGTGGCTTTCGGATCGCCAAGGACCGGGGACTTCGAGAGGTCGAGCTTGGAGGTGTTTTCGGCCAGAGGGTCTTTCGAAAGGTCGGAAAGTTCGCCGCGGAGCAGGTAGCGGCCGTCCTTGGTGATGTACATCTTGACCTTGTCGGAGCCCTGCTCGGTTTTAACGTCAATGTTGGTTTCGAGCAGGCCGGAGTTCCCTATTTCCGTGGGCGCGGCGACGGTGATCTGGACGTCGGGGCCGAGCGCGAAGGAGCGGCGGAGATAATTTTCGATATTTTTTTGCAGAGGAGATGGGGCCGCGGCTTGTTGCGCGTGCGCGAAGGACGAGGCGAACATTGTAAAGAGCAGAAATGTGAGTGGGCGGAGTTTGTTTTTCACGCGGTTGATCCTTTTTGGTTTGTAATCGAAGAATGCGGCCTAAAGCCGCCCCTACACAAGATGTCTCGAATCCCGATCATGGGACAAAGCGCTGGGCGATGGGAAACGGGCGGCCAAAGCCGAAGGCGCGCGAGGTGATTTTCAGGCCGGGCGCCGCTTGTTTGCGCTTGTACTCGTTGCGGTCCACCAGCATGGCGATATTTCGCACCAGTGGCAGGTCGTAGCCAAATTCCTCAGCGATCTCCACGGGCGTTTTCACTTCCTCGATGTAGGCCTTCAGGATGCGGTCCAGCACTTCGTAAGGCGGCAGAGAGTCCGAGTCCTTCTGGTTTGGACGCAGCTCGGCGCTGGGAGGTTTCTCGATGGTCGAGCGGGGAATCAGTTCCCTTTCGCGATTGATGTACTCGGCGAGTTCGTAGACCATCAGCTTCGGTACATCAGAGATGACCGCGAGGCCTCCGGCCATATCGCCGTAGAGCGTGCAATAGCCGACGGCGATCTCCGACTTGTTGCCGGTGCTCAAGACCATGGAGCCGAACTTGTTCGAAAGAGCCATCAGGTAGTTGCCGCGGATGCGGGCCTGGATGTTTTCTTCGGTGGCGTCCACGGGACGATTGCTGAACACGGGTTTGAGCGACCCGATGTAGGAATCAAATACCGAGGTAATGGGAACGGTGAGGAATTCGATCCCCAGATTGTGTGCCAGGCATTTGGCGTCGGTCTGGCTGCCCTCGGAGGAATACGGGCCGGGCATGGAGACACCGAGGACGTTTTCCTTGCCCAGGGCGTCCACGGCGATAGCGGCGACGACAGCGGAGTCCACTCCTCCGCTTAATCCGACGATGGCTTTGCTGAAATTGCATTTGCGAACGTAGTCGCGCGTACCGGTGATGATCGCCTGATAGGCGTAGGCGATTTCTTCTTTGGTTTGCGGATGGATGTCGCCTTTGCCGGTAACCGTGTCGAAGAGCACGAGGTCTTCTTCAAACGCTTTGGCTTGCGCGGCAATGTGGCCGTCAGGCGTGAGCGCCATGCTGGCGCCGTCGAAGATCAGCGAATCGTCGCCGCCAACCTGATTGACATAAATGATCGGGCGATGATGTTGCTGCGCGATCGAGCGTAGCATCTCAAGGCGCAGGGAGCGCTTGTCAATCGTGTAGGGCGAAGCGGAAATGTTTAGAAGAATGCTGGTTCCCTGCTGGACGAGTTCGGTCACCGGGTCGCGCGCATAGCGTGGCTTAGCCCAGAAATTTTTGTCATTCCAGACATCTTCGCAAATGGTGATGCCAAGCTGCTCGCGGCCCATCCCGTAGACGTAATCTTTTTCGCCGGGCTGGAAATAACGCGATTCGTCGAACACGTCGTAGGTGGGCAGAAGCATTTTGCTCTGCTCGAAGACGACGCGGCCGTCCTGGATCAGCGCGGCTTTGTTGGCGATGGCCGGCCCGTTGCGGGGATGATCGACACGGCCGGCAAAGCCAAGGACGGCGGGAAGCGGCATGCGGTAGGCGATGTCCTTGAGAGTGTCCAGATTGCGTTGGATGAAGGCGGGGCGTTCGAGCAAATCGAGCGGGAGATAACCGCAGATGCAGAGCTCCGAAAAAACAGCGAGTTCCGCGCCACGGCGCTTGGCTTGTTCCGCGAGGTCGAGAATGCGGGAGGAGTTGCCTTTAAAGTCGCCGACGGTTGGGTTGAATTGGGCGAGGGCTATCTTCATTCGGACTGGATATTAGGATAAGGCTTTCGCGGCCACATTGTCTAATTGGCCTTGCGCCGCCCGGTTTTTCCCAACATCACGGAACGCAAAATGGCATTCAGGCGGCTCTGGTAGCCTTTCCCGTAACTCTTTAGCCAGGCAAGGACGTCAGCATCAATACGCACGGTGAGCTGCTGCTTGATTGGGCGATAGAACTTGCCGCGGACAGCCCCCGCCCAGTCTTCGCGAGTGCTTGCAGGTATATCGGAATAATCGATCCCACTGTCAGGGCGGTTGGCAGTGGCCATGAGTTCTTTCCGAACGGATTTAGGCACCCTCTTCATAGAATTCCCTTTCCAGTTTGTTGGCGCGTCGCGCGGAGATGATTCGAATTTGCTCCTCGCTGGCCGGTCCTTCCCGCCAGGTGTGAACAACCAGCAGCAAAACAATTCCCCCGGCATTGCCGACTGTCTGCCAACGCTCCTCACCTTCGACTACGCGTTCCAGCCTGCTCAACTGGTGCGGGTCTTCAAAGACAAGTGTCGCGGCTTCGAAGCTGACATCGTGTTTTTTCTGGTTCGACCGGTTCTTCGCCTCGTCCCAGGAAAACACGCGTAACTCCCAATCCGTAGCTACAATAGTGTAGTGCCTTTGGGCGATGGAGGCAAGTATTTTTGGTCGATCCGGCGCCCCAGGCAGCGCAATTGCTGTTTTGCTACAGGATTGGCCACGTTCCTAATCCGCGCCGGCGGCATCGCGTTGAACGAAGGTGGTTGCGGCCGTGAGGCCGAACAGTTCGAGAAGGCGCGCTTGCACGCGGTCGGTGGTGGCGTTGACTTCGTCCACGCCGAGGTCGGATTTGCTTACGCGGTAGCGGAGCTTCTTTTGCCCCACCGGAGTTTCGATGATCCGAAGGACAGCGTCGGCAAGTTCCTGCGGATCGCCCGCGGTGTTGGCGATGAGCGAAGTCATTTTACTGGGAATCTGATCCACCGGGCCGTAGGTCTCGCCGCGGGATGGGTCTGCGGCGTAAACGAGATTGCCGAAGACCGCGGTCTGATAGGCCCCGGGCTCGACGACGACAGATTCGATGCCCTGGGAGGCAAGTTCATACCGGTAAGTTTCCGCAAGCGCTTCCATGGCAAATTTGCTGGCGGTGTAGAGTGAGAACGCAGGAATGACCACACGGCCGGCACCGCTGCTAATGTGCATCAGCAAGCCTTTGCGGTGGCGGCGCATGTGCGGAAGCACGGCGCGATTCACGCGGACACAGCCAATGAAATTCGTATCCATGATCTGCTGGGCTTGCTGCGTGGTGACGGCTTCCGCAAGGCCAATGATGCCGTAACCGGCGTTGTTGATGGCGACGTCGATGCGGCCGGATTGCGCGATGGCGGCGCGGACAGCAAGCTCAACGGAAGCGTCGCTGGTGACGTCGCATTCGAGCGTGAAAATCGAGAGCGATTCCCTTTCGGCGAGGGCGAGAAGGTCGGCCGCGTTTTTGGCATTCTTGCCCTGGGGATCGCGCATGGTGGCAAAGACTGTGTGGCCATGGCGCGCGAGGGTCTCCGCGAAAAGGCGGCCGAAGCCGGTGCTGGCGCCGGTGATGAAGATGACCTGTTTGGAATCCATACGAAAGCCTCCTGCGGTTGTATGGTGCTTGGATGATGGACGGAAGTAAAGTGGATTGGCGACTCAGAAGGAAGAGTTCACACAGAGGTCACAGAGGAAGCGCACAGAGGACACCGAGAGGAATTGGCAATGAAAAAAGGCTCCTGGTTGGCCAGGAGCCTGCAAGATGGTGACAAACTTCGCCGGCCTCAGAAGGCCGCTGCTACAAAGGCTAAACGCTGAAGGAACTGCCGCAGCCGCAGGTGCTCTTGACGTTGGGGTTGTTAAACTTGAAACCAGCGCCTTCCAGGGTTTCGACGTAGTCGATTTCCACGCCCTCAAGGTACATGGAGCTCATCTGGTCGACGGCCACTTTCAAGCCGTTGAAATCCACGACTTCATCGGAGTCGTTGGTCTGGTTTTCGAATGCCATGTGGTATTGAAAACCGGAGCAACCGCCGCCGACAACAGCCACACGCAAAGCCACCGGCACGGGGGTCTGCATGGACATGATTTCCTTCACTTTGGTGGCGGCAACGGGCGTCAGATTAATCATAATTTTTAAGGCCTCCACTCGCGGAATCCTCCACGAGGATAGTTACGTACTCAGTATAACATAGCTGCAGATGGCGCCAAATCGAGCTTCGAAGCGGGTGCGTCCTGTTCTCAAACTGCCAATCTGAAGCCGGAAAAGCGATAACAGCGATCAGATAACAGGAAGCAAGAAATTCCTAATCTCAGCGAGCTTCGACAAGCCGCGCCACTTCCCTTAATATAGATGCCCTATGAAACATACGGTTACATTGTTGCCTGGCGAAGGAATTGGACCTGAGGTTTCGGCGGCAACCCAGCGCGTGCTCGACGCTTCGGGCGTAAAGATTGATTGGGAAGTTTTGGCCGCGCGAGCCGAAAACACCGATAAGAAGACAGTTGGCGCGGAAGTGCTGAACGCCGCGGCGATCGAGTCTGTGCGCCGGAACAAGGTGGCGCTGAAAGGCCCGATGGCCACGGCGATTGCCGGCGGGGCGCGCAGCGTGAACGTGGCGCTGCGGAAAAGCCTAGAACTTTATGCAAACCTGCGGCCGGTGAAGAATCTGCCCGGCGTGAAGTCACATTTCGACGGCGTCGACGTGGTAATCGTGCGGGAGAACACCGAGGATTTGTATTCCGGACTGGAGCACGAAGTGGTGCCCGGCGTGGTGGAAAGCCTGAAAATTATTACCGAGAAAGCTTCGACTCGAATTGCGAAGTTCGCGTTCGAATACGCGCGCAAGATGGGGCGCAAGAAAATCCACGCGATCCACAAAGCCAATATCATGAAATTGAGCGACGGGTTGTTTTTGCACTCGGTCCGGGCGGTGGCGGAGAAATACAAGGACATCGAATACAAGGAATTGATCGTGGATAACGCCTGCATGCAGATTGTGATCAATCCCGACCAGTTCGACGTGCTGCTGCTGCCGAATCTCTACGGCGACGTGATGAGCGATCTGGCGGCTGGCCTGGTGGGCGGCTTGGGCGTTGTTCCCAGCGGCAACATTGGCGCCGATAGCGCGATTTTTGAGGCTGTGCATGGCACCGCCCCGGATATTGCCGGCAAAGGGCTGGCGAATCCGACCGCGCTGCTGATGAGTTCGATCCTGATGCTGAATCATCTGGGCGAGGGTTCGGCGGCGGCGCGCATAGAGAAAGCGCTGATCAAAGTCTACAAAGACGGCAAGCATGTCACGAAAGATGTCGGCGGAAAAGCCGGGACCGAGGAATTTACCGACGCGGTGATCGCTGCACTGCCGAAGGGCTGAAGAGGCCAACAGATAGCAGCGATCGGATAGCAGGAAAGTCGCAAATCCCGGAGCCAGTTCCCTTTCGGCAGCGGCAGTTGAAAACCGTTGAGGAATCCTGCGAAATTGGCATAGGATTCCGGGCATGAGCAAACCTGCCCGCAACAAACTAAAATCTAGTTCTAAACCCCAGAACAAGAAACAGCCCCAAGGCGACTCGCTGGAGAGCGTGTACGAGCGCGTGAGCGAACTGCTTGCGCGGCATGCACCGCCGTTCCGGTTTCAGGATCTGGGCGTACGGAACAAGAAGAGCGTGCAACTTGTGGTGCCGAAGCCGGTGGCGATCCCCGGGGCGTATAGCGGCAAGCCGGTGGATTTGCAGTTCGCGGCGGCGATTTTGCAGAAGGGTTATGTGGGATTTTATCTGATGTGCATCTACATGAATGATCCGGTGAAGAAAAAGATTTCACCGGCGCTTTTGAAATTGCTGAAGGGCAAAACTTGCTTTTACGTGAAACATCTCGATGCTTCTCTGGAGAAAGACATCGTGGCGGCTCTGGAAGAGAGCATGAAATATTATCGTGAGAAGGGGTGGGTGTAGCGCGGCGTTGGGGTCAATCCCGGTGGTTTTGTAGCGGCCGCCTTCCGAGGCGGGCGCTTTGGAGTGCGGTGGCTCAGCCGCCGCTTTCACAGCGTTCGTGCCCGGCTCAAAACCTCTCAGCAGACAGCCGACATGTCGCCCGCCGCAGACGGCGGACGCTACAACGGCCAGAGCGGCCGACCTTCCATCGTCAGAGCAAGCATTGAAAGTTGCCCACACATCAGAAGTTGGCGCGGGCAGCAATTTGGCGGATTTCAGCGTTTTCGATAATGCGGCTGCGAAGCCTTTCCGACGTAGCTTGCAGCATGGCGCGGCCGATGTCGTGGCCATGGACGTAAAGATCTGGAAACGGTTTCAGCAGCCGGGCGAGCGGTTGGATCAGCGAGTAGACTTTCGGCAGGCTGGGCGAGGGTTTGGCGCCGATGAAGGCAGGGCGCCAGCAATTGGCGTCGACAAGATCGATGAGGTCGTGCTCGGTTTGCGCCTTCACGCCTGCCCAGAACATCCGGCTGCCGGCCTTGGTCCCCCGCCCGCTGATGTAGTGGAAAGCCGCGCCGGGACTCTTCGCTTTGAACATATTGGCCGCGGTCAGCGTGTAGGAATACGTGATGGTCCTGTACTCTTCCTGGGAAACCTGCGTGGCGGAGATTCCGAGACAGAAGAAGCAGGCGTCCACAGACCGGAACGCATCCTCGACCGTTGCGTAATCCAGAAAATCTTTGTGAACGAACGTGCGCAGCTTTGGCGAAGTGTCCATGAGCGGCCGGCGGACGATAGCACGGACCTCTTCAACGATAGATGCTGCAAGGCAGGCTTCCAGTACGGCAGCGCCGGCGGAACCTGTTGCACCGAAGAGGAGAATTTTCATGAAGGAGGAGTGTACACGATGGGAGACCCGTAAACTAAAAACCCAGCGGGGTTGACTAGTCATCTGACTAGTCTTAACATTGGGGTGAGGAGCATACATGGCCAAATGGCAATTGCAGGACGCGAAAGCGCGCTTCAGCGAGTTGCTGGACGACACGCTCGAAAAGGGCCCTCAAGTGGTTACCCGCCGCGGAGTGGATGCCGCCGTGGTGGTTTCCATGGATGAATGGAAGAAACTGAAGGACGAAAACCGAATGACCTGGAAGGAAGTCCTTCTCGGGGACGGTCCACGCTTCGAAATCCCTCTCTCGAAGCGTGGCAAGAGCAAATCGCGCAAGGCGCCGGTGTTCGATTGATCCGCTACCTGATTGACACGAATGTGGTGTCTGAGATGCGTAAGCGGAAGCCGCACGGGGGAGTTTCCGCGTGGCTGCACGGCTTGGAGGTAGGACAGGTTTTCCTTTCCGCAGTCACCTTCGGGGAAATTCAAAAAGGTGCGGAAATTACCAGGGAACAGGATCCCGTAAAGGCGATGGAAATTGACGCCTGGGCCAAGCAACTGGAGGGCGCTTCACCGGTATTGCCGATGGACGCCGCGTGCTTTCGGGAATATGCGCGACTAATGCACGGCCGTTCGGAGGCGTTCACCGAAGATGCGATGATAGCGGCCACGGCTCGCGTACACGGGTTAACGGTGGCGACGCGGAACGAACGGGATTTCCGGCCTCTTGGCGTAGCATTGTTCAACCCGTTCAAGGCATAGGAGTGGGAGGATACCACCGATTGGGCGGGTTCAGCTCAGTGCGGAGCGTATATCTGGTACACCAGGAAGTAGACAATCACTCCGGTGACGCTGACGTAGAACCAGAGGGGCAGGGTCCAGCGGGCGATCTGGCGGTGTTTGTCGAAGCGCTCGGTCCAGGCGCGGCGAAGGGTGATGAGGATGAGCGGGACGATGACGACCGCGAGAATCGTGTGAGAGATGAGCAGCGTGAAATAGACGGGTCGAATCCAGCCTTGGCCCTGGAAATGAATCACCTGATGGATTCGCACGTGGTAGATGACATAGGAAACCAGGAAGGCGCAGGAGACGAAGAAGGCCGACACCATGAATTTCTTGTGGAGTTGCATCTTGCCAGAGCGGATGGCGGCGTAGCCGCAGGCAAGGAGAATCGCACTTGCTCCGTTCAATGTTGCGTTTAGCGCCGGGTGGGAAAGCATCCGTTTGTCGGGACCCTTTCTGTTCGGTAGCGGGTAAACTCTGTGCTGCTTTCCAGCCGGTCTGAAGACCGGCCACTACACCAAAGAAAGCGGCATAAAGCCGCCCCTACAAAGTGCGCCGCGCTTCGATTTTTTCTTACTGATTACCGATTACTGCTATCTGATTACTTCCTACCGCGGCAATTTGTCGTACATCATCAGGCCCAGCAGGATCGGAATATGCAAAACCGTTGCGTGCATCAGCCACTTGGCGCGGGTGTTGGTCTTGGCGTGCGCGGCCCAGAGGCAGACCTGAACCAAGCCGGTGCAGGTGACCAGTGCGCCAAAGAAATAGAGCATGCCGGCAAAGCCCATGATCGCGGGCAACAGGCTGACAGCCACCAGCGCCGCCGCATACAAAATAATCTGGCGGAAGGTGCGCCGGCCTTCCTTGTCCACGACAGGAAGCATCAGGATACCGGCGCGGGCGTAGTCTTCGCGGTACATCCAGGCTATGGCGTGGAAATGCGGGAATTGCCAGACGAACAGAATCGCGAACAGCAACCATGCTCCTGCGTCCACTTTGCCGGTCGCGGCGGTCCACCCAATCATCGGCGGCACCGCGCCGGGAATGGCCCCGATGAAGGTGGCCCAAACGGTGTGCCTTTTAAGCGGCGTATAGGCGAGCAGATAGCTGAGACACGTGAAGACGCCGAGGAAGCACGGCCAGAAGCCGGCAGTGAGATACAGATCGATCGCGCCGGCAAGCGAAAGCACGATGCCGAAGCCCAGAGCTTCTGCGGGCGTGAGCGCGCCTGTCGGCAGAGGACGAGAAGCGGTGCGGCGCATGTAGCGGTCGGACTCCCGCTCGATGTAATGATTCAGCGCAGCCGTGCCGGCGGCGATCATCATCGTGGCCACGATGACGTGAATCATGTGCAGCCAGCCGATGGGGCCGCGCGCGCCCATGTAATAGCCCGCGCCGGTGGTCATCAGCACCAGAAAAGAAACATCCGGCTTGGTCAGCGCGATGTACGCGCTGATCTTGCCTGCCACGGCGGGCTTGCCCGGCTGCGCGATGGCGGTGGCGCGAACTTCACTCATCAGGCGGGCACCTCATCACTTGTAGTCGCAAGGACCACTTCCCTTTTTCTCGGCACCAGCCGGTAGCAGAACAGCACCACCAGAATCGAAACCGCGAACAGCACCGCGCCAAAAACCGTGTGAACTACCGTGGTGATGACTACCGCGGGCAAGGGCTGCGCATCCTCCGCCGCGCGCAGTCTCGTCCAAAGCGCCCCGATACCCAGAAGCAGCTGCACTCCTACGATGCCGTGCAGCAGGGCCCGGATGCGGGAAATTTCCGGCGAATTCGAAAAACGCTTGCGGAGCTGGATGGCCGTCCAGGAAGCGATCAGCAATACCCCCATGGCCCAGACGACGTGCGGAGTGGCCGGGCTGTATTTGTGGCGAAAGGCGGCGCCAAGCGCGATCTGCAGAAAAATGGCGGCGGCGTTGAGAATCACCACCGTGTGAATCGCCGGGCTGCCTTTGTCTTCATAATGCGGCTGCTCGGAGACCCACCAGCGGCTGGTGACCACCGCAATCGATACCAGCGTGACAAACATGATTTGCGCCAAGCACGCGTGCATCACGGGCAGCCAGTAATGGAGAAGTTTGAGCACCGTCAGGCCGCCGAGGACGCCTTGCAGGATGACTCCGCCGACTGCGGCAACTCCTGCCCAGCGGACCACGGGACGCTCGTCATTTCTCCACAATACGATGGCCAGGCCAATGATGAACAAGCCGAGGATGGCGGCGATTACGCGGTGGGAATGTTCATATGCGATTCCGCCCACCATCGGCGGTGTGATGCTGCCATAGGAAAGGGGCCAGTCGGGGACGGCGAGGGCGGCGTCTTCGGAGGTGACCAGCGCGCCAGCACAGAGGAGGATGACCGCCCAGGCCACTACGAACAGAGCAAATTTGTAGACACCAGAGTGATACGTCGCTTTCATGAATTCCGGGCCCCATCCCGAAATACAGATTATAGCGCACCGACCGCAGCGATGTTGAAACTGCCAATCCCTGAACCGCGGGCGAGTGTAGTACGGGAGCGTTTGCGAGGCAAGCGGCGCACAGGAGAGAGAACAGTTAGCAGAGAGCAGCGATCAGAAAGCAAGCCGTGCAGTGCCGCTAGGCGGTGGTGCTGGAGGCATCAGGGTGGATTTCGGCGGCGCGGAGGACGAGTTGTTTGAGGCATTCGATGAAAAGCGGGGAGTCGCCGACAGCGGGCATCATGCGGTAGCGCTCGATGCCGGCTTTTTTGGCGTCGGCCCGGCCTTCGATGTTGATCTCGTGCAGAGTTTCGATGTGCTCGGTGACGAATGAGATGGGCACGACCAGCATTTCTTTCACGCCTTCGTGCCCCAGTTTGTGCAACGTGCCGACGAAGGACGGCTCGAGCCACTTCGCGGGGCCGACTTTGGACTGGAAACACAGCAGGTGCGTGCGCGGCCAGTTGGGGAATTTTTGCGCGCCTCCTTCGCAGACCAGGCGCACGGTTTCCTGAATGTGCCGCGGGTAAGGGTCGCCGTTTTCGACAAGGCTCATGGGCAAGCCATGCGCGCTGAAAACCAGATGAATGCGCGAGCTGTCCGGAAACTGGCGCAGGCATTTGCCTATGTTGGTGATCAGCGCCTGGATATAGAGCGGATGGTCGAAGAAATGTTCGACAGTGCGCTCGGGCAGCGTGTCGGCAGGCTCGCCATAGACGCGGCGCCATTCTTTCAGGCTGCTGAGCGTGGTGGCGTAGGAATAGTGCGGGTAAAGCGGCAGCAGGACGAGTTCGTCAAGATTGTGAGTTTTCTTGATGGCGGCGACGGCGTCTTCGGTGAGCGGCTTCCAGTAGCGCATGGCCGTGACGGCCACGGGATCGAGATAGGGTGTGACGGCGGCGACGAGCTTGCTGCGCTGGCGTTCGGTGAGGATGCCAATGGGGGAGCGGCGGCCGATCTGGCCGTAGCGCTGAGCGACGGGAGGGGTACGCTTCTTCGCGATGTAGCGGGCTAGCGGGCCGCGGATGAAATTGAGCGGGCCGAGCGGGATGATGTCGGGGTCGAGGAAGAGATTACGGAGAAAAGGCTCGACCGTGGCGAGGGAGTCCGGACCTCCGAGTTGGAAGAGGACGATGCCGACGCGTTTTTTGGTTTGGGGAGCCATTGGTGTGGGTGCGATTCCCTTTCTTGGGCGCGTCTGGCTGTAGCGCTTCAATCGTAAAAGCGGAGGCAGAGCCTCCGCACTCCAAATTATTTCGCGCGGGGGAGCGAGTTTTTCAGGCGCTCGAGTTCGGCGCGCAGGTTGGAGGTGCGTTTGGCGATGGTCAGATAGAACACAAAAAATACGCCCCAACCCACGAGATAGGCGGCAAAGACGCTGTCCAGATTTTTCATTGAGCCTCCGCTTCACGAGCCAATAAATCGGTTTCGGTCTGCATTTTTTCGAGTGCGTAACGCTCGGCCACCAGAAACGCCATGAATACATGCATGGCGAACGCGGAAAAGAAAAACACCAGCTTCATGGTGTGCTCCAGGCCGGAGCCCTCGCCGCCTGCAATCACTGGCTGCGGATGCTGGGTGCGCCACCAGCGGATGGCGCCGAAGACCAGCGGCACGTCGAGAAACGCAAAGATTCCAAATAACGAGCTGAGCAGGGCTCGGCGGTCCGGCTCATCCACCAGCGAGCGCAGCAGCAGATAGGAAACGTAAAGCAGCCACAACACGAATGTGGAAGTAAGGCGCGCGTCCCAGGTCCACCAGATGCCCCACACCGGATGCGCCCAGATGGGTCCGGTGATCAATACGACGGTGGTGAAGGCCAGGCCCACCTCGGCGCCGGAAACGGCGAGCCAGTCGTATTTCGGATCGCGCTTCCAGACGTACAGCAGATTGCCAAGGAAACAGAGGAAAAACGCGGTGAACCCGGCCCAGGCGCTGGAAACGTGAAAATAGAAAATGCGCTGGATCAGGCCCATGGTGCGCTCTTCCGGCGCGATGAAGAACGCCGCATAGGCCGACGCAATCACCAGCAGGATGGCGACGCCGCCGAGGATGATGCGTTTGGTCATGCCGATTATTCCTCCAGAAGATATTCGCCGAAAAGCCATAGCGCCGTCAAAAAGACCACATCGAATACGGCGAGGAACGCAATTCCCTTCCCCTGGATGATTGGCTCGCGCTCGAGCAGGCCGACCGTGACGGTGGCGCTGACGACGAGCACGGGCGTGAGCAGCGGCAGCAGCAACAATGGGAGAAGAAGTTCACGCATGCGGGCTTGCGCGGAGATTGCGGAAAGCGCCGTGCCAGCCACGGAGACGCCGAGGCTGCCGAGAAAGAGCACAAGGAGAAGCCAGTGGAATTCGGGGAGAATCGGCACGTTGAAAAAGAGGGCGAAAAACGGAAGCATGAACAGCTCGGTGAGGAGCAGGAAAAGGGTGTTGGCAATCAGCTTGGCTAGAAAAATGGAGAATGGGTCGCTGACGGCAAGGCGCAGGGAGCTGAGCGTGTCGTTATTTTGTTCGCGGAGGAAGCATGGCTGCAGCATCAGCGAAGCAGCGAAAAGAATCGCAAGCCAAAGGAGGCCGGGTCCGAATTCACGGGACCCTTCCGTGGCTGGACTGATTACGAAACTAAAGAGGATGAGCACGACAAGAATAAAGACGCCGGTGGTAATGAGGAGTTCGCGGGACCGGAATTCGGTGCGAAGTTCTTTGCCGAGGAGCACCGCGGTGTTGGAGAAGAGGCTCATGGTGGCGGCTCAGGCTGCTCCAAAGGCGAGGATGTCGTGGAGCGATGCGCCGGTTGTGGTGTCGGCAATGACGCTGCCTGCATCGAGGCGGACAGCCCGCGTGGCGAGCGAGGAGATCTCGGATTCTCCGTGCAGGCTCATCACAATGGTGCAGCCGGCGCGGTTCAGTTCGCGCAAGGAGTTTGCCAGCCAGGCGATGCCAAGGGGATCGAGGCCGGTGGCTGGCTCGTCGAGGAGCAATACTGACGGGCGGTGGATCAGTGCGCGGGCAATCGCGATGCGTTGCCGCATACCGCGGGAAAATGTGCGCACCAGCGACGCGCGGCGCTCATACAGGCCGACTTCGCGGAGAAGCGATTCGGCGCGGGCAGCGGAAGACTCAACCTTCTGCAGCCGCGCAAACAGCACCAGGTTCTCTTCAGCCGTGAGCTCGTCATAGACCATCGTGCTGTGCCCAACGTAGCCGGGACGCGAATTGGCGGCGGGATCGCCCGCGTTTCCCGGAAAGGAAACCTTGCCGGCGCTGGGCCGGACGAGTTGCCCGGCAATGCGCAGCAGCGTGGTTTTACCGGAGCCGTTGCGTCCGGCAAGGACGGCGCACTCTCCCGCGGAGATTTCGAACGTGACGCGGCGCAGCGCGTAGAGCCCGCCATAGCGTTTATCAATGCGCTCGAAGCGGAGGCCGGTTGGCGATGGATTCGTTGGGGCCACGATTAAATTTGTCTGGCGCGGCTCCACAGGAGCGCGAGGAGGGACGCGCGGGCATTCTACTTACTGCGACAAAAATCGATGGCCGTGGCGCGTGACCCGTGCTCCGTGACCCGAAGAACCCAGCCCCTTGAAAAGCCCAAGGAGCACAGGCTAAAGCCTATGCTACCGGAGGTCAGCCGCGGACCAGGTCGCGAAGGAGTTTTTCGACGCGGGACTTTTCGCGCGCGTAGTCCTCCTCGGAGATAGTGCCGGCCTGCTTGCGCAATTCCAGGCGAAAAACATCTTCTTTCAGCGAATCGAGATTGGCCTTCACCTCTGCTTGAACAGCTTCCACTCCAGGCTGCTGCTTAGTGACTTTGGCCGCTTTTTTCGACGGCGCGGGTGCGGAATTTTCCTGCTCCGCGGCGGGCGCCATCATCACCTGTTTGCGCGAGAGCAGAATCGCCCCGAGCGCGAAAAGCGCCACCAGGCCAAAGAGCATCGGCCATTTCAGATCGTCAATCCGCGGCGGCGCAACGTCCACCTGCGGACCCTGCGTCCGCGAATTCCCTTCCTGCCCTTGCTGCTGGCCCTGGGCATCCGCAGCCTCGGCGGGTTGCGGCGAACCAACTCCAGAAACTGAAACGGTCAGAGAGCCCTTCGCGGCAAGCGGGTCGTGGAGATACACGTTCATGCCCTGTTCCTGGCCGGCGGCGCTGATGCCGTCTCCGGTCAGGGTGACGCCCGGCGGCGCGACAAGCAGCATGCGCATGCCGGCGTATGTGGCCGGAAGCTTCAGCGTCGCGGAATTGCCGGGATACGGCAGTTCATAGGAGAGCCGAATGTTGGTTTGACCGGGATGGAAGGCGTACGCGATGGCATAAACTCCCTTGCCCTTGTCAATCGAGGCTTGCCGAACATCCATGCCCAGCGAGCCAGTTGCGGTGACGTTTTGAAGCGCGGCCTTTTCCGGAATCGCAAATTCAAACGTTCCCTCGGTGCGGAAAAACGCCACCGCGGGTTTCGAATCGTTCTTGACGTTGTACTCTTCGGCGCCGATCAGCTTGCCATCGCGCGGCTGAAAGATGATCACGTGCGACGCGGGCGCGACCGTCTTTGGATCTTTGCTGACATCGAAAACTTCCACATCCACCTGCGGACGGCCCGGCGGAAGAAACGCATTGAAACCGACGCCCTGGTATGTGACGCGGATAAGCACAGGCCCCGCGCCGATGGAATCGTTCGTTGCGGTGAACTGGCCCTGCGCGTCGCTCTTAACCGTGGCGAGCAGCGCCATGCCCTGCGTGGGGCTCAGCAGATCCACGTCGGTATTCGGTATATGCTTGCCCGTGGTGCGATTCACCACCGAACCGTGAACGGTTCCGGCGAACGATACGGAGGCGGCGAAAAGTGTTGTCAGGGCGATCGTTAGAAGACGCGGCCAAAAATCCTTCATCGAACGCTCCGCCCGCCCGCCGCAGCAGGTCCGCTTGCGGAGGCGGGACGCGGGCGGCGAATCTGCGATTCGGTGACCTGCTCGATTTCCGCGAGAACGAGGGCGGCTTCGTTCTCGAGCGTCACTTTCATGGTTTCGTAATCACCTTCGGAATATTTTCCGGCGCGGTATTCGAATTTCAGGTCGCGCAGATTGTCGTAGATGGTGTCGCGCCGCTCCAGGAGTTGATCGAGCTTGCTGCGATGCGGCGCCAGGTCAGAGGCGTCCGGCTGAATGTAAAAGATGAAAAGAAAAACCGCGGCGGCCAGCCCCAGGCACGCGCCGAAAATCGCCCAATCGTTGGGAAGGACCAGCAGCGCACCGAGCATGAGAGGGAGCATCGGCCTAATCCTCAGTGTCCCGGTCGGCTTGCGAACGCGCGCGTTCGTAGGCTTCGGGAGAAATGTGCACACCGGCGGGAGCAACCGCGGCGGGGGCAGGCGCCTGCTTGCGCCATTTGTTGATGAAAAATACCACCACCGCGGCACCGGCAAGAAAATAAAAGACCGGCATCAGCCAGGCCACCAGACTGAAGCCGGACTTCGGCGGCTCCGCATAGACCGTGGTGCCGAATTCCTGCACAAACGCCTGCGTGATTTTGTCCTCGGTGTCGCCCCGGCTGACCATTGTGCCGAGCTCTTTCAGCATGGAAGAGGACATTGTGCAGCCGACGTGGTTGCACTGAGTCAATATCTGTCCGCAACCGCACATGCAAAGGAATTTGCCGCCGACTTCCTTGACGCGGTCGGCTTGCTGCTGGGCCACAAGCGGTAGAGCGGCCAGGAATGCGATAACTAGAAGCGGAGCAATCAAACGGCCTCGCTTCGAGCTATGAGTTGCGGAAAAATTTGAAGTTGAGGTCCTTCGGCTATCCTCGTCGGATAGCCTCAGGATGACAACGCTGTGGTTCGAGCGAACAGCGTTGGGAGTGCGGCGATTAGTCATGGCCCTCACGCAGCGTTACCGACGGATTCATGGCCTGGGCAATCGGAGAGGCCGCGGTCGCGGTTTGCGGCACGACGCCAACCGCCAGCGCCGCGCGGCGATTGGGCATCAGCGCCAGCAGAGTTCCCATCACCACCCAAACCCCGCCGAGCCAGATCCATTTGACCAGCGGATTCAAGAAGGCGTGAATCACCGGGAGCTTCGTATCCGCGTCTATGCCGGCGAACACTACGTAAACGTCTTCCCGAAGCGTGGAGTAGATGGCCACCATGGTGCCGTTGCCTTCGTCGGTGCCCTGGAATTGGCGCTTCTCGGGATACAGCATCATCAGTTGCTTATTGTCTTTCAGGACTTCGACAATCATGCGCTGCGCGGTGTAGTTCTGTTCCGGCTTGGTGTCCGCGCTTTGCAGGACCAGCGTGTACGGCCCGAGCTTCATGGATTCGCCGAGATTCATGGGGCGCTGCACATCGGTGTTGAATGCGGAGCCCGCGAAGCCGATGAAGATCAGCACCATGCCGAAGTGGACGACGTAGCCGCCGTACCGCCGGGTGTTGCGCATGGCCAGTTCGTGCGCGCCCATCGGGATGCTCATGCCTGTGCGCGCGGAGATGACTTTTGCCCCGCGGTAGAACTCCATGACGATCGTCCAGAAAACAAAGCCGCAGAGCGCCAGGCAGATGATGGAGAAAGTGTCGCGATAGCCCAGGAAGTACGAGGCAACGCCGCAGAGCAGACCGAAAATCACGGGCCAGCCGAAATTGCGTTTCAGGCTGTCGCTGGAAGTTTTGCGCCAGGCGAGCAGCGGGCCAACCCCGGTAAGGAATAGAATCGCCAGCCCCACAGGAATCATGATCTTGTTGAAAAAGGGAGCGCCGACGCTGATGCGCGACCCGGAAAGCCCCTCGGAAATTACCGGAAATAAAGTCCCCGAAAGAACCGCGACGCAGGCCACCAGAAAGAGCAGGTTGTTAAACAGAAAACTGGATTCGCGCGAGATCATCGAATCAAGTTGGTTTTCACTTTTCAGGTAATCGCGATTCTTGAAATAAGCGCCGAAGCATACCAGGAGCGTAAGCGCGAGAAATCCGACGAACCACGGGCCGATGTGCGAGTTCGCAAACGCGTGCACGGAGCTGACGATGCCGCTGCGCGTCAGGAATGTCCCCAGAATGCACAGCATAAACGTGCAAAAGACCAGCCACACGTTCCACACCTTCATCATCCCGCGCTTTTCCTGCATCATCACGCTGTGCAGGAACGCCGTCCCGGAAAGCCATGGCAGCAACGAAGCGTTCTCAACCGGATCCCAGCCCCAGTAGCCGCCCCAGCCGAGAACCGCATAAGCCCAGTGCGCGCCAAGCAGAATGCCGATGGACTGGAAGCACCAGGCGATCATCGTCCATTTACGCGTCAGGTGAATCCATTTTTCGCCGGGGTAACGCGCCAGCAAGGCGGCAAGCGCAAACGCAAACGGAATCGTAAATCCCGTGTAGCCTGAATAAAGATTCGGCGGGTGAATCACCATTTCCGGATATTGCAGCAGAGGATTGAGGCCATTGCCATCAATACGGGTGAAAGGTTCCAGCACGCCGTTGGCGTTCACTGCGGCGAGTGTCTTGAAGGGGCTTTCGACAAAGTTATTCAGCGTAAGGAAGAATGTCTGGACGCCGGCGAGGACCACGCCGACATACGGCATCAACTCGCCATTCTTATTCCGATAGGTGATCAGAACCGAAAGGACGTAGATCGAAAGCAGAAAGCTCCAGAAGAGCAGCGACCCTTCCTGTCCAGACCAGAGCGAGGCGATTTTATAAAAAGCAGACAGATCACGATTGCTGTGTGAGACGACGTAGGCCTGGGAAAAATTGTCGGTGAAGAGCAGATATTCGAGGCTGAACGTGGCGATAAAAATCAAGACGCAGGTGGCCATGCCGGCCTGGCGCGTGCTTTTTATGAGAAGCGGGTGGCGGGTGATAATGGCGGCAATGCCGCCTACCAGCGCGTAAATCGCGCAGACAAACGCCAGCAGGAGCGTGAACGAACCGAATACATCCATGATGCTTCCGCCTCTCCCCGAGGATTTTCTACTGGCGCGTTACATGCTGCTTCGCTGGGTGGTTCCCGCCGGAGCCGGCTTGTCGCCACCCGGAGCGGTTTCATACTTGGAAGCGCACTTGGCCTGCACATGCTCGGCGACAAAGCGGCCGTCGGCCCCCGGACGCCCTTCAACCAGCGCCTGCGACTTATCTTTGAACGTGTCCGGCAACGGATCGCTGCCAACATACGTGATGGGAAGCGTCTTTCCCTGCTCTTCCAGAGTGAACTCCACGCGGCCAGAACCCGGCTTGATGCTGCCCTCGACGACATTTCCCGCAAGGCGGATGCGATGCGCCCGTTCGGAGGCGCTCAGCGTCTGGTATTCCGCGATGGTGTGATAGTAGGTCTTGCTCTCGCCAAAACCGAGCCAGGCGAGAAATGACAACGCCACCACGATCACTCCAATGCCCACACCAAATTTCGCTCGACTCTGCACAAATCACCTCTAAGGGAGCGGTTCCAAACGACATCTTAGCATACCGCCCTGTTTCAACGTGCCACAGATAGGGTTGGCCAAGCCATCACGAAACACAGTGACGCGTGTCACAGGGTGCAGCTAAACACCCTGGGCCGTGGAGGCAGGGAGGGCCGCACGGAATACCGAGACTTCCTCAGAATTGGATGCCGTCCCGCCAGGGAAAGTCGAGAGCGGAGTGAAAAAAACCGGGCAGCCGAGGGCCGATTCGGTGAGTTGCGCGAGAAACGGTTGCAGTTCGGGTGCGATTGCCAGGATTCGCTTAGGCTTCAGGGAACGCCGGATTCGGGCGAGGGCTTGCGGGAGATGGCGCTCGAGCAAGGTCCGGGATTCATTGGGGTCGGTGCCGGGCTCGATAGAGCATTCCAGGAGCGAGGCGAGGACGAGGCCGCGCTTTTGAACGTCGGCGAGGATTTCCGCCGACGACCTCCCAGCCACGGGAATGGCGAGCGCCGAAAGAAGAACGGCGGCTTGCCCGGTAAATGCAGAGTCCGGAGCATAGAGAAAGCCGGAGTCAGCTTCGGGAGCCGAAGCGGTGAGGAGAAGTGCTTGAATGTGGATTGGGCGAAATCGCGTAGCCCATTCGAGGTGCTGCAGGCGGCGTGCAATGTGCTCGGGAGATGCAAGCTGGCCGCAACCATCGCAAGGCAACAGTGTGGGCAGAGCCATATCCAAAAATGGTAGAGCAAGGCGCGAGGCGAGGCAAATCAGCAAACGTTGGTAGCTTGAATTAAACATGGGGCGGCTGCGAAGCCGGGATGGTAAGGGGTAACACTGCCGCGCAACCGCACCGTTGGTTACTTGTGAAACCCTGGCTGTCGGCGGAAGTTTCTCGCGACCCAAACGTTGGACTCACCGCGGGAAAGCAGGCACGGGCCGCCTTGGAAGGCCGTCCCCACCCAGCAGAAAAAGCTACAGCTACTTGGAAACGGCGGCGTCGGAGGGGAGCTTGGAGCGGAGACACCACTTCAGCTCCTGGCTCATTTCCGTGATCTCCATGCCGGGCATGACGATAAACTTGCAGGACAGCATTTCGCGCCCCTCGTCGTCATCGGGGAGCTGGCAGGTGACGCGGCAATACTGGCAATCCTGGTTCCAGCAGAAACGCCCGTAGGGGATGGTTTCCGGGCTGATGAACTGAAAGCAGCGCAGCAAGGAATTGCGTTCCGGCACCTGAAATTTCTTGCCGAAGATGGAGATCTCAACCAGTTTTTCGTACGGACGGAAAGGTTCCGACATGATGGCTCTGTCCTTTGTTGACAGCTTGCAGCGCGGCTCGAATTCCCCTGAGCTGGTAGTGGTGCGGTGCTTACTCAGATTAGTGCCGGGGGTGGGATGGGACAACGAAACGATGCAGCGGCCGTAGCGAAAACGGTACGGGGTGGGTAGCGCCGGCATCCTGCCGGCAAGCGTTCAGAAACATTTAGCTTGAGCCGAAACGCAGCCAACTCTACCATTCGCCAATGCCCAGGATTCGAATCCGAAACCGAGGATACCTGCCTCATTGGGAATCCGAGGGCGGAATCTATTTCGTCACGTTTCGTTTGGCTGACTCGCTTCCACAAAACGTGCTTCGTGAATTGCGCCGGAAGGAACTCGCAAAACCTGAGAAGGAACAAGACTTGGCGAGAAAACTGGAAGCTTTCCTGGATCAAGGTGCGGGAAGCTGTATTTTAAGTCAACCACGTATTGCAGACACTGTTGCGTCCGCACTCAAGCAGTTCGATGGCACCCGATACAAAATGCTTGCGTGGTGCGTCATGCCAAATCATGTGCATCTAGTGTTTCAACCCTTGGGGGAATACGACTTGGCGGGAATCCTTCACGCTTGGAAATCTTTTACCAGTGTGGAAATCAATCGACTGCTCTCGCGCTCCGGGCCGTTGTGGCAAAAAGAGTATTACGACCACCTGATACGCGATGGGGCGCAGCTAAAACGGGCAATCTGCTACACGACGGAAAATCCCATAAAGGCGCGGATGCAGAATTGGCAATCTGTTTATGTATCTGCGGAGGCTTTTGGAGGGCCAGGGAAAGTGGAGGGATGGAAGTCTCATTCAAGATAGAGATTCGGAACGCTTGCCGGCAGGATGCCGGCGCTACACGGTGAGGAATTACCCGCCTAGGTCGAAGAATTGGCACATGTGGCGGAATTTCTGGTAGCGGGCGTGGAGCATATCCTTGGGAGCCTCGTTCGAAAGGATCAAAAGCTGGCGCTCGAGGACGTCGCCGAAAATTCTGGCGGCCGCTTCGTAATCGCTGTGGGCGCCGCCGTCGGGTTCGGGAATGATTTCGTCGACGATGCCGAGCTCTTTCAGGTCGGTGGACATAATCTTCATGGCGATGGCTGCGGTTTCAGCCTTGGTGGAATCGCGCCAGATGATGGACGCGCAACCTTCCGGCGAAATCACGGAGTAAAAGCCATTTTCGAGAATGTTGACGCGGTCGCCGACCGCGATGGCCAGCGCGCCGCCGGAGCCGCCTTCGCCTGTGACGGTAACAACGATGGGAACGGGCAGCCTCGCCATCTCACGCAGGTTGCGCGCGATGGCTTCGCCCTGACCGCGCTCTTCGGCATCAATACCGGGATACGCGCCGGGCGTGTCAATAAATGTCAAAACCGGGCGGCCAAACTTTGCGGCGAGCTCCATGATGCGCAGCGCTTTGCGGTAGCCTTCGGGCTTGGGCTGGCCGAAATTGCGGTCGATGCGCTGCTTGGTGTCGCGGCCTTTTTGGTGGCCGATGATGGCGACGGGGCGCCCGCGAAACTTTGCCAGACCGGTGATCAACGCTTTGTCGTCGCCAAAGCCGCGGTCGCCATGAAGCTCGACAAAGTCCGTAAACATCAGGTTGATCCAGTCCAGGGTGTACGGCCGCTGGGGATGGCGTGCAATCTGCGCGCGCTGCCACGGCCCCAAGTGCGTGTAAAACTCGCGGCGAAGTTCGAGCACTTCCCTTTTCAGGCGCTCAACTTCCTCTTCGCTCTCGTCGGTGGAGGCTAGCCTGCGCAACTCCTCCACATCTTTTTCCAGGCGATCGATCTCGCGCTGCCGATCGAGCGTCGTGATCGAGGTGACTTTCTTATCTTTTTGCGCCGCGCACATTACGCAACCCTCTGAATCGCCTGCTGCCCGCAGATGCGGCGGACCGCTTCCTCCAGCTCCGGCTTCACGCGAATGCGTTTCTGCGATTGCAGCGAGGCCATGGAGCCGTCGGGGGAGACCAGTTCAAACACTATCGCAGTTGGGCCCGGCGTGCTCGCAAATAAATTTTCCAGCTGGGTCAAAGTTTCATCGTTCAGGACGCTCATATCCAGGCGCAGGCGGAACTCACTGGGGCCGGTGCGTTCGGCGACGTCTTCCAGCCGTCGGGCTTCCTGCAACGAAAGGCGGGTGCCGGCTTCTTCGATCTGCACGCGCGCTTTCAGGAGCAGCGGTGCGCCGGGCTTCAAAATATTTTCCAGGCGGGCGAAACTTTCCGGGAATGCCAGCAGTTCCTGCACGCCGGTCATGTCCTGAATGGTATAGATGGCCCAACGCGCGCCTTTCTTGGAGCGCATCGGGCGCGTGCCGACGATCAGCGCCGCGACGGCGATTTCCTTGCCGTTGCGCTGGCCTTCGATCTCGTCGAGCGAAAGCGCGCCCAGATCCTTCAGGCGCGAGGCGTATTTTTCCAGCGGGTGGCCGGAAACATAAAAACCCAGCATCGCGTACTCGCTGGTGAGGCGCTCTTCTTCGCTCCAGGGAGCGGCGTCACGCAACTCAAAATGAACCTTGGGCTCGGCGGCGGCGCCCCCAAAGAAAAGGCCGTGCTGGCCCGATTCCTTGGCTCGAGCGGCGCGCTGAATTGCGTTGATGGCTTCATCCACGGAAGCGAGCATACCCTCGCGGGGGCCGAGCGAATCCATTGCCCCGGACTTGATCAGGCTTTCGAAGACGCGTTTGTTCAAAAAGCGCGATTCGATGCGCTCGCAGAATTCGTATAGCGACTTGAACTCGCCCTGGCCCAGGCGCGATTCCCGTATAGCCTTGGCGGTGTTTTCGCCAACGTTCTTGATGGCGGCAAAGCCGAACCGGATGGACTCGCCAACGGGGGTAAAGTATAGGTCGCTTTCATTGACGTCCGGCGGAAGAATCGATATTCCCATGCCGCGCGCCTCGTTGATGTACTTCACCTGCCGCTCGGCATTGCCGGTTTCCGAAGTAAGCAGCGCGGCCATGAACTCCACCGGATAGTGCGTTTTCAGATAGGCCGTCTGATACGCCAGCAGCGCGTAAGCGCAGGAGTGCGACTTGTTGAAGCCGTAGCCTGCAAACTCTTCCATCAGGTCGAAGATGCGCACGGCTTTCTTTTCCGCGATTTTGTTTTTCTCGCAGCCGGCCAGGAATTTGGCTCGTTGCGCGGCCATCTCTTCTTTTTTCTTTTTGCCCATGGCGCGGCGGAGCAGGTCGGCTTCGCCGAGCGAAAAGCTTGCCAGCAGGTTGGCGATCTGCATCACCTGTTCCTGGTAAAGAATGACGCCGTAGGTTTCCTCGAGAATTTCCTTCAACTGCGGAAGTTCGTAAGCGACCTTAGTCTTGCCGTGCTTGCGATTGATGAAGTCGTCGATCATGCCGCCCTGGATCGGGCCGGGGCGATAGAGCGCGTTCAGCGCAGTCAGGTCTTCGATGCGGGTGGGCTGATAGCGGCGAAGAATGTCGCGCATACCGTGGGATTCAAACTGGAAGATGGCCGTGGTCTCCCCGCGCGAAAAGAGTTTGTAGGTAGCTTCGTCGTCGAGCGTAAGCCCGTCGAGGTCCAACTTGACGCCACGATTCTGCTCGACCATTTTGACCGCGTCGAAAAGGACGGTGAGCGTGGTCAGGCCGAGAAAATCCATTTTCAGCAGGCCGATGCGCTCCAGCGCGTTCATGTCGTACTGCGTGGTGATTTCGTCGCGATTGGTCTTGTAAACAGGGACGAGTTCCGTAAGCGGTTGCGGCGAGATAACCACACCGGCGGCGTGCGTGGAGGCGTGGCGCGCCAGGCCTTCGAGGCGCAGGGCCACGGCCATCAGGTCTTTCAATTTTTCGTCGCTGTCCACCGCGGATTTCAGCTGCGGCGCTTCCTCGAGAGCATTTTCGAGTTCAATGCCGAGAGTAGCGGGGATCATTTTGGCGAGCCGGTCCACTTCCCCGTATGGGATGTCCATCGCTCGGCCCACGTCCTTCACCGCCGCCTTAGCAGCCATGGTGCCGAACGTAATGATCTGCGAAACATTTTCGCGGCCGTATTTGCGCGTGACGTAATCGATCAACTCGCCGCGCCGCCGCATACAGAAATCGATATCAATATCGGGCATCGAGACGCGCTCGGGATTCAGAAAGCGTTCGAAGAGCAAGTTGTATTGCAACGGGTCCACATCGGTGATGCGCAGGGCATAGCTGACCAGGCTGCCCGCGGCGGAACCCCGCCCGGGGCCCACGGGAACTTCCTGCGCCCTCGCGTAATGAATGAAATCCCAGACGATCAGGAAGTAGCCCTCATAATGCATCTTCTTGATCATTTCGATTTCAGAGGAGAGCCGCCGCTCGTATTCCACCAGCGGGTGTCGCAGCGCGCCCTGCTGCAAGAGGCGTTCGAGGAAGGGCACGCGTTGCGCAAAACCTTCGCGTGCGACTTTTTCAAAATAACTGCCGGGCGTGTGGCCTTCGGGAACCTTGAATTCCGGAAGAGCGTTGGGAATGCGCTCGATCTTCACGTTGCAGCGCGCGGCGATATCCACGGTGCGGCTAAGCGCATCGGGAAGTTCGCGAAAGACCTTGGCCATTTCCTCGGCGGTCTTGAAATAAAACTGGTCGGTGGCGAATTTCATGCGATTCGTATCGCTCATGGTCTTGCCGGTCTGGATACAGAGCAAGACTTCCTGGGCGTGCGCGTCGCTGTGATGCAGGTAGTGGCAGTCGTTGGTGGCGACCAGGGGAATGCCCGTCTCTTTCGAAAGGCGAACGAGGTCCTTGTTTACTCGCTGCTCGATTTCAAGTCCCTGGTCCTGAATCTCCAGAAAGAAATTGCCCTTGCCAAAAATGTCCCGCAGGCGATACGCATTTTCACGTGCCAGATCGAATTTTTCATCCACCACTGGTTCGGTGACCGGGCCGCGCAGGCAGGCCGAAAGGGCGATCAGCCCCTTACTGTGTTTGGAGAGCAGGTCCAGATCAATGCGCGGCTTGTAATAAAAACCCTCCAGGAATCCGGCGGAGACCAGTTTGATCAGATTGTGATAGCCCTCGAGATTTTCGCACAGCAGCACCAGGTGGTTGCTGCCGCGGGAGCCGGGCTCCATTTCGCCCCGGTCCCCGTTCCCCGCCGGCGCTGATTTTTCTCCGCGGTCATGCCGGCTGCCCTTGGCAACGTACACTTCGCAGCCGATGATCGGCTTGACGTCGCGCTTGCTGGCTTCATTGAAAAAATTGGCGGCCGCGAACAGATTGCCGTGATCGGTAATGGCGACGGCGGGCATCTTCTGGCGCGAGGCTTCGTCCAGAAGCTCGGAAGTTTCGCACGCGCCGTCCAGAAGGCTGAAATCGGTATGAACGTGGAGATGAACAAACTGCGGATTGCCCATGGAAGTTGATTGTAAAACGCGGGGATGCGAAATGCGAACGGGAATCTGAGATTTGCACAGGCAGGCAGCAAGATAATCTGTCATCCCGAACCCGCGCCGTTTGCGGGAGAGGGATCTGCTTTCCCTCGCCTTACCCTTTAACCGGCCGGCCCAAAGTCCGGCCCCCAAACATCACTTCTTCGACTTGTGCTTGGCGGCCGCCGCTTTCATGCCCGCTCTGTGCCGCTCGTGCGTGGCGTGCTTCTCCGCTGCCGCGGCCTTCTTTTCCGCCGGCGTTTCCGCGCGCTTTTCCACTTTCGCCGGCTTCTTTTCTTTTTCTTTTTTCTTCGGGGGTTCCTTGATGCCGGAAAGCTTGCGCAGGATTTTCACGCGCTCTTCAGGAGTCTTGGCGCGGCCGTTCAGCTGAATCGCAAACACATCCTGGACGACCTGGTCGAACTTGGGGCCGCGGGGCATTCCTAGGGCTTCCAGTTCGGTGCCCACAATCGGCAACGCCTGCCGGATCGGACGCCACTTGTGCAGAAACGCCTTCAATTTGGAGAGCGCCGCCGAATTGCTCGATTCCGCCAGCAGGTACGCAACATATTCCATCGGAATCTTTTCAATGTAGCGGTACGCCTCGATGGGCGTTTTCGTTTTCTTCCCCGCAAGCTCTTTCTGGATTTCCAACGCCTTCTCTGGAAAATTCTCAACTGCTTCAATTTCAGCCGAGCGATAGCCCAGTTTGGAGAGCGTGCTGCTCAGTTCACGCTCCTTCAGCCGGGTGAGAATCGCCAGGAGCATCGGCGTGGCCAGGCGCGGACGAAATCCCGCCATGTACAGATCATCGCGAACTTTGATCAGGCGATTGATCGCATCGTACCCGGGATGCTTCTTGGCGATCATCGGGTGAACCCGCTCCAGCAGGTCGGCTTCTTCCCACTCCTTCAGAATCAGCTGCGGCCGCTCTTCCCGGCTCAGGCTGCGGACCTCTTCACCGGCGTCTTCCGGTGTGATCGTCAGCTGCAATTCGCGCTCGATGGCCAGATTGAACCATTCCTGCGTGCGCGACTCCAGCTTGAAACCCATCCGGGCCGCCAGCCGCAGCGCGCGCAGCAGCCGCACCGGCTGGTTGGTGAAGCTGTGAATCGAAAGCGCGCGGACCTCGCCGTGTTCGATGTCGGAGAGGCCGTTGGTCGGATCGAGCAGCAATCCACGCGACGCGGGATTCAGCGAGATGGCAATCGCATTCAAGGAAAAATCGCGGCGGCGCAGGTCTTCCATGATGGTGGACCAGCGCAGCTCGGGGCGCGTGCCGGGGCGGACATAGTGCTCGTCCCTCGCGGCGGAGATGCTGCCCTCGACGTCGCCCGCGAACAGCAACTCGACGTGGCGGAATTTTTCGTCCTCGGCGAGAACTTTCGCTCCCCCCTTTTCCAGCTCCCGCGCCATCTTGGAGGGATTGCCTTCCACGGTGAAGTCCAGATCACGCAGGTTCGCCCCGGTAATCAGGTCGCGAACCGTGCCGCCGGTCAGATAGACGTTGAAGCCCAGCACCGCGGCCAGCTCCTGCACGCGCAGCATCGCCGCGCGCTGCTCCGGCGAAAGCCGGCTTTCCAACAGAAACATGTAATCAGGCATTGCGTTCCTTCCGCTTCAAAGTTGGCATTCACGCAGCAAATGCCATACCCGCGATGAGTCCTGTCCCGCGCTAGGCGCGGGGGTGATGCGCTTTATAAATCTGCTTCAGGCGCTCTTCCACGACGTGGGTGTAGATTTGCGTCGTGGAGATATCGGAATGCCCCAGCATAAGCTGGACGGAGCGCAGGTCCGCGCCGCCTTCCAGCAGGTGCGTGGCAAAACTGTGCCGCAGCATGTGCGGCGTCAAGGGAACGCGCAGGCCGGCGCGCCGTCCGTAGGCCGATAAAATCTTCCAGACGCCCACCCGGCTGAGCGTACTGCCCCGCTTGTTCAGAAAGAGCGTCGGCGAATTCACCTGCTTCCCTGCCGGGACAAGTTTGGGGCGAGCGTCGCGCAGATAGCGGTCCACCAGGGCCAATGCTTTCTTGCCGATCGGCACGATGCGCTCCTTGTCGCCCTTCCCGATGCAGCGGATACAACCCACAGCGCGATCCAGATCCAGCACTCGCAACCCAATGAGTTCAGAAACCCGCAAGCCGGTGGAATAGAGCACGTCGAGCATGGCGCGGTCGCGCAGTCCGATCGGGGTCTTGTCGTCGGGCTGAGCAAGCAAGCGCTCGATGTCTTCCAGACGAAGATAACCGGGGAGCGAACGGCGAATCTTGGGCGACTCAAGATTCAGCGCGGGATCAACGCTGATCAGGTCCTGGGTTTGCGCAAAACGAAAGAAATTCCGCAGCGTCACCAGATGCCGCGCCACTGTGCGGCTTTCGAGCTTCTGCCGGAAGAGGCTGGAGAGGAAATCCACCAGGTCGTCGCGTGTGACGCTCTCGAGGGTCAGCTTTTTCTTCTTCGAATAACTTTCAAATTTCAGCAGGTCGCGGCGATACGCGGAAACCGTATTGGCGGACAATCCCTTTTCCACCCGGACGTAGGTGACAAACGACGCGATGGTAGTTGAAATTTCCATCAGGATCCTGCCAGGCCTTCCGCCGCGCCGGGCCGCCGCATGGCGATGCCATAAACTTCTTCAATTTCAGGGCACTTGAAGAGCCACGTCAGGCCGATGTAAACCAGCGTGGCGCCAAGGATCATGGCGATAAATACCACGAGTTGGATGAAAAAGGCAGAGTTGAGCGTGAAATTCGCGTAGTGGTTGGCGACCAGGCAGCCGGCGCCCATGATCAGGCTGCAGACCGTGATTTTCCCCAACGAGCGGAAGATCGCGAAGCTGCCCAGCGAACCGTAGCGAAGCCGGAAAACCGCGAACAGAATGACAAAGTCAAATACCGTCGCGATTGCTGTGGCCAGCGCCGGGCCCCCGTTCTGGAAGCGCCTGTACAGATAAAAATTCTCCAGGAACAATATGTTGAGTCCTAAATTCAGGAAAAACGAAATCAAGGCTACGATCACCGGCGTTTTTGTATCCTTGGCGGAATAAAATGCCGGGACGATCAGCTTTACGCAGGCCAGCGCGGGCAACCCGATCGCGTAATACAGCAGCGGCCGCGCCGTCAGCCGCGTGGATTCCGCCACGAATTGCCCGTGCTGAAACAGCATGCGGATGATTGGCTCGCGCAGGGTCATCAGCCCGATGGCCGCGGGAATCGTGATGTAGGCCACGATGCGGACGGCAAACGTGAGAGTTTTTTTCAATCCTTCGTAATTATTCGCCGCCGCCTGGTGCGACATGATCGGCAGAATCGCGGTTGCGACGGCAATCGCATATCCCCCGAGCATTAACTCCATTACGCGGTCCGCCACGTATAGCGCGGTGACCGATCCGCGCGGCATGCGAATGGAATTGGCGAAGTAGGTGTCCACAAAAAAATTGATTTGCGAAATGCCCAGCCCGAAGAAGCGTGGAAACAGCACCCGGGCTACATCTCGGATCGCCGGGTGCGTAAACGAAATGCCGAAATCAAATCGCATGCCGCGGCGCACCAGTTGCGGCACCAGCATCAGATACTGCAACGCTCCGCCCACGAGTACACCCACCGCCAGCGACGTCGCCGGACTCTGGAAATAGCGCCACACGGCGGCGGTCGAGAAAATAATGATCACCACGTTCAGCAGCACGCTGGTAGCAGAGGGAAGGCCGAAAGAATGGAACGAGTTCAGGATCCCAATGCCGATTGCCGCCAAGCCCAAAAAAAAGAGATACGGGAAGATGATCCGGTTCAGGGTGATGGCTTCGTCCCATCCCTCCACCTTGTCCTGTGGGGAGGTGAAGGTGTGGATAACGTGGGGTGAGAAGATGACCCCAAAGACGACGACCACCGCCAGCACCAGGGCCACCGTCCAAAAGAAGCGATTGGCGAACTGCCAAAGCTCTTCCGTGGAACGATCGCGCATGTAGGTTGTGAAGACGGGGATAAAGGTGGCGGAAAACGTGCCATCCCCGATTAAACGCCTGAAAAGATTGGGGATACGGTAGGCTAGAACGAAGGAATCCGCGCTGAGCGTGGTTCCGAGGAGAAGGGTAATACGCTGGTCCCGGACATAGCCCAGAATGCGGCTCGCGAAGGTGACCAGTGAAATGATCGAGGCGGATTTTAAGATCTGCTTCTTTTCAGACAAAGACCGACCCTCGGGGGCCTAACTCCAATAAAAACAATGAGTTGACAGGAAATCCGAGCTTAACATAACATACATTTGCAGCCTTGTGCAATTGTTTCCTGCCCTGGCTGCGGTGATTCCACTTGAAAACTCGGGCCCCAGCCTCGACGCACAAAAAGGTGGTTATTGAACTGGACGACAGGCGCGCCCTGCGCGGCTTCCTGAACCCGGCGCGCCTGGCCGGTGCGGAGACCCTCGACCTGTTAACACCGGAGGGCGAGCACGAAGAAGTTCCGGTGGCGAAAGTGCGCGCGGTCTATTTTGTTCGTGACCTCGACGAGCAGTTCGCCCCCGAACGTAAGGCATTCCTGAACCGCCCGAAGCTGGATGGCCTTTGGGTCAAGGTACGCTTCCGCGACGATGCAACTCTGGAAGGCGTAATCCCGAACGACCTGCTCACGTTTCTCGATAACGGCCTGCACCTCTCTCCTCCTGACTTCAATTCCAACACCGACCGCATCTATGTTCCCCGCCCCGCCATCGCCGAGCTGACGGTTCTCGGCGTCGTTGGCATTGCACGCCGCAAGCCCGCACCTGCTGATGTAGCCCAGCCTCGTCTCTTCAACGAATAGCGCCAACCTTCCGAATATTTCTGATTCGCCGATGGAGATGCTTCCATTTCTTCTAAGCATGTACTTCCCCGCGCCGGATGTGCGAGACTCACAGATTGTTTGGGATCTGGCGAAGGAGTGCGTATGAAGCTGAAGGAATTGGCGGAACGCTTGGAGTGTCGGCTGGAAGGCGATCCCGAAGCGAGGATTCACGGCGTCGCTGGCATCGAGCAAGCCGGGTCCGGCGAGGTGACCTTTCTGGCGAATCGCCGGTATGCGCCGAATTTGAAGAACACCCGCGCCACAGCAGTATTTGTCGAAGCTGGCGTGGAGGTGGAACGCGAGGCGGGCGTGCCGGCGCTGGCGAAATTGCGAACCGCGAACCCCTACCTGGCATTCGCCAGGGCGATCGAACTCTTCTATGAGGCGCCTAAATATGCGCCGGGAATTCATCCAACAGCGGTGATTGCAAAGAGCGCGAAAATTGGCGCCGGAGCGCACATCGGGCCGTACTGCTTTGTGGATGAGGAGGCGACGATCGGCGAGAACGCGGTATTGCACAGTTTTGTGACGATCTATCGCGGCGCGCGAATCGGCGCCAATTTTCTTGCCCACGCCCACGCCGTGGTGCGGGAATTTTGCAGGATTGGCGATCGCGTGATTCTGCAGAATGGCGTGATCATCGGCGGCGATGGGTTAGGCTACGCGAAAAACCCCGATGGCAGCTGGTACAAGATGACGCAATCGGGACCGGCAGTTCTCGAAGACGATGTGGAAGTGCAGGCCAACGCGTGCATTGACCGCGCCACCGTGGGCGAGACGCGCATCGGGCGCGGCACGAAGATTGACGACCTGGTGCTGGTGGGGCATGCCTCCAAAGTGGGCGGGAATTCTATGCTGTGCGGGCAGGTGGGCCTGGCGGGTTCGACCCGGATTGGCGAAAATTGCATTCTCGCCGGCCAGGTGGGGACGGCGGGGCATTTGACGGTCGGCGATGGCGCGGTGATTACGGCGCAGAGCGGCGTTCCGAACGATGTGCCGGAGCGCACGTTGTATTCCGGATATCCCGCAGTCGAGAATCGGGAATGGCTACGAATGATGGCCGCCCTGCGAAGATTGCCGGACCTGCAGAAGCGCGTCGGCGAATTGGAAGAAAAGTTAGCGCACCTGGATTCGTCCAAGTGAAAACCACTAAACAACCGTGAATTTGTAGGGGCCGGGCTCGCCCGGCCCTCTGTGGCGTCACGCAACGCATGAACTGCTAGACGTGGGCGTCGCAAATGCGGCCCGACCGGCTCGCCTCCGACTCAAGTCGCACCGGGAAAACCGAGGGGCCGCTGGTCGGGCGGAAGGCCGGCGGCCAGTTCATCGTGCAGGCGCTGGTTCAGCGCTTCGCGTTGCTCCAGCGAGTATTGCGTTGAATCGATGGGCGCGAGAAATTCCACCAGGATTTCACCCGGATAAATGTTCAGCTCGCGCTTTTTCATAATGCGGTGTGCGTTCGAGCAGGCCACCGGCACCAGCGGGACTCCCGCCTTGATCGCCATCACCGCCGTTCCCTTCTTGAATTCCTGCAAACGCCCGTCCGGGCTGCGCGTGCCTTCGGGATAAATCAAAAAACTCTGGCCGCTTTTCAGCGCTTCGGTGGCTTTTTCCAGGCTCGTGATGGCGGAGTCCCGATTGAAACGGTCCACGGGGATGAACTGCGCAAGATGAAACGCTTGCCCGACGATCGGGAATTTGAACAGCGAGCGCTTCAGCAGGATCGCGATGCGCCGCGGAATGGCCCCCACAACCGCGGGCGCATCGGCGGAGCTGGTGTGATTGGCGGCAAAAATGACCGTCCCCTTCGGGATTCGCTCGACCCCTTTGACGTTTACGCGTACACCGACGGCGTTTACAAAAAACATCACGCCCTTGATCGCGGTCCAGTAGAGGGGATTCGGATTCTTTGTCAGCACCGTGTAGATGAGCAGCGGCGGCCCGAGTAGGAGAATGTAGAGCGAGAGAAATACGCAGATGAACGCGGCACGGAACATGGGCAACTTATAAGTTATCGGTTTTACGTTTTAAGTAAAGCAGGACATCTCCAAACAGATAGTACGGCGCCTTTGATCGGCATTTCGGCTCAATGGCTGCGGGCGGTGATGGGATCGGTGGTGCCGCGGAGCAGGCCGTCGCGCAAGTGGCGGGCGCGGTCATCCGCGCCGGACACTTCGGCGACCTGAAAGAATTTCTCGCGCACCTCGCCCAGGTGAATTTCCAACGTCTCTTCTTTCTCCGCGCGGCGGATGCGCAGCCGAAGAAGGTCTCCAGGCCTCTGCTGGACGGCCCAGCGCTCGGGGCGCCGCGGAACGTCGGCATTATTCCAGCGAAGAATCTCGTCCCCGACTCGCAGCCCGCTTTTGGCGGCCGGCCCGTCGGCATCAACGGCCGCGACACTCCACGGCGCGCCCGGTTCGCGCTGCGCAAGAAATCCCAGTGTGGGGCGCAAGGATTCGTGGGCGCGCAGCTCCAGCCCCGCGCGGGCGAGCACACGCTGGTACGGCAACGGAGTCGCGCCGGAAACGTAGCTGCTGAAAAAATCCGCCAGCGAGCCGCCGGCCAGTTTCTCGGATTCGACGCGGATGTCTTCGGAATCGCGGTAAAACTTCCCTTCCCGGGCAAATTCCGTATTCATGGCGCGCAAGAGATCGTCAAGGCTGCGCTGATTGTCGGTGCGATCTCGAAGAATGATGTCCAGCAAAAATCCCAGCACCTGGCCCTTCGTGTAATAGGAAACGCTGCGCTGCGGCTGGTTGTAGAGCGCGTACTTTTCGAGCCACGCGTCCAGGCTGGACTGTTCCGCGCTCTGCCATTGCTCGGCCGGCCGCGATTCGATTTCCGTGATCTGCTGGCTCAGGTCCTGCAGGAACTCCTGCTTGCTCCAGATGCCGGTGCGGACCATCGTGTACGAGCTGAACGTGTTCGTAACTCCCTCGGCGAACCACAGCGAGCGCGTGTACATTTCGCGCGTGCGATCAATGGGTTCGAGCGACGCCGGGCGAATGCGCTTCACGTTCCAGAGATGAAAGAATTCGTGGGCGGAAACGTTGGGTAGCAAGGCGCCGGACGGAATATTGATCGCCGTCGAATTGGCGTGTTCCATGCCGCCGCCGCTGCCGTTGGCCGCTTTCCCGATGTGAAAGATGAACGTGTACCCGGGGTACGGAGCGCCTTCCATCAGTCTTATTTCGTAGGCGCATATTTTTCGCAGTACGGATTCCACGTCGTGCCGCTTGTAATCGTCACCGTGGATGATGACGTGAACTTCCGGAGCCAGGTCGTGAAGCGTGAACTCCTCAAAGTGCGAAGCCTCAATCGGCGAATCGGCGATAGCGTCAAACGTCGGAGCCCCCAAAGTAAACAACCGGGCGCCCCCCATTGACTCGATGCCCGCGAGGGAAGGAGAAGCTACGTTCCATTCTTCCGGCACGTCATGGAGAGAGAGAACGTTTTTTTCGGCGCTTCGCCCAGGCACATACAGAAGAATCATGGCGGGATTGATGAATGCGTGTTCGGAATTGAGCTGCGAGCTGAACGGGCCGGAGTCGTCCCAGAACGTGTCGTAGGAAACCTTGACCGTGCCGCTGGCTGCGATACGCCAGGTGAGCTTGTCGAGCTTCTCAACCGGGACCTCCCGGCCATTGGCCGTGGCGCTGACCCGCTGCACGTGACTGCTGAAATCACGAATCTGGTAGAGAGCGTCCCAGGCAGCCATCTGCAAGTCGAGATGATCGCTAACGTCGGGAACTTCCACGGTGACGTGGAAAAGATGCTGCTCGGGATGTGCGAGAGAGACGTAGTACCGAATTTCCGCTTTGGCTTGAGGGGTGATGAAAACGCAAGTCAGAAACACTGTCGCGAAAAATAAATGGCTGGAGCAAGGCTTACGGTTCACCGCGCGTTCGCTCCGCTGGTGGTGTGGCGCTCCGCGAGCCTTTTCAGAAGTTTCTCACATAGGCCATCGAAACTGCCGTTGGACATGACGAGCAACAAATCGCCGGGCTTCGCCTCGGCAGTCAGAAGTTCCGCAATCGCGTCGGCCCCAGGCAGCACGCGGGCATCTTTGCCGAGTTGGCGAACGGCGGCGGCGACGGTCTCCGGATCCAGCCGCTGCTCATCCGCAAGTTGCCCGGCGCGGTGCACGCTCCCCAGCAAAACCTTGTCGCCCAGAGCCAGCGCTTGCGGCAAGGCATCCTGAAACACTTTGCGCCGCATGGAATTGGAACGAGGCTCGAGCACAGCCCACAGGCGCTTAGCCGGCCAGCGAAGACGCGCGGCTTCAATCGTAGCTTTCACGGCCGTCGGATGATGCGCAAAATCGTCGACCACCACCACGCCGTCCACTTCGCCCTTCACGTCCATCCGCCGCTTGACGCTGCGAAAAGTGGTAAGCGCTTCCTGAATGGCTTCGCGGCGAATTCCCCGACCCTGCGCAACAATCAGCGCGGCCAGCGCATTCAAAACGTTGTGGCGCCCCGTCGCAGCCAGCCGGATATCCGCGTACGGCTCGTTCTTGTATTGAACCTGAAAGGTCATGGCATCGCCATCGGATTGGACGTTAGCGGCGACCCAGTCGTTGCCCGGATGAAAACCATAGCGAATCACCGGGCAAAACGCCTTCGCCGTGGCATTCCCGAGGGCCTCCCCCGCTTCAGAATCACCCCACACGATCGTGCGCCCCCGGCGGGGCACCAGATTCACCAGGCGCCGGAACGCTAGTTGATAGACGTCGAAATCGGCGTAAATATCGGCGTGATCGAATTCCAGCGAAGTAATGATCAGGTCGTCCGGATGATAATGGAAAAATTTCGCGGCTTTATCCCAGTAGGCGGAATCGTATTCGTCGCCTTCGAGAATAAACTCTTCCCCACCGCCGAGCCCGTACGCCTGGCCGAAATTTTCGGCGATGCCCCCAACCAGAAAGTTCGGCCGTTTTTTCGCGACGTGAAATAGCCACGCCAGCATCGCCGTGGTGGTGGTTTTCCCATGCGTGCCGCTGACGACGATCGAGTGCTTCCCGGGCAGAAACTCTTCTTCAATAATTTCCGGCAACGAGCGATACGGTAGCTTGCGGTCCAACATCTCTTCCACTTCCACGTTTCCGCGCGAGATGGCGTTGCCAACGATGGTCAGGTCGGGAGCCGGAGTGAGATTCCTGGGATCGAACGCCGCAGTGTATTCAATTCCCAGCGATTCCAGAAACGTGGAGGCCGGCGGATACACGCCGGCATCGGAGCCGGTGACGCGATAGCCGCGCTCGCGGAGCATTCCCGCCAGCGGCGACATCGCCGAACCGCCGACACCGATCATGTGAATGTGTTTTGCCGTGGCCAAGTATCTATTCCCTCTTTATTTTATGTCAGCACCACAGGCTAAAGCCTATGCTACTGGTTGTCGACAACCGCCGGTTCCAGAATCTCCAGCGTTCCTTCGCCTTTCGCAACCAGTTTTGCGCGAACGCCCAGCGGCAGCGTCAGCATCGGCCGCTTCGTGTGTCCGATGGGCGCACCATAAACGACCGGAACTTTCAGCGGTCCAAGAAGCTCCGCGCAGATTTCAGGAACACTCGGGCTGCCGCTCAACGGCGGTTCGCAGTCCGGAAAATCCCCCAGCACCACTCCCGCAACTTTTTCAAAAATTCCCGCTTGCCACAGGTGCCGAAGCGCGCGGTCCACCTGATAGGGCTTCATCGCGCGATCTTCCAGAATCAGAATCGCCCCGCTGGTATTGGGCGCAAACCCGGTTCCAATCGTTGTTTGAAGCATGGTCAGGCATCCACCGGTCAGTCGCCCCGAGGCCGATCCCGAAGCCAACTCCTGGCCACGAAGCGGAATCTTCCATTTGGATTTCGTTTCGCATACGGCTTGCAAGAAGGAAACCGGGTCATACCCCGAAGGCCTGTCCGGACCGTGATTCATCCCGTTGGCCACCATGGGGCCATAGAACCCAGCCCAGCCGCGCGTCTCCAGCATCAGCAACTGCAGAATGTTGAAGTCACTGAACCCGACCATGCACTTCGGCCCCTGAAGGCGCGTAGACAGCCGCTCATCGATCAAATAATTGGCGCCATATCCGCCTCGCGCAGCGATCACGCCGTCAATGCGCTTGTCATGAACGGTCTTGCAGAATTGCTGCAGGCGTTCGCTGTGGCTCGCGGCGAAGTACCCAACGGATTCCATCGCCGCGGGCTCATCTATCTCAAAACCCAATCGCCGGAGTTCCGCAACGCCCGCGGATACCGCGGCCGCATCGCCGGGCGAAGAAGGGAAAACTACACCGAGCCGCGAACCCTTGCGAAGCGCCTCGGGTTTTTGCAATTTGGAGAGATGCCGCTTCATTCGTGGTGGCCTTGCAGAGACATCACCTCGGTCACCACCCCCTCGCGGCTAAGTTGCCCCACGACCTGCTCCTGCTGCTTGTGGGTCACAATCGCCTCGAACTCCACAATCGAGTTGCCGCCGGCCATGGAAACGCGAAAATGCTGGGGGAGGATTCGCAGGTCGGCAAACAATCGCTGCACTTCCGCCCCGACGTTCTCCGCGTGGCTGGTGGTGAAACGAAAAACCATCATGCGCGATTTCAGGTTAAATCGGTCCTGGCACCAGGCGAGAACAAATAGACCGAACAACACGATGGCCGTGGCGGAACCGGCAACGGCGTACAGGCCACCGCCGGCGGCCATTCCGATCGCGGCTTCGGCAAAAATTGTGGCGGCCGTGGTCATGCCGACCAGGCCTGCATTGTCTTTCAGGATCGCCCCGGCGCCGAGAAAACCGATGCCCTGCACGATGTTGGAAGCGATGCGCGTGGGACTCGTGTCGCCATACATGCGGCTGATCTGGATCGAAAGAACCGTAAAGAGCGCGGTGGCCATGCACACGAACATGCTGGTGCGGACGCCCGCCGGGCGGCGGTGAATTTCGCGCTCGACGCCGATCGCCGCGCCGAGCGCTGAGGCGCACAGCAGCCTCAGCAATATTTGTTGAAACGTAAGCATCGCCGTCTGGAAAACCCCTGCTTCAACGAAATTCTACCGCTTAGAGTTTGAATTGGGTCAATTTCAAAAAGTGGCGTGCCCTGGCGTGTATCTCGGGCCTTTTCAGTTTCAGCAGGCGTTCCAGCCCAAAGCGTTCCACTGTAAAGCTGCCGAGGACGGAGCCGTAAACCATCGCGCGGCGAAGCGAAGCGTCCGTCGTGCTTCCGGCTCCCGCAAGATAACCCATAAATCCGCCGGCAAAACTGTCGCCCGCGCCGGTAGGATCGTGAGGTTCCTCCAGCGGAAACGCCGGAACGCAAAAGACGCCGTCTTTATCCACCAGCATCGCCCCATATTCGCCGCGCTTCACGACCAGCGTGGAAGGTCCCATCTTGAAAATATGCTTCGCGGCGCGCAACAGATTGTGTTCGCTTGACAGCTGCCGCGTTTCCGAATCGTTGATCATCAGGATGTCCACGTGCTTCAGCGTCTCGCGCAATTCGGAATTGGTTCGTTCGATCCAATAGTTCATCGTGTCCATGGCCACGAGTTTCGGCGTGCCCTTCACCTGGTGCAGCACGTCGCGCTGCAAATCCGGCGCTATGTTCGCAAGGAACACGAATTTCGAATTACGGTATCTTTCCGGCAGGCGCGGCTTGAATTCGGCGAAGACGTTCAGGTCCGTCACCAGCGTAACCCGCTCGTTGAGATTTTCCGAATACCGCCCGGCCCAGAAGAAGCACTTCCCTTCCTTCCGCTCCAGCCCCTCAATGTCGATCGAGCGCTTCTTCAGGATGGCTTCATCCTTCGGGTCAAAGTCGTCGCCGACAATCGCCACCAGATTCACGTGCGTGAAAAAACTGGCGGACACCGAAAAATACGTCGCCGCTCCGCCCAGCGTGCGTTCCACTTTTCCGTACGGACTTTCCAGTGCATCGTATGCGACCGAACCAACGACCAGCAGGGACACGGGCTTCTCCTAGGACAGATACTTGCCGATAATGGCGGCAAGATTTTTCTTCGTTTTTGCGGGCACCAGCTTGAAGTCGGTAATCAGCGAATGCGCCAGCGCGGCGCCGCACTTACATTTGCGCTCCGCGGGCATGGTTTTTATGGCTTCACGGACCACGTTTTGCGCGTTGGCCGCGTTCTGGTTGAGAGTGGCGATGATCTGCGACGCGGTAACCGATTCGTGCTCCGGGTGCCAGCAGTCGTAGTCCGTGATCATGGCAACCGTGGCGTAACAAATCTCGGCCTCGCGCGCCAGCTTCGCTTCGGTGGCGTTGGTCATGCCGATCACGTCAAACTTCTGCGCGCGGTGGAAATGCGCTTCGGCAAGCGTCGAAAATTGCGGGCCTTCCATGTTGATGTAGGTGCCCTTGCGGTGCACGGGAACTGCGGCGGAAACGCACGCGTCCGCCAGAACGGTGGAAAGCTGGCCGCAGGTCGGCTTGTCGAACGCGACGTGGGCCACCAGTCCGTTGCCGAAGAATGTCGAGACGCGGCCCTTGGTGCTGTCGAAAAACTGGTCTGGAACCAGGAATTCGCCGGGGCGCAGATCTTCCTTCAGCGAGCCGACGGCGCTCACGGAAATGATCCGCTGGACGCCCAGCAGCTTCATGGCGTAAATGTTGGCGCGAAAATTCAGTTCGCTGGGCAGAATGCGATGCCCGCGGCCGTGCCGCGCAAGGAAGGCGACCTTCTTGCCTTCAAAATTGCCGACAACAATTTTGTCGGAGGGCTCGCCGAAGGGCGTCTTCACGCGCAGCTCGCGGGTATTGCTGAGGCCGTTCATCGCGTAGAGCCCGCTGCCGCCGATCACGCCGATTTCCGCCACCGCCTCTTTCGTCCGCGCAGATTTCCCCTTTGCCTTTTTTGTGCCTGCCATGCGTTTTCTCCTGGGAATTACCGGTTCAGGTCCACCGGCTCGAATTCGATTTTGCCGTCTCGCTCGTGAAGCGTCGCTGCGGCCACATCAGGATCGTGTCCGAAAACGACGATCCAGTTTTCTTTTGCCATCCGCGGCACCCACTTGCGCTTCGTCTCCAGCGTCTGCAGCGGGTACAGGTCGTACGCCATGATCCAGGGCAAAGGAATATGGTGCCGTGTCGGGAGCAAATCCGCAACAAAGGCCAGCGTTTTTCCGCCACCCGTGAGGACAACGGCCTGAATGTCCGCGTTGTGCCCGGGAATGCGGGCGACGGAGATACCGGGCAGAATTTGCGTGTCGCCTTCGACCAGGTTCCAGTGGCCTGCCTCGCTGATGGGCTGAAAATTTTCCGGAAAATAGCTGGCACGGTCGCGTTCGGTGGGCTTGCTGGCGTGGTCCAGTTCAGCGCGCTGCAAGACGTATCTCGCGTTTCGAAAAGTGGGCACCGCGCGCCCTTTTTCGATGCGCGTGTTACCGCCGGCATGATCGAAGTGCAGGTGCGTGTTGATCACCAGATCGACCTCGCTCGGCCGGACCCTTTGTTTCGCGAGGGAGGCCATAAGCGGATCGCCGTCCTGCACACCATAGATGGCTCGCTGCTTCGCGTCCCACTTGGTCCCGTTGCCGGTTTCGATGACGATTGTTTTCCCGTGAGCGCGTACGAGCAGCGAATTCGCGCGCAAGCGGATGCGATTCTTTTCGTCCGGCTGCGATTTCTTGTCCCAGAATACTTTCGGCACCACGCCAAACATGGCGCCGCCGTCCAACCAGAAGTTCCCGCCGTCCAGATAACGAACTTCGATGTCACCCAAGTGCATGGAGTTTAGGTGCGGGTCGAAATGCGCCCGCCTCAGAAGGCGGCCGCTACACAGGCCTCATTCGACCAGGCGTGCTCCTTTGAGAATTTCCGATACGGCGGTGAACGGGTCTTTCTTCCGTTCCGCCACTTCAACCGCCAACGCCCGCAGCCTTGCCTCGCCTTCCTTACCGCCAAGAACTTTCTCCAGCAGCCGCGATTCCAGCATTTCGATCAATCGATTCTGCCAGTGCTCCACGTACTTCTGCTGCCGCTGGCCGCTCGACTCGAAATGTTTACGGAATTTCTCGACGGTGCCTGCAAGTTCCTCGATGCCGCGATTTTCCGTCGCCACCGTGCGAATCACCGGCGGATGCCAGCCATCCCTCGGCATCACCAGCGAAAGCATCGCGTGCAACTGTTCTTCCAGCCTGTCAGCGCCTTCGCGATCGGCTTTGTTCAGAACAAAAATGTCGCCGATCTCCATCAAACCGGCCTTCATATTCTGAATGTCGTCGCCAAGGCCGGGAACCAGAACCACCAGCACGCAGTCGGCCAGCCGCACGATGTCGATTTCATCCTGGCCCACCCCAACGGTTTCAATCAGCACCTGTCGCTTCCCGGCCGCGTCGAGAAGCAGCGCAACCTCCGCCGTCGCTCTCGCAAGCCCGCCGAGAAAACCACGCGTAGCCATCGACCGAATAAATATCCCTGTGTCGCCGGCGTGCCCCTGCATCCGGATGCGGTCGCCCAGAATCGCCCCGCCGGAATACGGACTGGTCGGATCCACTGCAACCACTCCCACACGGTCTTCGCGCTTCCGGTGATAGGCAGCCAACCGATCCACTAGTGTGCTCTTACCGGTTCCGGGCGCGCCTGTGACACCGGTGAGATACGCGTTCCCAGTATGCGGAAAAAGCTGTCGAAGCAGTTCTTCCGCTTCCGCCGAATGATTTTCGATAGCGGTAATCGCGCGCGAAATCGCCCGCACGTCGCCGCCGCGGACCTTGGCGGCCCAGTCTTTCACGTCAGCGGTCATTGTGAAGCGAACCTGTTCGATGGGAAGGCGTTAAACGCGAGCATACCTTTAGCAGACTACCTCAACTCCAAGAATCGGTCATCCCGACCGCAGTGAGATACGCGACAATCCAGTAGCTCACCCCTTCAGGGTGAGGTTTTCCCCTACCCCGGCACAAATTGCGACCAGGCCACGAAACCCCTCAGGCCTGAAGGCCTGAGCTACAGGTGATTTATCTTTTTCCGAGCAACTGCCGGGCAATCACCAGCTTCTGAATTTCGCTGGTGCCCTCGCCGATGGTGCACAGCTTCACGTCGCGGTAAAACTTTTCCGCCGGATAGTCTTTGATGAATCCGTAGCCGCCATGAATCTGCACGCACTCGTTGGCAACGCGTACCGCCACCTCGCCGGCGAACAGTTTGGCCATGCTGGATTCGCGCGTAAAGCGCACATCTTTCTGATCGGCAAGCCACGCCGCCTGGTACACCAGCAGGCGCGCAGCTTCCACTTCCGTCGCCATATCCGCCAGCTTGAACTGGATGGCCTGGAATTCGCTGATCGCCTGGCCGAACTGCTTGCGCTGCTTGGCGTACTTCAATGCTGCATCGAGCGCGCCCTGGGCCATGCCGAGGCCGAGCGCCGCGATGGAGATGCGCCCGCCGTCCAGAATCTTCAAGCTGCCTGTAAAACCCTCGCCTTCGGGCCCAAGCAGATTTTCCGCCGGAACCTTGCAATCGGTGAAAATCACCTCCGACGTATCGCTGGCCCTCATGCCCAGCTTGTTTTCTTTCTTCCCGGGGCGAAAACCGGGCATTCCCTTTTCAAGGATAAACGCGCTGATCCCATGCGAGCCCTTGGATTTGTCGGTAACCGCCATCGCCACGCAAGTGTCCGCATAGTGGCCGTTGGTGGTGAACGTTTTCGAGCCGTTCAAAACCCAGTGCCCGCCGCTGCGCACCGCGGTTGTCCGCGTGCCGCCGGCGTCGGAGCCGGCTTCCGGTTCGGTAAGCGACCACGCGCCCAGTTTTTTGCCCTGCGCCAGCGGGGCAAGGTACTTGCGCTTCTGCTCTTCGGTGCCAAATTTGTAGATGTGGTTGCTGCAAAGCGAATTGTGCGCCGCTACGAACAGGCCGACCGAACCGTCCACCCGCGAAAGCTCCTCGATCACGGTGGCGTATTCGATGTAGCCGAGGCCCGCCCCGCCGTACTCTTCGGGGAAAATCACGCCGAGCAGGCCCATTTCCGCGAGTTTCGGGAGGAGTTCCAGGGGAAAGCGCGAAGCTTCGTCCCATTCCATGACGTGCGGCGCGATTTCGCCTTCGGCGAATTCGCGGACGGACTTGCGGAGTTGCCTTTGTTCCTCGGTGAAGGTGAAATCCACGGGTTCCTCGGCTGATAGTTTTGTATATAGCGTCTACAAGTTTATCTTATGATGCAATTTCGCGCACGAGTTGCCTGAAAACTGCGTGTGCCTGGCGAAACAGGGAAAGGAGAAAGTCAACCGGGAGCAGCAGGAGGCGCTGCGTTCCGGGGTTGATTTACCAGCCCACCGGATAGTTGTTCTTTTTGTTCTGGGCGTCGAGCCAGGTTTTCAGCGGCGCGAAATAGTCCGCCAGGGCGCTGGCATCTAGTTGCCGCTGCCCGGTCATCGTTTCCAGGGCCTCGGGCCACGGCTTGCTCTCCCCCAGACTGAGCATCGCATTCAGCTTTTCCCCGGCCACTTTGTTCCCGTAGATTGAGCAGCGATTCAGCGGCCCGTCGTAGCCCGCCGTCTTGCAAAGTGCGCGCTGAAACTGGAACTGGTAAATCCGCGCCAGAAAATAACGCATGTAGGAGACGTTGGCAGGCACGTGATATTTCGCGCCGGGATCGAAGTCCGCTTCCGTTCGCGCAACTGGCGGCGCCACACCCTGATACTTCTGCCGCAGCTCCCACCACGCTTTGTTGTATTCCGCGGGTTTGATCTTTCCGGAAAACACATCCCAACGCCATTTATCAATCACCAGGCCGAACGGCAAAAATGCCACCTTTTCGAGCGCCTGCCGCAGCAGATAATCCGTATCGCCGGAGGCGGGTGGAACCGCGTCAATCAAGCCGATGGTCTTCAGATATTCCGGCGTCACCGACAGCGCGATGGTGTCGCCGACGGCTTCGTGGAATCCGTCGTTGGCGCTGCCCTGGAAAAGAGGAGGCTGCTGGTTATACGCGCGCTGGTAGTAGTTGTGCCCGAGTTCGTGGTGGATCACCCGGAAATCTTCCTCGGTGATCTGAATGCACATCTTGATGCGCAAATCGTTTTTGGAATCCACGTCCCACGCGCTGGCGTGGCACACCACGTCGCGATCCTGCGGCTTGGTAAAGAGCGAGCGCTCCCAGAAAGTTTCCGGCAGCGGCGCGAAACCGATGGAAGAAAAAAAGTTTTCCCCGTACTTGACCATGCCGCGCGCGTCGGTTTTGCGGTCCACCAGAATCTTCGTCAGGTCATAGCTTTGCGCGGGCTTGGGCGAGTCCATCAGCTCGTAAACGTTGTTCCACTCCTGGGCCCACGGATTGCCGAGCAGATGCGCTGGAATTGGCCCGTTCGCCGGAACAATTTCTTTTCCGTATTTCTTCGCCAGTTGTCCGCGCACGTAGGCGTGCAGCGAAAGATACAGCGGACGAAGCTGCTCCCATACGCGATCCAGTTCGCGCGCGAATTCATCCGGGGGCATGTCGTATTTCGAGCGCCACAGGGCCCCTGCATCGCTATATCCGAGTTCGCGCGATCCCGCGTTGCCAAGTTCCACCATGCGCGCGTAGCGATCGCGCATCGGCGCGCCGACGGCGTGCCAGCCAAGCCAGGCGCGCTTCATCTCTTCGGGATCGCGACTGGTGGCAAGCAGGCGTTCAATTTTTGTGATGTCGAGGCAGGACTTCCCAGCGCTATCCGGGCACCACTTCCCTCTTCCGTAATCGCCCTCCAGCGAAGTCAGTATCCCGGCCAGCTCCTTTTGCGCTTTCGCATCGTCGGGAGCGGGAAATTGGGTCGCATGCTCCAGCAGCAGCCGCTTGCGGGCCAGCTCCGGAGGCAGCGCCACTTTATCGTAGCGATGGGCAAGCTTGGCGTAGTTCGTGGCGGCGGTGTTCGCGGCTTCGTCGGCCTCGGAGGCGATGTTCTCCGTGTCAAAGGTGATGAAATTCACTTGAACCCAGGCGGCGCGCGATGCTTTCAGTTCCAGCTCGGCGAGTTCCTGCTCGGCATGCTCGATGAACCGTTTGGCTTCGTCAGCAGTGGGAGCAGTCGTCTGCTGTGCGCGCGCGATCCGGGCATCCAGCGCGAACGCCAGCAGCAGTGTCAGCGCAAACGCACACCAGCGAGGGGACATGTTTTTCATGGTCAGGTTTCCTTTGGCAACTGGATGACGATTCTAAATCAGATTGGACTCAGGCTACCTGGCCTTTTTTCTTTCGCACCACAGTATTCAGTTCGTGGATGGCCCGCTCAATTCCGGCCCGGCTGACGTTCCAGTGCGTCACCATGCGCACCGAATGGAACGCCGTGTCCTGCGCCCAGATGCCGCGCTCGTGCAGCGCGTCGCAAAGTTCCACGGCATTCATGCCGCTGGCGCCGCAATCGAAAATCACGATATTGGTCTTCACGCTTGCGGGTTCAATTTTCAGCCCCGGAATTTTCGCGATCCCCTCCGCAAGATGTTTCGCGTTAGCGTGGTCTTCGTGCAGGCGCGCGGGAGAAGTTTCTAGCGCCACCAATCCGGCAGCCGCGATCACCCCGACCTGGCGCATCCCGCCGCCAAACATTTTGCGATATACGCGGGCGCGTTCGATAAATTCCTTCGAGCCCAGAATCATGGAGCCAACCGGAGCGCCAAGCCCTTTGGAGAGGCAGAACATTACGGAATCGACGTTCCTGGTCATGTTGGCGACGTTGTCGCCGAGCGCCGCGGCAGCATTGAAGATGCGTGCGCCGTCCAAATGCACTTTCAGGCCGAGTGCATGGGCGCGTTCGCAAATTTCGTCCACACGCGAGGTGTGATAAACCGTGCCGCCGGCCATGTTGCTGGTGTTTTCGAGGCAAACCAGCGCGGTCTGCGAGTCGTAATAGATTTTCGGGCGGATAGACGGCTCAATCTGCTTCCACGTCAGGATCCCGTCGTCCCCACCGCGAACCGCTCGCGGCATGCACCCCGCAATCGCCGACATCGAGGCCAGTTCGTACAGGTTGACGTGGCTGCGGTCTTCGCACACGACTTCGTTGCCGTGATGCGTCCAGATCTTGATCGCGATCAGGTTGCCCATGCAGCCGGTAGGAACGAAGAGAGCCGCTTCCTTCCCGAAAATCTCGGCAGCCCGCTTTTGCAATTTGTTGACCGTGGGATCCTCGCCGTACACATCGTCGCCCACCTCCGCCGCGGCCATGGCGCGGCGCATCTCCTCGCTGGGAAGCGTCACTGTGTCGCTTCGCAGATCGACAGCCCCCGCGATGGGCGAAACGTGATCGGGATCCGTAAGCTGATTTCCTTTTGCGACGGTGTACGTCATGGGTTTCCTCGCTCAAAGCCTAAAACGATTCAAATTCTATTGCAAAGCCGGACAGGCCAGCCGGTAGCGCCGGCATCTTGCCGGCAAGCACTCTTCTCCGTTGAATCGCCGCCGGTTGGAAGCCGGCCGCCTCGCCGCTCAAGCGGCAATCTGCACAGATCGTAGTAACTCCACGATGATTTCGTTCGAGATGCTCAATTTATCGGACGGGAGACGAAGATTGTCTCCGTGCTTTTCCACCATGCCCCGCAGGGAAAGTTCGCTGACCTTTTCACCGAGGCTGAGCCCGTATTTGCGCTCAATGCTCCCAAGATCGATGCCAGAAAGTTGCCGGAGGCCGAGGAAAAACTCTTCTTCAAGCGCCAGCGCGGGTGTAATCGCATCAACCGTTTCAATGGCGGACTTCCCGTCGGAGATCGTGGCGACATATGCCGCGGCATCGTGGCGATTGGCCCAGCGCTGCGTTCCAGCAAAAGAATGTGCACCCGCTCCGAAGCCCAGATACGGCTCGCGCCTCCAATATTTCAGATTGTGGCGAGACTCGAATCCCGGCTTCGCCCAGTTGGAAATTTCGTACTGCCCGTATCCCGCTGCTCGCAACTCCGCCTGAGCCAGTTCATAGAACTCCGCCATCGACTCCTCGGACGGCAAATCCCGCGCGCTGTATCGCGAGCCGCTTTGCAATACTTCCAGTCCCAGGCGGCTGCCCTCGTCAATTTCCATCATGTAAATCGAAATGTGTTCGGGGCCAAGCCCGATGGCTTCGCGGAGCGATTGCCTCCAGGAAGGATCCGTCTGTTTCGGCAGCCCGGCAATAAGATCAAAACTGATGTTGCCGATCCCCGCGGCGCGGAGAATCGGAACGGCGCGATAGATATCTTCGCGGCGGTGCATCCGCCCGGCCGCTTTTAATTCTTCGTCAATAAACGATTGCGTGCCAAAACTAATGCGGTTGAATCCGGCGGCCACCCAAGCCGCGGCTTTTTCAGCGTCAATCGTTTCCGGGTCCGCTTCCAGCGTGACTTCTGCGAAAGAACAATCCAGGTTCGCACGGAGCGCATCAAGCATGGAAACGAGAAGTTCCGGCTCAAGAAGACTAGGCGTTCCCCCGCCGACATAGACTGTATCCACCGAGTGCCCGCGCAATTCGCTCAACGTCGAACCAGTTACCCCGCCGGATTCCAGCAGCCGACGATGATCGGCGATTTCCCTGCTCACGGCCGCGGCGTAGGGAGCAAAGCGGCCCGGCGACACCACTCCGGTATGGAAATTGCAGTAAGTGCATTTCGTCTGGCAAAACGGAACCTGAATGTAAACGCCGAGCTTGCCCATCACTTAAAACAGTAGCACAGAGCTAGTGCCCGCCGGCGCTCTCGCCGACTTCGTCCCAGATGCGCGTGGCGTGCGTCTCTTTCAGAAACAAACCGCCGACCACCAGCGTAATCGCGCAAATTCCCAGCGGATAGTAGAGCCCGGCATAAATATTCCCCGTGGCGGCGCAAAGCGAAAGCCCAATGACCGGAAGCAACCCGCCAAAAATGCCATTGCCGATGTGGTACGGCAGCGAAAGCGACGTATAGCGGATGCGGGCCGGGAAAGCCTCCACCAGGTAGGCCGCCATCGGCGCATAAATCATCGTAAACACAAACAGCTGCGCGTAGACCAGAAGAATCAATCTCGCGATATCCGGCTGCTCCGCCTCTTTCGCGGGAACGACTTGCGAGGTCAGCGCATCCTTCGTCATCGGCGAAAGCGTGATCGCGCCGGTAACTTTGTTCTTTGTGGAGCCGACGGAGACTACGTTATTACGCGCCGCATGCTGCATCGCCTTGTAAATCGGGAACCATGTAATTATTCCGAGCGCACACGCCGCCATCATCATCCATTTGCGCCCCACGCGGTCGGAGAGCACGGCGAAGCCGATCAGCGTTGGCACAGAAAACAGCAGCGCCACCGCCACAATGATGCTGGCGGTCTGCTGATTCACCTTCAGGATCGTCTGCAGATAGAACAGCGAATAAAATTCCGCAGAATACGCCAGCACGCCTTGCGCCGCCGTTGCCCCAAACAATGTGATCAGCACCTGCCGGATGTTGCCCCAGCCGCTAAATGCCTCCTTCAGCGGATTGCGCGAGATCTTCCCCGCCCCCTGAATCGCGGAGAAAATCGGCGATTCCTTCATGCGCAGCCGGATGTAAAACGAAAGACTCACCAGCACCAGCGACAGCAGGAACGGAATGCGCCAGCCCCACGCGCCAAAAGCCTCAACCGACATCGAACGCTGCGTGGCGATAATCACGAAGAGCGAAGCAAAAAAACCGAGCATCGCGGTAATCTGAATAAAACTGGTGTAGTAGCCGCGCTTGTTGTCCGGCACATGCTCCGCTACGTAGACCGCGGCGCCGCCATATTCCCCGCCGACGGCCAGCCCCTGCAGCGCTCGTATCAGGATCAGGACGACGGGAGAAATCCAGCCGCCGGTTTTAAAGCTGGGAAGAAATCCGATCAACGCCGTGGCCCCGCCCATCACGCTGAGCGTGACCAGAAACGCGTATTTGCGGCCCACCCGATCGCCGATGCCCCCGAAAAAAAGCGCCCCGAATGGCCGCACCACGAAGCCCACCGCGAACGTGGACAGGTACGCGATATAAGCAAACGTCTCATTCCCAGGCGGATAAAATTTCTGCGAAAGCACCACGGCCAGGCTGCCAAAGATGAAAAAGTCGTACCACTCGATCATCGTGCCGGCCGCCGAAGCGAAAATCACGCGCCAGATGCCGCTTTTGGAGAATGTATGAATGTCGACGCCGGTTGGAAGGGTCAATGCGCCTGATGCCTCGACTGGATTTACCGGGTGGTTCTTCAGGCAGACAGCTTACGCTACTTTGCGGCCAGCCGCTTTTTCCAGCAGGTCGTGGATCAAGGTTTGGTAGGGCTTATCCTGTTTCGCCGCCAGACGGCGGAGTTGCGCAAGCAGTTGCGGCGAGATGCGAAGTGCGATGAGCTGCTTGGCATTTCCTGTACGCGGACGCCCAACCCGGCGAGCGCCCCTGAGCTCGGCATCCGTCGATTCCGGAATATCCGAAAAGTCGATCGCTTCACGCGAAGTATGTCTTTCGCTCTTTCGCGCTCGCGCGACGCGCACTGATGAGCCGGATTGTTTCTTGGCCATTTCTACTCCTTCGACAGGTATAGACCAGTATCAAAATTGTTCCCGATGCTGAGCAACCCAGCCTTTTTAGCCGTTCTTCCTCGCTGGAATGCGCCACATCTTCCCATTCGAGCGCTCCCGGGTCCGTAAAGACAGTCGCTGCCTCTTCGAAAGAGACACCGTGTTTCTCCAGATTGATGCGGGCTTTCCGGGCGTCCCAGGAGAACACATTAGTGTATATACACTAATTAAGACAAAATGTCCAGCATCGGTTCGTTTGCATGTCCGTTCAGACTTTTGATTCTCGCCTCAGACGCGGTCGGGAAGCACTTTCACATAGAGGTGGCGTTCCCGTGGCCCGTCGAACTCCGCGAAGAAAATGCCTTGCCAGCGCCCGAGCGCCAGTTTGCCCTCTTCCACAAACACAAACTGCGTCGTGCCGACCAGCATCGTCTTGTTGACGTGCGAATCGGAATTTCCTTCCGCGTGGCGATAGTGGCCTGCGGCAGGAACCAGCCGGTCAAGCGCTCCTTCAGCATCGGAGGCCACGTCGGGATCGGCGTGCTCGTTGATCAGCACACCCGCGGTCGTGTGCGGCACGTATAAATAACAGGTTCCAGTTCTAACGCCCAGCGCCGTCACTACCCTCTGCACTTCCTGGGTGACGTCCACCATCTGGGTGCGCCGGGCGGTTCGCACGCGAATCGATTGCATATTTGCCTCCCGCGGGCGGATCAGGGAATCGAAACGATGTAATGCTGGCCGGTTTTTTTGGCGCAGGCGAGTTTCTGCAGTTCACCCAGTCCTCCGCCGCCCAGGCGCAGCAGAAACGGAAGGAATGAAAGATCGCGCGACTGCAGCCCCTTGTGCGGGTAAAGCAGATTTTCCAGGAAGTCCGCGTGCTTCTCCACGATTTTTTCGTGGCGATCCAGGGCCGCGCCCGTCTTGGCCCGCATTTTGTCCACCTGATAGCGAATCCGCTTCCCGGCCCGCGCGACCGTCCCTTGAATCGTAGGGTCCACTTCGCCGATGGCCTTGTCCAGCCGGGCTATGCTTTCTTCAATCTGTCCCAGGCTGCCGGCAAACGAACGTGCCAACTCTTCCGGCACGTTCTTGGAATACATCTTCTTCAGCAGTTCCTGCGAGCCGAGCCACGCGTCTTCGACTTTCAATTTGTATTTTTCCAGGATGCGGACAGCTTTCGGGTCGACCAGCGTATAGTCGGCGCGCGGCAACAGGACCGGCATGCGCCCCAGTAGCCGTTTATAGAGCACCTGCGACTGCGCGAAGTAGGCGATTTCCGCCGGGCCGCCGTAATAGGCCGCCGTCGGCAAAAGATAATCCTGCATCAGCGGCCGGAGCAGCGCATTCGGGCTGAACGATTCCGGCTGCGCAGATACCCGGTCGATCAACTCCTGACGCGCAACCGATTTCCCGCCGAATGAAAACTTTCCATTCGCGGCGCTGATCACTTCTCGTTTCCCGCCATCCATCGCGAAAAGCAGCGTGCTTTTCGAGGTCACCTTCACCTGCGCCGCATAACCTGCCTTTTCAAGTTCCCTGTCGCGTTGGAGCAGCGCTTCATTCAGTTCGTCGCGCTGTTCCAGCGCCTGCCGGAGGACCGGAGCGGCGATGGCGTGAAGGCTGGGATTGAGCGGATCAAGAAGAATCAGGCCGTGCGGGGAAAAAAGTTTGGCGAACAGCTTGGCGAAGGAACTTCCGTAGGTCTCCCGTGGGGTATAACACGACCGAAGAAGCTCCAGCAGCTCGAACCCTCCGGGGACCGTGAGGCTGTCCTCAATCTCCCGCAGCAAACCTTCGATCTCGCTGCCAAGCGGAACACGGCCTGCGGGGCGCGCTTCTTCGGCTGGCGGTGGCAACGCCAGCTTGTGCAGCTTTCCTTCATGAAACCACGTAGTATGGCGGATCTCGTCAATGTCATGGTCTTCCGTGGCCATCCAGAAAATCGGAACCGCTTCTACCCCGGAAAGCGAAAGCTCGCGCGCGGATTCAATCGCCGTCAGCGCCTTATAAAAAGCGTACGCCGGTCCACCGAAGAGTCCCACCTGCTGCCCGCTGACAATCGCCACCGCCCCATTTTCCAGCCGCCGCAGATTATTTTCCGTTTCCTCACCACTTCCGAATCCAAGATTGTCGGCCCGCAGGATCGCCGCAACCTGCCTCCGCCGGTCGGCGGGAAAATCCAACTGCCGGGCGTAGGCTTCGGCGGACTGCAATTCCGGTTTGTGCTCGTAAAAATTCTGCAGGCGGGAAAAATTCTCAGTGTAATCGTGGATAAGCTTGCTGGTGTGCGGCAGGCTGGAGGGTAAAAGGGCGCGACAGTCCATGAGCGTTTAGATGATAGTCCGGGTAAAAGGTCACGGCAACCAGGCACGGCTTCGGCCAGCGCCGGTGGCCAGTGGTTAGACGCGCGCCGCCGCCGGATGGAGTTCCCCCACCAGCGCCGCAATGGCGTTTTTCTTCTCTTCCTTCAGGGGCAGCAAGGGTGGCCGAGGGATTCCGCCTTTGTAACCGCGCAGATCCATGCCGAATTTCAGCCCCGCGATTCCGTTTTCGGAAATCACCAGCTTGGACGCGCCCACCAGTTGCCGTTGCAACCGCCGAGCCTCTTCGTGCCGCCCCTGCTGAAAGTGCTGGAACAGCTCCACACACTTTTCCGGCAACAGATCGGCCAGCGCCAGAACCGCTCCACGCCCCCCGACCGCCAGCGCGGGATAAACCACGGGTGCGCCGCCGGTCAAAACTTGGAAGTCAGCAGGCGCCCCGGCCACGACCTCGCCGATCCGCTGGATACTCCCGGAACTGTCCTTGATGCCGATGATGTTCTGATGCTGGGCCAGCGCGATAATCTCCGGCGACTCCAGCGTAACGTTCGTGAAGACCGGCACCGAATAAAGCAGCACGGGAATCGGAGACGCGTCCGCCACGGCCCGGTAATGTGTCAGGAAATGTTCCGTGCGGTACGCCGGCTTGTAGTAGTAAGGCGTCTTGACCAGCGCCACTTGGTACCCAAGCGCCGCCGCGCGCTTCGTCCGCACAATCGTCTCCGCCGTCGATTCCGCCCCGGTGCCCGCGATCAGGATTTTTCCCGGAGCCGCCGCTTCTTTCACGGCGACAAGCAGTTGTTCGCCCTCTTCGCGCGATAACAGGACTGATTCGCCCGTCGAACCCAGCACCACATAACCCGCAAGCCCTGTACGGTTGTAGAGCCCGATGTTGTGCTTCACACCGGAAATCGAAACGCTGCCATCCGGTTCAAATGGCGTCGTAAGCGCCGGAAATATGCCGCTGACGTTCATCGTTAGTCTCCGCTTCCAGGATTGCCCGTGGCGGCGACGCGACTGCTGTGCAGGTCCTGCAGGCAGGAGACTTCCCGCTTCAGTTCAATCAGTGCGTGGATGCCGCGGACGGCGGCGTGGGCCGCCGAAAGCGTGGTGATGCACGGAATGTTGTACCGAATCGCAGCGCGGCGAATGGATTTCTCGTCGTAGAAAGATTCGCGCCCGAGCGGCGTGTTGATCACCAGTTGTACCTTGCTGGTCTTGATCAGGTCCACGATGTTGGGCCGGCCTTCGTTCACTTTGTACACTTCCTCGCACGGTACACCGGTCGCATGCAGTGCGGAGGCGGTGCCGCGCGTCGCGACGATCTTGAAACCGAGCGACACGAGTTCCTTGCCAATGGAGCCGAGCTGCCTCTTGTCTCGGTCGTTCACGCTGATGAACACCGTTCCGCTGCTCGGCAATTTCTGTCCCGCGGCAAGTTGTGCCTTCGCAAACGCTTGCCCGTAGGACGTGGAAATTCCCATCACCTCGCCGGTCGAGCGCATCTCCGGCCCAAGAATCGTATCCACCCCGCGGAATTTGTTGAACGGGAACACCGGCGATTTCACCGAGTAGAAATCGTGCACCGCAATTTCCGCCACCCCGTTTGAATGCACCAGGGGCAGGTTCATATCCGCCAGCCGGCGCCCAACCATCAATCGCGCGCCAATTTTTGCCAGCGGCACTCCTGTGGCCTTGCTGACATACGGCACCGTTCGCGAGGCGCGCGGGTTCACTTCGAGAACATAAACGGTGTCGCGCTGGATGGCGTACTGAACGTTCATCAATCCAACCACTTTCAGCGCCAGCGCCAAGCGCTTGGTGTAATCGCGGATCGTGTCCAGAATTTTCGGCGACAGGCTCACCGGCGGCAGCACACACGAAGAGTCCCCCGAGTGCACCCCGGCCTCTTCGATGTGCTCCATGATCCCGCCGATCACCACGTCGGTCCCGTCGGCCAGCGCGTCCACATCCACTTCCGTCGCCTCTTCCAGGAATTGGTCAATCAAAACCGGGCGAGCGGGCCCCATCAGCGCGGCTTGCGCCACATACTCCTGCACCGTGTTTACGTCGTAGGCGATCACCATGGCGCGGCCGCCAAGCACATAGCTGGGGCGAACCAAAACCGGCAAGCCGATTTCGCCCGCCACGCGCGCGGCTTCTTCCGGAACAAGCGCCGTGCCATTCCGCGGCTGCGGAATTCGCAATTCATCAAGCAGACGGCCGAACCGGCGGCGGTCTTCCGCCAGGTCGATCGATTCCGGTGCGGTACCCACAATCGAGACGCCGTTGCGTTTCAGTTCCAGCGCCAGATTCAGCGGTGTTTGCCCGCCGAACTGCACGATCACCCCGTGAGGCTTTTCCCGTTCAACGATCGCCAGAACGTCTTCGAGCGTGAGCGGCTCGAAGTACAAACGGTCGGAGGTGTCGTAGTCCGTCGAAACCGTTTCCGGATTGCAGTTGACCATGATGGTCTCGAACCCATCGGCGCGCAGCGCGAAAGAAGCGTGCACGCAACAATAATCGAACTCAATTCCCTGCCCGATGCGGTTGGGCCCGCTGCCCAAAATCATGATCTTTTGTTTCGGCGTGGCGTCGGTCTCGTCCTCTTCCTCATACGTCGAATACATATACGGCGTGAACGATTCGAATTCCGCGGAGCAGGTATCCACGCGCTTGAAGACCGGAGCGACTCCATAGCGCGCCCGCTGCAGGCGAACCACGGCCGGAGTGGTCTTCCAGATTTGCGCAAGCTGCTCGTCGCTCGTTCCCACGCGTTTCACTTCGCGCAACAGATCTTTCGAAGCCGTCTCCACCGTCACGCTGGCGGCCCGGCGGTTCACGAGGTTCATCTCCACAATCTGGTTAATGAACCACGGATCAATCTTGGTGAGATCGCAGATCTCCGCCGCGGGCAATCCGCGTTCAACCGCCGTCAACAGCCAGTGGATGCGGTCGGGCCGCGGCGTTGCCAGCTTCTCCCGCAGCAGGGAGTCCGGCGTTTCCGCGGGCGCCCGCCACGGCGTGCTCGGCTCCAGCGAGCGAATCGCCTTCTGCAGCGATTCCTTGAACGTGCGTCCGATGGCCATCACCTCGCCGACCGATTTCATCTGCGTTCCCAGTGTGCTGTCGGCTCCGGGAAATTTCTCGAACTGCCACTTGGGAATCTTCACCACCACGTAATCAATGGTCGGCTCGAAACAGGCGGGCGTTTTCTGCGTAATGTCGTTCGGAATTTCGTCCAGCGTCATCCCGACGGCCAGCCGCGCGGCAATCTTGGCGATCGGAAACCCCGTGGCTTTGCTGGCCAGCGCGGAGCTGCGCGAAACGCGCGGGTTCATCTCAATGACCACCATCTTGCCGTTTTCCGGATTAATGGCGAACTGCACGTTCGACCCGCCGGTTTCCACGCCGACTTCGCGAATGATGGCCGCGGCGGCATCGCGCATCCGCTGGTATTCCTTGTCGGTCAGCGTTTGCGCCGGCGCGACGGTGATCGAATCGCCGGTGTGCACTCCCATCGGATCGAAATTTTCAATCGTGCAGATCACCACGAAGTTGTCGCGGAAGTCGCGCATCACTTCCAGCTCGTACTCTTTCCAGCCGAGCACCGATTCTTCCACCAGCGCTTCGTGCACCGGGCTCATGTCCAGCGCGTGCGCGATAGCGTCGGCAAACTCTTCCTTGTTATAAGCAATCGCTCCGCCCGTCCCCCCCAGCGTGAACGACGGCCGAATCACCAGCGGAAACCCAAGCTGATCGCAAAGCCGAAGCGCATCCTGCGCGTTATTCACCAGCGCCGATGCGGGCACTTCCAGGCCGATCTTCCGGCAAGCATCCTTGAACCACAAGCGATCCTCCGCAACCTTAATTGCGCGAAGCGACGCCCCGATCATCTCCACCTTGTGTTTTTCGAGAATGCCGCCTTCGGCAAGCTCCACGGCAAGATTCAACGCGGTCTGCCCGCCAACCGTCGGCAGCAGCGCGTCCGGTTTTTCCTTGATAAGGATTTCTTCGAGATATTCCTTGGTGAGCGGCTCGATGTACGTGCGATTCGCCAATTCCGGATCGGTCATGATGGTCGCCGGGTTGGAATTCACCAGCACCACTTCATACCCTTCGGCCCGCAGCGCCTTGCACGCCTGCGCGCCCGAATAGTCAAACTCGCACGCCTGCCCAATCACGATCGGGCCGGAGCCAATAATGAGAATCTTGTGGATGTCTTTGCGTTTAGGCATGTTAAGTAACGGTCACGATCACTTTCATTCCAAAATTGCCGGTCCGCTCGACCGTATAAAGGTACTTCGAGCAGTCACTTATATCTTTTGCGGCGCGCGAATATTCAATCGCCATCTTGTAAGCATGGGCATCGATGATTGCAACTACCCAATATCCACCAGGAGAAAGGTTCTTGAACTCAAACCTCCCGTTTTTCTTGGTGATAATTTTAGCGACCTGTTTACCTTCCTCACAGCAACCGCCGCTCGAATCTCTTTTATAAAGTAACACCGT
>DASSGS010000047.1:0-21958 GCA_035693365.1 Candidatus Acidiferrum sp. | reverse complement strand
GCGGAAGAGGATGGCCTGGCCTTCGTGGCTGGCGAGGAAGATCATCTGCTTGCCGTCGGTGAGCTTGGCGCCGATAAGTTCGTTGTCGGCTTCGAGATTGATGGCAATGATGCCGGTGGAACGCGGATTGGAAAATTCCGTTAGGGTGGATTTCTTTACCGTGCCGTCTTTGGTGGCAAGGAAGACGAAGCGGCCTTCTTCCTCGAGATTCGTGGCGGCGACAAGAGCGGTGAGCTTTTCATCTTCCTGGAATTTCACCAGGCTGGAGATGGCTTTCCCGCGCGTTGCAGCGGCGGCTTCGGGAAGTTCGTAAACCTTCAGCCAGTAGACGCGGCCCTTGGAAGTGAAGAGCAGGATGTAGCTGTGCGCCGAGGCGACGAAGAGATGCTCGACGAAGTCTTCTTCCTTGGTCTTGGCGCCGATGCGGCCTTTGCCGCCGCGCGACTGGTGGCGATAGACGTCCGCGGGCGTGCGCTTGATGTAGCCGGCGTGGCTGACGGTGATTAACTGGTCGGTGTCGGCGATGAGATCTTCGAGCTTGATCTCGTCGACTTTGTCCACGATCTGGGTACGGCGGTCGTCGCCGTAGGCTTTGTGGACTTCGCGCAGTTCACCGGTGATGACCTGCTTGAGCTTCTTGTCGCTGGCGAGGATTTCGCGCAACTCGGCGATCAGGTCGCGGATGGACTTCAGTTCCTTGAGAATTTCGTCGATGGAGAGCTGCGTAAGGCGGTGCAATTGCAGTTCGAGGATGGCATCGATTTGCGCGTAGCTGAGGGTGAGGGAGTTGCCGCGGCCGGCGGCTTCGATTTCGGCGGCGCCGACAAAGCGATACTTGCGGCCATCGAGCTTCACGCCTTCGAGCTTCTTGGACTTGCCGTTTTCGGTGATGGTGACGTCCTGCTCACTGAAATACTTGAACAGGTTTTCCTTGGCTTCGGCGCGGCTGCCGCTGCCCCGGATGACGCGGATCACATTGTCGAGATGGTCGAGCGCGATCTGGTAGCCGACCAGGATGTGTTCGCGCTCTTCGGCTTTGCGAAGCTCGAAGATGGTGCGGCGGCGAACCACTTCCATGCGATGTTCGATGAAGAGCTTGATCATCGGAATCAAGCCGAGTTCGCGCGGCTGTCCGGCGACGATGGAGAGCAGGATCATGCCGAAGGATTCCTGCATCTGGGTGTACTTGAAAAGATTATTGAGTATGAGCTGGGACTCTTCGCCGCGCTTCAGCTCGACGACGATGCGCATTCCTTCGCGGGAAGATTCGTCGCGCACGTCGGAGATGCCTTCGATTTTCTTGGTCTGGACGAGTTCGGCGATGCGTTCGATGAGCTTCGACTTGTTGACCTGATACGGGATTTCGGTGATGACGATATTTTCGCGGTCCTTGCCAGCATCTTCGATGGCGGCTTTGGCGCGCATGATGAAGCTGCCGCGGCCAGTGCGATAGGCGGCTTCGATGCCTTCCCTGCCCGCGATATAAGCGCCGGTCGGAAAGTCGGGGCCGGGAACGATCTTCATGATTTCTTTCAGCGGGGTGTCGGGTTTTTCGATGAGGAGAATCGCGGCGTCGACGATTTCGCGGAGGTTGTGCGGGGGAATGTTGGTGGCCATACCGACGGCGATGCCGCTGGCGCCGTTGACGAGAAGATTCGGAATGCGCGAGGGCAGGACGACTGGTTCTTCGCGGGTCTGGTCGAAGTTGGGGATGAAGTCGACGGTTTCTTTTTCGAGATCGGCGAGAATGTCTTCGGTGATTTTTGCCAGGCGAGCTTCGGTGTACCGCATGGCCGCCGGAGGATCGCCGTCAACGGAGCCGAAGTTACCTTGGCCGTCTATCAACGGGTAGCGCATGTTGAAGTCTTGCGCGACGCGGACTAGAGCGGGATAGATTACGGCTTCACCGTGCGGGTGATAGTTGCCGGAGGTGTCGCCGCAGATTTTGGCGCATTTGCGGTAGCCACGATTGGAGGCGAGGCCGAGGTCGTTCATGGCGACGAGGATGCGGCGCTGGACGGGCTTGAGGCCGTCGCGCACGTCGGGAAGCGCGCGGGCGATGATGACGCTCATCGCATAGTCGAGATACGACTTGCGCATTTCGGCTTCGATGTCGATGGGAAGGAGTATTGATGTGTTCTGCTCGTCTGCCATGTGTCCTCAACCTTCGCTCGTTATGGTCCTGCGGTAATGCACGCCAAAACTCGTTTTAGTGATTTGCGCGTTCGATCGCGAATGCTTTGACGGTGTCGAACGCGTCGGCGGCGTTGGTAAAGCGCCTTGTTGCAAATTCAGCTTCGATCAAGCGCAAAAAAGACTCGCATTCGGCCTGATCGGTGAAGCTGACAGCCACGCCTTTTTCGTTGTCCGGCGTGGACGTGGGAACGGCGCGAAATTCGCTGACGCTTAGTCCGCGCAATCCCGGTAATGTCGTCCACCCCAACTGGTAGAGCATCCCTTGCACTCATCTCAAACTTTCCGGCCTAAAGACCGGCTGTTGCAAATTTTTGAAACTGTCACGCTTGCCGGCAAGATGCCGGCGCTACCCTTAGATATCGAGGTTGACGACTTCGAGGGCGTTGTCCTCGATAAATTTGCGGCGCGCCTCGACGTTTTCGCCCATGAGCGTGGTGAAAATGTCTTCGGCGGCGACGGCGTCCTCGAGTTTGACCTGCAGCAGCGTACGGGTATCCGCGTTCATGGTGGTTTCCCACAACTGTTCGGCGTTCATTTCGCCCAGGCCCTTGAATCGGGTGATGGTGAAATCTTTTTTGGCGTCTTCCATGACGTAGTTGAGGACGTCGGTGGCCTTTTCCCGGGTGACTTTCGTACCGTTGCGCGCGACGGTGAACGGCGGATGGTTGAATTCCTCGATCTGCTTGGCCAGGGCGCGCAGGCGCTTGTATTCGGCGGTCGAGGCGACACCCCAGCTAATTTTCTGGTTGTGCGGAAGGCCGAACTGAATTTCGTAGAGGCTGTGTTCCTCGTCGAAGGCGATCTTGCCTTCGAGCTTGAGTTTCGATTTGTCGATCTCTTTCAGCAGTTTCTCAAGCGCTTTTTTGTCCTCGAAATCGGTTTTCTTTTCGAGGCCGCTTTCGGCAAGGAGTTCGACGAGGCCGGGCTCGCGGAGGCGGCGGCCAAGTTTGGCGGCAGCGGCATCGTACTCCTGAACATTCAAAAGGAAAGTGGTGAGGCGGGCGCCTTCGAGATTGACGCCTTCCTTGGCCTTCACGATGTGGTCTTCGGTGGCGCGCTTCATCAGTTCGCGGGCAAACTCGCGATCGTCGCGGATGTAGCGCTCGGTCTTGCCCCGCTTCACGCGATAGAGAGGCGGCTGGGCGATGTAGACGTGGCCGCGTTCAATGAGTTCCTTCATGTGGCGGAAGAAGAAGGTGAGGAGCAGGGTGCGGATGTGCGAGCCGTCGACGTCGGCGTCGGTCATCAGAATAATTTTGTGATAGCGGAGTTTGCCGGCATCGAAATCGTCCTTGCCGATACCTGTGCCGAGCGCGGTGATGATGGCGCGGATTTCTTCGTGGCCCAGCATTTTGTCGTAGCGGGCTTTTTCGACGTTGAGGATTTTGCCCTTGAGGGGAAGGATGGCCTGGTATTTGCGATCGCGGCCCATTTTTGCAGAGCCGCCGGCCGACTCGCCCTCAACGACGAAGAGTTCGCACCTGGAAGGATCACGCTCCTGGCAATCCGCCAGCTTACCGGGCAGGCCGCTCGAATCCATAGCGGATTTGCGGCGCGTAAGCTCGCGGGCCTTGCGGGCGGCTTCGCGGGCGCGGGCGGCGTCAATGCACTTGCCGATAATGCGGCGGGCGACGGTGGAATGCTTGTCGAACCAGTCGCCGAGCTTTTCGTTGACGAGTTGCTCAACGTCGCCCTTGATGTCGCTGTTGAGCTTGCCCTTGGTCTGACCTTCGAACTGGGGTTGCGGCAAGCGGACACTGACGACGGCGACGAGGCCTTCGCGGACGTCGTCGCCGGAGATGGTGACTTCGTCTTTCTGCTCTTTGAGCATGCCGGCGTTGGAAGCGAAATTGTTGATGGTGCGTGTGAGGGCGGAACGGAAGCCGGAGAGGTGCGTGCCGCCGTCGACGGTGTTGATGGTGTTGGCGAAGGAGAAGACGTTTTCGCCGTAGGTATCGTTATACTGCAGGGCGATTTCGATTTCGACGTTGCCCTTTTTGCCTTCCATGTAAATCGGAGAATCGTGGAGAGAAGTTTTGCCGCGGTTGAGGTGCTTGACGAATTCGGCGATGCCGCCGGTGAAGCGGAATTCGGCGGATTTTTCATTGCGTTCGTCGGTGAGCGTTATTTTCAGACCTTTGTTGAGAAAAGCGTATTCGCGGAGGCGGGTTGCCAGCGTGTCGTAGCTGAAGGCGGTTTTCTCGAAGATGCTCGGATCCGGGTGGAACGTGACTTTCGTGCCGGTCTTGCGGGTTTTGCCGGTCTGCTTGAGCTTGGAGGTAGGCTTGCCCTTTTCATAGGACTGTTCCCAGACGGCGCCATCCCGCTGAATTTCGAGTTCCAGCTCATCGGAGAGAGCGTTGACGACGGAAACGCCGACGCCGTGGAGACCGCCGGAAACTTTATAGGTGTCGCTGTCGAATTTTCCTCCCGCGTGAAGAACAGTGAGGACGACTTCCGCGGCGGGACGCTTTTCGGTGGCGTGCATGTCGACGGGAATGCCGCGGCCGTTGTCGACGACCGTAACGGAATTGTCGGCATGAACGGTGACGTTCACTTCGTCGGCGTAGCCGGCCATCGCTTCGTCAACGGAGTTGTCGACAACTTCCCAGACCAGGTGATGAAGACCCATTTCGCCGGTCGAGCCGATGTACATGGCGGGGCGCAGACGAACGGCTTCGAGGCCGCCGAGGACTTTAATGGATTTCGCGTCGTACTGGTGTCCGCTTTTTACAGCGGCTGTTTCTTTATCGCCCATTTGCTCTCCTGACGTGCAAGCCTGCGGCAATCGAGCCGCGCGGAACGGCGCTCAACACACAAAGAAAGTTCCGCCAACGACCGTTCAAAACAATTTTTGCGAAGCAAGGAAAGGCGTGATGTCTGTATTCTGCAACCGTCGCCTGACCCTTTGGCAGCGATCCCACTGGGCAGATCGGAGCTCGTAGGGTTTCCTGCTTCATCCCATCCCGCGATCCGGGACGTGGCGAAGACTTATGTTCTCCAGGTTGCTAGGCCTGCTCCTGGCGCGGAGCGTTCGATGTCCAGCGGTCCTGGCGGACGTGTCGATTGGGGGGAAGAACGACCGATCGACAACAACTAAATTTTACTGGAAAAGGGGAAGATTCTCAAGCGGGAGGATGGAGGTTGTGCATAAATAAACGCTTATTTATCAATAGTATAAAGCAATCCAAAACCTGGGGAGACATGCTGCTTCCAAGGTGGGTGAGATTCGCAACTAGGGGGCTAAAAATGCTGGCGTTTGAGATTCCAAACTGGAATTTCAAACTGAAATCAATGAAATGGAGAGACGTTTTTGAGGTCACAAATTGTGATTTCAACATGCGGTACAAAAAGGAAAAATCAGATGCGCATGGGCATGATGACGTAGCGGTAGCGATAGCTTTCGTCGGCGAGGGGGCGCATCTGGCCGGCGGATTGTTCGTCCTTGAGTTCGATGCTGATGGGGCCGTCGGCCGCGGCGGCGAGAAAATCGAGCATGTAGCTGGAGTTGAAACCGATGGCGATGTTGTCGCCCTTGTAATCTTTGTCGATGGTTTCCTTGGCTTCGCCGTATTCGGGGCTGGAGGCGGAGATTTCCACGCCTTCCGTGGAGACGGCAAGCTTGACGGCATGGGAGCGCTGGTCAGCGAGTTGGGAAACGCGGCGGACGGCGTCGCTGAGCTCGGCGCGCTCGAGGACGACAGTTTTATTGTTCTCGCGCGGAAGGACAGCTTCGTAGTTCGGAAACTGGCCGGTGAGGATGCGCGAGATCAGAAGGCGGTGGCCAACCTGGAAGAATAGATGGCTTTCGTCTTTCGCGAATTCCATGTGGGCATCGGAGCCGGCCGCGGCGGAAAGTTTTGCAACTTCGTCCATGGCTTTCTTGGGGATCAGGACACGGACTTCGCCATTGAGACCGGCGAGCTTCTGATCGGTTTCCGCAAGAGCCAAGCGATGGCCGTCGGTGGCGACCATGGCGAGCGTATCGGGTTTCAGAATCAGCAGGCCGCCGTTGAGGGTGTAGCGGGACTCTTCCATGGAGATGGCGAACTTTGTTTTGGCGATGAGGCTTTCGAGTACCGCAGCGGGGAGCTTGACGAGTGTGTGCGGCATTGCGGGCAGAGCGGGGAAATTTTCTTTGGCCATGCCGACGAGCTTGTATTTCTTTTTGTCGCTGACAATTTCAATCCAATGATTGTCGAGTAGTTTGAACTTGATTTCGCCTTCGGGCAGGAGCCGGACGAGTTCGAGGAGTTTCTTGGCGGGGATGGTGCCGGCGCCCTCTTTCTTGATCTTGGCTTCGCAGGAAGTGCGCACACTGAGTTCAAGATCGGTGGCGGTGATCGTGACGCGGCTGCCTTTCGCTTCCACCAGGAGATTCGAAAGGATGGGGATGGTGGTTTTGCGTTCGACTACGCCCTGGGTGGTGGTGAGTTCATTGAGCAGCGCGGACTTGGTTACGCTGAATTCCATGGATTGGCTTTCCTCACGTGCGGTACCGGTTGCCGTCATGTGGCTTTCCCCCGCTGAGATAACCCGCTGACGTACTGTACTCGCTTTTGCGCCAAGTATAAAGTGCGGAGCAAGCTTTGGCGCTGTGGAAATGCAGCGGTCTGAGGATTTCCGGCGATGAGTGTGTCGAGGAAGGAAATGAAGATTTTCACAGACACAAAGGCTTTCACAAAAGCAGGCAGATAAAAATAGATCTATAAAGCTTGTTGTTGTGATGAGCGCTGTGGATAGGTGGAAAAGTTCATGGACGCAAAGACTGGCTTGCGATATTGCGAGCGGTGTGGAGAGGATATCCACGCGAAGTTGCGGAAAAAACATATTGCCGCCGCGGCTTGAGCGGGCCACTCCACATTCGCGCACATTTGATCCGCAAGATTCCCACTTGATGTTCACAAGATGCACACACGGAATGGAAGCGGGATTTTCCGGACGGGCTAGGTTAAATTGCAGCACGGAATCAAACTAAAAGAGGGGACTCAACGCATAGTTCGCTGAGAAAGCGCGCCCTTCGAAAACACTCAGGGCAAGCAGAGGACGCTGAGAAAAGATAAAGAGGAATCTACTGCAGCGCGTCCATGAGGCGGGTAATGGTGCGGTTGAGCTCTTTGTCAGAGCGGCGGAGTTCTTCGATCTTGTTGATCGAGTGCAACACGGTGGTGTGATGCTTGCCGCCGAACTGCCGGCCGATTTCCGGAAGCGAGGCGGTAGTGAGTTGCTTGACGATGTACATAGCCACCTGGCGTGGGAAAGCGATGGCGCGGGTGTTGCTGCGGACTTTCAAGTCCTGCTCGCGAAGGTTGAAGTGCTCGCTAACGCGCTTCTGGATCAGATCGATGGTGACGCGCTTTTCCTGGGACGCGATGATATTGCGCAAAACCTGTTGAGCGGTGGCGAGCGATACGATTGTTCCGGTGAGCGAAGCGTAGGCCATCAGGCGCGTCAGGGCGCCTTCCAGCTCACGAACGTTCGACTTAATGGCCCGGGCGATGTACTCAGCGACATCGTCGGGCAGGTGGAAGCGATCGTTTTCCGCCTTCTTCTGGAGGATGGCGATTTTCGTTTCCAGGTCGGGGGGCTGAATATCGGCGATCAATCCCCACTCAAAACGGGAACGCAGGCGCTCTTCGATCGAATTGATGTCTTTCGGCAGGCAGTCCGAGGAGATGACGATCTGCTTCTGCTGCTCGTAAAGCGCGTTGAAGGTGTGGAAGAACTCTTCCTGGGTGCGCTCTTTGCCGGCGATGAACTGGATGTCGTCGACGAGAAGGACATCCACGGTGTGGAAGCGATCGCGAAAGCTGATCATGCGATCGAAGCGCAGGGAATTGATGACTTCGATGGTGAATTTTTCGGCGCTGACATAACTGAGGCGCATGGCCGGATTGCGCTTCTTGATGGTGTGACCGATGGCGTGCATCAAGTGGGTCTTGCCCATGCCCACGCCGCCATAGAGGAAGAGCGGGTTGTAGGCCTTGGAAGGCTGCTCGGCGACCGCGCGGGAAGCAGCGTGAGCGAACTCATTGGACTTGCCGACGACGAAGCTATCGAAGGTATAGCGGGTGTTCAGCTGGTGGTCGCTGCTTTCAAAATCGAGCTTGGCTTGCTTTGTGCCGTTGATGGCGGGAGCGGCCTGGACAGGCTCTTCCTCGGTGCAGACGTACTGAACTTTCATCTGAGGAGTGCCCATCTGGTGAAAAACGGCTTTTACGATTTCGCCGTAGGTGCGGGTGAGAACCTGGCGGAAAACGGTGCTGGGAATCTGGACGTACAGGGTGTCGCCTTCCGCGCGGTTGAGCCGGGTTGGCTGAAACCAGGTGGAATAGGTGTTGATGCTGACCCTGGATTTAATCAGATCGAGGAACTTATCCCAGAGATTCTGCACTTCTTTTTCACGTCCAATTTGGGTAGCTGTCGTCATCAGAAAAAGCCAAACCTAGACCATTTCCACAGGTGTGTAAAAACTGTGGAAAGCCAAATGCGTCCTAATTCTTCAAGCCTTGGATTTCTTTCCCGCGCCGGAACGATTGGTCGTTGCCCCTGTGGACCTGCGCGGACCTTTCAGACCTGCTGAACCAAGCACCATTGCTTTCAAACTGCGTTGGATTCTCGCGCACTGTTCCGGTGGGAGCAAGCGAAAAATGCGCGAAGGGGTTCAACGAAGTTCACATAGCATGCACAACTTTTCCACAAGCACGGGAATTGTGCAAGACGAAAGAAAAACGCAAATTTTGGCTGCGAAAATCACGGTTTACGCGCGGCGAAAAATGTGATTGCACTCTTTTGGTGCAAAGCGAGCTGAGGAAAACGCGGTGAATTTTGCTCACGGTTTCCGGTCCGGGCGGGCGAACTCGTAAACGCCTAGGGGGTCCGCACCGATGAGCAGGCGATCCTGCTCGACAAGCAGAACGGTAGCTTCGATGCGCGCGCCATCCTTGGTATAAATCTGATACTCGGAGCGCCGGTTTCCTTCTTTGTCAAAGTGCAGCAACGTGTTGTGCAGGGCGAGCCAGACGTCGCCATTCACGGGATCCACGCCGAACGCGGTAAGAATGGGAAGGAACGACGGAGGCTGGGTGCGTTTTTCCTGGCGTTCAATTTCCCGGCGGCGGGCGCGAGCCTCGGAAAATGCGTCGATATTGGTGAATTGAAAATCCTGTTTGGCAAAACCAAAGCGGTCGTACTGGCGAACCATCGGCTCCGGCATGTAGGTGTACCCGTAGTAGAGGTGCCCATCGGGATCGGAGCCCAGCCGGCCGATGCTGAGAAAGCGGTTGAGGTCGTCGCGCTGCGAGAGCTGCTCCGGATCACCGAATTCGCGGACAACCCGTCCGTTGGAACCAAAGACGGTGACCAGATGAAGGCCGCGAGGCGCTGTCACCGCGACTTCGCCTTCGGGAAGCGCCGCCAGTGTGGTTGGAGAGTTAAATGGAATGGAGCGGAGCAGAGCGCCCGAAGGTGAAAAGACGTTGACGAGATTGTAGCCGCGATCGGCGACGTAGAGATTTCCCTGGGCGTCAACGTCGCAGTCTTCGCCGAAAGCAATCGGCGGGCGAGCAGGTTTGTCGGCGGCAGCGGAAGTTGGGGGAGCTCCGATGACAGTAAGTTGCTTCTCGTGGGAGTCGAAAACCGCGATGCCCACGTTCGGAGAGGCAAGGAGATAGTATTTGCCGTCCGGCCCATGGCGAAGGGCGCGCAGGCCGGGCCCGATGGACGGGAAGACCCTGCGGCTGGCCATGAGCTGATCGTCCACTTCGGACGCTGCTGAAGCCAAAGCCAGAGCGAGGGCACAAATAACCGCGGCGGCGGCGAGGAATTTTTCAATATTTCGTTGCATGGAGTTTCAGATTACCGCAGACCCTCTGTGGTTGCCTCTCTGTTGGACAAGTCCCCTCGAAGTTACGGAAAAGCCAATACGGTTAATCAATGCGCAAGCGCAGGCGTTCGATGGATTTGGCCACAAGACGCCCAGCTTCGTTGCGCGGAGCAGCCTCGTCGGTTTCGATCAGCACAGCATTCATTTGAATATCGCCGGTGGCGACCTCGAAGCGAGCAGGCAGGCCGTCCAGAAATTTCTTGATGATGCCCCCGCGGTCCATGCCGATTACACCGTCGTGGGGCCCGGTCATGCCGACGTCGGTGATGTACGCGGTGCCTTTGGGGAGCACATGGTCGTCGGCGGTGGCCACGTGGGTGTGGGTGCCAACGACGGCAGTGACGCGGCCGTCCAGATACCAGCCAAGGGCGATTTTTTCGCTGGTGGTTTCCGCGTGCATATCCACCAGGACGAAAGCGACGTCCGCCGGGAGCTTGGCCAGTTCTTCGTCCGCTTTCCTGAATGGGTCGTCGTTGGCGGCAAGAAAGACGCGGCCCTGCAGGTTGAGAACGGCGAATTTCACGCCGGTTTTCGACTCTCCCACAAATAAACCCCCGCCGGGATTTACGGCGGCGAAATTTGCCGGCCGAAGCAGGCGCGGCTGGTGGGGAATGTAGTCCAGGATCTCCCTGCGGTCCCAGCTATGGTTTCCCCCAGTGAGGACCTCGATGCCGAGTCCCAGAAGTTCTTCGGCGATTTTCGGGGTGATGCCAAAACCGGAGGCGGAATTTTCGCCGTTGGCGATGACTAGATCAATCTTGCGATGCTCGACGAGGTCGGCAAGGCGCTCCTGAACGATGTGGCGTCCGGGAGAGCCGACGATGTCACCGATGAAGAGAGTGCGCATGGAAGAAGAAAGTAATCCGTAATCAGCGATCAGTAATCAGTATGAAAAAAGCGTCGCTCAGCTTACCAGCCGAAGATTGCCTGAACAGCAAAATGGAGCGGACTGCTGGGCCGTGGGTTACTAGGCCGTGAACCTCTGAAATAGGTGGGTACCACGAGCCGGCCATTAGGCTTTCCTGCCCCGGCCGCGGGTTTCAGTTCGGTCGAAACCCGCCGACGGGACAGGCCGTGCACACAAGCCGACTATCCGCAGCACCCCAGAGATTCGTTACGGTTCAAACGGCTTTCGCGACCACACCTGCTTCGAAGTACCGCTCCGGGAACTATTATCCTCTCCCAGAGAAGTTCCGTCCAATCGGCGAGGGCGAATCCATTGCGAGAAGTGAGGTCTGGTGAATTACCCGAAATGGCGGTAGCCGGCCCAGAACTCGGGCCAGGACTTCTTCAGGCCGCTGCAGATATATATGCCCGGGTAGTCGCGTGTTTCCTCGTTTTCGACGCCGAAACGGTTCCAGGCACGGGCCGCCAGCTTGCAAGATTCGAAATTTCTGGCGAGGAAACCGGCGGAGTGACCCAGAATGATCAAGGTGTCCGGCGGCGGATCGCCGTAGCCCCGCGCCCAGAACGAATTGACGCCGCTGATGGCGGGAGGTAGCTCGTACTTCGGGCCATAGAGATTGACGGCGCCGGCTTCACCATAATTGCCGGCGAGAATGCCGAGTTTGGCGCGCTGATCGGGGGAAAGCGAGTCGCGGACCTGAGCGACGGTTTCGACCAACTCCGGCCAGCCGATTTCTTCGACGAAGTCGCCTTGAATCTTGCTGGAGACGTCCCACCATTTCGAATGGACAGGAGCAAGAGGGAGCGCGACGGCCGCTGCGAGGGCCATATCCACGGCCAGAACAAGCAGCGCAATGGCGCGAAGTGTGACGGCCCACCCTCGACTCAAGGAGGCGAGCCAACTTTCTCCCCACACGCTGCCCGCGGCGAAAACCATCGGATAGGCCGCGGCGAAATAATAGGAGCGTCCTTTCAAGATCACGAAGAGTAGTAGGGGAACCACGAACATCCATCCGATTGCCCGGAGACGTTTACCAGCCGGGGCCAGAAAAGAATAGTAAAGGCCGGCAAGACAAAGCGGGAAGGCCAGCAGGGTCATCTCGAACTGTTCGGGAAGGAAATTTTTGGTTCTGCCCTGGTGGACGTCGCGCTCGTGAATATGCTTCAGAAATTCCAGCGAGATGAAATGGTTTTGCGCCTGCCAGAGAAGATTGGGAAGGAATATCAGAATGGAAAGGGCGACTCCACACCAGAGCCATTTGCTGCGCAGGTATTTCCGCGCATCGGTGAGGATCACGGCCGCGACTATGCCGACGGCAAATACTCCCATGGTGTATTTCGAAAGCATGCCGAAACCGATGGAAGTTCCGACGGCGAGCCACCAGCGGGGATTGCCGGAGACGAGCAGGCGCACCATGAAGTAAGCGGCGAGCACCCAGCAGAGATAATCGAAGGAGACGTACTGCATGAGCGCGCCGCCGCCGAGGCAGAACGGGACGCCGGCGAATGCGGCGACGAGTTGCGCGCCGCGGCCACCACCCATTTCCCGGGCCATGAGACCCGTAAGAACCAGAGCGACGGCTTGCGCGAGCGCTGCGAAAAGGCGGAAGCCGGGAAGCGTGGGCCCGAAGAGAATCAGTGACAACCGGCCGAAGAACGGGGTGACGGGTGGGTAGGCGACATAGCCCCAGGCCAGGTGGCGCGCGTCGTCTAGTGTGGCGAGTTCATCGCGATGGATCCCGTATCGGTGGCCCACTAGCACGTGAACAATGACGGTGACAAGCGCCAGATAAATCAGGAGCGCGGTGTCGCCGAGCCAAACGGAATCCTGCGTGTTGTTTGCGTTGTCAGGCCGTTGATCAGGAGAGATGTTCGAGGACAAGGCGGAACGCTCCTGGGAGGTATATTCGGACCGAGTTGAGCGCACAAATCATAACAGCAGAAACGCGCGTGGAGGAGACAGTTCAAATGAAACTGCCGCACCCCTGTGATGGGATGCGGCAGTCGGAATTCCCTTTTAATTGGAGATCAGGGCTTTGGTTGAGGGGGCGGTGGAGCCTGTTCCTTTGGATCAGCCTTCGGTTGTTCCTTGGGCTGTTCTTTTGGCTGTTCTTTCGGAGCGTCCTTGGGAGCTTCCTTCGGTTGTTCCGCGGGAGCTGCCTTGGGTTCGATCGAAATGAGTTCGACTTCGAAAACGAGCGTGGAATTCGGGCCGATCGGAGAGCCGGGAGCACCGCGTTCGCCGTAGCCGAGTTCCGAAGGAATGAAGAGTTGCCACTTGGAGCCGACGGGCATCAACTGAATCGCTTCCGTCCAGCCCTTGATGACGCCGCCGACGGGAATCTTCAGAGGTTCACCGCGTTTGTAGGAGCTATCGAACTCGGTGTTATCCACCAGGCTGCCGCGATAGTGGCAGAGCACGGTGTCATCCGGGCCCGGCTTTGGACCGGTGCCTGCCTTGATGATTTTGTACTGCAGGCCGCTGGGGAGAGTGACCACACCTTCCCGGACTTTGTTGGCGGCGAGGAAAGCGTCTCCGATTTTTTTATTTTCGACGGCGGCGACCTTGAGCTTGGCTTCTTCCTTGGCGCGAACTTCAGTCTGCAACGCAGTAAGTGCTGCTTTGGCTTGCTCGTCGGTGAGGAGCAATTTGTTGCCGGCGAGGGCGTCTTTCAACGCGCGGTAGAACACGGCGGTGTCGATATCGACGGAATCGCGTTTCAGGTTCTTGCCGATGTTCATGCCGATGGCATAACTGGCCTTTTCTTTCGGCGTGTTGAGAGTGAGAGGCGCCTGAGTCTTGGCAGCGCCTGCCGCGCCGGATTTTGCCGCGGGAGCTTGCGAAGGTTTGGCCGTGGCAGCGGGTTTCGCCGCCGCTGGCGGGGTTGAGGGAGAATTTGCAGCAGGAGTTTGCTGCGCCGAAGTGTTGGCCGCCAGAAAAAGACCCGCGACGGCGATAGAGACAGCGATAAATGTTGGTTTAGACATAGGTAAGTATTGTGGCATCCCCTGCGCCCGGCGACAAATTGAAAGCGGCACGAGGTGTGACTCGCGCGTAACTGGAGCCTTCGCTACAATGGCTGCGCAAGCGAGGAGACGAACGCGATGAATTACCGGCGATTTGGGCGAACGGGATGGAATGTCAGCGAGATTGGCTATGGAATGTGGGGGCTGGCGGGGTGGACGGGGTCCGACGATAGCGAGTCCATGGCGTCGCTGCGCCGATCTATCGAGCTTGGCTGCAACTTTTTTGATACGGCGTGGGCGTATGGCGACGGCAAGAGCGAAGAGATCCTTGGGAAAATCGTCCGTGAATTCAAGGGGAACCGTTCGGTCGCCGGGCCGGATAAACATTTGTATGTGGCCACAAAGATTCCACCGAAGAATCGCCGTTGGCCGAGCCGCCGCGATTTTACGCTAGACGACTGCTATCCGCCGGACTACATCCGGGAGTACATCGAGAAGAGTTTGAAAAACCTGGGGCTAGAAACGATCGACGTGATGCAACTGCACACCTGGGAAGACCGCTGGCTGAACGACGAACGGCTGCCGAGGGCGATTGAAGACATGAAGAAGAGCGGGAAGGTGCGGGCATTCGGGCCGAGCCTGAACCGCTGGGAGCCTTCGAATGGAATGCGCGCGGTGCTGGAAGGGCACGCGGAAGCGGTGCAGGTGATTTACAACATTTTCGACCAGAATCCGGAGGATGCGCTGTTTCCGATTTGCCGGATGAAGGGAACCGCCGTGATTGCGCGCGTGCCGTTTGACGAAGGGACGCTGACCGGGACATTGACGTTGGATTCGAAATGGCCGGCGAACGACTGGAGAAACACCTATTTTGTGCCGGAAAATCTAAAGTCGAGCGTGGAGCATGCCGAAGCGCTGCGGCCGCTGGTGCCGGCGGGCAGCACGATGGCGGAAATGGCGTTGCGATTTATTCTGAATAATCCCGACGTGGGCACGATTATTCCGGGAATGCGGAAGCTGAAGAACGTGGAGGCAAACATCGCGGCGGGGAAAGCGGGCGGGTTGCCGGAGGAGTTGCGCAGAAAATTGCGCGGACACCGTTGGGACCGGAATCCGACAACCTGGTCGCAGTGAGCGAGGGGAACATGAGCCAAAGCATCAAGGTGGATATTTATGGCCAGGTCTATCCGATCAACGCCGAACTGGATGAGACCTATGTGCGCAAAATTGCGGCGTACGTGGACGAGAAAATGAGGCTGATTTCAGACGCGGCGAGGACCGTGGATACGCAGAAAGTGGCAGTGCTGGCGGCGTTGGCGATTGCGGATGAGTTGCACCGGTTGCGGGAGGAGCGCGGGGAGCGGGAGGAGATTTTGAAGGAGCAGGCGGAGCGGTGCCTGACGCTGGTGGAGAGGGCGTTGCGGAAGACGGAATAATAGCGAAGAGCGGCCCGCCTCGGAAGGCGGGCCCTACAAATGCAGAATCAGCTGGCGCGGAGGGTGGCGCCGAGTTGTTTTTCCAGTGCAGAGATGATTCGGGCGGAGAAATCGTTGATTTGGGGTTCGGTGAGAGTGTTTTCGCGGCTCTGGAATGCTACGCGCACGAGGAGCGAGAATTTTCCCGCCGGGACGTTTTTGCCGCGGAAAAGGTCGGCGGCTTCGATGGAAACGATCTCCGCGATGGCCAACGATTGAATGGTTCGTTGTACCTGGGCGAAGGTGACGCCGTCCGCCAGGAAAAGCGAAAAATCGCGCTCGACGCCGGGGAAGCGCGGCACCGGTTCGTAGCGGCGGTTGTTCTTGGCCCCGTAGTACATGCAGTAGAGCGGTCCGAGGTTGATCTCCGCCAGAAATACATCCTGACGAAATTTGAATTTTTCGGCGACGCGCTTGGAGAGCTGGCCTGCCGAACCGAGCGAGGGTCCGCCTTCTTTGCCGAGGGAGATTGCACCGCGGCGGGCGGGGTTCAGCCAGTCCGGGCCGCCGTGCTCCCAGCGGAGGCCGCCGGAAAGCGCGCCGATGGCGTCGAGATCGCCTTTGAGATCGGCGAAGGTGTAGTCGCGCGGTGAATCGTAGAGAGCTTGCGGGCGCGCGGCACCGGTGGCGCCGATAGATAGGACGCGCGTTTCCACCGGTTTGCCATCCACAAGACGATAGTGGCTGCCAATTTCAAAGAGGCGCGCGTTGCGCTGGCTGTGATTCAGATTCCATTCGATCGCGGCGGCCAGGGTGACTGCTCCTGTGGAGCGAAGGACACCGGCTTCCTCGGAGAGTGGATTAGCGAGCTTAGCCGGCGTGGCATCGGCTGGGCGAAAAAGCTCGTTGCGATCTTCGGCGACGTGGGGGATGGTCAAGACTTCGTGATAGCCCAGGCCGATCAAGCGTTCGCGCAACCGGCTTTCCGCCTCGAAATGCGGCAACCGCGAGGCGCCGGCGCGAGAAGCGGGCAAGCGCGCTGGAAATTTGTCCAGGCCATAAACGCGCGCGACCTCTTCGATGAGATCAATTTCGCGCTCAACGTCAGCGCGCCACGAAGGCTGCGTGCATTCCCAGGCTGCCAGGAGCGAATCGGCGGCGCCGCGGGTCTGATCGACGCGGACGGGAGAGAAACCGAGCGCGGAGAGAATCGTCTCGAGATCCTTGTCCGGAACATCGGCTCCCATGACGCGGAGAAGCTCAGCGCGCGTGATGATGAATTTCTTTGCCGCGCGTTTGCCGGGATAAACGTCGACCACACCGGAGAGAAGTTCTCCGCCGGCAAGCTGGAGGATAAGGTCCGCCGCGCGCCGAGAGGCGAATTCGGCCATTTCGGGGTCGGCGCCGCGGCCGAATCGAGTGCTGGCTTCGGTGTGCAGGCGCAGAGAGCGGGCCGAGCGGCGAATGGAGATGGGATCGAACCAGGCGCACTCGATCAGCACATTTTTCGTGGAGAAGGAAATTTCGGTTTCGGCACCTCCCATGATGCCGCCGATGCCGACCGGACGGGAGCTGTCCCCATCGCAAACCAGGCAGACACTGGGGTCGAATGTGCGCTCAATGCCGTCGAGAGTTTTCATTTTTTCGCCGGGCTTGGCACGCCGAACGACGATGTTGTGATCGCGGACGAGATCGTAATCGAATGTGTGGAGGGGATGCCCGAGCTCCAGCATCACGTAGTTGGAAATGTCGACCACGTTGTTGATGCTGGCGGTGCCGGCGGCTTCCAGTCGATCTTTCAACCATTTAGGAGACGGTTGAATCTTCACGCCGCGAATCACCCGCGCTGTAAAGCGCCCGCAAAGTTCCGGAGTTTCGATCTTTACCTTTAAAGCGTCGCTGGCCTTGGCCGTTTTGGATTCCGCAGGCTTCGGCGAATTGATTTTCACTGGAAGGCGGTAAATGGCGCTAACTTCGCGGGCGATGCCGAGCATTCCCAGGCAGTCGGGACGATTCGAAGTGATTTCCGCGTCGATCACCGCGCCGTGCGCGCCGTTTTCGATGGAGGCGATATTCGTGCCGGAAAGAGCGAGGCGCGAGGCGACTTCCTCGGGTGAGGCAGAAACGTCCACGAATTCTTTCAGCCAGTTGTAGGAAACCTTCATGCGCTTGTCCTGTCGTAATCCAGTTTGCCGGCGTAAACGCGTGTGCGGTAGTCCATGCGGACCACGCCGCCCTGCTGATGTGCGTCGAAAAGCCTGCGCAACTCTTTCATCATCGGCTCGAATTGCGGATGGCCGGGGGGAGGCGCATACGAACTGCTGCGCAGGCGGCCGCTCAGCCCGTCAAAATCGAATTCCTGGAAATTGGGCAGCGAGTGAGAAGTGAATTCGTTTGCGCCGTAAAATTCGAGCATTTGTTCGGCGCGCGGGTAGCTTTCGCTTACTTTGGCGTAGTCCGTGCCGAAGCGATTGAGCAACTCCTCGTATTCGCGGAGGAACGCGGTTTCATCGAGAAGCCGCTCATTCCAGATGACCAGCACGCGCCCTTCGGATTTCAGAATGCGGTGAAACTCATTGCGCGCCGCGGGCATTTGAAACCAGTGGAACGCCTGGCCTGCCGCGACGAAATCAACGGAATCGGATGGAAGAGTGGTGGCTTCGGCGGAACCCGCGGTGCTCGTAAAGTTCGGATAAGCGCCCAGGAATTCCTCGCCGGCCGCGCGCATTTCGGCATTGGGTTCGACACCAAAAACACAATTGCCGAAATCAAGGAACAGCTTGCTGAGCAGGCCGGTGCCGGAGCCGATGTCGGCAACAACATGCTCGGGGCGAAAACTGGTCCAGGTCTGCAGCAACGGCAAAATCTCCGCCGGATAGCCGGGGCGATAGCGGACGTAGTCCGTTACGCGGTTGGAGAAGCGTTGTTTGGCGTTGGAGAAGGTCATGGCAAGTTCTAAGTAATCAGTTTTCAGTTTTTAGTAAAACCACTTCTAAATCTAATTTCACAACTAGGTGGCCTAGGGAAATTGCCGCAGGAAACGCACATCGTTCTGGAAAAAGACCTGGATGTCGTCGATGCCGTACTTGAGCATGGCCAGGCGATCCATGCCCATGCCGAAGGCGAAGCCGCTGACCTTCTTCGCGTCGTAGTTCACGAAGCCGTAGACGGCGGGATCGACCATGCCCGCGCCGAAGAGCTCGATCCAGCCGGAGCCTTTGCATTTGCCGCAGGTTTGGCCGGAGGCTGCCGTGCCGCTCCCTCCGCAAAAGATGCAGGAGACGTCGAATTCGACCGAAGGTTCCGTGAACGGAAAATAGCTGGGGCGGAAACGGGTTTTCACGCTTTCGCCGAAGAACTGCTTCACGAAGTATTCGATGGTGCCGGTGAAATCGCAGAAGGTGATGTCCGTATCGACGGCGAGGCCCTCGATCTGGTGGAAGACGAAGGAGTGTGTGGCGTCCGGATTGTCGCGGCGATAGACCTTTCCCGGCACAATGACGCGGACGGGAGGCTGGCGCTTTTCCATGGTGCGAATCTGCACAGGCGAAGTGTGCGTGCGGAGAAGCAGCGGCCCGGGCGCGCCTTTGGGCAGGTCGAGATAGAAGGTGTCCATGTCGTCGCGGACGGGATGATGCTCAGGAATGTTGAGGGCTTCGAAATTGTAATAGGGCGTTTCGATTTCCGGGCCTTCGACGACGGAGAAGCCAATGGAGAAAAAGATGTCTTCGATTTCCTGCATCACGGAGCGGACCAGGTGGTGCGAGCCGATCGGGCGGATGACGCCGGGAAGCGACAGGTCGATGCGATCTTTTGCTGCTGCGGCGGATTCAACGCCATTCTCGACGGCGGCCCGACGGGCCTCGATCTGGGCGTCGACGTGGGCGCGCAATTCGTTCAACGCAGCGCCAACAGACCGCTTCAGTTCGGATGAGGCAGGCTTCAGCCAGTTGTCGGTAATCAGGGTGATCACGCCGGATTTACGGCCGAGCCAGGCGTCGCGGAATGCTTTGAATGAGGGCTCGTCGGTGGCGCGGGCGGCCTCGGCGTCGAAGCGCGAACGGATTTCAGCGAAGAGGGATTGCAGGCTTTCGGCGGAATCGATGCCGAGAGCGGGCAGAGTTTGCGAAAGCTTGGAATCCGGTGTCGACATGGGTGGAGATAAGAATATATCGCAGGGGCATGGTTGCGCGCCCCTGCGGAAGAAAAGAAAGAGTAAAGCAGATCCCTCACCTGCAAAAGGAGCGGGTTCGGGATGACAAACTCGCAGCTTTGCTTCACCAGCGAGGGCGGGTTGATTCCGCCTTCGCCGGAATGCAGGCCGGCTGGAAGCCGGCGCTACCTATTAGGCTTTCTTGGCTGCGGGCTTGGGTGTTCGTTTGGGCGCGAAGGCTTTGGCCTTTTCGGCTAGCTGCGTGAAGCCGGCGGCGTCCTTGACGGCGATGTCGGCCAGGACTTTGCGGTCGAGGGCTATGCCCGCGGCCTTCAAGCCATGGATTAATTGGCCGTAGGTGATGCCGTTCTGGCGGGCAGCGGCGCCGACGCGCTGAATCCACAAGCGGCGGTACTGGCGCTTTTTCACGCGGCGATCGCGCTTTGCGTAACGATCCGCGCGATTGGCTGCTTCCTGCGCTGATTGGTAGAGCTTGCTTTTGGTGAGGAAAAAGCCCTTGGTCCGCTTGAGATACTTTTTACGGCGAGCCCGGCGTTTCGTGCCGCGTTTTACGCGTGGCATGGGTTTGCTCCTTTAGTTTTCAGGGAAACGAAACGGGTTGCGGAGAGACGCGGAAATGCGTCAGCGCAACGGGTTTGTTTCCGAGGTGTTTGTAGTTGCCTTGCGGCTTGGCCACCTAAAGGTGGCCGCTACATGGCCGGGCTTGCGCCCAGCGCTTATGCGCTCTCCGAAGAGAGCGGAACGGCCGGCAGGCACCCGTGTAGCACTGCCTGGCACGTTTTGCTTTGCGGCGGCGGGTCTAAAGTCCCGCCACTACAAAGGCTCTTGCGAAACCGAGGTTTCGCAGTTATTGCACGGGCGGCAAGAAGCCACCCCTACAAAATCAAAATCTTAGATGCCGTACGGAAGCATCTGCCTGGTCTTGGCCAGATCGGCCTTATTGACCAGGGTCAACTTCTTCAGCTTGCGCATGCGCTTCGGGGCTTTGGTGCCGAGCAGGTGGCGCTTGCCGGAATGCATGCGCAGGATCTTGCCGGTGGCGGTGATCTTAAAACGCTTCTTGGCGCCGCGATGAGTCTTGAGCTTCAACTTGGGCTTCGTGGAATTGCGTGGCATTGCTTTGAATCCTCTCCGTGCGTTGTTGCGGGCTGAATCAGTTCAGCCACTATTGAAAATTTTCGGCGATGAACTGCCGGTGTGAAACCAGGCCCGAATTTCAGTTACGCGTTCGTTTGCGCGGCGGTCGTGCTGCGGGGAGCGACCCCGGCTCCCTTTTTCGGCGCCAGTAGAGCAACCAGAACATTGCCTTCCATGCGCGGCATCGTCTCGATCTGGCAGTGCTCGCCGATTTCGCCGAGCAGGCGAGTCATCTTGGCGCGGCCCACTTCCTGGTGCGCCATTTCGCGGCCGCGATGAAAAATCATGGCGCGAACCTTGTGTCCTTCGCCGAGGAAGCGGATGATCTGGTTCTTTCGAACCTGGAAATCATGCTCCGCGGTGGCGGGACGAAACTTTACTTCCTTGAGCTGCGAGCCACGGCTGCTCTTGCGCTGCTCGTGGGCTTTCTTGTTCTGCTGGTATTGGAATTTGCCGTAATCGGTAATTTTGCAAACGGGAGGATCCGCGGTCGGCGAAATCTCCACCAAATCCAAACCTTTTTCACGCGCCAGTCGCATCGCCTCGAATGGCTGCATGACGCCCAACTGCCCACCTTCTTCGTCAATCACCCGGACTTCGCGCGCTCGAATCCGTTCGTTGATGCGGATACGGTCCGCTTGCCGGAAATTCCTCTCAGCGATAAAACCCCCTAGGAAAAAGAAAGGCACCCGGCGAACCGGGTCGCACCCCGTGTTAGTAGCAGGTCCCTACAGGCCACAGCAAGGAGGGACGGACTTCAAATTATAGCACGCTAAGAAGATGGGGCAAGGGGTGGGTGAAAGACCACCGGGGGCACGCTTCCTGAGGGCATGAGGCTCAAGAGTAGACGTCGAGTTTGCCTTTTGGCCCCGAAATCATGGCGTGAAGTCTGGGTTTTTCGGATTTGCTGACCGGCAGATCGAGGTTCAGCGTCTTGAGAGTTGCCGCGAGTTCTTCAGAGTCAGGAGTTTCGGCGGCGAAGCTGAGAAGGCTGCAACCTTTGGGGGCGTCAACCGATGGGTGAACGGAATCCTGGCCCCATTCGATGAAGAAAGGCAGAAGGCCAGAGGCTGTGTCCTCGAGCGACACGATCTGCCATTTCAGAAGTTTCCCGTCAGGGCGTTTGCGAGAGCCCGGTGTCGGCCCATCGAAGATGATGGCAGCCGCACGGAGTTTTTCGGCAAACGCAGCAACACTCCCCGGGTGAGCGGCCCAACCAATCAACCGGGGCTCCGTCAGGGAGTGCAAGTTAGAAGCGATGGGATTTTTCACGCCGGG
>DASSGS010000046.1:0-60236 GCA_035693365.1 Candidatus Acidiferrum sp. | reverse complement strand
TGCGCGCACGTCCTGCCCGTCCACGCTCTCCGCGTGCACGCCAAACGCCGTCCCCCGCGCCAGAATGTCTCCCGCCGTCGTCTCCGAAAAATGCGTGTACTCGGTATAAAGATTGTTCTCGCAAACATAAATCACCGGCAGCTTGTACAGCGCCGCCAGATTCATCACTTCATACAGCACGCCTTGCCCCAGCGCGCCCTCGCCAAAAAAACAAACCGCCACCTGATCCGTTTTCAATCGCTTCGCCGTCAACGCCGCGCCGGTCGCAATTCCCGCGCTTCCGCCCACGATCGCATTCGCCCCAAGATTCCCCGTCGCCGGATCCGCAATGTGCATCGACCCGCCCTTGCCCCGGCAATACCCCGCTTCTTTACCCAACAACTCCGCAAACATCCGGTCCGGTGTCGCGCCCTTCGCCAGGCAGTGCCCGTGCCCGCGATGCGTGCTCGTGACGTAATCCTTATTCGTCAACGCTTCGCAAATTCCCACCGCCACCGCTTCCTCCCCGATATATAAATGCGCCAGCCCCGGCATCAACGCGCGCGTGTACAGCTCGTTCACCTGTTCTTCAAACAGCCGGATGCGCACCATCTGCCGGTACAGCCGAAGCCCAAGCTCCGCCCCCACTCCGTTTTCCGCCTTCGCGGAATCCGTAATCGTTTTCATGCCTTCACCCCGGACATCTGTGCCAACACCTCGAACATCGCCGCAAAATCTTTTTCCACCAGTCCCATTCCGCGCGCTGCCGTCAGGAATTCATTCGTCACCGCCGTCGTCGGCATCGGCACGTCCAGCTGCCGCCCCAGTTCCAGCGCCAGCAGCATGTCTTTCTGCATCATGTTCACGTTGAACCACGCCTCCACCGGCTGCTTCAGCACAAACGGCCCGCGATACTGCACCATCGGCGAAGCAATCACGCTGTGCGTCAGAACATCCACGGCCACTTCCCGCGCAATCCCGCTTTTTTCTGCCAGCAGCACGCCCTCGCAAAACGCCAGCATCTGCACCGCCAGGCTTAAGTTCGTCCCGATCTTCATCACCAGCGCCAGGCCGTTTTCACCCACGTGCGTCACCTTCGGCCCGATGTCCAGCAGCAGCGGCTTCACTTTCTCAAAAGTCTCTTTGCGTCCGCCCACCATCACCGAGAGTTTTCCCTCTTGCAGCGTGATCACGCTCCCGGAAACGGGCGCATCCATCATGTCGCCGCCTTTTTCCCGGATTTTCACCGCAATCTCCCGGCTGAATGCAGGGCTTACCGTGCTGATGTCCACGAACAATTTTCCGGGCGCCGCCGCGGCAATCATTCCGTCCGGCCCGTTCATCACTGCGCCCAGCCCCGCCGAATTCGTCACCATCGAAAAAATCACATCGGTTTCCGCCGCCACCGCCCGTGGCGAATCCGCCCACTTCATACCTTTCTTGATCAGCCACTCCGCTTTCGAACGCGTCCGGTTATACCCCGTAACGCTGTGCCCTTTCTCGAGCAGCCGGTTCACCATCTCGCCGCCCATCACTCCCAGGCCCACAAATCCTAATTTCGCCAAGACCTCACCTCTCCTGAATCGCTCTCGCCGTCAAATCTCGTTCGAATTATTCGCTCGGCGCGTTCCGCGAATCCTCGCGCACCTGCTGCAAATGCGCCTTCATCGCTTCCCGTGCTCCCGCGGAGTCCCGGTGCTCCACGGCTTCCAGAATTTTCTTGTGGTGATATTGCCCGCGATCCGGACCGCCCTTCACCTGAAATATCCCCATCCGCTGTTCGCGCAGCAATCCCACAATCGAATCGATCAGCGAAAGGATGATGGGATTCCCCGCCGCTTCCGCCAGTGCCAGGTGAAAATCCAGGTCCGCCTCGATGTACGCCTCCGGATCTGTCTTCGAAGCGTCCATCACCTCCACTTGTTCCCGCATTGCCTTCAGGTCTTCCTGATCCGCGCGCGTCGTCGCCAGCGCCGCAATCTCCGGCTCCAGGATTGCCCGCACCTCCGCCAAAGACGCAAAGCCTTCATTTCCAGTGCGCATCATCCGGTGCAGCGACTGCTTCATCGTGTTCGAACTTCCGTCCGTGATGAAGGTTCCACGCCCGGGATACGCCTCCACCAGCCCCTTTTCCCGCAGCGTCTTCACTGCTTCGCGCACCGCTGTCCGGCTCACGCCGAATTGCTCCGCCAGTTCGCGCTCCGGAGGCAGTTGATCCCCAGGTTTCAGCGCTCCCTTGTGGATCGATTCTTCAACCTGCTGGACGATTTGTTCGTAAAGGCGGGAAGCACGAATGATTTTGTACATCTCAACCTCCGTAGCCGCATGGATTCAGTCGACGCATTGATCTGAACCCCGCGCGGTAGGGGACTTCATGGGCGGCGAGCCAGGGAGATCGAAATATGGTCGAGTTGTCGGACCAACCTACCATTCCCATTCCTCCTCCGCAACCCTTTCTTACCCCTAACCTAGCCCTGTTCTACCCAAACTGTCTTAATATTGGTGAACTCCCGGATCCCCCACTCTCCCAGTTCCCGCCCATGTCCAGACCACTTGACCCCTCCGAACGGTATCCGCGGATCCGACGCCACCATTTTGTTGATGAACACCATTCCGGCGTCCAGTTCTTCGACGAACTTCCGTTGCTCCGCGGCATCGTTCGTCCACGCGCTGGCGCCCAGCCCGAACCGGCTGTCGTTCGCGATTCGAATCGCGTCGTCGATGTTCTTCGCCCGGAAGACGCTCGCCACCGGCCCGAACATCTCTTCCTTGTAGGCCGGCGAATCCTTCGGAATGTTCACTAATACCGTCGGCGCATAAAAGTTCCCAGGCCGGTCCAGCGGCTTTCCCCCCGTCAGAATCTTTGCCCCTGCTTCCACCGATTTCCGCACGTCGCGAACCAGGTCTTCCACGCCCTGCGGTGTCGAAAGCGGGCCCACTTCCGTGCTCGCGTCAAATGGGTCGCCCACCTTCAGCGCCGCCATTTTCTGCGCAAACAGGCTCTCGAATCTTTCCGCGATGCTCTCCGCCACAATGAACCGCTTCGCCGCGATGCACGATTGCCCGTTATTAAAAATCCGCGCCTTCACCGCCGTGCTCGTCGCCGTCTCCAGGTTCGCGCTCGGCATCACAATAAAAGGATCGCTCCCGCCAAGCTCCAGCACCACTTTCTTGATGCGCTTCGCCGCCCCGATCCCCACCTCAATACCCGCTTGTTCACTGCCCGTCAGCGTTGCCGCCATCACCCGCGGATCGCCCAGAATCTTGTCCACTTCCTTCGAACCAATCAGCAAAGTCTGAAACGCCCCGTCCGGAAATCCCGCCCGGTGGAATATCTCTTCGATCAGCAACGCGCTCTGCGGCACGATCGACGCGTGCTTCAACAGTCCCACATTTCCCGCCATCAGCGCCGGCGCTGCAAAACGTAGCACCTGCCAGAACGGAAAATTCCACGGCATCACCGCCAGCACCGGTCCCAGCGGCTGGTACCGGATGTAACTCTGCTTCGCTCCCGTCTCCACCACCTCATCCGCCAGAAATTTCTCCGCGTTTTCCGCGTAATACCGGCAAACCCATGCGCATTTCGCCGCTTCATCCACCGCCGAGCGCAGCGTCTTGCCCATCTCCGTCGTCATCACCTTGCCGAACGCTTCCTTCTCGTTCTCCAAAATACTCGCGGCTTTCAGCATCCATTCCGCGCGCTGCGCAAACGCGGTGTGGCGATAGCTGGCAAACGTCTCGATGGCTTTCTGGAGTTTTGCTTCGATGGCCGCGCTGGTCAGCGGGTCAAACGACTTGATCACTTGCCCCGTTGCCGGGTTGATTGTGGCGATCGCCATGGTTGGCCTCCCCAACGGTAGCGGGCCCGGATATTCGGGCCGTTTGGAAGGATTCGTCACAAAGAATCCTGAGTGGTCCTACCAACATACCAAATCACCCCTCCCCTTGTACAGCTCATCCATCGATGCTTATGATTCATTTCATTTAATCGTTGACACCCCCCTTCTCAAAGTGGTACAGGGGTCCTACCTCTTTACGGTGGACTTGGCCTCCTTGCCCCTTCGGGCTTCAGGGATAACCTCTCCCTGGCCTCGGCAACTTGCCCAGACACCCGGCAGCCTCCGGCAGGGATCAGGTGCCCGCCAGGCCCAATCCAAGGAGTCTCGAATGAAGCGAAAGAAGTCCGCACGTCCCCCTCAGTCGCCCTCAGTTGCCAAGCTACCGCCCGTCGAAAATCTTTTCACTCCTTCGCGCCGCAGTTTCCTGCGCACCGCCGCTGGCGCGAGCCTGGCACTGGCCAGTTCGCCTCTCTCCGCTCTCGCAGACCACCACGGCCACCCCAGCCCCAACAGCATCTCCTACCTGGATCGCCGCACCTACATCCGCAATATGGAGGTCCTCGCCCACATCGGTCCCGGCGAATCTCGTCACGGCAAGATGCAAATGATGTCCGCCGGCGACCGCCGCTACATTTTTCAGCAGGGCGACGTCCTCGACGTCAGCAACGTCCGCAAGCCCGCGATGTTCAACAAAGGCGGCTTCGAAGGCGGCCAGGTCCAGGTTGCCTACAACAAGTCCCTCAAAAAATGGATTCTCATGACCGGCTCCCAAACCCCCATCACCGATTCCACTCCCGAAGCACCGATGGGCAAGTACGACGATCCCCATCTCGATGACAAGCGCAAAAATTTCAAAGGCCTCCGCGGCGTCCGCTTCTACGACGCCACCGATCCATCCAAAATCGTGAAGCTCTCCGAATTCAGCACCGGCGCCACCGGCCAGGGTACTCATCGCAACTACTACGACGGCGGCAAATACGCTTATCTCGACACCGCGCCCGACGAATCCTACATCCACCAGCCGTCTTACTTCCGACAGTTGGTCAACGGCAACATGATCGTCGATGCTTCCGATCCAGCCAGCGCAAAGGAAGTTTCCATGTGGTGGGTTCCCGGCTCCCGCAAAGGCGAAGAAGTCGAATACAACAAGTGGATCTGGTCGAAGCTCGTTCCGCCCAAGGTTGTCGCGGATCAAACTCCATTCGCAGGCTTGCACGGCCCCGTCTACGTGCCGAAAAAACTGGAAGACGGCGGCAACCGCGGCTACGGCGCCTTCGGCTGCAACGGCTTCATCATTCTCGATCTCTCTGATCCCCAGCATCAAAAAGAAATCGGCCGCTTCGAACCGCCCGCGCAATACTCCGGCATGGGCATCGCCTTCCACACCAGCTATTGCGGCATCCTGGATCGCGGCTTCGTTATCACCAATGGCGAAACCACCAACTCCGATTGCAACCAGATCTATCTTCCCAACTGGGTCATCGACATCCGCGACGAAGCCCATCCCGTCCCCGTCGCGCAACTTCCGCGCCCCGTTCCTCCCCCCGAAGCCCCTTACCGCGATTTCTGCTTCAAGCGCGGCCGCTTCGGTGCCCACAATCCGCCGCATCTCAAAGCTCCCGGCAAACCCCGCCAGGAATTCATCGCCTACTCCTATTTCATCGCTGGTCTCCGCTGCTACGACATCGGCGATCTCTACAAGCCCGAAGAAGTGGCCTACTTCATCCCACCCCAGGGCGGCGACCTCAAGAAATTCGGCAGCTACGACCGCACCGTTGACAACGTCTTCATCGAATGGGACCGCAACATCATCTGGGCCGCCACCGACACTGGCCTCTACGCGCTCAGCTGCCCCAACCTCGGCAAACCGATTCTCGATCCCATGCCAGTCGCAGAATGGTCGCTCGACAAACTCAACGAAGGCGCGCCCTGATTCCGCCCGCCAGGAGACTGTCCATGAAACGCATCTCGATCAAATCGATCATCGCCGTCTGCGCGCTGCTCCTCTGCAGTTCCGGGCACGCGCAAACGACACGGTCGCCCCAACAAATCCGCGTCCTCACCCTATTGGGACGCCCCATCCAATTCGTAGTCGCCGACAAACAAGGCCTCTTCGCCAAATATGGTCTGGAAGTCATTAACGACAACAAGAAAAACTCCGACGAACTCCGCGCCGACCTCGCCGCCGGAAAAGGCGACGTTGCCTACCTCGCCGTAGACAACGCCGTCGCCATGGTCGAACTCGCCCACCAGGACGTCGTCATCGTCATGGGCGGAGAAGGCTCACAAAACGAACTCATCGCCCAGAAAGACATCAAGTCCATCAACGACCTGCGCGGCAAAACCCTGATCGTCGATGCACCCAACACCGCCTACGCCCTCCAAATGAAAAAAATCCTTGCGCTCAGCGGCCTCACCGCCGGCAAGGACTACGAAATCAAACCCTTCGGCGCAACGCCCCAGCGTCTGATCGCCATGCGCGAACAAAAAGATTTCGCCGGCTCCATGCTCGGCCCGCCCGTTTCGCTGGTAGCCAAAAAAGAAGGCTTCGTCAGCCTCGGCTCCGTCCAACAATTAATCGGCCCCTATCAAGCCGCCGGTTTCTTCACCCAGCGCGTCTGGGCCAAGGATCATCGCGATCTTCTCGTCGCGTTTCTCTCCGCCTGCATCGAGGCCCAACGCTGGCTCCTCAATCCCTCCAACAAACAGCAAGTCATCGACCTCCTCGCCACCCAATATCACCTCGCCCCCGAAATCGCCGCCGAAGACTTCGACATCAGCATCACGCACCCCGGCGGCTTCGCCAAAGACGCCCAGTTCGATCTCCGCGGCTTCGAAAACGTCCTGAAACTCCGCGCCGAAGTCGAAGGCCAGTGGGGCGGCCATCCCCCATCTCCCGAAAAATACTACGACCCGTCCTACTACCAGGCGGCGCTAACGAAAGTGAAGTGATCACGTGAGGAGAAATTCTTTGCGAAACATTTATCGAATCTTGTTTGCCGTTCTCGTCATGACCGGGTTGGCGTCCGCCACTCGCGCCCAGCAGCAGCCCCAAAAAGAACGCACCCTCGACGAAATCAAATCCGAAGCCATCAAGCGCGCCGAAAACGGAATGTATCCCCTCATCGGCCTCGATCCCTCTGACGTCCGCGAAGCCTTCTCGCACATCAACACCACCGACAACGACGAATGGGCCGCCGTCTTCAGCGCCGTCGCCGATCGCTACATGGCGGAAGGGAACTCGCTCCTCCCCGCCAATCCCGCGCAAGCCGACAAGAATTTCGTCCGCGCCTGGCGCCTCTATTCCTTCGCTCGCTGGCCCGTCCCCGCCTCCGCCGGCAAAAAACGCGCTTACGCCAAAGCCCTCGAAGCCTTCCTCGCCCACGCGAAAATGATGGATCCGCCTTTAGAAGTCGTCCACATCCCCTTTGAAGGTTCCGAAATCGTCGGCTACCTCCGCCTCCCCAAAAATGCCAAAGGCCCCGTTCCGATGGTCATCGCCATCAGCGGCCTCGACAGCCGAAAAGAAGACCTCACCGAAAATTTCGGCGTCGTCCTGAACTCCGGCATCGGCTACATCGGCATCGATTCCCCCGGCACCGGACAGGCGCCCATCAAAGCCAGCGAAACCGCTGACCGCATGTTCTCCAAAGTAATCGATTATCTGCAAACCCGCCCCGAAGTCGACAAAACCCGCATCGGCATCGACGGCCAAAGCTTCGGCGCCTACTGGGCCACCAAACTCGCCATCGTCGAACGCGACCGCCTGAAAGCGGTAGTCGCGCAGTCGCCACCCGTAGACGCCACCTTCGAAAAAAACTTCGTCCTGCAAAAAACTCTCGGCAATCGCGAATATCTTTTCGGCCTCGGTCCCGCCCTCATGTCCATCTTCGAAGGCGCAAACAAAGTCGAAGACCTGGGCGAAATTCTCCCCAAGCTCTCACTCGTCAATCAACATTTATTGGGGAAGCCGACAACTTCGATGCTCATCATCGCCGGCGCGCAAGACACGCAAGTACCAATTTCCGACGCCTACTTGCTCTTAAGCAGCGGCGACGTTCCAAAAGAAGCCTGGATCAATCCGCAAGGCGGCCACCTCGGCCGTCAAGTAAAAATCTGGCCCGACCCGGTTATCTTCAGGAAAATTTTGGTCCCGTGGCTAGTCCGCAGCCTGGAAATTGCGCCTATGTAGCGGCCGCTTTCTGAAGCGGGCGCTCTTGCGGCACAGCCATTCCTGGCTGTGCTCATGCAATTCTCTTCTCAGCGCCCTCCGTGTCTCTGCGTTCAGTTCTCTTTCTACGCCCAACTATACCCGTGCTTCACCAACGGCAACGACCGTATCCTCTTCCCCGTAGCCGCAAAAATCGCATTGCAAACCGCCGGCAACACCGGCGGCAACGACGGCTCTCCCAACCCCGTCGGCGGATTATCCGTCCTCAGAAAATGCACCTCAATCTCCCGCGGCAGCTGATTCATCCGCAGCGGCGTGTACTCATGAAAATTGCTCTGCACCGCCCGCCCGCGGTCAATCGTAATTTCATAGCTCATCACCGAACTCAATCCCTCCAGCACCGCCCCGCGCACCTGATTGTCCGCGTTGCTGGGATTGATGATGTGGCTCCCGATATCCCCGGCCACCCACACCTTGTTCACCCGCACCTTATTTTTCTCGTCCACGCTCAGCTCCACCACCTCCGCAAAATATCCGCGGTGTGAAAACTGAAACGCCACGCCCATCCCCGTACCCTTCGGCAAACTCCGCTTGCCCCATCCCGATTTCTCCGCCGCCAGCCGCACCACCCCCTGCATCCGCGCCCCATCCATGCTGCTCGAAAATGGATCCGGCTTTATATCCGGCGCTGTGATCCGTGGCAGTCCCAGCAACTCCAGCCGAAACTCCACCGGATCTTTTCCCGCCGCATGCGCCAGTTCATCCACAAACGATTGAAACACCCACGAAAACGCATTGCTCCGCGGCGCCCGCAGCGCATACGTCGGCACGCCCAGCGGCATCAGCGACGCCCCAAAATGAAAATTCGGCAAAAACGTCCCTGGAAACTCGTTCCCCGGAATATTTGCCGAAGGCGCAAACGCCTCGCCCTCCCCAAACGTCACAAAATGATTTTTCCACGCCACCACTTTTCCCGAAGCGTCCACTCCGCCCTTCAGGAAATGAAATCCCGCCGGCCGGTAATGGTCGTGATGAAAATCGTCTTCCCGCGTCCACAGCAGCTTCACCGGAACGCCTGCCTGCTTCGCAATCGCCGCCGCTTCCAGCATGTAATCGTTCGTCAACCGCCGTCCAAATCCCCCGCCCGCGCGTTTCATATGCACGATGATGTCGTCGTGCGGAATTCCAAGCACCTTTGCCACTTGCAGCCGCCCCGCCTCCGGCGTCTGGCTCGGTGACCAGAACTCCAGCTTCCCATCATGAAAAAGCGCCAAACAATTCTCCGGCTCCATCGGTGCGTGAGCGATAAACGGATATTCGTACGCCGCTTCCACGACCTTCGCCGCCGATTGCAGCTCCTTCTCCGCGTCGCCATCCTTCCGCAGCATCACCGCTGGCGACTGTTTCGAAATCCCCTGCGCTCGCCGCGAAAATTCTGCGCTGCTCTGCTGCGCGGTTGCACCCTCGTCCCACTTGATCTGCAATTTCTTCCGCGCGCTGTTCGCCTGCCACCAGTTTTCCGCAAGAATCGCCACGCCCGCATGCAATCCCAAAAGCTCCGTCGTCCCTTCCACCACAAAAGCCTGTTTCACTCCTGGCAGCGACTTAATCTCGTCCACATTCGCGCTCACCACTTTTCCCGCAAACACCGGACACTTTTCATAAACGGCCCACAACATTCCCGGCACCCGAAAATCGATGCTGTAAATCGGTTTCCCCGCCACGATCGATGGCACATCCACGCCCATCGTTGCCTTGCCGATGATCTTGTAATTTTTCGGATCCTTCAGCGTCACACTCTTCAAATCCGGCAGCTGCATCGTCGCGGCCTTCGCAGCCACCGCCCCATAACCGATGGACCTCTTCGAGCCCGGATGAATCACGCGTCCCGAAGCAGTCTCGCACTCCGATTCCGGCACTCCCCAGCCCTGCGCCGCCGCCGCAACAAACATCTGCCGGCACGCCGCTCCCACTCTCCGCAGCGGATCCCAGTTGATCGGCGTGGCCGTGCTGCCGCCCGCCCGCTGCGGTCCATACTTCGTCTCATCCAGATCAGCCTGCTCAATCCGCACATATTTCCAGTCCACATCAAACTCTTCCGCAATCATCATCGGCAGATGCGTCTTCACGCCCTGCCCGATCTCCGGATTCTTCGCCGTAATCGTCACAATCCCATCCGCCGCCACGCGCACAAACGCGGTGGGAATAAACGCAGCAGCAGGAGCCTGTCCCGTGGCCGCTTGCCCCGCCAGCGCATCCGCAAGGCCGGGCAGATGGCACGCCAGCAAAAATCCCCCGCCGCCCACGGCGGAAACTCGCAAAAATGTTCGACGATCGATCGCAGTGGCGGGCATAAATCCCCCAGGTAAGAAATTGCAATCCGCTCGCAAGCCGCAAGCGTTTCCCGATAGTGTAACGCCCTTCAGGCTGAATTCGTTTCAGAGTTCTCCGGCGCCTTCTCCATCACCCGCCGCATCTTCTCCACATCCAGTTCCCCTTGCCAGCGGCTCACCACCAGCGTCGCCACTCCATTTCCCACCACGTTCGTCAGTGCCCGGCACTCGCTCATGAATTTCTCAATTCCCACCAGCAGCGCCAGCGATTGCACCGGAATTGACGGCACCGCCGCCAATATCGCCGCCAGCGTCACAAACCCTGTCCCCGTGACTCCCGACCCGCCCTTCGACGCCACCAGCGCGAACAACAAAATCCCGCTGATCTGCCCCAGCGAAAGATGCGTATTCGTCGCCTGCGCCAGAAACAGCGCCGCCAGCGTCAGATAAATATTCGTCCCGTCCGTATTGAAAACATAGCCCGTAGGAAAAACCAGCCCCACCGTCGATCGCGAAGCACCGAGTCTTTCCAGCTTGCGCATCATGTCCGGCAGCACCGTTTCCGAAGAACTCGTCCCCAGCACGATCAGCAATTCATCCTTGATGTAGGCCAGAAACCGGAATATCGAAAATCCCGCGAGGCGCGCGATGATTCCGAGCACAATCACTACAAACAAAAAGCTCGAAAGGTAAAACGTTCCCATCAGCTTAAGCAAATTCGCCAGCGACACCACTCCGTAACTCCCCACCGTGAACGCCATTCCGCCCAGCGCCCCCAGCGGCGCGGCCCGCACCACAATCCGCACGATTCCAAACACCACCTTGTTCGCCGTTTCAATCCAGCCCAGCGCACGCTTTCCCGCCTCGCCCATATTTGCAATCGCGAATCCCGTCAAAATCGAAATCAGCAGCACCTGCGGCACCTCGCCGTCCGCCAGCGCACCGATAAATGTTTTTGGAATAAAACCCAGCAGGAAGGGAATGAAACCGGTCTCTTTCGCCCGCCCCACAAAAACGGCCGCGGCCTTCGGATCCAGCGTCGCCGCGTCAATGTTCAGCCCGGCGCCCGGATGAAAAATCACCGCCACCGCAATTCCGATAATCAGCGCCAGTGTCGATACCACTTCAAAATAAATCAGTGTCTTTACGCCCAGCGTCCCGAGCTTTTTCAGGTCGCTCATTGACGCGATTCCCTGCACAATTACGCAGAAAATCACCGGCGCGATCATCATCCGGATCAGCGACACGAACGCGTCGCCCAGCGGTTTCAGCGCCATCCCGGTTTTCGGGAAAAATCCTCCGATCCCGCAGCCGATCACCACCGCGATCAGCACCTGCACGTAGAGAATCGTGTACCACGGCCCGGCTCTTCGCATCGATTCCGCTTTCGCCACTCGGCTCTCCCTGTGCCGCGCGAACCACGACGCGGCGTCTCAAGCACCTTAACCGTGCCTCAACAGGTAACGGATGAATCTCTTTAGGGGGTCGGAGCTTTAGCTCCGACATTAGAAAGCCACACGATCTGGGCTTTAGCCCCTGAGGAAACTCCTCGTACTCGTTCTTCCCGCGGCGTTTCAGGTCACAACATACAGCGGCGCTTCTTTCCCGCTGAACACGCGTTCCACGTTCCGCCACGCCGTCCGGAACAAATACGCCGCGGACTGCCGCGTCACTCCCGCAATATGCGGTGAAAACAAAATGCGGTGCGCCGCTTCGCCTTTCAACGCCAGCAGGGGATTGTCCGCCGCCGGTGGCTCCTCTGAATAAACATCCACCGCCGCGCCCCCCAGCCATCCGCTTTGCAACGATTCCGCAAGCGCCGCCTCGTCCACCACGCCCCCTCGCGAGCCCTGAATCAATATCGCGCCTTCCTTCATCATCGCCAGCTCGCGCCGCCCGATCATCCCTTTCGTTTCTGGCAACAGTGGTACATGCAGGGTCACCACGTCCGCCAATTGAAAAAGATCTTCCAACGAGCAGGGCTTCGCGCCGACCGCCTCCGCCGTTCGCGGATCGCGCGGCGCCGGGTCGTAATAAAAAATCAGGCATCCGCGCTTCTGAAATGCCGCGGCAACCGCCACGCCGGTCACGCCCAACCCGATGATCCCCACCGTCAGCCCATCCAACCCCTGCAAATTGTCGGCAATCATACTTGCCCGGAATTCGCGGTAATTGCCTTTGCGAATCTCAGAGTCCGCCCAAAAGAGTCCGCGCAAGAGCACGGTTGCCGCAGTCACTGCGTACTCCGCCACCGCCTCGTTGCTTCCGCCCGGAACATTCGCCGCAGCGATTCCGCGCTGCTTCAAGAAGTCCAGATCCAGCCGGTCCAGCCCCGCTCCCGTCACCTGCACAAAGTTCACGCTCGTGTTTTCGAATAGTGCGTTCGAAAGTTTTGGCCCGACGGCGGGAATCACCAGCACCCGCGCCTCTTTCATCATCTCCGCCACGTCTCCATCGCTCGGCGCGCGGTAAGCGATTTTCAGTGAATCGGGCGGCAACGCTCCCACTCGGCGAAAATCCTCGGCAGGGCGCAGGCACAGCACGTCGATGCTCATGATCTGTTTTGTGTCCCCGGCGGAACGCCCGGTTCTCGCGTGGTCCAGGCAACATTGGCAACTGGAAAGAAGCACAGCAGCACCAGCGGCTCGCTACCCGTGTTCCGCGTAACATGCTTCTCGCCCGGCGGCATCAGCAGCGTGTTCCCTGGTCGCATCTCGTATTCCCCGCTGTCCGCAAAAGTCGTCCCCTGCCCCGAAAGCGTGTAAATGCACTCTTCAAATTCCGAATGCTGGTGAGCTGCCCGAATCTCATCCCCCGGTTTCACCACGGGGATCTCCACCAAACGCAGAGTAACTCGGTGCGCCCCGCGCTCGCCCGACACAATCTCCATCGCCCTGCGCCCCGGCAGCCCAAGCTCCTTCGCTTCGCCCGGCTTGAACAACCGCGCCATCAGCGCACCTTGCTCAGTTGCCGTAACTCCGCCGTCCCGCCCTGAATCCTGTCCAGTTGCTTGAAAATTTCCGCGGACTGCGTGGCGATCGAATCCGCAACGCTGTTCAGCATCTTCTGCGCCTTCTCGATCGTCGCGTGCTGCGGGCTCCCGTACCATCCCGTCGGCGCAATCGAACGCACATCCGTCAGCACCGGCTGGTAACTCCGCGTCCGCCGCAGCGCATCCACCTTGTGCCCGTGCGCGTGGTCGGAGGAATAATCGATCCGATCCAGGTGCACCAGATCCGGCCGGTACGCCAGCACCGCCAGCGCCTCAATCTCACCGCCGTGCGTCAATCCACCGCATTCCTTGCCGAACATATCTTCCGCCACAAAACACGCCTGCACGGTCAATACAGTCATTCCATGCTCGCGATGCAGCAAATCCGCAGCAACTCCCAGCGGCGGAATGTTCAGTTCATGCCAATTCAATATCAGCAAATATTTTGCTCCGTGCTGCGCCACCGAAGCGCAAGTCTCCTTCACCACGTTCATGTACGTGTCCGGAGACAGCGTGATTGTCCCTTCATACGGCATATGCAGTGGCGTCACGCCCAATGGTCCTCCGGGCAGCACCAGTCCATCCATCCGCTCTGCCACCGCATGCGCAATCACATTCGACGCAAAAATATCCGTCCCTGTTGGCAGGTGCGGCCCGTGCTGTTCCACGCTTCCCTGCGGCAGAATCACCAGCGGGTTTTTCTTCAGTTGCGCCGCAATCTCCGGCTGCGTCAGATCCACAAAATACCGGCTGGCCAGCATCTCGCCTCCCATCACTCCGTCACCCGGCTCTGCGCATCTTTCAGAACGCCCGCAATCGCCACACTCTGCCCGTTCTGTTCCAGCGACCTCAGCGCGGCATAGACCATCGCCACCGCCACATTCCCGTTCTGCGCGCTCAATTCGTTCGACTTTCCCGTTCGGCAGCTCTCCGCGAACATTTCCAGCTCCGCGCGAAACATATCGCTCTCCGGCACTTTCAATTCCTCGCGCTTCGCGTACCCGTCGATCCCGTGCTGAATATATAGCGTCGATTTCTTGTGCAACTGGTCCGGCGTATCCCAAGTGTCGAAATCAATTTCGTAATGCATCAGTCCCTTCGACCCGAACACCCGCACCGAAAAAATTCCCGGCGAAGTCCAACACGATCCCACGTAACCGACCTTCCCGTCGGCGAATTTCAGCAAGGTCATCGACTGGTCGTCCACTTCCGCGCCGACGGGAGAAAGTTTCGACGCCATTGCGCTCGCTTCCACCACTTCGCCGCCCAGATAATGCAACACATCAAACTGGTGAATCGCCAGTTGCGATAGCGGCCCTCCCGGAGCCTTGTCCTTGTACCAACGCCAGGTTTTGGGCGTCAGTTCCAGGGCGCGATTATTCGAGAAATTCGCTTCGATGAATGCCACGCGGCCCAGTTCTCCCGCGTCGATCGCTTCCCGGATCTTCCGGATCCCGGCCATCAACCGCGCGCTGTGCCCCACCGTAACCGTGATTCCATATTTCTTTTCTAGCGCCGCAATCTGCAACCCTTCCACCAGCGAACTCGCGATCGGCTTCTCCGTATACACATGTTTCTTCGCCTTCGCCACCAGCGCTGCCATCGGCAAGTGCTGCTCGTTAGGCACCGTCAAAATCACGCCTTCAATCGACGCGTCGCCAAGAATCGCCTCCATCGTCGGAGCAGACGGGACGCCCATCTCTGCCTGAAACGCCTGGCGCTTCTCCCCCGAGCGGCTGTACCCGGCAACAATTTTCAGCTTTTCCGACTTGGCGGATGCGCGGGTCAGCACCTTTGCCCAGCGCCCCAGACCCACGATTGCCAACTTAGCGGGGGAAGATGTCACAGGTCCCTCGAAGAAAAGAATGGAGTTGCAAACGATATCATGTGGTAGTACCGTATTACGAGAATATGTCGAAGTCAAGCCCTTTGCTTCGCCGCTCTTCCGCCCTCGCGCCCATTTCTAAATCCGCCGCGCCCCTCCGCCGCCAGGTCCTCGACGAACTCCGCCAATCGATCATTGCCGGCCGCCTCAATCCCGGCGAGCGCCTCGTCGAGCGCGAACTCATCGCCATGATGGGCGTCTCGCGCACTGTCATTCGTGAAGCTCTTCGCCAGCTCGAATCCGAAGGCCTCGTCGCGATTGTTCCAAACAAAGGCCCAATCGTCCGCACGCTCACTGTCGAAGAAGCGCGTGACATCTACGCGATCCGCGCTGTCCTCGAAGGTCTTGCCGCGCGCCTCTTCACCGAGCAAGCCGGCGAAGCGCAAATCGGGCGACTCGATCGCGCGCTCTCCACCGTCGAAAAAGCGTACGACTCCGGCGACGCCCGGTCCATGCTCGAAACCAAAAATAATTTCTACGAAGTGCTCTTTGAAGGCGCAAAAAGCGAAACGCTCGCTTCCATGCTCGCCATACTTCATGGCCGCATCTGGCGCTGGCGCGGCCTCGGCCTCACGCACCCCAACCGATCCGCCGAGCGCGATCGCCAGAGCATGAAAAATCTTCGCGCGCTTGTTCAGGCCATCCGCGCGAAAGATGCCGCGCTGGCCGAAAATATTCTTCGCGAGGAAGTCAGTGAAGCCGCTGCCGAAGTTCATCGCCTGTTGAAAGATGGCGCCACTCAGCCCCGTGCGGAAAAACCCGCCGTCAAATAGTTGTTTATTCAGACCACGAGGACACGGAACATGGAAACGCATTTCATAGTTCATGACAAAGCCGATACCGTCGGCGTGATGGTCGTCGAAAACGCTGCGCCCGGCCAACAACTTACCGGCTGGATCATGGAGACCGACGAAACCATCTCGCTCAAAGCGCTCGACGCCGTTCCGCTCGGGCACAAGATCGCTCTGAAAGAAATAAACTCCGGCGATACCGTTCTGAAATACGGCCATGACGTCGGCCGCGCCGTCGCCGCAATCGGAAAAGGGAATCACGTGCACGTTCACAACATGAAAACGAAAAGGTGGTAACGATGGGACGCTATCAGTTTTTTGGGTATCGAAGGGAAAACGGGCGCGTTGGCATTCGCAATCACGTGGTGATTCTGCCGCTCGATGATCTTTCCAACGCGGCGGCGGAAGCCGTCGCCAACAACATCAAGGGCACGCTCGCGCTGCCGCACGCTTATGGCCGGCTGCAATTCGGCGAAGACCTGGAACTCCATTTCCGCACGCTGATCGGCACGGGTTGTAATCCAAACGTTGCGGCCTGCGTCGTCATCGGCATCGAGCCGGGCTGGACCGGCCGGATCGTGGACGGCATCGCCAAAACCGGCAAGCCCGTCGCAGGGTTTGCAATCGAAGGCAACGGGGACATCAGCACCATCGCAAGCGCTTCTCGCAAAGCGCGGGAATTCGTCCAGTGGGCCAGCGAGAAACAGCGCGAACCCAGTTCCATCGAAGAGCTTTTCGTCTCCACGAAATGCGGCGAGAGCGACACCACTTCCGGCCTCGGCTCCTGCCCCACGGTCGGCAATCTGATCGACAAGCTCGATCCGCTCGGCGCCACAACTTGTTTTGGGGAAACTTCCGAACTCACCGGCGCGGAAGTCGTCTGCGCCAGCCGCGCCGCAACAAAAGAGGTCGGCGAAAAATTCATGCAGGTTTTCCGCGCTTACCAGGAGGTGATCGAGCGCCACAAGACCAGCGACCTCTCCGAATCCCAACCCACAAAGGGAAACATTGCCGGCGGCCTGACAACGATTGAAGAAAAAGCTTTCGGCAATTTTCAGAAGATCGGCAAGAAAGCAAAATTCATCGACGTGCTGAAGCCCGCCGAAGCGCCGGCCAAAGGCCCGGGCCTCTATTACATGGATACGTCTTCCGCGGCCGCCGAGTGCGTTACGCTGCAAGCCGCAGCAGGATTTGTTGTTCATCTTTTTCCGACAGGACAGGGAAACGTCATCGGCAATCCGATCGAGCCGGTGATCAAGCTCACCGCCAATCCAAAAACAGCGCGCACGATGAGCGAGCACATCGACCTGGATGTTTCGGGAATTCTGCGCCGTGAGATGACCATGGACCAGGCCGGCGATCAGTTGATCGAAATCCTGCTGCGCACCTGCAACGGCAGACTGACCTGCGCCGAAGCGCTGGGCCATCGCGAGTTCGTAATGACCAAGCTGTACCAGAGCGCGTAAGTAAGAACAGAAGAAAGAAAGAGGGCACGACGGTGTCGTGCCTCTACGGAAAATCCCCTCGCAATTTTGTGGGACGGAGTGTTTTTCTTTCCTATTCGATTTGGGTGTTGAAGCTGAAGAGCATTTGCCAGCGGGATTCGCGCTTTATCCACATGCGGGTATTGAAATAGAATTTTGCGCCGGGGCGCTGCTCGTGCGCGATCATCATCACCGTTTCGCCAAAATCAAACATCTCGGCGGACAATAATTCCTGCGGGGCGGCGCGCCGGCCGGTTGTTTTCTGTTTGTTGATCTGCGCGAGGCGATCCTCTTTGGTGAACGGCCGGTCGTGAAAGGTGTCCGTGGCGGTGAATTCATCGGCGATCAGAGGCGAGTACGCTGCGGCATCGCTTTCCGCCATCGCGCGCATCACTCCCTGCCAGGAAGCAATCGCTTCTTTTTCATTGGCGGTTTGCGGCTCGAAAGGAATTGTCTTGCACGGGTTGATGCATTCAACGGAAGTTTTGGCGGCGGGCGTTTCCGATTGTTCCACCTGCTTCAGTTCCTGATAGAGCATGATGCGCCAAGCGGTCGCGCGTTTCACCCACACGCGCAACACGTTCATCTTGCCGCGATTGGCCCAGACAACCGCGGCGATTCCGTAAACGCGAACTTGCGCTTCGACATCGGAGTTCGCGATGGGAGGAAACGTCTGCAGAACCTGCTCCCGCGTAAAACGCTTTCCGGCTGAATCGATCCACGTGAAATCCGGGGAGAGCAAGGTGTCCGCCGCAGGGGCGTCCTTGTGCAGGATCGCCTGCACGAATGCTTTGTCGATTGGTAGAAGGGAAGAGGAGTCGCCGGCGCGCAGCGGGGCGGCGCCGAGCAGGAGGAGCGTGAGGGCCAGGAATGTCGGCGTGCCGACATTTACGCAAATTTTGTGATTATGATAACCAGTGAGTGACATAGCCAAAGTGTTCCTCGTGGAACATTCCGTGAAACATTCGAATGATCTGCAAAACGTTCGAATCACGACAGCGCTCGAATGGGATTGCATCCATTCGAAACTACTTCGCAGCGGCGGCCTGAATCGTCGTCTGGTAGCTGATGGACATGATCCACTTGCCGTCGCGATTGATCCACAATCGGCTGACATGGATGGGCTTGCCCGAATACGGCTGGTGCAGGCAAGTCATGATCACCGCGTCGCCAAAATCAAACATCTTCGCGCTCACCAGCGGAGCCGGGGCGGAGCCGGCTCCACTGGCCTTCTGTTTATTGAGAGTTTCGATGCGCCCGGCTTTCGAAATCGGGTGATCGCTGTTCGAACTGATCTGCACAAACTCCTCCGCAATGTGCGGCGCCCAGGCGTCGGCATCATGCGCGGTTACGCCAGTCTCCAAAGCCTGCCACGAAGCAATGATGGCCTGCTCCGCCTCATTCGCAGGGTGGAACGGCACCGTCTTGCAGGGATTCTCACACTCCTTCACTCCCGACCCGGCTGAAGTCGAAGGTTGATCCAATTGCTCTACTTCGTGATACACAAGCAGTTTCCAGCCGCCCGGCCGCTGGACCCACAAGCGCAGCACATGCACCTTGCCGCGGCTGGCAGAAACGGCGCCGACCTGCCCGTAAGTGCGCTCGGCGATGTCGATCCCGGTTTCGTCTCCCAAAGCGGGCTTGGGAGGATTGTGCAGGACCTCGGCGGCGGTTACGGTATTACCGTCGGCGTCGGTCCAGGTGAAATCGTCGTCGAGGAGCCTGGTTAGAAGCGAGCCGTTCTGTAATGACGCGGCTTGCACGAATTTCTTGTCGGCCTGGAGGACGGCGGGATCGGGTTGCGCTGCGAGAGCTGAGCTGGCGACGGGAAGCAGCAAAAGGGCGCCGTAGAGTATGTTCGGAGCAAATCGGCTAAATGATGAAAAGCGCATCAGGAATGAATCCTTTCGACGAATGATGTGCAAAGCAAAATTCAGGTTCTCTGCCGATAAAAAAAGGGCCGGAGCATGTCCGGCCCCTCTTAAGACTGCAACCACGAAACGCGAATTAGAAAGTGAACTTCAAGCCAAGCTGAATCGCGCGTGCGCTGCCCGAGCCAAGCACGGGGTTGAACGAAGCGCTGTCGGGCGTGGCGCAGCCGCAACCGAACTGGCCGGTCTGCGAAGGATCCGAGAAGGCTCCCTGACCATAACCACTGGTCGCGCCATTCGGATTGGCGAAATTCGGATGATTGAAGAGGTTAAACATCTCGACGCGGAACTGCGCCTTGAACCGTTCACCCAACCGGAAGTTCTTGCTGACGGACAAGTCCACGTTGCGGAAGCCGGTGTCGCGGAAGATGTTGCGTCCCATCGTTCCAAACGCGCCGGCCGCATTCGGTACCAAAACTGACCTGCCATTGCGGCTGACGTAGCAACCCGCAGCTGCGAGGGTGTTCGGGTCAGGGGCTTTGCTCGCGCACAGGTTCCAAGCTGCAGTGGTTTGAGCGTCGGAGATGGGCACCTGGAACAAGCCGCCCTGTGTGAAGTAGGAGCAATCCCCGGAGGCAGGGCCTGAACAAAAGATTTGCGTATTCTGGCCGCCAGATTTGAAGTCCGACGGGCTGCCAAAGAAGTCCCAGCGATCCGCGTTCTCGCCGGAGCCGCTGAAGTTGTTGGATTGGTCGTTGACGTTCCACGGCTGGCCGCTTTGAACAGTGATGATGGTGTTTAGTTGCCACCCCTCGAGCAGTTGGCTCTTGGTCTTTATCTCTGGCAGCGAGTAGGTCACCGACAGAGTGAAGCGATGACGAATGTCTTCGTCGCCGCTGGCATGGTCCTGCAGAGGATGGGTGCTGTCTTGCGGAAGATACGCGACCCAGTTCGAGGACATGTCGTCCAGTGCATGGGAGTACGTGTAGCCAAGGACGAAATCCAAGCCATGGTAGTTGCGCGCCGTCAGAGTGTTCTGCCATCCGTTGTAGGTGGACCCATAAAAATTCGAAAGTGTATTGATGAAGCCCAGGTAAGGGAATTGAGCGGCAAAGGGTTGGACTCCGGTGGCCAAATCAGGCTGGTTGGCATCCACAACACCTGCGAGGCGTGTTCCATGGTTGCCCACGTATGTCGATTCCAGGGAGAGTTTGCCAGAGAACGCGTGCTGTACACCCAAAGTCCAGTTGGTGACATAGGGCGTGCGGAAATTACGGTTCATGGCAAATGTATCGCAGGGATCCGGATTACCGCATTCGACCTGCGAGGTCACGTTGGAAGGATAGATGGCCGTCGATTGATCTACCCAAGTAATGCTCGAGCTTGGCAGCGTGATACCGGTCGTGACGATGTTTCCGATGCCCGGGCAACCCGTCGGGCATGCAGCGTCGAAAATCGTCGCGCCGGTCGGCACGGTTCCAACTCCGAGGGTCACCGTATTTTGCGTGTTCTGTTGCGACAGGAAGGTATTCATCGAAAGCAGACTGTAAACGATGCTCGCGCCTGCGCGGACCACAGTCGTTCCCTTGCCCGTGACGTCCCACGCGAATCCGATGCGCGGGGAGAAGTTCTTGTGGTCGGGGTTGTAAATGGAACTGATATTCTTTCCGACCTGTTCCAGGCCGACCGATGGCTCCCAATTTCCAAGCAGATCATGGTCTTCCGTAGGCACGGCCTGGAATTCGTAGCGGAGCCCAAGATTCAGAGTCAGTTTTGGAGTGATGCGCCAGTCGTCCTGGACATATCCCGCGTAGAGCCACTGGGAAAGATTGCGAGTTGGGTCCCCCGCCAGGAACGTTGCTTGTGACGGGTCGCCGGCGAGGAAGTCTTCCAGTGGGGTGGAAGTACCATCAATCGCAAGCCCACCCTGGAACCGAATGCGTCCCCTGCCCGCCCGGAATGTCGCCTGGTGGACCAGGTCTCTGCGGACCTCTCCCCCAAACTTGATGGCGTGCTTTCCGTGGAGGTAGGAAATCTGGTCTATGAAGTCATAGACCTTGTCGGGCCCCACGATTTTCGGGAAGTTATGGAATGCGCCCAGTTGTGTGAAGCCGGTGATTCGAATGTCGGGAATGCCCTTGAGCAGCGGGTTGGTCAGGCCCGTATTGATGTCGTAAGGGAAGCTGAGATCGTCCGGCAGAATTTGGAGCACGTAGTGGGTGAACCCTCCACGTAGATCATTTGCCCACGTGGAATTTGGCACATACGTCCAGTGCGCCGATACGGCTTGAGCGCGGGAATGGACGTTGGTGCGAAACTGCGGCAACAGTTCGTTGAAATCCATGCCAACGACCGTGTCGTTTCCGAAGAAATAGGAGCCACCCAGAGTATTGTGGTCGTTTGGATGGTAATCCACTTTACCGAGCGCGTTCTTGGAGCTATTTACGTTGGGGAAATCGAGTGTTACTCCAGGCCCTTGAGAACTGTTGGGAGTGTAAAAGCCAAGCAGGTAAGCGCTGAGAGGATTCACCGAGATGCCGTTGGCGGAGAGATCGGCCGCCGCATCGGCCGCGCTGTTGTTACAATCGCCGGTCGCGAGTGTGACGCATCCATTCGCAGCCCCTGGCACCGCCACATGTGCGGAGGTCGGTACGGCTCCCCCCAGAGCATTGCCAACGGTGTACCGCTGGGCTTCAAATGCGCCAAAATAGAAAAGTTTGTCGCGGATGATTTTACCGCCGAGGCTGAACCCGTACTGCTCAAGTTCAACCGGCGTCTTGGCTGAAGTGGTGCCGTCCGGGTTAAAGTGGTCGAAATAGTTCCGGGCGTCGAAGGCGTCCGAGCGTCCGAAAGCATAAGCGGAGCCGTGAATGTCGTTCGTGCCAGACTTGATGCCGACGCTGGTGATGGCGCCGGGTTTCCAGCCGAATTCGGCCTTTGGATTGACTTGGGTGTTGAATTCCTGAATCGCATCGATCGGCAGAATCGTTGCCGCGTCGCCGATAACCGCTGATGCATTAGTCACGCTCAGGCCCATGAATGCTTCGTCGTTGGTGATACCGTCGACGATGAAACTGGTGTCTTCGGGACGGATGCCGTTGGTGGTCTGGGTCCACGGACCCCCGCCGGGGTAGACGGACGTGCCGGGGCGGAGGGAGATCAGGTTCTGGTAATTGCGGCCGTTGAGAGGCAGGTCGTTGATGATCTCGTTGCTGATCGTGCCGCCGAGCGTCGTGGACGTGGTGTCCACCATGGGTACTTCCTCGGTGATCGTTATTACTTCAGTCGCTGAGCCGGGTTGCAGGACCGCGTCAACCCGCACGTCCTTGCCGACTTCGAGCAAAATGTTTTTGCGCTCGAAGACTTTGAAGCCCTTCACTTCGACGCGGACGGTGTAGGTGCCGGGCAAAAGGTTGATGGCGACGTAGGCGCCGTCCGAGTCCGTCTTGAGCGTTTGCGAGACGCCGCGCTGAACGTCCGTGATGATGACCGTGGCTCCGGCGATGAAGGTGGCCGACTGATCGGAGACGGCGCCGAGGATGCGACCGGTGTTCCCTTGCGGGTAGGCCGGGAGAGAGAGAAGAAGTAGGGCAGAAATCAGAGCCAGAAGGCCAAAGGACTTCCGGAAAAAGACACAATTCGACATTACTCACCCCTGTAAAATCCCCTGCTCGGGAGCTAAAACCCGCACAATAGGTATAGCCGCTGTACCATCATACGAAGGAGGTTGTCAACCATTTCCTTGCTTGGCGCCAGCAAAATTATTGATGCGGTCCGCGCGGGCCAACTGATGACTCTCTCTTCTGCTCTCACAACAGATAGAAATAAATGAAGTTAATGCAATTTTGGACGGATTTTACTATTACCTGATTCGGCGCGGTCCGGAACGTTTCGCGGGACGGCGAGATCAACGTTGGCTTCGCGTGCTGTGGTTGAAATTGGTCCAGATAACAGACCGGTTGGATGCAGGGGCAGCAAAAGGTGACTCCACCAGAAGGTATTTGCTGGGACCATCCTCCGCGCTCACAGGGAAGAAGAATTCAGTCCTGAGCGGTATAAATCCAGATCTCGGCGCCATGATCGGCGCGCGGCGGAACTCCGAGAAAAAAGCGGTCGAAGCCTTTGTGGCCTTTTCCGAAATAACCGGCGGTGCGTGCGCCCAGCGTCGAAGGAACTTTCGCGAGCAACTGATAGTGATCCGCATCCGTCTGCTGAAAGACACTGATGTAACCTTCGCCGCCGGGAACATATATTCTTTTTCGGCCGGAATCGTAGTAAACGTCGTCGGCATCCTGCACGCAGGGAAAATCCGCCACGGTGCGACCGGTGTTGGTATCGAAAATGGCCAGGCGGGCCGGTTCGTGCGTAGCGATAAACAGCCGGTGATCGGCTTCATCGAGGGCCATCGGAAAATTGTGCTCGAGGGTCATCGGCCAGCGGGAAATTGCCCCGGTCTTGCGATTGATCACCGCGATCTGCTTTAAATCCGGGAGATTTACGTAAATGTTGGGGCCGGCTGTTTCCAGTTGAAACGATTCCGGATGCGCGCCCAGCTTGTATTCATCGGGCAAGCGCTCGTTGGTAAGAGCATCCACCATGCCGATGGCGCCGGTTTCGTCCTCTCCAAAGCCGACGTAGAGACGATGGGTCGCGGGGTCGTAGCGCAGGTTGTCCACGTCGCCGTGAAAATCGATTTCCTTTACCAGGTCGAAATTCTCGCCCGAGTAAATTCTCAGTTTGCCCTTGCTGCTGGCTACAAAAAGTTTTTTTGCGTCTGGTGCGTAGGCAACGCCCTGGGGATTGGGAATGCCGGTGAGGGTGTGCGAGCGGACGCGCGCGCTGATGTCGATTACTTCCACAGTGTTGTTTCCGAGAGCGGCGACGAAGAGCTGATTTTTTCCGTCGAAGCCGAAGTGATCGAACCGTCCCTGGACCCCGGGCGTGGCGATTGCTTCGGTCAGTACCAAGGGGCGTGGCGCTTCCGGAGCAGCCGCTCCTTGCGCGTGCAGGAAAGGAGAGATCGAAAAGACCAGGAAAGCGCAGCAGAAAGATGGGCGAAATAAGTTCAAGGTGCCTCCAGAAGAAAAAAGAGTTGGTCGTGGATCGGGTGCCGGGGAAGGAGGATAGCGCAAAAGGGGTTGACGAGGCAAAAGGTCCGGTGGTAGAACCACAATCCGCGGATCGGGGTGGGCATACCGACTACTCGCGATAATCGCTTGAATCGAGGTGCAGGATGCGTTCGTTGCTGAAGACAAGCTTGCTGGGAATCGGGCTGATATTCGCCGCGCCCGTGATGCTGCCGCCGGGGGGTGCGAACCTGGCCGCCCAGCTCGCCAGCGGGCGGGAAGCTGCGGAAGCCATTCCCTCTCACGGGTACGTGGTGGCCAGCAAAGCCATCAAGGGTTCGGACATTCCGGGAGATTACACATTTGTCCTGACGCGCGATGAAATTTACGTGCCGATCCTGGTGCGCAAGCCGAAGGGGAATGGCCCCTTCCCGGCGATCACGATGGGGTGGGGTGAGGGGCGCGAAGGGATGAAGAAGGTGGAGCAACTTACGGAGCGGCTGACGCAGATGCAGGATCGGATGATCGCGCGAGGGTACGTGGTGGTCACGGTGAATTACCGGAACGAGGTTCCTTACGCTTACGAGAGTTCCAAGCCGCCGCAGAATCTTCCCGACAGTATCAGCGGGGACCGGCGGATGTTGAAGTCCGGGCCGACGCTGGACCATGAAGATCTGATCGCGATCATCAAATATCTGCAGACGCTGCCGTATGTCGACAAAAAAGCCGTTGGCGCGATGGGCGTGAGCCACAGCGGGGAAATGATCATGAAGGCGTCCAGCGAGTATGATTTTGCAGCGGGGGTGTGCATCGAGCCCGCGGATCACGAATTTCTTACCGTCAACACGGGGCCTACCGCGCCGAGAAAAGACAATGAGATCCAGTACAACGACATCGAAGTGGCGCGTAAGAACGCCAACAAACCGGAAGCCATGGAACGCATCCAGCGCATCCACACGCCGATTCTGATATTCGGGCGCGAGACCGACCATCAGCAGGGAATTTTCAAGCTGACCTACGAATGGATGAAAGAAGCGGGCAAAGACGTACAATGGGCCAGCTTCGATCACCCGGTGCACGGTTACGTGTTCATCATGAATCAGCCGGACGGCTCGTATAAACCGGATGAAATCCAGCAGAAGACTTTCCAGATCTTCATGGATTATTTCGACAAGCACCTGAAACACTAGCGCCGGGCGGAGGTTTTGGAGCGGCCGCAGCAGACAGCAAACTGGGGGTGTGCCGTGAAACTGGGATTTATCGGGCTTGGCGACATGGGCCAGGCGATCGTGCCGCGGCTGCTGGCGGCCGGCCACCAGGTGGGGGGCTGGAACCGGACCAAGGAGAAAGCGGAGCCGCTTTTCAAACTTGGCATGGGCTGGGCGGAATCGCCAAAGGAGTTGGCGGCCGAATCGGAAATTATCTTTACCATCGTCACGAACTCGGAAGCGGTGCGAGCGATCGCATTGGGTGAAAACGGGATTCTCTCCGGGCTGCGGAAGGGTGCGATTTATCTGGACATGAGCACGATTGCTCCTGACGCCAGCCGGGAAGTTGGGGCGGCGTTTTCCAAGGCCGGCTTAACCATGATGGATGCGCCGATTTCCGGGACGACGCTAACGATCGGGAAAGGGAACGCTTCGGTGATGGTGGGCGGAGACAAAGCTGCGTTCGAGCGCGTGCAGCCAGTGCTGCTGGCGATCGGGCCGAAAGTGACTTACATCGGGGCGCAAGGGCTTGCGGTGCAACTGAAAGTCGCGCTGAACATGACGCTCGTGATTGAAGTGATCGGGTTTTGCGAAGGCGTCGCGCTAGCGGAAAAAGGAGGGGTGCCGCGCGAAGTGGCAGTCGACGCAATGTTGAAGAGCGTTGTGGCTTCGCCGGTGATTGCATATCGGGCGCCGCTGATTCTGGAAGGGCACATCTCCGACGCCACTTACGGCGATGTGAATCTCCAGCAGAAAGATATGCTGCTGGCACTGGAGCTGGGCAGAAAAATGGGCGTGCCCGTTCCGCTGGGGGCCGCGGCCAACGAAATGTTGAACGCCTGCCGCGGCTTGGGACTCTCGCACCACGATTTCGTCACGGTTTATGAGGTGTACCGCCGGCTGGGAGGAATGTCGAAATGAAACCGTATCGAACGAATCTTCGCGAGATTCCCAAGGTCGGTGGCCTGACGGAAAAAGACGGTTGGATCAACATGCAGGTGCAGTTTCTGATCGACCAGAAAACGGCGGGTTCGGACAAACTCTTGATTGGCTGGACTGTTCTTCCTCCCGGCGCGCGCCACGACAAGCATCGGCATCCGAACTGCGATGAATTTTTCGTGGTGATTCAGGGCAGCGGCCAGATCTACACGGATTCCGGCCGGGAGCCATCGTCCAAGGGCGACGTCATCTTCACTCCGCGGGGCCACTGGCACGGTTTCGATAACACGGGCAAGGAAGACGTGGTTCTGGTGTGGGGTTGGAGCGGAGCGGGCTCGCTGGAAGCCGCCGGCTATGAAATTCCGCCGGAAGGCTACTGATCGTGGAACGGAATTGCTGAATGCAACCAGCATGGGAAGATCGGCGCATCAAACGGGGAATGGAGAACCAACTCCGCTGGCGCCGCGAGCTAGTGAGCGCGGGCGCGAAGCCGCTTGGCTGGAAGCTGGCATTCGGGGGACCCGCGGCGCTCGAACGATTGCGCATCAATGCGCCGCTGGTGGGATTTCTGATGGCCGAGGCGGTGATCGCTTCGGGTTCCACCGTTTCTTTCGCCGGCTGGAAAAAACCGGCTGCCGAACCAGAGCTCGCGGTCTATTTCGGAAAAGATTTGGCTCCTGGGGCGGATCATCAAACAATCAAAGGCGCGATTGCAGGCCTCGGCGCCGCGATCGAACTCGCGGATGTGAATCACCCCTCGGATGATGTCGAAGGGACGCTGGCACACAACATTTACCAGCGCCACGTAATTCTCGGCGAGTGCGACACAAAACACGCTGGGGGCACATTGGCTGGGTTGAACGCGCGTGTATTTCGAAATGGTGTGGAGACGGCCAATACTGCTGATTTCCAAGCGTTGACCGGCGAACTGATCACTATCGTCGGTCACGTCGCCAATCTTCTCGCGCAGTTTGGAGAAACTCTCCGCGCGGGAGAGATCATCATTGCCGGCTCTATCACGCCGCCCATCTGGGTGGAAGCCGGCGAAACCATCGGATTTCATCTGGAGCCGCAGCAACCGATTTTCGTTAAATTCGCCGCGGGGACATAGGGTGAAGAGTGCCGGTCGACTGCCCCAGGTTGCGGAAAGAAGCCTCCCAGCGCGCAGCGGGTGAAAATCAAAACTGGAATGAGGGGAAAAATCGAATGCCGGGAACTGGAATCAATCCGATCACGAAACGCATTCTGATCTGCGCGAGTGGATTTCTCGCTTTTCCATTCAATCTCCCGGCCGGGCAGAATACTCCCGCAAAGGCCGGCGCGTGGTCCGGCGTACTGGTGACGAGCGCGTGCAACGCGGACGAGGCCTTCAACGAATCGCCCGAATGCCTCAAAAATGTTCCCGGCGCAAAAATCGCACTCTACGACGATACGAACCGGGTCATGTACTCGCTGGAGCCGCAGGAAAAAGTTACCGGGCATCTCGGCGACACGGTCACCGTTCGAGGGACACTCGACGAAGAGACGATTCAAGTTGCCTCGGCCGAGCCGATGGCCATCGGGCTGGCCGTGGGCCAGAAGGCGCCCAATTTTTCCGTGCGAGATGAATTCGGGCGGGTGCAAACGCTCGAAACCCTGAAAGGCGCGAACGGCACGGTGCTGCTGTTTTTCCGTTCCGCCGACTGGTGACCGTTCTGCAAAGGGCAGCTGGTCCAGCTGCAAGGCGCGTATCCGAGATTTGAAAAGCTGGGCGTGAAGCTCGCGGCCATCAGCTACGACTCCGAGGAGATTCTGAAATTCTTCGCCGACCGGCACAAAATCGAGTACCCGATGCTGGCGGATCCCGATTCCAAAATAATCAGAGCTTATGGAGTGTTTAATCACGAAGCCGCCGGGATGCAGAAGGGTTTTGCGCGGCCCGGCTATTTCTTTATCGATTCGAACGGCATCATCAAGGAAAAGTTCTTCGAAGCGAAATACCGTGAACGCCTCACGGGCAACAGCGTCATCGCGAAACTGTTCCCGGAACTCGGCCAGGAAGTCACGGAAAAGGTCGAGGCCCCGCATCTCCAGCTCGCGCTCGAACAGTCCGATCGCACCGGCGTCCCCGGCACGCGGATTACTATTTCCGCGGAAGTGCGTCTACCCGCCGACGTCCATGTTTATGCGCCAGGGACACAAGGGTACAAGGCGGTGAAGCTGGTGATTGACCCGGTTCCCGATCTCGAATTGAGTTCGGCCATCTATCCGGCCTCGAAGACTCTGTACTTGCCCGCGATCAAAGAGAAAGTTCCGGTATACGAAGGCACGTTCCGCATCAGCCAGGACGTGAAAGTCAGCTCCAGTTCACAATTCTGGGGCTCCCTCGGCAAAGACGGGAAAACGTTCACGCTCAGCGGCAAACTCGAATATCAAGCCTGCGATAAGACCATCTGCTTTGTGCCTACCTCCGTTCCGGTCAGGTGGCAAATTCAGGTTTTTCCGCTGGACCGGGCGCGAGCGCCAATTGAGATCCGCCACAAATAGAGGCAATTCGAGATCCACTACTCCTTCTAGAGCGAATCTGGAAAGCAGATCCCTCTCCCGCAAAAGGCGCGAGTTCGGGATGACAATCTCCGGTGGCCACCAGATTGGATTTCCGAGACCGATAAACCCAACTCCTCTCCCACGCGCCGCCGGTTGCTTGCGGGGGAAAGAATTGCCGTATGATACGGGCATGCGACTTCTGCTGGTGGAAGACGACGCGCGCATCGCACGATTCGTGGCCAAAGGACTGCGCGAAGAGGCGTATGCCGTGGACACGGTCGAAAACGGAAAAGAGGCCGTATACCAAACCGAAATCAACGACTACGACCTGATCGTGCTCGACGTATTAATCCCCGGCATCGACGGTTTCACCGTGTGCAAAGCGATCCGCGCTGCCGGGAAGCGAACGCCGATCCTGATGCTGACCGCGAAAGACGGCGTGGATGACCGGATCAAAGGCCTGGATTCCGGCGCCGACGATTACCTGACCAAGCCGTTCGAATTCCGCGAACTGCTGGCCCGCCTGCGCGCGCTGCTGCGGCGGCCAAATGAACTTCGGCCTCCGCGAATCATCGTGGGCGATCTGGAGCTGGACACGGCTTCGCAAACCGCGAAACGCGGGACACGCTCCATTCCGCTCACCGCGAAGGAATACGCGCTGCTTGAATATTTCGCGCGCAACGCCGGGCGAGTCGTCGGCCGGTCCGAAATTGCCGAGCACGTCTGGGACGAAACCTTCGACCCTTTTTCCAACCTGATCGAAGTTTACGTAAACCGGCTTCGCCGAAAACTTGGCGAGGAGGCCGGAAGGCCGCTGCTGCAAACCCGCCGGGGGAGCGGCTACGTCCTGTGCGACAACGAAGCGCCAGGCAAGAAGCATCCGGCACAACCCACGGGTGGAGCGAAAAAGTCCCATGCTTGATTCCGTACGCACTCGCATGACGGTGTGGTACACCGGGCTTCTCGGGCTGTTTCTGATTCTGCTTGCCGGCCTGACGTATTTCTTGTACTGGCACAACACCCGCGACAGCACCGACAACAACCTTCTGGAACTTGGCGATGCGTACGTCGTCACGTTTAACACCGAGCTGAAGGACCCAACGGAAGATAACCACATCCAGGACGCGGCTCGGGAAGCGATGATCGAGCATCGTTTTCGCGACGTCATATTCGCGATCGTGGATGACCGCGGCCACGTGATGCTCAGTTCGCTGGATTTGCCAGTGGTTCGCGGCGGGCGGGAGCTCTTCACAGCCGACATTTTTGCTTCAAAGGAATTTCTGGCACTCGCCGGCGCGGCGGCCGGAGCAGCGCCGAGCAAGTTTCAAAATATTCCCGGGGGCCGCAATGGATTTCGGGGGTATTCGAGGTTCCTGCTTCCGGATGACCGAACCTTGTCGCTGGTGATTTTGCAATCCCTTCATCCGCAAAAGGAAATGATGGAGGATATCCGGCACACGTTTTACTGGATCATCCCGATTGCGCTGCTGCTGGCCAGCGCCGGCGGTTATTTCCTGGCGAGAAAGAGCCTGGCGCCTGTCGCCGACATGGCCGCGCAAGCCCGCGGGATGGGCGCCGCGCGACTGAGCGAGCGGCTGGAGATTTCGAATCCCCGCGACGAACTTGGCACGCTTGCGCTTTCCTTCAACGAACTGCTGGACCGGCTGGAAAAATCGTTCGAACAGCAGCGCCGGTTCGTTGCCGACGCTTCCCACGAACTCCGAACTCCGGTCGCCATCCTGAAAGGCGAAACCGAAGTCACACTTTCCCGCCCCGATCGTACGCCCGAGGAATATCGCGAGACGCTTGCCATTTTGCGGGACGAATCGCAGCGCCTGGCCCATATCATCGAAGACCTGTTCACACTGACGCGCGCGGACGCCGGACAGTACCCGCTGAAACTCCGCGATCTGTATCTTGACGAACTTGCCGCGGACGCGCTGCGACGGACGCGGTCTCTGGCCATCGCCAAAGGAGTCACGTTGACTTCCTCGATTCAACCCGAGCTTCCTTTCTCCGCCGATGAAGACCTGTTGCGCCGGATGGTGCTGAACCTTCTGGATAACGCCATCAAATACGCGCCGGCTGGGGGAATGATCAATGTGGATTGCCGGTTGGAGGGAAATTCCTACCTGCTTCGTGTCTCGAACACCGGCCCCGGGATTCCCGCGGAACTGCAGCCGCGAATTTTCGAACGATTTTTCCGGGCCGATAAAGCCCGGTCGCGCGGCGAAGGAGACACCGGAGGAGCGGGGCTCGGGCTCTCCATCGCCCTCTGGATTGCGGAAGCCCACAACGGGCGGCTGGAACTGACGCAATCCGATGAGGCCGGAACGACGTTTACCGCCACTCTGCCTGCCCCGGTTCGCAGCGCGATTTCCGGTTAATCCTGCGTTTATCTCCCCCCCGATAGCCTGGATGTAGCCAACAAGAATAGAATCCCTTCGCGGGCACAGGCTCCCCTGAACGGGAATCCCGCAAAAAGAAATCACGGTAATGAGGGACGTAATTTGCAACGCAAACTTCAAATTGGAATGGCCCTGCTGCTGATTGGCAGTACTGCGCTGATGACTCCGGCCGGCGCGGCGCAGCAACCTGAAGCTCCCGCGCCGCAGCCCGAGGCGGTGGCCAAGCAGAAGCAAGCGGCCGCGCCGAGTTCGCCGGCGCCCGGAGCACCGCTTCGCTTGAGCTTGCAGGAGGCGCTGGCACTGGCGCGCAAGAATGAGCCGACGTACAACTCCGTGGCCACCGCGGCGGGAGTGGCCGGAGAAACGCGGGCGCAGTCGCGAGATGCGCTGCTTCCCAGCGTGAATTTCAACACCGCCGCGATTTATACGCAGGGCAGCAATGAGCCGAACAGCGTGAGGTTTATCGCCAGTAACGCTCCGCACGAATACATCAGCCAGGGAAACGTGCACCAGACTCTGGATCTGGCATCGTGGGAGAACTATCGCAGCGCGGCCGCGCAAGCCGCCGCGGCAAAGGCAAGGGCAGAAGTTGCTGCCCGCGGGCTGGTCGTCACCGTGGTGCAACATTATTTTGCCGCCGCTGCCGCCGAGAAAAAACTGGAGTCGGCGAGCCGCACCGCGGATGCAGGGGAAAAATTCCTGCAACTGACGCAGGCCCTCGAAAAGGGTGGGGAAGTGGCGCATTCGGACGTGATCAAAGCGGATTTGCAGGCCCAGGAGCGCCGCCGCCAGCTGCAGGAGGCGAAACTGGAACTGCTGAACGCGCGGCTGGATCTCGCTGTCCTGCTCTTCCCCGATTTCAACGATCATTTTGAAATCGGCGACGACTTGCACGGAAATGTGGCGCTGCCGCCGCAACCCGAATTCGAAGCGCGGGCTGCCCAGAGCAATCCGGAAATTCGCGCAGCTTTAGCCGGCGTGCAAGCGGCTTCGCATGATGTCAACGCGGCTCGCGCAGGGTATCTTCCCTCGATCAACCTGGATTATTTTTACGGGATTGACGCGCCGCAATATGCCGTAAACGGAACGGCAACGAACGGAAGCAAGATTTCCAATCTTGGCTCCTCTTATATTGCTTCGCTGAGCCTGCCGGTCTGGAATTGGGGCGCGACGCAAAGCCGGGTTCGCTCGGCCGAGTTGCAACGTGCGCAGGCCAAGCGAGAACTTTCTTTTGCACAGCGGAAACTGCTGGCGGAGATGAGGTCGCTCTATTCGGAAGCGGAGACCGCGCTGAACGAGCTCGCGGGGTTGCAGCGCTCCGCGGAACTTTCCGAAGAGAGTTTGCGGCTGACCACGATGCGGTATCAGGGCGGCGAAGCGACGGTGTTGGAAGTGGTCGACGCGCAAACAACTTTTGCGCAGGCGAATGCGGCGTATCAGGACGGGGCCGTCCGCTATCGCGTATCGCTGGCAAATCTTCAGACATTGACCGGGGTGCTGACAACTCCATGAATCACGTAGATCGCAAAGTTGGCGGAATAAGAGCGCGGGTTTTCGAGCGAGGGGCGCTGTTGCTTGCCGGCGCGATATTGCTTTACGGCTGCGGTTCTTCTGAAAAGGAGCCCACGCCGCTGGTGACGGTACAAGTGACGCCGGCGAGACGCGGGCCGATCGAACTGGAAGTCAGTTCCGACGCCGTGGTGTATCCGCTGCAACAGGCTGTGCTGACGCCGAAAATCACTTCGACGATTGCGAAGTTTTACGTTCAACGGGGGACGCGGGTGAAGCAGGGCCAGTTGCTGGCGCTGCTGGAAAATCGCGATTTGGCGGGGGCCGCAGAGCAGAGCAAGGGAGAATTCGAACAGGCGGAAGCGAGCTATGCCACCACGGTTGGCGCGAGCTTGCCGCAGCAGATTCAGAAAGCCGAACTGGATGCCAAGGCGGCGAAACTGGCATTCGATGCGCAGCAAAAAGTCTATGACGCGAGAAAGCAGTTGTATGAACAGGGCGCGCTGCCGCGGCGAGATTTCGACATGGCGGACGTGGCGCTGGCGCAGGCGCGCAGCGCGAACGAGCAGGCGCAGAAACAACTGGCCGATTTGCAGCGACTGGGGAAGGAGCAAGCCCTGAAATCGGCAGGCGGACAACGCTCCGCGGCGGAAGGAAAATATCGCAACGCGCAGGCGCAACTCAGTTATTCGGAAATCCGCAGCCCCTTCGATGGTGTGGTGACTGATCGCCCGCAGTTCCAGGGGGAGCTTGCCACCGCGAATCAACCGCTGCTGACGGTGATGAATACATCGCGATTGATCGCGAAAGCGCACATTTCACAGACCGAAGCGGTGCTGCTGAAGGTTGGGAACAAAGCGGAAATCGAGTTGCCGGGGCTTGAGGAACCGATCCCGGCAAAAGTCACGCTGGTGAGCCCAGCACTGGATCCCGGCAGCACCACGATCGAGGTGTGGGTGGAATCCACGAAGCCGAATGCGGCGCTGAAGCCCGGGATGAACGCGCGGATCAACGTGATTGCGAAGAGCGAAGAAAATGCGCTGGTGGTGCCCGCTGCCACGCTTTACAAATCGGAAGAGGCGGGGGAGTTTGTGATGCTCGCCGGCTCCGACAAAAAAGCGCATCTGACCAAAATTAAAGTGGGAATCAAGACCAAGGAATTGGCGCAGATTGAATCCGGCGTGAAGGAAAACGATTCGGTAATTACTGTCGGGGGGTATGCATTGCCGGACGGGACGCAGATCCAGATCGAAGCAACTCCGGCGCCGGAAAAGGGCGCGGCCGAGGAAAAGGGCGGTAAGGACGGTATTAAGGATAAGGAAGACGAAAAAGCGGGCGCTCCAGCGAAGCCTGCGAAGGGCCCCTCGAAAGGCAAGGAGTAGCCCGAATGTCGCCGGGTGCCGGGGATTTGCAAACAAATCGAAAGGTTCGGTCGCAGGCGGCTGAGGCGCCGTGGTTCAAAAAACTTTCTAGCCCCATTCTGTTTCTGCTGATCAGCCTGGCGCTGGTTGGGATTTTTCTGGCGATCAAGATTCCTGTGGCGGTGTTTCCGAGCACGGATTTTCCGCGGATTGTGATCGGCGTTGACAATGGTGTGATGCCGATCGACCAGATGCTGGTCACGGTTACTAAGCCGATTGAAGAAGCGGTGAACAGCGTTCCCGGCCTGAGCAAAGTGCAATCGATCACCAGCCGGGGATCCGCGGAAGTGGATCTGTTTTTCGATTGGCACTCGGACATGGTGCTGACGCTGCAGAGGGTGGACGCGGTGGTGGCGCGGCTGCAGCCCGAGCTGCCAAGTGGCGCGAAGATTGAAACACACCGGCTTACCTTTGCGACGTTTCCGATTCTGGGATACAGCCTCACGTCGGACACGATTCCACAGAGCAAGCTGTGGGAAATCGCCACCTACGATTTGAAGCCCCGGATCAACCGGCTGGACGGCGTTGCGTTTGTGCTGGTGCAGGGCGGACGCGTGCCGGAGTTTCAGGTCACGCCGGATTCCGCGCGTTTGCATGCGGCGGGAATCACGGTAACGGACATTCTCGATGCGATTCGAAAGACGAACGTGATTGATTCGCCCGGGCTGCTGGAACACGAACACCAGTTGGTGCTGGGGCTGGTGAGCGGGCAGGTTCGGACGCCGGAAGAGATCGCGCAGATTGTGGTGAAAACCTCGACGGGAGGAATCCCGATTCGCATTGGCGACATCGCGAAAGTGGGGCCGTCGGAAGCGCCGGTGTATACGATTGTTACCGCGAACGGGAAGCCCGCGGTGTTGCTGAGTGTGAATCGGCAGCCCGACAGCAATACGCTGGACGTGGCGAACCTGGTTCACGAAAAAATCGCGGAGTTGCAGCCGACACTTCCTCCCGGCGTGCATCTGGAAGTTTTTTACGATCAATCCACGATCGTGCAGGAATCGATCTCCAGCGTGCGCGACGCCGTGATGCTCGGGATCATACTTTCGGCCGCGATTCTGGTGCTGTTTCTGCAGGACTGGGGCTCTTCGTTCGTCGCGGCGCTGGTGATTCCAGTGACGCTGGCGCTGACCCTGATTGTTTTGTGGATGAACGGGCAGAGCTTTAACCTGATGACCCTTGGGGGACTGGCCGCCGCGGTGGGCCTGGTCATCGATGATGCCATCGTGGTCCTCGAGAACATCGTGCTGCATCGGGATGCGGGAGAATCGCGTTTTCAGGCTATTCAGAGTGCGCTGAAAGAGATCACGGTCCCGCTGATCGGCTCCACGATTACGCCGATCGTCGTTTTCCTGCCATTGATTTCCGTGACCGGAGTGACTGGAAGTTTTTTCCGGGCGCTGGCGATCACGATGACAGTCTCGTTGCTCAGTTCACTCCTGCTCGCCCTAACGTGGACACCGACGCTTAGCCAATATTTCGTCCGCCGCAAAGATACTGTTCCCGAGGTAGGCGCTTCTCATGGCGAACACGACGTTGCCGCGTTGCTCGCCGCCGAGGAGGCGCATCTCTCCGGATTTTTTGGACGCATCGTCAATTTTTACAGCCGGGCAATGCAGAGCATTCTGAAACGGCCAGTGGTGCTGCTCGTCTCTTCCGTGGTGATCGTGGTCTTTTCTTACGTGTGCTTCAACTTTTTAGGGTCGGACCTTTTGCCGGCGATGGACGAAGGCGGCTTCATCCTGGACTACTACACTCCCCCGGGCAGTTCGCTCGCCGAATCCAACCGAATTCTGCTGCACATGGAAGAGATCATCCGCGCGCAGCCCGAAGTGGAAAACACTTCGCGGCGCACCGGGATGCAGCTGGGCCTGGCCGCCGTCACCGAAGCGAACCGCGGGGATTTTACCGTCAAGCTGAAGCGCAACCGCAAGCGGGGAATTGACGACATTATTTCCGACATCCGGGCGGAAATTAAGAAAACGGAGCCTGCCGCCGACGTCGAGTTCATCCAAGTGCTGCAAGATATGATCGGGGACCTGACAAGCCAGCCGGAACCCGTGGTGATCAAACTTTTCTCGCCCGACGGAAAATTGCTGAATGCAACCGCGCCCAAGGTTGCCGAAGCCATCCAGAAAATTCCCCATGTCGTCGATGTACTGGATGGAATTGAAAACTCCATCAGCGGGCCCGCAGTAACCTACCAGGTGAATCCGGCGGTCGCGGCGCGCTCGGGGTTTGCGCTGGACGAAGTGGCCATCGATGCTGCCGCGGTTCTCGAAGGTCAGCCCGCCGCCACGCCTGTTGTTTTGAACGATCGCCTGTACACGATTCGCGTGCGATTCCCCGAACAGAGCCGCGCTTCGCTGGACCGCTTGGGCAACACACTGCTGACGAGCGCGACGGGCAAGACGGCGACTCTCGGCAGCCTGGCCACCATCACGACGGATCCCGGACAAACGGAAATTCGCCGGGAAAACCTGCAGCGGCTGGTGCAGGTAACCGGCCGGTTCGAAGGAGTGGACCTTGGCTCCGGGATGGCCTCGATCAAAAAGACGGTTGCGGCGATGCACCTGCCGTCCTCGATCCGCGTTGAATACGGCGGCCTGTATGAAGAGCAGCAAAAATCGTTTCACGATCTGCTGATGGTCTTCCTGCTCGCACTGTTGCTGGTGTTCGTTGTGCTGCTGTTTGAATTCCGCAGTTTTTCCGCGCCGTTGGCCATCCTGGCCTCGGCGTTATTGTCGACATTCGGCGGGTTTCTTGCACTGCTCGTGACTGTCACCACGTTCAACGTCGCTTCGTTCATGGGAATGATCATGGTGATCGGAATCGTCGCGAAGAACGGCATTCTGCTGCTGGACGCTGACCAGAGGTTCCGACAACTGGGCTTCACACCCGAAGAAGCGATGATTCAGGCGGGGCGCCGCCGGCTTCGGCCGATTGCGATGACCGCGCTTGCCACCATCGCGGGCATGCTGCCACTGGCCCTGGCGATCGGCGCGGGTTCGCAAATGCTGCAGCCGCTGGCGATTGCCGTCATCGGAGGCTTGCTCAGCTCCATCGTTCTCTCCCTCGTGTTCACGCCCGCGATCAATTACTACTTGAACCGTATTCAATCTCAGCCTGGCGACAAAGCCCCTGTGGCCTGAGAAAAAATCGTTTCAGGAGTAATCCTCCGTTCATTGGCCGTTCACAAGTATTTTCTACCATCCGCATTCTCAGAACCCACCGCGCAGTTCATTTCGATTTAACTGAGCCGGAGTTAGACGGACTCGAGCTAATCAAGCAGCTATGGCGGCGTGAAGAGATTGCGCCGCCTGGAGCACCAGCCAAAGCTCCTGGCACACGTGATTCCGGATCTTCGGTTGAGAAGAGGATGCAATGAAGAAATTTATCCGCCTGTGTTTAGCCCTAGCCGTATTTCTGGTGGTTGCAAGTCTGCCCGGCGCCCAAGCACAAAACGTCAAGGGAGCCATAACCGGTCGTGTTACCGATAGCACGGGCAGCGTGCTGCAGGGAGCTGAGGTTGAGCTTCAGCCGGGCCCCGTTACCGTGGCAACCGGAACGCAGGGCACCTACTTCATGAATGATTTGAATCCGGGGACTTATACGATCACGATCACCTATGTGGGCTTCACGCTTTTTACGAAGGTGGTAAACGTCACGGCGGGACAAAGGGCGACGGTGGACGCGAAAATGGAGGTGACTTCCCAGCGGGACCAGGTGATGGTGACGGCGCCGCGCGTTACCGGCGAAGCAGAGCAACTGAACCGGCAGCGGACGGCGGACAATGTGGTGCAGGTGCTCTCGAATGAAGTGATCACGAGCCTGCCCAATGCCAACATCGCTGACGCCGTTGGCCGGCTGCCCAGCGTGACACTGGAGCGCGATGAAGGGGAAGGCAAGTACGTGCAGGTGCGCGGAACCGAGCCGCGCCTGACCAACGCTACCATTGACGGCGTAAACATTCCTTCTCCCGAATCCGGGGTTCGCCAGATCAAGTTTGACGCTATCCCCTCGGACATCGTTGAATCCGTCGAAATCAACAAGACTCTGCAGGCCAACATGGATGCCGATGGAATCGGCGGGTCCGTAAACTTGGTGACGAAGACGGCCACCGAGCGGCCTACGATTGCCCTTTTCGGACTAGGAGGGATCTCGCCAATTCTAGGCGGACGAAACAATTACCAGACCACGGCGACGGTGGGGAAGCGATTCGGGAGCAGCAAGAAATGGGGCGCGCTGATCGGTTTTTCGTACGATTACGAAGGCAGGGGCATCGATGACGTGGAGCCGGTGCCGGATATTGCTACCTTGCCGAGCGGCGCGACGGAGCGCTATTTCGACTCCATCGACATTCGCGAATACAAGTATTACCGCACGCGGTATGGAATTGCGGGAAGCACCGATTATCAACTGGGACAAGGTTCGAACATTTACCTGCGCGGACTTTTCTCCAATTTTCACAATTTTGGGGACCGTTGGGTTTACACGCTGAACGATAACAGCGGTTCGGATCTCTTGAACGGAGCCGGAGGCGCGCCCTCGTTCAACAGCTCGATCCGGCGCCCGCGCTACATCATCGAGAACCTGGTGTTGGGCGGGAAGCACGTCCTTGCGAGCACGTGGTTTGCCTGGGACGTTTCGGGGTCGTTTGCGAGCGAAAACGACAACGGATATGGAGGAGGGTCGTTCAGTGTGCCGACGGCTTCGACGTATCAGAGCCCATGCACGTACGACCCCGCGGCCACCCGGAACTCCCTGACTCCGAAGTGGTCGGCAGCGTGTTTCACGGATGCCTACAACACTTCCATCTACGCGTTGAACGATGTGAACATCAGCCGCGGGAAAACGGCGCAAACGAATTTCCAGATTACCGGAGCCATGGGCAAGCGTTACCACATCGGCTCGCACCTGGCGACGATCGAGGTTGGCGGAAGATTCCGCAACGGGCACAAATACGATCACAGTTACGAGGACGACTACGCGATTCCGACCCTCGATAACGGGGATTTTGCGCCCGGGGCTCCGATTATTCCGTTTTCCCAATTCCCGAATTCGTTTCGCAACTCGGGTTACTACAATGGAGCGTACCCGCTGGGACCGTTTGCGGATTACTACAAGACCCAGGCGTATGTTTTTGCAAACCCCAGCCAGTTCGACTTCCAGACCGGCGCGCTGGGATCGCCCAACTTCTTCAGCTACATCGAGAAGGTTTCCGCCGGGTATGTGATGAACACCCTGGACTTCAGCAAATTCCGGTTCATCGTCGGGGTGCGCGTCGAAGGAACGAATCTGAGCACGCTGAGCTGGCAGGATGGGTGCACGGATCCCGATCCGACGATTTGCCCGACGCAAATTCAGCCCGGCCAGAACTTCAAAGGCGGTGGGGATTACGTCAGGGTGCTGCCAAGCGCTTCGCTGCGATACGCTTTGACCAGCAACACCGACTTTCGCCTGGTGTACAGCCGCGGACTTTCCCGGCCGGATCCTCAGGATGTTGCACAGGCATTCTCCATCACGCCTGCTCAAGGAGGCACGGGGAAGATCAGCCTGGGTAATCCGAATCTGAAGGCAGAAGCCGCGAACAACTACGATTTGTTGTTCGAGCACTATATGAACACGTTTGGGACAATTCAGGCCGGGGTTTTCTACAAAAGCCTGTACGATCCCATCGTCCAAACCTCATTCAGAGATACAAATTTTACGCCGCCGCCCCCGTATCAGAATCAAGCAGGCGATTACGTGATTAGCCAGTCGCTGAATGCGGGAAGCGCCCATTTGTTTGGATTTGAGATCGCCTATTTGCAACGCTACAGCTTCCTTCCGGGATTTCTGAGCGGATTTGGCCTTTCGGCAAACTATGGCTACACGGTTTCGGGTACGGGCGGGTTGGATGGGCGATCGGATCATCCGCATTTGCTGAGGCAGGCGCCGAATACGTGGAACATCAGTCCGACGTATGACCGGGGGCGGTTCTCTTACCGGCTCGGAGTTTCTTACAACGACGGCAACATATTTTCGTACCAATTTCACGACGGCACCGGGACGAGCAGCACCGCTAATGGAGGCGATGGGCCGACGCCTGGCGGACTTCGCGGACCTAACGGGGATACCTACCTCTACCCGCACCTGCAGATTGATATGCAGGGAAGCGTGCGGCTGGAGAAGGGCTTTACCTTTGTGGCTTACATTCTCAACGTGAACAATGAGGTGTTTGGCTTCTACAACGGCAGCAGCCAATACCTGATTCAGCGGGAATTCTACAAGCCGACCTATGCGTTAGGAATGCGCTGGTCTCCCGCGTTCGAGCACAAATAAGGATTTGGCTCGTGGAGCCGGCGACGGTTTTCGACGGGCGCACCTGAACGAAAATTCAGGGAGGATTTAGGCTGCGTTTATCCGGCAAGAGGTAAAAGAGTTGCTTAAGGAGAGAACGATGAAACGATGGTGGATGGTGTCTCTGATTGGCGCAACGATGTTTGCTTCCGTGGCCGGAGCGGCGACGAATTATGAGCTATTGAAAAAAGTGGCTGTGGCGGGGACGGGCGGCTGGGATTACGTGATTGTGGACGAAGCCGCCCGCCGCGTCTATATCACGCACGCCACGCAGGTGGACGTGATGGACGCGGACTCGCTGGCCATTGTGGGCACCATCCCGAACACCCCGGGTGCGCACGGTGTGGCGATTGCCACCGAGTTCGGCCGCGGGTACATCACCGCCGGAAAATCGGATTCGGTGATTCCTTTCGATTTGAAAACCTTGAAGGCTTATCCGGAAATTAAAGTCGGGAAGAAGCCCGACGCGATCATCTACGAGCCGCTGACCAAGCGCGTCTATGTCATGAATGGCGATAGCGACAGCATCAGCGTGCTCAATGCTGCCGACGGATCGCTGGCGGGCACGATTGAACTCGGCGGGGGTCCCGAGTATGGCGTCAGCGACGGCAAGGGCAATTTCTACGTCAACCTCGAGGAAAAAAACGAAACGCTGCATATTGACGTCAACACTTTAAAAGTGAAAGAGCGCTGGGCGCTGGCGCCTTGCGGGACACCCACCGCGTTGGCGATGGACTTGGAGGCGCACCGGCTTTTCGTCGGCTGCCGCAGCAAACACCTCGGCGTGCTTAATTCTGAAACCGGCAAAGTGGTGTCTACCGCCCCCATTGGTGAGCGGGTTGACGCGGACGCGTTCGATGCCGCTACGAAGATGATTTACCTTTCCACGGGCGACGGCAAAGTATTTATCTTTCACGAGGACTCGCCAGACAAATACTCGCTGGCCCAGGAACTGGTCACCGTGAAGGGTTCGAAAACCGCCGGGTACGACAGCAAAACAAAGCGACTGTACGTTCCGAGCTCCGAAAACGGCGCGATGCAGGTTCTCGTTTACGAACAGCGGTAAGCGAATTTCCGCCCACAGCTGTAACCACCCCGAGGAGGCCCCGACGCTGTCGGGGTCTCTTTTTTGAGTGTGGAGCCCCGCTATTTTCCTTCAGGCAAATTCGCTCACAAACAATTTCTCCCCCGGCCCGCAGTGTGGCACTATCACGGCATTTGAATTCAGGCTGCTACCCGGAGAACCGAGAACCGACAAAATGGAAACCACTACAGCACGACCCGCAGTCGAGCCCAGCGGAGTAGAGAAAACCCAGACCGGAGCGTTGATTATCCTCACGTCGCTCTTTTTCATGTGGGGGTTCTGCACCGTTTTGAACGACATCGTCTCCCCGCACCTGCAGTCCATCTTCAATCTCAGTTACAAGCAGGCCAGCCTGGTGCAGTTCGCTTTCTTTTTTGCGTACTTTATTTTTTCCATTCCCGCGGCAAAACTGATCAGCGCCACCAGCTACAAGACTTCGATCGTAGTCGGGCTTCTGACCATGGGTGTTGGCGCGTTTTTGTTTATTCCGGCCGCCAGTGCCGCCTCCTTTGAACTTTTCCTTGGGGCGCTGGTGGTGCTGGCCGCGGGGATTACGGTGCTTCAGGTTGCCGCCAATCCGTATGTGGCGGTTCTTGGACCGGCAAACACAGCGTCGAGCCGGTTGAATCTTACCCAGGCGTTCAATTCGCTCGGTACGACGATTGGACCGTTGATCGGGGGAATGTTGATCCTGACGACGACGGCAAAGAGCGCGGCGGAGCTCAGCCTGCTTTCGCCGGCTGCTCTGCAAGCTTACAAAGTGGAACAGGCCTCTTCCGTCAAGACGCCGTATCTGCTCATCGGACTGCTGCTGGTGGCGCTAGCCGTGGTGATTTATTTTTTGCGCTTGCCGGCGATTCCGCAGGCGCAGCGGAAAGGGCAGACGCCCGGCGGCAGTTTGTGGAAATACCGCCACCTGATCCTGGGAGTCGTGGGGATTTTTGTATATGTCGGCGCGGAAGTTTCCATCGGTACCTTCCTGATCAAGTATTTTCAAATGCACGAAATTGGAAATCTTCCGGATGTGCAAGGAGCAAAGCTGGTGGCCTACTACTGGGGTGGCGCGATGGTCGGGCGATTCATCGGCTCGGCGATTCTGCAGAAAGTTAAAGCGGGAACCGTGCTGGGGATTGCGGCGTTTTGTGCCTGCGCCCTGGTGTTGACGTCTGTGATGACAACCGGCCACGTCGCGGTGGCCAGCATCATTCTGGTGGGGTTCTTCAACTCCATCATGTTCCCGAGCATCTTCACGCTCGGCATCGCGGAGTTGGGCCCGCTGACCGGGGACGGCTCGGGGATGCTGATCATGGCGATCGTGGGTGGTGCGGTCATTCCGCTTGCGTTCGGCGCACTGGCGGACATGCCCACCGTCGGCTTGCATCACGCGTTCATTCTGCCGGCGGTCTGCTACCTGTATATCGCTTATTACGGGTTCAGCGGCTCCCGCCCGCGCGGGGTTCACTGAATCGCGGAGCCTGACCCCAGGAAGGCGGCGTAAAGACACACCTACAAAGGCGCGAGTAAACCAAGAAAAAGCGCCCGCCTCGGAAGGCGGCCGCTACAAAAGCGGGAAAAAGCAAGAAGGCGGCGTAGAGTCGCCGCTACACGATTGCACAAAAAAAGGGGCGGGACCGAAGTCCCGCCCTTCTCCTCAGTATAATGTGGCGAAGCTTACTTGGCCATTTCCAGGCTGGCGAGCTTCAGGTTTTCGCCGTCCACGCTGCCTTTCACGGTGACGTGGTGACCGGCATGGGCCGCGACTTTGTCCTGTGCGTCAATTGCGTAGACCTTGTGGTCCGCGTCGTTGACGAAGACATACTTTGCGCCCTTTTCCTTCACGCACTTCCCCGCGCATTCGGCATGCTTTTCGTTTGCGCCTTTGGCTCCGCAAGCGCTGTCGGAAATGTATCCGGTCCAGCTGCCGTCGGCTCCCAAAGTGAGGACCGCCGTACAAAGAGTGAGTGCTAAACCTGCTGCGAATTTAACTTTCATGTTTATACCCTCCTGAAATTCAGCTCCGATTACGTCCCCGTCAGGGTGCTCCCTAGGGTGTCACAACTGACAAGTACGTGTCCAGACTTGTAATTGAACGGTTCCCCCTGGGGCTGGACGGAAAAAAAGGGAGGATCTTTCGACCCTCCCCCTTTGCTCCCGCTCTCAAGGAAGCAAAACAGTTCACCGGGCGATTGGTTACTGCCCGGAAGTGTTTGTGGCCGCGGCCGCAGCGCCACCCGACTTCGGCGTGGACAGGTAGCCGGTGATGGTGTTCTTGTTGACGTCGAAGACAACGATTTCATAGGGTGACATGCGTCCGGTGCCCTTGACGTAGAACTGCACCGGTTCGCCAGCCGTGCGGTCTTTCTTTTCGATGGACTTGTCGTCGGCCAAAACGGTGATGGTGTACTTGGATTTTTTCGAGTCCGTCTTGTTCAGAGCGATGGAAACAGGGCCAACGTGCTGAGGAGTCTTGGCGCGCTGAATGGTGAATTCGAAATAGTTGCGGTCGCCGCGGCGCTTGAGTTCTTCCACGTCGTCGTGGTTGCGCGCAATCAGGCCGCTCATCACGCCCATGTCGCCTTGGGCGCGATCGAGTTTACCCTTGGTTTCATCCAGGTCGTTCTTCACGCCGGAGACGTCGCCGCTCAGCTTGTTCACGTCCTCGATGTTGGCTTTGGTGCCGAGTTGGGTGTTTACTTCGGAGAGTTTTTTGTTGTAGGCAACAACGGAAGACTTGGTCATCTTGCGCGCGCGGTCGAGTTCTTCCTGAGTCACGTTAAGCTTGTCCGTCACGACTTTCAGGTCGCTCTGGAGTTGCTGGTTCTGATCGTCGCTTTTTGCAAGCCGCTGCATAAGGGCTTCGTTCTGTTGCTTCACCGAGGCTTGGACGTTCTGTTCAGTCTGCTTGCCCTGATTCAGGGCGCTCCAGCCGATTCCAATGCCAAGTAGAGAGGTCGCCCCCAAAGCCGCGATGGCCAGGCCTACCCACCGGGGTGCCGCTGCCTGCGTCGAGGATTCCTGAAACTCGCTCATGTACGTCGTCTCCTTTATCGGCGATTGCGCCGCTTGTGGAGGTAGATGGGCACTCCCAGAACCAAAGTCCAGCCGCGGCCAGGCGGGTGTACAAGCTGCTGGAGAGGAAAGAGTTAGGGATTTTTGGGGAAGAGGGGGATTAGGGTGGAAATAGTCCTAGTACTAGTAAAGATTACAGGTTCGACCCCGCAAACGCAATTTTTACAGAAGCGTCAATCCGGCAATGCCCTGAATTCTGCATAAGGTAAAAACGATTACGGGCAGGAAGGTGAATCCCTCTCCTGCCCGTAAATATCTCTTGTAAAAAGAGTTAGATTCGAAGCCTAGGCTGCTTGGGAGTCTGAAACCGGTTTTGGCAGCCCAAAATAGCGGTCGAGAGTGGTTGTGGCAGCATCCAGAACCAGGCGGCAATCCGAGCACTCACGCAGATGGTGCTCGATCTCTCCTTGCACGCTCATGGAGAGTTTTCCCTCTAAATACATACAAATCAAATGGATAGTGTCTCGACAGCTCATACCAATGTCCCCCAGCTTCCACCCAATCCCCCCGGACTGGTAGAAATACCAGTGCACCTGCCGCGCCAAAGTCCTTGAATCCAGATCCAATACCTTAAGCCATTTACCTTCAGGAATTTACCTGAATCCAAAGGCTTCGGATTGAGTTGCCGCGAAGCAGTTGATGGAAAACTTTACTCCGCTTTAGATGCAAGCGTATCCGCTTTGGGGCAACGCAATTAGCGAAGCGGAGTGTGGACCGTCTGCTTCAGAGCGGCGATGCGATCTTCGAGCGGCGGGTGAGTGCTGAAAAGTGCCGAGAGTGTTTCACCGCCGAACATGGGTTTTACGATGCAGAGGGAAGAGGTGCTGGGCGAAATCGCGGATGTGGGAATCTGGCGGTTGTACCTTCCCAGTTTTTCGAGAGCGCTGATCAGGCCGTAGGGCTGGCCCACCATGCGCGCCCCAGTCTCGTCCGCGGCGTATTCGCGAGTCCGCGACAAAAATAGCTGCAACAGGAACGCAGCAAAGGGCGCCAGCAAAATCATCAGCAGAGCTGAGATTCCGCCGCCTCCCCGGTCGTCCTCACGGTCTCTACCCATGCCGCCAAAGATCATGGCCCATTTTCCCATCGTTGCCATATAGGTGATTGCACCTGCGATGGTCGCGGCAATTGAGCTGGTGAGGATGTCGTAATTTCGAACGTGGGAAAGTTCGTGCGCGATCACGCCTTCCAGTTCGTCGTCGTTCATGATTTCGAGCAATCCCTGGGTGACGGCTACGGAGGCGTGATTCGGATTGCGGCCGGTGGCGAAGGCGTTGGGCGCCGCATCCGGCACCAGGTAGAGTTTCGGAACCGGGATATTGGCCTTGGCGGCCAGGCGCTCCATCACGTCATACAGCCGCGGCAACTGTTCGCGGGAAACCGGCTTTGCGCCGCTGGAGGCCAGAGCAATTTTGTCCGAGAAAAAATAGGAGGCGAAATTCATCACCACGGCAAAGAGAAGAGCGATTTGCATGCCGCCGCGGCCGCCGATGGCGCCGCCCGCCACGACCAGCAGAACGCTCAGCAGAATCAGAATTGCTCCAGTGCGCAAGACTTTCATGTTGTTGGCCTTCCCTTACAAATACGCATCCAAACGCTCGAAGTTTCAGTCCGGGAATGGCGGCGGGAAGCGGCATTACTCGCTCCCGAAACGCGCATTCCGCGGTTGGGTTATTTCTTTGCTGCCGCGGCCGGCTGTTTCGCGGTGACGCGCTCGAAACGCATCGAGTCTTTCTGGGCGTCGCGATCCACGCGTACATTATCTCCCGGCAGGATTTTCCCTTCCAGGATCTGCATGGCGAGGGGATCCTGAATCAGCCGCTGGATGGTCCGGCGCAGCGGACGTGCGCCGTACGCGGGGTCGTACCCCTCGTGGAGCAGAAGGTCCGTCGCCGCCGGAGTAATCTCCAGCTTGATCTGGCGTTCCGCGAGCAATCTCTCCACGTTTTTCAGTAACAGCCCGACGATTCGCGCGAGTTGTTCCTTGCCCAGGGGATTGAAAATCACGATCTCATCAATGCGGTTGATGAACTCCGGGCGGAAGGACGCGCGCAAAGCTTCCATGGCTTCCTTGCGCGCTTTCTCCGGATCTTTTTCCGAGAGTTCAAAAATCGCGGACGAACCCACGTTGCTGGTCATCACCAGAACCGTGTTGCGGAAATCCACGGTGCGGCCTTTGCCATCCGTCAACCGGCCATCCTCCAGAATCTGCAAGAGCACGTTGAACACGTCGGGATGGGCCTTTTCGATTTCGTCGAACAGAATTACCGAGTACGGATGCCGCCGAACCTGCTCGGTCAACTGTCCGCCCTCTTCGTATCCGACATAGCCGGGAGGCGCGCCAATCAGACGCGAAACGGTGTGCTTTTCCATGTATTCGGACATGTCGATCCGGATCATTAATTTTTCGTCGTCAAACAGGAATTCCGCCAGCGCGCGAGCCAGTTCGGTTTTGCCGACGCCGGTTGGCCCCAGAAAAATGAACGAGCCGATCGGCCGCTTGGCATCGGAAAGGCCGGCGCGGCTGCGGCGCACGGCGTTTGCCACACGGGCCAGCGCGTCATCCTGGCCAACCACGCGCTGGCGCAACCGCTCTTCCATGTGAACAAGTTTTTGGGCTTCACCCTCAAGCAGGCGTCCGACGGGAATTCCAGTCCATTTGCTCACGAGTTTCGCGATGTCTTCCTCGTCGACCTCTTCCTTGAGCATCGGCGCGTCTTTTTGTACCGCGGCAAAACGTTCCTGGGCCGCGTTCAGTTCCTTTTCCGCTTGAGCGATTTTGCCGTAACGCACTTCGGCGACCTTGGCCAGTTCGCCGGCGCGCTCGTAGCGTTCCGCTTCCGCCTTCAACTGCTCGATCTGTTCTTTCAATTTGCGAATTTTGCCGATGGCTTCCTTTTCGGCCTGCCAGCGCGCTTTGCGCCCACTGGAATCTTCCTTCAACTTCGCCAGTTCCTTTTCGATTTGTTTGCGCCGCTCAACGGAGTGCGCATCGGTTTCTTTCAAGAGAGCTTGGCGCTCGATTTCGAGTTGCATGATGCGGCGTTCGATTTCGTCAATCTCCGTGGGCAGGGAATCGATCTGCATGCGGAGACTGGCGGCGGATTCGTCGATCAGGTCAATCGCCTTGTCGGGCAGAAAGCGGTCGGAGATGTAGCGGTGCGAAAGGGTGGCCGCGGCCAGAATCGCAGCGTCCTTGATGCGGACACCGTGATGGACTTCGTAGCGTTCTTTCAAGCCGCGCAGAATCGCGATGGTATCTTCCACGGTCGGTTCGGAGACGAGCACCGGCTGGAAGCGCCGCTCCAGTGCCGGATCTTTCTCGATATATTTCTTGTATTCATTCAGTGTGGTTGCGCCGATGGCGCGCAATTCACCGCGCGCCAGAGCCGGCTTCAGCATGTTCGAGGCGTCCATCGCGCCTTCCGCGGCACCCGCGCCAACCAGGGTGTGGAGTTCGTCGATGAAGAGAATTATCTGCCCGTCGGCTTCGGAGACTTCCTTGAGCACCGCTTTCAGGCGTTCCTCAAATTCACCGCGGAACTTCGCGCCAGCGACGAGCGCCGCCATGTCCAGGGCGACGAGGCGCTTGGTCTTTAAAACATCGGGAACGTCGCCAGAGACAATCCGTTGCGCCAGGCCTTCGACGATGGCGGTTTTTCCGACGCCAGGCTCGCCGATCAATACGGGGTTGTTCTTGGTGCGGCGGGCCAGGATCTGCATGACGCGGCGAATCTCTTCATCGCGCCCAATCACCGGGTCCAGCTTGGAGCGGCGCGCCAAATCGGTGAGGTCGCGAGCGTATTTTTCCAGCGAGGCATAGGTGGTTTCCGGGTTTTGCGAAGTCACCCGCTGGCTTCCGCGCACTCCCGCGAGCGCCTGGAGAATGGCTTCGTGCGATGCCCCTTGTTTCTTCAGTAACCGCCCGGCCGGATCGTTATCGGCGGCGGCTATCGCAAGAAACAGATGCTCGGTGGAGACGTACTCGTCTTTGAATTTTTCCGCTTCATCAAACGAGCGTTCCAGCACGTCGTTCATTGGCCGGCTCATGTTGTGCTGGCCGAAGCCCTGCACTTTCGGAAGGCGGCTGATTTCCCGGTCCACGTCCTGCATCAGCAGTTCGTTGCGAATGCCCAATCGCGCCAGCAGAGGCGGCACCACGCCGTCCTTCTGCTCCACCAGTGCCACCAGCAGGTGTAACGGCTCAATCAACTGATTCTGGTGGCGCGCGGCAATTTCCTGCGACTCCTGCACGGCCTCCTGGGCCTTGACGGTCATTTTGTCGAAACGCAACATGAATCCCTCACGAAACTGAAGCTTTAAGAAAAGGGGCTGGCGCAGCGGCCAGCCCCGTATGCTAACTCACGGCGCGGCTCGCCGTGATGATGCTTTTGCAGCTTACCGGCTTGCCGCAGCGGCCATCGCCGGAGCTTCCACGTTCACCTTGATCTGCTTGGGCTTGGCTTCCTCCCGCTTGGGGATGGTGAGCGAGAGGACGCCCTGCTTGTACTCGGCCTTGATCGCTTCGCTGTTTACGGTGTTGGCCAGAGAGAAGCTGCGGCTGAACGAGCCGTAGGAACGCTCGACGCGCAGGTAGTTGCTCTCGTTGACCTTTTTTTCAAACTTACGCTCTCCGCGAATGGTCAGGATGTTGTTCTCGACGCGAATGTCGAGTTCCTCGGGTTTGATGTCCGGCAAGTCGGCCTTGACCACCAGTTCGTGCTCAGTCTCGAAGATGTCGACGGCGGGAGCCCAGGTGGTGATACTGGACTCGTCCGAAGAACGCTCGAAGGCCTCGTTGAAAAGGCGGGAGATTTGGTGCTGGAGCGAGTAGGTGCGAAAAGGTTCAAAGCGGTTGATAGAAGATCTCATTATGGTGTCCTCCCATGAGTTATGGTAAACACAGCATATAATCTGAGCGTTATGTTGTCAAGTATTTCCAAGAAAGTCCAGTTCTGCATTTATGTCTATTTATTTCTGTAAGTTAATAGGATTATGGGCACTTGGGACGGGTGGAGACACTCGACTCGCTGCGGCCTTTTCTGCTGTTTATCGGTTCTTGTTATAGTTGAGCTGCATGCGTGTCGACGAATTCGACTATGAGCTCCCCTCGGAGTTGATTGCCCAGCGACCTCTGGATCGCCGGGATGCTTCGCGCTTGCTGGTTGTGGAGCGCAGGGGTGGCCGGTTGGAGGACGCGCAGTTTTCGCGGTTGCCCGATTTTCTTGAGGGGAACGAGCTCATCGTGTTCAACAATGCGCGGGTGATCCCTGCACGGCTGTTCGGCAAACGTCTCGGCGTTCATTCGCAAAAACCATCCAACAAAACAGGTCGTGAACATTTATCGGGGAGTGTGGAAGTTTTTCTTACGCGAAAACTGGAAGGCGAAAACTGGGAAGCCCTGGTGCGTCCAGGAAAAAAAATGCAGGTGGGCGAGCGAGTGCAGTTTGGAGAAGGGGAACTGGAAGCGGAAATTGTCGCACGCGGCGAATTGGGAACTCGGACGGTTAGCTTTCGTTCGCACAACGCACAGTCGGTGGAAGAGAATCTGGAGGGTTTGGGCCATGTCCCGCTACCGCCCTATATTGACCGTCCCGACGAAACGAGCGACCGCGAACGTTATCAGACCGTTTATGCACGGCGCGCCGGCGCAGTGGCGGCGCCCACGGCGGGGCTGCATTTCACGCCGGAAATTTTGGAGCAGCTGAAGGCAAAGGGTTGCGAGCTCTGCGAAGTGACCCTGGACGTAGGACTCGGGACGTTCCAGCCGGTGCACACCGAAACGTTGGAAGAGCACAAGATCCATTCCGAAGCGTACGAAATCGCCGCGGAAGCGGCCGAAAAAATTTGCCGGGCAAAATCCAGTTCACGTTCGATACTCGCAGTCGGCACAACGGTGGTGCGCACGCTGGAAGATGCAGCGGCACGCGCCGCTGCGTCAGGGAAGGGAAATCTGGTCAACGCGGCCCGGGCGGAAGCGGAAATTTTCCTTTTGCCTGGGCACAATTTCCGCGTGGTGGACAAGCTGCTGACAAATTTCCACCTGCCGAAATCCACGCTGCTGGCGCTGGTTGCCGCTTTCGCCGGCCGCGAGAAAATCCTGGAGGCTTACCGCCACGCGGTGGCCGAGAAGTATCGTTTTTACAGTTATGGGGATTGCATGTTGATCCGCTAGCGGCGGATCGATGTCAGCGGGGCGAGTGCAGATTGCGGGACCTTCACGTTGAGCGCGGATACCAGTGCAGCCAACTTCTCCCCGGCAGCCAGGGCCGGAAACTGCCACTTTAAGAGTTCTCCCGAGAGGAGAACGAGGAGGGAAGCTGCCATGGCAGACAGCTCCCCTCGCATCGTGTCAGGAAAGTTCACGGAGCCTCTCCTTACTCGGAGAGAACAAACACTTGGGTTTTGCCTTCGAAGCGGAGTTCCAGCACGCGGCCGTCTTCGTTGGAGACGATCACGGTGTAGGGGGATTTCTGGCTGCGGTCTTCCCAGCGTCCGGCGGATTCGGCGACAACTTTTTTGCCGTTGAGAAGGGTGATGTGATTGTCGTCGATCATGGCGCGGTAGTCGCCGGCCTTGACGTCCACTTTGCCGAATTTTACGGCGTGGGAAACTGCCAGGGATTTTGCGACCGGCTTGGCAAAAACGGGAACCGTAAGGGCCAGAGCGGCGGCGAGAGCCAAACTGCGAACGATCGTATTGCTTTTCATGTGTGTCTTTCCTTTCAAGGAGCGAGTTAACCGGGACTTGTTCAAAACGGAAGGAGTATTGACACACAGGCAGGCGAAGAGTAGCCTCTCGATGAAGACACCTCTTCTTCCTGGTCCAAGAGCCGGAAAAACTGCGTGTCATTGGCCCCGCGGCTGCCACCGCGGGGTTTCGTTTCTAAACTCGATCCATCCCGAACAGCCTGAAACCCGGCTGCACTGGTATAGACGAAACGCACTAGGCGAATGTTTCGTGGCATTCGCCAGTTTTTTTGCTACATTTTTGCCGTTTACGACACGGCCCCCCGGATGCTCTGGCAATTCCTGCATTGCCGCGTGCAGCCTTCCCGGGGTTCATCTATACTCTTGAAAGGTCCGGAACCCCAGGGATGCGACTTTTAGTCCTTACGGATATCCATGCAAATCTTTCCGCTCTGGAAGCCTCCCTCAGCGCCGTGGAGGGAAGCTGGCAGAGGCTAGTTTGCCTTGGAGATGTGGTGGGATATGGCCCGGATCCGAACGAAGTGACCTCCCGCATTCGCGAGCTTGGCGCCGTAACCATCCGAGGCAATCACGATAAAGCGGTTGCCGAGTTGATGCCGACGGACGATTTCAATCCAGTGGCCAAAGCGGCGGTAAACTGGACGCGCTCGCAACTTTCCAATGAAAATCTGGGATGGCTGGCGGGGCTTCCGCAAGGACCGCTGGAATCGGAAGGAGTCGTTCTGGTACACGGCGCGTTTCAGGACGAAGATGAATACGTGTTCACTCCTTCGCAGGCACTTGAAGGGTTGCTGGATTCCACGAGCCAGGTGACTTTTTTTGGCCACACTCATCATCAGGGCGGCTTTTCCTACGAGGATCCTGAACTGGAAGTGCTTTCGCTGCACCCGCGCGGAAACGAATCGCATTGCGCGCTGCGGCTGGAAGATGCAAAACGCTATTTGTTGAACCCCGGCTCGATCGGGCAGCCGCGCGATACGGATCCGCGCGCGGGATTCGCGATTGCGGATCTGGAAAACCGCACCGTGGAATTCTGGCGCGTTCCCTACGACATCGCGGCAGTGCAGAAGCGGATGCGGGAAGCGAAATTGCCGGAACCGCTGGTGCTCCGGTTGCAGGTCGGCCGCTGAAGTTTTCCGGGCCGGGTTTGCCGGCAAGGAAGTTTCATGCAGGAAATATTGCAAAATCCGCCGGAACCTGAAGAACGAAAGCTGTTGCCGCTGAACATTCTTCTCGGCGCGCTGGTGGTGGTGGGAATTGCGCTGGCGTTCTGGCTGGCATTCAAGGCGCCGCAGGGAAGTTCGCAGCGGGCCGCGCAGTCCGGCGTTTCGCAACCGATGAGCCCGGCGGAACAGGCGTACGCAAGAAGCATCCGGATCGAAAATATCGCACTTAGCAAGGCCGAAAACTTCATCCACCAGGAAGTAACGATACTGAACGCCGATGTGGTGAATGCGGGCCAGCAGACGGTCGCAGGCCTTGGCGTCACAGTTGAATTCGTGGACGACCTACACCAGGTGGTTCTGCGCGAATCCCGAAGCGTGCTCGGGTCGCCTTCGGCCGCACTGACGCCGGGGCAGCGGCGCACGTTTTCGATTTCGTTTGATCGGGTACCCGTGAGCTGGAATCTGCAGGCGCCTTCGGTACAGGTCACCTATTTACAACTCGACACCTTAAAATAAGTGTTAAGTAACGGCAACGTTATATTAGACTGTCGGCATGAATTTAGCCGAAGACCTGCGCGCCAGCCTTCAGGATATTCTTGTCTCGGGAACGGTGGAGATCCGGGAAAACGGTGGGCGGGTGACTTCCGCGTCCCCGTTATCCTGGGAAGTGCGGGGGAATGCGGAAAAGCCGCTGCTGCACCTGTGGTCTGAAAACTGCAACGTCACGCGCCGGGTGGTGGCGATCACCGACAATTCCGAGGATCGTTTGTCACTCGCGGTGGAGCGGTTCGGGCGGGCGAGGCCGGAGCGCATGGAAATTGTGCGGCTCGAATATGCTCCCGGGCCGCGCGACCTATCGCGCGAGGGCTACTGCGAGCAGTTGCGGCGGATCCTTGCGGAACAGTTTCCCGACGAAACGCTGGAGAAGATTTGCGTTGCGCAGGATCTGGAGCACTCGCTCTCCAAGATTTATACCCGAGGGATCCTGCAGCGCGGGTCGTCGCACGTGGCGTTTCTGGCCGTGCCGGAAGGGGAATCGCAGGATGCGCTGGAAAGCAGCCTGACCTACGGATTGCTTTGGCTAGAGAAATCGCGCCAGTCGGCGAAGCGGGCGGCGCTGGCCACGCTGCGGTTAATACTGCCCAAGGGAAAATCGCCGGTCCTTGCCAACCGGCTTAGGGCGCTTGATTCGCGGCTCGGGGTTGAACTTTACGAACTTGACTCACGGCGGGAAACCCTCGAACGCGTGGACCCATGTGCAAGCGGAAACGTTGCGTCCTGGCTGGTGCCGCGCCGGGAAACGCAACTTCTGCTGGACCGGGCTTCTTCGGCGCTAGCGCCGCTGGTAGCGCTTAGTCCCGAGTCCATTTGCGCGCACGCCGCGCCGCATACACAGGAAGTGATCCTGCGATTTCGGGGGCTGGCGTTTGCCCGCTGGCAGGAAAATAGGATTTACTTCGGCAGCGATTCCACCTGGTCGGAATTACGAGACACGAACGAACCCGCACTGAAACAACTGATTGCGAATCTTCAGAATTTTCGCAACCCGCTGGCCAGCAACATTCGCCACACTTTGTATCGCGCGCAGGCCGAGCGCTGGATGCAGACGCTGGTTCGCCAGGACGTTTCCCGTATTGATATTTCGCTGGATCCGGAACACGTCTACGAGCAGGTCTTCGCGCAAGTTGCCGGGCAGCACGGCATTCTTGATCTGCTGTGCGTTACGCGCAGCCGGCGGCTGGCCATCCTGGAATTGAAAGCAACGGAAAACGTGGATCTGCCGCTGCAGGCCGGGGACTACTGGTCGCGGATCCGCTGGCATCAATCGCAGGGGGATTTCTCGCGATACGGATATTTCCCCGGCATCGAACTTCAGCCAAGCCCTCCGCTCGTTTATCTCATTGCCCCCGCCTTGCGATTTCATCCCACCACTGACGTTCTTCACCGCTATGTATCCCGCGAAATGGAGATCATTCGCGTGGGCCTTGCGGAAAGCTGGCGGCGCGGACTGCGGATCATGTTCCGGCAATAAATTTCGTTCACAAAAATTAAATCGGAAATTATTCCGGGGCGCTTGCCTTCCCCGGGTTTCAAGGTAGAATCTTCTCCTCCAGCCAACAGGGGCCCAATCTTGAGTTTCGACATTCAAATCCGTCAAGCCGACAAAGTGACGCTTGTGGACGTGAGCGGGCGCCTGACGTCTTTCGAAGGACCGGCTTTCCGCGATGCCATTCAGCGGCTGCTGAAGCAGGGCGAAAATAATATCGTTCTGAATTTGAAGGGACTCGATTACCTGGATAGTTCGGGAATCGGGGAACTGGTGCGCAATTATCTGGCGGTGGTGAAAAAAGGCGGAGCCATGAAGGTGGTTGGGCTTGCGCCGAAGGTGGAAGAAATTCTGAAGGTGACGCAGCTGTATCAGGTGTTCCCGGAATTTCCGGATGAAGAGTCGGCTCTTGAAAGTTTTCCGAAATCCAGCCGCGAGACAAATCCGTAATTCCGGAATTCCGTTCCGGGCACAATCGAAATATTAGGGACTGAAAATAGGAGAGGAGCCTGCTCCACGTGAGTGGCTCAAGCTCCCCGGGGTGTGTCCTCGAAGTGGTTGTTATAAAGTTAGATGCGCTACCCGAAAAAAGGTTTCCTAAAAGTTACCTGTGGGGAGATTTTTTTGTATTAGACGTAAGTTTTAATAAAACAAATACTTACGCCACCGTTCGTCGCGATGGCCGATCAATCGCATCAATTGCCGCGAAGTGTGCAGGGTAAAGGGCCGCGGTTTGCGCGCAAGTTTGAGCCCTGCTTCTTCGGGGGTACGGTCGCCCTTATCGTTGTTGCAGCGATAGCAGCAAGCGACCAGGTTTTCCCAGCTGGATCGGCCGCCCCTGGACCGGGGCATGACATGGTCCAGAGTCAGTTCCGAGCTCGGGAAAATTTTTCCGCAAAACTGGCAGGTATTGCGGTCGCGCAGCAGTATGTTCTTCCGGGAAAGGGCCCGGCTCTGCTGCGGGATGTGCCGGTAAGCGAGCAGCCGGATGACCGAAGGAACCTTGTGGGCATGGGCGGAGGAGTGGACCTCGGCGTTGTGAACTTCTTCCGCCTGGGCAACGCCCTTCAACAAAAGAACCATTGCGCGGCGAACAGCGGTGACGTTAATGGGCTCGTAGGTGGCGTTGAGAACCAGGACGGGTTCCTGCATCAGGGAGGCGCGGCGGGGGGTGAGGCTGTGAACGTGGCGCGTTGCAGGATTCCCCGAAGCACCGGGCACAATCACGCCGCCCGCTTCGGGGACGTATCGCCCCCGGGGATCGACCGCCTCTGGTCGTCTAGCGCTCATCGCGCGCCCTTCAGGCTAAAAGCTTTCTCTGACCGGGAAGCCTTGCCGCACGGCGCGGGCGATGGTCAGCCCGGCGACGGATTTGGCGCCTGCTTCGCGTAACGCACGAGAACATGCGTCCAGCGTCGCTCCCGACGTCATAACATCATCTAAAAGCAATATACGGAGATTGTCAACCCGGCCGCCTTCGCGAATGACAAAAGCGCCACGTACGGCCTCCCAACGTTCTTCAGAATGAAGGAGATGCTTGTCCGGCCGGGGACGTTCGCGCTTGAGCAGGACGGGCCGGTAAGGCAAATGCAGACGCTTTGCCAGCGCCCTGCCGAAGAGATCCACCTGGTTGAAGCCGCGCTCTTTCTGGCGAGTGCGGTGGAGGGGTACGGGAACGACCAAATCGGGGGCAAATTGAGAGGGAATGCGGCTCGCCGCCTCCTGGAGGCGTTTCGCGAACCACACTCCCAAGGGCTCGATCCGTTGGTATTTCATCAACACGATCGCGCGGGCCAGCGCGCCGTCGTAAATGCCGAAACTGCGCGCGGCGTCAAACGCAAAGCCTCGTTCGCGGCACTCGCGGCATATGTTTTCGTCGCCATCCACGTCGCCGCTTTCCGTCCACGGCTGTCCGCAGCGCTCGCAGACCTCTTCGGGGAGAGTGCGAAAGGATTCGATACAAGAGTCGCAAACAGGCAGGCGGTCCGGCCGAGTGAGCAAGGCATCGCAAATCCGGCAGCCGGAAGGGAAGAGAACAGAGGAGACGGCGCCGGCCAGGGTTCCCAGCCAGCGCGCCACGTGAACGCGGGAGTTCGAAAGGGGCATCATGTGCCGCGTGAATCGCTTCCGCGTCGATTATAAATTAATTAGCTAACGGAAAGGTAACGGAATTTACCGCCGAAAGCAGTTCGGACTAGAGCAACCCTTGTTCCTTCTTCTCCTGGCAGGTGATGCAGTGTTTGGCCCAGGGAACGGCTTCCAGGCGCTTTTGCTGCAATTCTTCCTGGCAGTTGGCGCAGGTGCCGTAATCTTCGTTGCGAATCCGCTTCAAGGCTTCGTCAATCATATTGAGGATGGCGCGATCGGTATTGGTCTGGCCGAACAGGAATTCCTTGGTATAGGAATTGGCGGCCTTGTCCGCCAGGTCCACCGTCGGATCGTCGTCCGCTTGGCGGCCTTCCTCTTCGGTGCGCGTGATGGTCTTCACCAGTTCGTCGCGGCGGTTCAATAATTTCTTTTTGTAATATTCCAGGCGCTTCTTATCCATTTGCTTTCTGACCTCACCCAGATGGCCCCAAAGGGCCATCTAAAAACTCCGTAGTGTAGACTGCATACCCGTCACTGTCAAGATTACGTGGATGGCGAACCGATTAGCGGGGTTGCATCGCGACGAATTCTTGTTACTGGAAAGATTCCAGCAGGCCAAACGCAATCGATTGGCAGGTCCTATTCGATGCAGTTAGCATGTTTTTGGTACAAGCTTCCCCTCGCTGATCACCCGCGGCACCGTCGCCGGTTCGTTTCTGAATTGAAAAGGGCCCGAACCATCGCTGGCCCGGACCCTTTTGCATTTGCGGCCGCCGCCCGCCAATCGGAGAAATTGGGACCGTATTCGGGTCCCCGGCGGTGCGGCCCGCATTTCCAGTTGGGCGGACTACTCCACTTCGCGACGCGCCTCATCGGCATCGGCGGCCAGTTCGCGAAGCAGTTCCACGAAGCCGTCCGACTTTCCGCTCTTCGACGTGTGGCCAATAAACAGGCCGCCATCGATAAAGCTTTGCAGCGCGGCGGTGGCCGCATCTTTGGTTTCCGTCGGGCGGAGGATCGAGACCGGGCCGAACTTTTTGTTCAGGAAGAAGGTGGGCTCCGGCATGATCAGGTTGGTCTGGAATTCGTCGGCAACTTTCGGGTCCGTGAATGCGTTCAGATCGGGGAAAGTAACGGTGGCGCCGGTGGAACCGGGGAAACCGGTGTCGGTGTCTGTCAATTGAATCGCGTTGCCGGCTTTGTCTTGCCAGGTTTGGAAGTGGGCCATTTCCGAGGGGCCAATAGAAAGAAGAACGCGCAAGACTTCAACGTTGGTTACGCGCTGCGCGAGTTGCGGGTACAAGCTGCTGCCGCCTTGTTCAATCCAGGCAAAGTGGAAACCGGCAGTGTTGGCGATTGCTTGGGTGTGGACGCCAACTCCACCGGGCTGGTTCGGATCGGCAAGCAAGTCTGCATTGGACCGCGGAATCGCGGTGTGCTGGCCAACCGCGAGTGTCGGAATGGCATTCTCGAAAGTGTCTCCGAGGTCCGGATTCTTCGAATCGCTGCGGAAGCGGGTCCACCAAGTGGTATCCACGGTGAGTTGCGTCAGGTTGGTGAGGCGGCCTGTTTGCGGAACGCCGGGAACCTGGCTCGGAGTCAGATTGAAAAATCTGCTCAAGTCAACGACGCGCTCGCCCTTCGATTCCAGATAGTTCCTGAGGAAGGACATGTGCGAGAGTTCGTCGTCGGTGTTGTCGTTGATGTATTGCGGCATGTCGCCGTCAAGTTGTTCGAGTCCGGCGATATAAAGCGGAGCCAAGGCTGTCGGAATCGGCGCGCCCTGGAAAAAGAGATCAACCGGAGAATTGCCGACGGTGCCCGGGACGTTTGCGCCGGCGCCGCCAAGTTCGGCGTATTGCCGCCAGATGTCGGCTTCGATGGTTTCCAGCACTTGCAGGAAACGCAAAATCGCCGCGTCTCCTTTGTTGATTCTGCCGTTGCTGCCGTCGTCTCCGTGCGCGAAAGCGCGGGCGGGCGAATTCAATAATCCCGCTCCCATCGTCGCGGCGCCAGCGGCTGCAACACCTTTTTTTAGAAATGACCTCCGGTTGGATGACAAGCCGGGGGCTTCCTGCGGATCCCGCTTCTTCATTTCGATCTCCTTTTCAAATCTGGAATCACGGTCCTATCCGCAAAGCGCGGTAGATGCAGACGGCCGCTTGAAGGGAGACTACGGGGAGCGGGGTTACGGGTTGTCAGGTTGGCATCAATCGAACGTCATAAATTTCCCGGAAGTTGCGGGAAAAAGTAGACAGGAAAGTGACCGCGCGGAGAGAATAGGCTCGTGGCGGCTTTTCCCACAGCTTCCACAGGGGTGTGGAAAGCTCGGAAAAAAGTTTGGTGAAGCGCTTGACATATTTCCGGCTTGATGTAAGATTACAAATGGTTCGGCACTTCCTCAAAAGCGCCGGGCCGTGCAGGGGATTCACAGTCGGGTCTCAAGTTCTCCAAGAACAGATCCTATAGTGAGGCGCCTTACGAGCACAGGGTGAAATTTTGTCGAGCTTCGCGTGGAACCGCTACCAACAGGCGGTTGTGCCCGGCGCTCGACGCCGGGTTTTGCATTTTATGGGACGTTTCTAGCGGCAGTAGATGTTAGAAGCTCCCAGGCCTTCCGCAAGGAAGGAGCCTCGATGAAAATCGAGGCCCCTGATGGGATCAGGGCAAACGCTCTTTGACAACAGTAAGGCTGGCAAATTCACGCCGATAACCTGGAAGCGATTACGGTCGCCCTGGGGAATGAGGGTGTGGATTACATACAAGTTCTGCTCGAGTATGTTGAGCAGTGCTGTGGATTACAAGGCGAGCTCAGTCAAGCACCTGCGGATAGTAGGGTCGATAGCCTAGGTACCGGAGCAATCTGGGAACGGGAAAAAAGGAACTGCTGAAACAGGGCGAACGAGCTGAGGAAAGCCGGAGTTTAGCCACTCCGGTGAGTCTTGAAATGTAGTGGCCGAGCTTTAGCTCGGTTTCTGCTTCAAGACACCTTAGAAGACGACGTATTGAGTGAGTTTTATGATTAAGCTACTAAGGGCGTACAGTGGATGCCTTGGCGCTAGAAGGCGATGAAGGACGTGGCAAGCTGCGAAAAGCCTCGGGGAGCCGCAAGCAGGCTTTGATCCGGGGATATCCGAATGGGGAAACCCGGCGGGATGAACTCCCGCTACAGCCGGCTGAATACATAGGCCGGTATGAGCTAACGCAGGGAAGTGAACCATCTCAGTACCTGCAGGAAAATAAATCACAGAGATTCCGAAAGTAGCGGCGAGCGAAATCGGAAAAGCCCAAACCCATGTGTTTACACA
>DASSGS010000045.1:0-66487 GCA_035693365.1 Candidatus Acidiferrum sp. | reverse complement strand
CAAACGGCAAATGATCCGGCGCGGATTGATGTGGATTTGCGCGATGCGGGGAAATATGTTTTTCACGCGAAGATTTCGCTTCCTGTGAAGCCGGGTCCGATGACATTGGTATATCCGAAATGGATTCCGGGAGATCACTCGCCGGTGGGGCCGATTTTTGATTTAACCGGGCTAAAAATCAGCGCGGGCGGGAAAGAAGTGGCGTGGAAGCGCGATGACGTGGATATGTTTGCGTTTCACGTGGATGTGCCCGGAGGGGAGAACCGGCTGGAGATCAAGCTGGATTACCTGACGCCGGCGGAGGTGACGGGTACGCGGGAGCATCCCGCCTCGACGGGACAGTTGGCGGTTTTGAACTGGTATGTGGTGATGCTGTATCCGCAAGGAGTGAAGTCGGACGACATTACCTATGTGGCGAGTTTGCGTCTGCCACCGGGATGGAAATATGGGACGGCTCTGCCTGTGGCGAAGGAAGCAGCGGGAGAAATTGAGTTTGCGCCGGCTTCGTTGACGACGGTGATGGATTCGCCGGTGATTGCGGGAGCATTTTTCAAGGACATTGATCTATCTCCGGGACAAAAGACGCCGCACACGCTGCACATCGCGGCGGATGGGCCGGCGGCGCTGGAAGCAAACGCGGCGGAGGTGCAACACCTGCGGCAATTGATCGCGGAAGATTGGGCGCTGTTTGGCGCGCGGCACTACCGGCGGTACGACTTTTTGCTGGCGCTTTCAGACCGGATGCCGCCGGACGGAGTGGAGCACCACGAGTCGAGCGACAACCGGACGCCGGAGGCGCTGTTTCTGGATCCCGATGTGCGCGAAACGCAGATGGATTTGCTGGCGCACGAGTACACGCATTCGTGGAATGGAAAATACCGGCGGCCGGCGGGGCTGGCGACAGCGGATTACCAGGCGCCGATGAAGGGGGATCTGCTCTGGGTGTATGAGGGATTGACTCAGTATTACGGTGTAATCCTTTCGGCGCGGGCCGGATTTTGGACTCCAGAAAGATTCCGGGAACAACTGGCGGCGACAGCGGCGTATTTGAACGACCGGCCGGGGCGGACGTGGCGCGATTTGCAGGATACGGCGATTGCGGCGCAGTTGCTCTATAGCGCGTCGCCGGCCGGAGGGTCGTGGAGGCGCGGCGTGGACTATTACGACGAAAGCACGCTCATCTGGCTGGAGGCGGACACGATTATCCGGCGAGAGAGCAGGGGCCGGAGGTCGCTGGATGATTTTTGCCGGAAATTCCATGGCGGAGAAAATTCCGGGCCGAAACTGGTGACTTATACGTTCGAGGATGTCGTGGCCGGGATGAATGAGGTTGCGGCGTATGATTGGCGGACTTTTTTTGAGGAGCGATTGAAATCGCACGGGCCGGGGGCGCCCTTGAAAGGGATCGAGAACAGCGGGTGGAAGCTGGTGTTCAATGAAACGATGAACGAGCACCAGCGGTCGGAAGAGGCGGCGGATTTTATTGTGGACGCGCAGTTTTCACTGGGTTTGCAGATTCATGCGCCTGGAGGGGCGGACGGCGGGCAGATTCTGGATGTGATTCCGGGGTCGTTGGCGGAGCGGGCGGGTTTGGCGCCGGGGATGCAGTTGATTGCGGTGGACGGGCGGAAGTGGTCGCCGGATATTTTGCGGGACGCGATCCGGCGGGCGAAGGACGGGAAAGAGCCGATTGATTTGCTGGCGGAGAATGGGGATTATTTTCGGACTTACAAGCTCGACTATCACGGGGGGGAGAAGTATCCGCACCTGGAATTGATATCGGGAAAGACGGATGTACTCACGGAAATTGTGAAGATGAAGGCCGCGCCGGTGGCGGCACCCGCGAAATAATTTTCAAGGGAATTCAAATTGACAGAGAGCCCGCACGGACTGGTGCGCACGATCGGCCGCTGGAGCCTGACGGCCTTGATGGTGAATTCGATTGTGGGCGTCAGCATTTTCAAGCTGCCGGCGGACCTGGCGCGGAATCTGGGCGGCTGGAGCCCGTTGAGCTGTGTAACGGCGGGCCTGGGAATTCTGGTGATTGCGGGATGCATTGCGGAGGTTTCTTCGCGGTACGAGGAGACTGGCGGGCTTTATCTCTACGCGCGAGATGCGCTGGGGCGATTCGCGGGATTGCTGGTGGCGTGGATGACGTGGCTGACGCGGATTGCGGCGCCCGCCGCGGCGGCAAATCTGGTGTGGACGTACAGCGCGAAGTTTTTCCCGCAGCTGGAGAGCGGGCCGGGGAAATTTCTGGTTCTGTTCCTGTTGATCGGACATTTGGCGCTGTTCAATTATTTCGGCGTGAAGATGGGAAAGAATTTGAGCAATTTCTTCACGGCGGTGAAGGTGGGATTTCTGCTGGCGTTTGTGTTTGCGGGATGCTGGGCGTTGGCAATGCGGCCGGATTTACGTGTGCCGATGGCGATGCCGGTGGTTTCGGCGAAGACGTGGTTTGAGACGATGTTGCTGCTGGTTTATGCGTACGGAGGATTTGAAGGAGCGCTGTTTGTGGGCGGCGAATCGACGAACCCGAAACGGGATACGCCGATTGCGCTGCTGCTGGCGCTGGGAGTGGTGTGTTTGATTTACACGGCGGTGCAGTATGTGACGATCGCGACGCTGCCCGAAGCGGGAAATTCGGCGCGGCCATTGGCGGATGCGGCGCAGAGATTCATTGGCTCGGGCGGAGCAGCGGCGATTGCAATGGCGGCTCTGATCTCGGGCTATGGGTACCTGAGCGCGAATGTGCTGCACGCGCCGCGGATTACTTATGCTCTAGCAGAGCAGGGGGACTTTCCGCGATTTTTCGGCGTTGTGCATTCGAAATACCGGACGCCTTATGTTTCGATCCTGGTGTATGCGGCGCTGGTGTTTATTTTTGCGCTGATTGGGAATTTTCAATGGAATGCGCTGTTGTCGGCCGCATCGAGGCTGGCTGTTTATGGAGCTGTCGCGCTGGCGGTGCCAGTTTTGCGGAACAGGAAGGATGGAAAGGCAAAATTCCTGTTGCCCGCGCCGTATCTTTTTGCGGGATTGGGGATACTATTTTCCGTGGTGCTGGCTACCCGAATGGGGCGAAGCGAGTTTGCGGTGATTGGAACGACTTCAGTAATCGCGCTGGTGAACTGGGCCGTGGTGCGGAGGTGAGACGTTGACGATGACACGAACGGGAGAGGCGTTCATGCCCGCGGATGATTATGGGCGCGGGATGCGGCAGTTCTCGGTGAACCTGCTGGTGCGGGATTTGCGGGCTTCGCTAGCATTTTACGAGCGAGTGCTTGGGGCGACGGTGCGGTACGCGGATGGCGATTTTGCGGTGCTGAAGCTGCTGGATTTTGAATTCTTGATGCACGCGGATCATACGTATGACCAGCATCCCTTATATTCGCGCTTGAAAACACCTGGAGTTCGCGGGACCGGCGCGGAGTTGCGGGTATTGGGGATCGAACCGGACTTGCTGGAGAAGCGAGCGAAAGAAGCGGGGGCGACGATTATTCAAACTACGCGCGATTTTCCGCACGGGTGGCGGGACGTGATGGTGGCGGACCCGGATGGGTATATTTGGGCGGTGGGAGTGGCGACGCGGAAAGGTATGTGAGGAGTTTGGTTGCCGGGAACAGGCAGTATTCCCTATCCTTGTTGCGTGGCGAAGCAGATTGGAATTTGAGGTTCTTCGGGCATCCTCGTCGGATGCCCTCAGAATGACAGGTTTTGCCTTTGCGTTCGGTAACAGGAACAATTTCGAACCGCAATGTCGGTTTTAGATTCGGGGAATTATTGAGGAGAGGACGATGAAATTGTTGAGAGCGGGATGTGCGGCGGTGGGGATGTTGGCGTTGTGCGCAGCATTGAGCGCGCAGGGGGCGAAGCGCGCGATTACGTTTGACGACATGATGAAGCTGCACCGCGTTTCGGCGCCGCAGATTTCGGCGGATGGGAAGTGGGCGGCGTTTGCCGTGTCCACGCCGGATATGGACGCGAACCGGAACGCCAGCAATGTGTGGATGGTGAGCACGGCGAACGGCGAGGCGATGCAGTTGACGCAGAGCGGGCACGACAGCTCGCCGGCGTGGTCGCCGGATGGGAAGACTCTTGCGTTTCTGTCGTCGCGCGATGGAAATTCGCAGGTGTACCTGCTTTCGATGGAAGGCGGCGAAGCGAAGAAGCTGACGACGCTTTCGACCGGCGCGGACCTATTCCAATGGGCGCCCGATGGGAAGACGATTGCGTTTACTTCTGCGGTTTATGTGGACTGCAAGGATGACGCATGCAACAGCAAGCGCGACGAGGAAAAAGAAAAGAGCAAAGTGAAAGCGCATGTTTACGATCACCTGCTGTTCCGGCACTGGAACCACTGGAGCGAGGGAAAGCGCAGCCACCTGTTTGTGATGGCTGCGGATGGAAGCACAGCGGCGCGGGACCTGACGCCGGGGGCGGATTACGACATTCCCCCGGACGAGCGGGGCGAGGCGAATGACTTCGCGTTTTCGCCGGACGGCAAGGAGATCTGTTACACGGCGGTACCGGACAAGGTGGAAGCGATCAGCACGAACGGCGAACTGTTTATCGCGCCGGTGGCGGGCGGCGAATCGAAAAAAATTACGACCAATCCGGGATTCGATGGGAACCCGGTGTATTCGCCAGATGGGCAACACATTGCGTATCACGCGCAATTGACGGCGGGATATGAGGCAGATCGCTGGCGGGTGATGCTCTACGACCGGAAGAGCGGAAAGAGTGAAAGCGTTTCGGATGGTTTTGACCGGAGCGCGACGAACCTTTCGTGGTCTCCGGACAGCAAGACGATTTATTTCCTGGCGGAGAATGAAACCCTGCAGCCGGTGTATGGGATGGAGGCGAAGGCGGGAGCTACGCCGAAAAAAGTGGTGGATGGCTATAACAGCGCGTATTCGTTCAGCGCAGACGGCAAGACTCTGCTGACGGAGCGAACGAGCCTGGCGATGCCGGGCGAACTGTTTGTGGCGGCGGGAGACGGCAGCGGGCTGAAGCAACTTACGCACCAGAATGATGCGATGCTGGCGGGGCTGGAGCTGAACGCACCGGAGAAGTTCTGGTTTGAAGGCGCGGAGGGCACAAAGGTACAGGCGATGCTGCTGAAGCCTCCGCAATTCGCCGCGGGGAAAAAATATCCGATGCTGGTGCTGCTGCACGGCGGGCCGCAGACGATGTGGTCGGACGCGTGGGGGTACCGGTGGAACGCGCAGGTATTTTCGGCGGCGGGGTATGTGACGCTGATGATCAACCGGCGCGGATCCACGGGCTACGGGCAGAAATTTACGGATGAGATCACCAACGATTGGGGCGGGCGGGCTTATGGCGACGTGATGAAGGGGATTGACGCGACGATCGCGAAATATCCGTTTATTGACAAGACGAAGCTGGCTGCGGCGGGAGGATCGTATGGCGGATACATGGCGGACTGGCTGGCAACGCACACGGACCGGTTCAAGGCGATCGTGAGCCATGCGGGCGTGTACGACAAAACTTCGATGTATGCGACGGAAGAGCTGTGGTTCGAGGAGCACGATATGCAGGGGACGCCGTGGGGAGCGGCGGAGAATTACAAGAAGTGGTCGCCGTCGACGTATGCCGGAGAGTTGGGAAAATACAAGACGCCGACGCTGGTGGTTTGCGGCGAAAAAGATTATCGAGTGCCGTATACGCAGTCGCTGGAGTTTTTCAGCGCGTTGCAGCGGCAGGGCGTGCCTTCGAAGATCATGATTTTCCCGGATGAGGGGCATTGGGTGATGAAACCGCAGAACGCGCAGCTTTGGTATAAGACGTTTTTGGATTGGGTGGGGACGTACGTGAAGTAGGGACTATCTGCCGGTATCGATTATCGCGAACGGTGATTGCACAGGTTTACGTTGAGGTCCTTCGAGCATCCTCGTCGGATGCCCTCAGGATGACAGGCCGCCTTAACTTCCAAAATTAGGGCTTCAGGTTTCGGCGAGTTTGCGGACGGCGCGGCGGAGGAAGTGGAAGAGGTGGTAGAGCAGGTAGAGCGAGATCACGAGTAGAACGACGACTACGATGATCGCTATCGCGGGATGCGCGGTGGCGAACCAGGTTAGCCAGACGGCCAGGACGTCTTCCCCAAAACTTAAGGCCCAGTTGCTGAACGGCTCCGGAGAAATGTTTGCGGCAGCTCGCGCGCTGGCTTTGGTGCCGTGCGAAGTGAGCGCGATTCCGCCAGCGACGAGAGCGGCGGCCCAGCGCCAGGGTTCGGGAGCGGCGGCGGTGGCGCTGAAGGCGAGGAGAGCCGCAGCCGGAGGGCGGATGAAGGTGTGGATGGCCTGCCAGATGGAATCGATGAACGGGACTTTGTCGGCAAGAAATTCCATCAGGTAGAGGACGCCGGCGATGGCCAGGACGAACGGGTGGGAGAGGACCTGCAAGTGTTCAGGGAGATGAATGACGCCGAAGCGCTGAAGAAGGCCGAGGGTGGCGACGGTGGCGTAAACATTGAGGCCGGAGGCGAAGCCGGCGCCGAGAACGAGGCTGAGAGTTTCGATGGGGCTCATGGCCGGCTTTCGTAGTGACAGGACAAATCGCCGCTGAATTTCAAAGTATCACGAAAGCGCGGAGGCTGGTAAATAGCAGAAATGACTTGGAGCCAGGCTGGGGCGCGTAGATTACACTGTTCAAGAGTTTCAGAATGCTCCGGGTGCGATGAAAAGCGTCGATGACGATTGGCGAACACAATTTGATCGAGTTTCGCGGCGTTTCGTGGCGGCCGAACGGAGGTTCGGAGGCGGCGATCATTGACGATATCTCACTGGAGGTGCCGCGAGGAGAGACGCTGGTGCTGCTGGGGCGGAGCGGAAGCGGGAAGACGACGCTGCTGAAATTAATCAATGGGATGCACTGGCCGTCGAAGGGCGAAGTGCTTGTGGAGGGGCGCGCGACACGGGAGTGGGATGCGATTCGTTTGCGGCGCGGGATTGGTTACGTGATTCAAGAGGCGGGATTGTTTCCGCATTTTACGGTGGCGGAAAATGTGGCGCTGGTGCCGGGGCTGGAAAATTGGCCGGGGGGAAAGATCGCGGAGCGGGTGAAGGAGATGCTGCGGCTGGTGGGATTGGCGCCGGAAGAATTTGCGGAGCGGCGGCCGCGGGAGCTTTCGGGTGGGCAGCGGCAACGGGTGGGGGTGGCGAGGGCGCTGGCGGCTGACCCGCCGATTCTGCTGATGGATGAGCCGTTTGGGGCGCTGGATCCGGTGACGCGGGCGGAATTGCAGCGGGAATTTCAGGAGCTGGCGCGGCGGCTGGGAAAGACGATTGTGTTTGTTACGCATGATTTGCGAGAGGCGCTGCTGCTGGCTTCGCGGATAATTTTGCTGGAAAAAGGACGCGTGGTGGCGAGTGCGGGGCCGGAGGAATTTTTGCGCTTGCAGCATCCGGAGGTGCTGGCGTTTGCGGCGTCGCTGGATGTGCGGGGAGGCGGTGCATGACGGGGCTGTGGAGTTTTATGGAGGAGCATCAGGCGGAAATTTTAAGTGCGACGCTAGAGCATGTGGAGCTGGTGCTGATCGCGATGTCGGCGGCGATATTGATCGGAGTGCCGCTGGGGATGCTGATTGTGCGGCGGGCGAAGCTGCGGGCGCTGGCGCTGGGGATTGCGGGGATTTTTCAGACGATACCGAGCCTGGCGTTGTTTGGATTTCTGATTCCGATTCCGTTCATCGGAGGGATTGGAAAGCGGACGGCAATTGTGGCACTGACGCTTTATGCGCTGCTGCCGATTCTGCGGAATACGTATGTCGGGTTGACGCAGATTGATCCTGCGGTGCTGGAGTCGGCCGAAGCGATGGGGATGACGCAAGCGCAGATTCTGTTCCGGGTGAGATTTCCGCTGGGGCTGGCGGTGATTCTGGCGGGCGTGCGGACGGCGACGATCATTACCATCGGGGTGGCGACGATCGCGGCGGCGATCGGGGCGGGCGGGCTGGGCTCGTTTATTTTTCGCGGCGTGGCGCTGGTGAACGATTCGCTGCTGCTGGCGGGGGCGATTCCGGCGGCGCTGCTGGCAATCCTGGCGGATTTTCTGCTGGGAAGATTGGAGCGTCGGCTTCGCGTGAGCTGATCTTCCCGCATGTACTCGCGAATCTTTTTTACGATGCAGACTTCCCTTCCCCGAGCGTTATTCGCGTGGGTTGCGATCGCCCTGATTGCGTTGGGCGGCTGCGGCCGGAAGCCACAGAACAAAATTATTGTTGGTTCCAAATTTTTCACGGAGCAGGTTGTGCTGGCGGAACTGCTGGCACAGCACATCGAGACGCGAACGGGAATTCCCGTGCAACGGAAGACAAATCTGGGCGGAACGCTGCTGATCCAAAAGGCGATGCTGGCGGGCGAGCTGGATTTGTATGTGGAGTACACGGGGACGGCGTTGACGGCGGTGCTGAATGAAAAGCCGAGCGCAGATTCGAAGAGCGTTTATGAACGAGTGAAAAAAGAATACGCGGAACGTTTTGGGTTTGAGGCGACGGAACCACTGGGATTTGAGAATACTTTTGCGATGGTGATTCGCGGCGAGGATGCGAAGAAATTGAACCTGCAAAGGCTATCGGATATCACGGCGCTGGCGCCGAAATGGAAAGCGGGTGTGGGTTACGAATTTCTGGAACGGCCGGACGGATTCCCGGGATTGTGCGAGCGTTACAATTTGAAATTTGGAGAGAAGCCACGGGTGATGGATCTCGGGTTAATTTACAGGGCGCTGAAGGATCACCAGGTGGATGTGGTGGCGGGAAATTCGACGGACGGGTTGATCAGTGCGCTGGGATTGGTGGCGCTGGAAGACGACCAGCATTATTTTCCGCCGTATGACGCTGTGCCGATCGTGAGAAAGGCGACACTGGAACGGTTTCCGGCGCTGCGCGGGGCGCTGGCGGAATTGGCAGGCAAGGTTTCCGCTGCGGATATCCGAGAGATGAATTACGCGGTGGACGGATTGCACAGGGAGCCGGCGGCGGTGGTGAGGGAGTTCAGAATTAAGAAGGGCCTGTAGAGTTCTGACAACAAATTCGGTAATTGTAGTTTTGGACCTAGAAAATGCGAAAGGCGCCCGCCGCGGACGGCCGCCGCTACACGTACGGGAGAAACCCAAGAGGGCACGATTTATCGTGCCACTACAAGCATGGAGGATGGGCCGGCGACGCTTACTTTGTCAGGACAGGCTCTGAAGGTGGGCGCTACTCGGCGATCCAGAGATTTTCGGCGAAGCCCCAGGATGGATCCAGCCATTGTGCCTGGCGGCGGAAACCGGAGTGGTGCGCGAGGCTGACCAGTTCGTCGTGGGAATACTTGTGGGAACTTTCGGTCCAGATCGTTTCGTCTTTTTCAAACTGAATGGATAGGGATGCTTCCGGGATGCTGATTTTTTGCCGTAGGAGTGAGCGCAGGTGCATTTCGACGCTCTGCGTCGCTTTGTTATAGATGGCGAGATGTTCAAACTGCTTGAGGTCGAAATCGGCGCCGAGTTCGCGGTTGATACGCGCGAGCAGATTGAGATTGAAGGCAGCGGTGACGCCGATGGAATCGTCGTAAGCGTCAATCAAGGTCTGCGTGGGCTTAAGCATGTCGGTGCCAAGGAGCAGCGAGTCGCCAGCCGCCAAAATCTCGCGGACGTCGCTCAGGAAGTCCGAGCCGGCGGCGCCATCGAAATTGCCGATGTTGCTGCCGAGGAAGAGGACCATGAGATGTTCGCCGGGAGAGCGGCGAGAAGCGACTTCGCGCAAGCCGTCGAGATATTCGCGCTCGAAGCCGACGATGCTGATGCTGTTGATGTCGCGCAGTTCGCGGCGGAGGGTGGCGAGAGCGGAAGCAGAAATCTCGATCGGGTGATACCAGGTGGATTGCCAGCGGGAAAGGGCTTCGAGGAGCAGTCGCGTTTTGCGGCCGGTGCCGCTGCCAAGTTCCGCGACCACGACGGGACGCGGAAGCTGATCGACGATTTCCCTGGCGTGTAGTCGCAGCAGGGATTCTTCCGACCGAGTCAGACCGTACTCCGGCAACTCACAAATGACTTCGAAGAGCGCGGAGCCTACAGAATCGTAGAGATACTTTGAGGGCAGTTCCTTTTGCCCGGGCTTGGAAAGTCCCGCGGACACTTCGAGAGCAAACTGACGATGGTGCGAAGCGCGGGTGATTTTTGTCTGCGCAGAAGTATCGGACATTCAGCAGCTCATTCAGAGACGCAACGGAATCCCGCATAGACATACTGGTAGTGGGGCTGGAACCAGTTGCGGAAGGAGCGGCGCAGGAAGCAAGCCGAACTGCGCGCGGAACCTCCCTTGATGACGAAATGTTTGCCGTCGAAAAAATTGGCGGAGTAGCCGGGATAGTAAGAAAAGGCCTGGAAACCGGGGAAAGGCGCGAACGGAGTGGAAGTCCACTCCCAGCCGTTGCCGAGCTGGCCGACGACGCCAAACGCGCTTTTGTTTGCGGCATAGGCGTTTACAGGAGCGGCATCCCATCGGCGGAGATCAAAATTACCTGCATTGGATTCAGGTGTACTTGTGCCCCAAGGGTAAGACTGCTCGGTGGCCTGAGGAGTGCCGTAGGCAGCGCGATGCCACTGGGCTTCGGTGGGCAGGGATTTATTGGCCCAGCGGGCGTAAGCGCTGGCTTCGGCGTGGCTGACGTAGACGGGCCAGTTGGAAGGAAATGGAAGTTCCTCAAACATTCCGCGGTAAGTCCATCCGGAGACGGACTGATTCCAAAACGCAGGGTGAGAAATAGAATGACGTTCTTTCCATTGCCAGTCTTCCGGCGACCATAAGTGAGGATTGCGGTAGCCGCCGTCCTCGACGAAACAGAGAAACTCGGCGTTGGTGACCATAAATTTGTCGATGCGGAAGTCCGGCACAATGGCGGTGAAAGAACCAAACTCATTGTCCCAGCCAAAAGGAGCGGAGGTACCTGGCGAGAGGCCGAGAGTGGCCTGGCCCGCAGGGATATCGAGCATCGCGTTGGCGGCTGGAGGGGCAGACAATGTTTCTTGCGATTGGGGATGCTTTCGCGAGTACGGAAGCCGGTGAAACATGTAGGCGAGCGTTTCGATGTGCATCAGGCGGTGTTCGTAGGCGATGCGCAGGAGAGTCTCGGAGGGATAACTGTCTGAATTGGAAGCGGGAAAATTGCCGGCTTCGAGGGCGTCGTCGATTAAACGGCGCAGGGTTTGCACGTAAGTGCGGACTTCGGTGAGCGACGGCCAATCGGCGGGCTGATCGGTGGGAAGACCGCCGTCGACAGGGTCGATTCCAAACGCGAAGAGCTTGTCAAATACCGGAGTGGGAGACTCCCGAGAAAAGAGGTGAGTGCGAAAGAGATTCCAATCGAAAGCTTCGAGATGTCCGATATAGAAGACGATGCGATTGCGTTCGGGGATGGGCCGCTCGTAGAGGGAGTCTTCTCGAACGATCGCAAACAGGCGGTCGGAGTTGGCGCGAGCTTCCAGTAAGGCATTGCGAAGTTGATCGAAAGCGGCGAGTTTGCTCTGCGTAGCCATGGTCACGCCTCTGAAAAGGCCGGGTTGTCTCTATCTGAGCTAAGATGCGGGAGAACGGATTTCTGGCAAACGAAAGTAGGGCAAAAATAGAGCGTTGAGATAGACATGGATCCCCCTGAATGGGTGAGCAGGGATGGGGAGAAAGCAAGATAACACCGATACAGGGCGATAACAAGAAAAGCCTACGCAAAGAGGAAGAGCTTGAGATGGACCCGGGCGCATCGAAGCCCGGTGAGAAATACATTGACGCCGAAGATTACAAGGTGAGAGCCAAAATAGGTAGCGACGGCGGCGGCGAGGCGGCGCCGTCAACTTTGAGGAATAGCGTCACAGCCCTGCGGAAGCGGATGGAACGCTCGCCCGCCGGATACCCGGATTTCAGGCGGCGCGGCGAAGGCGCCGGGCAAACGCCGGATTGGTTTTCTGGGTGCAGGCTTTGCGCAAGGCAACCCTGGCATGAAACAAACGGCCCTTGGCAGCGGCGGTGGAGATGCCGAGTTTGCGGGCGGTTTCACGGACGGAGCATTCCTGCAGCTGGCAAATTTCGATGGCCGCGCGAACGCGGGGACGAAGTCCGGCAAGCGCGCCGTGGAGCATCTTCGCGCGCTCCTGCTCGGCAAAGCTGTCTTCTGGATTCAGTGCCCCATCAATGAGATGGAATCGGGCCCGCTCCTTCCCTTCCTCGTCCATAAATTCCATGGGCACCTCTTTGGAGTAGCGGTTGCGGCGGAGCTTCATCAGGGCGGCGTTGATGGCAATTCGAGTGAGCCAGGTGGAGAGCTGAGACCTGCCGTCAAAATCATTCAGGTGCAGCAAACCGCTCAGGAAGCAGTCCTGGAGGGCGTCTTCGGCATCCTCGCGGTTCCTGGTGATGCGCAAGGTGGAATGGAAAATCTTCTTTGAGTGGCGCTCGAAGAGCTGGCCAAAGGCCGCCTGATCGCCTTTCTTCGCCGCCGAAAGCAGCTGGGAATCGGATGATTGTTGCACGGCAACCCCGGCAAGGTTGGTGTCATTTGCCAAACTGTATTGCTGTGTAGCCACGAGTCGTTCCTCCTCAGCAGTTGCGAAAATCCTTTGCGAAATCAAACATCAGGCGGAAACAAGCTGACTTTGCCGGAAGCGAGCGGAGGATACATCACGAGATGGAATGATTTATCGCTACACCTCTGGGGGTGGGCAGGGATACCACGATAGGTGGATTCGCAAATGCGCATATGACTACCAGACAAACAAGTGGGAAGATTCTGGTGCTGAAAACAAGGGGAGTTAGTCTTGCGGCGGGCGAGAGGCGGGGGGAATGACGATTTCCTTCCAACCGAAAAGGCGGGCATCGAGCGAGAAAGCGCCAGGGCCGAGAAGAGCGATCGCAGCAGCGATGGCGATGATCGGGACGAGCGCCAGCTTGGATTCGGAAGGAGTAATCAGCTCAAATGGAAACCAGGAGAAGACGATCGCAAGGCACTCAAAGACCGAAATCAGGCTGAGGATTGGTGTGAGAAAACCAATCAGAAGGGAAAGACTGCTTAACGAGAGGAGCGCCGTGGAGAAAAACACCGCTGGCGTCACGCGATCCGAGGATAGCAGGCAGAGAATCCCGTGGCCCCCCAGTGTTGAAGCTACCACCACTCGTAAGAGCAGAAGTCCAACACCAGGAAAGCCGGCCGGAAATGCGGAAAATAGCCTGTGCAGTTGCATCATCCTCCGACGATGATGAGACGCCCAGTAGAGAAGAGTAGGGGCATAGCTCGGGGGGCGCTACCCCACTTTCCGGTATCTTTAAGTAACGCGTTAGTGGTATGTGGGCCTGCGAATGGCGTGGACTATTAGAGGTGAATAATGCCGCGGCGTATCGCGATGGCGATGGCCTGAGTGCGGTCGCTGGCACCGAGCTTTTCCATGATGTGTTTAATGTGGACTTTGACCGTCTCTTCGGTGATGAAAAGTTTTTCGCCGATGTCGCGATTGCGATTGCCTTCGGCGATCTGGCGGAGAACTTCGATTTCGCGGGTGGTGAGAGCTTCGTCGCTCATATGCTCGGCGAGTTGGGCAGCCAACTGCGAGGGGATGCGTTTTTTCCCGGCATGCACCTGGCGGATTCCCTCGACCAGGTCTTTGGGAGGCATGCTTTTCAGCATGTAGCCGCGGGCGCCGGCTTCGAGAGCACGTTGGATCTCGACGTCGCCTTCGAATGTGGTGAGCATGATGATGCGCGCGTCGGGAAATTCCGAGCGGATTGCAATGATGGTGTCGACGCCGTTCATGTCCGGGAGTCGTAGATCCATGAGGGTAACGTCGGGGCGATGCTTGCGAAACTGCAGGATGCCGTCGTGCGCATTGGCGGCCTGCGCAATCATTAGCATATCGGGCTGACTGTTGATGACGGCGGAGATGCCTTCGCGCAAGAGGGGATGGTCATCAACGCTGAGAACGCGGATTTTGTCTTTTTCATTCATCGTGATTGTTTGCCCGCAGGTTGAACCTTATCTTCGGCGCTATTTCGGGAGTAGAACTTGGAAAACCAGGAACTTTTCCGGAGAGAAAATTCCGGCGCAAAGGCGAGGCGTCCGGGGACAGAAAGATGAATTTCTGTTCCGGCGGAGGGCATGCTCAACACTTTGAGCTTTCCGCCGATGCGCTCGGATCGCTCGCGCATGCCGGATAAACCCCAGTGGCCGTCGCGGCCGGCGTTGAGGACTTGAGAATCGATACCGCGGCCATTGTCCCGCACCAGCAGACGCAAATGACTTGAGTCGTATTCAATTTCAACGACGACTTCGCCGGCTCCGGAATGGCGAAAGGCATTCGAGAGAGCTTCCCGGCCGATGTAATAGAGTTCATCGTGAATGATGGGGCGAAGCGGACGAGGCTCGCCTTCCACAATTACGCGAAATTCGCTTTGCGTGGAGATGGCAAGGTCCCTCTGGATGCGGGAAAATTCCTCTTCGAGATTCGGGCGCGCTGTATCGGATGAACGCAGCCCGCGGACGGTATTGCGGCCTTCGTCCATGACGCGACCCATCAATTGCAAAACCCGGCCGAGGAGTGGTTTTGCAGGCGAATCCTCCGGCAAGCGGTCATCGACGACGTGAAGTTGCATGGAAGCGCTCATGAATCCCTGAAGCAATGTATCGTGAAGTTCCTGGGCGATGCGAGTGCGTTCGGCGAGCCGTTCTTCGAACCGCATGTTCATCCGCGCCGCCAACGCCCTGATACGCAAGCGAACGAACAGCAATATTGCCAGAAGAAAGCCAAGCAGGCCAGAAATGCGAAACCACCAGGTTTGCCAGTAGGCTGGCTGGATTTCAAAAGAAATAGCGGATTCCGCGTTGTTCCACAAGCCGTCGCTGTTGCTGGCCATCAGGCGAAACCGGTAGGCGCCGGAACCCAGGTTGTTGTAGGTAACCTCGTGTTCCGAAACTGGCTGGCTCCATCCCTCGTCCACTCCTTCGAGCATGTACTTGTAGCGAACCCGTTCAGGAACGGAGAGACTCACGGCGGAGTAGTTGAACGTAAGCCTGCGGTGGGCTCCGGCAAGTTTGACGGGCCCGGCCAGGCTGACGGGAAGGCCGTCGGAGGTGACTGCCTCGAAGTGGAGAATTGCGGGAGGTGAAGGGGAAATGGCGCGCGCGGGGTCCGCCACGGAAATACCGCGATTCATCGAAAACCAGATTCTGCCGTGTGGATCGGAGAAGACGGATTGCTGGCGCTTCACGCCTTCGGTGCCATGCACGCCGTCCTGAAGGCCGTATTCGCGGAAATCGGATTCAGCGAGAGTGTTGCGGAGGAGAGCGTCGCGGCTTACGCGGAGAACGTGATTGGAAGTGGAGATCCAGAGCCACCCGAGCCGGTCTTCGGCAATTCCAAAGATTCGTTCATGCAAGGATGCAGGGACGGCAGTGGGAACCTGAACCTGGCCGGAAAGCTGATAGGCGAGGCCGTTGGCGGTGCCGATCCAAAGCAGGTTTGAGGAATCTGCGAAGAGGCAGTCCACGGTTGGTGAAGGCAAGCCTTCGCGGAGGCCCAGCGACCGCCAATGTCCGCCGGAGAACGCACTGAGACCGTTGGGCGTGGCGAACCACATCGCGCCGTCGGAAGTTTGCGCGATGGAAGTAATCGAGTTCGACGCCAGGCCTTGCGCCGTCGTGTACTTGGTGAAGCGGCCGTTTGCAAGTTGGCTTACGCCGCCGCTGAGTGTGCCCGCCCAAACCGAGCCATCGCGGCTTTGAAAAACAGCGTAGACGCTGTTTTGCGCGAGGCCGTCAGCCTCGGTGTAGGTCTTGGTGGTGAGCGCACCGGCGGCATACTGCAAATGAGTGAGTCCGCCTTGCTGCCTGCCAATCCACAAATCGTCTTTTTTGCCAGCGATGGAATAGACAACGTCCTGATTGAGGCGATCGTTGGGTACACTGCCGCTCTTTTCGCCCTTCAGCCAATGAAGACCGCCTTCAAAGGGAGCGAACCAGACGCGTTCACTCTGGTCCACGTAAATTGGACCGCTGCTTTCGGACTGGAGCCCGGCGGCGGAAAAAGTGACGAAAGCGCTGTCGCGAAAGCGTTCGATCCCTGATGGACTGCCGGCCCAAAGATTTCCTTCGCGATCCTCGAGCAGCGCGGTGACGGCGACGGGACTTTTGGAGTCGTTGGCGTCCAGAACGATTGCATCAGAGTTGACGCGGATCAAGCCGCCGGGCGTGCCCAGCCAGATGTTGGAATCGCGATCCTGGAGCATAGAATTGACGTGGAGATGAAGAAGGGCCGGATGAACCTCACGAGAACTGACATTGGAGCCGTTCCAGAACAAGACGCCTTTGTCGGTACCGATCCAAAGTTCGCCGTTTCGCGAAGCCAGAAGACAGTTGATTTTGGAGCCGGAGAGGCCGGTGGGGACGGCGACAACTTTGCCATCGGCCATGAAGAAAAGCCCCTTGTCGCTGGTGCCGAGCCAGACTTTGCCATCGGAAGTTTCCGCCATGGAAAGGACGGCGGAATTGGGTTCGGCGAAGCGATGGGGTGCGACCCCTGTGGCCCAACTGAGGCGGCTGGAAAGTTCGTCCGTGGTAACTTCTGTGCCGCCGGGGGATGAGTTTGACGTTGGAATCGGAGAGGTAAGCAGCTCAAATTTTCCCGAGTTATAGATCAAGGGACCATACGTGAGCGATGCAAAGAGCACCGAGCCGTCCCTGCGCCGGAGGAGCGAGGTGATTCCAAATTCCGCGAGTTCCCGTCCAAGCTCGAATTTTCCTTCGTGGTAGCGGAGTATCTTGGTGCTCTGCAGAAGGATCCAAAGATTGCCTGATGCGTCGGAGGCGAGCGCTTGAACGGGGCCGATAGGAAATGTGGCCGGAGTAGCCTGCGAAAAAGTCCGGAAGTTGAAGCCATCGAAGCGAATAAGGCCTTTTTCGGTTCCAATCCACAAGTAGCCGTCGGGAGATTGCGCCAGCGCGGTGACCGAGCCGCCATTGAAACCCTTGTCGCTGCCCCAGCGCTCGCGCATGTATTGAGACAACAGGAGATTGGGATCGAGCGCACAGGCCAGAGATGCAGAAAACACCAATACCAGAGCGGTGATCGAGACTTTGAGGGTAATGCACCGCGGAAAGATCGCCTCAAGGGAGATATTCGAATTTCTCAACCACAACCTCATTTTCGTTTTGCAATGGACTTTTTTCACTGGCGATTACGTAGAACATAATTTGAACTTTCTCCTGGCCCGGAGAAGGCACGCCGGAGGTGTAGACATGCTCCGAAATCACAGGTGAGGCGGATTGCATGGAGGAACCCCTAACCGTCCTGAAACTCGCGCTGCCTGATTCCCAACGCAGGGAGTGGGTGAAGGTGCCCTTGGGCAGAACAAAAGGCGAGACGTTTCCGGGGACATAGAACGGTTGAATGCCATATTGCGCATTCGTCTTCCGCGTCGCGTCGCCCCATCGGCCGAATTCAATGTCCAGCTCGCGATAATGCTGGTCGCCACCCCAGTCATCAAACGTATTCAGGCTAAGGACGGCGGCCGGCTCCAGGTTGCTGGTGTCGCGTACGGTGACGATGTAAGTCCCGTAACCCAAGCTGCGGGTCAATTCCAGCTCAGCGCACGACCAGCGATCACCCTTTTTGGTGATGCGGAGATGCAGGGCGCCGCCGGCGTCGAGCCAGGCGTTTTCGGCTCCGTACAAATTATTGAGGCCGCCGCGATCGCTCGAGATCGTGCGGACTGTCCAATCGTAGCCGCTGAAGTGGAGCAGCTTAACAGGCGCGAGTTGCGGCTCACCCGTGCCTTTGACGATAGAGACGGTGACGACCGATCCTCCAACCGTTGGGGCAGTGTCCAGCGTTGGGGGCGGATGATAGCCGGGGTCAACGAGCATGGCGGCGTATTCAAAACCGAGATGCGTGGAAGTGCCCCAAGTGGAATCGGCCTGAATGGGGATGAATGGTTTATCGGGCCAGGGCTGCACCCACCAAGGGCCGCTTCGCGCATAGATGACAATCTGCTGGCCAGAGCGCGCGCCGGTGACGCGGCCCGTGATTGTGTCTACGCGTTCGCGCCCGCCCTGGGCAGCTGGAGGGATTTTGGTGAATTGGATGGTGGGGGCGGCCGGGGCCTGCTGCCGTCGGCAAGCGCTAAGGAAAATGCCGAGAGTAAGCACAACACTCAGCGCCCAGACGTAATGCCGACCGGATCCAGGGATTATACGATTCAGGGCTGGATGTCGAAGGGGTTTCATCCCAAGTCCTTCCAATCAACTACCTGGCGCAAAACGAGCCCGGCGGCCGAGATCGAATCGGAAATCATAATCTTAACTGGTTGAACTGGAAATTAAAGCCATTTCGTCAAAGAAACCGGGTAGGTAGACGGAAGTGCGGAGATCGGCACGATTCGCGCGAATAGCGGCCGTAGAGCCAGCGAAATACCAGCCGGATGCTTGACGCATCCAATAGATGTAGAGGCGCGTGAAAAAGTTGCAGTTTTTACGCAAATAGAGGAACCCATGACGGATCGTTCACGGCTTGCAGCAACACCACTTTCGATTCTGGACCTGGCGCATGTGCGGCAAGGAGGCGACCCTGCCGAGGCGTTTCATAATTCCCTTTTGCTGGCCCGGCACGCGGAGGCATTGGGCTATAAGAGGTTTTGGCTGGCGGAGCACCACAACATTAATGGAGTGGCGTGTTCGGCAACATCCGTGCTGATCGGCCACGTGGCGAGCGGAACTTCGAAAATTCGGGTGGGCTCCGGCGGCATCATGCTGCCGAATCATTCGCCGCTGGTGATTGCGGAGCAGTTCGGGACCTTGGAGTCGCTGCATCCCGGGCGCATTGACCTGGGGCTCGGTCGGGCTCCGGGCGGGGATTCGGCGGCAATGCGCGCGCTTCGCGGGTCGTTCCACAGCGCCGCCGACGATTTTCCGGAGCAGGTGGAAGAGTTGCGGAGGTACTTGGGAGAGAGATTTGCATCGCAGCGCGTGCATGCGTATCCGGGCGAAGGGACCAATGTTCCGATTTACCTGCTGGGATCGAGCGATTACAGCGCGCGCCTGGCTGGAGCGCTCGGTTTGCCCTTTGCGTTCGCCGCGCATTTTCAGCCGCAACCCCTGATGCCGGCGCTGCAGATTTATCGTTCGACCTTCCGGCCTTCGGAAGTGTTAGAGAAACCGTACGCGATGGTGGGGGTGCCGATCCTGGTTGCGGAATCCGATGAGCGGGCGCAATTTCTGGCGACGACGCCAGTGCAGATGTTCTTAAACCTGATCCGCGGGGTGCCCGGCCCGCTGCCACCGCCGTCGAAGAATATCGAGTGGACGGAGGAGGAACGGGAGATGGTGGCGGCGAAATTCGGAGCTGCGATCGTTGGCGGGCCGGAGCACGTGGCGAGGCGATTAAACGCGTTTCTGGAAGAGACGCAAGCGGACGAACTGATCGTGGTTTCGAACACCTATGATTTCGAAGACCGGCTTAGGTCGTATGAACTGCTTGCCGGGCTTGCGCGGCAAGCGGAAGAAACCCCACGAGGCGCTGCGGCGGTAAGCGTTTAGCTGCAAAAGCGTTCAGCGGATGGAGTGGACTTTTGCGAGGACTTTGGGGACAAGCGAAGGGGGCAACGGGGTGTAGCCGTGCTGCTCCGCGGTCTGTTCGCCCATGCTGAGCACCCACTCGAGGAAATTGGCGAACGCCCGGGAACGTTCCGGGTCGGCCGATTTTTCGGGCACGTAGAGCCAGGTGAAGCTTACGATCGGATAAGTGTCGTTGCCGGAAATATTCGTAAGCGAGGCGCGAAAATCCGCGGGGATGGATTTTTCGGCGGCATGGTAAGCGGCGGCGATGCTTGCCTGCGTGGCGCCGACAAACTTTCCAGAGGCGTTCTGGACGTGGCCGACGCCGACGGAACTGTCATTTATAGTGAAGCCAATCTCAATGTAGCCGATCGCTCCTGTGGTCGCTTTTACCTTTTCCATCATGTCTTCGCCGCGATTGGCGCTGACACCGACGGGCCAGGCGGGCGAGGGAGTCTTGCCAATTTGGCTGCGCCACTTCGCGCTGATCTTCGAAAGATAATCGGAAAAAATGTAATTGGAACCCTTTCCGTCTGTACGGTGGACGACGGCGATTTCCAGATGCGGGAGCGTTTGCCCGGGGTTGAGTTCTTTCAATTGCGGATCGTCCCAGTGCTTGATGGCTCCGAGAAATATTTCCGCAAGGACCGGACCGGAGAAGCGAAGATTTCCGCGCACGCCAGGAACATGATAAATCGGGACGATGGCGACGAGAACGGTCGGGATGTGCAGGATGGGAGACTTTGCTGACTTCAACTGTTCGTCGCTCATCGGCACTTCGCCGGCGGCAAAATCGCCGACGCCGCGGGAAATGTCCTCAATTCCCTTCACCGTGCCGGTGCTGAGATAGCGAACCTGCACTCCGGGGCTGATCTTGTTATATTCCTCGACCCAATGGCTATAAAGAGGCGTGGGAAGATTCGAGCCGCTGCCGACGAGGGCGATGATGTTCTGGGAGTTGGCTGTCGGGGCGCAAGAAATCAAGAACAGGACTAGAGCAGGCCAAACTGCCATCCTGGGCGAAGATGGTGGCATAGGGGTCGACTCCTTCGTAGGAGATGGGCTTAGGAAAATGCTGCGCTTCCATTCGAGAGCCCGCAATCTCGAATATTGGTGTCGAAACTTATTGGTTAACTGCGTCTTTGACGCCGGGCCGATTAACTCGTTAAGATGCGCGGAGTTTTACCGAAATGTATTGGCGGGATGCAAAGAAGGCCAAAAGCCGACTGGGGGAGACTCGCGATGCGGATTCAAATTGCCTGGGTTTGCTCGGCATTGATGATTGGAGGCTTTGCGTTCGCGCAGAAGCCTGAAGGAACCAACAAACCCGCCGCGAATTCCACCGCCGCGCAGGACCTGACGAATCTCTTGGACGGAAGAATCAAGGCGGAATGGCAGGCAATCAAGGACAAGGATCAAAAGGCACTGGGCGACCTTTTGATGGAAGAGTATGTGGGAGTGGAGGCCGATGCGCTGGGAGAGCGTTATAAGTGGAAGGCGCTGAGCGAACTGCAGCAAAGTTCGGTCACCGAGGCCACGCTGTCGTTCCTGAAAGTGACACCGCTCTGCCCGGACGCGGCATTCGCGCGGTACGAGGTGTTTATCAAATTTCCGCCGAAGTCTGCCGTTCCCTTTGAAAAAGTACTGGTCGGCGAAATTTGGGTGAAGCGCGAGGGACAGTGGAAATCGCTGCACTATCAGGAAACGCGCGTGAAATAGTCAGGCCGCGAATTGTATTGCCGCCCCGTGCCGCCGGACGATTCGATTCGTTCGAATGTAAGCCGGAACGGCGTCGAAGATTCTCTAAAGACTATCGCCCTTGCGTTGCGCAGAGAACTTATTCACAGTCCGGCGGCATGGCAGCCAGGGCGTCCTCGGAACCGCAGGGGCGCTTTTTCTTTGCGGGTGTAAAGCCCGGGCGGGCATGGTTGAGAATCCACAGGCCGTCGTTGTTGGCCAAGTAGATCAGGCCGCGGTTGGGATCCTGAAGGATGCTGGTAACACCGGTGAAGGTCTGAAGAACCTTGGGGTGCGCTGGATCGCTGAGATCGAGAATTCTTACGGTTTCGGTGGGGCTGTCCGAATTGCGAATGACTCCCTTGGAGTTCTTGTCGGGAACTTCGGCGAGGCCGACGTCGGTACCGACGATTTCAAGTTTGCCCGCGGCAGCGTCGGCGGATTTGTCGCTTTGCTTGACGAGGGTGGGGAGCACCGGCTTGGTCACATCAATCAAGGTGAAGCCCTGCTTAGATGCCTTCTGGACGTAGAGATATTGCTTGTCGCCCTTGCTCTGCAAAAGCATTTCGCTTCCGGGAGCGTCCTTCAGGGCTAGGTGGGCGATTACTTTCGCGGGAACTTCGGTGGGCTTGTTGTTTGCCGAAACGCGAGGCGCGGAAGTGAGCACCACCGCGGCCGCAAGCGCCAGACTGACGGGACCCAGATGACTGCGGTGAGAAAATCGTTTAAACCTATTCATCGCTTTCTCCTTGCACTGCTTTAAGCGTGCCTCCAATGTTTCTCTTTCAAGTTTCTGATTTGTCTCTCCCTGCTTTAGATGCGGCAGGTGGACGCAAGCAAAACACATTTCACGAGGGAACAAATGAGTTTCAAGCAGAAGGAGGCGGACGCGTGAATAGACGATTGTCCAAGCAACTGGATGTTACGGGGAGCACCTCGGATATTTCGACCCGCACGGGAGCAGAACGAGGAAGCAGAATCCGGGCGGCTGGGGGCGGTTGCAGCACGAAGAAGTCTTTGGCCATGACTTTGGCCGTGCTGTGGGACGAAGATGAGGGGACCCAGGAAGTAGTGTCGCAGGGTGAATAACGCGGGAAACGATTTACGAGAACGACGACAAGGGAAATTGCGCAAATCCATGCTGCCACGCAGTGGATGGGGGCCAGGCGGCGCGAACGCGGTGTTAGAAACGACAGCATCGGAACTCCGCGAAGGGAAAACTCCTAAACATGCTTATTCTACACCCGTTGCACAGAACGCGAGTCAAGGCTGGTCGGGAGCCAAATATTGCAGGTTCGGACGGTCTCGCTCGCGTTCCGAAACTGTTGCCAGACGTTTTTTGCGCTCACTGCCTGCCGTAAACGGCGACGCATCCGTTGGCGCTCTGCGTACCGCAGAGAGCGCCGGCCTGGGTGGGGACATACACTTGATTCGTAAATTGGTTAACGGTGACGCTGTGAGAGTTGGAGCCGGTGCCCACATTGACGAGCCACTGGCGCGTTCTGGCGTCAATCACGCCAAGCACGGGCCCATTGGGCATATCGCGTCCTGCGGTGTAGTACCGGTTGTCGCCGGGGTTGTACCAGATTTCATCCACGCCGCCCGTTTGATCGATGCTGGTGACAATCTGGTTTTTACTACCGTCGATAATCACCATCAGCGGAGGAAACGCGATGCCGTCGTGGCCCGCGCAGCCGATCAGGAAATCATTACCCGGTCCCTGGACAATACTCGTGGGCATGCAGTTGATCACAGGAATGACGGCAGTGACAATCGGTCCGGCCGGATTACCGACTCGCGGATCGATCTCGTCGACGCAACCCACAGCCACGCTGGATTGAGTCGAGAGGCTCGATGCGGTGCAATTTGAATTCGTCAGGTAGAAAGTATTGTGAATCGGGTTGAAGGTACTCCCGCCAAGGCCTGCCACGGCAAATTCACCTTGCTGTCCCGGGCCAGCCACGCCATTGCTCGTGATAAACGCCCCGGTATTAGCATCAACGATAGGAGCGTGGTGGCAAGGCACATCAGCACCGCCTGCGCCCACTCCATAGCCGCTTACACCAGAGGCGACGGCCTCTGACTGGTCAGGGCAAGGTGTCAAAGAAGCCTGCGGGTTGCCATCATTAATGCCGTCGACAACGACCGTCGAATCCAAGGAAGGGACTGCGTCATAGTAAATTTGTCCCATGATGCAGGTCGGGTAATTCGCACCGGTTGGGGGAGTGGTTGCGGGATCGCCCGGATTGTAGTTCGCCGCCGGATTGACAGGCGCGCAAATCCCAAGGCCAGCGGGGACAACCAAATTCCCCGTATAGGTGCGATTCACGATGTCGGTGACGTCGATCAGCGTGACGAACGGCAGGCCCGGGTCGCCATTACTGACAAGCAGAATGTCGTGGCCATTTACTGTTCCGAAAGACATTTCGTCGGAGCGATCGTCGCCACAAGTCGGGTCGCTGCCGGCACCCCCGTTCCAGGAAGCGATACAGGCACTGACGCCGTTCGGCCCGTCGAAATCGGGTGACGATCCCAGCGGGAAAGCGGCAAGCACCGTCGGCGGATTTGCGGTCAGGTCAAAAGCAACGACCGAGGCGCTGCCGCTGCCCACAAACAAAGTGTTGCCGTCAGGAGTGACCTGCAATCCATCGGGTCCTGACAAGGGATTAACGCCGTTCGCTCGGGCCGCGCAACACTGCGCCCCGGGGAACCCGCCGAAGGCGCCATGCGCTCCAAAACCCGGGAAGAAGGTAGAAAAAGAATTAAAAAAGCCGGGGTTGCGGCAGCCGAAACGAGTGAGGATGTTGGAGGTGGCGGGGTCGCGAAGTGCGCCAGAACCTGTAATGATGGACGGAATGGAGGGAGTTGTTAGATTAGTGAATCCGGGAGCAGGGGATCCCGGCCCTATGCATGTACTCGCGTTATTTCCGGCGTTGGCAACTTCATTGAGTCCGCCAATGGTATTCACTGAGAAATTATTCTTTGCGTCGACGACAACGACATCGAGTCCGAGGCGGTCGGAAACGTAGTCGAGTTGGTGGATCGGATCGAAGAAGCTGATGTCGAACGAGTTGAACGGACCGCCCGGTTCGCCGGTGGGGTTGTGCTCCGGCACGGGAATGACGTTGAGCACGGCGTAGGCCCCGTTGGTGGTGGTGCCGCAAGTCGGGCAGCCTGCCTGGCCGCCGCAACTGGATAGCACGAACCCAAGCACGAGCATCGCTGCTACCGCAAAAATCCTTGCGCTTCTGAACCTCATGGAACGACCTCCTCCAGAATTTCCACTCGATTTTTCCGCGCCATCGCGCTTTGCCTGGTTTTCAACCAGTCCATCTGAGTTGCAGGGGTTGTGGCGTGCCGCGAATCCAGTTATGCGCATGGTCGGATCCTCGGTTTCTAGAAACGGTACTGCAGCCGCTGGTCAAACACGTAGAAGTTCTGCGCCGGGGTACCGATCGTGCTTGGGTCTTTCAAGCGGTCCACGCTGAAGTTGGACTGGAAGCGTACCCAGTAGTTCAGATACCAGTTCACGCCGAAAGTGAATTCGTCGGTGTGGCGGTTGAAAGTGGCGACGTTCTGGGGAGTCTGCACGTTGTTGAAGAAGATGCCTGGCTCGTTCGCTTGCAATCCGGAATAGCGGAAAGCCAGTTCCCACGCGCCCCAACCGCGGCCGCCACCCTTTTCCGTTTCCGGCCCGAAGACCGGGTGCAGGACGCGCGGGGTACCGTTCTCCGGCCGGCGTTCCCTGGTCAGCAGATAGGTGGCGGAGGAGTTCCAACCCTGGTAGCGAATGTTGGGAAGATTCGCAAAGCCCAGACCGCCAAGCTGCAGGGAGCCGACACCGGTGCGATCGTATTGGGCGCCAACGTATTCATCGCGTATCGCCCAGGGACCCTTCACGTAGGTGAACTCACCCTCATAACGCCACACGTTGCCGTTCACCGGAAATTGCGGGAACCAGGTAAAGGCATTATCCGGTGGGGTCATCGGCGCGGAAAGCTCGTTCGAGAGCCCGCGCGACTTGCTGTAAGCGATGGACGCGCCAAAAGCGAGTTCGTGCAACGCGCTGTCTTTTTGATTGCGCCATGGATAGAAACGGACCCGGCCAACGCTTTCCGGAACACTGGTGGTGTTATTCGTGACGTAACCATGCCCGTTGAAAGCGCCAGCCCAATACTGGACCGCGCCGCCGTTAATGTCCCCGTGAATCACGGCGCCCAGGCTGCGGAAGGTGGTAGCCGCGGAAGGATACAAGGCACTCTGTAAACCGCGCTCGGCGAAATCGAGGTTGGTATCGCCCTGTAGTTCTTCCTGCGCGAACGGTTCTTTGAACTGTCCGACCTGGACTTGGATGGCGTTGTTGTACTTCGCGTTCAGGTAGATGTCGCGGAGCACCGAGCCGGTAGTGGTAGCGCCATCAATCAACAGGCCAAACTGATAGTGGTCGCCGTAATTTCCCTGGAAGCCGAAGCGCCCTCGGCGCAAGGAAAACGAGTTGGCGGGAGAGGCGTCGCCGATGTAGGAGAGGTAGTCCATCTGCACGTAGCCGTACGGCTGAATCTGGAATTGCCCATCCGCTGACTTAATGAAGAAATGCTCGCCGTTCCAGCCGGCAGTGATGGGCGCGCCGCTGTCTTTCTTGTCCGTGGGTTTCTGGTAAAGCACGACGGGGTCGGCCGCGGGCGCGGCTTCGGCATCGACGGCCGGTGCGGAGGCGGGCAGCGGATACGTGGCGTTAATCAGGCGGGCGGTGCCGCCGTTCGCTGGAGAGGCCGGGCGGGAGTTCACATCGACGAGCTGCTCGACCAAATTTCGCAGTTGCTCGATGGTTCGGCGCTGCGAGGCAAGTTCCTGGCGGAGTTGCTCTACCTCCGCCTTGCTCGCCGCGGCAGAGGGAGACTGGATGCCACTCCCGGAGGAGTTGTCGCTCTGGGCTTGAGCACGTGGGCCCAGGCACACAAGACCCAAGGTCAACGTGAAAAGGGCAATCCAGGTCTTTAGTGAGTTCATATTCCCCCCAGCAAATGGTCGGATGAGCGGACCAGTGGCGGTCAGCGTTTAGCGCATTCGTAGATTTCTGTCAAGCAAATAATCATAAAATCGATGGGAGCGAGAAGAATTTTCGTTAAGACCCGAGGGATGGAGCACTCCCGGAAGGTCGATAGGTCGCTGATCTGGTTACGTCCCTCTCGTTGAAAGTCCGCCCCGCAGAGGGAGATTCACTTCGCGGAAGTCCGGTTTTCTGATAAACAGGAGTTTGCACTTTTCGAATGCCATTCTCCTGTTTTTCGCCGCGGCCATCGCCGGGACACTGAATGCGGTGGCCGGCGGGGGCAGTTTCGTCTCTTTCCCTTTGTTGCTGTTCACTGGAGTGCCCGCCGTGGAAGCGAACGCCACCAACACCGTGGCGCTGTGGCCCGGATTGGCGGCGAGCACTGTTGTTTACCTGAAGCGGTTGGACGCGCCGCTGCGGCTTTTGGTTCCGTTGCTGGCGACAAGCCTGGCGGGAGGCTGGGCCGGCGCGCTGTTGTTGCTAAAGACTCCGCAACACACTTTTTTGCACCTGGTGCCATGGTTGCTTCTGAGCGGGACGCTGCTGTTCGCGTTCGGCAATCAAATCCGCTCAATGGCTGGGCGGACTTCGGTTGTGGAAGACCTCCGGAAGCTTTCGTGGCAGGCGATCGTGGTGAGTTCCCTACTGCAACTTGTCCTGGCGGTGTACGGCGGATATTTTGGGGCGGGCATCGGCTTCGTGATTCTGGGGATGCTGGCGGCGCTGGGAATGCGGGATGTTCTGGCAATGGGCGCCATTCGAACGTTACTGGCCGCAGCGTGTAACGTGGCAGCGGTGGTCACGTTCATCTGGGCCGGCGCGGTGCTGTGGCCGCAGTGTTTGGTAATGCTTGCGGGTGCGCTTACGGGCGGATGGTTGGGAGCGGACTTCGCGCAAAAGGCGGATCCGAAGAAGATGCGCTATGCGGTGATTGGGGTGGGGCTGGCGATGAGCGCCTATTTTTTTATCGCGGGGCGCTGAGATTTCGCTGGGTTGCCAGCGCGGCTTTTTCGCGGCCATAATGAATTCAATAAATATTGCCGGGGTGTTGACAAGCGGTGTATACTCCCGCTGGTCCACTTACCGGACCACTTGGAGTCTGCCTTGACGCTCAACCTCAAAACCGATTTCGAGACGGTACGCAGGGACAAAGTTTACGAGGGCGTCGCCAAACAGATCGAGCGGCTGATCCTGAAAAAGCTGCAGCCTGGCGACAAGCTCCCTTCGGAGAGGGACCTGGCGGAAACGCTGGGAGTGAGCCGCAGCTCAATCCGCGACGCGATTCGCAGCCTGGAGCTGATGGGCTTGGTTGAGCCGCGGCAGGGCGCGGGCACGATCGTGCTGCAGATTTCGTCGGACTCGCTGGTGAATCCGCTGGCGAATGCGCGGAAACGCAAGGAAGAGCTGGTTGGCGAGTTGCTGGACTTCCGCAAGATGCTGGAGCCGTCCCTTGCGGCGCGCGCCGCAACGCGCGCGACGCAGGAAGAACTTGGCGAGATGGAAGAGATCCTGAAGCGGCAGGAAGAGAAATTGCGTGTGGGGGAAAGCACCATTCCCGAGGACACGGAATTCCATTACGCGATTGCGCTGGCCTCCGGCAACAGCGTGGTGCGCAAGGTGCTGGACACGCTGATGGACTTGCTTCGCGACTCGCGCGAGCGAAGTTTGCAGGTTGAGGGGCGGCCGCAAAAATCCTTGGCCGGCCACCGGAAAATCCTGGCGGCGCTGAACCGCCATGACGCGGAAGCCGCAAAGCTGGCGATGAAGCGGCACATCGAAGACGTCGAAAAAATGCTTTTGAAAAAGTGAGGGAGCTGACCAGCGGGGATTCTGCGGTTAGTGAACGGCGAGCGTTCGCGAAGATGAGATTACGCTGGGCGTGGAATGGCTTCAGGGTTGCACGCGGCGTAGAAAAGTAATTCGAATTGAGGACGAGTAGATTGCCTGACACGCGGGATGACATAACCGGCGGGCCGTTCGCACCTTCCGAGGCGCAAGCTGAAAGTCTCTCAACCCAGCAAAATTCCAATCAATGCAACGGGTCAACGGTGACGCTGCGCGTTTCGGAAGCGCGCGTCGAGGATGTGGGGCACGCGATTGTGCGGCTTTCTCCCGCGGATCTTTCGCGCATCGGCGCGCGGCCCGGCGATGTCTTGAAAATCACCGGCGGCACGGTGGCAGTGGGGCGCGCGGAGATTTCCGACGCGGCGCACCAGGGCATGATCCAGATCGACGGAACGTGCCGCAGCAATTGCAGCGCGGGATTGCAGGAGCAGGTTACGGTTGCGACGGTGGAAGCGCAGGCGGCGGTGGCCGTTCGCCTGACACCGATGTGGGTGGGCGCCGCGCCGGCAACGATTGCGCCCGAGCGCATGCTGGAGGATTTGACGGGGGTTCCCGTCGTCACCGGGAGCGCGGTGCGCGTGCCCACCTTTGCGAAAGCCGTGAACTTTCACGTGGTGCGCACGATTCCTTCGGGACCCGTGGTGATCGGGAAGCGCACGGACATTCGCGTGGTCGAGGGCGAGCAAGCGCCGTCAAGGGCGCCTGCTGTTTCCTACGAGGACATTGGCGGACTCGAGCGCGAAGTGGCGCGGGTGCGCGAAATCGTCGAGTTGCCGCTGAAGTACTCGCACGTGTTTGAGAAGTTGGGAATCCTCGCCCCCAAGGGCGTGCTTTTGTACGGAGCGCCCGGCACGGGAAAGACGCTGCTGGCGCGCGCGGTGGCGGCCGAGAGCCGGGTGCATTTCATTCACCTGAACGGCCCGGAAATCATGCGCAAGTTTTACGGCGAGAGCGAAGCCAAGCTGCGCGAAGTGTTCGAAGAAGCGGCGCGGCACGCGCCGGCGATTCTCTTCATTGATGAGATTGACGCGGTCGCACCGAAACGCGCGGAAGTCACCGGCGAAGTGGAAAAGCGCGTTGTAGCGCAACTGCTCAGCCTGATGGATGGATTCGTGGCGCGCGGGCACGTGATTGTTATCGGCGCAACCAATATCCCCGAGATTCTGGATCCCGCCCTGCGGCGGCCGGGACGATTCGATCGCGAGATTGAAATCAGCGTGCCGAATACGCAGGCGCGGCTGCAGATTCTGCGGATTCACACGCGGGCGATGCCGCTGGCTGCGGACGTTGACCTGCGGGAGATCGCCGAGCTTTCCCACGGATTTGTCGGCGCGGACCTGGAAGCGCTTTGCCAGGAAGTGGGCATGATTGCGCTGCGCGGGTTTCTGGCGAATCTTCCGCTTGGCATCGATGGAGCGGCTTCCGCTGAACTGGGGGCGCTGCAGGTTACGCGCGAGAATTTTCTGGCCGGGTTGAAGGATGTGGAGCCGAGTGCGACGCGCGAGTTCTTTATCGAGAAGAGTGAAACAGCGTTCAATTCGCTCGGCGGACTCGACGAAGTGAAGCGGATGCTGGACGCGGTTGTCGAACACTCCCACATTCACGCCGAGATCTACGAAAAATTCGGGCTGGCCCCGCCGCGCGGCATTTTGCTTGTCGGCCCTTCGGGGACCGGAAAAACCGCCATGGCACGAGCGCTTTCCGGAGAGAAACAACTTCCGCTGATCGCGATCGACGGGCCGCAACTTTATTCGAAATGGCTGGGAGATTCCGAGCGGGCATTGCGGGAGGTATTCAAGAAGGCGAGGCGCGCCGCGCCCTGCATCTTGTTCTTCGATTCAATGGACGCGCTTGCGCCGCGGGTAGGCTCCGACCAATCCACTTCGGATGTCTACCGCAGAATTCTGAGCCAATTGCTGCGCGAGATCGACAACCTGCGCGACGTGAAAGGCGTGATCTTGCTGGCGGCGACGGATCGCCCCGAGCGTATCGAACCCGCTTTGCTGCGGAGCGGCCGCTTCGACTATATTCTCCGATTCGCAAAACCGGATGTTGCGGACCGGGCGGCGATTCTTCAATTGTGCTGCCGGCAGGTGCCGCTGTCGCCGGATATCGACTTCAGGGAATTGGCGGGGCGGATGGACGGTTTGACCGGCGCCGATATCGAGAGCCTTTGCAAAAAGGCGACACTTTCCGCAATCGTGGAAATTCAGCGCGGCACGCGGCTTGCTCCTTTCGTGGTGACGCGCGGGGATTTCCTGGCGGTTCTGGAAGCCGAACGCGGCAATTCCAAGCAATCGAACACGGGGAACGATTCGGGCAACACCGCCGGAGATTTGTGGCGCGATGTGTTTAGTTCAACCAAGTTCTGACGAGGTGGAAGCATGAGCTATACGGAACTATCTGTCTGGACGCGCGGCATCATCATGGACAAAGAAGGCCGCGACATCGTGAACTCCATCTCCGCGTCCGCCCGCAAAGAGGGCAAGTACGCGCAGGCGATGGAGAATTACGTGGACAATCCCGATCGCACAAATTGCCCGACGCGCAAATATTGCCGGGTAAGCGATTCGGTGCTCGAGAACGAGCTCACCTACGAAAACGATCACCCCAACATCGTGGTGCTGGTGGAAGGCACGATGGTGAAGGGCTGGGATTACATGCGCGGGATGCCGCCGGGCGGAACGCTGGTGATCAACACGCACTATACGCCGGAATACATGATTCGATTTGTGCCGGGGGCGGACCGGCTGGCGCAACTGGTTTGCGTGGATGCGGCAAAGCTGGCGGACCACAAATGGCTTTACTACCGGCTGGGGCAGCTGGGGCTGGACCGTCTTTCGACGGAGGGCGCAGCGGAACGCAGCAAGGCGATTGCGCCGGACATCGCGGCTCCGCTGATTGCCGCGGTGGTGAAATCGACGGGGATCGTCAAGCTGGAGACGATTCAACCGATGATTGCGAATCAAAAGGCTTTTGAGCTGGCGCTTCACGACTTGCACATCCTGCCGCTGAATCCAGTGGCGGCTTAGGAAGGAACCCATGTCCACAAAAGGCACTCGCATTCCCGAATGGCTGACCGTACCTTTCGCAGGCATCACGCCAGCACCAACACAGGAAAAGGGGCAGGACTTGTTCCCCACCGGCAATTGGCGGTCGATCCGGCCCGTGTACCGCGACAAATTGCCGCCCTGCAACAACGCTTGCGGCACGAACGAAAAAATTCAGGGCTATCTCGATCTAGTGAAGCGCGGGAAATATCTGGACGCTTACGCGCTCATCAAGGAAGACATGCCTTTCCCTTCCGTGACGGGGCGCGTTTGTTATCACCCGTGCGAGCAGGCTTGCAATCGCGGACAGTACGATGAGGCGATTTCGATTCGTGCGGTGGAGCGGTTTCTGGGAGATCTTGGCCAGGCGCTGCAACGCGACGTGGTGAAACCCGGGAAACCCAACGGCAAGAAAGTGGCCGTCGTGGGTTCGGGTCCCGCGGGCCACAGCGCGGCGTATCAGCTTGCGCGGCTAGGCTACAAAGTAACTATCCTTGAGAAATCTCCCAAGGCTGGCGGATTGAACCGCGGCGGAATTCCGGACTGGGTGCTGCCGCAGGATGTGCTGGATCGCGAAGTGGAGCGGCTCATCGAATTGGGAATCGCCATCAAGACGAACACGGAAGTCGGCAAAGACGTTTCCTGGGACAGCTTGAAAAAAGACTACGACGCTGTTGTTCTGGCGGTCGGCCTCACCGAGCCCAATAGCGTCCGCGCTGAGGGCGAAGACAAGGCTGGGGTGATTTACGGACTTCCCTTCCTGCGCGACATCGGCATGGGCACTTCAAAAGTAAAGCTGGGCGCCCGGGTCGCGGTGATCGGCGGAGGCAACACGGCGATCGACTGCGCGCGCGAAGCGTTGCGGCAGGGTGCCGTCGAAGTCACGATGATTACCGTCGAAGGCAACCCGAAGGAAATGCCGTGCGTGCCCGAGGATTTCCACGATATGACAGAAGAAGGCGTGGAACTGATTCACGGGCGGGCGATGACAGCGGTACTCGGTGACGGCAAAGTGGAAGCGCTGCAGCTTCATCCGGCGAAATTTTCGGGAGCCATCAACGCTTCGCCGATCGCGATAAACAAAGAGGTGGCGGCGGAGAAATTTGCTGTCGACAATGTGATTATTGCCGTCGGACAGCACGCATCACTCGCCTGGTTGCCGGCGGAGTTCAAAAACGAGCGCGGCACCATCAAGGTCGACCGCTTTGGACGGCTTGGCGATACCAACTTCTTCGCCGCGGGCGACATCGTGCAACTGGGCTCCGGCCAGCCGCTGATGGTTGTGAATGCGGTGGGCGACGGAAAGCGCGTGGCGTTCAACCTGGACAAGGCGCTGCGCGGCGAAACCCTTGAGGCCCGCAAAATCGCCATTGACGTGATCGTGGATCTGAACCGCATGAACATGACTTACTTCCCGCACTTTCCGCGGGTGAAGCAGGACATGTTGAATCCCGCGAGCCGCAAAAAGACGCAGGACGAAGTCATCCTGGCGTTCACCGAAGAGCAAGCTGTGGAAGAAGCCGGCCGCTGCTTCAGTTGCGGCACGTGCAACGCCTGCGACAACTGTTACCTCGTGTGCCCCGAGCCGTGCATCGTGCGCTCCGATCGTTCGAACGGCCTCTACAAAATACTGGTGGATTATTGCAAAGGCTGCCGCGTCTGCATCGAAGAATGCCCGACCGGTTGCCTGGAAGGCGTCCCTGAACTGGACTTCGACGCGGGCGTCGTCCGCATGGATACGGCATTCGCGATTTCACCAGGACTGCACGGCCGCCAGGCGCAGGAACTGGCAAATCTGGCCAGCCGTCCGGCGAAGGAGCTCTAACATGGCGACAGCTACGGAAACGATAAAGAAAAGAACGGTTCGCATCAATGGCTGCGTGGCCGCGGCGCAGGCGGCAAAGTACGCCGACGTAGACGTGATCACGGCGTATCCGATTCGGCCGTACACGGCGACGATGATGGCGCTGGCGCAAATGGTGGCGAACGGCGAGTTGGATGCCGAGTACATCGTCGCGGATAGCGAGCACTCGCAATTGAGCATCGCGCACGGCGCATCGTCGAGCGGGGCGCGCGTCTTCACGGGAAGTTCCGGTGTCGGCGTGCAGTTCGCTTACGAACTCTATTCGCCCATTTCTGGCAGTCGCATGCCGGTGCAGATGATGATTGCCGACCGCACGCTTGATCCACCAGGCGACTTCGGTTCCGAGCACACGGATGCGCTTTCAACGCGCGACATGGGCTGGCTGATGGGCTGGGCTTGCGATGCGCAAGAGGCGTTCGACAATCACCTGATGGGATATCGCATAGGAGAAGATCCGCGAGTGCTGCTCCCACAAATGGTTTGCCAGGACGGCTTCTTCGTCTCGCACATCACGACGGACGTGGAACTGCCCGATCCCGGCCAGGTGAAGGAATTTCTGCCGCCTTACAAGCACCCGTACCCGCTCGATCCGCGCCGCCCAGTTTCGCACGGACCGCAGATCATGCCGGAGCAGGGACCGCCGCTGCAACTGGAGCGTGCGCGGGCGATGGAAGGCTGCATGCCGGTGATCGAAGAGATTCACGAAGAGTTCGCGCGGATTTTCGGCCGGCGCTACAATGCGTGGCTGGAAGAATACAAGATCGAAGATGCGGAGATTGTATTTTTCCTGCAAGGCGGGCATGCGGTGACCGCGCGCTTCGCGATCAACCACATGCGCGAGAAGGGCTTGAAAGTCGGAATGGTTCGTCTGCGCACCATTCGGCCGTATCCGACGGACCGGATTTGCGAAACGCTGAGCAGGTTCAAAGTGGTCGGCGTAATCGAAACTAACATGGGACTTGGCAGCGTCAGCAGCGGCGGTTCGCTTTATGCAGAAGTTGCAGCAGCACTTTACGAAAGCCCGAAGCGCCCGCTGATTATGTCGTTTATGGCCGGAATGGGCGGCGAGGCCATCGTTTTGAAAGAATTTTACTGGATGGCTGAGAAAATGATGGAGGCCCAGAAGCGCGGCAAGATCGAAAAGCGCACCCACTGGGTAGGATTCGAAGAGTAACCGTAGGGACGGCCTTCTGAGGTGCGAATTTTGCATCCCGGACGATTTTGCGGGGCCGTCCGCCAGCTAAAGAGTTTGCAAGGCGTAAACGAGATTTAAGAAAGAATTTCAGGAGGAATCGAAATGCCAGCGATAGAAGTGCAGCGTCAAACCCTTCCAATTCTCGGCAGCCCAAATCAGGGCGCGCGTTTTTATAATCCGGACCTCCCGGCGTCCGAACCGTTTGTCCCCGGCCATCGCACGTGCGCGGGCTGCGGGCCGTCCATTCAATACCGGATGACCAGCAAGGCTTCGGGCGACAACACCATCCTTGTCGGACCGACGGGATGCATGTACGTGGCGAACAGCTCGTATCTCTGCACGCCGTACAATGTGCCCTGGGCGCACACGCAGATCGGCAGCGCGGGCAGCTTCACCGCGGGCGTTGCGGCGGCGTATGAAGCGATGATCCGCAAAGGCAAGTACAAGGGCACGTTCCCGAACGTGATTTGCGAAGCGGGCGACGGCAGCGCGTCGGACATCGGCCTCGCGTCCATCTCTGGAGCGCTCTATCGCAATCACGATTGCCTGATCATCTGCTACGACAACGAGCAGTATGCCAATACGGGCATTCAGGCGTCGTCGCGCACACCGTACGGCGGCATGACGACGTTTTCGCCGCCAGGGCCAAAGGTGCCGGAAGCGAAGACGCTGTATCCGAAGGACCTGGCGCGCATGATGGCCGCCGGCCACCCGCACTGCTATGTGGCCACCGCCAGCGTCGGCTACCCCATCGACCTGATGAACAAAGTTCGCAAAGGACTGAACCACCGCGGCGCCGCGTACCTGATGATTTATACGCCGTGCCAGAAAGGCTTCGTGTACGAAACGCCCCGCTCGATCGACCTGGGCCGGCTGGTCGTGGAATGCGGGCTCTATCCGATGTGGGAATGGAATCCAGAGAAGCGCGAATACGATTACAGTTTCCGCCCGCAGTCGATGCGGCCGGTTTCCGAATATCTGAAACTGCAGGGGAGATTCGGCCACCTTCACGCGGAGCATATCGCCAACTTGCAGAAGTTCGCCAACCAGCAGTGGCAGATGATGGGCGTGCAACTCCCCGAGGCATTGATCAAGGCCGCGGATCCCAAGAACCAGGTGAATATGGCGGCAGCGGCGGAAGCCGAGGCGGTGGCGCAAACACTATGAGCACCAACACACCGAACGTCAAAGACACAATGGCCACAAACGTTTCCCCATCGGCCGCATCCGGCCAGGAAAGTTATATCGTCACGGAAGGCAAGAAGCGCGGTTCCACTCGCGAAGTTCGCGACGAAGCCGCGCATGACCGCTTTTACACCGTGCTGAAAGTGCACGGGGGCGACGCCATCCTGACCGATAACTGGCACACCAACGAAGTCTTCGGCCATTTGCGCAACAACTTCGAAGGCATCACCTTCGCCATGCGCACGCTGGAGGCCTGGGGCGCGATGATCGAAAACGAAAAGCGCGCTTACTACACGGCCGGCGGACGCGTGTGGGTGCTGGACCTGGAGGCCTGCGAAGCCAAGAAGCCGCGGCTGCCAGGCACCGGCAAGGGCTAGCGCATTGGCGAAACGTATTCTGTTGATTGACGACACGCCGGAGATCGCACAGTTGCTCACCTATGCGCTGCGCGATAAGGGTTACGAAGTTTCCGCCGAAGGTTTCACGGACACGGTCAACGACTTGATTCGCGATGCGAAGGCGGACGCCCTGGTGTTGGACTGCACAACGTACGATATGAGCGAATCGCTATTCGACATCGTTCGCCATAACCCGGATTACACGGAGTTTCCGATCGTGATCATCAGCGACACGCCGGAAATCGCCGACGCGAGCCTGACGAAACGCAACGCGCAGAAAGTTTTGCTGATTCCCAAACCTTTCACTGGCTCGCAAGTAGCGCGGGCCCTTGCGGATTTGCTGGGATAATCGAAGATGCCTTTGTGGAGCATGGACGAGTGGCAGTACGTGGAGCGCGAGGTCGTAACCGACCCGAAGGACCGGCAGTGGACGGTGGCGCTGATGGACGTGCTCGGGCAGAGCGGCGATCCAGAGGTTCCGAACAAGTTGCTGGAGATGCAGTACGCTTCGGGCCGGTATTACACGCTGATTTATTCAGCCAGCGGCGCGATGCAGCGGGAGCGGGGTTACGCCACGCTCGCGGAAGCGACGCAAGCGTTCGAAGACATGCGCATCGCGGTGATTGACGGCAGCCTGGATCCTTCCCAACCGGTGTTCCGTGAGGACCTGGAAGACTAAACGGAAAATTTCCAGAACTTGATCGATTGGTGCAGTTCTACCTGCCGGGATTCAAATCTCTCATAATCACATTCAGCACTTGCCCGGCGATTCGCGCATCGCGCTCGGTCACCGCGATGGTGTGGCCGTTTGCATTGTGATCCCGGTAGGCCCTCGCGACAGCCGGCAGACGTGCGCATCCGCCGCGTATCAAACCGGCTTTTTCAGCGAGAGCGATCCGCTCATCGAAAGACCAGTCTGCGAGCTTCCCTGCCGGCGCACCAGACGCGGCTAGTTCCGCCGGTCCTTTGTGCTCGAGCGCGTCAGTGATGATGGATTCCAGAATTCCGCAAGACGTGCGCATCGCCAGATCGTAGTCTGCCTGGTCCATCGCGCCGCGGGCGTCGGCAAAAGCCTGCTCGAGCACTTGGCGGAGTTCTGCGTTGTGGACAAATTCGAAGCGGCGGGGCGGCACTTCCGTTGACGCAATCATTACCGGTCCGCCCTCTTTCCGGGAAAGCGCGGCGACCGCTTGTGCAAGCACATCGAGCAAGCGCTGAGCTATCTCCTGTGGCGCGGCGCCTTGCGTTGCGTCGCCCTTTGCCGAACGCATCAGGAAAGCTTCGCTGAAGGCGCGCGCCAACCAATGGGCTTTGCTGCCTCCGGAAAGCTGGTTGATGGCTACGCCACACTCCTCTTGCCAAGCGCGCGTAGCGACAATGGTGGCGGGATTGGATGAGTCTTTCGCCAGCATGTCGCGAACCTGGTGTCCGCGGCGAATCAGGTGGTCGAGCCGGGACGCGTAATCCCTGATCTGGGCTTCAAGTGCTTCAGACATGGGCCGTTTCTCTCGGGAATGGGCAGCGCAGCACTAGGGAAGCTTGCCACAGAAAAAGCGAATGCGAAAAGTAGCTGCCAAGGATGCAAGGAATCTCTTCTTGACAGGCTGTAGGGACGGTGCTATTTTCCGTGCCGCCGCAAAGTGGTTCACTCACCGGACCAGTTTAACACGGTTCGCTGGACCGACCACTCGGCGGAGCTGGCGGCTCAGGGCTGCGGGTGCAGGGGTAGTCCGCGGTAGTTCGCCATCGAAAAGTTTTTTGCGGCATTCGGTTCGGGGATTATTCGCTAAAAAGGAAAATGGCTCCGCGCTCCACGAACGTCGACGCCGATCGCTTCGGGCGAGAGATCGTTGTGGAAAGAGCGAATGACCTCCGGCTTTACACCGCTCCACGGAGATGTGGGCTCTCTGGACGGCCGCGCAGGCAAATTGGGGACTGGTTCGTGAACTACTTCCGCTGAAGTCAAAATGGAGGCTAGTCAATGGCCGCAACGCCAGAAGCTCTGATTCATCCCTCTCGAATCATCAATCGCTGGGTTCAGTTGGTCGCCGGAATCATCGCGATGATGGCGATCGCCAACCTGCAATATGCCTGGACGCTTTTCACCAAGCCCATTCAAGCGCACCTGCACGTTTCCCTGGTCGCAGTTCAGTGGACATTCACGTTGTTTATTTTTCTGGAGACCTGGCTCGTTCCGTTTGAAGGATATCTGGTGGACATCATCGGTCCGCGCCTGATGCTGGGGATCGGCTCGATATTCGTGGCGCTCGGCTGGGTGGGCTCCGGTTATGCCGAGACCATAACCCAGCTGTACATCTGGTACGGCGTGGGTGGCATTGGCGCGGGCATCGTCTATGGCGGATCCATTGGAAACGCGCTGAAATGGTTTCCAGACCATCGCGGGCTGTGCGTGGGCCTGACGGCAGGGGCTTACGGCATCGGCACAGCAAGTACGATCACTCCCGTCGCCAACATGCTGAAAATCTCCGGCTACCAGCACACGTTCGTCGTATGGGGCATCATCCAGGGAGTCGTTGTGCTGGCCTGCGCGCTATTTTTGGCCCGGCCGCCGGTGGGATGGACGCCGCCAAACTGGGCCGAAAAAGCAGCGAAGATCAAAGCCAAGATCAACACTTCAACCGTCAACCTGACGCCTTTCCAGATGCTGCGCCAGCCATCGTTCTACGTGATCTACTTGATGATGACGATGCTGGCGTTCGGCGGCTTGGTGGTTACCGCGCAACTGAACCCGATGGCGTCGAGCTACCATGTGGACAATGCGGTGGTGTGGTTTGGAATGACCGCGCTTGTGCTGGCAATCACGGTGGATCGGCTGCTAAACGGGCTAACTCGTCCATTTTGGGGCTGGGTGTCCGACCACATCGGCCGGGAGAACGCTATCTTTTGCTCGTTCATCCTGGAAGCGGGAGCAGTATTTGCGTTGCTCCAAATGATTGGCCATCCAATCTGGTTCGTCGCCTTGTCCGGACTTTGTTTCTTCGCGTGGGGAAATATTTTCTCGTTGTTCCCTGCAATCACCGGAGACTTGTACGGCAACAAGTGGGCGACGACAAATTACGGCGTCGTTTACACCGCCAAGGGATTGGCTGCCGCGTTTGCCGGACCAGGCGCGGCTTGGTTATTTGCCAAGACCGGTTCCTGGAACAAAGTGTTCTGGGCCATGATCATTTGCGATCTGATCGCTGCGTTCATGGCGTTGCTCTGGCTGAAACCACTAGCGAAGCGCTCGGTTCAAGCATCGGATCGTGCGACTGCGTCCGCCGTTGATATGACAGCGCCTGCGAAGGCGTAAACGGGATCGCTTCAAGCGCTCGCTTTTTCGCATTCCGCCTCCGGGCATTCCTCGCCTGGTCGTGGGAGGAATGCATTTTCCTGCTCACCTGCATATATTAAGGACGCTGTTTGGCCACAAGAACACGCTGGGCGCTGCCGCAAGCCATCACTAACTGATTGCGATTGCAAGGTTTAGAGGAATTAAGAGGCAATCCTGCCGCAAGAAAGATCTCGTTCACCCAGTCAAAAGCTCTTGATCGCTCCCAATTTGTGATATATCATGGTATATATCTTCTTGGAGGTGTTATGGCTCGTACCGCCAAGCTATTCCGCAACGGCCGCAGCCAGGCGGTTCGCTTACCCTCGGGTTTTCGCTTCGAGGGTTCCGAGGTGTTCGTACGCCGCGACCCGGCTACGGGAGACGTGATCCTCTCGAGGCGTCCGGAGTCGTGGGAGGATTTCTTTGAGCTGACAAGCAGCATCGACATACCCCCTGACTTTCTAACTGAGCGTGACGACGCGCCTCCACAGAAGCGGAAGCTCTTCTGATGTCTTTACGCTACCTGCTGGACACGAATACGGCCAGTTACATCATTAAAGGCAATGTGCCGAGGGTTCGTGAGCGCCTGCTGAAGGTGCCAATGTCTCAAGTTCTGATTTCGGCAGTTACCGAAGCCGAGTTGCTGTTTGGAGCGGCGCGGAGACGTGATGCCGTAGGATTAAAAACCGCCATCGAAGAATTTTTGCTGCGTGTAGGTTCTCTGCCGTGGGATTCTGCATCAGCGAGACACTATGCCGACGTCCGGGCCGCCATGGAGACTGCAGGAACCCCCATGGGAAATCTGGACATGATGATCGGGGCGCACGCATTGGCTGCCGAAGCTGTTCTGGTAACCCACGATCGTTCCTTTCACCGATTGAAGCGCTTGAAAATCGAGGATTGGACAAAATAACGGGTCGCAAATCGAGGCTGGGGCGTGAGATCTGAAGGTGAAGCACGGAGTTGTTAGGAAGAAACAGCAAGGAATGGCGCGCCCGGCGTGATTCGAACACGCGACCCTCGGATTAGAAGTCCGATGCTCTATCCAGCTGAGCTACGGGCGCACTCTTTGAAATTTAGCACGATTCTTGCGGTTTCGAACAGATGGCCACGCGCCGATTGCGCCTGCCCCCAGCAGGCTTCTTGACTTCAGTTCCATACCTGATACAAAAGAGCTAACGAGCAAACCAGTCGAGGCAAGCGCTGAAGGGCAAAGGTACTTCTCCGGATGGATGTGGCTTCGCGTGCCGTTTACAGACTGGCTTCACTGGCGCTCTTGCTCGCCTTCGCCGCCGCCGGAATACTTCTTTTCTTCGTTTCCCCGTTAAATGCCCAGTCAACAAATGCCTCGCTGACGGGGCGAATCACCGATTCCAGCAAAGGGGTAGTGCCGAACGCGCTGGTGGTGGCGATCAATACCGGCACGCGAGTTCATTACGAGACGATTACGAATGCGACGGGGAGTTATTACGTTACGGATCTTCCACCGGGCACCTACCGGATTGAAGTGGAAAAAGTCGGATTCAAGGCGGTCATCAAGTCGGACCTGGTGCTACACGTCCAGGACGCGCTGGAAATCAATTTTGAGATGGTGTTGGGCTCGGCGTCGGAAAGCGTGACGGTGCGGGGAGGAGTTCCGCCGCTGGACACGGAATCTTCGACGATCGGGACGGTGGTGGAGCAGCGCAAGGTGAATGAACTTCCGCTGAACGGCCGCAACGTCTTTAACCTCATCGAACTGGCCGCGTCGGTGGTGCCGCAGGGGAGTTCCACGGGCACGCCGGTTGGCGTGAATCCATTCGGCTGGGGAAATTACCAGGTGAACGGCTCGTTCGGGAACGAGAGCGCGGAATTCCTGGACGGCCAGCCGCTGAATATCGGCTATATCAATTTGCCGATACTGATTCCGACCCAGGATTCGATCCAGGAATTCCGCGTACAGACCAGCAATCTGGGGCCGGAATGGGGCAAGTTTTCCGGCGGGGTGACCAATCTCAGTACCAAGGCCGGGGCAAGCTCGATTCACGGCGAGGTCTATGAGTATCTCCGCAACAAAATTTTCAACGCGAATGATTTCTTCCTGAACGCGGTTGACCGGGCGAGGCCTCCGTGGGTGCAGAACCAGTTCGGAATAAATGCCGGCGGACCGCTGAACATTCCTCACCTTGGCGGAAGGAATAAGACGTTCTGGTTTGCCAGCGGCGAGGGATTCCGGTTGAGGACCAGCCAGCCGTTTACGGCCACCGTCCCCGATTCGCAGGAAAGAAAGGGCATTTTTTCGGAGATTTGCAAAACAGGATTCACGGCAGGCATTTGCAACGATCGTGGCGTGGATTCCAAGGGCCAAGCGGTGGTAATCAATCAGATTTACGATCCTTGCGGCGGGAACGTGAACGCGCAAGGAGCGTGCCCGGGAAGCACGGCAACTCCCACGCCTTTCCCGAATAACACCATCCCGCAGGACCGCATCAATTTTACTTCGGGGAAGCTTCTGAATCTTTGGCCCGCGCCGACAAATCCGGTTGCAACGACAAACAATTTCACGACGGCGGCGCCTACCGGCGGAGATCACACCCAGTTCGTCGGTCGGCTGGATCAAAATATCACCGGCAAACAGCGCCTCTTTGTGCGATTCAACTATTGGCACGTTCTGGATTTGCCGATCGATCCGCTGGGGACGGGGCTGTGCGCGGATCGCTGCGCGGAGGATTACCACACCTACGCGACCGCCGCGGGATACACCTACAACGTTACGCCCACAACCGTTCTGGGCTTCAATGCGAGCGTCAGCCGGTTCACCTATAACCGAAGCCCGAAGAACACGGACTTCGACCTGACCAGCATCGGCTGGCCCGCGAGCTACAACCAATCCGTGCCGGCCGAAATGCGCACGCCACCGACACCGTGCGTGGCGAACTTTGCCGACAACATCATGTGCACCCAGGGCCAGAGCTTTATTGAAGACCGGAACACTCAATTTTACGTTTCGCCGAGCGTCTCCATGTTGCAAGGACACCACCAATTTCATTTTGGTTTGCAACTCGAAGTCGGGCGCGACAACTACGCGCAGTCCAATATCGCCAGCGGCGCATTTGATTTCTGCGTCTCCGGCCAGGCGTGCTTCACTTCCCTTCCGGGTGTCTCCGGCACGGGGCTGGGGTTCGCGGATTTCCTGTTGGGCTACGCGGACAATTTCAACAACCTGGAAAATCATTTTTTTGCGCAGGCGGTGGTTCCTTCCTTCACGGCCGGGCAGCAGATTTATCGGGCTTTGTATTTTGGCGATTCCTGGCGCGCCACTCGAAATCTGACGTTGAATCTGGGTTTGCGGTACGACCTGCAGGGCCCGTGGTCGGAGCGATTCAATCGTTTGTCGTATTTCGACCCGAAAGCCACCAACTACCTGACGCAATTTCTTCCCGCGGGATCACAGCCTGTGCTCGGTGACGTTTTTCTGGTGAACCCCAACGACCGCAACAATCTTCCGCTCAGGAAATTGGCCTTCTCTCCTCGAGTGGGGTTTGCTTACAGCGTGGATTCAAAAACGGTCGTCCGCAGCGGCTACGGAGTGTTCTGGATTCCCGATTATGTGTCGTTCAGCCTGAACCCGTTGAACGACATGGTCAATGGCGGGGCCACCACCTACACCGGGACGGTGGACGGAACTCATCCGGTGAACACCATAGTGCTGCCGTTCCCTAACGGGATTGCGCAACCACCCGGGCGAACGCTCGGCACGCAGGGAACGCAGCAGTTCCTGACGCAGGTCGTACAGTCGATCACCGTGGTGAATCCAGGCAATCATCCGCAGGGGTACGTCCAACAGTGGAATCTGGACGTGCAGCGTGAGCTTCCCTTGGGGTTCTTCTTGTCCGCAGCGTATGTGGGCTCGCGTGGGACGCATCTGGCGCAATATTCTCAACAGATCAATCAGATATCGGACGCGTTGCTGGCCCAGGCTGCGACGCAGGTGAATCCATCTTTGCCGAATCCCCGACAAAACGTCACGCTGGTGCAGCCGACACCGAATCCATTTTTCATCAACGGCCAGGCACTGGCCCTGGCGGGCCCAACGACGACGGTGGGCCAGCTTCTCAGGCCCTACCCTCAGTACGCGGGCGTGCAGCTTGCCGGCCAGGGGTCGTATGACAGCATTTACCACTCGTTTCAACTGACGGTGCAGCGGCGTTTTGCGGATGCGGGTTCGCTGTTGATTGCCTATACCAACGCAAAACTTATCAGCGACACAGATACCCTGACCGCCTGGGTGGAGGCGGGAGTGGGAGGAATCCAGGACAATAACAATCTGCGCGGAGAGCGCTCGCTATCGTCGCAGGACGTTCCACAGCGCCTTGTGATCAGTTACGTTCTGGACTTGCCCTTTGGCAAGGGCAAACGCTATCTCTCTGGTGCCGAGGGATGGAAGGACAAGGTCGTTGGGGGATGGGGAGTGGATGGCGTGACGATTTTTCAACGCGGATTCCCGCTGGTGTTTACGAACGGCCAGGTGAACGGCACGACTCTGTTTGGCGGCGGCTCGCGGCCAAACGTGGTTCCAGGATGCGCCAGCGGGAGCGGCACCCAGCGGATTACGGAATGGTTCAATCCCGCGTGCTTTGCGGCCCCACCCGATTTCACCTTTGGGAACGAGCCGCGCGTGGATTCCCGGCTGCGAGCCGAGGGAATCAACAATTTTGACTTCGCGGTTTTCAAACGGGCGCGGTTTGGCAACAATGAGCGGCTGGGGCTGGAGTTCCGGACGGAATTCTTCAACATCTTTAACAGGACCCAGTTCGCGCCTCCCAACACGATTTGCTGTACGGCAAACAATCCGAATTTCGGGGTGGTGACGAGTACTGCGACGGGGACAAATCCGCGGCTGGTGCAGTTTGGGCTGAAATTCCTGTTTTGAGCAGGACCCCAGCGCCTTTTGCCGTATTTGTATTAATACGTGTCCCAGGCTGGTCTTGTACCACAGTCAAAGAAACTAGGCAGTATCGAAAGAACTTCTCCAACGCCCGCTGGTTGGTGTATTGTCTTGAAATCATCGGGGCTTCGTCGGGGAAGTTCTCCGGTGCCACGGTTGTATTGTTACGGGCATCGCCAACACGCCGTTTACTGGGGACCAAGCCATGAGTACTTCGCCGCAACGACGTGCGCTTACGCTTCCCATCGCCCTGGCCCGGAGCCAGGAGCGCCCCGCCACCCCTCCAGAACTCCCAGGACTCCGCCTTCCCACCGATGAAGAAGTGATGCTTCGCATTCAGGCAAACGATGCGTCGGCCCTGGAAATTTTGTTTGACCGCTATGCCCGCCTGGTTTTTAGAATTGCTCTCGGGGTGGTTCGGGACCGGGGCGAAGCGGAGGATGTGGTTCAGGAGTGCTTCTTCCACCTGCACCGGAAATGCTTCCTCTTCGACGCCGAAAAAGGCACGGTGAAGAACTGGGTGCTGCAGATTGCGCTCCACCGGGCGTTGGATCGCAGGGCACATCTGGCCAGGCGAGGATTTTATTCTGGTACAGACACCGGCTCGCTTGGCGATACATTGTTGGGAGAGACGGATTTGGACCGCGAGATCGGCGCGAAGCTCAACCGAGTTCAATTGGAAAAGGCGTTCGAGGAACTGCCGGAGAGCCAGCGCGTCACGTTGGAACTGTTTTATTTCGAGGGATTCGACTTGCGGGAAATTAGCAGGAAATTAAACCAGCCCTTGGGAAATACGCGGCATTATTTCTACCGCGGATTGGAGCGCCTGCGTAAAAGCGCATTTGTGCAGAGGCTTCGGGAAACGAAACGATGCTAACGATTCAAGACGGCGGCGAAGAACACGAGAAGTTCAAGGAACTCTGCGCCTTGGCGGCTGCGGGCAGCCTTGCGCCATTGGAATTGGCCGAACTGCGGGCGCACCTGGAGAATTGCGAGTCTTGCCAGGAGAGTTTCGCGCAATACCGGATTCTGGCGACGCAAGGTATTCCCACGCTCGCCGAAGGGTATCTGGGAAGAACCGAGGGGTTTGTTTGGGACGATTCCGCCGCGCGGGAACGGCTGCGGGCCAGTATTCGCGGCCAACAGCAGGCTCGGCCGGAAGAAGAGAGCGCTCTCCCCGCCACGATTCCGCAGAATGGCCCGCAGAAACAGAAGCTTCGCGAGCCTATGAGATTGGCGATTGCGGCCGGCTTGTTGATCGCCGTCGGGGCAGGTGCATATCACCTCGGCGCGTGGACGCACCGGCCGGTTGTCGTGAACCAGGCCTCCGCTGCGTTGCAGGAGCAGTATCAACAGCTTTCGAAAGAAAAGAAAACTGCTGAGGAATCGCTCGCGGCACAGGAAAAGCGGCTGGCTCAGTTGCAGGTTGAAAGTGCGGAGAAAGAGCAAGCGCTGGCCAAACTCCGCGCAGCCTTGCGTGCGCTGGAGGCTCGTTCAAATGAGCTGATGGCGGCCAGCGGCAAGTCTGAGGCGGAGCTAAAAGAGTTGTCGAAACAGCGCGATGAGCTCAATGCCAAGTTGCAATCCACAAACCAGGCCTACGGCAATAACCAGGCTGAGTTGGCGAGCCTTCACTCTGAACGCGACAAGACCTCGCTGCGTACCGCGTTCCTGGAATCGAAAATTGAAGATCTAACCACAAAGAATCGCGACCAGGATCGCCGCTTGAAGGACGCGGAACAGTACCTCAGTTCGGACCGGGATATTCGCGAATTGATGGGCGCCAGAAAGTTGTACATCGCGGATGTGTTTGACGTGGATGGCAGCAGCCGGACGCAGAAGCCCTTTGGCCGGGTTTTCTATACCCAGGGCAAATCGCTCATCTTTTATGCGTTCGACCTCGATCGGCAACCCGGGATTGTGAATGCCAGCACATTCCAGGTTTGGGGGCAGCGCGAAGCTCCCCAGGGAGAAACCGCTTCCCCGATGAATTTGGGCATCCTGTATATGGACAACGAAAAAAACCGGCGCTGGGTGATGCGGTTTGATGATCCCAAGCAATTGGCGGAGATTGACGCCGTTTTCGTGACCGTGGAACCGCGTGGCGGCAGCCATAAGCCCACCAGCAAGCCGTTCTTGTACGCCCTGCTTCGCAACCAGGTCAATCATCCGTAGATCCTGCCTCGTAAGGTCCTCGGATTTCGAAAGTTTCTCTACGCGCGATGGCGGGTGTGTTTCCGCCCTGGGACCAGTACTTCACCGATTTTCAGTCCCGTAGCTCTGTGACTGGTACACATCCAGTAATGTGTTCGTACTAATTGACAGAACAGATTCAAGTCGAGGGCATGGTGTGTAGTTTGGGGTCCTGTCGAACGGAGCTTCACCGCTTTGGTGTGTCGATTGGAAGCAGTTGAGGCACGCAGTGAATCGTGAAAACGAGGAGCGTTGGGGATGAAAAACTGGCGTTTGGTTGCATTTGTAGCATTGCACTTAACACTTTGCCTTTGCGTCGCCGGCTTGTTTGGCAATCCAGCCGCCGCGCAGACCACCTACGGATCGATTGCCGGGACCGTTTCCGACCCATCGGGCGCGGCGATCACCGATGCCCAGGTGAGCCTCACAAACGTGGCCACCACAGAGAAGCGGGTGGCGCAATCGGGGGCCGACGGGCTGTATGCCTTCGTCAACCTGCTGCCCGGCCGTTACAACATCGGAGCGGAAAAGACTGGATTCAAGCGCATCACTCGTCCGGATGTCATCGTGGAAGTCGGGCAGTCGCTTCGCATTGACATCACCCTGCAAATCGGGGACGTGAATCAGACAATTGAAGTCACGGGCGAGACACCGCTCCTGCAAGCGGAGACTTCTTCCATGGGGCAAGTCGTCGAACAGCGCAAGGCCAATGAATTGCCTCTGAATGGCCGAAACGTTTTTAGCCTGATTACCCTGGCGCCTTCCGTGGTCCCGCAGGGCAGCGCGGGCAGCACGCCCGTGGGAGTCAATCCGTTTGGCTGGGGAAACTATCAGGTGAACGGCTCCTTCGGCAATGAGAGCGCGGAATATCTCGACGGGCAGCCCCTCAACATCGGCTACATCAACCTGCCGGTGGTGATTCCAACGCAGGACTCAATTCAAGAATTCAAGGTCCAGACCAGCAACCTCGGAGCCGATTGGGGCAAGTTCTCCGGCGGCGTCATCAACCTGAGTACCAAGTCCGGAAGCAACGGTTTGCACGGCGAAGCGTATGAGTATCTGCGAAACCGGGTGCTGAATGCGAACGATCCATTCAACAAGGCCAGCGAAATCGCCAAGGGTGAACCGAACAAAGCTCCGGCTTTCACGCAAAACCAGTTTGGCGCAAACGCCGGCGGTCCGCTCATCATCCCGCACGTTTATAACGGTAAGGACAAAACGTTCTGGTTCTTCAGTTGGGAAGGATTCCGTCTTCGCCAGGGCGCTTCTCCGGTCCAGACGACGGTTCCCACCCCCGCCGAATTAGGCGGAGATTTCTCCGCGGCTGGCATCGCGCCAATCATGGATCCGTGCGGCGGGACCGTTAATGCCAACCTTGCCTGCGCGGGCAGTTCGGCGACGCCAACACAATTTGTTTCTTTTCCCACCGGGCCCAACGGCAACCCGCTTTGCACCAACGCCGCCGGATGCCCGAACATCATTCCCACGGCGCGCCTGAATCCGACCTCACTGGCCTTGGAAAATCTTTGGCCGGCTGCCAATCAACCTTGCGCCGGTAGCGATCCGATAATCGGCTGCACAAAGAACTACTCCAAATCCTACGGTACGGGCGGCAATCAAAATCAGGTAGTTGGCCGACTCGATCATGCCATTACGAACAACCAGCATATCTTCTTCCGGTACACCTATTGGAACGTCCTGGATTTGCCGCAGGATCCCCTCGGCACAGGACTCTGCCAGGACCGTTGCGCGGAAAAGTACGACAGCAGCGCACCCGCCCTTGGCTACAACTGGACCGTTACACCGAACACGATCGTTGGCATTACCGCCAGCCTCAGCCGCTTTGCCTACGATCGCGCGCCAAAGAATTCCGGCTTCGACCTGACCACCATCGGCTGGCCCGCGCAATACAACGCGGCTATCCCAACGGGCGCCCGGACACCGCCTACCCCGTGCGTGTTTGGCTTTGCGGACAACGTCATGTGCTCCCAAGGCCAGAGCTTCATCACCGACCGCAATACACAGTTCAATTTCGGTCCGAACGTCACGCTCGTGCGCGGCAAGCACACCGTGAAGCTCGGCTTCCAGTTGGAAGTTGGGCGGGACAACTATGCGCAGACCAACGTGGCCAGCGGTGCGTTCGCCTTCTGCGGCGGCGCGCCCTCCTGCTTCACCGGCAATGGATTTGCCGATTTCCTGCTGGGCTATGCGGCCAATCCAAAGAGTGTCGAGAACCATTTCTTCGGTCAAGCCGTCGTTCCCGCGCTGGTCGCCGGTCAACAGATCTACCGCGGCTTTTACGTGGATGACACCTTCCGGTTGACCAACAAGCTCACTCTGAACCTCGGCCTGCGCTATGAACTCCAGGGGCCGTGGTCGGAGCGTTTCAACCGGCAATCCTCCTTCGACCCGAACGCGCAGAGCTGGCTTGCCAATCCGGCAGTCACGGCAGGCTTGGTGGGTGTTCCGGGCTTGCCTGGCTTGAAGGGAGACGTCTCCCTGGTGAATCTGGACAAGCGGACGAACATTCCGCTGCCCAAGGATAACGTCGCCCCGCGCGTGGGCTTTGCCTACAGCTGGGATCAGAAAACGGTTATTCGCGGCGGGTATGGGATTTTCTGGATTCCCAACTATGTCTCGTTCGGCTTGAACCCCAACAACGACTTCGTGAACGATGCCACCACTTCTTATACGGGAACGATCGATGGCATCCACCCGTCGAACACCATCAATACACCATTCCTGCCGGTGGTCGTGCCCCCTGTGGGCCGTACACTCGGCGCGCTTGGCACCAGCCAATACGCAACGCAGGTGGTGCAGAGCTTTGCGATCGCAGATTACAACGATCACCCGGCTGGCTACGTGCAACAGTGGAACCTCAACATCCAACGGAATCTCCCCTGGAACTTCTTTGTATCTGCCGCGTATGTCGGATCCAAAGGCACGCACCTGGCACTCTACGATTCCGAAATCGACCAGATCGGCGATAACTTCCTAGCTGCGGCGGCAACGCAGTGCGCGGCTCAAACAGCTATCACCGGTACGCGCTGCGTCGCGAGCGCGGCCGGGGCGCCTTCCGTGGATCTGTTGCAGAGTGTTGCCAATCCTTTCTTCGGAGGCGGAGTTTCCTACGCTTTGTCTGGTCCGACAACCACCCAAGGGCAGCTTGACCGCCCCTACCCCCAGTTCACAAGCTTGAGGCTTGCGGGTCAAGGCAACTACGACAGCATCTATCACTCGCTGCAACTCACGGTCGAGCGCCGTTTTGCCAGCGCAGGCTCGTTGCTGGTTGCTTACACCAACTCCAAACTGATCAGCGACGCCGACACCCTTACCAACTGGCTGGAAGCCGCGACGGGCAGCATCCAGGACTTCAACAACCTCAAGGGCGAGCGCTCGCTGTCGTCGCAGGACGTATCACAGCGCCTCGTCATCAGCTACGTTCTCGACCTCCCCTTCGGCCACGGCAAGAGGTACTTGTCCGGCTTCGACGGACCGATGGACAAGGTCGTCAGCGGCTGGGGCATAGACGGCGTAACCACGTTCCAGAAGGGTTTTCCTCTGGTCTTCACCAATGGGAACCCGAACTATACAACGGGATTGGGCGCAGGATCGCGGCCGAACGTGATTCCAGGATGCAACAAGGGCAGGCCGGCGGGCGTTTCATCCCTAAACGAGTATTTCAACACTGCTTGTTTCGCCTCACCGGCGGACTTCACCTTCGGCGACGAATCGCGAACCGATCCCACGCTTCGTGGTCCGGGCGTGAACAACTATGACTTCGCTCTCTTCAAGCGTACCCAGTTTGGCCCCGACAATCGGTTGGGACTGGAGTTCCGGAGCGAATTCTTTAACCTCTTCAACCGGACGCAATTTGCTCCGCCAAACACCAGCGTCGGCTCTTCAACCTTCGGCCAGATTACCAGCGTTTACCCTGGCACCAATCCAAGGCTCATCCAGTTCGGATTGAAGTTCCTCTTCTAATTACCACCCTGGGAATGCCCGGTAGGGATGCTGAGGAGCGTCCCTGCCGGGCATAATTTTTTTAGAGGCGACCTTGTTCGATTGTTACTTTCCCAGGCAGCGGCGCTCCCTCATTCCCTCTTCGTGTTAGCCTATTTGCGCATCCTAAAAGACTTCAGCGCTGTTCGTGCAGTGGTTATGCAAGCCTCAGGAGACATGCGACGAAATGCCCCGCCGACATACGCGCCGTGATTTCTTGAACTACGCGGCGTTGGCTGCCGCCGCACCGATCTTTGAAGTGAAGTCCCTGCGCGGCATTGATTTCCTGTTGCAGAATTCCCCTACGCCGCGAAAATTCCTGATTGAGACGATGCCCGGCGGCATCGCGCTCTTCGATTACAACAACGACGGCCTGCTCGACATCTTCCTGATGAACGGCGGGCGAATTACCGAAGGCCTGCGCGTCCCCGAAAATTTCGAGCGCAGCAATCCCCGCTATTGGAACCGGCTGTACCGCCAGAATCGCGACGGAAGTTTTCAGGACGTTACCCAGGCCGCCGGGTTGGCCAGCGCGGGTAATGGCAATTATGGGATGGGAGTGGCCGTCGGCGACTACGACAACGACGGAAACGCCGATTTGTATGTCACGAGCTACGGCAAAAACATTCTGTATCACAACAACGGCGATGGAACGTTTACAGATGTGACGGCCAAAGCCGGAGTGGCGGGCGGAGGCTGGTCGGTCTCCGCCGGCTTTTTCGACTACGACAACGACGGCAAGCTCGACCTCTTCGTGACCCGCTACATGGACTGGGACGCGGATCACAACAAGATCTGCGGCGGCGACTGGCACACTTATTGCCCGCCGAATGCGTTCCCCGCGACGACCTGCCTGCTTTATCATAATCGCGGCGACGGCACATTCGAAGATGTCACCGAAAAATCAGGCCTGGCTGCAAAGAAAGGCCGCGCGCTGGGCGTTGCGTTCGCCGACTACGACGGTGATGGCTTTGCGGACATTTTTGTTTCGAATGACGGCATGCAGCAGTATCTCTTCCACAACAACGGCGATGGAACGTTCACGGAATGCGGCCTGGAAGCCGGCGTTGCGTTTACCGCCGACGGCAAGGGAATGTCGGGCATGGGCGCGGTTTTTCAGGATTATGACAACGACGGACGGCCGGACGTCCTCGTCACCGTGTTGCCGCGCGAAATTTACAGCCTGTATCACAACGAGGGCGGCGGGAATTTCAATTACGCCAGCCTGGAAGCGGGCCTGGGAGCGCTGACGTCGATGAGCTCGGGATGGGGAGTTGGCCTGGAAGATTTCGATAATGATGGATGGAAGGATCTTTTCGTCGCGCAGGGCCATGTGCTCGACAATGTGCAGGACATTGATGCTTCGCTTCGCTACAAGGAACTGCCGCTGCTTGCATTGAACCACAAGGGGCGATTCGAACGCGCCGACTCCGGCGTCACCAAGCCGCTGGCGGCCCGCGGCGTCGCCTTCGGCGACATCAACAACGACGGAAGCATGGATGCCGTGATTTCCTGCCTTGGCGGCCCGCCGATTCTGCTTCTGAATCGCAGCGGCGGCAACAATCACTGGCTTTCGATTTCGCTGCAGGGAACGCGGAGCAATCGCGACGGCTACGGCGCGTGCGTCAGCGTGAACGGCCAGACACGCACGGCAACTTCGGCCGGGAGCTACCTGTGCGCCAACGACAAGCGTTTGCATTTTGGACTTGGGGCGGCGGAGAAGGCCACGGTCGAGATTCTCTGGCCTTCGGGTGTGAAGCAGATTCTGAATGACGTTCGCGCCGATCAATTTCTTGCCGTGCGCGAACCGGAGCGCTCATGATCCATCTTTTCTTGATTGCTTGGCTTGCGGGGCAGGCAGGTGCTTCCGAAGCAATGCAGCATCTGCAGGCGGGGCTGGAGGCACGCAAGACGCACCAGATCGACGTGGAAATCGCGGAGTTTCGGAAAGCCGCGGAAATCGATCCGAATCTGGCGGATGCGTTCGTGAATCTAGGCAGCGCGTACATGGAAAAGCGCGAGTATGGAGCGGCGATCGCCCCTCTGAAGCGCGCGCTGGAGCTTAGCCCGGATTTGCCCGTGGCTCACCAACTGATCGGATACGCGCTATTGTCGCAGGGATATTCGGCGGAAGCGATTCCGCATTTGCAACGTGTGGGCGCGCTCGATGCGCTGGGAATCGCGCAGATTGAAACCAATCAATTGACCGAAGCTGTCTCCAGCTTCACGTCGGCGCTGGCGCAGCGGCCCGGCGATCCGGATTTGCTGTACTACCTTGGCCACGCGAGCGGCCTACTCTCCAAGGACGCGATTGATACGCTGCTGGCCACTCATCCGGATTCCGCGCGGGCGCACCAGGCGCTGGCTGAAAACTATTTTGTACTGCGCCAGATGCCGCAAGCCGAGAAGGAATACCTGGAAGCGTTGCGGCTGCGGCCGGAGCTGCCTGGATTGCATCTGGAACTCGGCCAGGTTTACGCGAACTCCGCGCAGTGGCCCAAAGCCGAGGCGGAATATCGCGCGGAATGCAAACTACGGCCGGGAAATGCGGAAGCCGCCTATCGGCTGGGGGTGGCGCTGCTCCAGCAGGGAAAAGCACACGATGCACTGCCGGAGTTGAAGCGCTCGAATGAACTGAAGCCCGAGATGCCGGAAACTCTTTATTCCTTGGGCAAGGCCGCCTCGCTGGTCGGCGACAGCGCTACAGCAGAAAAGACCTGGCTAAAGGTTATTGAACTGGAAAAAACCACTTCCCTTGCCGCACAGGCGCACTTTGGACTTGCCGGCTTGTATCGCAAACAGGGAAAGACCGCGCAAGCGCAGCACGAGATGCAGGAATTTCAGAAACTGCAAAGCACCATCGGTCCCACGCGTTCCGAATAAATACAAAATAATCCAGCGCCAGGACGGAATCGCCTGGCGCTGGAAGTTCAGGTTGATTGCTTACCGGAGTTAGAAGCGGAAGATCACGCCAGCCGAAGGCTGTGCCGTGTTTGTCGTCAAGCCGGAACGCAGCGCGTTCACGCCGAAATCGGGACGGCCGTAAACCAGCCCGCGATATTCCAAGCGAAACGTGAAGTGCTTGGTGAAATCGTAGTTGACGCCGCCGCCATAAACGAACGTGGCTTTGGCCTGATTTCCCGCGCCGGGGACTGCCGCTCCCGCGTTCTGCGTCGGAGCGAACACCAATGCGCCGGTGCCGGCAAGCACGTAGGGATTGAAGCGGGCCGTGCTCCAGGGAAGATTCATCACCGCGGCAACCGTTGCCTGGTGCACGTTGGACTGTACGTTCAGCGAACCAGTGGAGGAAATATTCTGCTGAGTGTCGCGATTCCAGCCGTAGCTGACATCGGCCCCGAACCAGCGGTTAAAATGATAGCGATAACTTACTACGAATCCCCCGGAGTTGGTCGAGTGCTGATTCAGGACGTTGCTGCTTGAGTCTTTGGTGAAAAATCCAGTTCCCAGCACGCCGACTTCCTGGGTGTTGCGTTCGTCGGCCCTGACGCTGGCGCTGGCGATAAACATGAAGAATACTCCAAACACAACTGCAGCTATCGATCTGAACTTCATTCTTGCTTTCTCCCTTGGTTGGTCTTGAATTCATGCGAAAACTTCCTGAAGCAATCGCATGGACGATTCGAACTGCCGAAGCACAGCTTTTTTGTTAGCTTCGCTTCTTGCTTTGAGCGGCGTTGAGTTCTGGGCGAACCCAGCCGCGCAAACCCCTGGAATTGGCGATCTGTGGCTGTTCCATGCCACGGAAACCAACTCAGATAATGTTTATTTCTTTAGATTCTGGGCAAAGACCGTACCCCGCAGCTCGCAGAATTCAGTTTTTTCTGGACCATGCTGATACTGCTCACCCCGGAGCGTGTATCGAAAATGCTTTTGATGCATCCGAAGATTTAGATGGCGTGCGGCGGATGAAAGTTACCTGAAATCTGATTTTTTTTCTGAGATCGGATGGTCGAGGGATATTTATTTATTATTCTGCGTCCACAAAGAATATTTTTCGCCGCGACACGCAACACGCGGATGGATCTGATATTGGACCAAACGAGTCTTGATTTATTGTCCCGCTACACATTTAGGAAGAAAAATCCCAAATCTGGAATCGTGGAATCTTGGAGAAAGTAATGACTGTGAATCTGGAATGAGCGGACGCTCTGCGCCCAGGCGGCATTTTGCTTGACTTTTCGTCATTAACGTCTGGAGCCGAATCTCAGTGGGCAATTTAGGCTGTGCGCATTGTGCATGAACGGGAACCCAGCTAGAGTAAGGATAAATAAAAAAGCCGGCACTCATTCGTTCCAGGGGCCCATTCTCAAACCTGAAAGAAACGCGGAGCTATGGCCGATAGAGGCATAAGCAAATGGTTGGCGCGCCCATTTATTTCACGCGCGATGCCGTTCGGCTTGGCGCTCTCTTCGGTGACATGCGCGCTGCTGATCGATCAGCTCCTCACGCACTTTCATCTGCCCCACACGTTCGCCGCTCTCGCCCTTTCGGCGATCGCCATCACATTCTGGTACGGGGGATCAAGTCCGGGAATCGCCGCGATGTTGCTGGCAATTTTGATTCGCAACTATCTGTTCGAAGCCGATATCGCCGCCATTTCGCGGGTTCTTTACAATCTGGTGTTCGTAGTCTTTGCTGTGCTCATGAGCTGGCTGAAACGCAGGCGAAACGAGCTGGAAGAGAAAGTCGCGGAGCGAACCGCCGAACTGACCCAGGCAAACGATGAACTTAAGAAAGAGATCGGCGAGCGGAAGAAAGCCGACGAGAAACTTCGGCGAAGCGAAGCTTACCTGCTCGAAGGCCAGCGGTTGGTCCACATGTTCAGCTGGGCGCACGACGCGGCAAGCGGAAAGGTGACCAGTTCTCCCGAACTGCGGCGAATTTTCGGCGTTAGGCCCGAGGAAGATGTGTCCACGACCGAGTTCTTTCTCGGCAGGATCCATCCGGAGGATCGTCCGGCTGCTGAACGCGTGTTTGCCGAAGCCGGGGCCGCAAAAACCAGCTACGCAACCGACTACCGCATCGTCCTGCCGGATGGCTCGATCAAGAACATTCACACGATTGGGCACCCTGTTCTCAACGAGAAGGGCGAGCTCGTCGAATTTGTCGGGACTGCGATGGATGTAACCGAGCAGCGCCGGGCAACCGCCGAACTGGAAGCAGCATTCGAGGAAATCAAGCAACTGAAGGACCAGCTTCACGATGAAAACGTGGCGTTGCGGGAGCAAATCGATCAGGCCTTCATGTTCGAAGAGATTGTGGGCTCCTCCCCCGCCCTGCAAACCGTGCTCACCAAAATTGTGAAGGTGGCTCCAACAGATTCCACGGTGCTGATCACGGGGGAAACTGGCACCGGCAAAGAATTGATCGCGCGCGCCATCCACAAACGCTCTCAGCGTTCGGGCCGGGCATTTATCGGAGTGAACTGCGCTTCGATCCCCGCTTCCCTGATTGCTTCGGAGCTCTTTGGCCACGAAAAAGGAGCGTTCACGGGGGCGCTGCAGCGGCACCAGGGCCGCTTTGAACTCGCCCACTCCGGAACTATTTTTCTCGATGAAGTCGGTGAACTCCCTGCGGAAACCCAGATCGCACTGCTGCGAGTTCTCCAGGAACACGAATTCGAACGAGTGGGCGGCACCAAGGTGCTTCCCACCGACGTTCGGGTGATCGCCGCGACCAACCGCGATTTGCGCGCGGCCATCGCCTCCGGCTCATTCCGGGCGGACCTCTTTTACCGATTGAATGTATTCCCGATCGAGGTTCCCGGGTTGCGGCAGCGCAAGGAAGACATTCCCATGCTGGTGGAATATTTTGTAAAGCGCTACGCGGAAAAGGCCGGCAAGCAAATCCACAAGATCGACAGGAATACGATGGAGCTTTGCCAAACCTACCCATGGCCAGGCAATATCCGGGAATTGCAAAATATTATCGAGAGATCCGTGATTCTTTGCGGCGGAAACACGCTGTGGATCGACCCTGCATGGCTTGCGATCGAGGAACAAGCGGCGCGGCTGGAATTGTCGGGCCCGCTTACAGAAACCCTCCAGAATCAGGAAAAGGAAATCATCGAGGCCGCCCTGGCGGCTTCCGGGGGAAGAGTCGCCGGTCCAAATGGAGCCGCCGCCAAACTGGGCATCCCACGGTCTACCCTGGATTCCAAGATAAAGCTCTTGGGGATCCGCAAGCAAAAGTACATTCCTGAACCATAACCCAGTGTCATTCGACTGACGAAACTTCGGCACTTCCCGATTTTTCGGCATCCTTTCCGCTGCTTATCCATTTATTTTCAACATGTTATCAATGGCGAGGACATTGCACTATTTCGGAAGCAGCGTGCCCAGTTTATTGGCACGGGCACGCGGCAAACGCGGGAAATGGGCCCAATCAGCTGTCCTATGACTTTAAAGATTGAGAAATCACTGCGAGATGGATCCACGGTATTTGGCTTAAGTGGCCGGCTCGAGTTCGAGCATATCAAGGAGTTGGAAGGCTTGTTCGGAGATGAGAAGGAGACGCCGGAGGTAGTTTTGGACCTTCGAGAGTTGCGGCTAGCGGACCGCAGCGCCATAAGGTTCCTGGCGCGTTGTGAATCCGGTGGAGCCCGGCTTGAAAATTGCCCCGCGTATATCCGGGAGTGGATCAGCAAGGAAAAGGACCAGGACAACCAATAAGTTGAGGACCAGGAGCGGCACGAGGAGCAAGCGATGAGTATTGAGGTGACTGACACATTTGGCGCGAAAAGGATTGGCGGACGCGCAACAACCGAGCTGGAAGCTTGGAGCGAAGGCAGATTGATCGCCGCGGCAAAGAATGGTCATGGCGGAGCATTCGGCGTGCTCTGTGAGCGCCATGAGGAGATGATTCTGCGGGTAACTTTCCGGATCACGCGGAACCGCGAGGATGCGGAAGACGCGGTGCAGGATTCATTCCTGAGCGCGTTCGTTCACCTCTCCAATTTCGATGGACGCTCGCGCTTTGCCACCTGGCTCACGCGCATCGCCATCAACTCGGCGCTGGGGCAGCTTCGAAAGAAGCGCGGAGTCCGGGAAATTCCGATGGATGAGCCAAGCCCGGCGGGAGAGGCCCGGCCGCAACTCGAAATCCCGGATCGGGCGCCCAACCCGGAAGAGAATTACCAGCTTCGCGAGCGGGAGGACCTAGTCGGCGCGGCGGTGCGGCGGTTGCGCCCTCGCAACCGGAAAGTGGTGGAGATTCACCAAATGGGCGAATTTTCCGTGAAGGAAACGGCGAAAATTCTGGGCATCTCTGTAGCAGCGACAAAAGCTCGGATGTTTCACGCAAGAGCGGCGTTGCGCCGGATGCCCATATTAAGGAGCGTGCGCCAGGCCACGTTGTCGAGCGCAGGCTGAACTCCAGTTCAGTGGCAAGGTGACGGCGAGGGCTCACATCTCGCCAGCAAATTCAGCCGCGGATAAATCGAAACCAGTTTGTCTTATCGAGCGGCCACGGTTTCGCCCGCAGGAGCCAGACTCACTTTGCCCATTGCGGCATCCACGAGGTGTAACGCTTCTTCGATGATATCCAGTCCCTGACGAAGTTCTTCTTCGTTGATCACCAGCGGCGGGCAGACCCACAGCATGTTGAACCGGCTGAACGCGTACACATGCTTAGACTTCAAGTGCGCGGCAAGTTTGCCCATTTCCGGGCTGGTGCCGTTGAACGGCGCCAACGGTTCCCGCGTCGCCTTATCTTTCACCAGTTCCAGCACGCTGAACATGCCTTTGTAGCGGACGTCGCCAACGCAGGCATACTTCTTCTTCATCCCCTCGAGGCGGGAAGCGAGGTACCGGCCCTGCTTTTCGACGTTCTCGAAAATCTTTTCCTCTTCATAGATGTGCAGGTTGGCCACCGCCGCGGCGCAGCAGACCGGATGGCCGCTGTAGGTCAGCCCGCCCCACAGCATGTTGGTTTCGAAATATTTCGCAATCTTATCGGAGACGATGACGGCGCCAAGCGGCATATACCCGCTCGTCAAGCCTTTCGCACAGGTAACGATATCCGGCTTGATGCCGAAGTGCTGCGTGGCCAGCCATTTGCCGGTGCGCCCGAAGCCGGCCATCACTTCGTCGTCGATCATCAAAATGCCGTACTTGTCGCACAGCGCGCGCAGCTTCGGATAATAGTCGTCCGGGGGAATCAGTAATCCGTTCGAACCTGTGATTCCTTCCACCATGATCGCGGCGATTGTGTGCGGCCCCTCCATCTGAATCACTTCTTCAATATGGCTGACGCACTCGCGATGGCAAGTTTCGACTTTCTGGCCGAAGGGGCACCGGTAACAATAAGGATCGAATACACGAACGATGCCGGGAATTCCCGGCTCCACGGCCCAGCGCCGCGGATCGCCGGAAGCGGTCATCGAACCCATCGTCGCGCCGTGATAGCTGCGATAGCGGGTAATAATTTTGTCGCGCCCCGTTACAAGGCGCGCCATTTTCATGGCATTCTCATTGGCTTCCGAGCCACCGAGAGTGAAAAACGTCTTCGCCAGGCCGGTGACTTCGGAAAGTTTCTTGCCCAGCGCGCCGCGCGGTTCCGTGGCAAAACTCGGGCCTGCGAAACAAAGCTCATCCACCTGCTTCTTGATCGCCTCCAGCATTTTGGGATGCTGGTGACCGACATTCAGATTGATCAGTTGCGAGCTGAAATCCAACCAGCGGTTGTCGTCGCCGTCCCAGAACCACACACCCTGGCCTCGCTTCATGTGAATTGGAGTCGATGCGCCCTGCACCGACCAGGAAAACATCGTGTAGTCGCGATTTTCTTGCACTACCTTCAGCGATTTGGCGTCCATGCTCGATCGTCCTTCCTTATCCAATCAGTTTGCTTTCAAAATCCAGTCCACCGTCTTGCCGGCCAGCCGGTCCAGCGCTGCGACGGACATTTCCAGATGCTCTTCCCGGGTGTCCTCAATCTTGTTGTGGCTGATGCCGCGCAACGATTGAACGAACATCATAACCGTTGGAATCCCCGCGCGCGAGACCTCGGCGGCGTCGTGGAGGGGGCCTGAGGGCAGCCGGTGTGATTTGCCGGAAAGCTCCCGGACGGATTGCTCGCACAGATCGATCATGTGCGGATGAAACGGGATCGGCTCGATGCTCCAGATCCGCGACCATTCGACGGTGCAACTCTCTTCGCCCGCAAATTGCCTGCTGGCCTCTTGCGCTTCACGGTACATCTGGGCGAGCGTCTTGACATCCAGGTCGCGCTGATCGAGTGTGGCCTCGCACCGGCCGACAACCGCGGTGACAATGCCTGGAAATGTTTTCAGGCTGCCCATCGTGCAAACCGCGTCTGCATGTTTGCCCGCGATGTTTCGAATCTCCAGCGCCAGCTTCGCGGCCGCGGCTAGGGCGTCTTTACGCTGCTTCATCGGCGTTGCGCCGGAATGCGCTTCCTGCCCGTGAAACGTGATCGCGTGGCGCTCCACTCCTTTGGTGCCCAACACCACGCCCAGCGGCAGACCGAGTTTTTCAAGCACCGGTCCCTGCTCGATATGCAATTCGATGTACGCCGCGGCATTGGCGCACTCTTTTTCCGCTTCGGGAAATCGATCCATGTGAACGCCGCAGCGCTTCAGTGCGTCTTCCATCGTGATGCCATCTTTGTCGGTTCGCACGCGGTCTGCGGCGATACTGTGTGTGCCGGCAAAGGCGGAAGAACCCAGCAGGCTGCGCCCGAATCGCGCGCCTTCTTCATCGGCCCAGTCCACCAGGCGGATGGTCACCGGCGGCTTGCCTTTGAATTCCGTCGCGAATCGCCGGAGCACCTCCAGTCCGGCCAGTACGTTCAAACTGCCGTCCAGCCAGCCGCCGTTCGGAACGGAATCCAGATGGCCGCCGATCAACAAACATTTCTCCGACGCGCCCCGAAGGGTGACCCAGTTATTTCCGGCGGCGTCATAGTGATGCTCGATCGGCAGGCCGACAAGTTTCGTGGCGAACCACTTGCGCGCTTTTTGCCACACGTCGGTCCACGCCACGCGCTGCGCTCCGTTTTCGTCGGCGGTCAGCTCGCGAAGTTCCTTCAGTTCGGCAACAGTCCGTTGGGGAATCAGGCTCATGATGCGCCTCGACTAGAAATAGTTCGGCTCTCGTTTTAGCATACGCCCGCGGCCTCGTTCGCCCACAAATTTTCCGTCTTTCACCTGTACTTTGCCGCGAACGGTGACCACGGAGGGCCGCCCCTCAATCACCATTCCCTCGAACCCGTTGTAATCATTATTGACGTGGTGCGATTTCGCGGAAATCACGCCCTGATAATCGGGATCGTAAATCACCAGGTCCGCGTCGCTGCCGATGGCGATGGTTCCTTTGCGCGGGAACAGTCCAAACAGTTTTGCCGGACGCGTGCTGGCGGCATCCACGAAGCGTTCGATCTCCAAGCGCCCACGTTTCACGCCGTAGGTGTACAGCAGATTGATGCGGTCTTCGATTCCAGGAATCCCGTTGGGGATATTCGTGAATGCATCCTTGCCGAGCAGCTTTTGCTCCGTGTCGAAGGGGCAATGATCCGTGCCGACGGTATCAATCAAGCCGCGGTCCAGCGCGCTCCACAGTACACCGAGATTTTTCTTCGCGCGCAACGGCGGGGACATTACGTGCTTCATCCCTTCCACGCCGGGTTTTTCCGCGCAAGTCTTGTCCAGCAGAAAATGGGGGATGACCGACTCGATAAAGAGTTTTACGCCGCGCTCTTTTGCGGCGAGCGCGACTTTCAGCGCCGGCTCGCAGGACAAGTGCACCACATAGCCCGTGGCTTTGGTATTTTCCAGGAATGTGGCGAATCGCCCGGTCCCTTCCGCTTCCACCGATTCCGGCCGGCTTGGCTCATGCCATTCGGGCCCGGTCTTTCCTTCGCTCAACAGCTTCTGCTGCAATTGCGCCACCAGCTCCGCGTTTTCGCAATGGGCCGTCACGATCACGCCCAGTTGCCGCGCCAGTCGCATCGTCTGGTACATCTCTTCATCCGTTACGCCGAAGAAATTTTTGTACGACAGGAATATCTTGAAAGACGAAGTCCCGTCGGCCACCACTTGCCGCAACTGCCCGGGCGTCTCCTTAACAAACTTGGTGACCGACATGTGGAAACCGTAATCGCAAGCGCTCTTCCCTTCGGCTTTCGATTTCCAGAGCTCGTAGCCCTGCAAGGCATCATCGTTGCGGTTCGGGCAACACATTTCGATATAGGTGGTGGTTCCGCCAATCAGGGCGGCGATGCTGCCGGTTTCGTGGGTGTCTTTCGCGAAAGTCGACATGAACGGCAAGTAGATGTGCACGTGCGGATCGATGAAGCCAGGAAAAACCAGTTTGCCAGAAGCATCAACGGTCTCTGTACCCGGAGGCGCATCGAGATTCCTGCCGATGCGGGTGATCGACTCGTCTTCCACGAAAATGTCGGCGCGTTCCCGCGCCCCAACGGTGACGATTTCCCCATTCTTGATCAGCAAAGCCATCGAACTCTCCCCAGCTCTCAGTGAATGTGGATGCCCATTTTCTCGCGGTAAGCCTTCATCTTTGCCCAGTCTTCCGTCACTTCGCGCTGCTTCTGCGTCAATTCATCCCAGGTAACCGCGGGACGCTCAGGAGGCTCCTCCACCATGCTGATGCAGCCGTCAACCGGACACACGTTGAAGCACAAACGGCAACCGACGCAGTCGTCTTCGCGTACTATGACTCTCGGCCGGGTGTGCACCGCCTCTTCTTTTCCATTTGAACGCACATCGTAGCTGCCCGGCCGCACGACGCTGCCGTCCTTTGCAACCAGGTCAATACACTGGTGCGCCGTATCGTTGCACGCCACATAACAAAGGTTGCAGCGAATGCATTTCTGCTGGTCGATCCGGGCCACCGCCTTGAACGACAAATCAAAGTTCTTGAAGTCGGAGACGCGGTGAACGCTTTTTCCAACAATGTCGGATACTTTCTTGAATCCTTTTTCGTCCATCCAGTTGGAAAGACCGTCGCACAAATCTTCGATGATGCGGAAGCCGTAATGCATCACCGCGGTACAAACCTGCAGGCTGCTGGCGCCAAGCAGCAGGAATTCCGCCGCATCGGACCAGGTTGAGATCCCGCCCATCCCGGAAATCGGCAGCTTCGATTCCGAAACAACCTTATCCGTTCCGAGCGCCGAGAGCATGTTCAGCGCCACCGGCTTCACCGCGGGTCCCGCGTAACCTCCGTGTCCTCCCTTGCCACCTATGTTGGGAACGATCTGAAATGTATCCAGGTCCACTCCGATGATGGAATTGATGGTGTTGATCAGCGACAACGCGTCCGCTCCGGCCGCCACCGCCGCGCGCGCCGGCATCACGATATTCGAAATGTTCGGAGTCAATTTCACGATCACAGGAATTTTCGCCACCTGCATCACCCAACTGGTGATTTCCTCGCAGTATTCCGGAACCTGCCCCACCGCGCTGCCCATCCCGCGCTCGCTCATCCCGTGCGGGCAGCCATAGTTCAGCTCGATCCCGTCGGCACCGGTATCCTGAATCTTCTTGATGATGTCGTGCCAGACTTCCGGCTTCGACTCCACCATCGCCGAAACGATCACCGCGCGGTCCGGCCATGCCCGTTTCACCTCCGCAATCTCGCGCAAGTTCACTTCCAGCGGGCGATCGGAAATCAGCTCGACGTTATTAATCGCCAGCATCTTCTGTCCGCCAAAGTGCCACGCCCCATAGCGGTTCGAAACATTCAACACCGGCGCCCCAATCGTCTTCCACACCGCCCCGCCCCAACCCGCTTCAAAAGCGCGATGCACCTGCATGCCGGAGTTCGCCGGCGGCGCCGATGCCAGCCAGAACGGATTCGGCGATCGGATCCCCGCAAAATTTATCCCCAGGTCAGCCATTTCCCACCAGCCTTTCGTGGATTGCCCGCGCCGCCATCTTTCCATCTTGAACCGCCATCACCGTGGACGCGGCTCCACGAGCGCGTATGCAATCCCCACCCGCGTAAACCCCCGGCAGACTCGTTCGAAACTGCTCATCCACGTCGATGAATCCTTTCAGGGTTTTCAGGTTCAGACGCGCGGCCAGCGATGCTTTTTCTTGCCCAATCGCTTTTACAACCTGGTCGGCGGGAATCACAAAATGCGAGCCATCCACTGGCTGCGGTGCGGGACGCCCCGACGCATCTTTCTGTCCCAGACTCATGCGCACGCACTCGACGCCCATCACGATTCCCTTTTCCACGACGACCCGCACCGGTTGCGCCAGAAATTCGAACCGCACGCCTTCTTTCTTGATGAAATCATACTCGTGGGGGTAGGCCGTCATTTGGCTGGAAGTCCGCCGGTAGAGCATGGTGACGTGCTCGCCGCCACACCGTTTCGCGATTGTGGCGCAATCAATGGCCGTGTTCCCCGCCCCGATCACCACCACGTTTTTTCCGACCTTCAGATTGTGTCCGTTCAACTTACTCTGCTCGATGTATTCGAGCCCGTCGATGACCTGGTCTTCTCCGGGAATCCCCAGGTTCGGCGTCGCGCCCAGCCCCAGGCTCAGGAATATCGCGTCAAATTTCGCCTGCAGCTCCGCCAGAGCCAAATCCTTGCCAATCTCCCGCTGCGTTTCAATCCGCACGCCCAACCGCTGAATCATTTCCACTTCGGCCAGCGAAATTCCCACCGGCTCGCGCAATCCAATAATCCCAAACGTGGAAAGACCGCCAGCAAGGTTGCGCTTTTCAAACAACGTCACATCGTGTCCCTTTTTTGCAAGCTCCCCAGCACACGAGAGGCCCGCGGGCCCCGCACCAACCACCGCGATCTTTTTGCCGCTGGCCTTCGCGGTCAAGAAGACGTCCACGCCGTTCCCGTAAACGTAATCCATCGCATAGCGCTGCAGCCGACCGATGGCAATCGGTTTGTGCTCCGCGCCCAGAACGCACGCGCCTTCGCATAATTCCTGCACCGGGCAAACCCGCGCGCAGGTGGCGCCCAGAAGATTCGACTCCAGAATCGTCCGCGCCGACCCTCGTAAATTCCCCGTATTAATTTTCTTGATGAATTTTGGAATATCGATATGCGTGGGGCAGGCGTGGGTGCAGGGAGCGTCGTAGCACATCAGGCAGCGCGTGGATTCCACCAGGGCTTCGTGCCGCGTCAGCGCCGGCAATGCTTCCGCCAGCGCCTCCTGGCCCGCCGCCACTTTCGCCTTTTCGTTCAAGACACCCTCCCGACAAATCGGATAATCGGCACTTCGTTCAGGTGAAACGCGATGAAGGAAGGTTAAAACCGCGGTTGCACTGTTTCAATCTTCTTTTTCTGCCCTGCTATTCGGATGCCGGGTTCCGGCTAGATTCCATAAAGAGATAATACAACGAGCCGGAAACCATAAAGCCAACGAACCACGCATAATCATACAACCAGCGGACGGAAGGAATCAGCAATCCCGCCATAGCCACCGCTACGCCAACCGCCAGCGCCAGCAGCGCCCGGCCATTGAAGCCGCCGGCGTACTCATATTCGCCGCCCCGCTTGTAGAGGTCTTCGAGGACAAGTTTCCGCCGCCGCACCAGGTAATAATCGAAGATCATGATTCCCGCGATGGGTCCAAGCAGCGCCGAACATCCCACCAGCCAGCCAAAAATATAAGAACTGAAATCGGTCATCAGCTTCCAGGGCATCATCAGGATGCCAACAACGCCGGTGATCAATCCGCCGGTGCGAAATGAAATCAGGCTGGGCCGCAGATTCGAAAAATCATTCGACGGCGAAACCACGTTGGCTGCCACATTCGTATTCAGCGTGGCGATCATCAGCGCAATCAACGCCACAAACGCGACCAGCGGCTGGTTAAATTTCCCCAGCAGAATCACCGGATCCCAGATCGGCGCTCCGAACAGCACCGCCGACGCCGAGGTCACGGCCACTCCAATGAACGCGTACAAAGTCATCGCCGTCGGCAATCCCAGCGCTTGCCCGACCATTTGCGCCTTTTGCGATTTTGCATAGCGAGTGAAATCCGGAATGTTCAGCGCCACCGTGGACCAGAAACCAACCATCCCCGTCAGCGCGGGAATAAAAAACCGGATGAATTCGCCCGTCGAACGAAACTTGCTTTCGGTATGCAGCACGGGGCCAAAGCCGCCGGCTTTGCGCGTGATCCATCCCAGCAGCAGGAGCCCCACTACCAGCATGAACGGCGCGCCGATCCCTTCGAGAATCTTGATCGTCTCAATTCCCTTCCAGATCACAAACATGTTGATGGCCCAGAAAAAGAAAAAACAAACCCAATGCGCCCCTGGAACATTTCCAGCTTCAGGCCATACAATCCGCAGCATCGAATAAATCGCCTGCCCGCCGATCCACGACTGGATGCCGAACCAGCCGCATGCCACCAGCGCGCGAAGCACCGCAGGCACGTTGGCCCCGCGGACACCGAAGGAAGCGCGGACAAACACCGGGAACGGAATTCCGTAGCGAGTCCCTGCGTGGGCATTCAACAGCATCGGGATCAGTACAATCAGGTTCCCTAACAGAATCGTCGTTACGGCTTGATACCAGTTCATTCCGCCGGCGATCAGTCCCGACGCCAGCATGTAGGTAGGGATGCAAACGCTCATCGCTACCCAAAGCGAGGCGTAGTTATAGGTACCCCAGGAGCGTTTCTCCTGCGGAATTGGGGCCAGATCGTGATTGTAGAGAGAGGGATCGACGTTTGTGAGCGGCATTTCCACCCCGTCCGGAAGCTCCAGATGAGGCGCAAGCGTATCGGAAGCGCACAGAAAATTCCACTCCGGGGGAGGCGTTTTGCAAAAATCCCCGGTAGCGCCGGCATCCTGCCGGCAAGCGAAAACACTGTAATTGGGAGTGCAGGCCGGCTGGAAGCCGGCGCTACGGTAAACGGCGGATCCTAATCGATGGCGGCCAGCGGAAGACGTCCAGGCAAAAAAATAAGGGCGAACCGGCTTGACGCGCGGCTCGCCCTATCAGACTAGAGGCTAGTTACGTTCGCAGCCTGCAGACCCTTGGGGCCCTTGGTGACCTCGAACTCAACGGCCTGACCCTCGTTCAACGACTTGTAGCCGTCTCCCTGGATCGCGGAGAAGTGCACGAAT
>DASSGS010000044.1:0-25495 GCA_035693365.1 Candidatus Acidiferrum sp. | reverse complement strand
GAATACCTGTTTTTCCTTCAGGGAGAGGGCGATCTTGCCGAGGAGGAGATGAAGGCGCGCGGAATCCGAGGTGACATGCTGGATGGCCTCGAGGGCGACCTCTTTGGCATCCTGAAAGTCACCCCGCCGCGCGGCTGCCTGGGCACGAGCGAAATACACAGATTCCCGCGCAAGCTCACCCGACTTGTGAATGGCCCAGATTTTCACGACCTGCTCCGAAGTCATGATGGAATTTGTACTGAATACAGGAAAAGTCATGCAGTGGGGACATACATCGAGCGCAAAGTTCTGAATGTTGCCGCCACTCCTCAGGTCGCCCAGCATTTGAACAAATTGTTTCGGAGTCGAGGACAGGAATTTTAGCTGGAGCGCCCCAGCATGGATACGGGCATACTCGGCTGCCCGGAGAGGAGTCGAGAAAATGAGCAGGCAAGGCGTGGAATTGGGCAGCGTTACCGTGAAAAAACCCGATGGAGCGACAAGGAGACTGGTCAGGAGAGGATCATCCTCCGCCGGAAGACGAGGCAGGGTGAGTAATTCGGATTCAAATTCGGCGCGGAGCCGGTCGATCTCCGGCGAGTTTTCCAGATCACTGAAATCGCGGCGAGCTTTCCCGGGACGGGTTTGTTCCAACACCGTGTAATAAGGCAGGCCTGAACGGGACCGCGAGGGTTGTCGCGAGCCGGACTCGAACAGGCGGCTCCACCATGTCATCGGTACTCCTGGGGGGATTCCAGACATTTATCACGGAGGACGCCGACTTACAACTGGGCGTGTGGTTCCGTACTTTGCTTCGCGCCGGGAATTTCTTTTATACTTCGCCAATGAGAAATTTCATCCTGAAAATAATTTGCGCAGTCATTCTAATCCTGGCCACTGCTGGGGGTGTGTTTGCACAGAACGACCCTGAATGGACGGAGCCGTTTCCGGCGTTTCGGGTTGCGGGGAATTTGTACTACGTGGGGAGCAAGGGGCTGGCGAGTTATCTGGTGGTGACGCCGCAGGGGAACATTTTAATTAACAGCGATCTGGAGGCGAATGTGCCTCTGCTGCAGGCGAGCATCGAAAGGCTGGGATTCAAATTTGCGGACACGAAGATTCTGCTGATCAGCCACGCGCACTGGGATCACGATGCCGGGAGCGCGAAGATCAAGGAGCTGACCGGAGCGCGCTACATGGTGATGGATGCGGACGTGCCCGTGGTGGAATCGGGCGGCAAGGCCGATTTTCAGTACGGCAGCCGCGCGGAATTTCTTTATCCGCCGGCGAAAGTGGATCGCGTGTTGCACGACGGCGACGAAGTGAAACTTGGCGGTGCCGTGCTGGTGGCGCACCTGACTCCCGGCCACACCAAGGGCTGCACCACGTGGACCATGAAGGTGGCCGAGGGCGGGAAAACCCACAACGTGGTGATTGTTGGGAGTCCCAATGTCAATCCGGGCTACAAGCTTGTGCACAACGAGAGTTATCCGCGGATCGCGCAAGATTACCAGCGGATGTTTGACGTTTTGAAGGCGTTGCCCTGCGATATTTTCCTAGGGGCGCATGGCGGATATTTCGGGTTGGAAGAGAAATATGCGCACTTGAAGGCAGGCGCAGCGAACCCGTTTATCGATCCCGTTGGGTACAAGAAATTTGTGGCTGAAAAAGAGCAGGAGTTCCACGCGGAATTGGAAAAGCAAACCCTCGCCGCGAAATAAGATGTCGAAGACTCTTCCGCTATTTTCTCGAATAGACTCGGACGTAATCGACCAGCATTTGTTGCGGGAATTTTGTTGAGGCGTCGGGATTGCCTGGCCAGCCTCCTCCCACAGCGACATTCAAGATGAGGAAAAAGGGATGATCGAAGGCCCAGCGAGCGCCCGCGGGAAGGTCGGCAGGCGTGCGCGTTTCGTACAGGTGGCCGTCAACGTAGAAGCGAATTTCGTTTGGTTCCCACTCGACGGCGAAGACGTGAAAATCATCGGCGGCGTTGCCACTGGGGAAAGCGTAGAGAGCGCCCAACGATTTGTCTCCGGAATACCCCGGGCCGTGGATGGTGCCATAAACCTTTGCGGGCTCGCGGCCGATGTTCTCCATGATGTCGATTTCCCCGCAGGCCGGCCAGCCTTTTGCGGGGATGTCATCGCCGAGCATCCAAAATGCGGGCCATAGGCCTTGTCCTTTGGGGATGCGAATGCGGGCTTCGAACTTTCCATATTTCTGGGTGAAGAGTTTTTCGGTCTTCAGCCGGGCAGAGGTGTAGTCGCGAGTAACGCCGTCGGGCCCGGTGAATTTTTCCTGGAGCGCCGCGATCACCAGATTGCCATGCTCGACATAGGAATTGATTCGGCGGGCCGTGTAGTATTCCAGTTCGTTGTTTCCCCAGCCGCCTCCGCCGGTTTCCTCGGTCCATTTCTTCGGGTCCGGCGCGGAGCCGTCGGGAGCATCGAATTCATCACTCCAGGTGAGCGTCCAGCTTGTGTTGGCGCTTTGCGTTGGGGCAGCGGCCACGCCTCTCTCCGCGGGAGCCATAAGCATTGCCGCAGTAGCCCCAACGCACACCATCAATAGCGCGAGCGGCACTCTCGTCCCAAACTTTCGATCAATGCGAGCAAACTTCACACCGCCTCCTGTTGCTCTTGCGCGAGTTCCTAAGAATTATAACCGGGGCCACTGGGCGCCCCGCACTCTTTCCAGAGCTTTTCCCAATTCCAGATCCCGTACATCACCTTTTGGGGAAGTGGGAATCCGAGTTGGTGGGCGAGCAGCAACACTTGGCCGCGATGGTGAGCTTCGTGGGCCAGCATGTAGCAGAGCATTTCCGGGCCAACCGGCCACGGCCGCGCCCAGCCGTCTCTGACAAACTGCTTGATGCGGGCGCTGGTGCCGCCGAGCGATTCGGCAAGCATTTTCTGGCAGCTGGCGGCGCTCTCTGCCAATCCTGCGCGGGCCTGCTTCGACGTGCAGCGCGCGCGTTGCAGCTGTCGCGGAACCTTCAGGTGCGGCGCCGTCAGCCGGACCCACTTGGTGCGGACGTTGTGCAGGTGGGTGAAGATCGCGGCGATTGAACGAGTCTTGCCGGCGGGCTTGGCGTTCCAGGCGGCGGGGTCCAGGTTTTCGATAATCATCTGGTTCATGCGCTCATTGGCGGCAAAGATCCGCACGGCCGCGCGCCCCCAATCCGTGTGAGCAAGGCGCATGTGCACATCTTGCGCTCTAGATTTTCCAGGTCGCGCCGTCACTACTCCGCTCCTTCGCTCACTTCCGCGTGATCTTCCGGTTGCGAACTGTCGGCTGCCGGCGTTCGTTACACTCCAAACTGGCGCAGATGATGATCCACATGCTTGTACATTAATCGGGCCCATTCTTCCGGCGTCAAAATTCCGAAGAACGTGTGCGGATTTTTTGTGCAGGCTTGCGGGCCGCCGGCGGAGAACCGTTGGATCAGCGAGGACAACCGCGCGCATTCTTTTCCGAGCTCGCGGTCATCCTGGACCACCAGGCTTTTCGCCGTCGGCATATTCCGCCCCATGGGTTTCTCGTCCTTCAGAACCTGAGATTTCGCGATCGGACCAAAGATTCGACCCAAAAACATCCGCGGCTCGACGCGGTCTCCCACGGCCCATTCCATCACCGTTGAGCAGTGAGCCATCGCCTGAGGAGCCGTCATCTTGCCCCACTGCCGCTGGCTGGTGGCACACAGCCGCCCGATGCGCTCTCTGATTTCTGTTGCCGTCGCCGGTTCAAACAGATTTTTCATGCCGAAACTCTCCTTCCACCAGCTGCCCCGGAAATTTGCTTCCTTACTCCCTTAAACCGACGCTGATGCGAATGAGTATGCCTCTCCGCCAGCCGCAAATCAAAGCCACGCCAGTGCCGCTCATCCCGATATCCGCTTTTTCAGGGCGGCCCAAACCACAGCACGCTAATCGTGCTACTATCAGCTCGCCACAAAGGTCAGCCTTTGCCCGGTGCAACCCTATGAGGCCAGCAACTCGACTCACCATCATTACCGCGATTTTGTGGGCTGCCGCCATCATTGCCGCGGCGGTCGTCAAGGCGCCCAGCTTCTATACGATGATCCTGCTTCCACTCCTTGCTTTTTCTTCCCTGGGCTCTATCCAGATGCTCAATCGGCGCCCGGCCTGATAGGTCTTCGGGACTTTCCTTTGCCGTGTTATACTCGTTGAAGTGGCCCCGATCTTCGGATCGGGGCCTTTTTCTTTTCCACATCAAAATTCTCGAAGGGAATGAGGTCCGATGGAGCTCAATCTTGGAACTGCGCCCCTGAGCGACGACGCGGTCTTGGAGGCCTTTGAAACCTGCCAACTGGATCCCTCCAAATTCCACCATGACGACCACATTCGCCTGGCGTGGCTTTGTGTTCGACGCTACGGTGCAAACGAAGCCGAAGCAAAATTATTGTATGGACTTCGCAGATTCGCGCAGCGCGCCGGTGTGCCGGAGAAATTCATGCACACAACCACGGTCGCCTGGGCCAGGCTCGTCGCCGCGGCCCAGAATGGAAGCGCCGGAACAGCGAATTTTTCAGAATGGATCCAATCGCGCCCGGAATTGCTAGACCGGCGGTTGCTCGCAAAATACTACTCGCCTGGCCGACTTGAAACACCAGAGGCGCGCGTCGGCTGGGTGGAACCGGATCTCGCGCCTCTGGGAGTTTAGGTTTCTTCCAGTGTCGGTCGTTGCCCGCAGCCTTGACGCGATTCTTCTCCGGCGGAGGCCGCTTTTGAAAAGTGCAAAAGAACTTGTCGCTGGATTGCGGGAAGCGACGCAGGCAATCGTCAAAATCCCGTCCACCCGCGGACGGAGCCGCGGGTGCTGATTTATTTTCCAAAGCGGCTGGCTTCGCGCCACGCTGCTGCGTAAAATGGGCAATTCATCGAAGGAGAATCATGGGCAACGGGCAACAAACGGTCTTGATTACCGGAGCGACGGACGGGCTGGGCCGCGCGGCTGCACTATTATTGGCGGAAAAAGGGTACCGGGTATTTGCCGCGGGACGTTCCCTGGAAAAACGCGCCGAGCTGGACCGGCTGGCAACCACAAGAAAATTGCCGCTGGAGAGTCTGGAGCTCGACGTCTGCAGCGAAACTTCGGTATCCGGGGCCGTCCAGCAGATCCTACAAAAAGCAGGCAAGCTCGATGTGCTGATCAACAATGCCGGCATCGGGCTGATGGCGGTTGCCGAAGAGCTCAAGCTGGAGGACCTGCGGCGCCTGTACGAAACGAATATTTTCGGTTTGCTGCGAGTAACGCAAGCCGTGCTGCCGCACATGCGCGAACGCAAATCCGGGCGCATCGTGATGTTGAGCAGCGTTGCCGGAATTCTGACGCCTCCGACGTACGGCGCATACAGCAGCAGTAAACACGCCGTCGAAGCGCTGTCGAACGCGCTGCGCCTCGAACTTTATCCCTTTAACATCGATGTGGTGCTTATCGAGCCGGGCTACATCATGACGAACTTTCAGCAGACGGCGAAGGACCTGGCGGAATCCTATATCGAAGGGTCAACCGCCAGCCCTTACGCGAAGATTTACGAAGGCGCGATTGCCGGCGCCACCAACAGCCGACGGGAATCGAAGACCACGCCGGAGGATTGCGCCCGAGTGATTCTCAACGCCATCGAGTCCGGCCACCCGAAAGCGCGCTACACGGTGACGCCGCTGGCGAAGTGGGCCGCGTTCGGCCGGCGAGTGCTGCCGGATACCCTGATGGATTCTTTCCTGCGCCGCAAATTTGGAATTGAGCGGGAGGAAGAGGAGTAGCCGAGTGTTCACAAATAGTTGCCGCTTGGCATGCAACACAAGGCACCACCTGTCATCCCGAGGCTATCCGACGAGGATAGCCGAAGGATCTCAACATTTGAGTCGTGCAAGGTTTCTAAGTTGAGGTCCTTCGGGGCGCAGACGGCGCGCCCCTCAGGATGACAAGTTTTGTTGAGGTTTGAGCCTCGGAAAGATTTCGAATCGTGGCAACCGCGAATCAGTTGGAAATTTGGAAGGAAACGCTGGTCTCGCGGAGGGCTTCCCATTTTTTGCGCCAGGTTTCGTGCAGGGGGCTTTCGGCATAGTCGGCGGCCGCCTCCGGGCTGGCGAATTCGATCACATAGACGCCGCTCCAATCACGAATCTGGTTGCGCTGGGTCTTGAGCCAGATATTTTTGATGCCCGGGATTTTGCCCGCCATGTCGCGGATGCCGTTGATAGCCTGATCCTGATCGTTCTGGGAAGTGGTGTCGCGGAATTTGTAGGCGACCACGTGGACGACGGTCTTAGGCTGGCCAAAGCGATTCACGGCCGAAACTTTCTGCGTCAGGGCGCTTCCGGCGGCGCTGCCCGCCAGAAACAGGCAGATTCCCATTGCGATTTGCATCCAGCGGCGTTTGCGCGCATCCATAAAATTCTCCTCCAGGGTAAACTGGCGAACTTGTAGCGCCGGCTTCCAGCCGGCATGACTCCATCGGAGCAAAGCTTGCCGGCAAGATGCCGGCGCTACATTGCTGCGAAGCTTCTTTGTCAGTCTATGCGACTCTGTATTCGGCCGGCAACTTACCCCCAATTTGACGCGGCGCGGAATTTGCCGTTAGGCTGATGGCTCAAATTACAAGGAGAGGCGAATGACCCGAGTTTTCGGTTTGGCGGCAGTGCTGTGTGGTATCGCGGTTCTTCCTGTAACGCTTCGCGCGCAGAGTGACGCGGGGATCAATTCGGAGGCCCGCGGGATATTTCAGAAACTGATTGAGACCAACACCAGCGATTCCGTGGGAAGCGTCACGAAAGCCTCCGAGGCAATGGCGAAGCGGCTGCTGGCCGCAGGATTCACCGAGAAAGACGTTATCGTCGCCGGACCGAACGAGCGGAAGAAGAATCTTGTCGTGCGCTACCACGGTTCGGGCAAGAAAAAGCCGATTCTCTTCATCGGACATCTCGACGTTGTCGAAGCCCGGCGCGAAGACTGGTCCGTGGATCCTTTTCAGTTCATCGAGAAGGATGGTTTTTTTTATGGACGCGGCACTCAGGACATGAAAGCAGGCGACGCGATTCTGGCGGAAACTTTTGTGCGCTTGAAGCGTGAGGGGTTTGTTCCGGATCGCGACTTGATCCTGGCCCTGACCGCCGACGAAGAGGGCGGCAATTACAACGGAATCGATTGGCTGGTGAAGGAACACCGCGACTGGATCGACGCGGAATTCTGCATCAATCTGGACGGCGGTGAATTTGAAAAGTTGAAAGGGAAGCGCGTGCTGGCGGGAATGCAAGCCAGCGAAAAGCTGTACGCGGATTTTCAGTTGGAAACCCGCAACCCCGGCGGCCACAGCTCGGTACCAGGCGCGGAAAATGCGATTTACGAGCTTTCCGCCGCGCTGCTGAGGGTGCAGGCGTATTCGTTTCCGGTGGAGATCAACGAAATCACGCGCAACTATTTTGGGCACGCGGCGACGCTCACCTCCGGCCAATTGTCCGCGGACCTGCGCGGCGCCGCGAAAGAGCCGCCCGATCCGGAATCGATCAAGCGGCTATCGAACAATCCTTATTACAACTCGCTGCTGCACACAACTTGCGTGGCCACCATGCTAGCCGGCGGCCACGCGCCCAACGCGCTTCCGCAAATGGCGCGCGCAAACGTGAACTGCCGAATTTTTCCCGGCGAGGACCCGGAACATGTGCACAAAGCGCTGGAGCGCGTTGTTGCGGATACAAAGGTGAGCATCACAGCGGTCGTGCAAAAAACGGCGGACGGGCAAGTCATCCCCATCGTGACCGTGCCGCCTTCGCCGCTGCTTCCGGAAGTGACTGGCGCGCTCGATCGCACGCTGGCGACGATGTGGCCCGGCCTACCGATCGTACCGACGATGTCCACGGGCGCGACCGATGGGAAATATCTGCGCATCGCCGGCATTCCTACATACGGCATCGCCTGCATGTTTTTCGATATGGAAGACCACCGCGCGCACGGCAAAGACGAGCGCATCGGCGTCCAGGATTTCTACGACGGCGTGGAGTTCGGGTATCGGTTCGTTAAAACACTATCAACTCGTTAGTCTTCATGCGCAAATGAGGATATGGCGGATTGTGCGGGACACCAAGGGTGGTCATGCCCGGGGGAAGGAAGACGCATTGAGTTAATTTCCACAGGAAGCGGCTTGACTGACAAACAGACCAGGCGCCAAAACATCGGGGTTTCTGGCTGGAATTCAATGCCCGTTTCCGATTGCCTGGAACCTGGTTTTCAAATAAAGTGGGGTTTATGAAGTATTCCGACCTCATCACAATCGAGCCTGGGAAGCGCGGCGGCAAGCCCTGTATACGCGGACTTCGCATCACTGTGTATGATGTGCTGGAATATCTGGCCAGCGGAATGACTCACGCTGAAGTTTTGCGGGAATTCCCCTTTCTCACGGAAGAAGATATTCGTGCGTGTCTCGCGTACGCGGCTGACCGCGAGCGCAAACTGGAAATTTCGAAAGCGTGAAGCTCCACTTTGATGAAAATTTATCCCCTCGATTGCCCGAGGATCTCGCGGAGGTCTACCCGGGTTCCGTGCATGTCCACGAATGCGGATTGGGGAGCATGGATGATTCGGCCATCTGGCAGTATGCCAAGCAGAATGGGTTCACGATAGTCTCGAAAGATTCGGACTTTCAGGAACGAAGCGTCCTCCTCGGGCAACCCCCCAAGATTATTTGGCTGCGCGCGGCCAACTGTTCCACCGGAGAGATTGAGAATCTGCTGCGGGCTGCTTCCCCAATTATCCAGCGGTTCATTCTGAAGGCTGATGAATCGTGCCTAGTCCTCGGAACAAGTACAATTCCCAATTAGAAAACGAATTCCGAGTAGATCTCCCCGACCATCAGATAGTTCCCATGAAGTCAGGGGAACGCAAACCGTAGGAAAACAGCAAAGCCCCCGCAGTTCGGGGGCTTTGCTGTTGAAAACGGGATGTGGTGAAGCTTACGGTTTGGTCGGGTCCGGGGGTGTACCGGGCTTTGTGTCCTGCGGAGTTGCGGCGCTGGCTGCGACTGGCTTTGCAGCTTCGGCGCCGTAGCGCATCAGGTAGGGCATGAACGGCGTGACTTCAAACGGCATCTTCTCGCGTTCCGCCACCGTGCCGATGGGTTTGCTCTTGATGAGTTCGAGCTTGTCGTTCCAGGGATCAATCTTCACGCGTCCGCCGATGGGCAGCGCCGCAATCTTCTGCGGGTTCTGTTTGGGATCCGCTGCGGCGGTGGATTTCAGGTCGTTGATCTGCGGGACGCGATTTCCCAGGTGTCCGCTGATCAGGTTGGGAATTTCCTTCTGGCGGCTGTCGAGCGCCTGGAGGAACAGGCCGGCGTTGGCCAGCTGGTTTTTGTACGGCGAATTGTTCAGGATCTGGATGGCCTTGGCATTGGCCTGGGTTTCCTCATCCGCGGTGCGCGAAAAACCAAAGTGGCGGAAGGTGTCCTTGTCTTCCACCAGCAGCTGGTCGAAGAAGGCAAACTGCGAATCCAGGCGGTGGCCGAGCACGACGTGGCCGAGTTCATGCGCCAGCATCGTTGCCAAGCTGGCTTCGTCGGGCAGGACGTCGATCAAGCCGCGGCTGAGCACAATCGTGTGGCCGAGAGTGAACGATTCCAGCGTGGAAGTCATCAGCACGCGGCAGCGCACCTCTGGATCCACGTCAATGTTGTTGGTGACTTCCAGGTTGTTGACAACGGTTTCGAGAACCTTGTCCACTTCGCCCTTGGGCGCCATCAGCCCGATGCGTTCCAGGCGATCGGCAATGTTGTCTTCCGCCTGGCGATCCCAGGAGCGTTGCGCCTGAATCGGTGTCAGGTCGTTGGCTGTCTTGGTGTCGTCCTGCATCGGGGTTTCGACGAGGATCTTGCTCAACTCTTGTTCCTGGGAAGCACCGCCGAGGTTATAGCCCCACAAGCGGGTCTGGGCTTTGAAGTCGAGTTTCTTCGAAATGGCGTAGTGAAGATCCTTTTCTTCGCTGTAGACGAACGTGGGCATCCACAAGCCCGGCTGGACGTTGGTGCGCCAGCTGTCAAAGTGGAAATACCAGCTGGAGTGGCCATTGCCGCTGTAGGCGCCATTGAAGCGCACGATGTGATAGTCCTGATCCTCCACCCAGATGCGGCCGAGGAAGCGGCCGTTGTTCTTCTTTTCAAGCGGCGTGACGTCAAAGACCAGGCAGCGGACCTCGCCGACGAATTCGCGGCGAACGTAATCAAACTTGTAGTGCTGGCGGTCAAACCCGTTGGTGTCAATGAAGATCATCTGCAGGAAGCCGTCGGGCAGAAACTGCATCGCGAAGCTGAAGAAGTTACCGATGGACCCAAGCGCCCTCTTGCCCTTGTTCGACTTTTCGGTCAAAGGCACCAGGCTTACACCCTTGGCGAAGTTGGCGCGGCCGAGGAAGTATTTGTCCCCGGCGGGCACCTGGCCGAGGTCCTTGTCCGGTTTCAGATTTTGAATGTAGGTCTCCACCAGCGGAGAGTAGTTGCGGACCTGGCCGTAGAGCTTTTGCTCGTTGGCGGTAATCCGATCCACCACCTGCTCCATTGTGCGCGGTTGATCCGCATCGGGAGCCGGCGCGGCGGAGGCAATCGTGCCGGCGTATGCGCCGAGCGCAAGCACGAGGATGTAATTCGAAAACTTTCGCATGTTCATCTCCCCTTCACCCAAATCAATAAGCTAAGTGAAATTCCGTACGTACCCTGGCCGGAAAATCCACCGGCTGGCCTTGCAGCAGCGCCGGCTTGAACTTGATTTGTTGCACGCACCGAACGGCAGCTTCATCCAAGCCGTGGCCCAGGCCGCTGATCACGCGGTTGACCCGCACCGTTCCATTCGCCAGGAACACCACGTCAACAACCACGTCTCCTTCAATTTTCAGGGAACGTCCTTCGGCCGAGTATTCGGGTTTGGGCTTCTCCAGAATGGTCGGCGAAGTATCCGCCGCACCCGCGGCCTGCTGCTTTTTCTTCGGCGCTTCGGCCGTGTTGTCCGCCGCATTGGCAAAACCGGTGGAAGCAACCGTGCCCTTCTTGCCGCTCGGCGGAGGATTCGCGGTGCCATTTCCGAAACCCGTGCTGGCTACCGTGCCGCGGATTCCTTCTTTGCCGCCGGTGCCGTTGCCATATCCTTCGCCGCCGGGCAACGCTGGAGAGCCTAGGCGCGCTACGTTTGTGGCGTGCTTGGGGTCGCCCTTGCCGGCTACTCCGTTCGGATCTCCGAAACCACCGGTCTGAACTTTTTCAACGGGCGCGACCACGGTTGCAGGCGCCGCACTTCCCGTATTCAGGTTATTCACCTTCACGTCTTCTTTTGGACGCTTTGGCCCGTTCTCTTTGACGTTGATCTTGACTTCATCAAACTTCGGCGCCAGGTCTACTTTGAGCTCGGCTTTTTCAACCTTGTGCTCGACCGGCTTGGGTTTGGTGAGGTCGGCAAAAATATGCGGCTGCTGAGGATTCAGCTTTGGCGGCTCAGGCACCACGACGGGCTTGGGAGTCGGCTTCGGAACGACCGCCTTGACCTTTGGAGGAGGCGGTGGCGGAGGCGCAACTGGAATTTCGGTGATCGGTTGTGCGATGGCCGTATACGAATACTGAATGGCGGTTTTCATCTGTTCCGGATAAAGCATGGGAATGATGAGGAAGAATCCCAGGATGGTGAGCTGAACCGCCGCGCTGAATCCCACACGGCGCCAATTCGGTTTTGCTTCAGGCAAGAGCGCCAGGCGGGCGGGCACTTGCCGGGTTCCAATATTCTGTTTCCAGGCTTCGGAGTTTACGGTCCGGCTGCGGTTCGCGTTGAACCCCACGCCCAGCGACCTGCTCGTTGGTGGATCTGCGATCATCGTGGCCATCCGCTCGCCGCCTCTTGCAAAAATTCGTCCTGGAACTTCGACCCGGGTGCGTCGAAGCTTCGATTTCTCGACTACAGAACGTGTGATTTACCAGTACGAGCGTACTGAGGGGGTGTTGGCCCTCGAATAGGACTTTCGTACTAACGACGCGAACTCGCTAATGATAAAGCGAGTGCATCTCTTCACGCGTGTTTTCTGTAGCTCAGACAAACCCGCCGAGGCGAAATTCGTTGCAGGGCAGGGAGCGCAACGCACCATAGAATAACCCATTCAGGGCGGGACGGACCTGGGGAATTGCCGGGTGGACCCCACGGGTCACTCCTTTAGGGTACCCTTTAGGATGCACCTTCGCTATAGGGCGTTGGTTTTTTCTTTAGCGCCCTAGGATGCTGAAAGAAAGAGTCTTAGATTCACGGCAGGAGGATTGTGCCGCAGCCTCCGCAAGAAAAGAAATCTTCCACCGGGGCGATACGTCTCCTGGCCGGTAACGAGGCGCTGGCGGCGTCGCTCTATTCCCAGTCCGCCGCGGCGCGTTGGGGGCTTTCCCAAGCTCAATTTATTTGTGGACTCGAACGCAGCCTGCGCAAGCGATTCGAGCAGGCAGATCCCTCCCCGGGCCGCCTGGAAGAGTATCTCCTTACCCTGCACCTAGCAGATCTGGTCCTGACGACGGCCTGCATCGAAGGCTCGGAAACCGCGTGGGAATATTTTGTCGCCGAATACCGAGGCTATCTGCGGGCCGCGGCCGGCGCGATCACGAAGTCCAGCCGCTATGGCGCGAATCCGCAGGAGTTGGCTGATTCCCTGTTCTCCGATCTTTTCGGGTTGATGGATGGGAAGCGCGGGGAGCGCTCGCTCTTTCGTTATTACCACGGGCGGAGTTCATTGAAGACCTGGCTGCGCACGGTGCTGGCGCAGCGCCATGTGGATTATGTCCGGTCGCGGCGGCGCCTGGATTCGCTGGACGCGGAGGATGGGGAAGCCCTGGGGCTCCCGCCCCAACGCCAGCAGCACCCGCCGCTGGAGGATCCTCATCGCGCGCATTATCTTTCTTGCTTCTCCGCGGCGTTGCGGCATTGCCTGAAACTTTTGCCGGACGGCGACCGCGAGCGGCTGGAACTCTACTATGTCCGGCAAATCAAGCTGGCGGAAATTGGCCGGCAGCTTGGCGAGCATGAATCGAGCGTTTCCCGCAGCCTGGAGCGCATCCGGCAGGAGTTGCGCGCGCTGGCGGAACAGCATTTGCGCGATGCCTATTCGCTGAGCGACGCGGAAATCCAGCAGTGTTTCGAATACGCCGCCGAAGATGTGCCCATCGATTTCCGGCAGTTGTTTCCAGAGGCGAAGCCCGGCGCTTCGCGCGCAAATCGAAAGGAACCCGCGTGATGCGCCGCAAGAAACGCTTCCGCCGGCGTTCTAAGAAAGGAGAGCGGCATGCCGTCTGACGATCGCGACACGAAATTCGAACGCGCGCTGGCGCAACATTTGCGTGGCGGCCAGGCGCAGGCGAATTGCCCCGACGCGGAAACCTTGGCCGCATATCACGAGCGGAATCTCACGCTCGAGGAAATGGCCCGGTGGAAAGAGCATATCTCCGCGTGCGAGGCGTGCCAGGAAGCCATGGCGCTGGTGGAAACTGCCGAAAAACAGCTTGCTGCAGAATGGGAAGATCGCGGAGTTCCCGCGCTTGAAGAGGCTGCGATGACGCGAGTTCTTGCGGGGAGTAGTCCGAACCGCAGCGTTCCGGCAGCCGCTGCTGCCGAGCCAAAAGCGGCGGGAGCTCCCGTCGCAGTGATGCGGCGTAGGCCGGCGCTCCTGCGCTGGGCGATTCCGTTGGGCGCCGTCGCTGCCGGGGTCCTGGTTTTCATCGGAATTTACGAACAGCGCGCGGCGAAAGTGGCGCAGTACTCGGACACAATCGTGGCCCGGCGAGACGCGGGCCCCACATCGGCACCAGCGCTGGATGACCAAAATAACAAGATTCAGAGGGAGCCCGAAGCAAAGGACCAGCGGCTGGCGACCGCTGAAGTGTCCCGGCAAAAAACCGAACAGGAAGCTCCCGCCGCTTCCGTGACAAAGTCCGTGGCTAGGGCCAAAGAGTCGGACGAGGAAGGGCGAACGTCCCGGGATCAGATTGCCGCCGGGCGCCTGGAAAAGAAAAAACTGTCGTCAGCTGCCCCTGCTCCAAAAATCCAGGTGCAGGCGGGCTCGGATACAGTCGTTGCTGAGAACGCACCAGCTATCGCGGCTGCTCCGGCCCAAGCGCCGCCACCACCTGTCCCTCCGGCAGGGGCAGGCATGGGAGGAGGAATCCCGGCGCAGAGAGCGCGGGCTCCGGCCGATGCAAAGGATGTTCCTTCTTCGTTGGCACAGACCGTGACGGTCGAATCAGCGGCGCCTGCGCCGGATACTTCGACCAGCACGATGAAGTTCAAGCAGGGCCTGGCCAACGAAGTTGTGGGATTCAACTCCCCAGCCTTCGGCCTGATCCTGACGCCGGACAACAAAGTTTTCTGGAAATTGCAGCCGGCGGGTACGCTGCAACTGACCACCGACGGCGGCAAGAAATGGAAATCGTTGGACACCGGGGCGAACGCGAATCTGACAGCGGGGTTCGCGCCGTCTGCAAAGGTTTGCTGGATTGCCGGCAAGGCCGGAACGCTGGTGCTGACCACGGATCGCGGTGGCCACTGGACCGCGATTGCCACGCCGATCACCGGCGATTTGGGCGGGGTACGCGCCACCGACGCAAAACATGCATCCATCTGGGATGCGGCGAAGCATGTGAGCTACGAAACTTCGGATGGCGGGGCCAGCTGGAAGCAAACCGCGAGCGAATAACACGCTGCAAGAAATAGAGCCGGCTGCGTTCTAACGTGGAAGGCAAATTCTGGACGAGGTGAAGCAAAGATGAAAATTCTCCGGATTCCCAAGACCGCGGGTTCCCGCTGGGCGGCCGCCACGGCCGTGATTGCGCTGGCCGGAGCGGCCGCGTTTGTGCCGGATTTTCAGGCGGGCAGGAAAAATGCTCCGCAGGAAAAAGAGTCCATCCGCGGCGCGGCGGCGGACCAGTCCACTAGTTTGATGGATCAGACAGACCTTGCGGTCACCGTCTACAATTCCAACATCGCGCTGGTGCGCGACGTCCGCGAACTGCAGCTTCCGCGGGGAAATTTCCGGCTGAAATTCATGGATATCGCCGCCACCGTCAATCCGGCGACGGTGCATTTTCGTTCGTTGACCGAGCCGGACAAGGTCGGCGTGCTCGAACAGAATTACGAATACGACCTGCTGGAGCCGGCGAAGCTGCTGAACAAATACGTCGGCAAGGAAGTGACGCTGGTGCGCAGCTACATGGAGAACGGAACCACCAAGAGGGAAGAGATCAAGGCCACGCTGCTGGCCAACAACAACGGCCCGGTGTGGAAGATCGGCAACGATATCGTCACCGGCGGTTACAGCGAGAGTTATCGCTTTCCGGAAGTGCCGGCGAATCTCTATGAGCGGCCGACGCTGCTGATGTCGCTGGAAAATTCCGGGTCAACGAAACAGAAGATCGAGTCTTCGTATCTGGCGGGCAATCTTTCCTGGAACGCGGATTACGTGCTTACGGTTGCCCGCGACGACAAAGCCGCCGACCTGGACGGCTGGGTGACCGTCGTGAACAACAGCGGCACGGCATTCCGCAATGCCCGGCTGCAGCTGGTCGCCGGCGATTTGAATCGCTTGCCGGAGGCGACGCGGTACCGTGCCGCGGATATGATGACGGCCGCCCCTCAAGCCAAGGCGGCTCAGCAGTTCCAGCAGGAGAATTTCAGCGAATATCACCTTTATTCGCTGGGCCGCCGCACCTCCGTCGAGGACAAAGAAACCAGGCAAATCAGCCTGCTGGAAGGCACCGGCGTGCCGGTGGAGAAGTTGTTCGTCGTGAGCGGCCAGAACTTCTACTACCACAATTCGCAGAACCCCGGTTCGCCACTGAAGGACCCCGTTATGGTCTTTTACAAATTCAAGAATGAAGAGAAGGCCGGGTTGGGCGTTCCGCTGCCGGCGGGGAACCTGCGCGTTTACCAGAAGGATTCGAAAGGCGGGCTGCTCTTCATCGGCGAGGATCACATCGACCACACGCCGAAGGACGAATTCATCACCGTGAAAATCGGCAACGCGTTTGATGTGGTGAGCGAGCGCAAACAGACGGACTACAAGAGCCTGGGCAGCCGGTTGTGGGAAATGGAATTCGAAATCACCCTCCGCAATCACAAGGACACGCCGGTCACCGTGCAGGTGAACGAACCGATCGGCGGCGATTGGGACATGCTTTCTTCGTCGTACAAATACACGAAAACTGCTGCCTTTGCGGCCCAGTTCGATGTTCCGGTGAAGGCGAATGGCACATCGGTCCTGAAGTACCGCGTTCGCGCCAAGTGGTAACGTGAATCGCAATCCCATAAGTTTGTCATCCTGAGGCCCGCGCAGTCTGCGGGCCGAAGGATCTCAATTGAAAGTGTAAGCTTGGCGTTCGCGCTGAGATTCTTCGCGCATCCTTGTCGGATGCGCTCAGAATGACAAGGTTCGGAGTGCGCGAGACGAGAGAGGGGGCTGACTGATCGGCGGATGGGCGATTCTTCCTTCGTCAGGGCAAGCACTGAAGGTCGCCGCCACATTTCTATTCCACGATCGCGTCGGCTTCGATTTCGAGCAGAATTTCGGGCGCAATCAGGCGGCTCACTTCCACCATGCTGGTGGCCGGGCGAATCTCTCCGAAAAATTCGCCGTGGGCTTTGCCGATTTTTTCCCATTCGGCGATATTCGTGACGAAAATACGCGTGCGAACCACGTCTTTCAGACCGGCGCCGGCGCGCGCCAGGGCGGATTCAAGATTCCTGATGATTTGGACGGTCTGCGTATAGGCATCGCCGATGCCGACGATTGTTCCTTCCGCGTCCGTGGCGGTGGTGCCGGAAACGCTGATGTGGTTGCCGATGCGCACGGCGCGCGAATAGCCGACGATCGGCTCCCATTTTGTCCCGGTGGCAATGTTCTGGCGTGGCATTCTGGCCTTCTCCGGCGGGCGGAATAGCGAAAGGCCGCTGGCCCGCATGCTAAACTTATTGGAAGTATGGCATACGCAGGCCGCGCTTTGGCCCGCTGCCGGAAGACCAACCTATGCGCTGCAACAATATTCTGGATGCGGTGGGACGAATCCCGCTGATCCGGCTGAACCGCATCAATCAGGGGCTGAAGCCGCAGATGTGGATCAAGGCGGAGATGCTGAATCCCGGCGGCTCCGTGAAGGATCGCATCGGCATCACCATGATTGACGAAGCCGAGAAAAAAGGGTTGCTGAAGCCTGGCGGAACGATTATCGAGGGCACCTCCGGCAACACCGGGATGGGACTGGCTCTCGTAGCGGCGGTGCGCGGATACAAATGCGTCTTCACCACCACGGACAAGCAGTCCAAGGAAAAAGTGGATTTACTGAAGGCGCTTGGCGCGGAAGTGATTGTTTGCCCAACAGCTGTCGAACCGGAAGACCCGCGCAGCTATTACAGCGTGGCGAAAAAGCTGGCGCGCGAAATCCCCAACTCCTATTACCCAAATCAGTATGACAATCCGTGCAACCCCGAGGCGCATTACAAAACCACCGGCCCCGAAATCTGGGAAGACACGGAAGGCAAGATCACGCATTTCGTTTGCGGCATGGGTACGGGCGGCACCGTTAGTGGCGTAGGCAAATTCCTGAAGGAAAAGAATCCCAACGTCAAAATTATCGGCGTCGATCCGGAAGGCTCGCTCTATTTCGACTTCCACAAAACCGGGAAAATTGCCAAGGCCCGCACTTACGTCGTGGAAGGCATCGGCGAGGATTTCTTTCCCACCACGATGCACATGGACATTCTCGACGACGTGATTCAGGTGAACGACGAGGAATGTTTCGTTGTTGCGCGGCGGCTGGCGAAGCAGGAGGGGATTTTCACGGGCGGCTCGGGCGGCGGCTGTCTGAGCGCCGCATTGCGCGTGGCAAAAGATCTCGGGCCGGACGATTTTGTGGTGGCGCTGCTTCCAGACACCGGGATGCGTTATCTGAGCAAGGTTTACAACGACGAGTGGATGCGCGAGCGCGGCTACGTGGAATCGAGCGTGCCCATCACCGCCGCGGAAGTCGTCAACGCGAAGCGGCAGTCCGGTAAAGTGCGGGAACTGGTGATTGCGCGCCCGTACCAGACTGTGTTCCATGCGCTGAAAACGATGCAGGAGCAGGATATTTCGCAAATTCCGGTGTTCGAAGAAACGCTTCCCATTGGGACCATCTATGAGGACCAGATCCTGACGCTGGCGCTGCAGGGCAAGGACCTGCGCAAACTGGTGGTGCGCGAAGTGATGAGCAAGCCGCTGCCGAGAATTCCGGGTTCTTCGCCTGTCGAGCGCGTGACCTACATGCTCAGCCACGAAAATCCGGCGGTGTTCGTGGAAATGGATGAAGCGAAGTTCGAAATCCTCACCAAGTACGACCTGATGAGCACGGTCGCCGGCTTGATGGAACAAAAACGCTAGCCGCAATCCTCACCCGCGGCGCAGAGCACAGGAAAATCGAAAAGTGAAGATTCAGGATTTCAACGATCGGCTGAAGGATTCCATCCTTATCGCGGATGGCGCGATGGGGTCCATGCTCTACGAAGTTGTGGGCGCGGTGCGTTGCTTCGATGAATTGAATGCCACGGAGCCGGAGGCTGTGTTTCGCGTGCACCAGGCTTATATCGAAGCCGGCGCCCAGATCATCGAGACCAACACATTTGGCGCGAATCGCTTCAAGCTCGCTCCCCTGGGGCTTGGCGACGAAGTGCAACGCCTGAACAGCCGCGGCGTGAAAGTGGCCCGCGAAGCGCGCGAAGCGGCCTCGCGCGAAATATTGATCGCCGGCTCGATGGGGCCGTTGGGCATCGGCGTTCAGGCGCGGCATCCCGAGCCAGACCAGATCCGCGCGATTTTTCACGAGCAGGCAATGGCGCTGGAAGAGCGCGGCGTGGATCTTTTCATCCTCGAAACGTTTTCTTACGTTGAAGAGATTCTGCTGGCCATTGAAGCGATCCATTCATTCTCCAGTCTGCCGATCGTCGCGCAACTGACGTATTCCGAAGAAGGCACGACGTTCGGCGATGTCCGCCCGTTTCTGGCTGCCTCGCTCCTGAAAGATAAAAACGTCCAGGTGATTGGCGCGAATTGCACGCTTGGCCCGCAGTCGTTGTTGCCCATCCTGCAGGAGCTTTCAAATTCGCAGAGTTGCTGCATCAGCGGCATGCCCAACGCCGGTTTTCCAAAACGCGAAGGCGACCGCATCGTTTATCCAAAATCCTCGCCGCAATATTTCGCTGAATTCGCGCGGGAAGCCGCCGGACTTGGCGTGCGCATTCTGGGCGGATGCTGCGGCACCACTCCCGCGCATATCCGCGCGATGGCCGACGCAGTGAAATCGTTGCGGCCCGCCAAGGCGCATGCTTCGGTGACCGTGGTGGCCGCGGCTCAGCCTGCCGCTCCCGCGCAGCAGCGCGATCCCGAAAGCAAGTTCTGGAAGAGGTTGCAGGAAAAAGAATTCACCGTGTGCGTGGAAATCGATCCGCCGAAGGGCATCTCGCTTGATCGCATCTACGAACAAGTGGACCGGGTGATGGCTTCAAAAAAAGTGGACGCCATCGACATCAACAGCGGCGCGATGGCCCGAGTGGGGATGGACGCGATGGTGGTGGCCGGCGCACTGGAAGCGCGCGGCGTCGAAACAGTGCCGCACCTTACCACGCGCGATCAGAATATTATTGGCCTGCAGGCGATGCTTCTTGGCGCATGGACCGTCGGCGGCGTGCGCAACGTGCTTGCGATTACCGGCGATCCGCCGTCGGTCGGCGACTATCCGGAAACCAGCGGCGTCTATGAAGTGGATTCGGTGGGCCTGGTGAAGATTCTGCACCGCCTGAATCAAGGCACGGACTGGGCGGGGAAAACGCTCGGCGGGCAAACTAATTTCACGATTGGCGTCGCCGTGAATCCGGTTGCAGACGATCTCGACGCGGAAATCGCGCGCTTTCATGCCAAGGTCGAAGCCGGCGCGCACTTCGCCATGACGCAACCACTTTTCGATCCCGAGCACTGGCACGCGTTTCTGAAAAAACTCGGCGGCAAGGCGCCGATCCCGGTGCTGATCGGAATCTGGCCGCTGAACAGTTACAAGCAGGCGTTGCGGCTCAATAACGAAGTTCCCGGCATCGTGATTCCGGAAACGCTGCTGAAATCCATGGAAGCAGCGGGAGCGGCGGCGCGCGATCGCGGGTTTGAAGTTGCGCGCGAAATGCTCGCGTGGGCGCGCACGGAATTGGCTGGCGCGTACCTGATTCCGCCGTTCAAACGTTATGAGGAGATTCTTGAAATTCTGTAGCTCACCCCTTCAGGGGTGAGGGTTTTCCGCACGCCAGCTGAATCGAGTTGTGGCCGGGAAACACCTCAGGCCTTAAGCCCTGAGCTACATTATTGGCTCTGCGTGGTGTGGTCGTGGATGATCCGCCAGCCCTCGGGGAATCGCTGAAATACCAGCGTGAAGATTCCGCCGATGTCTCCTGCCTGCCGTTGCAGGTGCCATTTTCCCAAAACAAGCGCGGCATCCGGCCCCAGGGATCGCAACTCGAGCTCCTGAAAATCCAGCGTGCCCATCGCCGCCTTGTCGGCGTAGCTCTTTTCATAGCGCGCCAGCACGGGTTGCCAGCCGCGGGTAAAACCGCGGGTCCCTGCAAACGTCAGTTCCGAAGAGTTCCAGTAGCCGGCCATGAAGCCGCGGATATCGCCCTTGTTCCAGTCATTCTGCTGTGTAGTCAGCACCGCCACGATGGCGGCGCGATCCGTCTCCTTCAATGTTTCAGCCGCTGGCCTGCCGGAGGCGGCCAGGAAGAGTGCCCCCAGAAAAGACGCAACGATGAGGCAGGAAACCGCTGATTTCATGGTCATGGACGCTCTCCTAACTGCTTGTATAAGAATAGGATAGAGGGGGTTCGGGAGCAAGACCTGGTTTCCTGCCATGGAGGCTTTCGCAAGGACTATCCCGGTAGTACTCCGGGGCTATTGGGGTAAGCAGGTCCGAAAGGAATAATCGTAGGTGAGGAAAGCAATGTTCTCCGCAGCTCTACTATCGATCGCGGTCGTGGCCATGGGGCAGTTCGCCCTGTATTACTGGCGCGCCGTGTTCACCGGGATGGCCAGCATGCCCATCTCCAGCCGGGTGCTGGAAGCGGCTCAGGTGGAAGAGGCGTCCATCTGCGGGAACGACTTTGAAAAGTTTGCCAGCTTGCTGACGCTTACTCCGGAATTGAAAGAATCGAAGAGCGGGTTGGGCCTGGTGAAGGCTTATTACTCGGTGATTCAGCAGGCCGAGAAAATCTTTGCGAGCTTCTCGCCGATGCTGGCCGGCTGGGCCGAAAAAGAGCGCATGCTGTGCGCGCGCATTGCCGCGGTGCAAATTGACCGGCGCCTGGAAGCGAATCTGATCCAGGCTGCGTCGATCCGTTCCATCTAGTTTTATTCTCCCCAACATTTTCAACCTTACATTCAGGCAGCGGGATTAATACGCCCAGCGGACGAGCGTGGCGCCGGAGGTGAAGCCTGCGCCGACGGCGGCGAGGAGGACCAGGTCGCCCTTTTTGAGCTTCTTTTCGTCGAGGGCGGTCTGCATGGCGAGGGGGATGGTGCCGGCGGTGGTGTTGCCGTAGCTTTCGATGTTGATGATCACTTTGTCGAGCGGCATACCCAGGCGTTCGGCGGTGGCGGTGATGATGCGGCGGTTGGCCTGGTGCGCGATGAAGCAGTCCACGTCCTTGCCGGTCAGGCCGTTTTTCTCCAGGACGCGCTCCGTCATTTCGGCCATTTTCTTTACCGCGTATTTGAAAACGTTTTTTCCGTCCTGGTGGATGTAGTGCATTTTCTTGTCCACGGTTTCGTGCGAAGCGGGATTCAGGCTGCCGCCGCCGGGCATGTAAAGAAATTGGCCGCCCATGCCTTCGATCTGCGCGACGTGGTCAATGATGCCTGCTTCGCCGTCCGCGGCGGGTTCCAGCAGGACGGCTCCGGCGCCATCGCCGAAGATGATGCAGACGGCGCGGTCGGTGAAGTCGGTCATGGAAGAGTTGACGTCGGAGCCGATTACCAGGACTTTTTTGTATTGGCCGGATTCGATGAACTTGGTGCCGACGTTCAGCGAATACAGAAATCCGGAGCAGCCGGCGGAAACGTCGAAGCCCCAGGTGTTGGTCATGCCCAGCTTGTTCTGCACCAGGCAGGCGGTGGAGGGATACATCATGTCCGGCGTGACCGTGCCGACGACGATCAGGTCCACGGACTGAAGATCGAAGGGATGCTTGCACTGGAGCTTTTTCACGGCTTCGACGGCCAGGTCGCTGGCGGCCACGCCCTTGTCGGCCAGGTGGCGTTCGCGGATGCCGACACGTTCCATGATCCATTCGTTGGTGGTGTCCACCATTTTTTCAAGATCGGCGTTGGTCAGGAGGCGCGGGGGAACGTAACCGGCTACACCCGTGATTTTTGCGGCGATGCGGCGAGGCATGTCTCTCCTTGCAGGAAACTTGGGCCAAGCGGAGAAGAATGATTGTAAGCGATGGGCTTTGTGGGAAACAAGCGCGCTCGGCTACTTTGGCGGATTGGGGTCATTGGAGCTCATTTTGCGCTCTGCTGGGTCAGCATGCTTATTTTGCCGCCGCGGGGGGAAGAATTTCGTAGCGCCAGGTGAAGGCCGCGGTTTTTTTCAGCATCGCGGCGACGGAGCAGTATTTTTCCTCGGTCAGGGACATGGCGTGCTTCACGGCGGCTTCGTCGAGCGTGCCGCGCAGGCGGAACAGAACTTCAAGCTTGGTCCACACGGTGGGCGGCTCGGCGGCGCGTTCGCCGGAGCAGAGCACTTCGAGCGATTCGAGTTTCTGGCGCTTTTTTTCGAGGATCAGCACCATGTCCGTGGCGGTGCAGGCGCCGAGCGCCATCAGCACCATCTCCATCGCGCCGGGGGCCTTGTTGGATTCGCGGTCCGAATCGAACGGCACCGCGTGCCCGGACGGGCTGACGGCGAGGAATTTCTGCTCGCCGGTCCATTGAATGGAGGCTGTTTGCATGGGGTCCTTCCTGTGGTGGAGGAGTGCAGGTTGTTCGATGCAGCTGCTTGATTAATGTAACAGAAGAGGAGGGAAGAAGCTGATAGTTGACAGCCTAAAGCGGCAAGCGGAAGGGCCCACCCTTTCCGAGACCGAAAGGGTAGGCCACCCTAGAGTTTCCGGTGGGTTAAAGGTATGCCACCCGCCAGGGGGCGGGAAGCAGCTTAGGGTTTCTTTTCTTGGTTTGTTTCCTGTGGAATGTTTGCCATTGAGTTTGCAAACGCTCCGGCTTGCGGATCAGAAAGGACTTTTCCTCTGCGTTTAGCTACGTCTGACACGCGCTTGATGTCAGAAGTATTTACATCTTTCGGAACTACAGCAACCGAATGCCATAGTCCGAATCCGTGATTTGAGGGAATCGTTTTCAAGGCAGCCTCAAGTGCCCCATATGGGGCAACGATTGGAGTTATTTGCCCTGTGATGGTAAAGGGATGACTTACAGCTATTCGTTCGTCTTCCAGAGGGTCTTGCTGTGAATCGGTTACGCCACAAATCAATATGACTCGATATTTTTCTTTCAATCCTAATAATCTCGATTCGTCAATGTTTGCGGAGCAGTTTCTAGCGCTCGGGTCACCTCCCCAGCCTCCGAGGACATTTGGTGTCGATCCTAAAGAGTGAACTGTAATTAGTACTCCAAACATAAATGACAAAATACCGACGATCGTGACCATCCCCCAATGCACTTTTGTTTCATCTTTTGGGGACTTATGCGCACTTAGAGCCCAAACTAGACCAACTATGGCAAGAATCAGCCATCCCCAATCAAGCAATAGCTCTAGGGTCATGGCGATTTTTTCTTCCCGGATAGAAAGAACGAAATCAATGTCCTCCCACCACGCAATTCCCCGCCATAACATGGCACCGAGTGTAAGAATAGTTGGAGCGGCTTTCGGACTATTAAAATCGAGCTTTGGGCTAGAAGACTCTTCGGGCATGGGAACCTTTCCACTTAAGCGGAAAGATATGGCTTGGCTTAAGTGGCATTATTATACAATCTCCCTTCAACTCTATTATTTCCGTCACTTATTAAAAACAGGGGGGTGGGGGAATAACCAGTTGGTACATACTCAGCATCCTTTTCTCCAAAGGCGGGCTGGCTTGAAAGACCAGCGCTACATTGGGGACTGCGGAGAGGAAGATCTTTCCGGATCACTATTCATCGAGCCGGGTGCCCCGGGATCCGGTTTTTGGTGCCCGCGTCCGGGGTCACTTCTGTTCGAACCTTCAACTTTTGACTTTCAACTTCGGATCCCCGACCGTTACTGTTTCAGCGCGAAATCGTTCCAGTACTACAGAATACTATTGAATAATTGTTACTAATGCGAGAGAATGGTCCATGCTCGCGCGGGGATTGGTTTGTCTACACACCCCGCCGCTTCTCGGTCGAAAATCCTCCTCAGCTAAGTCCCGTGCTTCCACCACTTGCAATCTGATAGAAAACAAACGGCTTCAAGTCTATTGTTTCGCTCACTTACGAAAAACAGGGGGGAGGGGGGAGTTACCGCCTGGTACACAGACGGCCGCGATCGAGGGTGGGGCTTATGTGTTGCCACGGTCCCTCCGCTCCATGGCCGACGTTCGCGCGGCGCGAACGGAAGAGAAAGTCGGCCATTCCGGTCGGGATGACAGAAGGGGAAAGGGGTCGCTTCGGATATTCGGGTCAGGGACGCGTGAGCAAGAGGTGTTTGGCCTGTTCGAGTGCGGCGAGGGCCGATTCACGCGAAACGGTGGGAAAACCCTTTAGGAATTCTTCCAGCGTTTCTCCGCCTTCGATGTAGTCGAAGAGAGTTTGGACGGGCACGCGAGTGCCGCGGAAGACTGGAGTTCCGCCGAGGATGTTCGGATTTTTGATGATGACTTCCACGACCGGATTGTATTACGCGGGATTGCGGGCTGGAGAAATGTGTGGCGCGCCTACGGAGCTTGGGATGCTTTGGGTTTGTACCCAGCCCTTACTCTTCGGCTTCGCTCAGAGCAGGGGGCTGGGCTAAGTCTGTCGCGCCTCCGGCGCTGGGTACGATTTTCCCGAGTTTTTTCGCGTGGAGCGGCATGTCCAAAATTGAACATACGCTCGGAACGGGGGCTTTCTAGAATGGCTAGTACTTGGGCTCTCGGGCTGGCTTGGATTTTAAATTCTTCTTAATAGCGGATTGAATCGTATGACATTCACATACAAGACCGATGAAGCTTTTTATTATCTGCATGGGCTTGATCAAAAAAGCGACATATTGAATCTTTTGCCGATGGCGGCGTATGTGGTGCGGGCCGATGGCGTGGTGATCTGGTACAACGCGCGAGCGGCGGAACTTTGGGGCCGCAAACCGGCCATCGGCGATACGGATGAACGTTTTTGCGGCGCTCACACGCTTTACCATCCGGATGGCTCGCATATGGCGCATTGCGATACCCCTGTGGCTCTGGCGCTAAGCACAGGA
>DASSGS010000043.1:0-52293 GCA_035693365.1 Candidatus Acidiferrum sp. | reverse complement strand
GAGGGGCGTCCGTGGCTCCGGCGTGCTCTGGCGTTGGATCATTCCAACGAAATTGCCCGGACCAACCTCGTCGAGGCTTACTTTGCGCAGCAGGATTACAAGGCCGTCGCCGCTCTCTATAAGGACACGGGAGTGACGGATGGAGCGACCGCCCAGACCTTGCTCCGTATCGCCACCAGCCTGCGAAAACTTGGAAATGAATCCGAAGGGCTCCGCCTGCTCGAGCACGGTTCGGAGGCGCATTCCGGGGATCCGGCCATGTTCGTGGCTTTGGCGGACTATTACACCCAGATGGGGGACTCCGCGAAGGCATCGGCGGCGCTCCAGAAAAGCAAGACTCTGGCTGTTGTGAACTGAATTGGGCGGGATTTTGGGAAGGATTTCCACTCAGGCTGACTGGTCCTACCAATTTTGGTATCCTCCCTATAATTCAGTAGATTCCCTTAGGACTTTCCTCGGGTGCCACCCTTTACCACCGTCTAAGTTGATGATATAACAAGACTTATTTGTTCCCATTCCGGGACGTGTTTGGCATTGTCCGTGCATCTTCGTTAGACATCATCAAAAGCGAGTGGTTTTTACTCGGTTCCTTAAGACGTAGTTCCATCCTTAATTGGGGAAATTGAAAGGAGTATCAATTGAATAGAGCGAAGTGGTTTTATCTGCTCGCAGCCTGCCTCTTGACGCTGAGTTTGGGCGTCGGAGCGTGGGCACAGGACGCGAGTTCGTCCCGCGGCAATTTGAGCGGTGTCGTTCTCGACGCATCAAAAGCAACGGTTCCGGGAGCACAGGTCACCATCACCGGACCGATCGGAACTCTGACGCAAACTACCAACGATCAGGGGACCTTTCTGTTCTCAACCCTGGTTCCTGGTTTCTATCAGATTAAAGTTCAAAAGGCCGGCTTCAAAATCGCCAGTGTCGGAGCCGCCGAAGTTCTGATTAACAAGACCACCAGTATCGAAGTGGTGTTGGAAACCGGTGAAGTGACGCAAACCGTTGAGGTTAGCGCTGCCACGGTCACCGTGGACACCAGCTCGCAATCGGTGAATTCGGACTTCTCGGATAGCTTCTATTCCAAGATTCCTCTGGGCCGCGGCGTAAGCAGCCTGTTCTACCTCGCACCTGGCGTTACTTCGGGTATTGGAACCGGCGCGCAGAATCCTTCCATTTCCGGCTCCTCCGGTCTGGAAAATCTGTACGTTGCAGACGGCGTTTCCATCAACGATCCGGCATTCGGCGGAATCGGAGTGTGGTCGCGCATCTATGGCCCTCTCGGAACGGGTATCAACCTGTCTTTCGTGAAGGAAGTCCAGATCAAGACCGGCGGTTTCGAACCTCAGTATGGCCACGTTAGCGGCGGCATCGTCCAGCTGGTCACCAAGTCCGGCGGTACCAAGTTCTTCGGCACCATCGGAGCTTACGCAAATAGCCGCTGGATGCAGGACACCTACCAGAACGCGGACGACCCGAAGTTCAGCAACCTCAACCTCGTCGGAAGCCGTTTGGAAAATGCCAACTACGAAGGCGACTTCGAGTTGGGCGGCTACGTTCCGCTGCATGGTCTGAAAGATCGCCTCTTCTTCTTCGGCACCTTCAATCCGTCTTGGAACCACGCGTATTTCGCTCCCGCGGCTGGCTCCGGCCTCGCTGCGCTTACTCCGTTGGTTGATCGCGACACCACTCGTTACGACTACGCGGGCAAGTTGACCTTCAAGATCAATGACCGGCACACCGTCGAGTCCACCGTCTCGGGTGACCCTTCGCATACCAACCCCAGCTCTTTCAGCACGCTGAACACTGATACGACCTCAGCGAATTCGAAGTGGGACTACGGCACACGCCAGTGGTCCACTCGCTACGACGGCGCGATCGGCAGTTCCCTCCTGGTTGACGCAGCCTTTACCTGGAGCTGGAACCATTTCACGGAAACGCCGGCAACCAACGTTTACAACATCGTGGATAACACGCAGACCGCCGGCCTCGTCGGTCAGAGGGGCACATTCGTTGCCGAGGGCATTGGCACACTCGAGCCCTACGAAGCGAATACCAAGGGCGTTCAGGGCGACCTGACGAAGACTGTCCACTTTGCCGGAACACATGCCATCAACGTTGGTTATACCTGGCAGTTCCCGCACTACAACGATCACACTTTCTTCCCCGGGCCGAAGTACGTTATTCCGACGCTGAACGCCGACGGGGAAGGCCCGGGCTATGGAGCCAACGTGGCAGGTCAGTTGACCGACTCTGCCTTCGTGTTGAACCTCCTCAGCAACGTCGCTGGCCAGACCGGTCCGTGCTCGCTGTGCCCGTACATGAGCGTTCCAGGCTTCGCCACCCCTCAACAGGTTGTGCTCCAACAGGTGCGCGGCCGGTTTGATGGCGGCGTCACCAAGAGCCAGGGCAAATACCACGCTGCTTACATCAATGATTCCTGGCAGATCAACAAGTACGTCACGTTGAATGTCGGCGTCCGTTGGGAACAGCAGCGCCTCATCGGCAACCAGGTCGAGCGGACCTTCTCCAACATGTGGTCTCCTCGCATCGGTATCGCCGTTGACCCGCAGGGAAATCGCAAACAGAAAATCTACGCCAACTTCGGCCGTTATTCTTACGTCCTTCCGCTGGACGCCGCTCTGCGCGCGCTCAGCAACGAGGAAGACTTCCAGAACTCCTATTGGGCGCCGGACAATACCACTGCTGGTTGCCCGGCAGGAACACCCGTAGGGGCGCCTTGCGTTGTCCTGAACTCCCTCGGAAGCACGCAATTCATCGGCGATCAGGCTCACTTGCTTAACCTGGCGACCGGTGCCGGTGGTGTTGGCACTGGTATCACCATTCCCTCCGGCGCTTTGATCACCGGCGGTGAACCCTTTGCTCCGGGAACCCGCATGGAATTCACCGATGAATTCCTTGTCGGCTATGACCGCGAGTTCAAGGGCGGTGTTGTCGCCAGCGTCCGCTACATTGACCGTCGCCTGAAGCGCGTTATCGAAGACCAGGGCGGCATTTCCGTGGAACAGTTCAACGCTCTTGCCTTCAACGGCGGCGGCTTGAACTATTTCATCGGCAACCCGGACGCCAAGCAGGACATCTTCGTGAATCCAAACGAAGTCGTGTTCGGCCAGGGGCAGTTTGTGGCGACCAATGGGTCAGCACTTCCCGCGGCTTGCATCGACTCCAACGGCAACCCCACACCTTTCGTGGCCTACAACCAGTTCACTGGCTTTGGAGCGGTGACACCTGGCAGTGCGCCGGCTGGAAGCGCTTGCTTCCCGGCCGTAAACACGAGCACGTGGACTAACTCCAGTGGAAACCTGCTTCCGGATTGCACCAGCTTAGCTGAAAGCAAGACGGGCACCTGCGCTTCCTTCGGCGGTGAGTTCTACGGCGACGGCAAGCCAGACACTTACAAGGACCCCAAGCGTGAATACGAAGCGGTCGAGTTCGAAGTCCGCAAAGCTTTCACGCACAACTGGGCCCTCAGCGTTAACTACCGCGTCGCTCAGTTGCGGGGCAATTATGAAGGCGCCTTCCGCAACGACAACGGCCAGGCCGACCCCGGCATAAGCTCCCTCTTTGACTTCACGGAAGGGGCACTCGGGTTGCTCGCGAACCAGCAGAGCATCGGCTTCTTGAGCACCGACCGCAAGCACACCTTCAACGCTCACACCACTTACGTGGTGCCCAGCGGCAAGCTGAAAGGCTTCGTCATTGGCGCGGGCGCAAGCGTGCTTTCCGGCAATCCTCTGACCGCACTCTACGCACAGCAGGCGTATCAAAACGCCGGCGAAGTGCCTCTGTTCGGCCGCGGCAACCTGGGCCGTTCTCCGGTGACCGGCAGTGTGGATGCTCACCTCGAATATCCGTTCAAGCTAACCGAGCGGATGCAACTCAAGGTGGCATTCGATCTGTTTAACATTGTCGACTCCACCCGCCAGACCACGATTCAACAGTTTGGCGACAACGGCTTCGGTGTGCCCAACACTGACTTCCAGCATGCGGTCACCAGCCCGACGTTCCAAAACCAGGGCTTTGTGGATCCGTTCAGCTCCCGGTTGTCGGTGCTGCTCACGTTCTAAGTTAACCCTTAACCAGGGAGGGCGTCCGCCGCGGCGGGCGCCCTCCTTTTTTTTAGCATCCGCTTTTTGTTTCTGCGTATGATTGCAGGGCAAAAACGAACCCGACAATTTCGAACTTTCACCTCTCCCGCCCTGCTGAAATCCATGGAGGCAGCCTATGTTTCGGACCCCACTTCGGTTCTTCTTGGGTCTGCTCCTATTTAGTTGCCTGGGTTCGTCCCTCCTGGCGCAAAGGCCCGGCACGGGTGGCGGTCGCCCCGCGGGTGGAGTGATTGATGTCCAGGTGCGGTACGCCGATGGAAGGCCGGCGCCGCGTGGCATCCATGTCCGGTTGGAATCGGCAGAGGGTGGCGCCGAAGCGGACCTGGAAACAATTCAGGGCGGCAAGTGCCAATTTCATCAGGCCACCAGCGGAGTGTTTATCGTGCGCATCGCCGAGGGCAACTTCAAGGAAGTCTCCTCTCGCGTAGAGTTGATCAACTCGCCCAGGGCTTACGTAACCCTGGATCTGATCCCGCTGAAGAAAGAACCAATCCCCGAAGTCTCCATACCGCCGGCGGGCCCCGCCGACGTCGTTTCCGTGAAAGATTTGGCGATCCCGGAGGCTGCTCGGCAGGAATTCAGCAAGGGCGAAGACGCCATGCGCGCGAAGAACGCCGATGAAAGCGTGAAGCATTTCCAGAAAGCCATCAAACTTTACGATGATTACCCGCAGGCCTATCGGATGCTCGGCGATGCCCTGGTGGAAAAGCAGCAATGGCCCGAAGCGGAAACGGCCCTGAAAAAGAGCATCTCGCTGCAGCCGGATCTGGCTCCGGCATACTTCGATCTGGGCGCTCTGCGCAACCAGACCAAAAATTATTCCGGAGCGGAAGAAGCCCTCAAGAAAGGTCTGGAGCTGACTCCCGACGCGACGGTCGGCAAGTATGAACTGGCAAAAACCTATTGGGCTCTGGGCCGCTGGCAAGACGCCGCGCCGCTTGCCACCGATACCGTGAAGGCGCTACCCGATCTCGCCGCCGCGCATGTGCTCCTCGCCAATATCCTGCTGAAGCTGCGTGATGGAGCCGGGGCCTTGCGCGAATACCAGGAATATCTTCGCATCGAGCCGCAGGGAGCCATGGCCCCGCAGGTCCGCGACATGGTGGACAAACTCCAGAAAGCCCTCCCCCACTAGACGCCCCTTGCGTCATCGCCTCCCACTGAACACCACACACAACTTGTCATCCTGAAGCTATCCGAGAAGGATAGCTGAAGGATCTCAACCTCAACACCAGTTAGAAATTATTGGGCGAGCAAGGAAAACGCAGCACCCCAAGAACAAGAGAATTCCCCGCTAGACCGCCGCTTTAGCAGGCACCACACCCGCCAATTTCGCCAACGACTCCGTATACGGTGCCTTCGCCACGCCGCGTTCCGTAAAAATCGCCGCAATATAACGATGCGGCGTAACGTCAAACGCCGGGTGCGCTGCCGCCACATCCGCCGGCGCAATGCGCACGCCCTGGATGTGGGTCACTTCCGCCGAGGACCGCTCCTCGATTGGGATCCGCTCGCCGCTCGGAATCGTTAAATCAAAGGTCGAAATCGGCGCCGCAATATAAAACGGTATGTTGTTTTCCTTGGCCAGCACCGCCATCGAGTACGTCCCGATCTTGTTCGCCGTGTCGCCATTCGCCGCGATGCGGTCCGCTCCGGTCACGATCGCTCCCACTTTGCCGGTCTTCAGGAAGTGGCCCACCATGTTGTCGGTAATCACCGTCAGCGGAATTCCCCCGCGGTGCAACTCCCAAGCCGTCAGCCGCGCTCCCTGCAGATACGGCCGCGTCTCCGGCACCAGCACATGCAGTTTGCGTCCCTGCTGGTACGCAACGCGAATCACGCCCAGCGCCGTGCCGATTCCCGCCGTGGCCAGCGCGCCGGCGTTACACTGCGTCATCACATGCCCTTCTCTCGGCATGAACTCCGCGCCAAACCGGCCGATGGCCTCGTCCGTCGCCTTCTTCTCGGCGTGAACTTCTTGCGCTTCGTGAATCATGGCCTGCCGGATTTCCGCCAGGTCGGTGTTTAAGCGCGTCAGTTCCGCAAAGCGCGCCTTCATCCGCTCCAGCGCCCAAAACAAATCCACCGCCGTAGGCCGCGTCTTTGCCAATGCATCGCAAATCACCACAAATTCGCTCTTGAGCTCTTCAATCGTTTTAGCGGCCGATTTCTGCACACCCAGCGCCACTCCCATCGCCGCCGCCACGCCAATCGCCGGCGCCCCGCGAATCACCATTTCGCGAATCGCTTTCGCCACTTCCTGGTAATCCGTGTAAGTGTGGCTGACCTCTTCCGCCGGCAGCTTCCGCTGGTCCAGCATCACCACGCCGCGCTCGGTCCATTCAATCGGTTGTGCAACGTACATTTCTTCGCTTTTCCTCTCTCTTTATTTTATCGAATGCGGGCCAGGAAGCGAATTCGCTACTTGCCGGTGGGTAACTTCGTAAAACCGTGCGTCTCCAGAATCAAGCTGATGCCGATCAGAGAATTGTAGCCCAGATGCATCAGGTAACTGGCAAAAACGCTGCCCGTTCGCGATCGCACGAAAGTGAAAGCAATTCCCACAAAAATCAGCAGCGCGACGATGCTTTTTGCCCAGCCCACCTGGGGGCCATGCATCAACCCGAATAAAACGCCGGTCACGATAATGCTCGGCCCCACTCCAAACCATCGGGCAAACATCGGATACAGGTAGCCGCGAAAAACCGTTTCTTCCACCAGGGGAGCCACCAGCATCGCCATCGCAACAAAAAGAATGGCCGTTTCCTTGACCTTGAAAACTTCCTCAATCGGTGTGTTCTCCGGAGGCTTCACCACCGCCGTCAATCCGAACACCAGGATCGAGAGCGCGCAGCCCGTGAAAAAATAAACCGGCGGCGATTTGAGGACTCCATGTTCCCTCGGCTGAATTTTTCGCCAACCAAGCGAACTCCAGAATGGCAGTCCCCGCAACACCGATAGGGTAACGTAGAGAAATAACAGGATCGCGGCATACACGGCAATCGTGCTTCCAATCCCAACCTCCGGCTTCGACATCACGAAGCGCTGGAATTGATCCGCCGTCATACTCTTGTGTGGGGCGTAGTAGAGCACGAGCGCCGTAGGTACCACGGCCAGACTGATAATTGTGAATACAAGAAACACCAGAAAATGCACCCACGACCAGCTGATCTGCAGATCTTCCGGATACGTTTTTGCAGGGGGAAACGCGGCCACTTCCGTTGCTGCCGCGGTGGCGGACACCTCGCTTCCCCAGTGCGGAGAAGGCTCGGCGGAGCGAGTCTCCGTTATTTCCGGCGAACTGGGTTTCTCGCCTTCCGGTGCGTGCTCGCCCGGCAGGGGTGGATACTCTTCATGCAGGCTCATGATTTTGCGCGCCTCGCTCCGGACGGCCACCCGGACGCCAACGCCGCCGCCACCAAAGGCAACAGTATTTCGTGATGTCCCGTGATCGCAAATCCTCTGGAAATCTCTCCGGCCTTTTTCCCTGTATCCGCCGTCGGGCGCTTCACCACGTTCTGCAGCGGCCGGTAATGCTGGATAAAATCAAAATTCGCCGTCGTAATCGGATGCAACCGCGACCCGGCGTTCCGCGCCATGGAAACCGCCTTCAAAAACACCTCCGGCAGAATCACCGCCGATCCCCAATTCAGGTACACACCGCCGCCATCCATCCTCCGCACCAGCGCGCAGAACAGCCGGAAATCCATGAAGCTCGCGGCGCCCAAAGCCGCTCCATTGGTCGCGGGATGCATGTGCGGAATGTCGGTTCCAATCGCCAGGTGCACGGTAACGGGGATTCTTAATTTATAAGCCGCCGCAAGCACGCTCGCGTCCAGATGTTTTGCCGCTAGAATCCCGCTCTGCAGATATTGGCCCGCGGCCTCGCCATATCCGATGTGAATCCGCTGGGCAAGTTTCGCAATCTCGTTAATCCCCTGGCCGGTCTCCTCAGCCATTCCGAATTTTCCTTCGCCCAGCGACGCGTCCACGTCCTCCGAAGTCTGCCCGGCCAGAGCGATTTCAAAATCATGAATCAACGCCGCCCCGTTCATGGCGATCCCGGTCACAAATCCCGTGCGCATCAGCTCAATCAACAGCGGCCCGAGCCCTACCTTAATGACGTGGCCTCCGATCCCCCAAATCACTGGCTTTTTCCTTGTTTTTGCGCGATGAACCGCCCCCAGCACATCCCGCAAATCATTTCCCGCCAGGATTTCCGGCAGCGAGTCGAGAAATTTCTTAAGAGAAGGATTCTTCCCTGCCGTCCGCCCAAACTCCCGCACGCTCACTTTGCTTCGCCGCGAAGCAATCGGGTACGTCTTCACGCCGCCCAGCGCCACAGGTTGGATTTCATAAATGCTCATTCGAATCTCATCACTCTACGAGGAACGGTCACACCAAGCAAGCAAAAGGCTGCAGCCTTTGTCGCGTGCAGGCGGCTCACGACGCCTTCTGATTGCCATTGCCCGAAATCCCGCCCGCGCCGTTCATTCCGAGATGCCTCGCCAGCGCCTGTCCGGTGTACGACTTTTTCGTCTTCGCCACCAGCTCCGGCGTCCCCTGCGCGACAATCCGTCCGCCACCCGCGCCGCCTTCCGGCCCAAGATCAATGATCCAATCCGCTTGCTTGATCACGTCGAGGTTGTGCTCGATGATCAACACGGTATTCCCCAAATCCACTAGCCGCTGCAGCACGTCCAGCAGTTTGCGCACGTCGTCGAAGTGCAGCCCCGTCGTCGGCTCGTCCAGGATGTACATCGTCCTGCCCGTCTGGCGTTTCGAAAGCTCGCGCGCCAGCTTGATCCGCTGCGCCTCTCCGCCCGAAAGTGTGGTTGCCGATTGCCCCAGTTGCACGTAGCCGAGGCCCACTTCCACAATCGTCGCCAGTTTCTGCTGAATCTGCGGAATATTCTCCAGCAGCTTCAGCGCATCGCTTGCCGGCAGGTTCAGCACATCATTAATGCTGTGGCCTTTGTAACGCACCGCCAGCGTCTCCGCGTTATATCTCCGCCCGCGGCAGACTTCGCACGTCACATACACGTCGGGCAGAAAATTCATTTCGATGCGGCGCAGACCTTCCCCTTGGCACGCTTCGCACCGCCCGCCCTTCACGTTGAAGCTGAATCGCCCCGGCTTGTACCCGCGCTCCCGCGACTCCGGCAACATCGCAAACAGTTCGCGAATCGGCGCAAACACGCCCGTATACGTCGCGGGATTCGATCGCGGCGTCCGCCCGATCGGCGCCTGGTCAATCTCAATCACTTTATCGATATGCTCTACGCCAATTAGCATCCGGTGCGCGCCCGGCTGCTCCATCGACCGGTACAACTTCTGCGCCAGCACGCGATAAAGAATGTCGTTCACCAGGGTGGATTTGCCAGATCCGGACACTCCGGTCACCACCGTTAACAAGCCCAGCGGCAGGGTGACATCCACATCCTTCAAATTATTCGCGCGCGCGCCAAGAATCTGGATCGCTTTCCCATTCGGACTGCGGCGCTTGGCGGGCACCGGAATCCCCACCGCCCCCGACAGATATCGTCCCGTCAAGGATTCCGCGGAAGCCGCAATCTCCGCCGGTTTCCCCTGCGCCACCAGGTAACCGCCGGCATTCCCCGCGCCCGGACCCAGGTCCACCACAAAATCCGCGCGCCGGATCGTGTCTTCATCGTGCTCCACAACCAGCACGGTGTTGCCCAGATTCCGCAATTGCTCCAGCGAATGCAGCAGCCGGTCGTTGTCCCGTGCGTGCAAACCAATTGACGGCTCGTCGAGCACGTATAAAACCCCGCGCAATCGCGACCCGATCTGCGTTGCCAGCCGGATTCTTTGCGCTTCGCCGCCCGAAAGTGTCGCCGCCGAACGGTCCAGGCTCAGATAACCCAGCCCCACGGCCAGCAGAAAATCCAGGCGTTCCCCAACTTCACCCAGCGGCCTTCCCGCCACTTCTTTCTGCCTCGGTTTCAACTCGGCCAGAATTTTGTCCACCGCGGGCCGCGCATCGCTGATCGCCAGAGCCGTGAAATCCGCAATCGACCAACCGGCCAGTTTCACCGCCAGCGATTCCGGCCGCAACCGCTTCCCATGGCAGGCGCTGCAGAGCGTCGCCGACATGTATTGCGTCATCCACTCGCGGTACGAGTCAGAATTCGATTCTTCGAAGTTCCGCTCCAGAAATTTCAAGATTCCGTGGAATCGAAATCCCTTTTCGCCCGCTCCAGAGCGCCCGCCCGCCGCTTTTTTCGCGTCCCCATTCGGATATCCGTAGAGCAGCAGGTTTTGCACCTTGGCCGGATATTTCTCAAATGGAGTGTCCAGATGGAATCCATGCGCGTACGCCCCAAGCTCCAGCGTCCGCTTCAGAATCGCGGAACCCGATCCCGGGCCAAGCCCTCCGTCAAACAGCGGCCGCGTCCAATCCACAATGACCTTGGCCGGATCGAAATCATATTTCGAGCCCAGCCCGTTGCACGCCGGGCAAGCCCCGTAAGGCGAATTAAAGCTGAACGACCTCGGCTCCAGTTGCGGCACCGACAATCCACAATCCGGGCAAGCCAGCTTTTCGGAAAATGTGTATTCCTTGCCGCCCACCACCGCCACGGTCACCAAGCCCTGCGCCAGCCGCAAGGCCGTCGCAATCGACTGCTCCAGCCGCGAAGCCACCCCCTGCTTCACCAACAACCGGTCAATCACTACTTCGATCGTGTGATTCTTCCGCTTGTCCAGCACCGGCGTTTCGTCCAGCGGCAGCAACTCGCCGTTGATCCGCACCCGCACGAATCCGTCCTGCGCCAGTTTCTCCAGCTCTTTCCGGTAGGCGCCCTTCCTGCCGCGCACAATCGGCGCCAGGATCATGATGCGATCATCGGCCCTACAAAGCTCGCCGTGCAGAATCGCCTGCACGATCTGCTCGCTCGATTGCCGTGTAATTGGCTTCCCGCAATTCGGGCAATGCGGCACACCCACCGCGCTATAGACGACGCGCAGGTAATCATAAATCTCTGTGATGGTTCCCACCGTGGATCGCGGGGACCGCGTGGTGGTCTTCTGCTCTATGGCGATGGACGGAGACAGCCCCTCGATCACATCCACTTCCGGCCGCTCCATTTGGTCTAAAAATTGCCGCGCGTAGGCCGAAAGCGATTCCACATATCGCCTCTGCCCCTCGGCATAAATCGTGTCGAATGCCAGCGACGATTTGCCCGATCCCGATAGCCCGGTGATCACCGTCAGCGTATTTCGCGGAATCTCCACGCTGATGTTCTTCAGGTTGTGCTGCCGCGCGCCCCGCACAACCAGTTTCGTTATCCCCATATTTCGAAAGCGCTCCCTCCACAGGAGCCCTGGCGCTCAGTAGGTAGACTGAGCCCAGCATAGTCTTTCAACATAGCAACTCGCGCAAGCAACGGTCAAGTTAGCCAGCCGATTGGATGCGCGAGACGGGAAAATTTTTGCCAGGACGCCTCGCAGGCCAATTCCCAGAGTAAAAATTTCCCCGGGGGTAGTGCTTTTTTACCCGGTTTCAGACTTTAATATATTGATACTAAAAGACTTACGAATGGTCCGCCGTTTGCACTTTAGACACCCGTGGGGGAGGCGAGCCGAGGATCCCTTTAGGGGATTGAGGGCTGGGCCGGTTCGCACTTCCCCTCACTTCTGCCGTACCCTGCAACTCTTTCATCCGTCCAAACAGCTGGCTCCCCAAACTACCCTAGGATTGCACCTGACCAATCGGCGGAAGTGTGTCTGCCCTCTTTCTTGTCAGCGTAACCCTGGATCCAATAAAAAAGGAGGCCGCTTGGCCTCCTAACTCTTTTCACAATTCCCGTCGAAACGCGCGGACTCTCTAAATGTTAGCCGCGAACTTCGAAGGGGCGCGAAATATTCTGCGTCATCGGATATTTTATTCCGCGATAGTCCACCCGCGAAGCATAATCGCTCAGGGTCATGAACAACAGCAGCGCCAGCCAGAAAATCCCAGCAATGATTACCAGCTTGGTGCGCTCCGGGGCGTATTTCGCGTGCATGAAGATCAGAACCACCAGCGTGGCCTTGATCGTGGCAATCAGCAGCGCCACAACAATGTTGAATTTGCCCAGATCCACGAACGCGGCATAAACTGTGATACCAGTCAACGCCAGCAGCGTCGTAATAATGGTCAGATACATTCCCGGCGAAACAATGTGTTCGGTGTGCTCGTGTTCAGACACGCTTTGCTCCCTGCTTACTTGTGCTTGTCAATCAAATATAACAGCGGAAAAAGATAGATCCACACAATGTCCACGAAGTGCCAGTAGAGCCCCACGATATCGACCGGGTTGTTCCACTCCGCGTTAAACTTCCCTGCCACGGACTCTTTCAGCAACCAGAACAGCAATCCCGCGCCAATCACCATGTGCAGAGCGTGCAAGCCGGTCATTCCGAAATACGCGGAAAAATAGAGCTGCGCGTGTGCGTTCAGGTCCGGGTCCGCCGCCTTCGCCGCTTCCAGTTCTTCCTTCTCCTTTGCCAGGTCCGCGGCATCAATGTCTTCGCACTTCGTGGGGTTATTCACGCAATAAGAAATGTCGAAATTCTTCCCGGGCACCAGGTGATGGTGGAATTTCTGAGAGTACTCCACGTACTTCACGCCAAAAAACACGAAACCCAGCAGAATCGTCAGGCTAAGGAACAGGGTAATCAGCGCCTTCCTGCTGGTCTGCGCCGACCACACCGCCATCGCCATCGTAAAGCTGCTGGCCAGCAGCACCACCGTGTTGAATCCGCCCAGGCCCAGGCTCAGCGTGTTGCTGCCCATCGCGAACGCGTGGAAGTACGTGTGCCGGTTGATCGTGTACGCCAGCATGATCCCGCCGAAGAACATCACTTCGGTCACCAGGAAAATCCACATACCCAGCGTGGCAGTATCCTTCTGCTGCTCCAGCGTCTTGAACTGCCCGAACAATGCTCCGGTGCGATGCACTCCGCACTCCTCTAACCGTCAAGTTTCAGGCGCCAACAGCTCGCCTGTCCCCGGGCCGAAGCCCAGCTTTCTTTTAGTCGTCCCCGTGGGCCGGCGCCACCACACCCGGAGAACCCTTCCCACTCGGAACGTCCAGCCCCAGATCCGGCCGGTTGTGGAAGTCGTAAGCTTCCCACGTCACAACCGGTGTTACGTCGAAATTTTCAGTCAACGGAGGCGACTGCGTCTTCCACTCGAGGCCAGTAGCAGGCCACGGATTTTCGCCGGCCACCTTTCCATAAAATGCCGCCCAGGTGAGATACACCATCGGCAACAGGTAGCCAACCGCCAGAATCGAAGCTCCCGCCGTGGACATCACGTTGTAAATCTGAAATTCCGGCGGGTACGTATGATACCGCCGCGGCATGCCCATGATTCCCACGATAAATTGCGGGAAAAACGTGAAGTTGAATCCGATGAACAGGATGAATGCCGCAATCCGCGCCAGCCATTCCGGATACATACGGCCCGTGATTTTCGGCCACCAGAAATGCAGCCCGCCGAGGTAGCCCATCACCGCTCCGCCCACCATGATGTAGTGGAAATGCGCCACGACGAAATAGGTGTCGTGAATGTTGATGTCTACGCCTAACGCCCCGAGGAAGAGTCCCGTCAGCCCGCCGATCATGAAGAGGCCCAGGAAGCCGAACGCATACAGCATCGGCGTATCGAACGAAATTGATCCCCCGAATAAGGTTGCCGTCCAGTTAAACGTCTTGATTGCCGACGGAATCGCCACGATAAACGTCAGGAAGGAAAACGCCACCGCCGCGTAAGTAGACTGGCCGGTCAGGAACATGTGATGAGTCCAGACCACGAAGCCGATAACGGCGATTGCCAGGCTGGCCGCAGCCACAAAATGGTACCCGAACAGCCGCTTGCGCGCGAAGGTCGGAATCAGTTCGCTGATCACACCCATGGCCGGCAGAATCATGATGTACACGGCCGGATGCGAGTAGAACCAGAACAAGTGCTGAAACAGGATGGGGTCTCCGCCCATCGCCGGATTGAAGAATCCCAGCCCAAACAGCCGTTCCATGGCCGCCAGTCCCAGGGTAATTGCAATCACCGGCGTTCCCAGGATCATCACAATCGACGTCGCATAGTGCGCCCACACAAACAAGGGCAGCCGGAACCAGGTCATTCCCGGTGCGCGCATCGTGTGCACTGTCACCAGGAAATTCAAACCGGTGAGAATTGACGAAAACCCGGTAATGAAGACGCCGACAACAGCCGGCGCAACCGCTGAATTGGAATAAATGGTGCTCAGCGGGGTGTAGAACGTCCAACCAGTATCCAGGCCGCCGTTGACCATGGACCACAGCGTGAACGCTCCGCCAAGTATGTAAATATACCAGCTGATCAAATTGATCTTCGGAAACGCCAGATCCTTCGCCCCAATCATGATCGGAATCAGGAAATTTCCCAAGATTGCCGGAATGGAAGGAATCAGGAAGAAGAAAACCATCGTCACGCCATGCTGGGTGAACATGCGGTTGTACTGATCAGGCGTAAGCAGGTATCCGGTCGGCGTCAGCAGGTGCAGGCGGATCATCATCGCGAAGAATCCGCCGATGAAAAAGAAGAAGGTCACCGAGGCAAGATAGAGCAGCGCAATCCGCTTGTGGTCCGTCGTCAGCAACCACGAACGGATTCCGTAGGTGGCGTTCAGATAATGTTTTTCCGGCAGTTTCAGCGCCGGAGCTGTGGCTTCTGCTCTCATGCTATTTCTTCCCCGCTGGCGCCGGCGCAATTCCCGCGCCCTTCGCCGGCACCGGCTGCGACTGCAGAGACTTGATGTAGGCCGTCAGGTTCAATATCTGCTCTTCCGTAATCAGCCCCTGGAACGTGGGCATCACCGGCTGGTATCCGGCCACAATTTTCGCTTTCGGCTGCAAAATCGATTCGCGGATATACGCTTCATCGGCGGTCACGGTGGAGCCGTCCGCAAGCAGCACGTTTCCGCCAAACACCCCGTTCAACGAAGGGGCGCGGCCTGTGCCGTTCGGAAGGTGGCAAGTGTTGCAGGCGAACTGCGTGAACAACCGCTCTCCGGCCGCCACTGGATTCACGTCTCCGGTTTCTCCGGAAAGCCACGCCGCGTATTCCGCCGGCTCCATCACCGTCACCCATCCGCCCATCACCGCGTGATTCGTTCCGCAGTATTGCGAGCAGAAGAAGTGGTATTTGCCGGTCTTCGTCGGCCGGAACCACATCGTGTTGTAGCGCCCCGGCACCACGTCCATCTTCACGCGGAATGCCGGAACATAAAAATCGTGAATCACGTCTTCGCTGCCCATAATCAGCTTAACGTCGCGGTTCACCGGCACGTGCAGCTCGTTTATCTCCTTGCGGCCGTTCGGCTGCTGCAGCTTCCACATCCACTGCTTTCCGACCACGTAAATGTCGAGCGTGTCTTTCGGCGCAATCCGGTAATTCACGTAAATAGCCGCGCCCCAGGCGAACATCCCGATGGCGATGATGGTCGGAATCAGCGTCCAGCCCACTTCCAGAACGTTGTTGCCGTGAACATCGTCTCCGACTTCATTCGCGCTCTGCCGCCGGAACCGGAACGCCGCGAAAATAATCAGCACCGTCACCAGCACCGCGAAAAACAGCGTGGTCATCAGGATGAAGGAGAACAACGCGTCGACGTTGCCCGCGAAATTGGACGCCTGCTCTGGAAAAGTTGGAAACGGTGACTGCACGGTTCTAGTGTGCTCCTTGCGTCGGCAATTCCTGATTTGAATGCTGTTGGTGCTCGCGGCGCCGGAAAATCACGAAGCCCAGCACCATGCAGAACAGCGTAACCACGGCGCCCATGCGGATCACCGTCAGAATCGTGGCGCTGTACCGCGCCCTTGTCGGGTCATACTGGTAGCAGAACAGCAGCAGGTGATCCACCGGCGTCCCGATTTTCCCCGCCGAAGCGTCCACCAGGCCCAGCCGCACGTTGCTTGCCGGGTAGTCCACCCCGAAAAAGTACCGCGAAATTCTTCCTTCGGGCGTCAGCAGCAGGATGCCGCTCGCATGCCCGTAGGTTTTGCTCTTTTCGTCGTAGCTGTAGCTGAAATTCGCCGCCTTCGTCACCGCGTCAATCGATTCCCGCGTCCCCGTCAGAAAGTGCCACCCGCCGGCGGTCGCGGGCCGCGCAAACCGCCGCAGTGCCTCGTTCTTCTTCTTCAACGCCGCATCCGGTGTATCCGTGTTGTCGAAGCTGACGAACACCACGTCGTAATCCGTCCCCGGATTGAACGAAAGCATTTTCAGAGTCCCGACCGTCGCCTGCTCCACCTGGCTGCACAACATCGGACAGGTGAAATACGCGAATACCAGCACCACCGGCCGCTTGCCGAAATACTGGCCCAGCGTCACGGGAGCACCCGTTTCATCCACAAACGAAGCATCCGCGGGAATCTGCGCGTTCAATAGCGGATCAAATCGGACGTTGACCAGCGCCGGCGGCAGATTTTTTGACGATTGACCGACATTGTCCGGAATCATCTGCGCGCTGCCTGCAACCGCGGCCAACAGCAGCACGGCGATTCCCGTAAATGTGCGAAACACGTTCATCCTTACTTTTTCTCCGCCGTCGCGTTTACCGCCGGCAAACCCTTCTCAACAATAATCTTCATGGCATCTTTTACTGGAATTTGCGCGATGCCCGCATTCTTGTCGGCCCAACCCAGTTCGTTGTTCGCCCTGGTGTCCGCTTCCACCTTTGTCCGCATATCCAGTTGAGGGTCCGTCAAATGCCCCGGCATCCCCTGCAACATCGGCTCCGGCGGCAGGTGCGGGCCTGCCTCTCGCATCGGTGCAGGCGTATCGTAGGTGCTGTTCCAATACTTAATCAGCCCCTCGTAAATCCCCAGAGAAAGGAAGAACGACAGGATCACCGTAATTCCGAGATACGTCAGAAATTTGAAAATCGGCGACGATCGGACATCCGTCACTTCAAACGAGACGTCCGCATGCTCCGGACGCCCGCCGCTCGTTTGCCCGTGGTTGTGATGCTCAGTGCTCATTCTGTGCAAGCGCCTCCGAAAGATTTGGGTCGCCCACCGGCAGCAATGGCCGTTGCTTCAGGTTCATTGCAAAAAATCCCAACCACAAGCCAATCAGCGCGACCGGCACCACGATATCCAGCCACGTCGGCACAGCCTGGTGAGTAAATTCCGGTTTGGTATACCAGTACAAGTCCACCAGGCGCATGAAGATCATCCACACCGCGATCTTCGAAACCACGCTGGCCGTTTTCTTCACGTCCTTCGAGAGCAACAGCAGAAACGGAATCGCGAAGCTGAACAACAGCACCAGGACCGCGACTACGCCCCACTGCCCGTTTAGCCGGGAGCGGTAAAATGAAATTTCCTCAGGCTGGTTGCCCGACCAGATGATCAACAATTGCGAAAATGAAAAGTATGCCCACAGCATATTGAAGGCAAACAGCCACTTGCCCAGGTCGTGAAGGTGCCGTTTCTTGATTACTCCGCTCAGCGGCTCCGAACCCGCCAGTAGCACCGTGACCGCGATCATGAGCGCCATCGAACTAATCGCCTGCCCGCCGACGAAAATGAATCCGTAAATCGTCGAAGCCCACCGTGGCGACAGCGACATCACCCAGTCAATCGCCGCAAACGTCATCGCCAGAATGTAGAGAATCACTCCCGGCGCGGCCAGAGCCTTCATCCGCTGCTTCAATCCTTCGCCGTTCGACTGATCCTGCTGCTTCGACCAGTTGTTGAACACCACCATCAACACCAGCCAGATGGCAAAATAAATCACCGCGCGCGTCAGGAATCCCCCCGACGTCAGATAGCCCTGCTGCCACGCAGTCAGCGCGTGTTCGCCTTCCTTCGGTGCATTCAGCCAGCCGGTCTCGCGGTCGCTCCCGGAGTAGAGATATTTCATCCCCATCGCGATCGGAATAAATAGCACCGCCACCAGCACCAGGTTCCGCGAAGCCGCCTCCAGCGGCCGCCGGATCACGATGCCCCAGATGCCGCCCGTCAGGTGCTGCAGCATCAGCAGCCCCAACGAGCCAACCGTCAGGCCCAGAACCAACATATAGCTGAAAATGTAGGAGTGATAAAAGTCCGCTGGCGATTTCGTCAGGCCATAAACGGCCATCAACGCCGCCACGCCGCCGGCAGTCAATCCGGCCTGCTGCAGCCGATCTACGCTCGCCGGCGCTTTGAACTCTTGCGCGCTCACTTCGCGGTTCCTCCCGCCATCAATTTCTCCCGTAATTCCGCCGGCAACTGGCCCACCGGCGCATTCCGGCTGAGCTGCAGCGCCCGCAGGTAGGCCACAATCGCCCAGCGGTCCCGCGGCGAAATCTGCGCCGAATAACCGTACATCGCGCCGAATCCGTTGGTGACCACGTCGTACAAATAGCCGTTCGGCACGTTGCGCAGCCGCTCCTGGTGGTAACTCGGCGGATGCTTCATTCCACGCATCGCCACCATGCCCAGGCCGTCGCCCTGAATTCCATGGCATGGGGTGCAGAAAATCCCGTACCGCTGCTGGCCGCGCTCCAGTAATTCCGCGGTCAGCGGCAGCGGAAACGCGTTCGATTCCTTCGGCACCAGCAGCGCATCATCCTGAACCGATCCGCGCGCCACCGTGTTTTCAATCGCCGGCCGCTCCGATCGGCCGTCCGCAAAAAAATCGCTCGGCGACAAGGGATTCTGCCGCGGCTGGTTCGCCATGTCCTGGCGCAGTGTATTCTCGCAGCCCGCAAACCCAAGCGCGAACAACACCGCCATCGCAAACAGGGAAGGTTTATTCTTCATCCTTCACCTCGTTGACGTGCTGCGCGTGCAGGCTTTGAAGGAATTTGGCGGTTTCCGCCAGCTCGAATTTCGGATCCCGCGCTTCGATGCACAAAAAGAATTTGTCCGTTGACGCCTGGCTGAACCGTTCCACGTTGAACACCGGATGATACGGCTGCGGCAGTTTGTTCAGCGCCAGCATGCTGAACACCGCGAAAGTCGCCGCGCCCAGCACCGTCAATTCAAACGTCACCGGAATAAACGCCGGCCAGCTGTTGAACGGCCGCCCGCCGATATTAATCGGATATGCAATCCCGGCAACCCAGTATTGCAGCCCGAATCCCGTTAACCCGCCGCCCATTCCGCCGATCAGCGTCAACACAGCGACCAAGTTGCTGCGAAAGCCGCGGAAACCCACCGCGTCCGACAATCCTTCGATCGGAAACGGCGTGTACGCTTCGATATGCTTGTAGCCCGCTTCCCGCGCCTTCTTCGTCGCGGCCAGCAGGTCTTCGGGCGTGGAAAATTCGCCCATCAAGCCAAACAGCAGGGAACGCCGTTCACTCATTGGTGCCCCTCATTGCCATGCGATTCCTGATGCACCAGTTCGCGCATTTCCGAAATGGCGATCGCCGGAAGCCCGCGCACGAAGAGGAAGATCAGCATTGTGAACAGGCCGAGCGTGCCGGCAAACGTCGCATAGTCCCACACCGTTGGCGAATACCGGCCCCAAGCGGAAGGCATGAAGTCGCGCGTCAGTGAAATCACCACGATCACGAACCGCTCCAGCCACATCCCCAAGTTGATGATCAGTGACATCACAAACAGCGCCGGAATGTTGCGCCGCACCTTCTTGAACCACAGCAGCTGCGGAGTCAGGATGTTGCACAATATCAGGGCATAGTAAAACGGCGCGTACGGTCCATGCAGCCGCTGCTGCGCCAGGAATACGTCGAACTTGTTTCCGCTGTAGAACGCCATGAAGAATTCGATGAAGTAGCCGTACGCCACGATCAGCCCGGTGGCGAGCATTACCTTGGCCATCTGCTCCAGGTGCCGCAGCGTGATGAAGCCTTCCAGGCCGTACGCCTTGCGCAGCGGAATCGCCAGCGTCAGCACCATCGCAAAGCCGGAATAAATCGCGCCGGCAACGAAGTAAGGAGGAAAGATCGTCGTATGCCAGCCGGGAACGATACCCGTCGCGAAATCGAAGCTCACAACGGTATGCACCGAAAGCACCAGGGGCGTCGCGAGACCCGCCAGAAGCAGATATGCCACCTGATACCGATGCCAGTGCCGCGCCGACCCGCGCCATCCCATCGACAGCATCCCGAAGATTAACTGCTGCCAGCGGCTCTTTGCCCGGTCCCGCAATGTCGCCAGGTCCGGCAACAATCCCACAAACCAGAACAACAGGGAAACCGTGCCGTACGTCGAAACCGCGAAAACGTCCCAGATCAGCGGGCTGCGGAACTGCGGCCAGATTCCCATCGTGCTCGGATACGGGAACATGTAATAAGCCATCCACGGCCGTCCGGTATGGATCAGCGGAAAGAGTCCCGCGCAAGCCACGGCAAACAGCGTCATCGCCTCCGCGAACCGGTTGATCGAGGTGCGCCACTTCTGGTTCAACAAGTAAAGAATCGCCGAAATCAGCGTCCCAGCGTGGCCGATACCGATCCACCAAACGAAGTTGACGATCGCAAAGCCCCAGCCGATCGGGATGTTGATGCCCCAGATTCCCGTGCCTTTGACGATCAGATAACCAACCGCCAGGTTCAACATCATGACGATGCCGAACACGAAGGCAAATCCGGCGAGCCATCCGATTCCCAGCGGCCGCGTCAGCACCACCGACGAAATCTTGTCGGTGACCGAGGCGTAGGTATGCCCCGGCTCAAGCCATGGTTCCGGCTCGTGCCCCGGCGGCAAATTCTGCGTTACGCTCATGCCTTTTCCAGCTCCGCGTTCGGATTTCGTACCGCGCCCAAATACGTAGTCCGCGGCCGTGAATTCAATTCGCCCAGAAGAGTGTAATTCCGTTGCTGCGCCTTCAACTTCGCCACCTTGCTATTCGGATCGTTGATGTTGCCAAACGCAATCGCTTCTGTCGGGCACGCGGATTCGCAGGCAGTCACAATTTCGCCGTCGCGAATCGGGCGGTTCTGCTTTTCCGCGTCAATGCGCGCGTTATTGATCCGCTGCACACAGTACGTGCACTTTTCCATCACGCCGCGGCTGCGCACGGTCACTTCCGGATTGCGCAAGAGTTTCAGTTGCGGCGTCTCCCAATCCTGGAACCGCAGGAAATTAAACCGCCGCACTTTATAAGGACAGTTGTTCGAGCAGTAGCGCGTGCCAACACAACGGTTGTACACCATGTCGTTCAGGCCTTCCGCGCTGTGCGCCGTCGCGCCCACCGGACAAACCTGCTCGCATGGCGCGTTTTCGCACTGCATGCACGGCACCGGCTGGAAGAATGTCTGGGGATTATCGAGCGCCGCGTTATATTCCGACGGGTCGCCCGTATAGCCTTCCATCGCCGAAGGCACGTGGGTGTAGTAGCGGTCGATGCGGATCCAGTGCATTTCACGCCCGCGCATCACCTGGTCCTTGCCGACCACCGGAATGTTGTTTTCCGACTGGCAAGCCACCACGCACGCGTTGCAGCCGTTGCACTTGTTCAGGTCAATCGCCATGCCCCACGCGTATCCGGGGTAGGCAAATTCCTTGTACAGCGAATCATCTTTCGCGACTTCTTCGTGCTGCTCGTGCGGAAAACCGGGATTCTTCTTGTACTCGTCCAGCGTGGCCGTGCTCAGGATCTGCCGGCCTTCCATGTTGAAGTGATACTGGGTGCACGCCAGCGGATATCCGTCACCGGTCGCAGTCATCTTTCCGCCCGCGGCGCTCCACATGGCGTTCGACGTACGCACCATGTATGCGTTAAAGCCCTTGTTCGTCCCCGCAAAACCCGAGCGCGACCGCCCGTAGCCCAACGGCAATACCACCGTGTTTTCCGCCTGTCCCGGCGTCGTCCACGTAGCCGCGGTCACCTTGCTTCCGTTCAACTCGATATCCACCACGGTCGAGCGAATCTGCCCGTGCTCGCCGCCGCGCGAAATCACTTTGTGCGCCAGGTCGTTTTTCTGCGCGAATTTCGGGCTGACCAGCGCCGCGTTATCCCACGTCAGCTTGGTCACCGGCTTCGGCAATTCCTGCAGCCAGCCGTTGTTCGCGAATCGCCCATCATAAATTGTCGGGTCCGGCCGGAAGATGTATTCGACTTCGGCTGCCGGCATCGCCTTCGGCGCAGTCAGACTCGCGGGGTTGAATTTCAGTTCCGGAGTAATCGCCGGCAATTTCGTACCAGCAATAACGCCATCGTTCAGCCACTTCCGCCAACCGGCATCAATCGCGGTTCCGAGTTTCGTGGATGCCTCCGTCCAGTACGTGTGCACGACGTCGTAGGCGGGCTGACCCGGCTTGTCGCTGAATGCAGCCACCACATCATGCGCCGATTTTGTGTAATAGAGCGGCGAAATCAGCGGCTGGACGATACTCGCCGTTCCGTCGTAAGCCCGCGCGTCGCTCCAGCTCTCCAGGTAATGCGATTCCGAAACATGCCACTTGCAGTAGGCCGAGGTTTCATCGAAATAGGGGCTCAGGTGCACGGAGTTGTGCACCTTCTTCAGTTTCGCAACAAAATCAAAATCGTGCGGCGCGTCGTACACCGGGTTTCCGCCGAGAATCACCAGTAAATCCACTTTGCCGGCATCCATATCCGCGCAAAGATCCCGCAGCGAATCCAGTTGATTGACCGGCTCCGCTTCCACCGGCTCGGTGTAATAAACGGTTGTTCCCAGGTTCCCCAGCGCCGCGTTAATCGCGTGGGCCAACGCGTGTACCGCTGCCGGCTGCTGCTCGCCAGCAACCACCAGCGAATTGCCGTGCGCTTTCTGCAAATCCGCAACAACCGTGTTCAACCACTTTTCCGCGTCCGCCGGCAAGCTTGCCGCATTGCCGCGCCCAAGTTTCGCCGCCAGCGCCCGCGCAAACAGCTCGATATCGCACGCGCGCATCGGAAAACGATGATCCGCGGAAGAACCGGTCACCGTTGGCGTCGGTTCGACGACGTACAGCCGGTTCATCGTATCGCTGGTGCTCTCCAGCTTGCGCCGCCGCGCCCACTGCCTCGCGTACGAAATGTGTCCCGGCCCGCCCGCCAGGAAATCCGCATCCAGCGACAAAATCACGTCGGCTTTGGCCGGAACATAAACCGTGTTGACCACCCGCCCAAACGCCAGCTTCGCGCCTTCGCGCGCGCCATCGCTGACCGCCGGCTCCCACTGGTGCCACTTCGCCTGCGGGAACATCGCCAGCAGCTTGCGCAATTGCGACGCCAGCGTCGGGGAAGTCACCGTGCCGGTCAGAATCCGGAAACCCGCTCCACCCGCGGCTTTTGCACCCGTGGCCGCTTCCTGCGCGGCATCCAGGAATGTGGACCAGGCGCGAATTTCGCCGCCCTCCAGCACCGTCTGAGCGCGATCCGGATCGTACAAATTCAAGATGGAAGCCTGCACCATCGCGCTCGTCGCGCCCAGGCTCGACGGATGATCCGGATTCCCTTCAATCTTCGTCGGGCGTCCTTCGTGGCTTTCCACCAGCACGCCAACCGCGTCCGCGCCAAACGGCATCACCGTCGCAAAATAATTCGGCTTGCCCAGCACCATGCCGTCCGGCTGCTTCACATACGGCACGATGTGCGATTCATCCGGCCGCCCGCAGCCGGCAAGCCCCGCCAGCGCCAGCGAAGCGCCCATCAATTTCAGGAAGTCGCGGCGGTCCACCGCATCGTCCCATTCCGAAGCGTGCCGCGGGAATTCCCGGTGCAGCAATTCCGTAAAATGCGGATCTTCCGAAAGCTCTTCCAGCGTCCGCCAGTACTGCTTTCCGCTCTTGTCCTTCAGCTTTTCTCTGACCGCGGAAAGTTCCAGGCGGTGCTCGCGCAGCGTGTCGTCCACGATCTCGGCGTCTTCATGATCGTGCCCGTGGTTCTCGTCCGGTGCGGGCTTGGCGGCCAGCGGGCCTTGCAGTATGCGCAGTTGCTTCTCGTGTTCGTGATCGCTCATAGCATCCATTAACGGTGACACGTCGAACAGCTTGTCAGCTCGGCCGTGGTTCGCAGCTTATAGTCCGCCGCCAGTTGCCGCCCTGCTTGTTCCTGATTTGCGGGTGCTTTCCAGTCCATGTTGAAAATCTGATCCTTCGGGCGAAGATTCTGCTGAGGATTCCGGTGGCATTCCAGGCACCAATTCATATTTAAAGGCGAGGCCTGCAGCATCAGCGGCATCTGGTTCACGCTGCCGTGGCAGGAAGAGCAGCCAATGCCCTTATTGATGTGAATGCTGTGGTTGAAATACACGTAGTCGGCCAGGCGATGCACTTTATTCCAGCGAATCGATTCATCCGAGCGGTAGCTTTCGCGCACCGGTTCCAGGTAACCCACATTGTTGAAAAGAACCGAGTGGCAGTTCATGCAGGTCTTGGTCGGCGGAATTCCCGCAAACGCCGAGCTTTCCACGCTGGTGTGGCAATACCGGCAATCGATCCCGTCATCCCCGACGTGATGCTTATGGCTAAATTGAACCGGCTGAGTCCGCGTTACGTTTTGATTGGTGATGTAGGGAGATCTCGCGACGACGAAGACCGCCGTCAATGCAACTCCCCCCAAAACGGCCACTCCCAGCAAGCTGGCTCGAGCAATAAAATTTGCACTGCGGTGAAAGATTTGTGCCATGTCAGAGTTGCGCTAGAGCGAGCTTCTTCCCCATGAACGTTGATCCCCCGAAGTTGTCCACTCTTCTGCCGGACAGCGCATGTCCGGGTACATCAGCGACCGATTAGTGTCCAATAATTTTTCAGGGAATGCAACTCCAATCCATTTTTTTCGCGTTTGAATTCTTCGAACGTAAGGACTACGGAAAGGACGGCCCGTTTGAACGCTTCAAAACAAATCACCAACCAAGTTCATCGTGGCAATTATTCCCGAATCAGAACTCCTCTGGCTCCATTCCTGTCGCTCTCGGGACTGCTTCCAGAATAAATCTTTCTTATGTTTGACCTCGGTCCATTCCACTCTTCTTTATGGCACCCGCCATGCTATGCTTTTTATGTTCTTCATCGCTTTGCAGGCTTGGCCTGCAGGCTCCGGCCCTCCCCGGAGCAGCCATGCAAAACCCGCTGGGGCGTGGTCCAACTGGTAGGACACCTCACTGTTAATGAGGACGGTGAAGGTTCGAATCCTTCCGCCCCAGCCAATTTTCCCCGTGCAATCCCCTGATCAGGTTTGTTCGTTTCAGCTGGGGATTCCGTGCCCGCTTCGTTGACACATCATCGCCATAGGGCTACGCTTTCGCTGATCTGGAGCGTGCGATGAAAAACGTCTGTGCCCTGCTACTTCTTGCCGTCCTAATTTCTGTGCCATCTTGTTTCGCTCAAAACGAACCGCATCATCACCACGACGCCGGTGAAAAGCTCGGCACTGTCTCCTTCCCCACCTCGTGTGCGCCCGCTGTGCAGCCGCTGTTTGAGCGCGGCATGGCGCTGCTCTATTCCTTCGAGTACGAAACAGCCATCAGCCAATTTGAAGAAATCCAGAAAAAAGATCCCGGTTGCGCCATGGCCTACTGGGGCCACGCCATGAGCTTATATCACCAGTTGTGGGATCGCCCCTCTAAACCCGATCTCCAGCGCGGCGGGGAACTCTTGGCCAAAGCGCGCTCGCTCAATCCTCCCACCGCGCGCGAACGCGACTACATCCAGGCGCTGACCGTCTTTTACAGCGACGCCGGCAAAATCGATCACGAAAAGCGCGCCGAAGCCTACGCGAAAGCCATGGATGGCGTTCACCAGCGCAATCCGCAGGATCGTGAAGCCGCCATCTTGTACGCGCTGGCACTGCTCGGCTCGGCGCCCGAGCGCGATCCCAATCTCGCCAACGCCAAAGCCGCTGTGGCAATTCTCAACAAACTCTACGAGGAGCAACCCGATCATCCCGGCATCGCCCACTACATCATTCACAGTTGCGACAACCCCTCGATGGCAAGCCTCGCTCTGCCCGCCGCGCGCAAGTATGCAGGCATCGCGCCGGCCTCCGCCCACGCGGTTCACATGCCGTCGCACATCTTTGCGCGCCTCGGCCTATGGCAGGACGACATCAATTCCAACCTCGCCGCCATTCAGATCGCCGACCAGATGGCCGCGATGCACGTCCATGTGTTGCACCACAAAATGCATTCGATGGACTTCCTCGAATACGCCTATCTTCAGATTGGCGATGACGCGCGCGCCAAATCCGATGTCGAAGCATTCGCCGCCCTTCCAGAGTCCAGCGCCGATCCTCAGTTCAAGGACTACTTTCAGTTCCACAAGGCCATGGCTCCCGCGATGTACGCCATCGAGCGCCGCCAGTGGAAAGAAGCCCTTGCTCAGCAGCCCGCCAGCAACACACCGCCCAACGTGCAGCTCATTGCCTATTGGAGCCGCGCTGTCGCCGCCGGCCATCTTCACGACGCTGCGGCCGCACAGGACGCCTTGAAACACGCAGATGAGCTGGTTGAAGCCACGCGCAAGGGGGACAAGCCCTACCTTGCCGCAACCTTAAAAGACACTCGCGATGTTATGCAGGCCTGGGCTGACTTCGCTTCGGGCAAAACCTCCGAAGCGGTTACGCGTTTGCGTTCTGTCGCAGACACCCAGGATAAAATCGGCAAGGGAGAAACCGATCTTCCGGTCCGTGAAATGCTCGCGGACATGCTCCTGGAAATGCAGAAGCCGCAGGAAGCGCTGGCAGAATACGAAACCTCGTTGCGCACCGACCCGAACCGCTTCAACGGCCTCTACGGCGCCGCGCAAGCCGCCAAGCTGACTCATCAAAAAGAGAAAGCCGCGGCATACTACGCGCAACTCCTCAAGAACTGCAACGGCAGCATGTCCGATCGGCCGGAACTGGCCGAAGCGAAGACGCTTCTCGCCGCCAAATAAGCCCGTCGCCTTCGGGGCGGCTAGGCTTTGCCAGTTAGCTTGTTTAGTTCCCGAAATATGGCGTCGTCCATTGTTGCTGCGGCCGTCGCAACGTTTTCTTCCAGGTGCGCCACTTGTGAAGTGCCGGGAATCGGCAGCATCACCGGCGAGCGCCGCAGCAGCCATCCGAGCGCCAACTGCGACGGCGTCATCTTCGCCTGCTCCGCGATCTTCACCAGTTTGCTGCCTGCCGCGGACAACTGCCCCGCACCCAGCGGGAACCACGGAATGAACCCAATCTTTGCCCGCTCGCAATACTCCAACACGTCCTCGGCGCCGCGATCAAGCACGCTGTAACGGTTCTGCACCGTAACAATCGGCACATGCTTTCGCGCGTTTTCAATCTGCGCCACGCTTACTTCGGAAAGTCCGATGTGCTTGATTTTTCCTTCCTGCTGCAACTCTTTTAATGTTCCCAGCTGATCTTCCGCCGGCACCTTGTCATCAATCCGGTGCAACTGGAAAAGATCGATCCGCTCAACCCGCAATCGCCGCAGGCTTCCCTCGCATGCCTTGCGCAGATGTGCCGGCTTGCCGTTCGGCACCCACTGATCGGGTCCCGGGCGCTCCAGCCCGGCTTTCGTCGCGATCACCAATTCTTTCGGATATGGGTAGAGCGCTTCGGCGATAATTTCCTCGCTGACCGAAGGCCCGTAGGAATCCGCCGTGTCGATGAAATCGATTCCCAACTCCACGGCCTTTCGCAGCACTCGAATCGCTTCCGCGCGATCCTTCGGCTCACCCCAGATGCCCTTGCCGGTGATTCTCATCGCCCCGAATCCGAGGCGGTGCACCCGAAGGTCGCCTCCAATCACAAAATTTCCGGCCTTCGCCGCCGGCCGCTCCACACTCGATTGCGTTGCGCTTGTGCTCTTCATGTTTGACCTTCTTCCTGATTATGTTCTCTAAATAAAGTAGCAAGCCGCCATGCCCATTCCGCTGACGCCTCGCGCGTCCAGCCGAATCCGCCGCTTCCAATCGGCCACCGCCTGCTTATTTGAGATGTATGGATCTGCCCGGTTGTTGCAGCTTTTTTTGCGCTAGAGGCGCACTTCCGCTTTAACCTTTTTGCGTGGGAAGCCCCGCGGCAATCCAACCCTTCCATCCGCCATCCATCGATTCCACGTTGTTGTAGCCCATCTTCTGCAGATTGTCGGCCGCCAACGCCGAGCGAAATCCACCGCCGCAATAAAGAATTACCTTGGCGCCGGTGTCCGGCACGCGCTGTTCCATGTCCCGCTCGATAATCCCCTTGCCCAGGTGAATCGCGCCCGGCAGATGCCCCTGCGCCCACTCGCTTTCTTCCCGCACGTCCACCAGGACGAATTTCTCTCCCGCATCCATCCGGCGCTTCACGTCCGGCACGTTTGTCTCTTTGACCCGCTTCTTCGCATCATTCACCAGTGCAAGAAATTTTGCCGAGTGTGCCATTCGACTCTCCATTTCCATTTGGAATTCTTGATTCCATCATAACGCCACATCAAAATGAATCGAGCGCCGCGCATCTCTGCGGGCGCCCCAAAAATCGAGATCGGTTCCTATCCGCGGCAGCTAGGGTTTCGTCCTCGCTGCCTTCGTAGGCATCGTGGCAGGCACTCTGCATCCCTGCTCCGGCTCTTGTCCCCGGCGTCCCGCGGTGAAGCGGCTTGTCTCTCGCACGCGAGTCCGCAGACCGTCAATCACCGCGGGAATTGCGTTGTGTTTTGCCCCGCGCACCAGGTAAATCATCAGCGCGGCTTCGCCCGGTGCGTCCGCGCTTGATGTGATGCCCACTCCCTGCACGCCGGACTGCTTCATCCATTCGTCCACGTGCGCGGCGTGAACCGCTTTTGCGCGTTCCAGTTCCGTCTGGTCCAGCGCATTCACCGCAAACACATCCTGCGCCGGAACGATTCTGGCTGCCGTCTCGTACTCAAGAATCCCATGCGGAGCCGCGCCCCCCATCGCAACGATTCGCGTCGCCACACCGTCAATCGTCGCCGGCAGCGGCGTTGGCTTCTGCCCTGGATTCACCACCAGCAGCACCGCAGCATCGCCCGGACGATCCATGCTCGGCGCCACGCCCACGGCGTATATATAAGGATTTGCCAGCAACTCCGGCGCGTGCGAATCACGCGCCCGCTGCGCCACCGCAATCGAAGCGGCATCCACGGCCATGGCTGGCTGAGCCGCGGCCTTCACCACCGCTCCCGCCAGCGTGCAGCCGATCACCGGGTGCGTCGAAGCGCTGCCAACAAAGGAAGGCTGGTTCCCCATCGGATCCGCCAGTTCGGTCAGTACATCTCCCACCGGATTGCCAACCGTGTCCGTGTCCGATCCTCCGTAAAGCAGCGCCACCGGGTCCGCCGTCAATTGATCCACGATCAGCGATCCGGAATCTCCTCCGGCGCTGAAACCTCCCCCGGAAACCGAAATTTGATTCCTGTAGGTGACGCTGAAGGTCGTTCCCCCATTGCACAGGGTTTGGTAAGTCACCACGGTGCTCAGGTTTGTCGCCGCCACCGTGGAGCACGTCAATCCGGTCGTGCGGCCGCTCTTCGCCACTTGCTTCCCGATGGAAGCAAGAATCCCGCGCCCTTGATGCGGCGGCCCGGGATCCGGTGTGCTTCCCGTTGCCGTGCTGCCCAGCAAAAGTATCTTGCCCGTCAGATCCACGGCGCCCGGCGCGATCAACGCGATCGCCGCGTCCACGTTCGTGCCTGACGCCTGCAGATTCACAAACGACGTCAGGTGCGCCACCGTGTTTGTTCCCACGGTCGAGCAGTTCGTTTCAATAATCGCTGGCTGCGAAATCGGTTCCCCCGGAGATGCCTGATCGCTCCGGGCCAGCACGTGGTTGTTGCTCAGAATGTAGAAACTGCCATTTCGCGTAAGCAGCGAGCCCAGCGTTCCGCCGCAGCAAAATCGCCCGCTCTTGTCGTCCACATTCCCGCCTGAGGTTCCCAGTTCGATCGGCAAGCTCTGCGCGTTCTGGTTGGGGTTCGATTGAAAGACCTGCACGCGGCCCGTTCCCGTCTTTGTGGGGTCCGCCTGCGAAACGGCCGTCACCACCACCGTCGTGGGATTCGGCAATGCATTCGGTGCTGTATAGAGTCCGGCCGTATTGATGGTCCCGACAGTGGCATTTCCTCCCAGAATTCCCGCCACTTCCCAGTTCACGCCCGTGTTCGTCGTGCCCGTGACTGTTGCGCTGAACGGCACCGTTTGTCCCAGCACCACGGATGTGGCGCTGGGGAACACCGACACGCTGATTCCTGTTGGGTTACCACCTCTGGTGGAGGAATGTCCGCCGCTGCAGCCCGCGCACCACAAAACGGCCAGGGTCAGAAGAAGTTTTCCATCGCGCCCCATTGTCGTACCTCGCGCTTTCATCCCTTGAAAGCTAGCATGCAGGTGCGCGGCCACTGCGATTTCGGATTCCCCGGGTAACCTAAGTGTTGCCTGCCGGCTGGGGCGAGCCTTCCAACATTATTCTAACTCTTCCAACCGCCTGGGCTGGAAACCAGAATTTCGTCAATCCAAATCGCGCCAGTTCGGGCCGGTCCCCATCTCCACCACCAGCGGCACCACCAGTTTGTGTACGTTTTCCATCTCTTCCTTCACCAGTTTTTCCAGCTTGCTCTTTTCCTTCACCGGCAGCTCGAACAGCAATTCGTCGTGCACCTGCAGAATCATTTTTGCGGCCAGCTTTTCTTTCTTCAATCGCTCGTCAATCGATATCATCGCCATCTTGATCAGGTCCGCCGCCGTCCCCTGTAGCGGGGAATTCAGCGCCGTGCGTTCGGCAAAATTCCGCAGTTGCGCTTGCGGCGAGTTGATTTCCGGGATTGGCCGGATTCTGCCGAACAAGGTTTTCGCCACGCCTGTCTTCCGCGTTTCCACCAGCACGTTCTCCAGATACTGCTTCACGCCGCGATACCGCGTGAAATACGCATTGATGAATTGCGACGCCTCTTTCTGCTCGATTCCCAGTTGCTGCGCCAGCCCGAACGCCGAAAGTCCGTAGATGATTCCGAAGTTGATCGCTTTTGCCGCGCGGCGATGTTCCGCCGTCTGTGCCAGCGGCCCAACGCCAAACACTTCCTGCGCCGTGCGCGCGTGAATATCTTCGCCGTCGCGGAACGCCTCCGTAAGCACCGGGTCCATCGAAAAATGCGCCATGATCCGCAGCTCGATCTGCGAATAATCCGCCGAAAGCAGGATCTGGCCTTTCTGCGCCACGAAAGCCGCCCGAATCTCCCGCCCCAGCTCGCTGCGAATCGGAATATTCTGCAGATTCGGATCGCTGGAGCTGAGTCTTCCCGTCGCTGTCCCCGTCTGTGACAAACTTGTGTGCAGCCGCTTCGTCTCCGGATGAATCAGCTTCGGCAGCGCATCCACGTAGGTGGATTTCAACTTGGCAATCTCGCGATACTCGATCACCTTGCCCGGCAGCTCGTGCTGCTCTTTCATCTCTTCCAGAATGTCCGCCGCTGTCGACCGCACCTTTCCTTTGCCGCGCCGCACCGGCGGCTGCAGGTTCAGCTTGTCGAAAAGAATCTCCGCCAGTTGCACAGGCGAGTTCACGTTGAATTCCGAACCGGCGAGCTTCCAGATCTCCTTCTCCAGCCGCCGCACCTCTTTCTCCATCGAGTGCGACATCTTCGCCAGCGCTTCTGGGTCCACCAGAATTCCCGTGCGTTCCATCTCCGCCAGCACTCCCGAAAGGGGCAGATCAATTTTTTCGTAAACGCCGTCGAGCTCCTGCGCCTCCACCTCTTTGCGCAATGCCGGCGCCAGCTTCTGCAACCAGTCGGCTCGCTCCCCCGCGCCTCCGCCAATCGGCACATTGAACTGCCGGAAAATCACGTCCGCGAAATTGTGGTTCGCCGTCGTCGGCCGCAACAAATAAGAATAAAGCTGCGTCGCGTGCTCGATCTTTTCCGCGCCCCCCGCCAGGAGTTGGAACAGTTTCGGGTCGTGCACAATCTTGCGCCGTTTGGCGTCCTGCACCACCGCGGCCAGGGCTTTCATCACCTCGCCCTTTTCATCCGCCCAAACCGAGCGGCCCTCTCCTTCTTTCTGCGAAACCTCAATTCCCGCGACCCGCGTCCCAAATCCTTCCGACTCGCGTTCACCGGTCTCCAGGTTCAGCCATGCGGCCAACTCCGCCTTCGCCGGCAGTTTCTTCAGGTACGCTTTGAATTCCTCCACATTCGCAAACTGCCCGTAGTCCTTCTTTCCACTGGCCGTATCGCTCGACGCTTTGTCTTGCTCGCCACTCGCCACTCGCCACTCGCCACTTCCTTCCGCCGCGAGCAATTCCTTCAACAACGAATTAAACCCCAGCTCCCGGTACAGCTCCGCCAGCGCCGCCGGATCCGCCGCTCGCACTTGCAGCTTCTCCAGATCCACCTCCAGCGGCACATCCAGGTCAATCGTCGCCAACTGCTTGCTCATCATCACTTGTTCCCGCTGCTGCTGCAGCGCTTCGCGGTATCTCTTGTTCGTCACTTCATCCGCGTGGTCCAGCGCGCTCTCCACGCTTCCGTACTTTTGAATCAATTCCGTCGCGCCTTTTTCTCCAATCCCTTTTGCGCCCGGAATGTTGTCCACGGTATCGCCGAGGAGCGCCATCAAATCGATGACCTTTTCCGGTGGCACTCCCAGAATCTCCGTCACTTTCGCGGCGTCCACAATGGTGTCGGCCTTCGCTCCGCCCGATCCTGTCCGCAAAATCCGCACTCCCGGATTCACCAACTGCATCATGTCCTTGTCGTTCGAGACCACCAGCACATCAATCTTGCTCGCCGCTGCCTTTTTGGCCATCGTCCCGATCACGTCGTCGGCTTCGTATCCGTCTAGTTCCAGAATCGGCATCCGCATTGCTTCGCACAGCCGCCGCACGTACGGCAACTGCACACTCATTTCATCCGGCATCGGCGGCCGCTGCGCCTTGTACTTCTCAAACAATTTGTCGCGAAACGTCGGCTTTCGCGTGTCGAACACGATCGCCACATACTCCGGCTGGTAATCTTTCAGCAGCCTCCGCACGATATTCGCGAACAGGAACGGCACCTTCGTCGGAATTCCGCTCGGCGCGTTCATCCGGTTCATCGGCGCATAAAACGCCCGGTAGATGTGCGCCATCGCATCCACAAGAAACAGTTTTTTCGTGTTTTCGCTCTTAGCCGCCATGCGGGCGAGTATAGCAAAGCCCCGCGCCCGCAGCCCCGGTCAACAAAACGAAAGGGCGCACCGAAGTGCGCCCTCTTCTTTCTGCTGTTTCTCAACGACTCTGTTACGGCTTCGGAGTTTCAGCCGAACCCGCCGCCTGCGTCACCAACAGCATTTGCGTGCCGCTGGCCAGGTGCAGATTCTTTCCGGCGGAAGTGATCAGCGACCCTTGCGCCGCGCCGTTTGTCGCCGAATTCAGGTTCACTCCCTGCATCCCGAAAACTCCCCGGCTATTCGACATCAACTGGCCCGTAGCATTTAGTCCGCCGGTTGCTCCCTGGGACGTCGCAACGGTATTCGTCGCCGAATGCACGGTAGAGTTCAACGCGCCGCCCGTGGTGTTGGTGGCAGTGGCCGCCGTGTTGGTCACCGTGCCGGCGGTCGTGCCCGCCGTGGAAGTCACTCCTCCCAGCGCGCCGCCAGTCGCCCTGCCGGAGCCCATGGCCGTGCCTCCGGCGCTCCCCATTGCGGCCATATCATCGTTGGCGTTCGCGGCCACGGCAGATTGCCCCGATGCCAGCGCCTGAATCGCCACGTTCAAGGGCACTTCTTGGCCGTTCTTCAGAATCGCTTTGTCAAACACAATGCCCAGCGCCGATTCTGAATCTCCCTTTGCACGGGCCGACGCCTGCGTCACGTGTCCCACAAGCTTCGACCCCTTCGGTATCACGGTCTTGCCGTCCGCTTTTGCAGCCTCGGTCGTGCGTCCGGCCACCGGATCGCCTGGCTTCGCTTTCTTCGAATCGACCGGAGCGGTCAATTCCGCATTGATTGCCGCGCCGCTGCCGAGCGAACCATTGGCTTGCCCATTTTGCGCTGACGCGGATGAAGCCGCTGAAGCTGAACCCGACCCCTGCGCCTGCGTCTTGCCGGCCTGCACCGACGTTTGCGCACCTGCCTGCGCTCCGGCCTGCGCGTCCGCTTGCGTTTGCGCGGCGGCGACGCCGGCAAACAGAATCCCCGTCACCAATGCAAACCCAGTGAGTTTCATGTACGAATCCTCCTCATTTAAATGGTCATTGAACAGGCTGGGCTGGCCCGACTACTAATAAGGGTAGCGAGAGTGCGATTTGATAGCCGCAAACCGCTTGCCATCATTAGGTCATTTGTTATCAATGGGTTGGCAGATCGAGGCGCTGGGAAAAGTGTGCGAAAGCTGTGCAAAACGTCCCAAAATTGAAAGATCTACACCCTGCTCGAGAGTGCGCACTCTGGGGCGAATGGCCCTAAACAATGCCCAGCGGCTTCGCCGTTTCCGCCAGAATATCCGCCGCCTTCAGCAGGTGCTCCCGCTTGTGCGCCGCGCTCACCATCGCCCGCAGCCTGGCTTTTCCCTCAGCCACTGTCGGATAAGCCACAGCGGGAGCAAAAACTCCCGCCTCGAAAAGCTTCCGCGAAAATTCATACGCTTTCGCGCCATCACCCACGTGAATCGGCACAATCGGCGTCTCGCTGGTCTTGAACTGAAACCCGCGTTTCTTCAATTCGCGCTTGAAAAATTTCGTGTTCGCCCACAGTTTTTTCACCAGCTTCTCGCCGTCTGGTGAATCGAGAAGCGCGAACGCTGCCTGGCAAGCCGCCGCCGTGGCCGGCGGATGCGAAGTCGAAAACAAAAACGGCCGCGCGCGCAAATACAAAAAGTCGATCAGGTCGCGCGAACCGCAAACATACCCACCCATCGAGCCGATCGCTTTGCTCAACGTCCCCACCTGAATGTGCACGCGTCCGTGGCACTGGTGATGATCCACGGTGCCTCGGCCGGCGCGTCCCAGCACCCCGCTGGCGTGCGCGTCGTCCACCATCATGATGCAGCCGTATTTTTCCGCCAGATCGCAAAGCGCCGGCAGCGGCGCGATGTCCCCGTCCATGGAAAACACGCCGTCGGTGATGATCAATTTCTTCCCGGGGAACGAAGCGTGTTCCTGCAAAATCCGCTCGCAGTCCGCCACATCCTTGTGCTTGAACACTTTGATCGTCGCCTTCGAAAGCCGCGCTCCGTCAATAATCGACGCGTGATTCAGCTCATCCGAAATGATCAGGTCTTCTTTTCCAAGCACCGCCGAAACCGTTCCCGCGTTCGCCGTGAATCCCGACTGGAACACCACGCAAGCTTCCACGTTCTTGAATTTCGCGATCTGCTCTTCCAACTCCATGTGCAGCTTCATCGTTCCGGAAATTGTCCGCACCGCCCCGGCGCCCACTCCATATTTCCGGATTGCTTCAATCGACGCCTTCCGCAGCCGCTTGTCCGAAGTCAGCCCCAGATAGTTATTCGACGCCAGGTTGATCACCTCGCGCCCGTCAAACACACACACAGGCTTCTGCTCGCCTTCCAATATTCGCAGCTTCGGCGCCACGCCCTTCGCCCGCAACTCACTCAAAGTCTCCGTCACATACCCCAACGGATTCTGCTTCGTCGCTGTTGTTCCCGCTTCACTCATCTCTTCTTCTCCGAACTCTGCGCTCTCTGTGTCTCTGCGTTAAGCTTTCTTTTTCTATTTCCCCATTCCATTCGGATAGATCAAAATCTTCCCCGCCAACCCATTCTGCAACTTCCCGAACGCATCCTCGAACTTCTCCAGCGCGATCTTCTCCCCAAACAGCGGCTCCAGGTTCAACCGCCCCGCCTTCAGCAGCGCTGTCATCTGCACCCAGGTCTGGTACATCCGCCGCCCGTAAATCCCCTGTACAGTCGCGCCCTTGAAAATCACATCATTCACCAGGTCCAGCGGCACATTCTCCGTAGGAATCCCCAGCAACGAAGCGCGTCCACCCGCTCGCAGCGCCTTGAACCCTTGCTGGATCGCCGAAGGCACCCCACTCATTTCCAGCAGCACATCCACTCCCGTTCCGCCCGTCTCCGCCAAAATCTTTTTCACCGCGTCTTCCGCCGCCGGATTGATCACCACATCCGCGCCCATCTGCTTCGCCATCTCACGCCGGTGCGCATTCGTCTCCGTCGCAAACACGGTCGAGCTGCCGCAAGCCTTCGCCACCGCAATCGACATCAACCCAATCGGCCCGCAACCAGTCACCAATGCCGTCTGCCCCGCAATCGCTCCCGCCAGCACGGTATGCACCGCGTTCCCCAGCGGATCGAGAATCGCTCCATATCTTTCCGGAATCGCCGGGTCCAACTTCCAGATATTCGTTGCCGGAATTTTCACAAACTCCGCAAACGCCCCGTCCTGATCGATGCCAATGACCTTCACGTTTGGGCAAATGTGCGCTTCGCCCAGCCGGCACTGGTGGCAATGCCCGCAATTCACGTGCATCTCCGCGCTCACGAAATCGCCCGCTCGCACCGCCGTCACGTCCGCGCCAACGCGCTCCACCACGCCGCAAAATTCATGCCCCAGGGTCACCGGAGGCTTGATCCTCCCCTGTGACCACCGGTCCCACCCATAAATGTGCAAATCCGTCCCGCAGATCGAAGCCGCCTTCACCCGCACCAGCACGTCTCCATGCCCCACCTCGGGCACCGGCACGCTCTCAACCCGCAACCCGCGCGCCGCGTCCATCTTCCGCAGCGCCTTCATCGTCGCAGCCATTCCGGCAAGCTCCTCACTACTTCCCCAACTCATCAACGCACAATCTCAAATCCTAGCACACGCCCTTGCGCGATACATGTCACTGTCGCGGTCTATCGGGATTGGCAAAAACCGAAACTTGTCATCCTGAGAACATCCGATAAGGATGTCCGAAGGATCTCAACCACAAACACATGACCCAAGTCTTCCGCCGCCTTCTCTTTCCATCCTTACTTCCCCACTTCTTTACTTCATCTTCTCCACCACCCCAATCTCCTCTAACGCCTTCAAATACTCCACCACCAACTCCAACGCCACCGGCCCATACTCCGCCGACACCGCATCCCGGATCTCCTGCGCATTCCTCTTCCCATCCGCAAAATTCAACACCTCGTACGCATACTCTTCCCCGCCGCCCCACAATCCCTCATACTCCAACAATTTCGGTTTCGTCGTGTGCCCGCGTTTCGTCCACTCCACCTCAAAATAATCGAACCCAAACACCGCCATTGGCCCTTTCGGAACTTCGCTCCTTTTGAACTTCAAGTGCCACACGTCTCGCGCTTCCTCGCGCGGCCTTGCAACAGGTGTATAGAGAGTCCAGCATTCCCGAGTCTTCAGCCTCGTGCCTTCTCGTTCCTGGTTGCTACTGTAAGTGAGGCTGATCACCTGACTTTCGATTGCTCTCTCATACAAACACGAAGATGCTTCGGCACTAACTTGCTCCGACAGGCTCAAGTTCCTTGTACTCCCTATTAGCTCCGCTTGCCGCAATAGTTGTGCACTCCTCTCCGTGTCCCAAAGCGCCATTCCTGGCACTCGAATCATCCCCGCCAAAAAATACCCGCTCGCCGCCCCAATAAATCCCGCCCGCTTCAACTTCGTCGCATCAATATTCGCCGCGCTGTCCAGATTCGTGTGAATAAACCGGTCTGGCCAATCGTTCAAATAAATTGCCGGTATCCCGAACGACGAATCCTGGTACACATCGTGATCGCTCCCCATCGTGCACGCCGAATACTCCGCCCGCAGCGGCTCCTTGCCGCCCTCCGCCGACACCAGCGGATACGCCGCCTTACCCGTCGCCGCAAATTTGTATGACTCCTCGTTCACCCACTCCGCAAACGCCCACGCCACATCCTGCACAAACGAGGGCAAACTCATCGGCCCCCGCGTCACATGAAACACCGCCTTCGTCTCCGGCCCCCCGCCCACCATGTCCATATGCACCACGGCCTTGATGCGTTTCGCCAGCTCCGGCTTGCCATTCAGCAGCGCCAGCGTTCCCTCGATCTCCGGAGGAAACACAAACCGAATCGTCCGCGCCGGCCGTGCCACCTTTTTCTCGTCGATCAATTTCTGCAGCGTCCGCGCCACCTCCAGAATCGCCGCGCACCCGCTCGCATTGTCATTCGCTCCCGGTCGCTGATGATCCAGGTGACACGAAAACGCAATCTCCTCATCCTTCAACTTCGCATCCGCCCCCGGAATCGTAGCCGTCACCACCTCATAATTCCCCGGATGCTGCCCAGCCTTCACCACCGCGTGCAGCAGAATCTTCTCGCCCTTTGCCATTCGCTCCTGAAACGCGTGCGCGGTTCTGAGCGACACCATGAACGCAAACGTCTTGTTCGCCGAAAACGTCTCCAGATGCCCCCACCGAATTGCATCCAGATTTTCCCCCGACCAAGCCGTCCTCTGGTTCTGCGCGTAACTCACAATCCCCACCGCTCCAAATTTCCCCACAGCCAAATCCTGCACCGCCCCCGGCTGCGCGCTCACCAGCACAATCTTTCCCTTCACATTCTTCCCCGCGTAATCGTTTTCCTTTGTCCCCTCGCCAACATCCACCAATTCGGCTGTCACATCCGCGCTCTCGCTGTCCTCCGCTAAAGTTACCGGCTCTTCCTGAAAGTTGCCGAGATTGCCCTTAATCCAATTGAGACAATCGAGCGTTAACCCCGGAGTGTTGCCCGTAGAACATGGAACATGGTTAGAACCAGTGATCTCGCTTAGCCTCGCCTCCTCCGCCTCCCAAGCCGGCCGCGATCGCTGCGTCCCATAGAAAATCTTTCCATCGGCCGGAAACTGCAAAATCACCACATCGTTCAACCCGTACTCTTTCAACTTCTCCGCCACCAACTCCGCCGCCTCATGAAATTCCTTCGACCCCCGCTGCCGGTGAAACCTCGCAATCCCCTCCAGATTCCTCTTCGCCGTCTCCCCGCTGATCTCTCCCGCAATCCCCGCCACCTCCTTCTCCGCCAGCAGCGGCGGCTTCTGCCCCCACGCACCCGTATTCATCACCATTCCCGCCACTACGATTCCTGTGATTGCTAACGCAATCTTCCGCATCGCCCCTCTTTTCAATTCGTGCCCACAATTTTCTTCCGCCAAACTCAACCACCACCAAAGCCCGCGCCAAAATTCACCACGAGCAAAAACCTGTCATCCTGAGAGCATCCGACAAGGATGCTCGAAGGACCTCAACTTCAGCATTACGCCAACTCCAGCTACGTCCACCTCTTCGCTTCCCGTTATCCGCTATCTGATCGCTAATCGCCTATCTTCCCCACATCCTCACTTCTTCGCTCCCTTACCTCTCCTCTTATTCATATCCACCTTCATCCCCTTCATCGGCTTCCGCTTGTTCAACTTCGCCGCCTCCACAATCAACTTTTTCAGCGCCGGCTTCTTCACATCCGCCGTCGTCCGCACCTTCACGTGCCGCACATACTTCCCCGTCCCTTCCAGCAATCCCTCCGGATCGGGCAGCGCCGCGCCGCGCAAAAAAATAAACGTCACATGCTCCTTCCCCGTCATGAAACCGCACAGCGTCCCGTTCGAGTCAAACGAAGGTATCTTCCACGGATTCACATACTCCTCGCATCCCGCAACCGTCTTTTTCACCAGCGCCCGCAAGCCCTTCATCACTCCCTGCATCTTTCCCGGCTTCGCCACATACTTATCGATCCACACTTTTCCTTCTTTTCCCTCGATTGTCGGCATTTTCTTCTCCTCTCCGTCAGCTACCAAACCCCGCCACATTCTATTCCTTTTCCGTTGTATCCATTCACCATCTCATCTCATCGCACTTATACTAAGGATTCGACTCTTCCCGATGCCAGACACTACCACCTCCATCCCCACCGACTCGCTTCCGGAAGCCGCCGCCCCGCCGCAATCTCGCGAACTTCCCGGCGGCACCGTCGCCGAAATTCTGCCTACTGTCTCCTTTACCTTCATCTGCTATCTCACCGTCGGCATCCTGCTTGCGATTCTTCCGATGCACGTTCACCTGCAACTCGGTTACGGCACTGTCCTCGCGGGTCTGGTCGTCAGCACCCAGTACGTCGCCACGGTTATCTCCCGCCCGCGCGTCGGCCGCATGGTCGACGTCCTCGGCCCGAAGCGGATCGTCGTCCTCGGCCTGTTCATCTGCGCCGCCAGCGGCCTTTTTACCTTTACCGCCGCCTTCTTCCAAATCCCCGCGTCCTTCAGCCTTGCGCTTCTGCTTTTCGGTCGCCTCCTTCTCGGTGTCGGCGAAAGCATGGTCGGCACGGGCGCCACCATGTGGGGCATCGGCCGTGTCGGCTCGCAACACATCGCCAAGGTCATCTCCTGGAATGGAGTCGCCACCTTTACCGCCCTCGCCGTTGGCGCTCCCTTCGGCGTTCTGCTGCAGCAGCATTGGGGATTTGCCTCCGCCGGCCTGGTCATTTTTGCCGTATCGCTGGCCGCCGTCGCGTTCGCTTTCCGAATGCCCCCCATTCCGGTCTCGCCGTCGCGCCATCTGCCGTTCGCGCATATCTTCTGGAGCGTCGCTCCTCACGGCACCGTGCTGGCCCTCGGCGGAATTGGCTTCGGAGTTCTCGCCACATTCATCACCCTTTATTTCGCGCATCTCCATTGGGCCGGCGCTGCCTTCACGCTGTCTCTTTACGGAGCTTGTTTCGTCGTCACCCGCATTCTCTTCAACGGCTTGATCACGCGCATCGGGGGTTTTCCCGTCGCCATTGTTTCGCTCTTCATAGAAATCTTTGGCCTGCTTCTGCTGGGACTCGCGCGCGTTCCCTCCGCCGCGTTTGTGGCCGCGGCCTTGATCGGCATCGGCTATTCCTTGGTTTTCCCTTCGCTGGCCGTTGAAGCGGTCCGCCACATCCCCAACGAAAATCGCGGCACCGCCCTCGGCGCGTACAACGCCTTCATCGATCTCTCGCTATTCCTTGCCGGGCCTATCGCAGGCGCCATCATCAGCCACGCCGGCTATCGCAAACTCTTCCTCATCTCCGCCGCAGGCGTCTTCCTCGCCTTCTGCCTCACCATCACTCTCGCCTCCCGCCACCATACTCCCCACACCACCTGACGCCACCACGGACTGAGATTCAGCAAGAAATTGTCATCCTGAGGCTATCCGACGAGGTCCGGTGTGTGGACTCCGGTGGTGTTTACCGGAGATAGCCGAAGGACCTCAACGCACAGACCTTGCACAAACTGTTTGTTGTGAGAAGTACGCCCCACCGCTTTACTTCCCCTCATCTCCCCGCATCCAATCCACATGAAATCTTTCCGTGAATTCCCGCGTATCATGAATTGACGCCACCTCCATGCCCACCGCCGATCCCGCCATCCAACTCGACCGCGTCTCCCGCCACTACACCATGGGCGAAACCTCCGTCCGCGCCGTCAACGAACTCTCGCTCTCCGTCGCCAACAGCGAATTCCTCGCCCTGCTCGGCTCCTCCGGCTCGGGAAAATCCACGCTCCTCAATTTGATCGCCGGCCTCGATCGCCCCACTTCCGGCTCCATCTTCGCTCACGGCCAGAACATTGCTTCTCTCAACTCGCTCGATCTCGCCCGCTACCGGCGCAACACCATCGGCATGATCTTCCAATCCTTCAACCTTCTCCCGCGCATGACCCTCGAAGAAAACGTCGAACTCCCGCTTCGCCTAGCCGAAGTTGATCGCGCCGAGCGCCCCGCGCGCGTCCGCGAAGCCCTCGAACGCGTTCGCCTTACCCATCGCCTGGGCCATCGCCCCACGGAACTTTCCGGAGGCGAACAGCAGCGCGTCGCCATCGCCCGCGCCCTCGTCAATCGTCCCAAAATCCTTCTAGCCGACGAGCCCACCGGCAATCTCGATTCCGCCACGGGCGAGGCCATCCTCACTCTGCTCCGCGAATTGCAATCACAGCTCGGCATGACCATCGTCATGGTCACGCACGAACGCCCGCTCGCCGAAGCCTTCGCCGACCGCCTTGCCATCATGGGCGACGGCAAGCTCCTTTCCACCACAGCCCCGAAGGGTCCACCACAATGAAGCCCCGCGACCTCACCGATCTCGCCCTCCGCAATCTGCGCGAATCTCTGCTTCGCAACGCGCTCACCACGCTTGGCATCGCCGTGGGTGTCGCGTCCTTCGTCGCCATCATCTCCATCGGCGTCGGCCTGCAACAACTCGCTTCCAGGCGCCTATCCGAAAGTGGCCTCTTCGACACGATCCTCGTTACTCCCAAAACCAATCTCCGCGGTATGGGACGTCCGCAACCCGAACCGGAATCGGACAAGCCTCCGCGCCCGCTCGATGAAGACGCCCGCAAGGAATTTGAAAAACTTCCCAATGTCGTCGAGGTCTATCCGCAAATTCGCTTTTTCACCGAAGTCCGCTTCAACAACAAGCCGTTCGCCACCGTCGTCGCCGGTATGCCCGACTCCTCAAAAAATTCCGGCTCCTTCGACGGCATGCAGGGCCGCTACTTTTCTTCCATCAACGCCGACGAAGCCATCCTGCAGATCGAATTCGCCAAAGAACTCTCCGATCAGCCATCCACGCTCCTCGGCCAGGATCTAATCCTTCGATACGCCGAACGCCAGGCTCTTCCTTCCTCAACTACCAATAACGAAAACTCCGCCGCTCCATCCGATCCCTCCGGCGGCGGCTTCTCCGTCGTCCCTAAGGAACTCCGCCTCAAAATTGTCGGCGTCGTCGAAACCGAACCGGCCGCAGGCTACGGAGGCTACGGCAACGCCCGCCTCCTCATCCCCCTCGCCACTGCTTCCACCCTTCGCGCCGCTCAAGTCAACGACCTCCGCGACATCGTTCGCGATTCGGGCGCCGGCAAAACCACCTACGCGTCGCTCTCCGTCCGCGCGAAATCTCCCTCGCAGGTTGACGCCCTCGAATCCTCCATTAAGAAAATGGGCTTTCGCGCCTTCTCATTGCTCGATGCATCGAAATCCCTCCGCATCTTCTTCACCGTCTTCGATCTTCTCGTCGGCATTTTCGGCAGCCTCGCCCTCGCTATCGCCACGCTCGGCATCGTCAATACCCTTGTCATGGCCATCCTTGAGCGCCGCCGCGAAATCGGCGTCCTCAAAGCCCTCGGCGCCTCGGACTCGGACGTCCAGCAACTCTTCTTTGTAGAAGCCGGCGTGATGGGTTTTCTCGGCGGCATTCTTGGAGTGGGCTCCGGCTGGGTTCTCGGCCGCGCCATCACCTTCGGCACCAACGCGTATCTTGCGCGTCAGAATCTCAATTCAATCCAACTCACTTCGGTCCCCTGGTGGCTTGCCTTGGCCGCGCTGGTCATCGCCGTTCTTGTCAGCCTCGCCGCCGGCCTCTATCCTGCTTCTCGTGCCGCCAAACTCAATCCCGTCGACGCCCTCCGCTATGAGTAGCTTTTTGAGTGCGAGAGCTTCGCTCTCGCTTTTACGGTTGCTCCTCCAGCACAAACCCAATCAAACCATGAAAAATTGTCATCCTGAGTCAGCGCCTTTTGCTGGCGAAGGACCTCAACCACAAAACCTATCGACCAATTTCAGTGCTCTACGCTTTCGATCCAACGCCACCTCCGTCCACTCGTTCCTTTACTTCCTTTCCCTCCTCTACTTCCTTAACCTCCCCGTCTTCGCTGCCCCCGGCCGCGTCGAATGCAACTCCCTCCCCAGCAAAATCCTCTCCCGCAGCGTCCCCTACTGCATCGTTCTTCCTCCGTCTTTCGACACCGAAAAAACAAAACACTTCCCCATCCTCTACTCCCTCCACGGCCTCGGCGACAACGAACAGTTCTTCATCCATTCCGGTCTCTGGAATCTCGTCGAAGATCAACGCGAAAAAGGCGAGTTAAGGAATTTCCTGATCGCCACGCCGGATGGCGGAGCGGGCTTTTACATCAATGCAAAAGACGGCAAGTACCGCTACGAAGATTTTCTGCTGCAGGAATTTTTTCCGTTCATCGAAAAGCGCTATCGCGCCGCGCCCGGCCGCTCCAACCGCGCCATCTCCGGCGTCTCCATGGGTGGCTTCGGCGCGCTGCATCTCGCCTTCCGCCATCCTCAGCTTTTCGGCGCCGTCAGCGCCCACAGCGCCGCGCTCATCGAAAAACTTCCCGGCTTCCTCGGCGCTACTCCTTCAACATCCCCCCGCGCTCGCGTCTTCGGCGGAGTTTTCGGCAATCCCCCCGATCCCGTTTTCTGGGACCAGAACAGCCCCCTCGTCCTCGCCCGCACCGCGAATCTCGCCGGCCTCAAAATCTATTTTGACTGCGGCGACAACGACGACTACGGCTTCTACTCCGGCGCCACCGCCCTCGACAAAATCCTCACCTCGCGCCGCATCCTCCACGAATTCCATCTCTATCCCGGCCGCCACGATGCCGCCTACTTCGCCGAGCATCTCCCCGCCTCTCTCCAATTCCACTCCCGCCTCTTCCCGTAACCGGTCGTCCCCTGTAGGGGCACGATAAACTTGCACTGAGTCCCGCCGAAGTGTCGTGCCATCTTCTCCGCGAAGTGCTTCCTGTGTAGGAGCTACTTTACGCCGCCTTCATCCTCCATTACCCGGCGTTCCGGTGTAGAATCCTATTCGTTTCCCACCCAACAAAACTTGGAGGTCCCCATGCGCCGTTTCGCTCTCGCCATTCTTCTTCTCATCTGCGCCGTCACGATTTTGCCGCAATGCAACCTGGCTCAGGATAATCCCCCCGCCGCCGCTGCCTCGGCCGTCACCGGTGCGCGCGGCGAATTTCTCACCGAGGTCGTCTACTACGAACAGCGCTACATCCGCCTGGCCGAAGCCGTTCCCGCCGAAAAATATTCCTGGCGCCCAGGTGAAGGTGTCCGCTCAATAGGCGAAGTCTACGCGCACATCGCCGCCGCCAATTACGGCATCGCTCGCGCGCTAGGCACTCCGCTGCCCGCCGGCATCGACCCCAAAACCATCAACGCCGCCGCCGGCGATAAAGTCAAAACCGTCCAGACTCTTAAGGACTCGTTCGCGCATTTCCGCGCCGCAATTCTGGCGATCAAGGACGCCGACCTGAACAACCCGCAAAAAATGTTTGGCCAGGACACCACCGTCCGCGGCGCCTTCACCCTGATCACCGGACATTTTGGCGAGCATCTCGGCCAGTCCATCGCCTATGCCCGCCAGAACGGCATCGTTCCTCCCTGGACCGAAGAACGCATAAAGCAAGAAGCCGCCAAGCCCAAACCGTAACCAGCGGCCCGCAATTTTCGCTCATAAATGTAGGGGCACGATACATCGTGCCCTCTGCTCCGCGGCCGGCAACAAATTACGGCGGAAACCACGATCCAGCTGGCGCGGTGTTTCCAGCCGAATGCGGAATTCTGCCTGAGCCCGCGGAATTTTTGTGATTGGGAGTGCGAGCGGCGGGCGGGAAAAGCTTTGTAGATGGAGCGGCAGAGAGACCCTGGTATGGAAACAAAGCGGTCCAAAGTAAGGAATGGTATGGTAAAGTAAGGAATTATGAGACCCGCAATCAAAAAGCAGGCAAAGGTGACGAGCAAGGGGCAGGTGACCATACCACGCGAAGTGCGGCGGCGCCTGGGTGTTCGCGCGGGAGATCGTTTGCAGTTTGAAGAGGACGGTGACGGAGTAAGAGTTACGGCGGTAAGGAAAGAGAGTCCGTTCGCGAAGTACCGGGGAATCGGCACGCCGGGGATTGGAAAAGGCAGAAAAGGAATCCAGAAGTGGCTGCGAGAGTTGCGTGGCGAATAGGGCATTGAATGACGACGGCGATCGACACGAACATTCTCACCGCACTTTGGAATAACGATGACGCATTAAATGTGAGGGCGCAGGCGGCTTTGGATGGGGTGTTTGGAGCCGACAGGCTAGTGGTGTCGGGAGTAGTGTATGCAGAACTGCTCGCAGCGCCTTCGAGGACGGAGCAGTTCGTAGATGGATTCCTAGAGGAAGCTGGAATTTCGGTCGAGTGGGAGTTCAATGAACGAATGCTCCGCACGGCGGGGATTGCATTCCAAGGTTACGCGGCGCGGCGGAAGAAACAGAAGGGAACCGCGCCGCGACGAATCCTGGCCGATTTTCTGATTGGGGCGCATGCAGCGGTGAATGAGTACAGATTGTTGACGCTGGATGCCGGGTTGTATCGAGCGTCGTTTCCGAAGCTGGTTACCGTGACGGTGTGAAGAGAAACGGACTTACCACAGAGTTCGCAGAAGATTCACAGAGAGCACAGAGAAGTCAAAACCCGCACCCTTAAACCCGAAGGGTGCGGCACCCGCCGCAGAGGGCGCGGAGAAGAGGAATACCTGGGCGGCTGATGTTTGCATACTGGATACTCCCCCCACCCCCCTGTTTTTTGTAAGTGTTGATTCTGCTGGGGATGAAGTTGTTTGTTTTGTATCAGTTTGTAAGTGGTGATTTGGAAGGGGATAGCCGGGAAGCAATAAGTCGTAAGCCATAAGCCGTAAGCCGTAAGCCGTAAGCCATAAGCTATAAGCCGAAGGCAAGAATTGATGGGTGGGATTCGCCGAGGGCGGCGCTGAGGTCGCAAGCGGTAAGGATGTCGCGGCCGAGGAAATCGTTGATCTGCAGGCCGGCTTCCTGGACAGCAAGGTGGTCGCGGTGTTTTTTGGCGTGGAAATGGTAGAGATTCATGTCGTCGGCGGAGGGAGGCATCTGGCAGCGGCGGCCGTCGGCGAAGACAAACATACACGCGCAGGGGCGGTCCTGGTTAATGGACATAGTGATTCTCCAGAAAGATTGAATTTAGATTGAGTGGGGAACCTGCGCAGGAAAAAATCGCGGGCACACTTTTCTATGGGGCGAGTGTGGCAGTTGGGTATGGAGTTGTCAAGTAGAGGGTTGGTTAAGGGGTGTCCGCGAGGCACAGGGCTTGACCCATGATATATATCGATGGTATATACTCTCCTGGAGGTGGGGAATGGGACACGACCGGGTGGCGAAACTGTTTCGCAATGGCCGGAGCCAGGCGGTGCGGCTGCCGCGGGAGTTCCGGTTTGAGGGCGACTGTGTACGGGTGCGGCGGGTTCCCGAAGGCGTGTTGTTGCAACCCATGAGTGCGGATGCAAAAGAGTGGTTTGCAGCGATGGACCGAATCGGCGGGGACCCCCTTTTCAAGGGCGGCCGGAAACAACCGCGTGCCCCGCGACGCAAACTTTTTGATTGAGATTCACGATGGCCTATCTACTGGATACGAACGCGTGCATCGCGTTGATCAACGGTTCCTCGGAGCCGGTTCGGAAAAGGCTTTCAAAAGCCGTCGGGTCGGGCGAGGAAGTATGGGTGCCGTCGGTATCGGTGTTCGAACTGTGGTACGGCGTAGCAAAGAGCATGCAAAGCGATGCGAATGCGAGGCGCGTGAAAATGTTTCTGGAAGGTCCGGTGCGGGTGCTGGAATTTGGGGAGGGGGATGCGCAGTACGCTGGAGAACTCCGGAGCACCTTGGAGCGGATGGGCAGGCCCATTGGAACGTACGATGTGCTGATAGCGGGGCAGGCGCTAAACCATAAACTCACGCTGGTGACGGCGAACGTGAAAGAGTTTGGGAGGGTGAAGGGGCTGGATTGGGAGGATTGGGGAAGGGCGTGATGGGTAAGGCCAGAATAATTAGGGAAGAAGAGCTTAACGCAGAGACGCTGAGGGCGCAGAGAAGAATATTTCAAGACGAATGCGGAATTGTGGCTGAAACTGCGGAATTTTTGGGATTTGGAGCGCGGACGGCGGGCGGGGGAGGTTTTGGAGATGGAGCGGCAGGTGCGAGCGGGGGCGGAGTAGCTCTGCTGTAGTTTACGTTTGAAAGAAGTCCAATACCCACCCTTTGGACACCAAAGATAGGACACCGGCCGGAAGCGTGGTATAAAATGGCATTGGTGGGAAGAGGCTGGCCAACATGCAGGAAAAATCCAACAATACGGGATTGTACGGGGAACCCGCTTATGGTGTGTCTGAGGCCGCCGTGTACCTTAAAGTGCCGTATAACACCTTGCGGTATTGGGTGACGGGTTTTCACCGGATGCCGGCCGTAGTGGTGCCGGCACAGGCCGATCCCCTGCGACTCTCCTTTGTGAACTTGCTGGAATGTCACGTTCTTTCGGGGATGAGAAAGCTATACGACTTGAAATTGCCGAGAGTGCGGTCGGCAGTGGCGCGAGTGAGCAAGGAACTTGGAAAACCGCACCCGCTGGTCAACCAGGTTTTCCTTACTGACCGGACAGATTTGTTTGTCGAAAAGATGGGCGAGATTATCAACGTGTCGCGTCCGCAGCCGCAGATGGGATTTGATTTTTACAGGATGTTTCTGGAGAGAGTCGAGACGGATCCCAAGGGAACGATGAAGTTCTTCCCATTTGTGGGGAAACCGAGCGCGGACGAGCCCAAGACAATCGAAATCAACCCCTTCGTAGGATTCGGAAAACCAGTTATCAGGGGTACAGGTATTTCTACTGCTATAATTGCCGCGCGTTTCAACGCTCGCGAGTCCGTATTGGACCTCGCGGAAGAATATGGCTGCGCGCCGGAACAAATCGAAGAAGCCATCCGCTGGGAGCGGCCAATCCCCCTGGCTGCCTGAAGAGTTCGTTCTCTACCTCGACGAAAATTTGTGCAACGCGAAAGCGGTCCTGGCCGTGCTTTTGCGCCTCGGCGTCAAGCATGAGCGCCACTTGGATAATTTCCCTCGCGGAACAGCGGACGAAGTGTGGCTGCCCAAGGTCGGTCGGGAAAAGTGGGCTCTGCTGACGGCGGACAAGCGAATCCGGTACAACCTATTGGAGAAAAAGGCGCTGGCCGAACACAAGGTTATGGAATTCGTGTTTGCATCGGGAAATCTGTCCGGGAACGAGATGGGGGAAGCGCTGGAGAAAGCGCTGCCAAAAATGAAACGGCTGGCGGCCCGCACAAGACCTCCGTTCGTTGCGGCTATTACGCGATCGGGCGAGGTGCATTTGCGATGGTCCCAAGAGTAAGTGCGAACGCAGAGCGCGGAATTGTGGCTGAAGCTGCAGAATATTTGTGATTTGGAGTGCGAGCGGCGGGCGGGGAAGGTTTTGGAGATTGAGCGGCAAGTGCGGGCGGTTGGGCGAAATGAACTCTGAGGGCGCGGAGAGGAAAGCGAAGAGCGGACCCACCCTTTCAAACTTCGAAAGGGTAGGCCACCCCGGAGTCGGATTCCGGATTTGAGGGTGTGCCACCCGCCCTTTGAGAAACCAAGCACGGGGCTTTAGAGCGAGGGCATCGCTATTGTAGTGACCAAGTACGCTTATACGCTTCCTTGGCCATTTTTGTCGCGCGTTCGTTCATCTGCTTTTCATTCCACTCGTTTGCAAAGGGACCGTACTCTTGTAGGAAGTCTCTAACATAGTGGAGATTCTGTACCTTCTTCGATAATTCACCGTTTAGTTTTTGAATCTTCTTTGCAGGAGACACGTTGCCTAAGCTTGAATTCGCTCGAAAGCTGATAGCGAGTAAATTACCAATGTTGTCGATGGCCTGAAGGGTTGGCGAATCCACGACAACCCCATCGACATTTCTTGCAAGCCAATGCTCTATATTGTGGTCATTGCGCCTTACTCCTGGTTGGGGATTAAAAATTCGTACTCGCTCCCCCGGCGCTACGCCATAGTTGCTAAATCGGTCGAAGATGTACGCCAGTAGGCCTAGTGTGTCAGTCGCGTAGCTGAGTTCGGTAAATCGCGTGATGAACTCCGTTTCCGAGGCCAACTGCTTCCTAAGGCTGGATATCAGTTCGTTTATTGTTGATTCAACGTCCTTAGTTTTGAAGAACTTTTCGCTATAAGCGGCATACAGCTTTTCCACTTCGTTTCCGACGCGGTCACAGATCGCATTGTTAACAAAATGATATTTCTCCATTGTTTCGAGCAACCTAATGAATTGCTTTGCTACCGCCTTACTTTCGAGGTTGTCATTCTTTTTTATTGAACAAACGGCCGCATAAATTACCGGATAGTTCTGGGATACCTTAAAGAGTCGCAATGCTTGAAGACAGAGATGCACTCTCTGAAATTTGTCGGTGTCGCCGGACAATGCCTTGCATCCGATTGAGGCAAAGTACTCTTTTATTAGGTCTGCCCCCTGCTCTTTCCGGATGACAGAGTAAAATCTTGAGAATTGCCTCAACTCCTCGACAAATGGCGCGGCTCCTCCAACGTCTTTACAGTAGACCTTCAGTTTTGCGTATAGGTCAGATTTGTTCACGTAGCCGTTGGTCGAGACGTAAAAATACTTCAACATTCGAAGGATCGTACCTTCGGAGTTCTCAATAGTTTCGTTCCATTTCTCGTCGAGGCTTGCAACACCTTGTTGATAAAGATAGTTCTTGAGGAGATCGGACACCTCAAGGTCGGTGCCTCTTGCGTTTGTCCGTTCAAATATGCTGAACGCCTCCTGGTCATCGCTAATGTCGATTCGAATCACACGGGTTTTGTAAACCGAGTCCAGCAGCTTGCTCAGCTTCGGCTGATCGAAATCCGCGATCCGTTTGCTGAAGAACTCATATATCGGGCGAATTCGCTGGCTCTGCCGTTTGACCTGCTTAATGCCAGTTTTGGGGGTCCCTATCTTCTGAGGAAAAACTCCGTCCCAATCATTGTTTGCCATCTTCTCAAAGACTTCTCTTATGGTCTCAGATGCTTCGAGGAGTGGGCCTCGTGCCATCGCGGTTGTGGGGTCAGTGAAGGTTATTCTCTTCTGCGTTTCTTGAGCGATTCCCTCCAACTTCAAGTCCTTCGCGCGTTCTCGACAAGCAATAAGGAGAATAAATATCGTCGTGAGCCTCTGCTGACCGTCGACGATAACGATCTTGTCTTCTGATTCGCGAGCGACGTTAAAAATAAGCGTACCTAGAAATAATCCTCGACCTTGCTCCGCTTCACTTTCAAGGTCGTTGCAAAATTCTCCTGCTTCCTCGGCTTGCCATGCGTAGCCTCGTTGATATTTGGGCACAATGAAGTTCTTGGCAAGGGCCAGTATCTCCCCCACAGATGTGGATTTTGGCTGGATCATCCCCGGGCTCCCGTTAAGATCAGATTAAGTAACGAATTGTTGCTGTCGCTTGATTAGATCACGAGTTGTGACACAGCGGAAGCCTATGCGCGTGAGTTTTGCTTACAGGGGACCGGGACCTCGAAACGAACTTAGCTATGCCAGGAAGATTTGGGTTTCGGTTTTGATGATGAAGAGAGCGTCGGACTCGGAGTGGCCGTGAGAGCGGAATTGTTGGAGGGCGTCGTCGAGAGATGCGGCTAGGACGGAGAAGATTACGGCGCGGTTGTGGCGGCCGATGAAGTGGAAGCGGCATTCTTGCTGGACGAGTTGGAGGTTGGCGGACATGGAAGAGCGCTCGCTGGCGCTCGCTGACCGACCTAAAGGTCGGCCACTACATTCGGAAGCGCGATCCGATCGATCCACGGAATCGGGAAACAGATCAAGAGAAAACTGAATTGTGGTGAGAGAAAGTTCGACGCGGATTAGGTCTTGCGTCAGGCGTTGTAGTGTCAGCGCCAAATATTCATAAGACAATTCTAATGCAATGGCTTCGCGGCGGGTGCGGAGGGCGGCTAGTGCGGTGGTGCCGGAGCCGGAGAAGGGGTCGAGGACTAGGTCGCCTTCGTGGGAGGAGGCGAGGAGGATGCGTTCGAGGAGGGCGAGGGGTTTTTGGGTGGGATGCTTGCCGAAGCGCTTTTCCCAGGTTTCGGGAGGCTTGATTTCCCAGACGGATTTCATCTGCTTGCCGCGATTGGCTTCCTTCATTAGCTTGTAGTTGAAGGTGTGGCGGGATTTTTTGTCGCGGGCAGCCCAGATGATGGTTTCGGTGGCGTGAGTGAAATAGCGGCAAGAGAGGTTGGGAGGCGGGTTTGGCTTGACCCAGGAGATGTCGTTGAGGAGCTTGAAGCCGAGCTGCTGCATGGCGAAGCCGACGGAGTGGATGACGTGGGCGGTGCCGGAAACCCAGAGGGAGCCGTTGGGCTTTAGGATGCGCTGGCAGGCGGCGAGCCAGGCGCGGTTGAATTCGTGATTGGCAGCAGGGCCCTGCGATTGGTCCCAGGCGCCTTTGTTGACGGAAACCATTTTACCCGCGTGGCAGGTGATGCCGCCGTTGGAGAGGAAGTAGGGCGGGTCGGCGAAGATGAGGTCGACGGAGGATTCGGGGAGGAGGGCGAGGAGTTCGAGGGAGTCGCCCTGGTAGAGGCGGATGTGGTGGCGAGGGTCGTCGAAGACGGGGGCGGGGAGTTTGATGGGGGATTTGGTGGCCAT
>DASSGS010000042.1:0-31813 GCA_035693365.1 Candidatus Acidiferrum sp. | reverse complement strand
CTTTAGCACGACGCTCACTCTTTGAATCGTGCAAACGAGGCCCATGTTGCCGTTCACGACGACGTCCATTTCGAGGATGTCAACCTTACAAGACTGGAAGCTGCCGAACACCCTGTCAAAAAACTTCAGTGCAGGCTGAATGCCTCGCGAGGCAAAGGGTGGGATATCGAACCATAAGGCATCCTCGGCCCAGTGTCGCGTGCTTTGGGCTCCGGTCATGGATTCGGTCATCTCCTTGACTATAGAGACGAGCGTTTCCTTGTCCTGCCCCTTGGTTTCGCTGATTGGCTTGGCTGGTGCGTCAGACATTTCGTGGCATCTCCTCCCGGGACTCTAGTCTAGCCTCATCATCGGCTTCAAAGTAGCCCACTACCCAAAATGCCGGAACGCCAGTTTTTTCATAGGTTTTGAACGGAATGGAGCGGCCGATGACTTAGCTTCGGCAGCGGTTGGCCCGGCGCGTTTGCTATACTGAAATTGCTTTCAAGGTCGATTGCAAACGTGAATCCCGTGCGAATATCCATCGTTGAGTATCTGAACACAGCGCCGCTGGTGCGCGGCTTCACGCACGGTCCGCTGCGCGGCAAGTATGAGTTGTCGTTCACCGTGCCGTCGCAGTGCGCGGAGGCGCTGCGTACCGGCGCCGCGGATGTGGCCATCATTCCGGCCATTGAATACCAGCGCATTCCGGATCTGGTGATCCTGCCGGGTCTTTCCATCGCTTCCAAAAAATCCGTGCGCAGTCTGCTGCTCGTTTCCCAAAAACCTATCCAGGAAGTCACGCGCATCGCGCTGGACCGCAGTTCGCGCAGCACCCAGGCGCTAACCCGCATCCTTTGCGAAAAACTGTGGCGCATCCAGCCGGAATTTTTCGAAGCAGCGCCTGACTTGCCTGCGATGCTGCAGCAAGCGGACGCGGCTTTGCTGATTGGCGATCCTGCACTTCGTTTGGCGATTGCCTGCGCGCCCGGGGTTCACAGGGATGCGGCGGGGGATATCGTTGCGACGCGCGCTTCTGCCGGACTTGCCGGCGATGGGTCCGTCTACATATACGACATCGTGGAAAAGTGGCGTGCCATGACAAACCTGCCGGCGGTGCTTGCGGTTTGGGCCGCCCGGCGCGAGGCCGCCACGCCGCAACTTGTCCGGGATTTTCGGAATTCACTGGCGTTCGGCCTGCAACATGTGGATGGGATCGCCTCCGAAGCGGCTGTTGAAATGAATTTGCCCGCCGCGGATTTACGCCGCTATCTCCTCGAAAATATCGACTATCGCCTCGACGATGAGAATTTGCGCGGCCTGACGCGGTATTATGAATTGGCGGCGGAACTTGGGCTGATTTCGCGTGCAGGCCGTATCGCCCTCGCGGCGGAACCCGGCGGATTGGCACAATCCCCGGATTTTCTCGCCGCAACCCGGTCGACCCCGCAAGTCTGAAAGGGTTCAAAGGAATCGGAAACTTAGAACTAAGAACTTAGAACTAGCAACTTTCTTCACCAAGGAAACGCATCGTGGCAATCACCAAACAGCAAGCTCTCGAAATGCTCCAGTCCGACGACCTGGTCGGCATCGGCATGGCCGCTCACCAATTGCGGCTCCAGAAAAACGATCCGCGCATCGCCACCTACCAGATCGACCGCAACATCAACTACACCAATTTCTGCACGGAATATTGCTCGTTCTGCGCGTTCTACCGTCCGCTCGGCGCGAAGGACGGCTACATCCTGCCGTTCGAAACCATCTACGCGAAAATCGAAGAGATGCTCGAACTCGGCGGCACGGGCGTTCTGCTTCAGGGTGGCCTGCATCCCGACCTGCAGATCGGCTACTACGAAAATCTTCTCCGCTCGATCAAATCACGCTATCCGCAGGTGCACCTGCATTGCTTCTCCGCCCCGGAAATCTTGTGCATCGCGGAAGTCAGCGAACTTTCCGTCCGCGACACCATCCAGCGCCTGATGGATGCCGGCCTGCAATCCATTCCCGGCGGCGGCGCGGAAATTCTCGACGACGAAATTCGCGGCAAGATCGCCCGCCTGAAATGCACCAGCGACGATTGGGTGGACATGCATCGCACCGCACATTCCCTCGGCCTGCGCACCACGGCCACAATGATGTTCGGCTGCGGCGAAACGCTGCAGCACCGCGTCAATCACCTCGAACGCATCCGCCAGTTGCAGGAAGAAACCGGCGGGTTCACCGCCTTCATCCCCTGGATTTTCGCTGCGGAAAACACGGCCCTCGGCAAAAAAGTGCAGGAAACCACGGCCGTCGATTATCTGAAGACGCTCGCGGTCAGCCGCTTGTATCTCGACAACATCGATCACATCCAGTCGAGCTGGCTCACGCCGGGCATCAAGGTCTGCCAGGTAGGCTTGCAGTTCGGCGCCGACGACGTCGGCAGCATTTTGATTGAAGAAAACGTGGTCTACGCCGCCGGCGTCCGCAACCGCACCAACGAAGAAGAACTCCGCCGCATCATCACCCAAGCCGGCTTCCGCCCCGCCCAGCGCGACACCCTCTACCGCTCCTACATCCTGAAACCGCCCGCCGCCCGCGAGCTAACCGCCGCCTAAGGCTCACCCGCCGCAACGGTTGCCATCCTGAGCCTATCCGACGAGGTCCGGTGTTTGGACTCCGGTGGTGTGTACCGGAGATAGGTGAAGGACCTCAACGTAAGATTTCCCCTCGAATGAGCTGTGTGGAACTGGGGCTTGGCGGGAGCTCACTTCCGCAAACGCAACAAAATCTCCACTTCCGTCCCCTCAGGCAGCTCCAGCGTCTCATAGGGCTGCAAAACACCATCCGAATAACGCGCCACCAGCCGCATCGTGGCATCTTTTGCCGCGGGCTTCTGAGCACTCGCGCTCGAAGACGGTCCCGACGTCTCATCCAGCGCCTGGTTCACCAGCGCATCGGCTTCCTTATTCTGCTCGCGGTAAACGTGGCTTATGCGAAACGATTCAAACGTCTGCGACATTTTCTTCGCGCGTTCAAAGAGCGGCTTCAACTCCTCGCTCTTCACCTTGTACTGCCCACGCATCTGCTTGACCATCAATTCCGAATCGCTCTCCACGCGCAACGCGCGAATGCCGTGATTCTGCGCGTAATCCAGCGCCGCGATCAGCCCGAAATATTCCGCCACATTGTTGGTGTTTTTCCCGATGTACTTCTTCAGCCGCGCCACAATCTCTCCGCGCGGGTCTCGCACCACCACGCCGTACGCCGCCGGCCCCGGATTCCCCCGCGAACCGCCATCCACATTCGCCTGGTAAGCTGCAATCGCTTTGCGTTCAGGTTCCGCTTCGCCGAAAAGGCCAGCGCCTTTTGGCACTGAAGGACGTTTCCACATCAGGAGTTCGCCGCTCCCGTCGCCGACTCCTTGGGCGCGGCGTGGGCAATGGGTTCCAGCGAATAAAGGATCCGCCCGCAGGACTCGCAGCGCAACATCTCTTCGTCGCTGTCCGATTCCAGCTGTTGAATGGTATGCGGCAGCGCGCGCAGCCCGCACGCCTTGCACTGCCCGTCGCGCACCTGCGCCAGCGCCGTCCCGGGGTGCTTCTTGGCAATGCGTTCGTAAAGCTCCAGCGAATCTTCCGAAATTTTCTTTGCGATTCCGCGCCGTTCCGCCGTAGCCGCTTCCCACGCCTTCTTTTTCTCCGCGAACTGTCCTTCAATGTCTTTCTTTTCCGCCGCAATCACCTGCTCGGATTCTTTCAACTCCGCTTCCAGCCGCCTCACCCGGCGTTCCGCTTCCTCGATCCCCATCATCTGTTCCAGCACGCGGTCTTCGGCTTTCGAAGCCTCGCCTTCCGCGTTCGCAATTTCGTGTTGCAGCGCTTTGTACGCTTCATTCGTTTTAACGGAGCTGCTCTGCTCGCGATATTTCTTCGCGCGATCCTTCCACTGCTGCACGTCCAGCTCGAGCTTCTTGCGGTCTGCCAGGGCGTGCGTTAGCGCATCCTTCGCGGCGGCCAGCGCCGTTCTCTCGCCGGTAAGTTTGGCGTCGGCTTCCCGCTGCCGCTTCGGCATTCCCTCCAGCTCGGCGCGCAGCCCAGCCGTCGTCTGGTCCAGCCGTTGCAACTCCAGCATCTGTGGAATAGCGGGATTCATTCGGGCTTGATTCTAACACACGGCGGTGGTTCACCCTTCGCCCGGGGCAGCCGTCATTATAATGTGGAAACGATACAGCCCTGTTTTGAGGAGGAACCATGCCTTACGTGCAAATCACCTGGCTTGAAGGCCGCTCCATCGAGCAAAAACGCAAAATTGCCAAACGCATCGCCTCGGCCTTGATGGAAGAGGGAAAAGCCAGCGCCGAACACATTCAAATCACGTTTCAGGACTTGCCGACCACCAGCTATGCCCTGGCGGACACTCTGGTGGCCGACCTGAAGCCTGAACATTGAGCAAACGCTCGGAACCCGCGCAAGCCGCGAGTTTACGACGCCTTCAAATCTCGCCGAATCAGCGCCGCATCCACAAAATAGCCCAAGCCGATCGCCAACGGCAGAATGCCGAACGCCGAAGCCACCAGCGTCTCCGGCTCTCCCGCCACCCGCGCGATCATCGCAAACATCACGATAAATCCAACCCCGCCGCTCACCAGCAAAATCCCGGCCCGCCGCGACCTGGCAAACTGCGATAGCTCCGGCTCCATCGGAATCTCCGTCCCGCGCGCCAGTGCCGCCAGCCGCTCTTCGCTGCGCAATTTCCGCACCCGATAGTACGTATACATCCACGCCACGGGAATCCCGCACGTCAGCACCACGGCAACCAATCCGATCACATCGCCACCCATTTGCTTACTCTCCCTTCTGCTTTCACTCGCCGGCCGCTGTCTGCGGCCTCACCCCTAAATACGCAAGGGCGCGTTGGATTGTTCCCGCGAAAACGGCCAGTTGGCAGGGAGGTGGAAGCAGAGGAGTTACTGGATTTCGCTGACCTGCATGGAAGAATCGATGGCCAGGGTGGGATACCGGATCGGCGAACCCTCCGGCGCCGGCGCGTGACGCCCCACCACCTGAAAATCGGCGCCGCCCCGGCAATTTACCTCGTAGGTGTAGCCGTCCCGCCCGGACCGCGACATGCTCAGCGAACCCGCGGTAATCAGCTCATCCAGCGAAGCACAGTTGCTGTTCAACGCCATGTTTCCCCGCTCCGCCTGGGCGATCTGCAGCAGGTCCATCCGCACCCCGGTCAAATTAATCGCCTGGGTGGAGGCAGTGCCCGCGTCGGTGGTGGGCATCTTCTTCAGATAAAATTGGTAGACCCCGAAGACGATCAGGGCCGCCACCAGGACCAGTGCAAGCGCGCGCATAACTCCATTCTTCCCGCGCGTCCGGCTATTCGCAACATGTTCGCCACCCGCGGAGCACAATTGGTAACACGGCCCGGGCAATTTTCCCCGCCGCACTCCTCCGCCTGTTATGCTTCCCTTAACGCCGCCCCTCTCGCGGTCCTACTCTCCCCTCCGGACGGGTTCATGGACACCGCGCTACTCCCTTTGGATTTGCGTTCGATTGAGAAGCTTCGCGAGCAGGAACTGGAAGAGGCTCGCGTCATTCAGAACGTCATGATGCCCGCGCATCCCCTGCGCCACGGAGGTGTAACCATCTCCCACGAATTCCAGCCGGTCACCGAAGTGGGGGGCGACTACCTCGACTACTTCGCGCTCAGCGACGAAACCATCGGTCTCTATGTCGGCGACGTCTCCGGGAAAGGCCTACCTGCGGCCCTCTATGCCGCCCTCGCCGTCGGCACGCTGCGCGGCATCCATAAAACCGGCATGGACCCCGAGCGCGTTCTCTCCCTCTTGAACCAGCGCCTGTTGCTTCGCGGCATTCCCGGGCGCCACTCGGCCATCCAGTACGCCCTTTTCGATCCGGCCAGTGCGCGGATCCGCATTGTCAGCGCCGGCATGCCCGGCCCTGTTCTGCTCCGCGGGGCCGATCCGCAAATTCTGCAGATTGCCGGCCTGCCACCCGGCCTGTTCTCCGTTGCAAGTTACGACGAACTCTCGCTGCAGCTGGAACCCGGCGATTCACTGCTCTTTTTCACGGATGGACTCACCGACGCGCGCAATTCCTACGACCAGGAGTTCGGACTCGATGCGATCCAGGATGTCTGCCGCCGCCACGCCGGCGAATCTCCCCTCGAGCTTCTGGGTCACCTTTTCTCCGCCATACAGGAGTTCACCACCAACTGCAGGCAGTGGGACGACATGACCGCGGCCTATTTCCATTTTGCGGGCTGATCCTCCCTCGACTTCTCCACCGTGGTTAACTGGGCAAAGCTTGCCTCTTTTCAATTGACCTTCGCCCGCTTCTCCAGTAACTAGTGTAGTTACCGATTTGTTCGTATTTAGGAGTCCTCGATGAATAGAAAATCCCCATACCCGGCGGCACTCGTTTGCCTGCTTTCGTGCGCGCTGGCGATTCCCTTTGACGCCTTTGCCGTGCCCGATGCCCCCGGCCAGCGCGCGGGAGAAGTTTCCCGCGTGATTCCCGCGGTCAGCCTGGTGCGTGGCGCAAAGTCTATGACCGCCGCCGCCAAAACCGCTGTTGACTGGCAGGACGTCCTGAGCACCCAGTCCAACGGCCGCGCGCGCGTTTCTCTCGATGACGGTTCCGTCTTGAATGTCGGTTCCGATTCGTCGGTGAAAGTGGTGAAACACGACGCCGGCGCGCAGCAGACCGACCTCGAAGTTACGGTCGGAAAAATCCGGTCGCAGGCACAGAAAATCTCTCAGCCCAACGGCAAGTTCGAAGTCCACACGCCCTCGGGTGTCGCTGGCGTAGTCGGCACGGATTTCTATGTCTCCTACGAGAACAACATCATGACCGTGGTGGTCTTTGACGGCGTGGTCAACGTTTGCAATCTCGCCGGCGTCTGCGTCGGCGTGAAAGCAGGGCAAATCACCACCGTGCGCAACGGCGATTCCAACGGCCCGGCCGCCCCTTCGCAGGCCAATCTTTCCACGCTGTCGGATGCGGTCGCCAGCACAAACCTCGAAAGCGCTCCGGGGATTGGGCAAATTCATCACATCGGCAAAGGCACCGCGATCGCCATCGGCATTATTGCGATCATCCCCATTGTCGTTGTCCCTATCGTGACGACTCGTAGCTCTGGTACGCCCGCTCCGGTGCCGCCGAAGTGCCCGATTTCACAATGCGGCTGAACAACAGCCAGAAATCCCAGAATTCAGCGGCCCCGGACCTTGTTTCTCCGGGGCCTCTTTGTTTAGCAACGCTCCCACCGCTCTCGCCATCTAAACTCAGGTAGTGCTTTTGCCGCTTCGCACCGCCCACACCACGCTTTGTCTACCCACTGGCGGTGGCGTACACTGAACCTTTGAGTCATGCGTCTAATTGTGAGTGAGGCACTCTTGAATCCATCCTTCCCCGTCTTTCCGGCCCGCCGTTTCTCTCGCTGCGCCGCGTTCGGCGCACTTTTGCTTCTGGCATTCACTCCGCGTATTTTCGCCGGACCTCCGGATGCCGCGGCAAAACCTTCTCCGCTCATCGCCGCGCTCAAGGCGGAGCTGGAACGCTCCCTGAAAGTTTATGGCGTGCAGGACCCCGCCGCTTACTTCATCAGCTACACGCTTACCGACACGCAGCGCGCCACCGTTTCCGGGTCAAACGGCGCCTTGCTCAGCAGCGACGAAGGCCGCAACCGCTGGCTCGAAGTCGCTGTCCGCACCGGCAGCTATGACCTCGACAACACCCATAAAATTGACGGCCGCCAGCCGCCCTCCGGCAGTCCCGGCACCAACGTGCCCATTGACGACGATCCCGAGGTCCTGCGCCGCGCCGTTTGGCTCGAAACCGACACCGAATACCGCTCGGCCGCCGAAGCCCTGATCAAAATCAAGACCGGCAAGGAAGTGAAAGTACAAACCGAGGAAGGCGCCGCTCCCGATTTTTCCCGCGAAAAGCCCCAGGTCTATACCGGCCCGCTGGTTTCCTATTCCCTCGATCGCAAACCCTGGGAGCAGAAGGTGCGCGACTATACCCGCTACTTCCGCGAATCCACCGCGGTCATCAATTCCATCGTCACTTTCACCGCCCAGGCGCAAAACCAGATTCAGGTGAATTCCGAAGGGACGCAGCTTCAGTACGGCCAGGTTCGTTATCGTCTCGAGCTTTTCATTCAAGGAAAAGCCGCCGATGGGATGGATATCAACCGCTATTACAACTTCGACTGGGTGAATCCCGGCGATGCGCCGGATGACAAGGCGGTTCTCGCCGCTTCCGCTCAATTGCGCAAGGAAATGGAGGGATTGGTCGTTTCTCCCCTGAACGATCCCACCGTCGGCCCGGCCTTGCTCACCGGACGCGCCGCCGCAGTCTTTTTCCATGAAGTTTTCGGCCACCGCGCGGAAGGACACCGCCAGAAGGATGTGACCGAAGGCCAGACCTTCGCCAAGAAAGTCGACCAGCAGATTTTCCCCAGTTTCCTTACGGTCGTGGACGATGCCACGGAGAAAAAAGTAGTGGGACAGGATCTGCTCGGCTACTACCAGTTTGACGATGAAGGCGTGGCCGCGCAGCGCGTGGTCCTGGTGGATCATGGTGTCCTGAAAAATTTCGAAATGTCCCGCTCGCCCTTGAAAGACTTTCCTCGTTCCAACGGCCATGGCCGCCGCCAGCTTGGCGCCAATCCCGTTTCCCGCCAGGGCAATCTTCTGGTGCAGAGCAGCAAGATGGTCACCAACGCGCAGCTCCGGGCCAAGCTGATTGAGCTGGTGAAGCAGCAAGGCAAGCAATACGGACTGCTGATTGACGACATCGCCGGGGGATTCACCTTCACCGGCCGCGGTCAGCCGCAAGCCTTCCAGGTGGAACCGCTCGTCGTTTACAAGGTTTTCGCGGATGGCCGCCCGGATCAGCTTGTGCGCGGAGTGGATATCGTTGGCACTCCGCTCGCAGCGCTCACCAAGATTGTCGCCACCGGTGACACACCGGAGGTCTTCAACGGCTACTGCGGCGCCGAATCCGGTTACGTGCCGGTCTCCGCTGCTTCCCCCGCGATTCTCACTTCCGAGCTCGAAGTGCAAAAGAAGCAATCGTCCACGGACCGGCCGCCTATTCTGCCGCACCCGGCGCACGACATTCAGAAATCCGGAGGCCTCCAGTAATGCGCGCACTTCGCCAGTTCGCCGCTTTTCTCGCTCTTGCCGGCGCATCCGCCGCGTTCGCGCAGGCTCCCGCGGACAACGATCACACCCTGCAAGCCATGAAAGATGAAATGGCGCGCGCGAAATCGCGCCTCGAACTTCAGATTCCGAAACTCGACAAGCCCGTTCGCCCGTATTACATCGAATACCGCCTGCTGGACTTGGATATTCGCGAGGTCGTTGCCGAGTACGGCGCGCTGGTCACCTCCGCTCATAATCGCAATCGGGTAATGAATGTTTCCGCGCGCGTCGGCGATTACAAACTCGATAGCTCCAATTTTGTCAGCGAAGACGGTTTCCGCGGCTTCATCGGCCCCTCCGGCACCGTCGGCATCGACCGCGATTACGATTCGCTGCGCCAGGATTTGTGGATCGCCACGGACCAGGCCTTCAAGGAAGCGGTGGAAACCTATTCGCGCAAGCAGGCATACCTCAGCAGCCTGGCGCGGCAATCGGACATTGACGATTTTTCGCACGTGGAACCCGTGAAGCACATCGAGCCGCTCGTCGCTTCGGACTGGACCAGCCGCAATTGGGATCAGGAGGCTCGCGACTCTTCCGCGGCCCTTCGCGCTTTCCCGCAGATTTACGAATCCAAGGTCACCTACTATCTCGTCTTCATGACCGAGTATCTGCTGACCAGCGAAGGCACGGAAGTTCGCGCCAATCATTCCTTCGCCGCGATCGAGTCGGGGCTCAACTCGCTCGCCGATGACGGCATGCAGGTGAACAATTTTTATGCAACATACGCTCCGCGGCCCGCGGATCTTCCCGGCCCCGATGCGGTGCGAAAAGCCTTGAACGTCGCCGGCACGGAACTCATGGGCATGCGCGTCGCTCCGCCGGCGCCCGATTACACAGGACCGGTGCTCTTCGAACCTCGCGCGGCGGGCGCGCTGCTCGCGGAAGTGTTGACCCCTTCGCTCAGCGGAGCCCGTCCGCCGCTGGCGTTTCAGCCTGTCGTCGAGCAGTTGATGAGCAGCCTCGGCGGCCGCAGCGACTGGAGCGGCAAAGTCGGCACCCGCGTTCTTCCCGCGGGCGTCACGCTGATGGATAATCCTGCCGCCGCGGATTACAAGGGCGCGTTGCTTGTCGGCAGCTATGCCATAGACCAGGAAGGCGTTTCCGGCGAAAAAGTCACGCTGGTGGATGAGGGCAAACTGAAAAACCTTCTGATGTCCCGCCGCCCCGGCCCGGATTTTGAAAAATCCAACGGCCACGGGCGCAGCGCTTTCCTCAGCGACTCCCGGCCCGTGATGAGCAATCTTTTCTTCTCTTCCTCGGAAGCTCTTTCGAAGGAAGACCTGAAAAAGAAGTTCCTCGACTCCTGCCGCGCGGAAAAACTCGAATATTGCATCGTTGTTCGCCAGATGGACAACCCGTCGCTCAGCCTGCTGCACCAGGAAGATTTCAGCGAACTCCTGGCCAGCTTCGGCGGCAACGCGGCCACCGATCGCCTGCCGCTCGTCGTCTACAAAATCTATCCCGCGGATGGCCGCGAAGAGATCGTGCGCGGCGCCCGCATCACCGGCTTCAGCCCGCGCATGTTGCGCAACATCGCGGCCATCGGCAACGACGGCGCTGTCTTCAATTACATGCAGAACCAGACCGCCGGGGTTGCCGGCACGGCGCTGGCCGCCTTCGGCACTGCGCAAAATGGTTTGCCCGCATCGGTCGTCGCTCCTTCGTTGCTATTTGAAGAGGTCGAAGTGCGCGGCGCTCGGGGCGAGCCCAAGCACTTGCCGCTTCTGCCAGAGCCTCCCATGACCGCCAGAGGCTCGCTGTAACCTTTTCCGCGCGCGCAACTCAGATGGAGCAGGGGCGGTCCGCACGGATCGCCGTGTTCTGCCCTTCGGAGGTTTCTCCATGGAATCGAATCGACGCGCGTTTCTTGCTTCTTTAGGTGGATTGGCAGGCGGATCGCTGCTGTTCTGGACGGTGCGCCGCGAACTTTCATCTCCCGGCGCGCATGTTTCTGCCGACTCCAATAGCGGCCCCGTGAAAATCGTCCAGTTTGACGATAGCGGAAAAAAATTGGGTGTGGTCACGATCCCAAAAGTCGTGAAGACCGATGAAGAATGGCGCAAGCTGCTCGATCCCCAGCAGTATCAGGTCACGCGTCACGCCGCCACGGAACGCGCCTTCCAGAATGCCTACTTTGAAAATCACGACAAGGGTCTCTACCGCTGCATCTGCTGCAGCAATGCCTTGTTTACGTCGGCCACGAAATTCGAATCGGGCACCGGCTGGCCCAGCTTCTGGGCCCCTATCGCCAAGGAAAATATCTTTGTTTCCGCCGACAACAGCCTCGGCATGTCCCGCGATGAAGTCTCTTGCCGCCTCTGCGACGCCCACCTCGGCCACGTCTTCGACGACGGCCCCCAGCCCACCGGCCTGCGTTACTGCATGAACTCCGCCTCTCTCCGCTTCCTTCCCGCAAAAAAATTATGATCAAGCATGCATGCTGGTAGTTCTAAGCTCCTAAATTCTCCGCCCCCCCTCACTGTTTCACTTCTGCCAGCAAATCTTGATTGTCGTTGATCGATACCCGGTCGATCTTGATCGGCAGAATCACATCGACTGGCTCCGTGTCATGTTTCATCGCAATTGTGCCGAGTCGGGCCGTTTTTCCTCCGAAGTGGGCGTAGAGCGGAATCACGTCTCTCCAATTTCCGGGGACCCCCGTCCGCGTGATTTGGCCTTTCACTTGGGATTTTCCGTCGGACGTTACTTCCACCGTCGCGTGAAACGTGTATTGCGCGATTCCGGTGCCATAGACGTATTGGTTGAAGAACCAGTCCATTTTGTGATTCTCATCGACGTCCATCCCCGGCGTCATGTGCTTCTCGATGATGGCTTTGAATTCTTCTGTGGTCGCGGCTTTTCCGCGGTAGGTGTTGACGAAATCCTGCATGGTTTCCTTGAATAGCTTGTCACCATTCTTGCCGTCAAACATCATGGTTCGAATCATATGCAATACAAAAGCGCCCTTGGGATAGATGAGCCGCCGGGTGATCCCTGCGCCGGTGCGCGAATTGCCCGCGCGGTAGCCCATTGTCAGCGGAGCGGCATCGATAGCTCGGTAACCCTGCGCGTCTCGTTCCAGCAGCAGCTCTTTTTCGTCGTTCCAGAAAGCATCAAACTTCTTCGGGTCCTTTTCGATAAAGCTCAGGTAAAGAGAGGCGGAAAAGTCAGAGAATCCTTCGCTCATCCATTGGTCCCTTCCGGAATCGAATCCCACAGTGTGGCCCCACCATTGATGCGCCACCTCGTGCGGAGTAACCACCTTCCAATAACCCCGGCTGCCGAACTGCATGCCGAGCTGGTGACGGACCGTTGAGTCGAAGTAATAACAGATAGGAATCCACACCAGCTCCGGCCACGACTGCCCGTAATTGCATGCTGTCTGCTGGGTAAGCTGGAGATGCGTGAACGACGACGGGCCAAAGTAGTCCGTATAGAGTTCGACTGCCAATTTTCCTTCAGCCAGCGCATTCTTGTTCAGCAACACCGTGCTCATGCTTCCCAGGGCCATGCCGGTTGTGCGGGGTTGGTCGAGCATGCCGGGAAAGGCCGGGTCGACGGCATGTTGCAATCCGTTCACCCAATCCGGAGGATTTTCATTCGCGTACGACTCGATTGCCATTGGTGGCTTGGTGAGCTTTGCCTCTTCCACCTTGAACTTCCCGATGCTGAACCCTGCCACGGTTTGGGGAGATTCACTTTTCCAGACACTGATGTCCTGCCCGCCCTCGTTTGAATTGCTCACCAATACTCCTGTCGCGGCGATCTTCATTCCCTTTGGAATCCGAAAAGTCATGTCATAAGAGGCGTATTCACCAAAGCCGCCTCTCGGGCTATTGGGATACCAGTTACTCCGAGCTACGGGGTAGTAGTTGCCTCCGCCCTCGTTCGTTACTGCATCCTTTCCGCTATAGCTCGTTGTGACGCTGAATTTTTCGCCTGCAGCCAGGGCTCTGGGAAGAATCACCGCGAAATTCGGGTCATCGTTTTTGTCTTCCTGAATGAAACCCAAGGCTTGACCGTTCGCGGTAACCCCCTGCACCCGCAAAGTCGGGAACAGTGAAAGCCGCACGACGCGTAACCCGTTACGCTGCGACACAAACGTCGTGGTCGCCTTGCCCGATATGGCGCCGCTCCTTTCAAGAGTTGTGTCGATCTCGTGATGCTCGATGCGCACTGCCCGCCCGGCGGTGCCGCTTGGGTGCGGCTGCGTGAATCGGAACGATGCCCAGTCTCCCCACTTGTTGTCGTCGTAAGTCCAGAAACTCACCTGGTCCATATTTTCGTTGGGGTCCAGAGTGTAGATCTCCCTGTCGTCGTAGTGTTTTCCATGGATAAACGCCCAGAACAATCCCCTCGGCTCCGGACTGAGCACCTCACCCAGGAGTTCCGTCTCCAGATTGTGATGTATCTTATGGCGAGTGGTGTTCTGGCTGTCTTTCCATAGTCCGGCGTCGCAACCGTTGGTGGCGGGTGTTCCGGCTTTCTTTAGTTCTTCATACGTTGAATCCGTAAATCGGAGCAACAATCGTTCGAATCTCTCTGTGAAATCATCTTCCTTCGTCAAGTATTTCAGGCTCCTGCGCTCCTGTTCCGTCGGTGGCACCAGCACGAACGTGCCATCGCCAGTAAACACGGCTCCGGTCACTTTCCCGTTCACTGCCGCCGCAAAGCAGACTGTGCCAGATTTCAGCAGGAATTTTCCTGCATCCCGGTTCAGTTCGAAATTGGTGATGCTTACCGCCTCATTCCCCAGGCCTAAACTGCGAAGCGCCGCATACGCCCCGTCGGAATTTGCACCGGTCTGCGCTCCGGCGGCCGACGTAGCACCCAGCAACACCAACACCACCGCCAACATTCTGCTCATCAGTTCACTCCCGGAATTCCCATTGTCATTCTGTATACGAACCGCGATGTTTAACATCTTATACGCATTCGGCTCGCGAAAAATCAATATTGCCGTGCCAGTCAACCCATGCCATTGGGCCACTCCTCTCCACCTGTTGTAGTCTTACTCCATGGTCCTTCCCCGAGCCCTCCAGACCGCCATTCAGGAAAAGAAGCGCGCGGCCCTGCTGAGCATCGGCTCGGCCGCTCTCCTGCTTTGCCTGAAAACCTTTCTGGTCATCCGCACCGACAGCCTGGGCATTCTTTCGGAAGCATTGCATTCCGGCCTTGACCTCGTCGCCGCCGTCATCACCTTTCTCTCCGTGCGCGTTGCTGACCAGCCCGCCGACGAGCGCCATCCTTACGGGCATGGCAAATTCGAAAATTTTTCGGCATTCATCGAAACAGGCCTGCTGATCCTTACCGCCGTCTACATTATTTATGAAGCCTTCCACCGCCTCTTTTTCCACTCTGTCCACATCCAGCCAAGTATCACCGCCATCGTGATTCTGCTCGTCGCCCTCTCGATTGACCTGACTCGCGCCCGCACCCTCAATGCCGTCGCCAAACGCTACTCCAGTGATGCCCTCGAAGCCGACGCCCTGCATTTTTCCACCGATGTCTGGAGCACCATTGTCGTCATCCTGGGCATCGCTCTGGTCTGGGCCGGCAATCTCTGGAATTTTCCCTGGCTCGCCTATGCCGACTCGCTCGCGGGCCTCGCCGTTGCCGGTGTCATACTCTGGGTCGGTTCGCAGCTTGGCCGCCGCACGCTGGACGCTCTTCTGGACGCGGCTCCCGCTGGGTTGCAGGATCAACTTGTCACCGAGGTCGGTAACATCGAAGGAGTTCTTCAGGTGGAGCGCTTGCGCCTTCGCCGCGCCGGCAATCGTTATTTTGTGGATGCCACCGTAAGCGTCGCCCGCACCGCCAATCTCGAGCAGGTCCACGCCCTCACCGACAAAATCGAAAAACGCATCGCGCAAATCGTCCCCGCGGACGTGATGATCCACGCCGAACCTCGCGCCCCTCGCGACGAGCACCTCTTCGAATCCGTCCGCGCCGTCGCTCTCCGGCTCGGCCTCGCGGTTCACGACGTCACCGCCTCCCTCCAGGACGGCCACCTGTTCGTCGAACTCCATCTGGAAGTGGACGAAAACCTCAGCCTTCGCGAAGCCCATCGCCGCGCCACCGAACTCGAAGACGGCATCCGCGAACTCGGCAACGGCAACGTGGACGTCAACATCCACATCGAACCACTTGGCCGCCACATCGCCACGCCGGACACCCGTGCCGGCGAGATGCGCCAGCTTGAGATGTCCGTCGAATCCTTCCTCAACGGAATGCCCAGCACCTACGACGAGCTCATCAATTGCCACGATGTCCGCGTCCGCCAGGTCGAGCACCACATCCTCGTTTCCTGCCACTGCGTGATGAAGAGCGACCTCTCCATCACCCGCGTCCACGACGTCACCGCGGCGCTCGAAGACAGCGTGAAAGAACGCTTTCCTCAGATTTCCCGCGTCACTATCCACCCGGAGCCGCCCGAGGCCTCCTGATCCCCGCGATTCCCGCGCATTGCCCGCGGAATGTTGCTTACCCCGTCCGTTTGACACCCGTCCAAGCTCTCCATAGGCTGGTTATCGGTAAATTTCATTCGGAACTCGGAAGGGTGTCCCTCATGTCAAAGCTGGTCAAATATCTGGTGTGTCCTGCGCTTGTGTTCGCTCTCGCTTTGCCCGCTTCCGTGGTCCAGGCTTCCACCGATCCCTCGGACGCCGCCATGGAATCCATCCGGCCGGAAGCCATTCGAGCCCACATGAATTTCCTCGCCGACGATTTGATCGAGGGCCGCGGCGCCATTTCCCGTGGCTACGAAATTTCCGCTCGCTATATGGCCACGGAATTCGAATCCATGGGACTCAGTCCCGCCGGTGATGCCGGAACGTATTTGCAGAACGTCCCGCTTCGCTCGATTCGCCCCGACGAGGCGAACACCACCGTGTCCGTGATTCGCAAAGGAAAAACGGAAACGCTCGTCTTCCGCAAGGATTTCCTCGCCCCGGGCGATCCAGCGCGCAAGGAATCGTCGGTGGAAGCTCCCGTCATCTACGTCGGGTTCGGGGTCACTGCCCCGGAGCAGAATTACGACGACTATAAGGGCATCGATGCCAAGGGCAAAATCGTAGCCATGGTTTCCGAAGCGCCAAATTTCGAATCCTCCCTCAAGGCGCACTATTCTTCCTTCGAAGTGAAAATCGCCAACGCCGCCGCGCATGGCGCCATCGGCTTAATCGTCGTGGACGACCCCGTCCTCGAAGGCCTTTATTCCTTCAAGGAACAGGTCAGGGACCTTTCGCGCCCGGGACTTCGCTGGCTGACCAAAGAGGGCGCGCCCAATGACTATTTTCCGCAGATCCGCGGCGGCGCCATACTCAGCCTCGAAGCCAGCAAGCAGCTCTTTGTCGGCAGCGGCCACACGGCCGCGGAGGTTTTCCAGGCAGCTAAGGAAGGGAAGCCGCTCACCTTCGCGCTGCCGCTGTCGGTCAAGATTCACACTCAGACGAAATTGGAAGATGTCAGCAGCCACAACGTGGTGGCCAGGCTCGAAGGCAGCGACCCCGCTCTGAAGAACGAATACCTCGTGTATAGCGCGCACCTCGATCACCTCGGCATCGGTGAGGCGGTGAAGGGCGACACCATCTACAACGGCGCGCTCGACAACGCTTCCGGCTGCGCCATTCTTCTCGAAGTTGCTCGCGCCTTTGCACAAATGAATCCCCGCCCCAAGCGCTCGATTCTATTTGTCGCTGTCACCGGCGAAGAAGCCGGCCTGCTCGGCTCCGACTATTTCGCCCACTTTCCCACCGTCAGCAAAGACTCCATCGTCGCCAACGTAAACATGGATGAAGACCAGATGCTCTGGCCGTTGCAGGACATCATTCCCTTCGGCGCCGAGCATTCGACGCTTGACGGAGTCGTGAAGCGTGCTGCCGAACGCCTGCATCTCGCCATCAGCCCCGACCCCATGCCCGAAGAGGTCATCTTCATCCGCAGCGATCAATATTCCTTCGTCAAGCAGGGTATCCCGGCCGTCTTCCCCACGCCGGGATTCAAATCGAACGACCCGAAAATTGATCCCCTCGCCATCTTCAAGGAATGGGAAGAAACGCGCTATCACCAGCCCCAGGACGATATGCAGCAGCCCAACCTCGATTTCAACCAGGCCGTGAAATACGCCCAATTCGCGTACCTCTGCGGCTGGCTGATCACCCAGGACCCCGCGCGCCCGGCCTGGAACGCTCACGACTTCTTCGGCGACCATTACTCCAAAAAAATGTAGCCTCCGTATCGGAAGCCGCCAACTTGCGCGCACATTTCCTGATGCTTCCCGCATCCAATCCGACTGCGGGAATGTTCCTTCTTTTGAGATGTCTCCCGTAGCGTCCACCTTCAGGTGGACCCGAACCAGCGGAGCGATAGGATGAAATCAACGAAAAAACAAAAATCATTACCCGAACATCTGGTGGAACTTCTCACCGCCGGCCACGCCCACATCGATTTCGAAAGCGCGGTCAAGGATTGGCCCGCAGCTCTCCAAGGGAAAAAACCGGAGGGCGCCGCCCACACTCCTTGGGAAGTGCTGGAGCACATGCGCATCGCCCAGTGGGACATCCTCGAGTTCACCCGCAACCCCAAACACGTCTCGCCCGAGTTCCCCGCAGGCTATTGGCCGAAAACGCCGGCCCCGCCCGACAACAAATCCTGGGACAAATGCCTGGCGGCGTTTCGCGCCGACCTGAAAGGCATGCTCAAAATCATCGAAAACAAATCCACGGACTTTTTCGCCCCGCTCCCCCACGGCGACGGCCAAACCGTCCTCCGCGAAGCCCTGCTCCTCGCCGATCACAACGCCTACCACCTCGGCGAACTCCTCCTGCTCCGCCGTCAACTGGGCGCCTGGAAATAACCGAACACCGTCCCGGGCAACTCACCTCCATACCAATCACAGATGCGCAGCATCCGAAACTGTCCTAAAATAGAAGTGTCCCCACTGTGGGCGTGTAGCTCAGCTGGGAGAGCACCTGCTTTGCAAGCAGGGGGTCACCGGTTCGATCCCGGTCACGTCCACCAACTTAATTCCTGCCCGCTCCTCAATTTGAATTTGCGCCGCTAATTCGACTGATTTTTGTTTCCAGTCAAAACTTCTCCAGCTTCGCCACGCCAAATATCGCGTGAAACCTCTGGCAGTAAATCGTCACCGCTTGGTACTGGTTCAAGTCCAGCCCCGTTGGCAGATCATAATTTTGGTCGCCTTGATTCCCCTTTAGCGCACCGAGTTCCACGCCATCCAGGTCGCCCTTCACGATCTCCTGGCCAAAAGCCTTTTCGTTCGACCGTACCAGCAGCACGTGCACGTCGGGCCCATTTGAAGTCGTGAAATCCGTGAGACGCAAGAATTGTTTTCCATCGGCCGACTTGTAAATCGTCGCCCGCCCGCTCGTTTGGTGAACTTTCCCTTCCAGGCGCCCGGTGTAAAGCGCTTCCGGTTCCGCGGCCAACGCCGTTGGGGCTGCCTCATTCACCCTCTGATTGACGAACAGCTTTTCCGGGCGGAACACCCACCACGCGCCCACAAGAACCGGAATTCCAACTGCCGCCAGCATCCATTTTTTTCGTGATACCTTCGCACTTGCATTCGTATTCATTTTGTTCTCCAAGGAATCAGATCGGACAAGCCGCCCTGCCCGATCTTCTCCTTTTTCGATTCCTTAGAACTTCTCCAGCGGAGCTGCGCCAAAGTTTGCGTTGAACCGCTCGCAATAAATCGCCACCGTTCGGAATTTTGCCAGGTCGGTCCCGGCCGGAATTTCGTAGTTCTGATCGCCTTCATTGCCCTTTAGTTTTCCCAACTCCACCTTCGCGGTGTTGTCTTTCAGGAAGTTCGCGTCATCCATCGCATCGGTCGCAGCCACTAAAATCACATGCACGTCCGGTCCGTTCGAAGTCGTGAAATTGGTCAGTCGCAGCACCAGCTTTCCGTTCGCTTCTTGATAGATCGTAGCCCGGCCTTCCGTCTTGTGGACCTTTCCGTGGAATTTGCCGGTGGAAAGGGTCTTTGTCATGCCGTCATGCTTCATCCCGTCGTCCTGCATCTTGTTCTGCTTCGTCGATTCCTGGGCGTACACCGGTAGCTGAAACAAAAATCCCGCCAGTGCAGCAAACGCTAATCCTGTCTTGATCGTGCGAATCATTCGAATCTCTCCTGGATGTTTAATTTCCGGGGAGTCCTCGGAGGCTCATCCCGTTCGCCTATGCGAGTCCGTGATGCGGCAAAGGTTACAGTGAAAGAACTGGTTTTTGGGAATCAACCCAGCAGATGTAGTTCGGGGTGTAGTGGCAATTTCGTCAGCCGCACTTTCGTAGCGTCATGAAATGCATTCCCGATCGCCGGCGCGATCGCCATGATCGGCGTCTCCCCGGCTCCCGCCGAAGGTATGTCCTTGCGGTCCAGCAGAATCGTTTCGATCGCCGGCACATCCTTAAACCGTGGCACGCGATAACTCGAAAAATGCGGATTCGAAATGCGCCCCTTCTCAAACTGAATGGACTCGAACAAAGCCCCGCCAAGCCCCTGAATCATCGCTCCGACCACCTGGTTCCGCAGCCCATCGGGATTCACAATCGCCCCGCACTCAAACACTTCCACCAGTTTCTTCAGCGTCACGCTGTTTTTCTTCCGGTCAACGAAAATCTCTGCGAACGTCGCCACGTAGCTGCCTTTTTCATTACCCGCGGCCACACCGAACCCTTGCCCTTCCTCGGTTTTCTTCCGCGGCCAGCCAAACGCCTTCGCCCCTGCCTCCAACACCGCCCGCATCCTCGGGTCGGAAAGATTCTTCAGCCGGAACTCCAGCGGATCCATGCCCGCCGCATTCGCCAGCGAATCCATGTGCGTTTCTCGCGCAAAATGATTCGCCGTTGCCGCCAGCCCCCGGTACGAGCCGCTTCGCAACACCAGCGGAACCTGGTGATACTCCGTCAACTGGTTCGCTACCACATACGGCGTATCGATCCCCGACATCCCCGAGTGGTAGTTGTGAAACTCCCACGCGCTCAGTTTTCCATCCGCCCCGATTCCACTCTTTACTTCAATCACTCCCGCCGGCCGGAAATACGCCCACGTAAATTCCTCTTCCCGCGTCCACACCAGTTTCACCGGACGCCCGCCAGTCGCTCGCGCCAGCCGCGCCGCTTCCAATCCAGCATCGCTCGTGTGCTTTCCGCCGTAAGCGGAGCCGGTGTCCGGCACAATCACCCGCACATTCTTTTCCGGCACGCGGAAAATGTCCGCCAGATCGTCGCGCACCGCGAACGGCCGTTGCGTTCCCATCCACACGGTCAGCTTGCCGTCGGTCCATTGCGCCACCGCCGCCCGCGGCTCCAGCGGTGCATGCGCGATGTACGCCACCGTGTAGCTTGCGTCCAGTTTGTGCGTCGCAGCCGCCAGCCCTTCCTCAACCGAACCCTTCGCTTGCCGAAATCTCGGTTCCTTCGAGGGCTGCGTATTCTGCTTCAGATACGAATAGATCTCCCGATCCGAAATCTGCGCCACTTCTTTCCACTGCACGCGAAGCGCGGCCAGAGCAGCCTCCGCCGCAGCAACCGTGGGAGCAGCCGCCCCCACAAAATCCCCATCTCGCACCAGCACCACATCCCCCAACGCCTTCGCCGCCGAATCATCGTAGGAAATCAATGTCGCGCCGAAAGACGGCGGCCGCAAAATCTTTCCGTACAGCATCCCCTCCGGCCGCAGGTCCGTCGTATAACGATGCCCGCCGGTCACAAATTCGCGCGCATCCACCTTTGCCACGGACTTCCCCGCGATCGTCCACTGCGATGCCGGCTTGATTGGATCTTCCGCCGGAGGCTTCTGCGCTCCGATATCTTCCCGCACAAGCTCCGCATAGCGCAGCGATTTTCCCGAAGTCGGATCTGTCACCTTTTCGTCGCCAGCTATCAGCTTTTCTGCCGGCACGTTCCACTGCTTTGCCGCTTTCGCAACCAGCAGTTCCCGCGCCGCGGCCGCCACCTTCCGCAGTTGCGGTGTAATCGTCGGCGTAGTCCTGCTTCCAAACGTCCCGGCGTCAAATGGCGTCAGCGCCGTATCCGCCAGCACCATTCGCACGCTGCCAAACGCCACGCCCAGTTCATCAGCAATCGTCTGCGCCAGCGACGTCCGCACGTTCTGCCCAATCTCCGCCTTCCCCGCAAAACCCGTAACCGTTCCGTCCTCTCCGATATGCAGCCACGCCCCGATTTCCTTCGGCAACTCTTCGTTGTGAAACCCGCGCGGCCCCGGCGCCGTTTCCTGCATCGCGGAAACATTCCTGGCCACCGCGAAGACCGCCAGTCCCGCCCCAAACATCTTGAAAAAATCGCGCCGCCCCGGCGCAAATTGGTGCATCGGCACCGCCCGGAATTCGTAGCGCTCCGGCTCCAGCAGGAAACTTTCTTCTCTCCCGCTCATTTCGATCTCCCCGTCATTTTCTCCGCCGCCCGCTGTACCGCCTCGATAATCCGCGGATGCGTCCCGCACCGGCAGATGTTTCCCTGCAGCGACTGCACGATTTGCTCTTCGCTCGGCCGCGGGTTCGATTGCAGCAGCGAAACGCTGCTCATAATCATCCCCGACGTGCAGTACGCACACTGAAACGCCCCGGCATCCAGAAAAGCCTGCTGCACCGGATGCAACGCGCCATTCTTTTCCAGCCCTTCAATCGTCGTGATCGCTTTCGAAACCGCCGCGCTCACCGGAATCTGGCACGACCTTCGCGCCGTCCCCGCCAGCAAAATCGTGCACGTCCCGCACATCCCCTCGCCGCACCCATACTTCGTGCCGGTCAATCCAAGCTCATCCCGCAAAACATACAGCAGAGGAGTATCCGGCGGATACGCCACCGAATATTTCCTTCCGTTGATTTCCAGTTCCAGGGTGCTTGCCATACCGGGTCCCCTCAAAAAATCCGCGCCGCTCGCTCAGTGCTTGTGGCAGGTGTCGCAGGAAGCCTTCGCGTGATTCATCTCATGGCAGTTCAGGCAGCTGTACATGGTCGTTACGCTCGTCACTTCGGACATGGTCGCCATCTCCGCCACCGCTCCATGGCACGTCTCGCATTTTACTCCCCCGGCCAGGTGCGGGCGATGGCTCCACGCAATCCCCGGCAACACCTTATATACGCGCACCCACGGGATCGCCTCGTTCGAACTCGCATACGCCGCCAGCTTCTGAATTGACGGCTTGTCCTTCGCAATCGTCGCGTGGCACTGCATGCACGTCGCCGTCTCCGGGAACGTCATCAGCTTGCCCGGCTCCGGATTCGTATGGCATTTCGCGCACGGCAGGCTGAACGCCAGGTGCTGTTTGTGGCTGTAGGGAAGCGGCTGCTCCGGCGCCGGGTGCGGGCTCGGATTATCCGGCACCATTTTCTTAGCCGTCTTTTGCCCGCTCGCCATTCCGCCCACACAAAGAAGGATAGCCAGCGCCTCTGCCGCGATCCTCAGTGTCCTGCTCCTCGCGCTCCGCATCATCGCTTGTCCTAACTCCTAAAACTCCCCCGGTGCCGCACCCTCCACTTTTGAGGGTGCGGGTTTTCTCTTCTCTTTGTCTTTCTCTTTCTCTTCCTTCTTTCTCTTCCTTCTTTCTCTTCCTTCTTCCCTCTAACCTCTAACGTCCAACCTCTAACCTCTGCCTTTAACCACTTCCTCGATCGAGCTCCCAAAATCCTTCAGCATTACCGTCGCCGCGTTTCTTCCCGGCCCGCCCGTCACTGATCCGCCCGGATGCGTCGTCGCTCCCGTCTGATACAGCCCCGCAATCGGCATGCGGTGCTGCGCCCAGCCGGCCATTGGGCGCAACGCCCCAGTCTGCGCCGCGCTCTGCGCTCCCGAGTGCGCGCTCCCGTGCCAGAAATGCGGATTCATCCGCTCCAGATCCAGCGGACTCTCCACAAATCGCGCCAGAATTTTGTCGCTCGTCAAATTCGGCGCAAATCGCTGCAGATATTTCAGGTTCGCATCGGACACGTCATATTTAATCTTGTCCCAGTGCTCCGGCCCTTCTTTCAGCATGTAAGGCTGCCAGCCAACCACCTTCACCGTGTGCATCCCCTTCGGCGCGCGTGTCCCGTCCGCCACGCTGCAGCAGATCACCTGCAGCGGCGGCTCTTCCAGATTCACCACTCCGCGCGTATCGTCATACCCAAACCGCAGCGCGCGATATGGCGAAGCCAGCACTCCGGACTCCACCGGCGAAAGCGTTCCCCCGTCCACTTTGTAAATCGGCGGCTCGCTCGTCGCGTAGTGTGTAACGAACATCGCGTTCTCCGCTTGCCACGTTTCCACGCCGTAGAGAAAATCCTCGCCCCACAATTCCTTCGGCGCCATGTCCACCAGGTGCTTGATGTGAATCGTCGAAACCACGGCCTTCGACGCGCGATACGCGCTGCCGTCGCTGCATTCCACGCCCACGCACTTTTTGTCCTCTACAATCAGGCTCTTCACCCACTTGTTCACCAGGATCGTCCCGCCGCGGGCTTCGATGAATTTCCCCAGCGCCTCCGTCAGCATCCCCGATCCGCCCTTCGGCAACGGCCGCCCGCCGTGCTGCTGCCTCGGCGCTCCATACGCCAGCCTGCCCGTCACCGGCGCGTCCGGCGGTTCCGCCGCCAGGTGCGACATGAAGAGCATGAATGTCCGGCAGTGGTCATCCTCAAATGTGTCGTGGATCACGTCCCACGCCGACATCGCCAGCCGCCGCTGCCACAATTTTCCCTGCGGCACCTGCGCCAGTTGATCGTTCAGCGGCTTCCCAAATCCAATCGGCGTAAATGACCCGGCCGCCAGCAGCGGGCGAATCGCGTCCAGGTCCGCCAGCATCTTTCGATACGCCGCCGCATCCTTCTTCGAAAACTTCGCGAACTCCGCGCACGTCCGGTCCAGGTCCCGCCACTGGGTCAGATAAGAACCGTCGGGGAAGGGCACGTGGAAAATCGGGTCCGGATCGATGTACTCGAGCCCGTACTCTCCAAGCTTCAATTCGTCATTCTTAATCAGCGGGTTGTCCTGAATAAAAGCATGTGCGGTCGAGCAGCAATCGTCGCGAAATCCTTTCAGCGTCAATTGCGCCGTCTTCACCCCGCCGCCGATTTTCGGCCGTCCCTCCAGCACCAGGCACCGGTAACCTGCCTTCGCCAGGTAAGCCGCCGTAATCAGGCTGTTGTGCCCCGCGCCCGCAACCACGATATCGAAGCGGTCGGGAGGCGCCGCCACCTGCTGAAGCGCCATTTGCTTCATGGCCAGCGGAGCAATCGCCGCACCCTTCATAAACCGTCGCCGCGTGAACTTCGTCATTCCTGCCCCCGTAGCGGCCACCTTCAGGCTTGCCCTGATGAAAGAATGGGTGGCCAAGCGTTTTCCCTGATCCTCTTGCTACCCCTTCTCCCTCACCACAGCCTCAATGCTCGTCCCAAAATCCTTCAACATCACCGCTGCCGCATTCCTCCCAGGCCCGCCTGTCACCGATCCCCCCGGATGCGTCGTCGCTCCCGTCTGATACAACCCCGCAATGGGCATCCGATGCTGTGCATACCCCGGCATCGGCCGCATCGCCCCAGCCTGCGCCGGCCCCGATCCTCCCGCATGGCAACTCCCATGCCAGTTATGAGGATTCATCCGTTCCAGGTCCAAAGGAGATTCAATCGTCCGCGCCAGAATCTTTTCGTCCGTAAGATTCGGCGAAAACTTTCGCAGGAATTTCAAATTCGCGTCTGAAACCTGCCGCCGGATTGCATCCCAATGCTCCGGCCCTTCCTTCAATTGATAGGGTTGGTAAGCCACAACCTTGACGGTATGCATCCCCGCGGGAGCCCGCGAAGGATCGGCAACGCTGCAGCAAATCACATGCAGCGAAGGATTTTCTGTGTTCACCGTCCCTGACCTGTAGTCGACGCTCATCCGCATCGCCCGCTCCGAGCTGATCATGAAGCCCGAATGCACCGGAGAAAGCACGCTGTCCGCCGTCGCATACTTCGGCGGTTCGGTGGTCGCGTAATTCGTCGCAAAGAGCGTCAGCCCCGCTTCCCACGTCTCGACGCCTTCCAGAAAATCCTCGCCCCACAATTCTTTCGGCGCCATGTCCACCAGTTGCTTGATGTGAATCGTCGAAACCACGGCCTTCTCGGCCCGATACGCGCTCCCGTCACCGCACCCCACCCCGACACATTTTTCATTTTCGACAATCAGTGACTTGACCCACTTGTTGGTAAGAATCGTTCCCTGATGGGCCTCAATCAACCGCGCCAGCGCGACTGTCAGCGCCCCCGATCCGCCCTTCGGCAACGGCCGGCTTTCCCTCTGCTGGTGCAGGGGAATATACGCCGCCCGCCCTGTCGCCGGATCCAGCACCGGCTGCAGCGCATACGGGCATCCCATCATGAACGCCCGGCAATGGTCGTCCTCAAACGTCTCCTTCAGAATTTCCCACGCGGACATCGCCAGTCGTCGCTGCCAGATTTTTCCCTGCGGATGTTCGGCAAGCAATTCATTCAGCGATTTTCCAAAGCCCACCGGCGAAAACGTCACCGCGTTCAGCAGCGGCTTCACGGTTTCATACTCCGCGATCATCCGCCGGTAAGCCTCGCCGTCTTTTTTCGAAAACTTCGCGAACTCCGCGCACGTCCGGTCCAGGTCCCGCCACTGCGTCAGATAACTGCCGTCGGGAAACGGCATATGAAACACCGGGTCGGGATAAATGTACTCAAGCCCGTATTCGCCCAGCTTCAATTCATCGTCGCGGATCAGCGGATTCCCGTGAATCCCGTTGTGCGCCGATGAGCACACATCATGCACAAACCCTTCCATCGTCAAGTGGGCCGACTTCACCCCGCCGCCAACAATCGGCCGCCCTTCCAGCACCAGGCACCGGTACCCAGCCTTCGCCAGATAAGCCGCGGTAATCAAACTGTTGTGCCCGGCCCCCGCCACCACAATGTCGTATCGATCCGCCACGAGCCTTCCTGCCTCCGTTGCCAATCGCGCATTGTCATCCCGAATCCCGCGCTTTTTGCGGGGTGAGGGATCTGCTTCTCTCGTTAATGCAAATCCATGCCTGAATTTCTTTTTGTTACGATTGCGGCAAACCTACTCCACCGCCAAATTCCTCTGCAACGTCGCCCCATCCACTTCGTTTTCCCAACGCGCCACCACTACCGTCGCCACTCCATTTCCAATCATGTTCACCGTCGCCCGGCACATGCTCATGAACCGGTCGATCCCCAATATCAACGCCATCCCCGCCACCGGAATTGTCGGTATCACCATCAGCGTCCCCACCAGGGCGATAAACGAAGCCCCCTGCACCCCGCTCGCGCCCTTCGACGTCAAAATCGCCACCGCCAGAATCGTCAACTGCTGCATCAGAGTCAGGTGAGTTCCCGTCGCCTGCGCCACAAACAATGCCGCCACCGTCATATACATGCTCGTGCCATCGGTGTTGAACGTGTAACCCGTCGGCACAATCAGCCCCACCAGCGCCTTCGAACATCCCAATTTTTCCAGCTTGGCCATCAGCGTCGGCATCGCCGGCTCCGACGAACTGATCGCCAGCACCAGCACAATCTCTTCCTTGATGTACCGCAAGAACCGGAAGATGCTGAATCCGCAAGCCAAGCAAATCAATCCCAGAACCACCACCACAAACAGCAGCGAAGTCAGGTAAAACACAACAATCAGTTTCAGCAGCGGACCCAGCGACGACAATCCGAATTTCCCCACCGTAAACGCCATTGCCCCGAACGCCCCCAGCGGCGCCAGCTTCATCACGATTTTCACGATGCCAAACACCGCGTGCGTCAGCGCTTCGAACACTTCCAGAATCGGCTTGCACCGCGATCCCATCGCCGAAACTGCAAACCCAAACAAAATCGATATCAGCAGCACCTGCAGGATGTCGCCCTTCGCAAACGCGTCCACCACCGTGCTCGGAACAATGTGCAGCACAAAATCCGAAACGCTCTGCGCTTTTGCCTGCCCGGCATAGTCCGCCACAGCCTTCGCATCCAGCGCCGCCGGATTCACGTTGAACCCGGCTCCCGTCTGAACAATATTTCCAACCCCCAATCCGATCAGCAGCGCCAGTGTGGACACCACTTCAAAATAAATCAGCGCCTTCCCGCCCACCCGGCCAACCTTCTTCATGTCCTCCATGCCGGCAATTCCCGTCACCACCGTGCAGAAAATAATCAGCGTGATGATCATCGTGATCAGCCGGATGAATCCGTCGCCCAGCGGCTTCATCGCCATCGCCGTCGCCGGACGCAAATATCCCAGCACCACCGCGGCAGCCACGGCGAAAAGCACTTGTGCGGTTGGATTCAGATAGAAAGGCTTCTTTTTTCCCGTGGGCGTGGTCATTGGCGGGGCCGCGAATAATTCGTGGATGGCAATCTTCACCTCTTCGGTAGAGATATCTGCTGAAACTCCCCTACAACCACTTTTCCGGTTCGCGAATCGCGCCCGTCAGCTCGCCAAGAAATTCCGCCGCCCGCGCTCCATCCACCACTCGATGGTCGCTCGAAAGCGTCATCGTCATCATCGGCCGTATGCCCGGTTTTCCATCCACGGGCACCACCGCGTCCGCAATCGCGCCCACCGCCAGAATCGCGCATTGCGGCGGCGTAATAATCGCCGTAAACGCATCCACCTTGTACATTCCCAAATTGCTCAGCGTAAACGTTCCACCGCTAATATCGGCGGGCCGCAATCGCCCCGCCCGCGCGCGTTCCGTCAACTCCCGCCGCAAAACCGAAAGCCCCGCAATCGGTTCCTTGTTCGCACCCGGAATCACCGCACCCACCACTCCGTCCTTCACCGCCATCGCCACGCTGATATTGATCTCCGGATTCAGGCGAACTCCATCGCCCACCCAGCTCGCATTCATCCGCGGATGCTTTTCCAGCACTCGCGCAATCAGCTTGATCAGCAAATCCGTAATCGTGGGAGCCGTTCCCGCCGCGCTCCCCGCGCCCAATTTCTTCTGCCCCTCAATCAAAGCGCCGCAATCCACGCTCTGCACCAGAAAAAAATGCGGCACGCTTGTCCAGCTCTGCGTAGTCCGCTCCGCCATCAACCGAGCCACCTGGCTCAGTGGCTCCGCCGCAGTTGTTACCGCCGCCGCCGTTGTCGAGGCCGGCGCAGCAGCACCCTTCGCATTCGCGGCCGCTTGCACATCCTCCGACGTAATCGTCCCATCCGGTCCCGTTCCCTGAATCCCCGCGATGTCCACACCAAGCTCTTTCGCCAATCGCCGCGCCTTCGGCGAAATCTGCGCCGAAGCGCCGGCCGCCGCCGCCGCCGTTTTCACTTGTGCCGGAACCACTGCCGCGGCCTGCGCCGCACTCGTACCCCGGGCCGCAGGCGCCGCCGTCACCGCCTTTGCCGGCGCCTTCTCTCCCGGCGCCACCAACCACGCAATCGTCTCCCCAACCGGAATCACCGCCCCCACATCCGCCGTAATCCCCGCCAGAATCCCGTCGCCGGGCGCTTCGATTTCCACCACCGCCTTGTCCGTTTCAATTTCCAGCAACGGCTCGCCCTTCGCGACGCTCTCGCCTTCCTTCTTGCGCCACGCCAACAGCTTTCCGTTTTCCTGCGCCATCTCCAGCGCAGGCATCACCACGCTAATCGCCATAATTTTCCTGTAGGCCGGGATCTACCGCTTCAATCCGTGGCCGCCACTCCTTCTCTCTTCGCGCCCGCCACCATCTCTTTCACTTGCGCGTTGGGCGCCGCCTCGTGCTCGCGCGTCGTTGAAAGCGGTCCGTCCACCGTGAAATAGTGCGCGCCCGCCACCATCAGTTTGTCCGCCGGGAACCGCGTAATCACTTCGTGCCCCGTTTCCGTCACAACTATCTCTTCCTCGATCCGTGCCGCGCTCCATCCATCCTTCGAAGGCCAGAACGTCTCCAGCGCAAACACCATCCCCGGTTTGATTTCGTGCGAATGCTCCAGCGAAACCATTCGGCTGATCACCGGCTTTTCCCAGATCGCCAGCCCGATCCCGTGCCCGAACTGCAGCGCAAACGCCGCCTCTTCATCCGGGAATCCAAACTCCTCCGCCTTCGGCCATACGGAAGCAATTTCCGCCGTCGTCCGTCCCGGCCGCACCAGTTCAATCGCCGCATCCAGATAATCGCGGCACCGCTTGTACGCATCAATCATCGCGTGCGAAGCGTACCCGATCGAAAAGCACCGGTAGTAGCAGGTCCGATAGCCCATGTACGAATGCAAAATGTCGTAATAAACCGGATCCCCCGGCCGCAGCACCCGGTCGCTGAACACGTGCGGATGCGGATTGCAGCGCTCGCCCGAAATCGCGTTCACCGCCTCCACATACTCCGAGCCCATGTCGTACAGCACCTTGCTCGCCAGCCCCACCGCCTGGTTTTCGCTGAAGCCCGGCTTCATCGCTCGATACAACTCGTCGTACGCCGCGTCCACCATCATCGCCGAATGATTCAATAGCGATATTTCATCCTGCGTCTTGATCACTCGCGCGTCGGACATCAATTGCTGCCCGTCCACAATCTTGATGCCCTCTTTTTGCAGCGCAAACAGAATCGGCGGCTCCACCACGTCGATTCCCAGCGGCTCATTCAGCAGCCCGTGCTTCTCCAGCTCCCGCTTGATTTTCTTCGCCACATTTTCCGCGCGTCCCATCTCCGGCGACATCGCCCCGCGCAGCAGCGGAATCCCCGGCCTCGAACGATCCCCCAGCCAGGGGCAGTTCTGCTGGTGATGCCGCGCCGCCGAACCAAAATCCCACAAAATCGGTTCGCCATTCTGCGGCAGCAAACAAAACCGGCTGATCTTGTCCTGCGCCCACGTGCCGATATGCGTCGCGGTGATGTACCGCACATTGTTCATGTCAAAGCACAGCAGCGCGCCCATCTCGGACTTCGCCAGCAACGCTTTCGCCCGCGCCAGCCGTTCCTTCCGCAAGCGATCAAAATCAATGCGGTTTTCCCAATCCACCGCCATCGGGCCATATGTCTTCAGTGCCAAGTCAACCTCCCGCATCCAACAAAAGCTGAAAACCAAACGCAGTGAAAAAACTGTCATCCTGAGGTCCGGCGCCTTTTGCCGGGCCGAAGGATCTCAACCTTTCATTCTGCAAAGCTCAGTGAATCCAATGCCCAATCCTATCCCTTCCCGCACATCGCACGCGCCGCTTCGAATACCATCTGCTCCGTCGGCACGGTCACATCTTCCAGCGGCGGTGAAAAGGGAATCGGCACGTGCATCGCCCCCATCCGCTTCACCGGCGCCTCCAGATTAAAGAACGCGCCCTCGGCGATCACCGAAGCAATTTCTCCCGTCACTCCATACCTTCCATACCCTTCATCAATCACAACCGCCCGCGAAGTTTTCTTCACCGATTCCACCAGTGTCTTTTCGTCGAGCGGCCACATCGTCCGCGGATCAATCACCTCCGCGCTTACGCCAACCCCTTCCAGCAGTTTCGCCGCTCCCAGCGCCACTTCCACCATGCTGCTTGTCGCCACCAGCGTAATGTCTTCTCCCTCCCGCTTCACGTCGGCCACTCCAAACGGAATCGTGTACTCCTCCTCCGGCACCTCGCCCTTCTGCTTGTACATCATCTTGTCTTCCAGAAATATCACCGGGTTGTCGTCGCGGATCGCCGTCTTCAGCAACCCCTTCGCGTCATACGGCGTCGAGGGCATCACCACTTTCAACCCCGGCACGTGGCAAAGCCACGCATGCAGCGATTGCGAATGCTGCGCCGCCGACCGCCGCGTCGCCCCCAGCGTCGTTCGCAGCACCATCGGCACTTTCCACGTTCCGCCCGACATGTAGTGCACCTTCGCCGCCTGGTTCACCAGCTGATCCATCGTCAGCGTCAGGAAATCCCCGAACATAATGTCCACAACCGGCCGCAGCCCCGTCATCGCCGCGCCCACGCCCATTCCCGTAAATCCCGCCTCCGAAATCGGCGTATCCAGCACGCGCTCCGCTCCGAACTCTTCCACCAAGCCGGACAAAACCTTGAACGGCGTGCCGGCCTCCGCTACGTCTTCCCCAAAAATACACACCCGCGGGTCGCGCCGCATCTCTTCCGCCAGCGCTTCCCGCACCGCCTGCGCAAATGTCAATTCCCGGATCGCTGTCTCAGGCATAAACGTCCTGGTCGACCTCCTCGACGCCTGGATACGGAGCGGCAATCGCAAACTCCACCGCGGCCTTCATCTCTTCGCGCGCTTCGCTCTCAATCTTTTGCAGCGCGCCCGCATCCGCAATCTTCTGCCCGGCCAGCCACTCCCCCATGTTCTTGATGGGATCCCGCTTCGTTTTCCATTCCTGCTCTTCCTGCTTCGACCGGTAATACTCGCGGTTGATATCGCCGACGTGATGCCCGGTATAGCGATACGTGTTGCAGAGCAGCAGCGAAGGCCCTTCGCCCTTGCGCGCACGGCTCACCAGCTTCTGCGCCACCGCATGCACTGCGCGCACGTCCTGCCCGTCCACGCTCTCCGCGTGCACGCCAAACGCCGTCCCCCGCGCCAGAATGTCTCCCGCCGTCGTCTCCGAAAAATGCGTGTACTCGGTATAAAGATTGTTCTCGCAAACATAAATCACCGGCAG
>DASSGS010000041.1:0-19368 GCA_035693365.1 Candidatus Acidiferrum sp. | reverse complement strand
CCTTGAACGGCTCGCCCATCACCAGTGGCACCACCGTTACGCTAAATCATCTCGGGTTGAACACCTTCACCCTCAGCGCCACGGACGGCAACGCCAACACCGCCACGCAGTCCGCCATCTTTACCGTCAACTACAACTTCGGCGGTTTCCTGCCGCCCATCCCGAAGGACAATACCGGCGTCTTCAGCAAGGGCGGCACTCTACCTGTTGCATTTCAGCTTAGCGATGTGAACGGCGCCCAGATCACCACCGCCGTTGCCAACCTGACCGTCCAGCAAGTCTCCGGCACCGTGCTCATCGGTGTTCCTGTCGACGCAATCGCTCCCGGAAATTCGGATACTGGAAATCTATTCCGCTTCGACGGCCAGAAATACAACTACAACCTGAGCACCAAGCCTCTCGCCAGCGGCACCTGGCAAGTGCAAGTGCGCCTCGACGATGGAACCGTTCACACCGTCCTCATCGGCGTCAAGTAGAGAACAGTTCGAGTGCTTGCAGATTGGAATCGCAGTACTGATTTACGAGGTCATTTGAATCTCTGGAGGCTGTTTGATGCGTTGCTCTAAATGGATCACTCTAAGTTTGCTCGCGGTTGCCGCGCTCCTGGCGGGATGCTCCGACGTTCCCGCGCACAATGACGCCTGGCTCAGCTTTAAGTTTGGAATTCACTGCGGGGATCCCACTCATTGTCCGGATCTCTCCAATCTTGACGAAGGCTCCAAGTATTATCTGGCCTTGGGAATTGCGGATCCCCGGACCTATACGTTCGAGCAGTGGTTGAGCGACAACGGATTTGTCGACGGTGCGAACGTGACCCGGGGCCTCTATGCAAACCTGGGCGACCTGCAGATCGGCCGGGACATGAATTGCGTCGTCTCGGGAACCAAGACTGCGTGCTATGTCGACAATAAGGGTCCCGTGCCCGCCCTCTACGTAAACGCCTGGCCGGACATCAAGACCGCGCTGCAGGAGGTCGACGGCACACTGCATGACCTTCCCTTTGCCACCGTCGCCATGGTCTACGATTCGGCCATCACCGGCCCGAACCAGGTCAGCTTCTACGCGTTTCAGCACGATTCCAATGACGCTTCGGCGACCTTTGGCAAGAACGTCCTGATCGAAAACGCTATCTTGGACGGCGACCAAGTGAGTGAGGACGTTTCCAAATCGATCCCGCGCATGTGCATGGCTTGCCATGGCGGTACCTATGACAAAGCAACCCACACCGCCTCCGGCGCTTCTTTTCTTCCCTTCGACGTTTTCTTCTTCCGCTACAGCGGGAAAGACGGCTTCACCTTCGATGATCAGGCGGAATCTTTCCGGAAACTCAACGCCATGGTTGCCGCGACCAAGCCCGCTCCCGCGATTCAGGAGCTGATCAACGGTATGTATCCGGATGGAGTCAATAACGCGAACAGCGCTGCATTCGACGGCTTTACACCCGCGGGCTGGACGGACAACGCGTAGCTTTATCACGGCGTGGTCCGGCAATACTGCCGGATGTGCCATATTGCCCAGCCGGAATCGTTTGCCAAGGCCTCCGATTTTGTCGGCTTCGCCAACCAGATCCAGCACGAGGTTTGCGAAACGCACGACATGCCTCACGCTCAGGTTCCGTTTGGCGTGGACGGCTCAAAAATCGGGTTCTGGCACGACCAGGTTGCCCAGCACGACCTGGGGAACTTTTTCAAGAGCCAGGGCATCGGCAGTTGTTTGCCGCATGACTAGCTGAGCGTTATTCCTTTTCCCCCCGATGCCGGCAACTGGCGAAGCTTACCCCGTTCGCCAGTTGCCGGCAGTTTCACGATTACGCTTCTCTTTTTGTCGCCTTTCCACCCTGGTTTCCGATATCTCAAGTAGGGACCGCAATTTTCGCCGCTCCGCCCAAAGCATCCCTCATGCTGCTGGCGTAGCGGCGAACGCGGACCCTGGGCAATCGAGAAATCGCGCAACTGCACAAAATAAGTCGAGAGATCAAGGAGATAGAAGTGAACAACAATAGTAGCAGGCAGTTCCCGGGCGGCAATGCCGTTCGGAGCATCACCCGTGGTTTCCTTGTGGCGTTCGCCGTTCTGGCCGCCTCCGGCATCGCTTCCGCCCAGGAAAAGACAGACGAAATCACATTCAACCTGCTGCCGAACCCGGCGGTAGTGGATTGCCTGCGCGCCAATCCGTATGAAGAGCCGCGCGCGCGGGCTACGGTGATCCGCGGGAAGCAGAACGACACACTCATCCTGGATCTGGATGGAATCAAACCGGGACTCGCGTTTGACCTTTTCACCGTCCAGAACATCTTCTTTCAAGCGGACGGCACCAAGGATCCGAAATTCACCGGCAGCTTCGGATTGGCCTGGTATCAGTCCGATATCAAGATCGGCGCGCGGACGGACGACGGCCACGTGCAGATCAAGACCATCCTGCTCGACGACATCTTCGGCTTTGACCCCGACGTGCGCCTGGCGCCGACGAACACGTTTCATCTGGGATTTTGGTTCGACAATCCGAAAGACGCAGCGGCTTTGCCCACTTGCCATTTCGATCCGACCAAGCCGACGCCGTTCAATGGCGAACACAATGCCGGACCGTTTGCGATGCTCAGCGCGCCCGATGCGAAGACGACATTGGGACCGCTCTGCACCAGCGCCAACACCACGTCAACTCCAGCAAGCTGCAACGCCAACTAACATTTCTGCCCAAAGAACAAGTAGGGGCGATGATCAACCGCCCCCTTCTTCCAACCTCTGATGAGCAGGCCCATCACATCACCATTGGGATTTGGGATTGCCTCAAGATCTGCGGGCAAATTCCGCAATTTCCTTCAAATAAGCCAGGATCGTGTCGATGGCTCTATTTTCTATATTCCTAAAAACAGAAGGGAAGCGTTCGTTTCCTAAGATCCGGAGTAGAGTTGGAAGGGCGCCCAGTAGAAGGGCTTCGCGAATACGGTGTGAGCGTTCGATTTGATCATCAACAGCTTGGCGTTGCGCAGCGCGGTCGCGGGGTCCTCTCCCCGCTCCAGGCCTTTGTACAACTCGTCCATCAGTTGAGGCGTCGAGGAGGAATCACTCACCTCCCAAAGGGAAGCGATCACATGATGCGCCCCAGCCCGCAAGAAAGCCCAGGAAAGCCCCACCAAGCCTTCGCCGGCGTAGGCTCTCGTACCCACCCCATTGCAGGCGGAGATCGTCACCAATTCCGCTTTTAATTGGTGCTTCACGATTTCCCTCGCGTACAACTTGTAAGAGTCTCCCTGCCTGCTGAGAATCACCGCCGATTCGAGCGGCTGCGTATGGCTGGCGGTCCCGTGGGCCACGAAATGCACATACGCGAAACGATCAGGGTTGCTCCCCACATAGGCTGCGGGCGTTGCATTGCTTCCTTCGAGCACTTCGCGCTTCGTTTGCGGAAAATGGCCGGAGATTTTCTGCATTTCCGCCGGCGCTTGTTGGAGCCGGGGGAAATCCCCGTTGGCGGGCTCGGGATTCCCCACCAGGAGAAGATTTTTCTCCCGCCGCAATTCCCCCTGATTGACCGTCGACAGGATTGCCAGCGAGCTTGCGGTCGACATGGTTACATCTTCGATCCAGAAGTGCGGGCGAGGTTCGGGGACAATCAGTGTTTCGAAATTCACGCCACTGAGACTTTCCGCCGGCAACAGAATCACCCGCGAATTCCTTGGAACCAGATTCCGCGTCGGCCCAAGCAGCATGGCGTATAGCTGTTCGCCTCCGGAATGATTGCCGGTCAGCACATCCTCTCCCCCCAGAATGGCCTGGCGATATTTCTTTACCACCGGGTCAATCTGTGACTTTTGCGGAAGCATGAAGGTGGAGAGCCTGGCAGGCGTCGCGACCCACAGATACGAATGCTTTTGTCCCACCCAATAAAGCAGTAAGGACGCGTGAAGTTGTTGTGCGAGTTGTCGTGGCGCCGGTTCGCGAGAGACGGCTGAGGGGGTTTTTTGTGCGGACGCGAGGCTCTCTGTAAGAGTCTGCGAATGGGTTCGATCAGCAACCCCCAACGCCACTTCCGTCTCGCCCTGTCGCATCAGAAAATCGATGTAGTCATCGTAGAAATCGATCGCGCTGGAAAGGAACGTGAGCCGAAGCTCATCCTCTTCGATCGATTGCCGCGCCGTCTGGATGGTGGCTATGGCGCGTTTGTACTCGCGTTCCGCCTTCGCCGGCTGTTCCTCCTGGGCATAGACGCTCGCCAGCCGCGCCTCCGCTTCCCAGCGACTTGCCGGGCTCGCCGTCTGGTCCCGGACGATCTGCCCGAAAAGTTCTTCCGCGCGAGAGAACTGCTTTCGTCCCGCTTCAATTTGTCCGGCAATCAGCTGGGAAGACGTTTCTCCCGCGCGGTCGTGAATCGAACGGGACAGCTCCAGCGCTTCCCGATTGTAACTTTCGGCCGCGTCCAGCCGGCCTCCGGCAATTGCAACGCTCGATAGCGTGTTCAGGCTTTCTGTGACTAGTCTTTTCTCATCCAGATTGCGAGCCAGTTGCAGAGCTTGCAGGGAATTGGCTTCCGCCTCGCTGTAATTGCGCAGGTAATAGTCCACCGCTCCGGTGTTCGTCCGGCAGATCGCCTGGTCTTTCAGCAGGCCGGCTGTTCCCGCCGCGGCATCCGCCTGCTCGAACAGCTTGAGAGCCATTTCATAGTCCCCAAGCTCAAAGTAGTTCCAGCCTGTATTCAAACGAATTTTGGCCGCCAGGCTTTTCGCTCCCGCGCTCTCCGCCACTTGCAGGCCTTCGCGATTCCAATCGACGGCCGAGTCGTAGTGCGCCTGCTCCGTTTCCAACAGGCCAAGACTGCCCAGCGCTGACGCTCCCAAGTAAGAATCCTTTACATCCCGGGCAGCGTTCAGAGCCGCATGATACTGGGCGGAGGCGCCATTCAAATCGCTCTGATAGTCGGAAAGTGTTCCCTGTCGTAACGCAACGTAACCGAGAAGTTCCGGATGGTTCGCTCGCGCCAGTTTCTCGGCTTCGGCGAGACTCCGAGCGGCTCCCGGATAATCCGAATCATTGGTCAGAGCAGACGCCCGTGTAAGTTTGCGCCAAATCGCGGTGTCGCTGGTTTGCAGGGAGGGAGGAAGGTCCTGTTGCAGGAGTGCTAGAGACTCCTTGTTCAAACCCTTCCAGATAAGTATTTCAGCCTTGAGCGCCGTGAAGCGCCAATACCATTCTGAATGCGCATTGGGAACTTTGCCCAGAGCATCATCCACTCCGCTCAAAGCTCCCTTAAGGTCCCCGCTGCGCAACTCCCCCACACAGGTGCGGTAGACACTTTCAAAATCCAGTTTCTTATCCGCCCGGCAACCTCCGGAACAAACAATCAGGAGGCCGAGCACAAATCTCAGGGGAAATGACTGCCGTTGATGCTGGCTTCGCTTACTATACTGCTGCCTTCGATCGGAGAACCCAGTTCGAATCGCAGCATTGCCAGCGTGCGTTTGTTGATGCTCACCAGCGCCTCGGCGAAATAAACTCTTCCAAAACCGGGTATGTCCATGGCGTGGCCATCCACAGTCACTCCCGGAGCTTTGCTTTTGATCTTCTTGACCAGCGAGCAATGAACCACCCCGTTGCCATCTCGCCATTTTGTGGGTGATCCCGAACGGAAAGGATCCTCCGCTATTTTCTTGAATTCCTTGTCCGTTTCCAACTCTTTCTTTACCTTGGCGAAAGTATCCAGATGGGAAAACAGCCGGTCGTTCAGTTCGATTTCCACCGGATACCCGCAAATTCTGAGGCCATCAATCGTGCTGCCCAGAAAGGAAAACTTCGACTCGCTCTCGGGATAGAGATGCTGCCCGGCAAGTCTGGTCACGACCCGGTCCGCCGTCAGGACGTCCAGGAAATTCAGGCCTTCCACCGCCGACGTCACCAGCGTGGTGTGGTATTCGTCGTCGTCCTTCTTCTGCTTGCTGCCGGCAACGTGCGAATAGCCGGCCTTGAAATGGATATGATGATCCAGATGGAAATTTTCGACTCGCGCGTGTCCATACCCGCCGATCGTCGGCAAGGCGCTGGCCGCCTGCACTTCAATAAATTTGGAAACCGGCCGCGTCAAGGCGCCGCTTAGCGCAAGCCCGTGAGCATGATAGTGGAACACTTTCTTTGTCTTGTCAGCCATAAGCTACTCCTTAGGGGGGTTAGGATGTTCGCCGGACTGATGGACTTCTGGTTCGGATACAACCAGAAACGAGAGTCGCAAAACCTCGCCGTCTTTGGTGTCTTGATTCGTGGTTCCATTTTCTCCAACAACAACCAGGTCATAACTTCCTGCCCGCACTTTGCCGCCGGGGATCACCAGGTGCACTTCCTTATTTCTCTGCGCGCCCTTCAAGCTGAATCGCAACACGGCCTGTCCGGACGAATCAAGCAATCTTCCTTTGTAGCTGGGATAAATCCGGGTTGGGACAAAATCAAAATCCAACCCGAAATTCTCTTCGGTTCGAACCGCTAATTTGGACGTCTCGCCTCCTCTGGTCGCGCCCTGCAGGTGGTACGAAGATTCGTAGACTTCGGCCACAGTTTGAACGGCTTCCTGTTTTCTCGCGGAGCGAATGGGCATGGTCAGCTGATAAACAACCACCGCGGCCAATGCCATTATGGCGGGAACGGAGATTACCGGTTGCAACCAGTTGAACCAGCTCGGGCGCTCCGCCCCAACCGCATGCGGGCCCATCCGGAAGGACCTCTCTTCATCCTTAAATACCAAGCGGCTCGCGGTTACGAACGTCCCTAAGGACTTCAATTCCGTCGAACACTCCGAACAGTCGAAGTAATGCTCCTCAAATTGCTCTCGCAATTCGGGCGTCAATTCACCAAGAATATATTTTTCTACCGCCTGCAGGTGCAACGCCTCTTGATGGTTCATATCCCTCGTCCTCTATTTAGTGCGCGGGAAGGCCTCTCCGTTTCACAAGGCCCCTCCGCCCGTTGTTCGGCCGATGGCGTTCCCGGCTGGCGAATCGAAGGTAGATCGAAAACGGACCTTGGCCCGGTACAGCAGGACTCGAAGGTACTCCCGTTCCACCCCGAACTCCCGGCAAATCTCGTCTTTGTCCTTCTCCTCCAGAAACAGCGCGCGAAGCAGCTCCCGGTCCCGCGGCTTCATCCCCGCCAGGATGGCGCGTACTTTCTCCTTTGTTTCCTGCGAGATGAGGTCGCGCTCCAGGTCCACAATCTTATTGGGGTCCTGCGATTCCATCTGCTCGGGCTGCAGCGCCTGGTTTCGGTAGAGGTGACGCAGGTTTTCTCGCAACACGTTCTTGCAGATGGCGTTTACAAACGCTCCAAACCGCTCCGGCTGCCGGATCCCTCCATCTCGACGGAGCGTCGCGAGGACCCTCGCGAACGTCTCTTGGCGCACATCATCAATTCGCTCAGGGGAAAGGTACCTGCCGCGCAGCATGATCCCGAGAATTTGCCCAAAATAGGTTACAAAATGCTTCTCGGTCGAGGACTCCCCGTCCCGCAGGCGATCTACGTACGTCTTATCGAAGGTAAAAAACTCCAAATGGACCTCGGCTGGTAGTCGGGGAGTATAACTTCCTCCCTACGTAATAGGCAATGGACCTTTATCCCGGCTGAAACGATTTAAGGTGCCGGTTCACTACCCTTTGAGGAAAGCCCTGTCTCGGCATCCATCGCCAGCTCGCTGGAGATGGATGCCGCTGCTTCTTCAGGGGATGGGTCTGGGCTTCGGATCGGCCCACACCGACCGCTCCCTGGGGTTGGAGAGGGCTAAAGCTTGGGAGGGTTTGTGGCTGGTCCCACCGCTGTCGAAAATCTTCACGGTAACTATAGCTCCAGGCATTCTTCTCGACTCGCCGGCAATCTTCAGCGGTCCGAGACACGCTGCCAGGTTTCGCAGAACAAGAATGTTCCGCCGGATCAGCCTGGATTGGCAGATTCCACGACGCCGGAAGTTATCGCCCGGAGTGTGGAGTTCGTCGCCTGGCCAGGTAAAGCCGAGGAACTCCGCACGGTGCTGCCCGACGCGATGCAGAGAGCGTTTGCCGGCTGCCCGAATTTTGCCGGCTGCATGGTGCTCTTCCCGGAGCAGGAAGCTCGCCTCATGACGGTAATTACCCTCTGGAAAGGAGAAGGCCGCGCGAACCAATGCGAGCAAAACTCGAAACGCGTGGAGCAGATGCTGTTCCCCTATAGCGAGCGCTGGTTGAGAACTCGTAAATTAGCCGCGCTCCTGTCGTTGCCATAGCTCTTTAAGAGCGCGCAATCTTTCGAATAAAGCGGTTAGCAGGAACATACCAAACGGGATCAGGGAGACCATGCAAGGGCCATCGGGAAAGCAAGAATGCAAGGTGAACTGTTGCGCTGAACTGGCTGTCATTACCCTGGAATCCAGGGACCTTTGCCTGGAACATTTTCTTGGCTGCTCTTACGAGCGCCTGGATAAACTGGAACCCAGAATTCGCCGGCGAGCTTTGGAAGAGCCGGAGATTCCGGCGGTGGCTGCGTTTCTGTTCGAGTGCTCGAATCGCGCGCTGTTCATCTCTCTCCAGCACCAGCAGCTATCCAACCTCGATCGCTCCCGCCTCCTGAACATTCTTCTGTTGTCTGGGGATCTCCAATGTCTGTTGGATAAGCCATTGCTGAGCAATGAAAATCCGGTTTCCCATCGATCCCGCGCCGCTGCCTTGCTCGAAGCGGATCCCGTGCCGGGCCGGAACGATTGACGCTTTCTCACACCTGACCCAGGTCTGCTTCCGTAGGTTACTTCAGTGACGAAATCCCGGGTTGCAGCCACGAGAAAACAAAATCCGTTATCCCCGGGAAAATTCTCGTCAGCAATCCGGCGGCGGGCGCGAATCCAAATCCCACAATCCTGAACCAGAATTCTGTCCCCAACTCTCCGGGGTTGGTATTCGTTACGTGGCTCAGCGTTGCGTCGCGGTGCATTTCTGCATACACCTTCACGAGCGTTGCCCCCGCCACGACAAACAACCCCAGCAGGACTGCGCTCAGCGCCTGCCGCGGGTCAAAGGGATAGCTCGACATCGCGACCGTTGCCGCAATGAACAACACCACCACGGTCATCGCCATCGTCCTGATCCGCCCGAGGACGTTCTGGACATATCCGAGGTAGGTCAGGCATACGAACTCTTCCGCATTCTGAACATATTTTTCCTTCGACTGCGCGGGAACAGCCGGCGCTGCCCCTTCCTTTTTGCTGTTCTCCGCCGGTGCCAGGACCAGAGATTCCTCCTCTTTCCGCCAAACCGGCACTAACAGCTGCGCCAGGACGGTCCCGCTTGCGGCCGCGACGCTCTGTTGAAATTCCTCGAAAACTCTCAAGTTCCCCGCGCGCGGGTCTTTGTAATTCGTTGAGTACCATCCCGCGAACTTCTTGCCGGTGTCGCGCAGCCCTTCGAGGACTTTGAGGCACTCCCGTATGCCCTTAGGGCTGGCCGAATCCTCTCCTTCTTTCTTATAGTCCTCCAGTGTCTTGATCGTGTGATTCATGCTCTCGAGTTGCCTGGAAATCACTTTGTAACGCACTTCAAGCACATTTCCGCTCATCGTCCAGACGCTGCCCCAGGAAAATCCATGCAGCGCGGCCATCGTCCGTCGCAGGGGAAGCAGATCGAGAAACGCCAGCAGTTTTCGCAACTCCTCCCAGAGCTCGTAAAGCTGCCATGTTTTCGCAAGCGTCAGGCTGCAGCATATATCCAGCCAGAAAAAGAAGCCGTATGCATACCTCTGCGCACCCAGGCTTTGCACGGGCACCCCCCACGCTAGCCCAACCGCTGCCAGGAAAAATCCCAATGCAAGCGCGCCCGTAAGCTTTGCCGTGCTCTCGTTCAGGGGCATGGCTATCGATTCAATCTGGGCGGCGGTCTTCTCCTGGCTAAACATTTTCAGAAAATCCAGCCGCTCTCCGCCCTGGCCATCCAGCAGCAACTTCTCTTCTGGCGGCAACCGGGGTTTATCCAGGCCGAACAATGCCAGGCCATGAAGCGCATACCAGACGGCAACGTACAGACCGAACAGGATCGCCAGGATAGGAAGTATCGGAGAGACACCGCTGGCCAGATGCATCGAACGCCAATACGTGGTGACCCGGTTTCCCTTCAGTAGTGTGTTTTCGATGGGAACGATGAAAAATAATAGACATCCGGCGATCACGGCGAGCAGAAGAACGGAGGTTACCGTGTTTCTCTTCTTGTACTCTTGTGAGAGTTGCTCGGACTTGGCTGAGTCTTTCTTCGCAGCCTGCGCCAGTTGCTCGGGCTTCGCCGAATCCTTTCCCGCATTCTGCTCAAGGCGTTCGGCCTTTGCTGAATCCTCTTCCTCATTCCGCGCAAGCGTCCATGTCGAATAGCTATGTGCCAGCACCGCCCCCCACATCAGGAGGCAGATCAACACCACGGCGGCGAGCGCAATCCACGGCTGCATCACCCCGTACTCTCCTGGAAAAAACAACCCGCATCCCCATCCCGAAACCATCGCTAGCGCCGCCAGTAAACTGCTGCCGATCAGCACCAGCCTGGTCTGGCTCCAATCCTTTGTAGTGGCAAAATGGGCGCGGAACGCCGGTTTGGCTGTGTAGGATCCCGACCCACAGCACCACACATGGAAGATTCCCAGGCCCGTCAGCGCCAGCAGAAACAATTTCATGATCCCCGGCATTTCGGGTGTTTGGCCCGGCTCTTTGCGGTTTGCATCCGAGGGGCAAGTGGTTGCAGGCGGCGGAAATCTCGGCAACGTGAGCCACGATTCTTGCTTTAGCGTCTCGTCTGTCAAGGCCGCCACCGGCCAGAACCGGTTTTGCCCAATCACCGACAACCATGTCGCCGGTCCCTGGTAGGGGCAGCTTTCGCCCTTCGTTGTCTCGCCACAATGTTCAGAGAGCATCCACTGCGGTGGCGAATAGTCGGGGATCGGCGGATCGGTCTCGCAGGCAATCTTTGGCAGAAAAATTTCTTTATCGCCATCGGATGTCGTGTGACAAGCTTTAGGATCTTGCCCCTGACTATTCAATCCTTTCGAGTTCAACAGCAGCCGGAAGGCCACGTATGTCCCTTCGGGTGTGTCTCCGCTGAACACCCGATCGGCCGCTGGCAGCTTCCGGTATTCCGTCCAATCGCGCTCCAGCGGGAACAGTGGGTAAGTACTCAACGCGAGTGTGCCGCTCAACCCCGTCGCCCCACGCTCCCGAATGAATAACAGGTCGGAGGACATAATGACCAGCCGGCCATCCGGATACATCCGATGCAGGAAATCGGTAAGAAACAGTTGATCCAGCGTGTTGCTGCTTCTCAGCAGAATGTACTTTGCGTGAAACGCTTTCAACCCCGCCACGATCTCCAGCATGAATGCTTCCTGGGCCAGCGGCGTTTGATTTCCGGCATAGGAACGAATGGAGTCGTGGACGATGCCCGCCGGGTCGGCAAGATCGGTGGGCAGGTTTCGCTTTTGGGCGTCCGTGGATCCAGAGGGGTCACTGGTCGTGAACAAAGATTTGGTCTGGTATGCGCCGCGCAGCGCGGATATATCCCGGGGGTAATACAGCTTCAGCGCATTCGCGAAGCAGTCTTTGTCCTTAATCCCGGAGCTCCCATACGCGGTTTCGTCTTCAGAGACAACGGCAAGTTGCTGGAAATCAAAATCAGGTTGCTCTGCGCTCAGATACCCGCAGAACCGGCCGACGATCGTATCGTCATTCTGAACAAAACTGTGTAGCTCCACTTTTCCATTATTGCCGCTCCCCTGAAAGTTCATCTGGTACTTGAACCATCTCGCTGCCGCGTCGCTGCTCACGCTGCCGCTGTATACGGGCAGTTCCACGATTGTTTCCCCTCGCAGCGACTTGACGCTCGCGTCTTCGGAGAGTAATTCGGCGAGCGAGGGGAAAGATCCGGAGAAGGTGGGCCCGAGGATGGCCGCTTGCGGATGTTTCTGCCCGATGAATGAGTTCAGCCGTTCGATCCACCTGACGGAGTTTCTGAATTGTTCGCGGTGCACTCCGTGCGTCGCATCCTCCCCAACCACAAAAATGATCAGCCCATCCAGATAGTCCTGAACGGTAGAGCTTTGTCCGGAAACCCAGGTTCCCATATTGCCGGCCCCCGGAGTTACCTTGCATGGCGGTTTTTCCTCTGAATTCGCCGAAGAGTTTCCGGAATTGGCCTCTGGAGTTTCGCACTTGAATGATTTTCGAAACAGGAGAATGCCCGGCTGCTTCTCCCGATCCTCTTTGCGCTCATCCGCAGCGTCTTGGTCTGCCAGCAGAACGGTTGGTTGTTCGCCATCCTCCCAGGGCAACCAAGAACTGTCGAAGTCGTACTTCTCATCCTGCGCCGCTTCCTGGATGGCGCCGGTGAATTGGTCGAACACCAGCGACAGGTGCGTATGCAGCGGATCTGGAAGAGTGGCAATTACGAATTTGAGTTTTTGGGGGCTGTCCGCTTTATGCGCCGTCGGCTGCGCTCGCTTGCCCGCTGCCTCATCCACGTAGCATTGCACTGGAAAAAGGGTCTCGTTCGTCGCAAGGAATTCCCGTAAACGTTCTTCGATGGCGCTACACCCGGGCTGGTGTTCTGCGGTCTTGTGCTTTAAAGAAGTGGTTCCCGATCGCTTGGTCTCGCCTTTGCGATCTTCTTTTCCGCTCGTCCCCGGTTTTGAACCGGGCTGCAGCCCCACCCCCACGGCCGCCGCGATAACCAGCAGTCCTGCTACTCCAAATGTTCCTTCCCGGTTCATCGGTGTCCTAGGCTCTGGGCTCGCCCAGAAACAGAAATCCTACCCCCGCACGTATGAGATAGTGCCTCCGGGTATCAAAACGTTGCACCGGCACGGGGTCCTCTGCAGCTGAATTGTTGGTGGTGCCTCTCCTTTGGACCGCGTGCGGAAGCTACCCATTTTAAGCTGGCAGACTGGATCCTTCAGCGCCCGACCGGCCGGCGCGCAATATCAGTGCCCCGGCGCCTTCGGTTCGCATGCGGCGCTGTCCTCCGGCACCGGCAACCCGATACGCGCATCCTCGACAAAATTCCGGAATCGCCGGGAAAACGTGCATCGGTACTTCAGCCAACCCTCCCGAACCACGTCTATCGTGGCCCATTCCTGGAACATCAGGCGCCACCCGCGGGCATGCGGGTGTTCGCTCTTCTCGGGGAGCACCAGGTCCAGCTGCATGAAGACCATCCACATGAATTCGATCAGCTGGTAGGAATAACTCACCGCATAAGCAATCTCTTTATCGCTGCGGCCCTTCTTCCAATTGCCATCACCCGGAACAAACAGCATGTCAAAAAAACCGGACAAGTTTTTGTCAGTGCGGACCTGCTCCAGCAATTCCACATAGCGGGCGGTGTGCGCCGTTCCGTACCGATCCATTTCCGGTGTGGGCGGCCACCAGATGTGGTAAAGATTTTCGAAGTAATCCGATCTGCCCTTCAGTGACTCGCAAACCAGATTCACCGGCCCTGCAGGTTCAAGAACGGACTGGGCCACATGGTGCCCAAGCCGCCGGTAGCTCTCAAACTGCGACTCTGTGAACCACTGGTTGGCTGTCGAATCGTGGGGAAAACTTGGATGCTCTTTCTTGTAATTCAGCACGTCACTCGGCTCGTCGCCGGTAAGAGAAGATTTTATGTACACCACGATTCCCACGCGCTCGGGATCTTCCGGATAGCGGATCGTCCCGGTAACGCAGTGGCTGGTGCTGAGTTGGGTGTCGCCCACGTGTTCCAGGGGACGCAGGTCCAGATTGATTTCCGCTCCGAAATCGATGCGGCACTTTCGGATGGCCATGCCGATGCCGCTGAATCGAACCTTCCCATCCTCTTCGGAATCGCAAATCACAATAAAACGGCAGCGGCGGCGCACCAGTTCGTACAAACCCATATTGTCAAAATGCCCGCCGTCCGTCAGATACACGTAGTCGCTGGTGTCATCGCTCTGGCCCAGGAGTTCGCTGATCAGGGCGTACAGTGAAAAGCCCGGCGAAGCCGATGGATGCTTGTCCGAATTCAACTTGGTCCCAGTTTCGCTTAGCTTGCGTGGGTTCCTCAACCACCAGCCGAGTCGCGCGTTGAATACCGTCAACAGGAAAGCCGTGGCCGGGTTGCTGTGGTATCCCCAGTTGGGGCTGACCGCCGCCCCGGATATCGCCACCGCTGTGCTGATGTGGATGCCGGGCGAGGGATAGGCGTAGCTGGCGGTTTTCACAAAGCCGTTGAATCGGAGCTTGCTCTTGCCGCGCGCCGCGGTCCAGCCCACATCGTAACCGGAATAAAGCGGCGTAATCGCGAAGGACGCGGCTTTGCGCTCCTGCCACGCCAGGTCTTCCCCAAAGGTCAGGTTCAGCGCCGTGCAGAAAATCGGAAACGGTCCGCAATATCCCTTTTTGTCTTTGTCCCCGGGAAGCAGCTCGCTCACGGCAATTTTCGTGTCCTCTTCATCGAATCCCGTGAATGGATTGGGATGGCGGTCCGGGTTTGACGCGCCTAGATAGCAACGTGCCAGCCGATTCCGGTAGAAGGCATGCATCGAAAATTCATTGATGTCGACCCGCCACCCGAACAAGGCGCAGATCGCCATCGGCACAAGGAATGTGGCGGTTGCGGCAAACTTTCCCGCGGGCAAAGTGTGCATCAGGATCACTTCAGCCACCGTGGCCAGCAGCACGGCCATACCGGCGATAAATGCATAGGGACCCACGATTGCGAAAAGCTCGATCTTTCCAAAATTTGAAGGCGCTTTATCGTCGGTGGCTCCGTTGCTTTTGGAGTTCTTCCCCGCCAGCAAGCCGCCAAGGGATGTGCCGATCCAGGTGACCAGTACCGGAATGCCCGCAATCACCTTTGTCTTAAGAAAAAGAAACGCAGTGTAGCCGAACAGCGAAAAGCCGAACGCCAACACCCAGCCGAGCGAGTACAAAGTCACCCAGGCCGCCAGCCGGGACAGCCATTCGCGTCTCTCGTCCTTGAACGTTCTTCCCAGCAGCCCCAGCAGGAACAGCATCGTGAACAGGGGACCGGCCAAAATGAGCGGAGGAAGTAGAACCAGCACACTCCTCCACCAGAGACAACCTGTATAAGCCTCGATCTTGGCCACGAACACCATGGAACCCACGATCCAACCGGCGCCGCAGATCGCGGCAATCAGCGCGGCCATCACGAACCCCAACAATACGATCCCAAATTTCACGTACTCAACACGCTTCAGTTTCTGGTCCCAGAACTGCTTCACACTTTTGAACTTCGATGAGTCCTGGTGCGATTTGAGAAAAGACAGCGGAGCTCCGCCCCGATAGACAATCACCAGTCCGAAGACCAGCAGAATTGCCGTGCTTCCCAGAAAAACCGCGGTGAGATCAATCCCGAAAGTCGCCGATGAGATTGTCGGAAACAGGAGCGTCAGCAGAAACGACGCAACCAGCAGCGGCAGGACGATCCATCTCTGAACGCCGCCCTGCCCCAATCCCTTCTCCTGTTCCGGCCCAAGGCCGCGGAGCACCACAAGATTTCTGGCCACATCGTTCCAAGCCAGCAGCGAAAGAAAGCAGATGGTAACGATGACGATGGCAGCCCATCGGCCGGTGCTGGGTATTAGGGAAGGGAACGTCGCAATGTGCGGCAACAGCACCCCGAAGAGCAAGCCCGAGACCAGTATCAACTGGTTCAGCAGCGTGTTCCGCAGCCAGGTTGCAACCGCCACCCAGGTGTCCGCGCTCAGCAGCCCTACCTGGGGTGTCAGATAGTTTGTGTACCGCCGCAGCCATCGGATCGGCTCGGGATGTGTGCCGGGATTATTCTCTTCAGGCAAGGGGATAAGTTGCTTGCTGACCTCCTCAAAATCGCGCCGCATGCTCCACGCGGCCAGCCACTGGTGGATGTAACCCCCGCCGGAAACCGAAGAAAGATAATCGAAGCATCTCAGCAGCTTGAGCTCCGCGAGACCCTGAAGGATCCCCAGATTAAAGCTTGCGCTGCGGATCCCGCCGCCCGAAAAGCAAAGGCCCATCAATCCGGAATTCGCGGCACGGAGGTAGGAACTTGACGTGGGGGTAGCTGGCGCTACCGGGATCGTCACCTTGCAGTTTTCGCGGCGCTTCTCCACCTGCTCCAGTTCGAGTTCCAGCAACCATTTGCTCGGAGTATATCCGGTCACCGAGGCGAGCTTCGCTTGAATGTCCGGCCGCGATTCAAGTTCCCTGGCAAGCGAATGTTCGTCTACGGATTTGGTCGCAAAGTCCTTCGAGGTAAAAATGTCCTCGATAAGCTGGTCTTTGGCCGTGGCTTTTTGCCGGTATGATTCCTCCGCCAATCCGTCCACGTATTCTTTTGTCATAGTCCACCCGCTCCATTCGTTTTCACCATTTGGTTTTGAAAGCGGGCAGTCGGGCCGCTACTTGGGAATGTACTTTGCGACTTCTTTGCCGATTTCAATAAACCCGAATCCGACGGCGAAGTAGGTCCTTCGGCGCTCGACATTCAGATTCCACCCGTAGCTGACCTGTAGCTTGTTGTCGAAGAGCGAGCCGATAATCCCCGCCCCAACCTGCACGTTGGTCCCGGTTGTGTTCGTAAACTGCGTGGTGGTCAGGTCAAAGCTCGGATCGTTATAGTTCATGAAGGTGACGTTCATTCCCAATCCTGGGCCAAGGGCACGGGTAAATTTTTTCCAGTTTGTGTCGCCCCTCCGGAAATATGCGATTCCGAAGGTCATCCCAGGCGAGGGTGCGAAGTTGATTCGGTTCAGGGGAGCGGTTGTCGAGCCTGCTGGCGGCGAAGCCTCGGCATCGGTTACTCCCAATCGCCGCACAAAGAGCAGAGAAGGGGACCACTGGATTTTTGCGCCGAACTTCTTGATCGAGATTTCGAAAACCACCGGTATTCCTCCTCCGGATCCATCGGCAGGAACCGATTCGACCGTCAAAGTAAGCCTGTCACCGTCTTTCACCTGATTGGTCGCCAGAGATATGCTTCCCGTGGCCAGCAGCTTTTTGAGTTGGTCGAATGCCGCTTTACGCCTTTTCGCGGCCAGGGTTACGATTTGCTGTTCGAAGATGTCGTCCCATTCCGCTTTGGAGTGGGTTTCGGTCTTTGGCGACTCGGCAATCGTTTCTCGAGCCTGCTTCCGAAAGTCGCCAAAGTCCTGGTAGACAAGCTTCACTCGCTCCAGAAGATCATGAACCGCTATTGCTTGCGCTTCCTGGGTGCTGTTTGGATCCATCGCCGTCTGCAGGTTGTCCTTGAACTGCTGTGCGATGCGCTCCATCGAGTCGCGGTCAATCCAAAAGACTTCAATGCCGACCTTTTCTACAATCGCTAGGTTTTCCTTTTGAACGAAGAAGTCCGAGATGGCCTGGATTTCGGGTTGGTACAACCGGAAGCGTTCATGCGCTCGAAGCAGGTTGTCGCAATCCCACCTCTTGTTCCGAATCGCATCCTCGATGTCCTTGTCGATTTCAATCACTGCTTTCCCGTGCGGATCGATCTCCTTGTTCAGTTGAAGCCAGGTATCGACATTGATCCCTGCCTGGCTCGTCCGCGAATCCTCGCTCTCCGTCGGCCGGTAGTAGACATACTTCATAATGTCGCCGACCGTGTACGCCATGTTGAATATCATCGCTTGCACGTTCGCCGCGGATTGAAAGGCTGCGCCGGCTTGCGTGGCCATCGAGGCCTTATCCTTGCCGATTTCAGCGTATCCGACGATCGGCAAATCCTTGCTCGTATCCCCTGAAGAGAGTTTTGCCGTCATGTACAGTTTGTTCAGGGCAGGATCATCTCCCATCAGATTCCCATTGGGCACAACGACAATTGAGCTTTCAAGATCGGCCGTGAATTGCAGGCCTGTTCCCGGCGCTTTGGGATTGGGTTCGTAACGTGGCAGCCGGTTACCCGTCTTGGTGTCTTCGTACACTTCGATAAATGTTGCGGGATTCATGGGTTCGGTTCGCTTCACGCTTCGGGAGCTATTGCTGCTCTTTCCGGCCTCGGACGTCTGCTCCGGAGCTACAGTTCCGATCGAACGCAAAGGCACCACCCAATGCGGCGGCCGGTTAGGGGTATACGAGATTTTTTTCAAAACTGGAGTTTGCGTCATCGCTGGCGACGTGATTTTCGGCTCTTCCGCGGGCGCCGCGGGTGGCACGATCTTCAGGCTTGGTGCGCTCATCACGATGTGTAGCGGTGCCGGCGCCACCTGCAGAGACATGTGCCGCATATCCCGCTGCGCGGGCGTTCCCGAATCCACAACTTCCACGACAAATTCATACGCTTGCTGTCGGGGAGCGGACGGAGTTCCGCGAACTTCACCCGTCGACATAAGGTTGATTCCCGGAGGAAGCGCTCCCTCCAGCAGTCTCCAATGCACGGGCGGAGTCCCGCCTTCCGTGTGAAGCGTAAACTCATAGGCAACGCCGGCACGCGCTGGCGGCATGGGCACAATGTCTTGTGCGCGGACTGTCGTTGAAAGCACCGCGAAAAGTGAACAAAGCGCAAAAACAAAATGTGCTGAGGTTCTGGGTATCAGCTTCATTTCAGTTCGTCCTTTCCTATGAAGCGCATGCGGGACAACTCGTTCTCGAGGTCAGCCTTACCCGAAAGAACGACCGGGCAGTCCGAAACTCTCCAGCAGGCATTCGCGTGCGATCCGGCGTCCGCTGCCCCGGTTTCACCAGTGAGCTACGTTGTTGCCCGGCATCCACACCAATGCCTCACCCGATTTATTTTTTCGGATACCTGGACATTTGCCATTTAGTGATTTGATCGGCTAATTCGTTTCAAACAATCCTTGAACTTAATTCCCGCGATTCACCCGCGAATGGAGATGCGAATCAGGCAAGGATTTCGGGTGATGCCGCGTGGCGTAGCGTGATTCTTCGTGGCTGCTTGTAAATCGAACTCCGGGGATTGATGAAGCAGTTCGCGTCCGAGGCCGGAACTCCAAACGTCAGTTCGGCAGGTTGAGCTTCTTCAAGAAAACGGCAAATCTCCGGTCATTGTGCAGGTTTTTCAGTAGGGGGTCCGTTTTTGTCCAGTTCAGATTGAGATCATGTTGAGTATAAGCTCGGTCTAACCACTCGAACGCTTCGTCGGGCTGGTTTCGGAAAGCGTAAACGGCGGCGATCTCGGACGCACTACTTGCTTGGTACTTCATCAACTCGCTCAATGTGGCGTCCGAGTCCTTTTCCCGCCCAAGCGCGTGGTACGCAAGCGCATACAGAAACGCACGATAAGAAGGGTAGTGTATTCGTTCGATTTCCGGCAAAGCATCCTGCGGCCGCCCCTGCATTAGATAGATTTGGCTTAACAGGATATGGACGCCTGCCGAATCGGGGTCCAGTTCAAGGCCCTTCTTGCCGTCCGCTGCTGCTTGA
>DASSGS010000040.1:0-135119 GCA_035693365.1 Candidatus Acidiferrum sp. | reverse complement strand
GACCATGGTGAAGTACAGGGCGTCCGCGCCCGGGATGTCGCGCAACTGGATTCGGGTGTTGTCTCCGGTCTTCATGCGCTCGACTTTTATGACCTCGGCGCCGAACCACGCCATCATTTGCGTACACGACGGTCCGGACTGCACGCCGGTGTAGTCAATAACTTTTATTCCTTCGAGAGGTAGACTCATGATCACCTTTCCTGTTCCTTGCAAGTTTTCCTGCTACAGAGCAAATCCGTTTTCAGAACTTTGCACGGATGGCCTGGTGCATTCGCGCTGCCAAACTGACAACGCACACAAATGTTTGAAAACGCGATGACTGCGAGCCAATCCCTTCTTGAGTTAATCGCAAGAGTTGTTCTCCGATCGACAAAAAGCGTTAACCCTTAAACAGCCATATGAAGGGAACGTTGGGGATCACACAGCAATTTGAATGAGATATCCCACTTCAGGCGAATGGAAACGCACTTGCTGTTTTTCTCTGGTGCGGAGGCTTCAATGCAAAAGCCCATTCTGCTGGGATTGTTTTTTCTATTCGACTTGTGGGCGACCCCACAGCGAGCCAGTGGCCAGACGGTTTATACCTCGAGCGCGAATGCTAGCCCTGGCGCGCCCGACCCGACCGGGGTCGATGATTCCCCAAGTTGGCTGTTTCCTGTCGCCAAACTCGACGAGACTTTGCCAAACTGGATCCGCATCGGAGGCGAATATCGGAATCGCATCGAGGGCCCAATCGGCATCGGCTACCACGACACTCGTGACTTCTACCTGCTGGATCGCTTGCGGATAGATGCAACAATTCAGGCCAAGGAGTGGCTGCGCTTTCACGCCGAGGTCCAAGATGCTCGCATCTTTTTCAATCATCACATTCCCAGCGCCACCCCGTACGAGGACACTTGGACCCTTTGGGAAGGTTACGCGCAGGTGGGCAATCCCACAGAAGGCTGGGTGGATGTTGTAGCGGGTCGCCAAGCCCTGCAATTTGGGGACGAACGCGTGATCGGGCCCGCCAACTGGACCAATGTCGGGCGCACTTTCAACGTCGCACGCGTTAACCTTCACCACCCTGGTTACGTCGTCAGCGTGTTCGCCTCTTCCGTCGTTCCGGGCGATCGCACTTATCTACATAACGTATTCCCGGGCAACAACCTGTACGGAGTTTACGGAAGGTTCCAGAACATCGTGCCAAAGGCGACCTTCGAGCCTTATGTTCTGTGGCGCGTCGCACCCTCGAACTCTGCTCTTCCGGAAACTCTCGGGCTTGGGCACCTCAATGAAGTCACCATCGGTCTCCACTGGAAGGGCGCGCTTCCCGCCAACTTCGACTACAACACCGAATTTGACGGGCAGACGGGCTCGCTCGGCGCACGCTCTATAGGCGCATGGGCAGGCGACGCGAGCTTAGGGAAAACGTTTCCCAAGATTGCTGCAGCCCCACGGCTTTTCGTCGAGGGTAACTACGCCTCTGGAACGAAGAATCCCAGGGGCCATGACTGGAACACGTTTGACCAGCTTTATCCTTCGAATCACGACAAGTTTGGCTTTACCGATGTGATTGGCCGGCGCAACGTTGTGCAGTTCCGAGTTGGCGTCGAAGAACAGCCCACTAAGAAATGGAAGCTCAAACAAGCATTTGAAGGCTTCTGGCTGGCCACTTCTAATGACAATTTCTACGCCAGTAGTGGAGCCATCTCCGTTCCCGCCCATCCCGGCGCGAACCGGCACGTCGGCAACGAACTCGATCTGACTGCTGAGTACCAGTTGTATTCAGGATTGAATTTCGGTTTTGGCTACGCTCGTCTGTTCGCAGGACAGTTTCTCAAGACCACCACGCCCGGGCATGATTACGGTTACCCGTATGCATACTTCGAATACAATTTTTCGAAGCCCCGTTTTCATTCTCCGGTAAGAACGAACTAACGGAGCCAACAGAACCAGACGGCGCCTATCGTGACAATTTGCAGTAGCCGTCGGCCGGAGTGCGGTAGTGGCATATGCTTCTGGGAGAGATGATGGAAAAAGCAGCAGGTTCACCACAGGCCTAACCGGCTCATCGAGAAGACCCGCGACTCCCGAGCCTTAGCCGATGAAATGCTAATCTTCGCAACATCGACTGCAGAAACAAAATTGTCGCCGCACTTAATTAGGAGTCATATATGGCAAAGAAGCGGATAGGCATACTCACTGGAGGCGGCGATGTCCCGGGACTGAACTCCGTGATCAAATCGGTGGTCTACCGCGGGGCAGAGCTCGGATGCGAAGTGATAGGTATCCGCAGGGGCTGGGAAGGATTGACACACCTCGATCTGAATGATCCGGCCAGTAAGGCACAGTACGTCCAGCCCCTGAACCGCGAAAACACGCGCACTATCGATCGCACGGGTGGAACATTCTTGCACAGCTCGCGCACAAATCCCACCAAGATGAAGGAGTTGCCCCCGGTTCTGGAGGGGCAGAAGTTCGAAACCAAAGAATCGACCATGAATGGCGTCACCAGCACCGTCTTCGATGTGACGCCGGCGGTGCTGAAGAACATCGAGATGCTGGGTCTCGACTCCCTGATTGCGATTGGCGGTGACGACACCCTGAGCTATGCATCGGAACTTGATCGCAAGGGGATGAAGGTGATTGCGGTGCCGAAAACGATGGACAACGACGTCCGCAACACTGAATACTGCATCGGTTTCTCGACGGCGATTACGCGTGCCATGGACGCTATCGGGCGCCAGCGTACGACAGTCGGCTCGCACGAGCGTGTTGGCATTTTCCGCGTGTTTGGCCGCGATGCCGGCTACACGGCGCTCTACACGGCGTACGTGACCGGAGTGCGCTGCTGCATTCCGGAGTACAAGGTCGATCTCAAGCACCTGATCGACCTGCTCATTCAGGACAAGCGCAACAACCCGAGCAGATACTCTCTCGTCATCCTCTCCGAGGGTGCGGAGTGGCAGGGCTACACGGTAAAGGAATACGGCGAAGCCGACGCGTTCGGCCATCGCAAAAAAATGAGCGTCGCCGAAGACCTGAGCGATGAGATCAAGCAGGCGAGCGGCGAAGAGACCCTCGTCAGCGATCTGACTTATGACTTGCGCTCAGGCAGCCCAGACTTTGTCGATCGCATGGTGGCCTTCACTTTCGCCGGCATGGCTATGGAAGCCCTGGAAGATGGCAAGTCCGGATTGATGGCTGCGATCAACGAAGGGCGGTACGCAATGGCACCGATTCCAGATCCGAAGCTGGGCCCACGCAGGGTGGATATCGCGTCGATGTTCAACACCGAGCGCTATCGCCCGAAGTACGACCAGAAGATCGGCGTGCCGATCTTCCTGACACGGCCGTAGTGAGTGGTGAAATCCCATTTTTCAAGCCACTCCACCGTATGTCTTTGATCAGTATCAGTCACGCCGGGAGCCAAATCGGGAACTTGAATTATGAACTCTGGAGTCAAAGATCAGGTCGCTGAAGATCAACAAGAATCATTTCAGAACCTAGCCGGAAATTTGGGTGCCCCGTCTCCCACAAATTATTATTAAATATGGCAACGTGGTTCAGCTCGGCAGGTTGAGCTTCTTCAAGAACGCGGCAAATCGCGGGTCTTTGTGTAAGCTCTTCAGTAGGGGTTCCACTTTCGTTCCCATCAGATCGCTGTCACGTTGGGCATAAGCACGGTCAAGCCACTCGAACGCTTCGTCGGACTGGTTCCGGAACGCATAAACCTGGGCGATCGGGTGTGCAGCATCTGCGTGGTATTTGGCAATCAACTCACTCAATGCGGCATCCGACTCTTTTTTTCGACCAAGGGCGTAGTACGCAATCGCATACAGAAATGTGCGTTGGAGAGGAAAGCGTACCTGCTCGATCTCAGGCAAAGCATCCTGAGGCCGCCCCTGCATTACATAGATTTTGCTTAACAGCAAAGGGGCCCAAGTATCGGGACTCAGTTCAAGGCCCTTCTTACTATCCGCTACGGCTTTATCGAGCTGCCCCATGAAATACTCGGTCTCTGCAAGCTGCTCCCAACTAGTTGCATTGAGCGGATCCAAGTCAACGGCCCGGTGAGCCAATTGGAGAGCTTCGTCTAAGTGGCCGAGAAGGGCTGCCGAGAAAACCGCCAATCGTACAGTGTCGGGATCTCCGGGTTCGAGAGCAATCGCCCGCTGGATGGAAGCATCCGCTCCAGCCCAATCGAAGTCGACCTGTTGATGAATCCGTCCCATTTGGGCATGGGCCTCTGCCAAGTTCGGGTTCAGCGCTAAAGCTCGCTCAACTGCCTGACGCGCAAGCCGGCGACCCTCTTCCATAGGGATTAGGCCCTGGTTGGCCTGGTAGTTGCGTACCCGGGATAACCCGACCCAAGCCAAAGCATAGGAGGGATCAAGTTGGGTCGCTCGTTCGTAATACTTTGCTGCCATTTCCGTATCTTTATCGCTGTTCCGCTGAAAGAAATAGTATCCCTGCAAATAGGCATCGAAGGCATCCGGATTGACTGGGCGTGGCCGTGCTAGCTCTGCTTGCTGTTGCGAAGTCAAACGCACCCGGATTTCGTGCGCAACAGCCTTGGCTACATCGTCTTGGACATTGAGGATGTCTTTCGACAGATAGTCGTAGTCCTGAGCCCACAAGTGCGTTTGATCCTTCACCTGAATCAGCTGCGCGGTAATGCGCATGTGACTTCCGCTTTCGCGCAGACTGTTTTCCAGCACATACTGCACAGAGAGATCGCGTCCAATCTGGTCCAGGCGTGCGTCCTTGTGCTTGTATCCCATGACGGAGGTTCGCGCGATCACACCTAACTGTTCCGGGTTAAGCCGGCCTAAATGGGAAATCGTTTCCTCGGTCAGACCGTCCGCAAGATATTCCTTGCTGGGATCGCCAGTAAGATTCGCAAACGGCAGCACTGCGAGCATGATCTTTTTCGAGCGTGGCGCAGTTGCGTCCCGAAAGTGTCGCCAAGACATGTAACCGACGACGACCAAAACGATCGCAGACGCACCGATGATGGCAGCTTTTCGCCAATGCTCTGATGCTCTTGGTTCCAGCGCACTTATTTGGCCTTCGGTTCTCGGTAGCGTATCGGCTCGCGGTTCGAGTAAGTCCTGAGCAGCAGTCGAACTCTGTTGCCATTCGACGGGCGCGATCAGTCGGTATCCGCGTCGCGCCAGAGTTTCAATGTACTTGGGGTGGTCGGCATCGTCTCCGAGGGCCCTGCGCAGGATCGCCATCGCAGCATTAATGCTTTGGTCGAATTCCACGACGGTGTCGTCCGGCCAAAGAATCTGCCGGATTTCCTGGCGGGTAACAATTTTGCTTTGGCGCTCTACCAGGACTCGCAGAATCTGGAAGGGCTGCTCGCGGAGCAGGACCTTTGTGGATCCAGCTTCAGCCGTTCCGATCGAGAGAAGTTCACCGGTTCGGACATTGAGCTCAAATGCCCCAAATCGGACCCGCTCGGCCAGATTGGTCGACCTATTCATTTTCATCACGTCGTGACTACCCTCCGGCGTGATCACGCCAATGCTCCCGTCTAACCCATTCATCTGCAAATAGATAGCTAAAATCACCGCGAAATCATGGACTAATCATGCACTAAGTCTATGTACCCCCACATCAGAAAAGAGTCAAACGGCCACGGTAATCGGAATTTGGAGATCGGGAGAACGGAAATGAGCACAAAAACCAGAATGGCAATTAAGCAATCGAGACCGATGCCACAGTGTTCCGAGAGCCGCCTGATTGTGCGTTACGAAACCAAAGTTTTCTCGCATTGGGACCGGCAAGCGTGTGCCGAAGTAGCTCACGCTTTCACGTATGAAATTGCCTGGATACCGGAACGGGAGTGCTGGCGGAGTTTCCTGTGCTCCGTCAGCAAGCTCGGCTGAAGAGTTTGATAGCGGTACGGAGTTTTCGAGTCACGACAGTGAAGGAGACGTTATGGCAACTGCAACGCAATCGGCCCACAGCAAGAAATTGGACCCACAAAAGCGGAGTTCCGCGTCGCGTCATTTCGAGGAGGAATTGCGGCAGCGAGTAGTTGGGCAGGATGAGGCCGTCCAAGCGCTCGTCGATCTGTATCAGGTTTTCTGCGCGGGCCTGCATTCTGTCGATCGACCGGTGGGAAACCTACTATTTCTTGGACCGACGGGTTCAGGAAAAACGCGCACGGTCGAGGCCGCCGCCGAGATTTTGTTCGGAGACAGCCGGGCTGTGATCAAGGTGGATTGCGCCGAATTTCAGCACTCGCACGAAATCGCCAAGTTGATTGGTTCGCCGCCAGGGTATCTAGGGCACCGCGAAACACACCCACTCATCACCCAGGAAGCATTGGCCGCAAGCCATCGCGATGGTCTGAAGCTGAGCTTTCTTCTGTTTGACGAAATCGAAAAGGCGAGCGACTCGCTGTGGCAGTTGCTATTGGGGATGCTGGATAAAGCGACGCTGACGCTGGGCGACAATCGGAAGGTGGATTTGTCACAGACAGTAATCTTCCTCACCTCGAACTTAGGAGGCAGCCAGATCGCCGATCTGATGCACGGAGGGATGGGATTCATCCAGCAAAACGTGAAGGCGACAACGGGATTGCAGGAGAAGGTTCAGAGAACCGCTGTCGAGGCGGCGAGACGGAAGTTCTCGCCGGAGTTTATGAATCGCTTGGACCGGGTGGTGGTGTTTCATCCACTCAAGCGCGCGGAGCTTGACGAAGTGCTTGAGATCGAACTCAGGCAAGTGCAGAAGCGCGTGTTGGACTCCACCACACGGCCATTCTTCTTTCGAATCACGAGCGAATGCCGGGAGTTCCTGCTTGAACAGGGAACCGACCAGAGGTATGGAGCCCGTCATCTGAAGCGTGCAATTGAGCGGTATATCGTGTACCCAATTGCCAAACTACTGGCCACTGCGCAGTTGCATCAGGGCGATGCGCTGGTCATCGATTGTCATCGCGGCGAAGAAGGACTTGTTTTCCTGAGAGACACAGAAGAGCGACCTTCAGGTTCAAAGATTGATTTTCCCATTCAGGCTTCGGGACAGCTAATGACTACCGAAGCCCGAGTCTAGCTGGCGTCCGCTACCCATGCTGGAAATGACAGGGAGTCACAAGCGATCAAGAACAGGAGCAGAACATGAGCACAGCACCAGATTCGGTTTTGGAGCTTACTCGATATTCGGAAAGCTCGTCGATGAATGCCGCTCTCTATCAACGGACGGCGCGCAAGCCAGAAGGCAGAGGATCCTCCTTCCTGGACACGATCGTAGGGCGCCACGGCAGCCTGCGCTCAATTCTCAACCAATTGGAGGCCGTGGCTGGCGCGAAGACAACCGTCTTGATTACCGGAGAGACCGGCACCGGCAAGGAAGTCATTGCGCAAGCGATTCACGAGCTCAGCCCCCGTCGAAACTCAAATCTGGTCAAGGTGAACTGTGCGGCGATGCCAGCTGGCCTTCTCGAGAGTGAACTCTTCGGACACGAACGTGGAGCCTTTACGGGCGCCATCAATTCTCATGTCGGCCGCTTTGCGCTGGCGGACCGTGGCACTCTGTTCCTCGACGAAATTGGAGACATGCCATTGGAACTACAGCCCAAGCTGCTCCGTGTGCTTCAGGAGCGTGAGTTTGAGGCAGTCGGCAGCACGCGTACAACGCGAGTCGACGTTCGCGTCGTTGCTGCAACCAATCAGGATTTAAAGCAAATGGTTCGCGACCGCGAATTCCGCGAGGATTTGTATTACCGCCTGAATGTTTTTCCGATTTATCTTCCGCCTTTACGCGAAAGGAAAGCCGATATCCCCGAACTCGTGGAACACTTCGTTCGACAGTTCGCGGACTCGATGAACAAAACAATCGAAACCATCCCTGAGGAAACCATGCACGCCCTGGTTCGCCATTACTGGCCCGGGAACATTCGGGAGCTGCAAAACTATATCGAGCGTGGCGTCATTCTTTCTATTGATGGCATCTTTGAACCAGGGCCGCTTGAGACCTGTGAGCCGCCGGAGGCAGAGATCGCCAACCCGACACTTGAAGAAAAGATACGTGGAGAAATTATCGCAGCCTGCGAGAGCGCGAACTGGAGGCTCGGCGGTCCGGAAGGAGCAGCCGCCAGGCTCGGCGTGAAGCGCACCACGCTGTTTCACAAGATGAGGCGCCTTGGTATTGCGCGACCTGCCCGTCGGCCCGTCGGCGCATCTTTCAGGTGAGTCGGACATGATGAAACGACTCGGGATTAGGCCCCCGTCCGACCCTGAACAAGCTTGACATTGACCGTGCGCTGTCCGCGTGCGTTTATTTCATGACGAAAGAGGATCAAATGCTGAAGAACGCCCCAACTTTTTCCACAATTCCTACACCTTCATCGTATCCCGCATCGCAGAAACGATACCTTCGTGGCAGCCGTGCTGATCTGCGCGTACCCTATCGAGAGATTTCTCTCTCGGCCACGCGCCTCAGTGATCGCACCGAAGAGAATCCACCTCTGCCTGTCTATGACACGTCGGGGTCGTACACAGACCCCGACGCCCGGGTTGAACTGACTCGCGGGCTGCCCTCGCAGCGCATCAATTGGATTAAGGAGCGCGACGATACGGAAATTGTTGGCCGTCCAAGTTCCGAGTATGCGCGTCGGTGCGAAAACGATCTCCTGGCTTTCCACCTACGTTTTCCTTCTCCGTCCATCTCTCGTCGCGCGCGTAGCGGTAAGAACGTAAGCCAAATGCACTATGCCCGTAAGGGCATAGTCACCCCCGAGATGGAATTCGTGGCCCTGCGCGAGTCGATGCTGCTGGAGAGGTTGTCGCAGAACCGGGCCTACACATCACTCTTGCACCAACATCCTGGACAACCTTTCGGTGCCCGGCTTCTCGAACAAGTTACGCCTGAGTTTGTTCGGACCGAAGTAGCCGCGGGGCGTGCAATTATCCCGGCCAACGTAAACCACCCTGAACTCGAACCGATGATCATCGGACGCAACTTCAGAGTAAAAATCAACGCCAACATTGGCAACTCCGCGGTCACCTCTTCACCCGCTGAGGAAGTGGACAAGATGATTTGGGCCACGTTTTGGGGCGCCGACACGATTATGGATCTTTCGACCGGCAACAACATTCACGAGATCCGGGAATGGATCCTTCGCAACTCACCCGTGCCGGTTGGAACAGTACCCATTTATCAGGCATTGGAAAAAGTAGGCGGCCGCGCGGAAGAACTCACCTGGGAATTAATGCGCGATACGTTGATCGAACAAGCTGAGCAAGGTGTCGACTACTTTACGCTACACGCGGGCGTCCGGTTGCCGTGGATTCCTCTCACTGTGAAACGACTGACGGGCATCGTCTCGCGTGGGGGCTCAATCATGGCGAAGTGGTGCCTTGCACATCATCAGGAAAATTTCCTTTACACGCATTTCGAAGAGATCTGTGAAATCATGAAGGCCTACGACGTTTCGTTTAGCCTGGGTGATGGCCTTCGCCCTGGATCCATCTACGACGCCAATGACGAAGCGCAGTTCTCGGAATTGCGCACGCTCGGAGAGTTGACCGAACAGGCCTGGAAGCATGATGTCCAGGTGATGATCGAGGGTCCCGGCCATATTCCGATACAGCGCATCCGGGAGAATGTGGACGCGCAGTTGCGCCATTGTTTCGAAGCTCCCTTTTACACCCTTGGACCGCTCGTTACCGACATCGCTCCCGGATACGACCACATCACAAGCGCCATCGGCGCGGCGCAGATCGGGTGGAACGGCACAGCGATGCTGTGCTATGTGACACCCAAAGAACACCTCGGTCTTCCCAAAAAAGAGGATGTCCGGACCGGTATCATCAGCTACAAAGTCGCCGCACATGCTGCTGACTTGGCCAAGGGTTGGCCCGGCGCGCAACTTCGTGATAACGCCCTCTCGAAGGCACGCTTCGAGTTCCGTTGGGAAGATCAGTTCAACCTAAGCCTTGACCCGGATCGTGCTCGCGAATTTCACGACGAAACCCTGCCCCACGACGCCGCAAAAACCGCCCACTTCTGCTCCATGTGTGGACCGAAGTTCTGCTCAATGAAGATCACCGAGGAAATCCGTGCAACTTACCAAGCAGATGCACAATCAGGCATGGCGGAAAAAGCTCGCGAGTTTATTGAGCAGGGCGGCGAGGTCTATTTGTGACGCGGCCTGACATTGCGATCGTGGGCGGCGGCTTGCTCGGCCGCTGTTTGGCGTGGCGTGCCTCGAAAGCCGGCGCCCGTGTTGCCCTCTACGATGCGGGTAGCAGTCAGGGAGAGGGCTCAGCCGCCTGGGCGGCAGCCGGCATGATCGCACCAACGGCGGAAGCTGTGGATGGCAACGCACAAATTGCATCCATGGGACAGCACAGCCTCGCCTTATGGCCTCTCTGGCTGGCTGAGCTACCGGTTCAGGTCTTCTACCGCGACAGCGGAACCATCCTGCTGTGGCACCGCGAGGATGCCGGGGAAGCTGTCCGCACCGAGAGAATGTTGGCCGCCCGGCACCCGCACGCAAGCCTCAAGCGCCTCAACTCCGCTGGAGTTGCGGACCTGGAACCCGCTCTCGGGACACGATTTCCGCGAGCCCTGTACATTGCCGATGACGCGCAGGTCGACAATCGCGCATTCCTGAGGGCCGTCGCCATTGCCCTGGAAGAGGCACGTGTCGAGTGTCACTGGGAGACTTTTGTTGTCCATGGCACGTTGCCCGATGCCGGAATTGTTGTGGATTGTCGCGGCATGGGCGCCATACGAGATTGGCCAAAGCTGCGGGGTGTTCGCGGTGAGATTGTGCGTCTGCACGCGCCCGAAATCGAACTCCAACACATGTTGCGCCTATTGCATCCACGCTATCCCGTGTATATCGTTCCTCGCGCCGAAGGAAGACTGATCGTCGGAGCAACCAGCATCGAGAGTGACGATCGCTCGAGCGTTTCTGTCCGTGGAGCCCTTGAGCTCCTGACTTCTGCTTTTTCCGTGCTACCCGCCTTAGCCGAAGCGCGGATCCTCGAATTCAACACCCAAGTACGGCCGGCCCTCCCGGACCATCTGCCTGCGTTTCACTTCGATCGTGACCGAAAGAAGCTGTCCATCAACGGGCTCTATCGTCATGGATTCTTACTCACCCCCACGATCGTCGAAGAAGTATTGGCTTTGCTATCTCTGGTCGGAGAGTCCGCGGGACGCTGGCCCTGCCTTCGAGGGAACAGATCCGTAACTCACAGCGCAGACATCCAGGATTCGTGCGAGATATCAGCATGTTCGTGATCGTGAACGGCCAAACGCATCCCTTGCCCGAGCCCCCGACGCTCGCTGCATTGTTACTTTCGCTCTCTCCTGCGGATCCGTTTGCGGTAGCTCACAATGAGGAGTTCGTTCCGCGTGGTACTTATAAGGCGTGTCGTATCACCGCGGGTGATCGTATCGACATCGTTCATCCCACGGCAGGAGGCTGAGATGAGAGATCGAGACATGGAAGACCAGCTCGTCCTGTATGGCAGGAAATTCTCCAGCCGACTCCTGCTGGGAACTGCGCGCTATGAATCTCCTCACCAGTTGACCGAGGCGATCTCGGCAGCCGACCCGGCGATGCTCACCGTGTCTCTCCGCCGACAGGTTTCGGGTTCAAAGGATTCAGGCCAATCCTTTTGGAGTTTGCTCCAAAAGACGCAAAGAACAATTCTTCCGAATACCGCCGGGTGTCTCAGTGCGTACGAGGCAGTAAGAACGGCATGCATAGCACGCGAGCTATTTCAAACTAATCTTATAAAGCTCGAGGTCATCGGAGATGACCGGAATCTCCAGCCAGACCCATTCGGTCTTGTCGAAGCTGCCACCAAACTCATAAAACTTGGTTTCCAAGTCTTACCGTATTGCACGGAAGACTGGGTACTTTGTAGGCGTCTGGTGGACGCTGGCTGTCAAGTTCTCATGCCCTGGGCGGCTCCCATCGGAACCGGCCAGGGACCGCGCAATGCGCCTGCTTTACGTGAACTGCGTCAACGTGCACCACACGTTCCGCTGATCATTGATGCGGGTATCGGCCTTCCGTCTCACGCCTGTCAAGTGATGGAGTGGGGTTTCGACGGCGTGCTGCTAAACACAGCCGTTTCGCGTGCCCTTGACCCAGTCCGAATGGCGGGCGCCTTTGCGCAGGCTGTCAGAGCTGGACGTAGCGCTTTCTGGGGCGGGCCAATGACCGTCCAAGAGATGGCTGTACCGAGCACTCCTGAAATTGGTCGCCCTTTCGCCTCCGATTGTTCATCACAATCGCCTCCAGCTGCCTGAAGCCCCACCAGCAACGCATTTCTCTAACCTGTTCCTCAGGGGAAGAAAAAGAAGGCGAATTTCCCACCTCACACGAAATGCCAGTCCCATCAACCGCTCATAAGAAAAATGCGCGGCCGGGCCGTCAGTCTTTTCGTCCACTCCCAATAGCGAACCAAAATCGTGTAAGCCATCAGGGCTGTTTCACCTTCACCCCAAATCAGATATACCAGGGACTGCTTCATTAGATTCTTATTCGTTAGGCTCAAAACCATACTTATGGGATCCAGCAATTCACTGAGATAGGCGATGGCATTCGCGATGGCAACGGCTCCGCGAGCTTCTATCACATAGTGCTCGCCGTCCCGGTGTATGCGAACACGGAGAGTCGCAAAGAATTCACTGCGATTGTCTCGCAGGCGAACGTGGAGGAAAGCGAGAGGTCCGGTCAAACGATAATGTGTGCGAATCTTGTGCTCAAGCTGATTGCGATCCGAGGTAGTGGAACCGTGGAGCGGTATAAGATTAACTTTCTTGCCCGATATGGAGTTCCACAGCTCCGCAGATTCCTTGTCTGCGAGGATCACTTCTGAAATACGCATCTCGGTTGAACGTACAGAGCGGCTAAAAGCGCTGGCGATCAAAAGTAGCAGGATAAATGTGGACGCGATAATGATCCCATCGGGCCGCTCCAGCACATTCACTCCAAGCGTATAGACAAAAACGATGCTGACCACAAAAAAATATCCCGCAAACAAGAGCGTCTGTGGTTTGCGAATCTGGGTTTCCTTTGTCCGCACAATCGTCACGGCTACGGCCGCTGATAGCATCAAGACCAGCACTCCGGTTGCATAGGCTCCACCTTGCGCTTCCACGCTGGCACGAAATACGAGTGTAATCGCAATATTTATGCTGAGCAGGACGAGGACCAAAGGACGGCGGTAAGCAACCCAGCGCGGAGCCATGCCAAACCTTGGCAGATAACGTGGCATCAAATTCAGCAACCCTGCCATCGCTGAAGCGCCGGCGAACCACAGGATCATAATCGTAGAAAAGTCGTAAATTGTGCCGAAGGCATTTCCTAAAAGCCGATGAGCAAGGTAAGCGATCGCCCTTCCCGCGGCAGCGCCGCCCTCCTGATATTCAGACTCAGGAATCAGAAATGTCGTAATCGCACTGGAGAGCAGGAGCATACCACTCATAATGACGGCGGCCGTAAACAGAAGGCGGCGGGTCGCCAGGATACGCCCTATTGGAATCGCCCCGCCTTTTGCATTTCCATCGTCGCTGATCTCGGGCATAACTGAAACACCGGTCTCAAACCCGCTCAGCCCGAGGGCGAGCCTGGGAAAAAGCAAAGCAGAGACGACGAAAACGGCAGTCCAGTCCCCATGACCGGCTAGATTGATACGCCACTGGCTAAATGCTTCGCCATGTCGCATCACCTCCAAAGCGCCACCGAATAATACGATTAGGTTAAGGATCAAATAAGGAATCGCAACGAGTTGGGCCAGACCTATCGCTTCATTAAATCCGAAGAAAAATACAAACGCCAATAGCAGCAAAAGCCCAATGGTAAGTTCGATCGGTGCGTCGCCCACCACGCGATGAAGATACGGATTCGCGATCGCGTGTCGCGCCGCGTCTGCGGCGGAGAGCGTCATTGTGATCACAAAGTCCGTTGCCGCAAATCCAAGAAGCACCAGCACGAACACTTTGCTCTTCCATCCCGACAGCAGATTCTCGAGAAGAGCGATTGAGCCCTGACCTGCGTAGGATCGCTTGGCTACCTCGCAATAGACTGGGACTGCGGCCAAAAGTGTTACCGCTACAAGAATTCCGGTAGCCGGCAGGGAAAGCGCGCCGGCAGCCAGAAGCGCAATGCCAGGCTGATAACCGAGCGTTGAGAAATAGTCTACGCCCGTGAGCCACAGCACCTTCGGCCAGGGGTATCTCTTTCCGGTTTCCTCTTCTTGGTCGACTCTGTACTTACCTAGCAGAAAACGGCCAAGCTTCGTCTCCGGTGCAAGCTCTGGACGAACTGGCAGCCGCAACGTTAGAAGGCCGGTGGGAATAGCCATGAAACTCCTTATGCCCCTCTACTTCGGAAAGCGGGCTCAGGTTCTGTCGCCACCATTCCAGCCTGGAAGGCCAACAGCTTCTCGGCCTAAAATCCATGCGCGCAGGTGCAGGAAAGCCACAAGGATTATGAACAATGTGAGCGGAATCTGATGGGTCCAGGACTCCAACACGCTGTGAGCGGAATGTGTCATGGGTAACGTTATTGCGCAGAAGCGCTTTCCTCCTTAGGTTCCCCAAGCGCGTTCAAAGACTACACGCAGTGATGTTTAATGGAGTCCGCTATCCCCACACGACGAACTGCGGGAATACGGGCTCGAATAGATCGATCCTGATTCCATCATGTTCCTATGATCCTGCTCCACATTCGGGCGTCGTATCACCGTAAGCCCGGTAGTGCCCAAGAGGAATACTGTGCAGGTCGCCTGTCTATCTAGGCGCTGTTTCACCTTTGCGACAGTGGCCAGCACGACGGGCTTGGACGGATTGGAAACATCGAAGACTTCGTATCGAGGATCTTCAACTTGGGCGCTCGGACGGGTCGTGGATCCGAACAGTAAGCCATCGTGACCAAGAGCTTCCGCATGGGCCGAGTGTTGAAATTGTGGCACTTCGATCAGCATCGGCTGGTTGTATCTCTGGAAACTAATGATTGCAAATCCAGACTGATCCCGATAATGAATGAGGACTGTATCGCTCAAGGCCATGACGAAGTCATACGGCGATCGCGCGCCAATAGACACTTGTGGCAGAGCTCGAATCGCCCCCAAGTCCGAGACGTCCAGGATTGCGAGGGTCCGGCCCTGATCCTGCTCAAGGTAGAGAACTGTCTGTCCAGCTTTGGTATCGTGCAGATACATGGCTTCGCTGTTGCGTTGCGCCATTTCCGGCAGATCCGACGGAGACTCTACGACAATAGACTTGGAATGGGTTTGCGTGCTTGCTTGAACAGTCACGGTGGCCGCAAATATCGCCGCAAGCATGATCGTGCCTACTCTGTTTTTCATTTTACTGCTCCTTTCAATTCTTGCTTCCGTCGTGGTCAAGCGCGACGTTGTGAGCGGGAGTTTGTCCGACCGGATGCAACCTTTCGAGAAATGCGACGAGCGCTGTCGTCTCCGCCCGACTCAAATTCTTCCCATATGCCGGCATGTTTCCGCCGCCCTGGATCACTTGACGGATAAGCTGGTCCTGCGTAAGACGCACGGCGGCACTGTCCTGATCTGGACCTCTCTGCCCCCACTCTCACCAAGCGAATGACAGTTGCGGCACAGAATCACCGCTCGAAGCGTTCATGCGCAGACTCCAGGGTGTGAATCCGGAAAGATGCGTGAGTGTCCCTAGCGTTGTTGCAACCAGTAGAATCGTGAGTACTGCAATCGGGCGGCGGCGCCAACTCTCTTCTCCTCCACCGGACCGAATGGAAGAAGAAGCAAACCGATGCCGGTTGCTGACAGCAGTCGCAGTCGACGACCGCAGACTTGGTCGCGCATCCGAATGATGCAACCCGGTCTCCAACCAAGTACGACAGAAAGCGAAACTGCAAGCCGCGTTGATTTAACGTCTTACGGACAGGATGCGTTGAGTGAGAAATTGCTGCATGACTTTTCGCGTTTCTTGATTAACAGACACTGTCGAAGCTTTGTCGCGGAATGACCTCTGTGCGGGGACCTGCGTCTCCGTTTCGTTGAAAACAAGACGCAATAGTCCATTGCATGGCCAAGTTCGCCTTGGGGCACACAATTGCTTCATGAAGCGAGAGAGAAATGGAGATCGCAAGTGACCTACGCATCCCGAGCCGCAAGTGTCAGTCGGCACGCCAGTGCACCGGAGTTCAGCGAAGCTTTGCCCGTCTTTAGAAGATCAAAAAGGATTGTGCGTTCAACCTCCTGCGGGACGGCAAGCGATCTTGCCCACAACCTTGTGAAGACTCGAGCGGAGGTCCTGGGAAGAGAAGCATTAGAGGTGATGTTTGCTGCGTCGCGCTCGAAATTCGTAGCGATCGCCTATTCCATTCTGCGGAATAGAGAAGACGCGGAAGACGCAGTCCAGAATGCTTTTCTTTCGGCGTACCTTCACTTGCGCAGTTTCGAAGGCCGATCCGCTCTGAGGACCTGGCTCACGCGCATCGTGATGAACGCTGCTTTGATGATCCAACGTAAGCGTAAGTCATCCACGGTCACGGCAGTCCCCGAGGATAGCAACCCACTTGAACGCGACTGGGTCGAAAGTATTCCGGCCTCGCAGCCTGGTCCGGAAACAGCTTACGCTGAACGAGAGACTTTTGACTTCATCAACGAAATCTTAGGAAAAATGAAACCTGTGCTGCGCCAGGCGCTCACGATGACTTACTTTGACGAATTGTCGGGCCAAGAAGCTTGCACACTACTTGGTATTTCGTCTGGGACTTTCAAAGCGCGGCTCTTTCGCGCAAGACGAGAACTCTTGGATCAGGCGCACCGGGCTCTCCTGGCTCCTATTCATAAGACGACCCTTCCGACGGTCGAATTCTCAAAAATGTAAATCACTTCAGACGCTGCGGGAACTTGGATCCATGATCACAGTCAAAGCGAGTCAAAAAATCTTCAGCTACGAAGAGGTCATGAACGTTACGGGGATTTGCGCTGAACATCTACAGAATTTCGCAAAGCGACATCACTTGGGCTTTGTGCAGGGCGCCGAGACCATTGGAAACCAAACCGACAGATGGTTCTTCGACCGTTGGGACTTGATGGTTCTAGCAAAGCTATTGCCAGGCTGTTCGCACTAGGTTGGTGATCCGGCTGATCTAGTAGACCAACTCGTACTCTTCTGTCATGTGCTCCTGTTCATTCCACAGCACACGAGGTGCGTTTCCCGGAGCACATGGACTCGTCTGGAACCCCCCCGAACGGCGAAGCTGCTGAGCTGCAAACGAGTATGGGCATGTGTTCGACGAGCAGAGTTAATTCCGCAGGGCGGGAAGCCACGGAATCTAGTAAGGCGCGGTCCTGCAATGCGCCAAACTGTCCTCGCATTATCGCCATGGAAGTTCCCAGTGAGAGGCGCAACGTAATACTGCGCGTCTGGTGGTTACACCTACAAAGTCATATCGTTTCGCATATTTGTGGGCGTCAATAATGTAACGAACAGCGCTAAAAGATTGGCACGCGGATTCGGTCGGTCCCAACCTTAAACACTGCGCCGTCGGAACCGCTTGTACCGTCAGCATCTTGCAGGAATGTCTTTCCACATTGATTGGCAAACCGCTTGCGGTACGAAGAACCGCGGAGTTCAGCATGCAAAGGAGCATAACGTGCCATACCGCATCGTTAACTCAGTGACGGGAGAAGTATTTAAGACGCTTCCTAAACAGACCAACGAGCGGCTGAACGCTAATAAGAACTACTGCTCTTTTAGAACGCTGACTGCTCAAGGAGTAATTTAATGTCGGCCTCGCCAGTGTCTGCTGGATCCGCCGGACCGGTGACAAAACCGGTGCAGGCGGAGACCGATGTACCGCCAACTACTCATGGCGGTGGCGCCAGATGGAGAAAGTACGTAAGTCCTGTTCTCGTTGTGATTCTCGCTCTGGCGATTTTGATCACCATAACCCGTAACTGGAACGCGTGGGAGGGCGGCAAGGTCGAACAGGTCACCGATGATGCTTACGTTCGCGGTGACCTTACACCGCTGAGCACCAAGGTGCCTGGCATCGTGCGTGCGGTTCACGTCGAAGACTTTCAACGGGTACACAATGGCGATCTGATCGTCGAATTGCAGGATGAGGATTATCGGGCACAGGTTGACCAGGCCGGTGCGGGAGTTGCGGCTGCCCGTGCTGCCATCGAAAACAACCGTCGCCAGCGCGAGTTGCAAGACGCGCGTATAGCCAGAGCGCTTACCGGCATCGATCAAGCCAAAGCGCAAATCGCCGCGGCTGAAGCTGGCAAGCAAGCCGTTGAAGCCCAACTCGTTCGTGCCCACTCCGAACGGAAGCGCCAGGAAGGTCTATATCAGACTCATTCGGCGACGCAGCAGACGCTCGAGGCCGCCGTGGCCAACGACGAGCAACTGTCAGCGCAGCTTGCGAGCCGCGATGCCGATCTCATTCAGGCGCGCGCCCTCTTTCTCAGCAGTGAACTCGCCGCCGAAACCGAGCGCCGCTCAAAGGCCGTCCTCGAATCGCAGGATATGCAGCTTCAGGCCGATCTGCGGGCGAAGCAGGCGAACCTTACGGCAGCTATGGTGAATCTTGGGTACACGAAGATTTACGCGCCCGGCGAGGGTACAGTGGGGGAACGACAAGTTCGGACAGGGCAGCTTGTTTCTCCCGGCACACAAGTGATTTCGTTTGTTGATGTCATGAAGTGGGTGCAGGCGAACTACCGGGAAACCCAGTTGACCAACGTGAAGGTCGGTGATCCTGCCGAACTTCGCATTGACCAATATCCCGGGCAAGTAATTCGCGGGAAGGTACTGGAGATCGCGCCAGCCAGCGGATCACAATTTTCTCTGCTGCCACCCGATAACGCGACCGGCAATTTCACAAAAGTTGTACAGCGCATTCCGGTCAAGATTGCGCTGGACGACACCGCCTTTGCCGCCAAACTGCGCCCCGGACTCTCGGTGATTGCAACCGTCCACACGAGACCGTAACGGACAAATATGGCCGCTTCGAGCATCACAGTTCACCCTTCTCCGATAGATATCGCACGCACAGCAGCCGCCGCGATGCCTGCGGAGGTTTCGAGCAAGCCACTGCTGGGGATTCTCGGCGTAGTTACCGGCGCAGGAGTTGTCACGCTGACCAGCCGCATGATCTCCCTTGGCATGCCCGATTTCCGGGGCCTTCACGGATTTGGGTACGACGACAGCGCGTGGATTGGCAGTGCCTTCGATGCCGGACTGATGTTTATCGGCCCGTTCACGGTGTATCTTGGCGGTCTGATGGGACCGCGGCGGATCTTGCTCGCAGCCGCCGCCCTCTTCACCCTGCTGCTTATTTTCCTGCCCTTCGCGCACAGCTACAGCCTGGTACTTGCAATGACACTTCTCGGCGGCCTGACCTCCGGCACGTTCTATCCACTCACGCTCACGTTCGCGCTTCGCAACATTCCTCTTCGATACCTTCCTTTCACACTTGCGCTGTACGCAACCTTCGTGGATGGGGCGGTGAACATCGCACCTTCGCTCTATGGATGGTACCGAGAAAATCTTTCTTCGAATTGGATGTTCTGGAATTCAGCCCTCATCACGCCGGTGATGATGATCTGTATCTATTACGGGATACCGAAAGTCAAGGCACCGAAGAAATCCGGGAATGCACCGAGCTTCGCAGGATTTTTGTACGCCAGCTCGGGACTCGCTATGTTGCTGGTCGCCTGCGAACAAGGGGAAAGGCTCGACTGGTGGCGCTCTGGAGTATTCAACGCGTTGTTTGCCGCTGGGGCGTTCTTCCTGCTGTGCGCCCTGGTTCGGAGGCTACGCGGTCCGAATCCTCTGGTGGCGCTCCCTTATCTCCTGAAGTGGAACACAATGTTGCTGGGCTGCCTGCTCTTCTGGTTCCGCTTTACTCTCTGCACCACGATTATCTTGATTCCACAGTCACTAGCCATACGCGGATTTGAAGCCGACCAGATTGGGCCTGCCATCATCTGGAGCGCTGTCCCACTTATTCCTCTCGCGTTCACGGCTGCACTTCTGTTGTTAGGCAAGTTCGATCCCCGTCTCCTACTCGCCAGCGGCCTTGCCTGTACTGCCTTTGCTGCCTGGTTGAATTCTCAATACAGCAGCACGTGGGCGGCCGAGAACTTCTACCGCACCGAGTTGCTCACCGGCATCGGGCAGGCGTTTGCTTTCATCGGACTTGTCGGCTGCATCGTGTTGCAAGCGATCTTCGCAGGAGCTTTGGCCAAACCTGAGTGGGTCCTTACTTTTTCGGCTTTCTTTCACACCATCCGTATATTCGGCGGCACCGCAGGCGCCATCTACATGGGCCATTTTCTAGCGCAACGCGAAAAGCTGCACTCGAACTTGTTGGGATTGCACGTCAGCAATGGAGATTGGCTCACAGGTCAGAACATTCATGCGATGACCGCAGGTCTTTATGCCAAATCGTCCGGCTTGGCCACTGCCGGGGCACGCGCGGTCGATATGATTGCAGCACGCATGCGTCTTCAGGCATTCAGCCTGAGCATCATCGATGGATTCCTGTTGATCGCTTGGAGCTGCGTGTGCGCGCTGATTCTTGTCGCTCTGTTGCGCAAATCACCGTTGAACTACGGCGACCTCAACGCGGTCCAGCAGGCACTGGCCCTCGAGAAGGAGTAGAACAATGAAACGAAAAGCGGTTTTCCTACTAGTGGCGACCGCATTGTCATGCTCGCTTACCTGGGCCGACGAAACAGGCAGTACTGCGCCGTCACGCCGCATAACACTGCCGGAAGCCGTTCAGCTGGCCCTCAAGCACAACCACAATGTCCGCATCGCGGGCTACGTGGTCGATGAGAAACAACACGCGAAAGAAGCGGCGAAGAGTTCCTATTTCCCATCGATACGCAATGAGAGCAGTTTTCTGCGTCTCACGGATACGCAGTTGATTCAGATCAACCCCGGCAGTCTGGGCACAGCAGGGGGAACGCCGATTCCCCCGATAAGCAGCGTCCTCAACCAAGGTGGCCGCAATCTCACGACCAGCGGAACCCAGATCACCCAGCCATTAACCTCGCTCCTGAAGATCAAGCGGGCAAACGATATCGCGCAAGCTGAAGTAAAAGCTTCACGAGAGAAGTCGCAACTTACCGGAAACGACGTGGCGCTTGCCGTTCACGAGGTTTATTACCGAGTTTTGATTGCTCAAGCGCGCCGCAGTGCCATGGAGGCACGGATAAGGGCTTCGCAGGATCTCGAAAGCGAGCGCATCGAGCAGGCGAAATTTGGGAGCTCACTCGAACAGGAATCGATCGAGAGCCGCGCGCAACTTTTGCAAGCGAAGCAAGAACTCCTGACTACTGACCTTCAGTTGGTGGACCTCAAGTTGAAACTGAATGATCTGATGGGCTTGCCTTTGACAACTGCCCTGGATCTTGATCCTGTCTCTGCAGAGTCTAAGGAGACTTGCAGGCTCGAGGAATGCGTTACGACCGCAACGACCTCACATCCGGAAATCCTAGAAGCTCGTGCGGAAGTGGAGAAAGCCGAGGCTGCAGTCCGTTTGGCCAAGACAGATATTTGGGTTCCCGATGTGGAGGCTTTCGCGCGGTACAGCTACCAGAATAATGTCCCATTCCTGGCACGCAATTTCGGCACCTTTGGTATTCACTTCGGGTATGACCTGTTCGACGGAGGGCGAAAGCGATCCGCGAAGCGTGAACGTGAAGCGCAATTGGCTCAAGCAAAGGAGAACCTTACGAAGCTGACGGACGAGGTCGAACTTGCCATCCACACTGCGTACAACAAACTCGACAGAACGCAGCAGATGCTGAAGGTATCCGAAGAGGTTGTGGCGCTGCGCAGCGAGTCGAACCGCGTGATGCAGCAAGAACTCTTGCAAGGGGCCGCGCTGAAATCGCAAGCTGCAATGGCGACCGCTCAGGAATACGATGCCAAAGCGCTCCTCCTCCAGTCACAGCTGGACTATTCGCAGGCGCACGACGAGTTTGTCCATGCGATGGGCGGCACACCCGAATGACGGTGGAAGTGCGAACAATCCTTGTTCGGCGGACACCGACGCGCCAACTATTCGGTGACGGTGACCGTGGCCTAGGAGGTAAGAGTTCCTCTAACAAAACAAATCAAAATCGATGAGCAAGGACAGGGATGATTAAATTAGCAAATCGCCGCCAAGATCTCGCGCTTCCCAAAACAACTAACCAATGCCGGAGACAACCGAGAGTGGCACGGCGAAGCCCGAACTTAGCCTGGCGCGTGCTTTACTGATTTGCGTTTTGCGAAGATCAATGAGACGAGAAATGCGCCGGGTCCCCCCAATTTTCCCCTCAGTTGCCAGATGGCGCGCACTTAACTTGCTCCCGTTCAATAGTTTCTGAATAGCACTCCTGCCTCGGCGTGTTTTTGAAAATTCTTTATGCGGCGAACTCTTTGCAATGAAACAACTTGCGAATCCAGACCTCCTGTCTGCCGGAATTCCACAGTGATGTTTAAGGTGAAGAACGCTTTTTATAAGCTAGAGAAAATACGGAAGATACTTTTGGTCGGGGCGCCCGGATTCGAACCGGGGACCTCCTGCGCCCAAGGCAGGCGCGCTACCAGGCTGCGCTACGCCCCGACAGTGTCTTCTATTCTAGCGTAGATTTGAAGATTCACTCCAGTTTGCGCGAGAGCACGCTTCCCGCCAACGCCAGCGCTCCGTCAGCCCAGGCGCATCCTTTTCAGCAGCGACTTGTACCGCTCTTCGGAACGCAGCGGGGTCAGCAGAGGATCGGATTTTATTTGATTCAGGCCCGGATCGTGCTCGCGATAGGCGCGTTCCAGCCATTCGAATGCCTGCGAGGTTTCGCCGCGATGCGCGTGCACCTGGGCCACCTGATAGGGCGAATCCGTTCCGTGCGTGGCGACCAACTTCGCCAGCGCGGCGTCGGACTCCTTCCTCCTGCCAAGGTCGTAATAGGTGATTGCTTGAACGGTCAGCCGTTCCCATTCGCCCGGCTCTTTCGCAATCTCCTCCAACGCCAACTCAGGCTGATGCTTGGCAATCAGGATCTGGCTCAGGTTGGAGTGTGCGCCTTCCAGCTTGGGATTGATCGAAAGCCCTTTTTCCAACGCAGCCGTTGCCTCATCATAGCGGCCGGCTATGTACAACAAATCTCCCAAATACAGATTGGCGCGCTCGGGGTCGAGAGCCGTCGCCTGCTGGGTCATGGCGATCGCCTCGTCAATTTTGCCCAGGCATTCGTAAAGATAAGACCGATAACTGAGGACAGTGAGATCGCCCGGATCCAACTCGGCCGCTTTTTTCAAAGAGGCGTCCGCGCCGGCCCAATCCCATTCGTAGCTCAATTGCACCCACGCCAGCGAGACGTAATCTGCCGCCAGTTGCGGATCCAGCGCGATTGCGCGTTCGGCAGCCTGGCGTGCTTCTGTGTAGCCAACTCTATGGTCGCGCAGGCCAAGCGAAGACATCGTCGTAAGGATGGAAGAGCGCAATGCCCACGCCGGCGCGTAGTTCCCATCCAACTTTATGGCCTGATCGTTGTAGGTGATGGCTTTCTCCAGATCGGGCCGGTCTTCTCCCCGGCGAAAGAAATACTGCGACTGGAGATATGCTTCGTACGCTTCCGGGTTCGTGATTCTTGACGGCGAAGCGCCGGTTCCACCAGCCGGAGCAAGCAGCTTCATTCGAAGAGCGCTTGTGACGGCGCGGGAAATTTCGTCCTGTACGGCAAAGATGTCATCAATCTTCCGGTCGTAAGTCTCTGACCACAGCTGAAATCCGTCTCCGGCTTTCGTCAATTCGGCCGATATTCGGATGCGATTGCCTTCCCGGTGCACACTGCCTTCCAGGACATTGGCCACACCCAGCCTCTTTCCCACCGACCGCACGTCTTCATTCCTGCCTTTGAACTGGAAAGCGGACGAACGCGGCACCACTTTCAGGCCTGGCACTTTTCCCAGTTCGTTGATCAATTCTTCCGAGAGGCCGTCGGAGAAATATTCCTGATCCTTGCTTTGGCTTAGGTCGGTGAAGGGAAGCACGGCAACAGAGTTTGTCTCCACCAGCGGTTGACGATTCACGCGTTGGCTTTTCAGAAACAGAATGGAGCCGATTGCGGCAATCATCAAAACTGCCAGCACAGCCAGGAAAATCCCAGCTCTCCATCGCCCCAAGGCAGGCGTTGATTCGACTTGTGGCCGAAACGAACCTCCGTCGGCCACACGCTCGGATGTTGGCTCCACTCTGGCCGGGTTTGGCCCGTTCGACTCCGAACTGCTCCTGCGCGATACCGAAGCGACAAAGCGGTAGCCCTTTCCAGCTACGGTGACAATGAAGCGGCGATCCTGCGGTTCCTCGCCCAGAACTTTTCGCAACGTGGAAATGTTTACGGCCAGATTTACTTCCTCCACAAACGTGTCCGGCCAGATTTCCTTCAGCAGTTCATCCTTGGAGAGCATCTTCCCGGGATTACGCACCAGGTAGGCCAGGGTGTCGAATGCTTTTGGGGTCAACGGCAGCGACACTCCAGCCCTGGTTAAGGTGCGTTCGCCCGGGTCCAGCGCGAACCCCTCAAATTCGAATATCTCCTGTGTCCTCAAAGGCATGGCAGTTCCAATATCTCTTTAAGAAAATTCCAAAGGGGTCCCAAAGACTTCCGGCGGCAGATTCAGGTATTTCCATTATGGCGATTGGAGAGCCGCATAAACTTGCGGAAAGTACACAAATACTTTAGCACGCTGGCGCAGTTGTCTAGCCGGCAAGTGCCTGGTGTCCGCCACGGCCCCGCCGCATTTTTGTAAATCGAAACCGTAAGGAGAAACAACTTGAATACCGCAACATCTCAACTGGAACTTCCGCCACAAAGCAGCCTGGTTTCCCAGCCCACCCCGCTCCTGTTTTTTGAAACCATGCACGCCCATCAACGCACGGCCGCGCTGAAGACGGCGCTGGACCTCGAACTCTTCACCCTGATTGGCGAAGGGATTGGAAGCGTGGCAGCAATCGCGAAGCGCGCCAGCGCGTCCGAGCGCGGCGTCCGCGCAATCTGCGATTTCCTCACCGTCCTGGGCTTTCTGAAGAAAGCCGACAACCGCTATGCCCTCACTGTCGACTCCGCGATGTTCCTCGACAAGAACTCGCCGGCCTATGCCGGTTCCGCGGCCAAATTTCTCACTTCGGAGTTCCTGCTCGAGGGCTTCAAGAACCTGACCGAAATTGTCCGCGCTGGGGGCCCGGCCGAGAATAAAGCGCAGCGAGGCGTTGATGACCCCATCTGGGTGGAGTTTGCCCGGAGCATGGCCCCATTTCTCTACATGCTGGCGGAACGCACGGAGAGCTTGCTGCACACCGCCGGCAAGATCAAGGTTCTGGACATTGCTGCAGGCCATGGGCTGTTCGGAATTTCCTTTGCCCGCCACAATCCACAGGCGGAAATTTTCGCCCTCGATTCCGCGCCGGTTCTCAAAGTGGCCGAGGAAAACGCCGAGCGGTCTGACGTCTCAAGCCGCTGGCACGCGGTTCCGGGCGATGCACTGGAGCTACCCTTGGGAGCAGGCTATGACGTCGTGCTGGTTCCGAATTTGCTGCACCATTGGGACCGCGCCACGATTCAATCCTTCCTGAAAAAAGTCCGCCACGCGCTGGCGCCAAACGGGCGAATCGCCGTTGTTGAGTTCGCTCCCAACGACGACCGGGTGTCGCCGCCCGTCCCGGCGTCCTTTGTCATGAACATGCTGGTCACCACGCCGGCGGGGGACGCCTATCCCGCTTCGGAATATCGCAGCATGTTGCTCCAATCGGGGTTTGAGGCGCCGGAAATTCATCCGCTGTTGCCGCTGCCTCACACTGTTTTCATCGCCAGAACACGATAGCCGTTGAGGCGATCGTTTTTCCGAAGCGGCGATCCCTTGTGGTTCGCCGCTTTGTTTTGACGCGAAATTTGGAGCTGCATCTTCCCTCGAGGCGATGGCCTTCGATTCGCCTTAATCCCGTCCTTACGTTAGGATGAGCTTAGTCCAGGCCGGATTCCGGGGACTTACCAGCGAAAGGAAATGGGAATGAAACGGGGATTTCTTGCCGCACTGCTCGGCACCGTCGTGATGTTCGCGGTCGCGTGTAAATCGAAGACCGACCAGAAGGAAGCGATGCGTGCGGGAGTGATAAAGCATCTTGCCGCATTGAACATGCTCGATATGAGCAAAATGGACATCAATGTGACGCAAGCCACGGTGAACGGCAACCAGGCGCAGGCACAGGTGGAGATTCGCGCCAAGGGCGGCGATGCGGGCGGCAACGCGATGCAGATTGGCTACCAGTTGGAAAAACGCGGCGAAGAATGGGTGGTGTTGAAGAGCACCGGCATGGGCGGCGGCATGCAGCATCCGGGCCCTGGCGAAGCGCCGCCGGGAACAGCGACGGGAGCAATGCCGCCGGGGCATCCCAACGTCACGGGCGGCAGCGGCCAAACCCCAGGCGCGCATCCCGATTTCAACGCGATCTTGAACAATGCGCCCAGCCAGCAGCAAAATCCACCTGCCCAACCGCCGCCTGCTTCCACAAGCAAACCCTGAGTAACGAATCGTATGACGAGGCCGCTGCGCTCAAATCGTTGGTAGCGCCGGCATCCTGCCGGCAAGCGTTCGCAGAATACAAGCTATGGTGGCTGGAAGCTGGCGGCACCTTGTATTTCGTAAAGCAGATTCCTCCCCTTAAACAGTCTTATCCTTCGAATAACAAAGCGATTCCAGGTTGCACTCCGCGCATTTAGGTTTGCGCGCGGCGCAGACGCGTCGCCCATGCCAGATCAGCTGGTGGGAAAATTTGATCCATTTGTTTTCGGGAATCACTTTCATCAAGTCTTGCTCGATCTTCTTCGGTTCTTCGTTTCGCGTCAGGTCCAGCCGTTGAGACAACCGGATCACGTGCGTGTCCACCACCACGCCGCTGGCGATTCCATACGCCGTCCCGAGCACCACGTTCCCCGTTTTTCTCGCCACGCCGGGCAGCGTCAGAATCTCTTCCATCGTGCGCGGCACTTCACCGCCGAATTTCTCGATCAGTCCCTTGCTTGCGCCCATGATCGATTTCGTTTTGTTCCGGAAAAACCCGGTTGGCCGGATTTCTTTTTCCAGCTCGGCAGGCGATGCATACGCGAAATCCTCCGGCTTCGTATATTTCTTGAAAAGTTCGCTGGTGACCTGGTTGACGCGCACATCGGTGCACTGCGCCGAAAGAATCGTCGCAATCAGCAACTGAAACGCATTCGAATAATTCAGCTCGCACGTCGCATCCGGATACGCCGCATCAAGCCCCGCAAGAATCGCCGCCACCCGCCTCGGCTCGGTCCCCGCCCCGGCTCCCGTAGCTTTCCTGGCCGCGGGTTTCTTGCTTTTGACGTATTTCGCCTCTTTCTTTTTGCGGGTCCTTGCTTTCTTCGTTGCCATCTCCGCCTCTTCTCTGCGAACTCTGCGCCTCTGCGTTAAGATTTCTTCTGCTATCCCAGCACTTCCAGCAATCTTCTGAATGCCTTCCCCCGATGGCTGTGTTCACTCTTTTCCTCTCTCCGCAACTCCGCAAACGTTCTTCCCAGCGGCGGAAAGAAAAACACCGGATCATACCCGAAACCACCCGACCCGCGCGGCGAATTCAGAATCTCCCCGTCCACCTTTTCCGAAACCACTGCCACCGCTCGTCCATTCCGAACCGCCGCAATCACGCAAACGAAATACGCCTCCCGCTTTGCCCCAGCAAGCCCCTTCATCTCAAACAGTAACTTGGAAATTCGCTGTTCGCTGCTCGCCCCCGGGCCCGCGTACCTCGCCGAGAGCACTCCCGGCGCTCCACCCAGCGCTGGCACCACCAATCCCGAATCATCCGCGAACACGACGCCATCCCCCCCGCGCGCATAATAAAAAGCTTTCCCCGCCGCATTTTCCGCAAACGTCGGCGCCGCTTCCTCAAACTCTTTCAACGCCGCATAGTCCGGCGAAAGCTCCAACCGCCAATCCTTGCCGGAGCTTTCCGCCAGCGCCCGAAACTCTTTCAGTTTCCCCGCGTTCCCTGAAGCCAGATAAAGCGCGCGCGTTTCCCGTGGTTCCGTCATGGTTTCTGATTTTCGTTTTTTTGTGAGCGCGGCACGCGATTGCCTGGCCGCTACCGCTTGCGCCCCAAGAAATTCGAGGGCAGCACGGTGAGCTGCTCTTCGCTCAAAAAGCGAATCCCCGCGGCTGCCAGCGCCAGCAAATCCTGCATTTCCGCTCCCGCAAAGGGCCGGCCCTCGGCAGTCGCCTGAATCTCCACGTAATCCCCGCTCCCGGTCATCACCACGTTCATATCCACTTCGGCCCGCGCGTCTTCCTCATAGCACAAATCCAGCAGCGAAACGTCGTCCACGATGCCGACGCTCGTAGCGGCCACCGAATCGATCAGTGGCGAACTCTTCAGCATCCCCGCCGCCACCAGCCGTTCCATGGCCAGCGCCAGCGCCACGAACGCGCCGGTGATGGAGGCCGTGCGCGTGCCGCCATCCGCCTCGATCACGTCGCAATCGATCCACACCGTCCGCTCGCCCAGCGCTTCCTGATCCGTCACGGCGCGCAGCGACCGTCCGATCAGCCGCTGAATCTCCAGCGTCCGTCCGCTCTGCTTCCCGCGCGATGCTTCGCGCGGCGTCCGCTCTTCCGTCGCGCGCGGCAGCATCCCGTATTCGCTGGTCACCCAGCCTTTGCCGCTGCCTTTCAGAAAGCCCGGAACTCCGTCCGTGACGCTGGCCGTGCTGATCACCCGCGTCTTTCCGAGTTCGATCAGCACGCTCCCCTCCGCCTGGGAAATAAAATCCGGCGTAATCTTCAAGCTCCGCAATTGGTCCGCACGCCGCCCGTCGCTGCGCATCGCAACCCTCTTTTCATCCTGAACGGCGCTTAGTTTGCGCCCTGAAGGATTCCTTCGCTCACCAACTCTCGAATCGCTCGCTACCGTTTCGTCGCCTTGCGAACCGTTTCCACCGCCTTGCGGATCGGCCCCGGCAGCTTCGAACCCGGCGGCGACGGATTATCCAGTTGCGTGCCCGCCGCATCCTTGGCGTTCACGCGGAAAAGTTGCGTCAAGTCCACGTGGCCCGCCAGCGTGTCCGCTTCCTGGCCGTGAATCAAAATCTTCAGCCGCAAGACTTGCGGCACGTTCGATTCCAGCGTCCGCAGGATCGATTCCACGGCCAGCTGTTCGCTTTGAATCCCAGAGGGAATCGAAGTCCGGACTTCGTCGGAAAAATCCGCAATCGCTGTGCCGTCGGGCAGAATATAAAACGCCAGCAGCGCCGCATCGGGCGGCAGCGTCCGCGCTTCGGCATCCACCGGGCCCGCCAGCAGCGTGTTCAAGACCTGTTTCGCGCGCAGCACAGGGTCGCGCGACAGCGGCAATTCCACCGTCACCGGCAGCAGCTCGCCTTCCTGTCCGCGCGAGCCCCAGAACATTTTCACCTTCACCATCGGGTCGCCGGTGCTGACGGGGGCCACCGGCAACAATTCGCGCCGCGCCTGCTCCGCCGTTTTTTCCGTCAACTGCTTGGCTTTATTCACCTGCCGCCGCAGCGCAGGGAAGTAGAGCGCCGCTGCAATCACCGCTGCCAGCAGCACGCCGCCCAGCCACACCATCCACTTCGGGGTCATGGCCGCACACTCCCGCCGGGCACCGGGATTGTCGGCACAACGTACGTCGGCCGAAAATCCGTCAGGCCGCGCGCGATCGCATCCGCCACGCCGGGAACCATGCGGTCCAGCTCAGCGCGTTCCTTCACCGAAACGCTGGAAATTTCCACCGCAATGGCCGGCGCGGCCGTGGTGCGAAGTTGCCGAACCGGCGCGGTCTGCAGCGTGTCCGGCGAACCTTTAAAGCGTTTCGACAATTCCTGCTGCACCAGTTCGCCGAGCTTGCGGCTCAAACTCAGAAACGGCGCCTGCGCGCGGTCCCAGGGAATCAAACCCGTGATGTTGTTGGAAGCCGGCACTTCAGGCTCCACATAGACGCGAGCCGTGCCGGTCAGTCCCGTCGAAGCGATATGCATCGTGATGAAAACCGCGCCGCGTTGCGCGTTGGCGCGTGCCGAGCGGTCGTCGAAAGACGGATTATCATTTCCTTCACGGGTCAGGATCACCTGGAATCCCTGCGCTTCGAGCGCTCGCTTGGTGGCGGTGGCGAATTGCAGCACCTCATCGCTCTCGGTGATGCCTTCGGTGCCCCGCGCGCCGGGGTCCGTGCCCCCGTGCGCCGGGTCCAGCACCACAACATTCAGTCCCGAGTGCGCGGCCGACAGAGCTGAAGCGCCGGTCGATTGCTGGGGAAGCATTGGAACAGTGCGCGCGGAAGCCGAGCCAGAGCTCGCCGTAGTCGTCACAATTTTCGCGGCCGGCCCGCCAGGTTGTTGGGGAAGAGCCCACGCGATGGCGCCTCCGCACAACGCGGCCCCAAGCAAGCCACCCGCAAGGAGCTGTCTTTGGTTTGAAGAGAAACTCACGCCCAGCAGGATACCAAATCTTCACGCCATCGTTGTTTCGAACAGGTAGGTAAGCCGTCGAAGACGAGACCCTTTGGAGTACCGGAGCTCTGCTCCCGCTTTTAAGGCGTCAACCATTGTGCGCAACCAGCAGTGGGTGAGTTTCCGATTATCCAGCCTCTCCGGTATGCTCCTCAAATGCGAAATCTATCCGACACACTGCTTTGTCTCTTCCTCATACTGCTGGCAGGATTTGTAGTCGCCGTGAGGGAATCCACAGGGCAAGAGGCACCCATCGACCCTCAAGAACGCCATATCATCGAAATCGTGCTTGGGGATGTAGTACAGGATGTAAAGAGCAATTATTACGACCCGAAGTATCACGGCGTGGATTTGGATGCCCTTTTCAAGGAAGCCAAGGAACGCGTCAAGGCGGCAAAGACGTACAATCAAGCCCTGGCCACGGTCGCGTGGGTCTTAAGAAAACTCGATGATTCGCACACGTACCTAGTACCTCCTCGGCGAACGCACAAGAGAATCTATGGTTTCGACTACGCGATGATCGGGGACGAATGCTACATCGTCGCCGTCCAACCCGGCAGTGATGCAGAGCAGAAAGGATTGAAGGTTGGAGATCGCATACTCTCCTTCAACGCTATCGTTCCCACGCACGGCAATCTTTGGGAAATCAATTATCTGTTCCGTCTACTGCGGCCCCAAGCGGCCGACGAACTCGTCCTTCAGGGTCTCGATGGCGCGCAACGCGCCATGATGCTCAGCCCCAAGATGACCGCGGAACACTACAGCGCTGCAGGAAAAGACTCCTCCTGGTATGACAGGCCCCCACAAGAGTCCCCTCAGCGCTCGCATGGAGTTGGAAAATCAGTAATCATCTGGAATTTCCCGACCTTCATGGTACCCGAGGAGGCCACAGACAAACTGGTCGCAGATTCGGGGAACTATCAGGCCATGATTCTGGATCTTCGGGGGAAACGGCGGCGGTGCGGAGCCGACATTGCTGCGCCTGATCGGGAACGTCATGGATCATAATGTGACAGTTGGCACCAAGGTGATGAGGAAAACGAACTCTCCGTTAGTCGCCAAGTCGCGCGGGAAGAAGGCGTACGCAGGAAAGATAATTGTCCTGGTGGATGGCCGTTCTGCTTCCGCTTCGGAGATATTTGCGCGAACCATGCAATTAGAGCGCCGTGCCACAGTTATCGGAGACCGGACAGCTGGGAGCGTTATGGAAGCTCTCTTTTATCCCCACCACTTTCTGGGCAGTTCATACAGCGCTCCTCCAGACTACGGGGCGGAGATTAGCCATGCGGACATCCTGATGTCGGACGGGAAAAGCCTAGAACACACAGGCGTTATCCCTGATACCAAAATGGTGCCGACAGGGAACGATCTCTCTGCAAATCGCGACGTCGTACTTTCCTATGCGGTGAGTCTTGCAGGTGGTGATCTATCTCCGGAAGACGCCGGGAAACTCTTTCCCGTCCAGTGGCCAAAGTAGTACCAGGAGCCGTGACCTCAAAAGCGGCGGCAGAGCCGCCGCACTCCAAAAAAAGCCCGGCCTGTAAGCCGGGCTTTGAACTATAAAACTCAGTCAGTCAATCTAGTCCGCAACCGCGCTTTGAGGAGACGCTGCAGCCGCGAAGCGAGCCTGTATTTTGCGCGTAGCGTAATACATCGCAAACCCCGCCACGACGATGACCATGCCGAACAGCAAGCCGTTCATGCCAAGGATGGTTTCGCGATCGCTTTCGACCAGCGACAACAGCAGCAACCCAAACGGAAAGATCCCGCAGGTAATCGCCCCCGCCATGCCCCCCGGCACACGAAACTCCCGCTTCAGCTCCGGCTCTCGCACCCGCAGCACCACCAGCGTGACGAACTCCAGCATCAGCGCCGCGCCGTACAACATAATGTCCAGCGTCACCAGCCGCTTGAAACCGAGTCCCAGGCAAAGCGCCCAGCAGCTTGCAAGCGCCACGATCGCTACCCACGGCGTTTCGTTCTTGCGGGTCACTTTGCCGAACACCTTCGGCATCATCCCGTCTTTGGCCATCGCCAGCGGCAAGCGCGAATAGCTCATCACCAGCGCGTTGAACATCCCAAACGCGCTCATCATTCCGCCGATCGTGACCATAAAGCGCAGCCACTCAAAGCCCATCACCTTGCCACCGAGTTGCCCGGCAATCGCCGCCCACGAGCCGTCTTCGGCAAAGGCCGACGCCGGCGCCCCCGTGAAGTAGACCGCCAGAAACGGCAGCACATAGGTGAGCGAAACAAGGATGACCGCGGCAATCATCGCCTTCGGATACGTCCGCTGCGGCCGCTCGACCTCCTGCGCGATGGTCGACGCATTGTCCCAACCCATGTAGTTCCACATCGCCACCAGCACCGCTCCTAGCAACCCAACGCTCGCTCCCGTGGAAGCGGCATGCGGCTCTCCCGCAAACGCGCCCAGCTTCATCGGCGTCAGCACCACAATCAGCCCGAACGGCAGCGACAGCAGAAAGAACAGCCACAGCGAGGTGATCCCCACCACCCGGATCCCCGCCAGATTCAGCGCCGCGCAACTCACCACCACAAACAATCCCGCCAGCACTCCGTGATTCCCCTCGCCAAACCAGGGCGACATCTGCTTCAGGTAAAACACAAACAGGGTCGGGTAAATCGCCATATCAAAAATGCTGGCGGCCAGCGAAAGCCACGCTTCCTGGAAGCCCCAGAAATTCCCCAGTCCGCGGCGCACCCACGCGTAGTAGCCGCCTTCGTGCGGCAGCGCGCTCGAGAGTTCGCCGATCATGAACGCCGTCGGCAGGCACCACAGCACCGGCAGAAACAACAGGACCAGAATTCCCCGGCCGTAGCCGGCGCCGGAAATAATCGCTTCCGTGCCGTAGGTTCCGCCGGACACCATGAAGAACGTGGCGGCAACCAAAGGCCAGAGCGTCAGTTTTGCGGCTCTCTTTTTGGTGGTTTGAATTGCTTGGGAAGGAATTTGGGCTGGCAGGGATAAAGTGCTCAATTTTTTTCTCTCGTCCTCCTAAAGTGACTCTCGCTTTCCCGTGTCTCGAAGCAAGCTCACCTTTCGAAGAATACAATCCCTGCACGCGCATGCAAGAAAAAAATGAACCTCGACGAAAATTTTTTCGTGTGCGCCACTCGTACTTCAGTACTAGACGATACGCCCTAGCATTTGTAGCGGCGGCCTTCTGAGGCCGGCGCTTTTTGACGCCCTGCCGAGGCGCCGCCGCTCGCCACCCATCTCCGCAAGCCACGAGCTCCCTGTGATACACTCCGCGAGGCTTTTTTCATTCTCACTTCTACCGGAGTCATCCGCATGAATCTTCGTTCTTCCGTCTTCTCCGCACTCTTTTTCGTGGCAAGTTCCATTACTCCGGCGCAACAACCCGCCGGCCCCCGGCCCGTCACCGTGGACGACCTCTTCGGCGTGAAAGAGGCCCACGATCCGCGCATCAGCCCCGACGGCCAGGTGATCGCCTTCACCGTCACCTCCAACTCCTTGAAGGAAGACAAACCGGAATCCCGCGTCTGGATGATCCCCACAGTCGGCGGCGACGCCATCCCACTGACCGCTGAAGGCGTGTCCTCCTCTCATCCACGTTGGTCGCCCGACGGAAAGTTTCTGGCGTTTCTTTCCACGCGCAAGGATGCCGACGGCGCCGACGAAAAGACCCAAGTCTACCTGCTGAATCGCCTGGGAGGCGAGGCGCAGCGGCTGACCAACACGATTCAAGATGTGGACGAATTCGAATGGGCGCCCGACGGCAAGCAACTGGTTTTGATTCTTCGCGATCCCACGCCGGAAGAGGCTGAAGCTGCGGCAAAGAAGTCCACGAACCCCGACGACGGCCCGGCAAAAAAGTCCAAAGCCCAACTCCCCTGGGTGATCGACCGGCTGCAATTCAAGAACGACAACGTCGGCTACATTGACCGCCGCCGCACCCATCTCTACGTCTTCAATCTGGCCGCAAAGTCCACTCGCCAGGTGAGTTCCGGCGATTTCGATGACGCTCAACCTGCCTGGTCGCCTGACGGCAAGTCTCTCGCCTTCGCCAGCAACCGCTCCAAGCCTGATCCCGACACCACCTACAATTCCGACATCTGGGTGGTATCCGCCGGCAATACGGACCAGGGCGCTCACCCAACGCAAGTCACCAGCTTTCCGGGGCAAAAGGATCATCCTTCGTGGTCGCCCGACGGCAAGTGGCTAACTTACTCGGCCACAACGGATCTGAAACTTTTCTATTACGCCACGAAGCATGTTGCCGTCTCTCCGTCCGCTGGCGGCGAAGCCAGAATTCTCACCAAAGCCTTCGACCGCATGGCAACGGAGCCGCGCTTCGCCCCGGATGGCAAGTCCATCTATTTCCTCGCCGACGATGACGGCACCCAAACCGTGGCCCAGGTTAGCCTCGCCGACGCCAAAGTCACCCGCGCGATCGGCGGCCGCCTTACAGCCGAAGGCTACTCATTCTCGAGCGACGGAACATTGGCCGCAGCTATCTCGACGACCGACCGGCCCTACGAAGTGTTCACCATTCCTGGCGGCAAGCTCACCCGCCTGACCCACCTGAACGACGAATGGCTCTCGCAGCACAAGGTGGTCAAGGCCGAGTATGTTTCCTATAAGTCCAAGGACGGAACCGTCGTCCACGGCTATCTCTACAAGCCGGTGGACTACGTGCCCGGGAAAAAGGTCCCCACCATCCTCCGTCCGCACGGCGGCCCGGTCGAGGAGTACGAGGACGAATTCTTTGACTTACCCCAGCTCTTTGCCGCCAACGGCTACGCTGTCCTGCTGCCCAATCCGCGCGGCTCTTCCGGTTACGGACAGGACTACTGCAAAGCCATTTACGCCGATTGGGGCAACAAGGATTATCAGGACGACGTCGCGTTTGTGGACTTCGCTCTGGCGCAAGGCTTGGCGGACCCAGACAAGCTGGGTGTCGGCGGCTGGTCCTATGGCGGAATCTCCACTGACTTCATCATCGGCCAGACCAACCGCTTCAAAGCCGCCATCACCGGCGCGGGCGCGGCGAATTTCACCAGCATGTGGGGACACGACGAATACCAGCGCGAATACGTGCTCGAACTCGGTTATCCCTGGGAGAATCAGGCCCTCTGGGACCGCATCGCGCCTTTCTATCGCGTGAAAAATATCCTCACCCCCACGCTGTTTGTCGGCGGCAACATCGACTGCAATGTCCCAGTCCTCGGCGGCGAGCAGATGTATCTCTCGCTCAAGGAACTAGGGCGGGAGACTCTGCTCGTTGTTTATCCCGACGAATACCACGAGTTCAAGACCCCTTCCCATATCAAGGACCTCCAGGAGCGCTACCTCGCCTGGTATGCCCACTATGTGAAAGCCGATGGCACTCCCGCGCGGCCCGTCCCCAGCAAAGAAAAACAACCGGCAGACTGATCCAGCAATAATCACCCGGCCTCGCCTGCAGCGAGCAAGCCCTATTGAGTGCGGGAGCGAAGCTCCCGCTTTCGAGGGGTAAAGTTCATAGACAAAGTTCGATTACTAGTTGGCGTTTGAACTCTAAAAGCGGAAGCTCCGCTTCTGCATTCAAAAGAGCCGTCTGATTTCATTAACAAGAACTAATGTAATTCGCGCTCCTCTGGAACTCCTCCTGCACATCCCTTCCCGGGATTCGCGCCCCTCGGCGTGATTCCCGGGTTCAACAAACTGGGAGTGCTCGATGGCAACACCTCAAGTCATCAACGACATCCTTCAGCAAGGCGAAGCGCTCTTTCGCTTGGGCGACTTCGCGGCTGCGGCGCAACTCCTCTCCGACGGCATCTCCGAGGCCCCATCGGCAAAACTTTGGAACGACTGGGCGGCGGTGCAGGTCTCTTTGGGACAGTTGCAGGATGCAGAGCGCGGTTTTCGCGCCGCCTTGCAGCTCGACCCAGGTTCCACTCAGGCCGCCGAGAATCTAGGCGCCCTTCTCTTTGCGCGCGGTTGCCATGCCGAAGCCGCTCCACTCTTGCGCCAGTCCCTCGCCGCTGCTTCCCCGGACGTGCAACCAGTGATTGAGGAAATGCTGGCGCAATGCCTCGCAGATGCCCAACCTTCCAGCCCCGCCAACACTCCTGCCCCGATCGCCGGCGCTCGCAATCACTCGCCTGCCTCAACTGCCCTTGCAGTTCCACCTGCCCGAACCTGGGACGCTTCCGTCTCCTATGACGACTGGTGCCGCTCCGTCTTTCGCCAGCATGTGCCCGCGCCCGGAGTTCGCATCGCCACCAGCTGGGCCGAGGACTCCGAATGGGGTTTGCGCGCCTACAACGCCCTGGCGCTACTCGAATGTGAGTACGCCACCAAACTTCTCGCCGAGATTCGCGACAAGAAAATCGAAGGCGACATCGTGGAATTCGGCATCTACCAGGGCTGGTGGGTCAATTTTCTCTACAAAACGACGGAAGAACTTGGACTCAACCGGCGCATCTACGGCTTCGACAGTTTCGAAGGTCTCTCCGACCCGCATCCCGATCACGATCAGGCCTTCTGGAAAAAAGGCCAATACGCTTGCTCGCTCGAACAGGTTTCGAAAAACGTCCAGGCGGCCTTGCGTCCGCGCCTCAAACTGGTCAAAGGTTTTTTTGAGAAAAGCCTCCGCAGTCCGGAGGCTTTGGTCGCCGGAAAATTTTCCTACGTCCGCATTGATTGCGATATTTACCTCCCCGCGCTCGATTGCCTGAACTACCTCGCTCCGCGCCTCGCCGACGGCGCAATCCTGGTCTTCGACGACTGGCCGCACCTGCGCGGCTTCGGCGAACAGCGCGCCTTCGAAGAGTGGCTTCCCACCGTGCCCAACTTGGAATTTGAATTTCTTTTCTACGGCGCAATCGGCCACTTCTATACGCGCGTCCACCACAAAAAATAGCCGGTCCGCTTCTCAATCAACCTCGCTCCACGATTTCCCGTCCGGCTGAGCCACTGCCTGCGCTTCGCCCCTGCCGATTTTCTGATCCTTCTAAATGCTTCTGATCCTGCAGGTTGGATGCGTCCGGTTTTCTGTTTCCCGTTCGTCAAATATCTGCAGGCCGCAAGATAGGCCTGCTCATCTTGCGCCGGGACCTCCCGGCGCTAAAATTGAATGCACCACGGAAAGGACCGTTTGAGCATGGAAACATTTCTGGAACCCATCGAGAAACCCACAGGCTTGGTCATGAAGCTGGCTTATTTCTTTACCCGCCGGCAATTTGGCAAAGTGCTGACGCCCTTAAAGGTGCATTCGGCCAGGTTGCCGGCGGGATTCGGCCTCTTTTACGGCAAGATTGGCAGCCTCGACAAAAAACTTCAATTGCCGCCGGAAACCGTCATGCTGATCCGCGAACAGGTGGCGCGCATCAACGTCTGCCTGTTCTGTATTGATATCGGCAGGTCGTTCACGATCAAGGCCTCGATGAACCAGGCGAAATTCGACGCGCTGGAGCAATATCGCACCAGCCCGCTCTTCAGCGATGCGGAACGCGCCGCGCTCGACTACGTCACGGAACTTACCCGCGACAAAAAGGTGGACCCCGCCACGTTTGCCCGGATGGCCAGGCACTTTTCCGATCGCGCCATCTGCGAAATCGTCTGGCTGGTGGCCACCGAGCACGTCTACAACATGACCAACATCGGCTTGAATATTCATTCGGACATGTTGTGCGACATCACCAGGATGCAGAAGCACTGACTTTTTTGAGTTGATGTCCGGTTTCGCGTTTCCGGTTCGTTACTCAAGTGCGGGCTGTAACACAGGCCTTGCATACAGCGCAGGGCTTTCCCGGCGCTAAAATAAACAAAGGAGCGAATTCGATGGCAAAATTTATGTATCTCTTCCGCAATGATCCGGAGGCGTTCCGGTCCATCTCCCCCGAGCAGATGCAGCAGATCGTGAAGAAATGGACGGACTGGAAAGACGGGCTTGAAAAGAAAGGGTACGTCCATCAGCTCGGCGATCGGCTGGATGTTACCGGCAAAGTCGTCCGCGGCAAATCCAAGACCGTCACCGACGGACCGTACGTCGAAGTGAAGGATTCGGTCAATGGCTTCATGCTGCTCGAAGCCAGGGACCTGGATCTGGCGCTGGAACTGGCCAAGGGCTGCCCGATTCTCGAACGCGACGGAACGGTTGAAGTCCGCCCGTTCGTATCCGCGTAAGAATTTTTCACGCGAGGAGCCGTTTACGGAGAACACGCACGAACTGGTAGACCATCTTTTCCGCCGCGAAGCGGGAAAGATGGTCCCTTATCTGACGAGGATTCTTGGCCTCGGGCGGCTCGACCTGGCCGAGGACGTCGTTCAAGATACTCTCTGCCGCGCGATGGAAACGTGGCCCGTTCACGGCGTGCCCGAAAATCCATCGGCCTGGCTGATGCGGGTGGCGCGCAATCGGGCCATCGACCTGATCCGGCGCGACTCGCAATTCCGCTATTTCACCCCCGAGCTCACGCACCTCCTGAAGCACCGGGAGAATCTTCCCGCGGAAACCCCGGCCTTTCAAAACGAGATTCGCGATGACCAGTTGCGGATGATGTTCTCCTGCTGCCATCCGGAGCTTTCGATGGAAGCGCAGGTGACGCTGATCCTGAAAACATTGTGCGGCTTCAACGTAGCCGAAATTGCTCATGCACTTCTGGTGAGCGACGATTCCATCGAAAAAAGGCTCGGCCGCGCGCGGAAACTCTTTCGCGATGCGGGGGAGTTTGTGGAGTTCACGGAAACAGCCGGAATACCGGAACGCTTAAACGCTGTCTATCAAGCCGTCTATTTGCTCTTTAACGAGGGTTACCATGGAAGCCAGTCCGAACAGACTGTGCGCGATGACCTCTGTTTTGAAGCCATCCGCCTGGCGCTGCTCCTCAGCGAACATCCCCTGGGGAACAAACCCGCGACGTTTGCGCTCCTCGCGCTGATGTGTTTCCACGCATCGCGTCTTCCAGGGCGGACGGACGACGAAGGCACTCTCCTTCAACTGGAGATGCAGGATCGCTCAAAGTGGGATCGCGAATTGATCGCGCGGGGATTTCAGTTTCTGGAAAAATCCTCGATCGGAACCGAGCTCACCGAATTCCACCTCCAAGCCGGGATAGCCTCTCTGCATTGCGCGGCGCCGAGCTATTCGGAGACGGATTGGACTAAAATCCTGAAACTCTATGACGACCTCTACCAGCTCAGCCCCTCGCCGGTGGTTGCTTTGAACCGGGCTGTGGCGGTCGGAAACGCACTGGGACCTCAGGCGGGCCTGCAAGAATTGCGTAACATTCGCGATTCCGAAAAATTGAGCGCGTATCCATTTTATCCGGCCGCCCAGGGAGAATTTCTCCTGCTTTCCGGCCGTGCCGAGGAGGCACGGGAATACTTTGAAAAAGCCGGCAAGCTTGCCCGCAGCCGGACCGAAGCGGAATTCTTTGCTCGCAAGGCAAGAGCTTGCCAACCGGGTTTTGTCCGTCAGGGTGTTTCTGGATGCTAAAACTATGAATGACTATCTGCTGCAACCAATCGGCTGGATTCGGTCTGAACTTAAAAACACAAAAGACGCTCCGCGTTTTTATACCGAGGACGGGGTGCCCAACGCTCGACTGGATCTGGATGCGCGCCTTTTGGATGCCCTGGATGGAATCAAAGTCGGCGACGACATCGTCATTGTCACCTGGCTGCATCTCGCGAAACGCGACACGATGAAGGTTCACCCCCGCGGCGACCTCTCTCGCCCGAAACGCGGAGTCTTCTCCACCCGCTCGCCGCATCGCCCCAACCCCCTCGGCCTCCACCGCGCAAAAGTACTGGCCATCGAGCAAAACATCCTCTCCATCGGCCCGATCGAGGCCATCGACGGAACTCCAGTCGTGGACATCAAGTGCATCGTCAAACCGTTAGCCGACGACTAGCAGCCCCAAGGTAGCGCCGGCTTCCAGTTCACCCTGAGATCCGAAGGGCCGGCAAGCCTTCTCTCCGCAACTAACCCGGCTCCCTCAAATTTCGTTCTCCGTCCCCTTTTCCTACCATCAATCCCGCATTGCGCTTTGCCTGCAGCCAACCCTCGCGCTATCCTCCTTACGTTCCTGGAGGAAATGAATGCGAGCTCCGCTGAAAGTTGTTGTTGTCCTCTGTCTGCTGTTGGTTTCTCTTCCGCTTCTTCCCCTTCGCGCCCAGCAATATGATCCCAACCTTTATTCGGAGATGCGCTGGCGCTGCATCGGCCCGTTTCGAGGCGGGCGCACCGTCGCCATCAGCGGCGTTCCCCAGCAGCCCAATGTTTTTTATATGGCCGCGGTGAACGGCGGCGTCTGGAAGACCACCGATTTTGGCAACACCTGGTTTCCGATTTTCGACGAGCAAACCTCCGGCTCCGTCGGCGCGCTGGCCGTCGCGCCATCCGATCCCAATATCCTTTATGTCGGCAGCGGCGAAGGCCTGCAGCGCCCGGACCTCGCGGTCGGCGACGGTTTCTATAAATCCACCGATGCGGGAAAAACCTGGACGCATCTCGGTCTGCGTGACGCCCAACAGATAACGGCCATCGTCGTCGATCCCCGCAACGCCGACCGCGTTTTTGTTTCCGTGCAAGGCCATCCGTATGGCCCCAACACGGAGCGCGGCGTATTTCGTTCGCTGGACGGCGGGAAAACCTTCGAAAAAGTTCTCTACAAAGATGAAAATACCGGCGGCGCCGACTTGGTCATGGACCCCGGCAACCCGCAAATTCTTTTCGCATCCCTCTGGGCCGCCCGCGTCGCACCGTGGGAAATTCGCAGCGGCGAATCTTTCGTAATTCCCGGCGGCGGCCTTTACAAATCCACGGATGGCGGCAGCACCTGGAAGCAAATCACCAAAGGACTTCCCGGCGCGGACGATGTTGTCGGCCGCATCGGCATTGCCATCGCTCCCGGCAATTCCAGGCGAATGTACGCGACCGCGGAGGCGAAAAAAGCTCCGGGCATTTACCGTTCTGACGACGCCGGCGAAAACTGGCAGCGCGTCAACGACGATCACCGCATCGGCGGCCGCGGCCCCGGCGCCATGGGCATCGCCGTGTCTCCGGACAATGCCGACGTCATCTACGTCGCCAACACCACCACCTGGAAATCCACCGACGGCGGAAAATCGTTCACTGGCTTCAAGGGCGCGCCGGGCGGCGACGATTACCAGCGCATCTGGATCAATCCGAATAATGGCCAGACCATCGCGCTTTCCAGCGATCAAGGCGCCGTCATTAGCGTGAACGGCGGCCAGACCTGGAGCACCTGGTACAACCAGCCGTCGGCCCAGTTCTACCACGTCACCACCGACAACCGGTTTCCCTATTGGGTCTACGGCGCGCAGCAGGAAAGCGGCAGCGCCGCGGTCATGAGCCGCAGCGACGTTGGTGAACTCACCTTCCGTGAATGGAGCTTGCCCGGCGTCGAGGAGTACGGTTACATCGCCGTGGATCCGCGCGATCCGAATATTCTGTATGGCGGGCGAATCACCCGCACCAATCAGGCCCTCAACGAATTTGCAAACATTGCGCCAGAGCCAATCCGCACCGGTCAGTATCGCTACAACCGTTCACTACCCATCGTTTTTTCGCCATTCGACCCCGCCACGCTCTATTTCGCGGCCAATGTTTTATTCAAAACCAATGACGGCGGCCGCTCCTGGCAGGTCATCAGTCCGGACCTGACTCGCGAATCGCCCGAGATCCCCTCGAATCTCGGCGCGTTTTCCGCCGGCGACCCGGAAAAAGGGAAGCATCGCGGCACGATTTATGCCCTCGCTCCTTCGTTCAAGGAAGCCGGCACGCTCTGGGCCGGCACAGACGACGGCCTGATTCACGTCACCCGCGACGCCGGAAAAAACTGGAAAAATGTCACCCCGCCACAGCTCACTTCCTGGAGCAAGATTTCCATTCTGGAAGCTTCGCACTTTGACGCGGGAACGGTTTACGCCGCCGTCAATCGTTTCCGCCTCGACGACCTGAAGCCCCACATCTATCGCACCCGCGACTTCGGCGCCAGTTGGCAGGAAATTGTCTCCGGGCTGCCCGCAAATGCTCCGATCAACGTCGTGCGCGAAGATCCCGCCCGCAAGGGCCTGCTATTTGCCGGCTCAGAAACATCCGTCTACGTTTCCTTCAACGATGGCGATTCCTGGCAGCCGTTGCAGTTGAATCTGCCGCACACCTCGATGCGCGATCTTGCGCTCCACGGAGACGACCTGATCGTCGCCACCCACGGCCGCTCGTTCTGGATCCTCGACGACATCACACCTCTCCGCCAGTTCACCGACCAGCTCGCAAAATCGCCGGCGTTTCTCTTCCAGCCGCAGGAAGCCATCCGCTGGCGCTGGAATCGCAATCCCGATACGCCGCTCCCCCCGGATACTCCCGCGGGGAAAAACCCGCCGGACGGCGCCATCATCGACTACTACCTTGCCTCTCGTACGAATGGGACGGTCACTCTCGAAATTCTCGATTCCACTGGTGCAAACCTGCGCCGTTATGCCAGCACGGACGCCCCGCTTGCGATGGACAAAATTGCCGCCGAACATCCCATCCCGATGTATTGGGTGCGTCCCTCGCAGATTCTTTCTGCCGCTCCGGGCATGCACCGCTTCGTATGGGACTTGCGTGGCGAATCCCCGAAATCGCTCAATCCCGAATTTCCCATCTCCGCCATCACCCACGATACGCCGCTGCTCCCCCTCGGAGTTATGGCGTTGCCCGGAAGTTATACCGTCAAGCTGACCGTGGATGGCAAGCAATTCAGCCAGTCGCTCACAGTAAATTTGGACCCGCGGGTCAAGGCTTCGCTGTCTGATCTGCAAGCACAAGCCTCGCTGCAGGCCGGCGCAGTTTCAGGCATGAACCAGAGTATTGAAGCTCTCAGCCAGGTGCAGTCAGTCCGCGCCCAACTCAAAGACTCCCTAGCCAAAGCGAAAGGGAAGTTGGCCGAATTGCTCGAGGAGCTTGACAAGCAGTGCGCCGCTCTGGCGGGTGCAACCGCCAGCAATTTCTTTGGCACTCCGCCAAACGGCAAGCAGCCCGAAAATTTCTCCACCCTCAACCAGCATTTCGGCCAACTGCTCGGCATCGCCGATTCCGCTGACGGCGCCCCAACCACCCAAGCGAACAAGGTCTACGCTGAACTCAGCGCGGACCTGACCAACTTGCTCAAACACTGGAATGACCTCAAGCAAAACACAGTCCCCAAACTCAGCGCCGAACTCCAGAAGTCCGGCATGGCTCCCATTGACTGGGCAAGGCCCCTCGGTTACGACTTGAGCGAAGCCGGCGGTGGCGACGACGAGCCATAGCTCATCGCCCGCTACTTTCTATAAACACTAGAAAATAAATAAGTTAATATACTGCTTGACCATGGTTAGACCATAGTCAGACCATGGTTTGACTATGGTCAATCTATGTGCTACGATTCTCTCTCATAGGAGCAGCCCCATGGAAGAAATCGCCATATCCAAATTCAAAGCCACTTGTTTGGCCGTCTTGGAAAAAGTCCAGAAAACCGGCCAGCCCATCCTCGTCACTCGCTTCGGCCGCCCTGTGGCTCAAATCACGCCGCCCGCTCCCGCCAAGCGAGCTCCGAAGCTCGGTACCTTGGCCGGCACACTCGAAATTCACGGCGATATTGTTGGGCCGATCACCGATATTTCGGATTGGGATGCTTGGAGTAACCCGGACAAAGAATCGTGAGCCGATTCTTGCTGGACACACATATTTGGCTGTGGGCCGCCAGCGAGCCTCATAAGCTGACTTCTGAAGTCCACAAAATGCTTAATAACCCGGAGACTGAGAAGTTTCTATCTCCCATCAGTCTCTGGGAACTCTCTGTGTTGGTTGGGAAAAAGCGGCTTAGCCTCAAGCAAGACTTCGCGGTTTGGGTGCAGCGGTCGATCTCAGATCTGAACCTGAAAGAGAGTTCTCTGAGCTGGAGGATTGCTTTTGAATTGAGTTATATTCTGCCTAATCACAAAGACCCCGCGGACCGCTTTCTTGCGGCCACCGCCATCGCTCAGGATCTGATCTTGGTTACTTCAGATCGAAAATTGATCGGAGCACCCGGCCTGAAGGTGCTTGCGAACATATGATTCTCCGCGAGCGGACTTCGATCGCTCAGCGAAGATATTTCTGAAAAAAACCTGATATCCGCTGCCCCGCATCCGCCGCGGCTTCGGACCGATACCCCTGCTTGTTGTTCGGATTCTGGAAGGCGTGGCCCGCGCCATCATAAATCTTGATGTCGGTGGTTTTGCCGTTCGCTTTCATTGCCGCTTCGAACGCCTTCACGTCTTTCGCCGGAATACCCTGGTCGTCCGCGCCAAAATTTCCCTGCACCGGCGCCTTGATCTTCGCCACCAGCGCCGCATCAGACGGCAACCACCCATAATTCACCACGCAAGCGGCCAGTTTCGGCTGATCTACGGCCAGCTTGATCGACCAGCTCCCGCCCATGCACCATCCCACAGAACCAATCTTCGCCGTATTCACGTCCGGCCTCGAAGACAAATACGCGAACCCCGCTTCCAGATCTCGCATTCCTCGGTCGTCCGGCAATCCCCGCATCAGGATGTGCGCTTCATCCGGGTTCCCCGCCACTTTGCCGCGATACAAATCCACCGCCAGCGCCACGTACCCTTGCGCGGCATACTTCTGCGCTTGCTCCTTCACCCAGTCGTTCAGTCCCCACCATTCATGGATCACGATGATCGCCGGATGCTTGCCCGCTCCGTCCGGCAACGCCAGGTACGCACTCACAGTTTCGTCGCCGCTCTTGTAGCTGACCGTCTCCGTTTTTGGCCCGCCCGCTCGCAGTGCCAGCCCGAATGCCAGCGCGCCCAGCGCCAGCATAGGCAGAAAAAGTTTGTGTTTCATAGCTGCATCCTCCCAAGGAAAAGGCTCCGAAACTGTAACGCATCCCGCAGCCTGAAACCACCGCCAGTTTTTATGGTCTGTCTCAGTTGGCCGGCTTTTGCAGTTCGCTGATCGCCGCCAGCACATCCTCACTGTGTGTTTTTACATCCACGCTGGTCCACACTTTGCGCACGATCCCATTCCCATCAATCAGGTACGTATGCCGCGCCGATAGCTTCGCCACTCCCAGGTTCATCACCGAGTCATACTTCTCCGAAACCTCCTTCTTCGTATCCGCCAGCAATTTAAACGTCAGGCTCTCTTTCGCGCAAAACTCCTGGTGCGATTTTTCATCCTGCATGCTTACGCCCAGGATCACCGCGTTTTTCGCGTCGTATTTGGCCAGGTCGCGTTGGAAATTATGCGCTTCGATCGTGCAGCCACTGGTCATGTCCTTCGGGTAAAAGTAGAGCACCACCCATCTGCCCTTAAAATCATGCAGGTTGACGGCCTTCCCCTCTTGCGAATTCAGCGTGAAGTCCGGCGCCGGCGCTCCCACGGCAGGCCCTTTGTCTCCCCCGCGCAAATTCGAATTCAACGCGGCCAGCAGAGCCAACACCGCAACGCCCACACCAATTGCCATCCACATCGTTCTTTTCCCCATGATTCCCTCCGCCTGAAACTACCAAATATCGGCGGCCTTGGCCCAGGGAAAATTTGCCTGCTATCAGTCCTTAGGATTCAACCGGTGGAGACGTCCTGTGCAGAATCGAGCCGGCGCTACTTTTTGACGACGGGATCTTTCGCCTTTGGGGGAGAGACGATCGGGCTGGCCGCGAATCGTTTGGCTTCCGGACTTCGCGCGCTCCAATCCGCCGGAGGAAAGGAGACCCGCCAGAACCGCGGATTGGGTTGTGAAAACTCGACTCCAACTTCTGCGACTCCATTCGCTCCTGGATTCAGGTCCACTACTTTGCAGGGCATCTCTTCACCTGTCGTCACATTCCGAATCATCAGCGGTTGTCCGTTTTGAACCGCCTCCTGCAACTGCAGCAACGCTCCATGCGCGCTCACGATCAATGTCTTGGTGTGTTCCACAAACGCCGTTCCATTCGCCCGTTTGCCGGAAACGCGTAACGGCACCGATAGCAGGATCCTCTGGCTTCGTCGCTGGCTGGCCGTCTGTGTGGGCCGGATATTTGGTGTGCTCATACGCCGGGATCCCTTTCTCTATGGTTGTCGGCATGCATGAAGGGAACCATTAGGAAGGTTGGAGAAAATAAACTTGGATTTTTCTCATTTCAATCCGATTTTTTGTTCGCTCCGCGGCTGCTTCCAGCCGCCCTTTCCACCCCCGGTATCCCATGCAGAAGGGCGGAGTTAAACCGATGCGCTCGCCAGTTGGCTTTCTCACAAATATCGCAAACCGGATGCATGTCTGGATGCGATTGGTCGCGGCTCATTTTGGCGGTAGATCCTTCCAACCAATCTGTTCTAGAACGCTGCAAACTGTCCCAATCCGGAACCATCCCTTGTCCACCCGTATCGTCCGGTCTTGGCGATTCCCACACGACGCCAAGTAACTTCGAACATGAACCTTCGCCCCAAAATGCTTCTCGTCTTTGCCGCGACGGTTGCCGGTGGAATGGGTATTCTCTATTTCCTTTCGCGAACCTTGCTTCTCTCCAGCTATCGCCAGTTGGAATCGGACCAGATGAGGCAACACGTCGAGTACGCCCTCACCGGTCTTTCCCAGGAGTTCAGCTCCCTCGGCCGGACCACCAACGACTACGCCTACTGGGACCGCACCTACGAATTCGTGGTCAAACCTGAAAAGGAACCTCGATTCAAAGATGAATTTCAGGATGCCAGCATGGATGGCCTGGGTCTGAGCCTGGTGGTCATCCGCGATCTGCGGGGCAGGACCATCCTCGCGAAAGCGTATGACACCGACAAGCACGTTGAGACCGCCGTCCCTGAACAATTTTTGGAGAAACTCTTTACCCGCCCGGACCTCAGCCCGACCCTATCATCCAGCGCCCCGCGGGACGGCCTGCTCGCATTCCCGGACGGAACCTATGACGTCTGCATCCGCCCAATTCTTAATTCGCAGCGCAAGGGTGAGCCACTGGGCGTCTTCCTGGGCGCGCGGAGATTTGACGCCGGTGGCGCCGCTCGCATCAGCGACTTGACCCACACTTCCACCACGTTCGTACGCGTGGATTCGCTGCGTCTGCCTTCCGATTTCACGGCTGCCTGGAAATATCTCGCCGTCAACCCGGCGGAAACCCAGGTCTTGCCTCTCGGCGAGGACCTGATCGCCGGGTACGCGTTGGTCGCCGACATGTTCGGCGAGCCCCTCTTCCTCCTCCGCGTGGACACCCATCGCCCGATCTACGAGCGCGGCAAGTTCAGTCAATTCACCCTGTTTGCGACCGTCCTTACGGGCGTGCTGATCTCCTCCATTCTGATCATTTTCTTCTTGCAGAAGTTTGTTCTCAGCCGGTTAAGCAGCCTCAGCCGCGAAGTCGTTAGCATCGGAAAGCGCAGCGCCCTCGCCGAGCGCGTTCACGTCACTGGTCGAGACGAACTCTCCAGCCTTGCCTCCAGCATTAACGGCATGCTCGACGAACTCGAGCGCAGTCAGCAACAATTCTTGTTTCTTACCGAAAATATCCACCAGATCTTTTGGATTAGGGACGCAAAATCCGGCGAGTACAATTACATCAGCAGTGCTTTTGAGCGGATTTTCGGCCGTCCTTCCGCAACCCTCGCGCTCGATCCCGCCTCCTGGCAGGAGATGATTCATCCGGAAGACCGCGGCGTCGTCTCCCGCATGCAGGACATGCAAGCCGCCGGCAAGCCGACGGAAAGCTATTACCGGATCATTCCCCCGGACGGAAATCTTCGCTGGCTCTGGGAACGCTCTTTCCCTCGCTTTGCCCCGGATGCCCAGCACGCGCAAATCACCGGTCTTACCGAAGACATCACCGATTTCAAGCGCAATGAAGAGGCGTTACTCAATGCCCAGTTGGAGCTTGAAGAACGCGTTGCCGCGCGCACCGCGGAACTCGCCGAGCGCGGCGAACTCGTCAAGCTCCTGGTCGATTCCGCCCCGGGCGCGATGTATGGAATCGACGCTGCCGGCGTATGCACCTTCTGCAACCCCGCGGGACTTCGCTTGCTCGGCTACGACGATGCCTCCGAGCTCCTGGGCAAAAACTCGCACACCTTGCTGCACCACACCCGGACCGACGGAACGCCCTACCCGGAACTCGACTGCCCTGTATTTCACAGTTTTCTCAATGGCCGCGACACCCACGTCGAAGACGAATTTTTCTGGCGCAAGGACGGCACCAGCTTTCCCGTCGAATATAGTTCCCACCAGATCCGCCGCAATGGCAGGGTCATCGGCGCGGTGGTTTCCTTCGAGGACATCACTCACCGGAAACGCCAGGAGATGGAACTCCGCCACAGCCAGAAGCTCGAAGCCGTCGGCCGCCTGGCCGCCGGCATCGCTCACGAGATCAATACCCCCATCCAATTTCTGGGTGACAACACCCGCTTCCTGCAGGATTCCTTTCGCGACGAAATCCAGCTGATCCACAAATATCAGGAACTCCGGGAAGCCGCGGGCCGTGGCCAGGTCCGCCAGGACCTTCTGCGGGAGGTCACCGCGCTTCGCGAAAAAACCGATTGGGATTTCCTGGAACAGGAAATTCCCCGTGCGATGGAGCAGATGCTGGAAGGCCTGGCGCGCGTCGCCACCATCGTCCGCGGCATGAAGGAATTCTCCCACGTCGATCGGACCAACGAAAAAGCTCCCGCGGACCTGAACCGCGCGCTCGAGAGCACCCTGATTGTGGCCCGCAATGAACTGAAATACGTTGCCGATGTCGAGACCCGCTTCGCCGAGCTTCCCCCGGTAACTTGCCACCTCGGCGATCTCAATCAGGTGTTTCTCAATCTGCTTGTCAACGCTGCTCATGCCATCGGTGATGCCATCAAGGGCACCAAATCCCGCGGAAAAATCACCGTCAGCACTCAAATCGATTCGGATGTCGTGGAAGTGGCCATCTCTGATTCCGGTCCCGGCATCCCGCCCGAAGTCCGCGACAAAATCTTTGATCCTTTTTTCACCACCAAAGGCGTCGGGAAGGGAACTGGCCAAGGCCTTGCCCTGGCTCGCGCGATCGTCGTCGAAAAACACGGCGGCACCCTCACCTTCGAGACCCAGCCCGGTCTCGGCACCACTTTTTTTGTGCGGCTCCCCCTGGCGGCAGCCACCCTGCGCGAGGAGGCGCTCACCAAATGACCAGCATTCTTTTTGTCGACGACGAAATCAGCATTCTGGACGGTTTAAAGCGCATGCTCCGGCCCATGCGCGCCGAATGGAAGATGGCTTTTGCTCCCGGCGGCGAACCTGCCCTCAGCTTGCTCCAGGAATCGGCGTTCGATGTGATCGTTTCGGACATGCGCATGCCCGGCATGGACGGCGCAACCTTGCTCGAAATCGTTCGCGAGCGCTACCCCAGCACCCTCCGCATTATTCTTTCCGGCTACACCGAATTGCAGGCTTCCCTTCGCGCTGTCCCGGTCGCCCATCAATTCCTTTTGAAGCCTTGCGACCCGGAAGTCTTGCGCGCTGGCATCGCCCGCGCCACCAGCCTCGGCGAAGTCCTCGAAAGCAAAATGCTCACCAGCCTGGTCGGCGCGTTGCGCGACCTCCCTTCGCTCCCGCGCGTCTTTTCAGAGTTGCAGGTCGCGCTCGTTCAACCCAATGTTTCCACCGACCTCATCACCCGAATCGTCGAGCAGGACATCGCCCTCAGCGCCAAACTCCTGCAACTCGTCAATTCCGCCTTCTTCGGCCTGGCTCGCGACATCACCAGCGTGAAAACCGCCGTCAACTGTCTCGGCGTCAGCGTCCTTCACGACCTGGTCCTCACCCTGGATCTTTTTCGCTCTTTCACTCCCAATGAATTTGTTTCCGTGGAATCCATCGAGGAGTTTCACCGCCACTCCCAACTGACCGCTCGCATCGCCGCCGGCATTGCGCAGAAAACGCAAATGTCTCCCACCCTCGTTCTGGCCGCTTTGATGCACGACGTCGGCAAGCTGGTGATCGCAGAGCGCACTCCGGCGCATTTCAGCCGCGCCGTTTTGCAGGCCCACCAGGAAGGTAAGTCGCTTTACGAAATTGAAGAACGCTTGACCCAAATTTCACACGCCGAGGTCGGCGCCTACCTCCTCAGCTTGTGGGGCCTGCCTAGTCCAGTTGTCGAGGCCGTCGCCCATCATCACCATCCGCGCCGCGTTCCGCTAAATCAAGCCGACTTGGTGGTCGTCGTCTATGTTTGCAATCTGCTCGCCCACGAGCGCGAAGCTCTCGATCAAGGCGCGCCTTCCCCGGAGTTCGACATGGACCTTCTGCAACAAGCCGGTATCGCTGATCTCCTGCCCGAATGGCGAAAAATCGCCGAGGCCGCTCACCTGAATCAGGAGCAATTAGTCGGCTGACTTTTTCCCGCCTTCCTCTACAATGGAATCCTGAATCGCCTGTTGACGTTTCTGATCCGGGCGATCTTCCGAACCCTTGATGGATTCCTCCATTCCCACGTGGCTCACCGAGCCAAAGATTACAATTCTGCTCACCCTCGCCCTCTTGCTGCTCGCGATTTTCTTTCCTCGCAGCTCGGAACGTTTTTTCGGCCGAATCGAAAAGATCGCATCCCGGTTCGCCGCTCACAAATTGCTCGCCGTTTTATTCTTATTTTTCCTGGTACTTGGGCTGCGCCTCGCCCTGCTCGGCCTGCTTCCAATTCCCAATCCCGGTATCCATGACGAATTCAGTTACCTTCTGATGGGCGACACCTTCGCCCACGGCCGCCTCGCCAACCCTCCTCACCCGCTCTGGCGCAGCTTCGAAACATTCCACGTGCTCTGGTTTCCAACCTACGCTTCGAAATATCCTCCCGCGCAAGGCCTTGTCCTGGCGCTCGGGCAACTTTTCGGCAATCCCTGGTTCGGCGTCCTCTTCAGCGCGGCCGCCATGGCCGCGCTTTTCGTCTGGATGCTCCAACCGTGGTTGCCCGCTCGATGGGCGTTTCTCGCGGGGCTCCTCGCCGCGCTCAGGCTGTGCGTCGCTTCGTACTGGATCAACAGTTATTGGGGCGGTGCCGTTGCTGCCATCGGCGGAGCGCTGGTCCTCGGAGCAATTGGCAGAATCCGAAGACGCCCTTCGCCCGCCATGGGAATTCTTCTCGGCCTCGGCATCGCCATACTTTTCAATAGCCGCCCGTACGAAAGCGTTTTCTTCTGTATCCCCCTCGCGGCTGCCTTTCTCTTTTGGTTTTTCCGCCAGCCGAGGGAAGCGCCTGCCCGCCGCGCTGCTCTTCGCCTCGTGATCTTACCTGCGGCAGGCATCCTGCTTCTCACGGGCTGCCTCATGGCTCGCTACAACTGGCGCGTCACCGGCCACGCCGCGCTTCCGCCCTACGCCTACGACGCCCGCCTCCACGACCGCGCTGCACTCTTCCTCTGGCAAACGCCAAAACCTGCGATTCACTTCGACAACGCCGAGATGGAGAATTTCTACAATCAATACGAACGCCAGGCCTACGATCGTTCCTGGACCACCCTGAAATCCGTTTTCCAGGATAAATGGGAACACTGTTCGCTCGCGTTTCTCTGGCCCGCCTGCTGGCTGCTCCTTCCCGGCTTTGTCTTCCTTTACCGCGATGCGCGGTTCCGCCTGCTTTTTCTTACTTTGCTGGCTGTCTTGTTCGGCTATTGCCTGGTCGTTTGGCCCGGGCCGCACTACATCGCGCCCGCCGCCGCGATTCTTTTTGCCGCTCTTGTCCAGGCGATTCGCCACTTGCGCACAATGCGCGTCTTTAATCGGCCCATCGGCGCGGCTCTCTCCCGGGCTATCGTTCTCGCGCTGATTCTGGATGTCTCTCTTCTGGTGGCCCAGCGGCTTGGTGATTCGCAAGGTTGGGGAGGCTGGGGCCTCTCCGACCGCGCCGATCTTCTGCACGATCTCGAGTCCAAGCCGGGCAAGCACGTCGTCCTCGTTCGCTATGGCCCGGATCACAGCGTCCACGAAGAGTGGGTCTTCAACGCCGCCGATATCGATGCATCCAAAATTATCTGGGCACGCGATCTTCCCGGCGAACTGAACGACCGCCTCTTCGCCTATTACCCGGACCGCACCATCTGGCTGGTAATGCCGGACACCGGCGAAGTTTCCGTCCTCCGCCCACCTCTGTATCCGCACTAGAAACTACCTCATAGATGGTGTTGGGGGTCGGAGCTTCAGCTCCGACAAACATAAGCCGGAAAATTAGGGCTTTAGCCCCTGAGGAACTGTTTTGTCCAAGTCGTAGACCTTTATAAGATAAATCTTGAGCGGGTTTCGAGCTGCGAGGCTTGCGTCCACCGTCTCAACACTTGTCCCCACCTTGGCCCGCGCCCTATACTCACTCTTGCACCTCGCCTCAGGAGACATGCCTTGCTGAAACGCCTTTCCCTCATCGCCTCGGCCTTCGCTCTTTTCTCCGCAACCGCCTCCGCGCAAAAAAAACCTGCCGAACAGAACGACCGCATCGTTCTCGAACAGATCCTCACCCAAACTTACCAGCCCTCACTCGTCGGCAAGCAATTGATGGGCATTGGCGGTGAAACCGACATCCGCCGCGCCGGCACCATTGTGGTCATCCAGCGCCCGGGCCTTTACGGTTCGCTCCTGCACACAGAGCCCGCCTCCAGCGCCATCGACGGCCTCCAATACAAACTTTTTCGCGGCCACCAGGATTACGAAGTCCCCGCGGGTGAACGCTATTACGTCACCGCCGTTGCTGTCGGCTCGGATACGATCCTCGTCGCATTGATCTCCGCCCGCAGCCTCTCCACGCGCGCAGGCACCGGCCGCATGTGGACCACCCTTTCTTTCAAATTTCCTCCCAATGTCCTCGCCACCGCCGACAAAGAGACTGTTTTCCGCGAATTCGACCAGTGGATGATGCCCGAGGGACGCGCCACTTCCGCCGCTCCGGTGGCTCCGCCCGCGACGTCGGCCTATCCCGCCGCCGCTCCGGTCTCGGCGGCTGCGCCCCAGCCCGCTCCTGCGCCAAAGCCCGCCGCTCCCAGCGAGTCCGCTTTGACTCCGGGCATGACTCGCGAACAGATTTTGCAGGCGATGGGAAAGCCCGAGCGCGAAATTCAGTTCGATCAGCGCCAGTGGATGATTTATCCGGGCTTCGTTGCCGCTCTCAAAGACAACAAGCTCGAATCGTTCGAAACTTCAGGAGCTGGCGCGACCAAAGTCGCCATTCAATCCGATCCCGCGGGCGCGGAAATTTATCTCGACGACCAGTTCGTCGGCTCAACGCCTTCGATCCTCTCGGTCGCTCCGGGCAAGCATGTGTTCCGTCTGCACGCCGCCGGACGCGCGGACTGGACGCGCCAGATGAACGTTCTGGCCGGCAGCGACGTCACTCTCGCCGCAACCCTCGACAAAAACTGAACTTCCCGCATCGCCTTGCGCTTTTTACTTGGCAAAGGCGGGAAAGTTCATTCGAACTCTAAAGGTTTGAACAAAAGTTTTTTTATGAGTGGTTTAGCTGCCGCCGGCCCCGTCACCGACAGCGTCACCACGCCCATATCCGGCTCCGCGGTCAACGCAAACCGCAGGAATGGGCAACACTCCCGCTCCGCCGCCATCACTTCCGCCAAAAGCGCTATCCACTCTTTCGCTCCCGGAGCAGAAAACGTGAATCCGTCCGGAACTTCCGTTGCCTCTCCCACCGCGGCCTTGAACCGCGCCAACAACAGCGCTTCCCGTTCCCGGAACTCCGCATCGGTCAATGTGCATGCAATCGAAATCTCATCCGACATCATTGCTCTCCTGAACCGGCAGGCCGGTTTCTGCAATCACCCTGTGCGTTGGGGGTGGCACTCGATCAGGTCGCTGCTTCCCGCAACATCTTTTGCGGGCGCGGCGCTTTGCCGGCGCCCTTTTCACTAATGATCCGGCGAACCGGCACCGCCGCGAGAAACGTTCCGCGAAGTGGTTCTTCGGAAGCGAACGAATTCGCAATCTTCATCACGCAGGCTTCCGCGCGTTTCCGGTGAATCTCAGCCGCATTTTCATTCTTTGTCGCCCGGTACAGATCCCACGCGGTCGAGTCCAGCCGCCAGGTAACCATGGGAAGTTCGTATTTCTCCAGCAGTGCCAGTCCCTTTCCGATGCTCTTCTCCGCGCCTGCAAAATCCTTTTCCGCGATTCCCAGCTTGGCGTTCACTCTCCAGGCCAGCGCTTGCAGGCTGGGATCCTCGGCGGAAAGGGCATCCTCCACAAGACTGTCGGCCTCGTCCCGCGCGTTCTCCAATCTTCCCCCCGCCACCAGCGCATTCACCGCTCCCAGCCGCGCATGCATTCGCCAATACCAGTGCAGGAAAAATTTCGGCGTCACCTCTTCATCGATCACTCGCCGGAACTTCTCCAACGCCTCTTTGCTGTTTCCCGCTAACAGTGCGGCATTCCCGCCCGCAAACCAGGCGATCGCTTTGGGCTGCCCGGTGGGATAACCCGAATTGGATTGGATCATCGTTTCGCACAGCTCTTGCGCCCCCGCAAAATCCATCGAAACCGTTCGCAGCCATGCCTCCCTGATTTTCAGCAGCCATGGATCGTTCCCGTTTTTCTCTGCCTTCAGGATCGCGCTGCGCATCACCTGCAGCGCTTCACCCAGCCGGCCCAGATGCATCAACGCGACAGTTTTTGCCCCCAGCGCCAGCAGATACGCCACCGTATTCGTTGTCCCGCTGATCTTCACGATCCCGTCCTCGGCAATCTTCAGCGCTTCCTGATAATTCCCCTGCAGCGGGTAAAGATGCGCGTAGTGCATCTCCGGAAACTGGCCGCCGCTCAGTCCCTCAATCGTTTTCCGCGCCGAGGCATAAAGCTCCGCGTCCTCCGAACGCCACGTGTGGTAATACAAGCGTGCGCAAGACGCCAGAATTTGTGTGCGCGCCCGCAGCATCGGATCCTCCAGCGATGCGCTTACGCGATCCGCCTCTTCCACGGCCGCCACTGCTCGATCCACATCAATCAGCCCCATCGGATGCGCCAGACGGATCAGCGCCGTCACTTGCGCGGCCCCTAGTCCCGCCCTCGCCGCCCTCTCCGCCGCCCCTTCGTATGCTTTCGCTGAATCGTCCATGTTTCCCGATGCGTAATGGGTGTCCCCGATTTGCACCAGTGCCTGAATGTCCAGTTCCGCCCGTTTGCCCCCCGCAACCAGAGGCACAACTTCCAGCGCGTGCCGCAGAATGTCGATCGAGTCGCGGTAGGCGAATCTTCCCGCCGCATTCTTGGCCGCCATAATCAGGTAGTGAATCGCTTGTTCGTAATCGCGCCCGCCTTCAAAGTGCTGGGCCAGTTCCGTGGATTGCTCCTGTTCGCACGGGTCGCAGTACGCCTGCAGCCTCTGCGCCAGTTGCAGGTGCAATTTCGCGCGTGCCGCTTCGGAAATCCGCCGGTACAAGACTTCCCGGTAGAGCGAATGCCGGAAATCGTAGTGCGCTGATATTTGCCCGTTCGCCAATGCGTTGATTCCCGCCCCTTTGATGAATTGCAGCCGCTCGGCAAGCCGCTCGCACGCATCCTCAATAATTTCCGGCTCCACCTCCGCCGCAGGCGAAATGGCCCACACGGAAAATCGTTCTCCGGCAACGCTGGCGCTCCTCAGGATGCGCTGCTCCTCCGCGCTCAACTGCTGGAATTGCGCTTCGATCAATTGATCCAGCGTTTCCGGCACGCGCGGCTCCACGTCTTCCAGGGCCACGCTCAGCTTCCAGCTTCCATCCGCCCGCGCCACCAGTCCCCGCTTCACCATGTCCAGCATGATGTTCACCAGGAACAGTGCATTCCCGCCGGAGTGCCGGTAAATCAGGTTCGCAAATCCCTCGGGAAAGTCTCCGCCTGGAAAATGAATCTCCAGATATTCCGCCACATCGGGTTCTTCCAGGCGCTCCAGGTTCAGCTCGTGACCCAGATTGTGCAGCACCAGATCCTGTTTCAGCGCCTTCAACGGGCTTTTTGAAAGAATCAGATCCGCGGGACGGTAAGTTCCCAGCAGCAGCAATTTCGCCGGACCCCGCCGCCGCGCCACCGCGGAAAGGAAATCCAGCGTGGAAGGGTCCACCCAGTGAAGATCTTCCAGCACCAGCACCAGCGCATCCTGCGCCGTCAGGGTCTCCAGCGCTTCGCAAATCTCGCGCACCATCCGTTCCCGCGTGGCTCCGTGAATTTCTTTTTGCAACGCCTCCCGCTGCTCGGCCTTAATCAGAGAAGGGAACTGAATCAGCCACGTTGGCGCCTGCTTCGCCAGCGTTTGCGCCACCTGCCCGCCGCTCGCTTCGCGCACCCACTGTCCAATCGCTTCCAGCACCGGATAGTACGCTTCCTTGCCGCCAAACCCTTCCACGCATTGCCCGCGAATCACCCGCAGGTTCGGGCGGTGTGCCACCGTCTGGTGAAACGCGTCAATCAGCGTCGTTTTCCCGATCCCCGCTTCGCCGGTAATGAAAACCACTTGCCTTTGCGAATTCATGGCCCGGCCCAGAAAATCCTCCAGCTCGGCCATTGCGCCTTCACGCCCGACCATTTTCCGTGCGGCGCTGATCTCGCAGCCTGCTGCGGCTCCCGCAATCACTTCGCTCACCGGCGCCACGAACTGGTACCCCCGCCGCGGAAACGTCTCGATGAATTCCGGCTTGTCGCGCGGATCGCCCAGCGCTTTGCGGATTCCCAGAACATATTTCTTGATCACTTCGGGGTTTACATACGTTTCCGGCCACAACGCATTCAACATTTCTTCTTGCGTCACCAGCCGGTCCGCGTGCTCCACCAGGTAGCGCAGCACGTCAAACGCCTTCGGCGCCAGCGACACCCGTTCCTCCCCGCGCCACAGGCAGTGGTTCACGGTGTCGAGCCGGAAGGCATGAAACTGCTTCATCTATGAGGTCCAATTCGCATCATTTGCCTGGCAGGGGGCGTCCTGGCCGCACCGATGGCCGCGATTTTACGACATTTACCTGGCGTTGACACTTCCCATGATTTCCCCTTCCTCTGCCCCCTAGGATTCCCCAATATCGGCTTTTGGCGCAAATCCCCCGGCTTCGGTCACCGAAATTGGACCGAAATCGTCACCGCCCGGTCATGTCCTCGAATCCTCTCCCCGCTACTCTGCCACTGTAACCGGTAGGCCCATGAGCCAGAACTGGTATCTCAATCTAAGTCAAATAAGGAGCATGAAGTGCAAAATCAAAGTTTTCGGAAGTTCTTTGGAGTGCTGGCTGTGTTGACTGCGATCTCCTTCTCTGGAATCGCTTCGGCCCAGGACAGCAAGTTCACCGTCAACACTGGTAACACGGATGCAAAGCTCGGGGCCCTGTCACGGCGTCCCAGTGTTGGCAAGATAGAAACGGAAACGGCGGATGATTTCGATCTGAAACAGACCACCGTCATCAGCGGAGCCACGATTACCGGCTTGATTTCCCCGGCTACGCCTCTCGCGAATATTGCCAACGTCGAAGTCGAGATGTATCACGTGTTTCCCCTGGACTCTGCCAACCCCAATCCACTCGGGGGCAATGTCCCGACTCGCTTCAATTCACCCTCGGACGTCGAAATTGACTCCGCAACCCGCGATGCGATCAAGGGAAACCTTCGATTTTCCGTGCGCCTCTTGAATGCCAACACTTCGGTCGCAAAGAGTGTTCTGAACGGCATCAATAAGAAGCCCAACAGCACCACACATGGTGACGGACCGCAGACCGGCGAAGAGGTCGAGATCGCCATCACCTTCATCAATCCGATTGTTCTCCCGGCGGGTCACTATTTCTTTCGCCCGGAAGTCCTGGTTACCGGCGGCGACTTTTTCTTCATGTCGGCCCCGAAACCCATCGTGGCGCCCGGGACGGCGATCGCTGGCGATTTGCAGGCATGGATTCGCAACTCCAATTTGTCCCCGGACTGGCTGCGAATCGGTGCCGACATCATTAACGACACCGTTCCCCCGCCTGCGTTCAATATGACGTTCTCCTTGACCGGGAACTCTCTGATCGGAGCGGGAACGCCAGGCAAAGCAAGCTGCCACGGCGAGACGATCTCCAATCTTACGGCGCAATTTGGGAGCATTGATGCCGCTGCCGCCGCTCTCGGGTTCTCCAGCGTTCAAGCGCTGCAGGATTCCTTTCTGGCGTTTTGCGACTAACAGAGGCGCACCTGGAGAACTATCCCGGTGCTCTCAACTTCACAATCGAAGCTCACGATAAGTAAGACATTTCGTTGCGCTCCGAAAGGCGAGGCCAGACAGGCCTCGCCTTTTTTCTGTCCCGCAAACGGGAAGAGTCCTTCGGAGCTCCCCGGCGAGGCCAGGCGTCACCGAAATTGGACCGAAAGAGTCACCCGCGGGTCACGTCTTCACTTCTTGCTTCGCCTACTCTCGTTACATGCGCGGAGCATTCGTAGTTCAACTTGGGCCCGATTCGAATCCAGCCGAGGGCCGTTTTGAAGGCTGGGTCGAGGAAGTGGATTCCTGCATCGAGCTGAGATTCCACTCCACGCCGGAACTCCTGAAATTCATGAGTCTCCGTCTTGAACTGGTCAGGAATTCCAGCGGCAAGCCTCGGGCCTGCGAAGCCCCGCAGGCCCCGCCGGAAAAGAAGCCGCCGCGAAGCGCGAAGAAATCGAAGTAGGAATTACGAGCAATCGATTGCAGTCGCTGTCCGCAGCTACACGAGGAGGAAAGAAACATGGGAGCAGTCGCAAAGAATCTTGTTCCACAACTGGTGCCGCTTGCCGCCGGGCAATCTTCCAGGCATTTCACCGCGGATTCGGCAACTCCGCTTCGAACCATCGGCATGATGGATGTCCAGCGCCTGTCACAATATGTCCCGGTGATCGTTCTCGTCCCGGCGGCTGCCGCCGACGGGAAACTCCAGGGCGTGACTCCGCGAAAAATCTCCCCGGTAGAAACCGCCGGCGCTGCCCTCCTTCTCCAATTCCTCGAAAACGCTGTCTCTCAGCCCCGGAGCAAGGCCCCCGCCGACAGCTTGACGTTCGGCGAGGTGACACTGAATTTTTCTTCCATGGAAGCCACCCGCAAAGGCCGGCCCGTGGCGCTTACCTCCCTGGAATTCAAAACACTCAAATACATGTCAGAAAATTCCCGCCGCGTCATTTCCCGCGATGAATTGCTCAACAAGGTCTGGGGCTATGAAAACTATCCCTGCACCCGCACCGTGGACAACCTTGTTTTGCGCCTCCGCCAGAAACTCGAAAGAGAGCCATCGCGCCCCGCGCATTTTCACACCGTCCACGGCGTGGGCTACAAATTCTTGCCCTAGGGAATGAATCCGCCTCGCATCCGGTTATGAACTGGTAGCAGGGCAAAGGAGCTTCAGTATGACAGTCAAAATTACCGGCCGTACGGCGGCCCACTGGAATGAGAGCGATGCGATTGCTCGCGCGCAACAAGGCGATGGCGCAGCCTTTGAGTCCCTCTACAACGCTCATTGCAAGCACGTCTATAGCCTTTGCCTCCGCATGCTCAGGAACATTGCCGAAGCCGAAGATCTCACCCAACAGGTCTTTCTCCAGCTCTTCCGCAAAATCGGCACGTTCCGCGGCGATTCTTCTTTTTCCACCTGGCTGCACCGCATCTCGGTCAATGCGGTTCTCATGCACCTTCGCCGCCGCCCGCTCGCGGAAAAGCAGATGCAAAGCCTCGATGACGACGGAACCGGCGGAACCGAACAGGTCGATGCCGACCGCGCCGACACTTCCTCCCGCGGCGTGATCGACTCGATCAACCTCAAGCGCGCCATTCGCCGCCTTCCCGACGGCTACAAGCGTTTCTTTCTCATGCACGATGTCATGGGTTATCGCCACGCCGAAATCGCCGCGCTCCTCGGTTGCTCTACCGGTTGCTCAAAATCGCAGCTGCACAAGGCACGTAAAAGTTTGCGGCGCATGCTCCAGGGAGAGATTGCCGGAGAAAACGCCTCGCAGCCTGTGCCCGACTCGCAGTCCCACCAGTCTCAAACTGCCAATCGTGCCGGCCGCACCTCCGGAAAGAGCCGGCGCTTGTTTCCGACCTGGCCCGATTTGCATGACTCCGAATTGACGACATGTTGATTTCGGCCAGACAACTTATTCGCGGACAGTAGTTAATCTCAGTGAAGGAAATTGAGGAGAAGCAATGTTGAAGTCCAAATTTATTTCTAGTCTGGTTTGCTTGGTTTTCCTGGGTAGCGCACTCGGCGCGAAAATCGCCGTCGCTCAGACCGTCGCCTACCGCCAGGTCAATCTGTCTTCGAGTGTTCAGGGCGCCGCCAACAATCTGGTGCCCGGTCTTCGCAATCCTTGGGGAATTGGCTTCCTCTCCGGTCAGCCCTTTTTCATTTCCGAAAACAAGGGCGGACACGTCACTGCGCTTGATGCCACAGGCTTCGGCGCCAGGCCGGGCGACTTTGCCGTTCCCAATGCCGCCGGGACTGGTTTCGACAGCCCCACGGGAATCGTTGCCGACCAGAATTCTTTCTTTGCGGACCGCTCGGTCGTCAATCCTTTCATCGTGGTTACCGAGGAAGGCGGGATTTTCACCTGGGGCCCGGACGCCAATGGCAATCTTCCTCAGCAGGCGACTCTTCGCCGTCGCATTGCCAGCGAAGTTTACAAAGGCGCTGCAATTTTGAATTCCCCGCAAGCCCAGCCCGCCCTCGCGGTCACGGATTTCGCCCACGCAAACATCGAGACTTTCCTCCCTGGCTTCGCGGGCGTTGCGCTCGCTGGTTCCTTTACGGATCCAACCCTTCCCCCGGGATTCGCTCCATTCGGCATTCAAGTGATCGGCAATCAGGTCTTTGTGACTTATGGGTTACAAGACGCTGCCAAGCACGATCCCATCCCCGGCGCTGGCAACGGCGTCGTCAGCATCTTCGACTTGAACGGCAATTTCGTGAAGCGCTTTGCCACCGGCGGCGCTCTGAACGCCCCCTGGGGAATCCTCAAGGCCGGCGCCAATTTCGGCCCCTTCAGCAACGATATTTTGATTGGCAACGTCGGCGATGGAAAAATCAACGCTTTCAATCCAACCACTGGCCAGCTTCTCGGCACATTGGTGGACGGCAACGGCGATGCCATATCCCAACTCGGCCTACACGGTCTCGTGTTTCGTCCCGACGGATTTGGAGCCCCGAATACCCTTTACTTCACCTCGCAGGTCAGCGCTGAAACGGATGGATTGTTCGGAGCACTTACGCCCGGGCTGGTAAGCGCGATGCGGATATCTGCTCCGAATGGAAACATCAACGTCAACGTGACGTTGACAGCCAACGTGGCCGCCGGGCCTGGCAACACGGGATCGCCAACGGGCACGGTCTCCTTTTTCGATGGCAGCATCCAGTTGAAACCAGTTCCGGTGGTCAACGGGACGGCCAGCCTTTCCACATTTTTCACAATCGCTGGAATCCATTCGATCACCGCTCAGTACAGCGGCGACAGCACCTTCCTCCCACGGCAGGAGACGACTTCCATGCAGATCACGGGCATCGCCACAACTTCAACTCTTACGGCGCCGGCGGACGCCGCGCCTGGTGCTCTCATCGTCCTGAACGCGACCGTCAGTTCAGCGGGCGGCGTTCCAACGGGCCAGGTAAACTTCCTTGACGGAACCACCAACATCGGCACTGCTGCTTTGAATGCTGAAGGCAACGCCTTTTTGCGAACGGATACTCTCTCCGCTGGCACGCATTCGTTAACGGCGACTTATCCGGGAGACGGGAAATTTGAGGCCAGCGCTTCCGCGGAGGTGACCACAGACATTGCGAACCCGGATTTTTCCATTGCGGCAGCCCCTTCCACCGGGAGCGTGATTGCCGGCCAGTCAACACAGTTCGTGTTAACTGTGACACCCGCCAGAGGGTTCGCGGGGAACGTCGCATTTTCCTGTGGACCGATCACTGGCGTAACCTGCAGCTTTGACCCGGCCACGGTTACCCCCGCGGGCGGACCGGTAAACACGAAGCTAACCGTCACGATCTCGCCCAACGGTGCGCAATCTGGACAGCTGATGCCCGATTGGATGGGCCCTCTGGGACTCCTCTTCGCGATCTCGTTGTGTGGATTCGCGACATGGCGCGTTCGAACGCTCCCCTCCGCCCGTTTGTCGGCAGCGGGTGCGATGGCAGCCGTGGTCTTCACATTAGCGCTGGCAATCGGCGGTTGCGGCGGATACGGCAACAGCACACCGGCAAACCGGCGCACCGCCACAATCAACGTCACCGCCACATCCGGCAGAATCTCTCACTCCACCACTGTCACTGTGACCGTGCAGTAGAAAGGAAGAACGCCAATGATCGAATCCTTTCTATATGCCACCTGGATCGGCGGCCAGATCCTTTACTGGTTTTTCCTGCGGTATCAAACTCAGCTGCATGGCGCCCTTTATTGGGAAGCCTTCGAGCTCAGACTCGGCAATCAGCTGATTAGGGGGGAATAATGCAATTTCTGGCCATTTCCGGAAGCCTTCGTGCCGCATCCGCAAATAGCTCTCTGCTCAGGGCCGCGGCAATTCTGGCCCCGGAGGATGTAACAATTAAATTCTACGAGGAACTCGGAGGTCTTCCGCACTTCAATCCGGATATGGACAATGCGCCGCCGCCCAACTCCATATCTAGATTTCGTCAGCAACTTCGCTCCGCCGACGGCGTCATTATTTCCACCCCGGAGTACGCCCACGGTGTCCCAGGCGCGCTCAAGAATGCGCTCGACTGGCTCGTCGCCAGCGGCGAGCTGTATGAAAAGCCCGTCGCGCTCTTCAGCGCCTCTCCGCGTGCAAACTATGCCCATGCTTCGCTCGCGGAAACACTGAACGTGATGACCGCGCGAATCGTTTCCGAAGCGTGTATTGTATTGCCGCTCATCGGGAAAAACCTTGATAAGTACGGAATCATTTCGGAACCTGATATTTCGCGCAAGATTCGCTCCGCCTTGATTGCGTTTGCGCAGGCCACCAGCCTCCAGGAGCAGCAGCGTTAACCGCGACTTTCTTTGACAAAATACAGAGCCAATGAAATCCGAATAATAAGGAAAGGTGTGAATATGAAGAGATTTTCCTTGCGGTCAGCGCGTTGGTTCACAATTGTAGGGCTCTTGGCCGGGTCTCTGTTTGCAGGCGCCAAGCCGACGCCCGCGCAAAGCGATAATTACGGCTACAATGATTCGCACTTCCATCTGACCAACAACATCCAGGAAGGCCCCGGCATCCGCGATTTGTTGAACATGATGGGAACCACAGTCGGCCGCTCAACCGTCTTTGGCGTCCCTCTCCAACAGGAATGGCTGTACAGCGTGGACGGCGACCGCGCGCCAACTTACTACCTCCACTCCGACGCCCCGCTCTACTACTATTCCTTCACCGACGCCTGGATTGCCATGTCTTACAAATCTCTTCCCAGGGAACAGCAATCCCGCCTCGATCCCATGATCACCGGTTTCAATCCCGCCGATATGTACGCCGTCGACCACATTCGCCGCGTCCTCCAGACTTTCCCCGGCGTATTCACCGGTATCGGCGAGTTCACCATTCACAAGGAATTCGTCTCCGCCAAAATTCCCGGTGCGGTTGCCAGCCTCACTGACCACGCCCTCGATCGCATCCTTGATTTCGCCGCCGAATCCGGCCTGGTGGTCATCCTTCACAACGACATTGATATTCCGTTTGCAAAAGATGGTTCCGACGCGGCCTACTTCAATCAACTCCAGGCCCTCTTCAAGCGTCATCCCAAAACCACCATCATCTGGGCTCACATGGGTCTCGGCCGCACCGTTCGCCCGCCCGCTAACCACACCGCCATGGTCGAGTCGCTCCTCAGCGATCCCGCTCTCCCTAATCTCTATGTCGACATCTCCTGGGACGAAGTCGCCAAATATTTCATCGCCAGCCCCGATGCCATCAAAATTTTGGCCGCACAGATGCGCCGCCATCCCGATCGCTTCCTGTTCGGCTCCGATGGTGCCGCCCCGATGGACCTGCCTAAATATCTCAAAGTCTTTCAGCAATACGATCCTCTGTGGAAATCTCTCGACGCTGAAACTTCCCGCAAAGTCCGCCTGCAAAACTACGAACGCATTTTCAACGAGGGCCGCCGCAAAGTCCGCCAGTGGGAGAGCGCCAACACTTCCGGCGCCGGTTCGAAATGAATCCCTCTTTGCTTCCAGGAGTCTCCAGCGACTTCAGCCGGACCCCGGCGAACGGAGAATAACGTATGAGAGTTAGCGACTTGCGTCCTTTCCCGGTAATCGAAAAACCCGTCGAGGGGGAATATCCTGCTTCCTCGGGCATCTACATCGATCTTTTGCCCAACGACGGCCAAATCCTCAAGCATCTCGCTGCCGGCTTCCAGGCCACCCGCAGCCTGATCTTTTCCCTCACCGAAGCCCGATTGCTCCATCGCTACGCGGAAGGGAAGTGGACCATCAAGGAAATCCTCGCTCACCTGATTGATGACGAGCGCATTTACGTTTACCGCGCGCTTCGCTTCGCACGCAACGACTCCACCGAACTTCCCGGTTTCGACCAGGATCTCTTCGCCCGCTATTCCGAAGCCAACAAACGCGATGCTGAAGACCTTCTCCAGGAACTCAGCCTGGTGAGGCAATCGACGATCGCCTTCTTCGAAAGTCTGGAACCCGCGGCCCTCTTGCGCAGCGGCGTAGCCGATGGAAAAAGTTTCAGCGTTCGAACTCTCGCCTATCACATCGCGGGACACGAATTGCGTCATCTCCAGATCATCCGCGAACGTTACCTCGGTTAGCGTCAGCCTCCCTCTACACGCCGCTTTTCCCTCCCTCTAATTCCAGATCACCCCACGCATCGGCGCGCTGCCCCATTTCCCACCCACAGCAGAGGCAGGGAAATAGAGCCCCGAAATCGGATATTGACAACGGAAGGAAATGAAAGTAAAAGAAATGAATCGTAAGTTATCGGAATGCGCCCCGAAACCCTGCTTTTCCCTCGCGGCGCTCCAGGGGTGATCGATGCGCTTCGCACTTCAAGCCTCCCGTGTTTCGCCGGCACTGCTCCTCGCCATCCTCCTTCTCCTTTCCGGAGTTCGAATGCCGCTCGCCGCTCAGTCCACCTACACGGCCCAACTCACCGGCGTCGTCACCGACGCTTCCGGCGGCGTTGTCCCCGGCGCAAAGGTTACTCTCACCGATCAGGCCACCAGCGTCAGCCAATCCTCCACTACCGACGGCCGTGGCGTTTATGTTTTCACCGGAATTCGCCCCAGCACGTACGATCTCCGCGTGGAGGCTCCAAATCTCGCCGCTCGCGAACGCAAGGGCATGGTCTTGGCCGTCAGTCAGCAGGCCACTCTCGATTTCACTCTCTCTCCCACCACCGTCTCTGAAAGCGTGACGGTCACCGGTGAAATCCCCTTGCTCGATACGGGCAACGCCAGCCTCGGTACCGACGTCACCAATGAATATGTCCGCGATATCCCGCTTCCCGATCGCAGCTTTTTCGGCCTCGTCTTCCTCTCCGGAGGTGTCACCGAAACCGCCGGCCAGGGCACCACGGACTCCTATCCCACCGGCACAAATTTCGTTTCCAACGGTCAACGCAATGCCACCGCCGAAATCCGCGTGGACGGCGCCCTCACCAGCGCCCCGGAACAGGGCGAAGGCGCCACAACCAACGTCTACTATCAGCCCTCCGTCGAAATCGTTCAGGAATTCAAAGTCGAGAACAACAGCTTCTCCGCCGAATTCGGCAACAACGGCGGCACCGTCGTCAACATCGTCTTGAAAGAAGGCGGCAATAAATTTCACGGCAGCGGCTGGTGGTTCGGTCAGCGTTCCGCGCTCGACGCCAACGATTTCTTCAACAACGCCCAGGGAACTCCCCGGCCCGACCATCTGCGCGATCAATACGGCTTCTCTCTCGGCGGGCCGATCAAAAAGCAGAAAACCTTTTTCTTCGTTGACTTGGAAAAGATTCGTGTGCAGGACCCCGTGGAAATCAACGCCTTCGTCCCCACCAAGGAGGAGCGCACCGGCGATTTCCGCAACACTTTAGTGCTCTGCACGGACTCCGCGCAGGGTTGCACCGTCGGCCAGCCGGTGCAGCAGCAGATTTTTAACCCGTTCAATGTCGTGGGCGGCAATCGCCAGAACTTCGCCGTGCCCAATCTGATCGATCCCAATCTCATCGACTCCATCGGCCAGAAAATCATTGACCTCTATCCGCTGCCGACCATTGATAACGCCCCCGCCGGCGTCGAGAATTTCCACAAAGTCGTCCTCAGCAGAACCGACGGCTGGCAATTTGACGTCAAGATCGACCATCACTTCAGCGACAAGAACCGCCTTTCCGCGCGCTACAGCCAGCTTCACAGCACCAATGGCGTCCCCACCGTTTTAGGTAACGGCGACATTGGCGACGGTTTCGACAGCATCACCGACGTGCACAACGCGGTCCTCGAAGACAATTGGAGCCCGACCCCAAACCTCGTCTGGACCAATCGCTTTGCCATTGACCGCGCCGTCGCTCCGGTCACGGAAAATTATCCAAAGCTGGACACCGTCTTCGACGCCCCCGGCGACGCGATCCTCAGCCAGGTAAACGGCCTCAATCGAATGCCGGTCATTCAGGTGGATAACAACGCTACCTCGCTCTTCAGCCAGTGCTGCACGGATACCGGCTTCGCTCACACTCTCGATTCCTATAGCTCCGCTCTCTCTTGGGTCCGCGGCCGGCACATCCTCAAATTCGGCGGCGAGCAAAGAATTTTCTTCAATAATTTCTTTCAGCCCAATCCGCCAACGGGTCTTTTCCATTTCACCCAGGCCGAAACCGAGCAGACCATCGGCAATCTCGATCCCATTCAGGGAAATTCCTTCGCCAGCCTCCTTCTCGGCTATGGAGATCCCGGCAGCAGCAGTCTCTCCGTTTTCAAATCCGTCGCCAACAAGTCTAAGGAGACCGCTTTCTACGTTCAGGACGACTGGAAAGTCACTCCCAAGCTGACCGTCAATCTCGGCGTGCGCTATGAATGGAGCACTCCTTACACCGAGCGCAACAATCTCCTGCAGTTCTCCAACTTTACCGGCGCAAGCGATGTCTCCGTCCCCATCGACATTCCCGGACTCGTCAACCGCAGCGGCAACCTCACCGGCATCACCAATTTCCCCACATCAGGCAATCGCAACAGCCCGGTGGACCGCAACAATGTCGCCCCACGCATCGGATTTGCTTACACCCTCGATCCCAACACCGTCATTCGCGGTGGAGCGGGAATCTATTACGGCTTGAACGTCGCCACCAACTTTCAATTTACAGGCACGGCCTTCGGCAACTCTCATCCCATCCTCTTCACCAAGGACAATTTTCAGACTCAGTTCGCAACGCTAGAAAACCCATTTCCTAACGGCTATGCCCCGCCACAGGGCAACAAGTATGGCGACCTCGCCCTCTGGGGTTTCCCTAACAACAACAGCCTGGACACCGGCACAGCCCGCAACGCCGAAATCTATCAGTGGAATCTCGGCGTCCAGCACCTGTTTCCCGCGGGCATCACCATCGGCGTGGATTATTCAGCCAGCCGCAGCACCCATCTCCCTTACAGCTCTTTTTCCGGCACCGCGAACCGCAATTTCCTGCCTTCTTCCATCCGCAACCAGATTGTCGCGCAGTACAACACTTGTCTCGCGGGTCCAACCCCGGACCAGTGCACCTCCCCGACCAACACCCTGGCTACCCTGACCGCCAATCCGTTCCAGCCACTCTTCGATGTGAATAATCCCAATCACATTTTCAACGAACCCGAATCCATCTATAACGACGATCAGATTCCACTCATCAATCTCTTGCGCCCGTATCCCCAGTTCGACGGCGCCTTCAGCGGCCTCACCCGCCTCGGCGCCAGCGCCTGGTACAACTCTCTCCAAATCCGCTTCCAGAAGCGCGCAGCCCACTACTTCAGCTTCGAAGGCAACTACACCTTTTCGAAAGCCACCGACAATTCTTCCGCTGGCGCGAATTCCTTCATCACCAACAGCCTCAGCTCCGGCATTCCTCAGGTCTACGACAATCTCAAAGCCGAAAATTCCATCAGCGCCAATGACGCCACCCATCGCTTCGTCATCGCCACCATCTTCGATGTTCCCGTTGGAAGAAACCGCTGGATCGGCCGCGACATGAATCGCGTCCTCGATGGCGTCGTCGGCGGCTGGTCCATCTCCGCCTTCGTCACCTTCCAGACCGGCACTCCGATCAGCATCGTTATGGCTAGCCCCCAACTCGCCGACGGCAATCAGCGCCCCAACGTCACTTGCGGTTCGCCCGCCTCCGGTTTCAGCTATCATCAGGCCGCTGCCAATGGTCAGGACATTGCCAGCGGTGCAAATCTGGACCCCAATTCCGCTTCTGTTTTCAATGCCAGTTGTTTTGGCGACCCGGGCGACCAGGTCGCCGGCAATGCCCCCCGATATTTTTCCAGTTTGCGCGGAGATGGCGTCCACAACGCCGACCTTTCCATCAGCAAGGAATTCGTCATTCGCGAAGGAATGAAACTTCAGGTCCGCGGAGAGTTCTTCAACTTTACGAACACCCCACGCTTCAATTTCCCGAATACATCCTTCGGCGATTCCTCGTTCGGCCAGGTCACCAGCACCCTGAATACGCCCAGGCATACGCAAATCGGTCTTCGGTTCGAGTTCTAGGAGCAGATAAATGTCCGCGCGCCTTTGTCTTATCCTGTCTCTCGCCTTGCTTGTCTGCACTCCGGCAGCCTCTGGCCAGCAGCAAAACTGGTCCCACTTCGTGCGGATTGGCGCCTACGGTTTGCGGGCAGACAATGCGGACGCAATCGTCCGCGACGCCGCCAGTAGCCACGTCTTTGGCATTGAAGTCGACAACGACATTCCCGGACGCTACGAGAGCTATCTGAATCCTGAGGAGAAACTGAAAGCAATCCATGCCGTGGCGGAGGCCGCCCACAAAGCGAAAAACTACGCCTTTGTCTACATCGCCGGTACCGAATGCATCACCGCCAACGCGGATAAATCCCCGCATTCTGTCGTGAAGGATCATCCAGACTGGCTGCAACGTAAAATCACCGGCGAACCCGCTGTCTTCACTTCGGGAGCCGCGTTCTGGATCAGTCCCGGCGACGAAGACGTCTGGATCAGCCCCTTCGCAAAAGATTGGCGCAAGACCTACATGGAACGTGTTCGCCAGATCGCCGCCACGGGAATCGATGGAATTTACGTCGACATCCCCTACTGGATGACCCACTTCGACGGCTGGGAAAACTCCTGGGCAAGTTTCGATGACGCAACCGTTGCCGCCTTCCGCGAAAAGACCGGCCTCAACGCCAAAAAAGATCTCAAGCTCGGTGACTTCCAGGACTCCAATTTCCGTAAGTGGATCGATTTTCGCATCGCCACTATGACCGATTTCGTCAAGGAGATTCGCGACAACGCCCGAATCGTCAATCCGCACATCTTTGTGATTCCCGAAATCTATCCCGGCATCGAGCAGGAATCCACTCGCGTCGGCGCCGATGTCTACCAGATGTATGGCGACATGGATGCCATTGCGCACGAGTACGAATTCGGCGAGGGCGAGCACATGGCCTCCGGGCGTTCGCAGCTTGACTGGTTCCTCTACCAGGCCGGCATGCTGACGTTTCGCGCCTTCGCGGCTGGGAAAGCCACCTGGATTTTGAACTACTCCTGGGACGGCGATAAAAATGTCGCTCCGCGGGAAGCCATGCTGAATCTGGCCATGTCCCAGGTCGTGGACGGCGCAAACTTCTGGGATGCGCCCGGCCACTCCATGGCTGGCTCCAACGACAAAGCCACCCGCACGGAAATTTTTCAATGGATCGAAAAGAACGAAAAGATCCTCTACTCGCCGCGTCTCCCGATGCATCCTGTCGGCGTGTACTTCTCGCCCAAAAGCCGCGATTACGATCCGCGCGGGTTTCTCCCATCCTATCGCGGCCTCCTGGTGATGCTCCTCCAGTCCCACCTCGAATTTCAGGTCATCACGCCAAAATCACTCGCCGATTTTCACGGCCAGCTCCTCGTGCTTCCAAACGTCACCGTCTTGTCCGACGCCGAAAAGCAATCTCTCAAAAGCTTCACGGAGCATGGCGGCCGCCTCCTGATAACTGGCCACAATGCAACCGGCCTTGCCGCGTCCAGCCGGATTCAGTCTCTCGAAAATTGCCCTGCGAGCCTCTATTTGGGCAAACTGGAAAAGAACTTCCTCGCTGGTTCCCAGGAGATGCCGCAGGATTTTCTAAAACTCGTGAAAGTGAACACCGATATCCGAATCGAGGCCCCGCCCACGGTTGCCGTAAACTTCGCCCAGGTCCAGGGTGCGCCGCACTTTTTCCTTGCGAATTTCACCGGACTTGTTCCTGGTAAAATCGCGATCCCAACTCCGGTCTCCGGCAGCAAAGTCACTATCCCTTCCGCCATGGGAAATTCTCTGGCCTATCTTCCTTTCCTGGGCCAAACTCAAATTCTTCATGGCACACTTCACGGAGACACGATGCAGTTTGATCTGCCCCCCATCGAACGGGGCGCCGTCGCCTGGGTCGTTGGTAAGTGATCGATGAACTCGATGCCATCTCTCATCAGCGCTGGAAAGCGCAAGGGCCTGGAGTCGGTCGCCGACTCCCGCGGCATCATCGCCGCCCTCGCCATTGACCAGCGCAGCGCCCTCCGCAGTCTGTTTTCACGCTCCATGGGCGTCGATCCATCGGCCGTACCCTCTGACCATTTGTCCCAGTTCAAAGAGGCGGTGAGTTCGATCCTGACGCCCCACGCCAGCGCGATTCTCCTCGACCCGGAATTTGGCTTGCCCGCGGCTGCCTCGCGATCCACAAACGCCGGCCTTCTCCTCGCCTACGAACAAACCGGTTATGACAAAAATGTACCGGGTCGGCTTCCGCGCCTCCTCGACGGCTGGTCCGTCAATCGCCTCATCAAGGCCGGCGCAGACGCGGTCAAACTGCTCCTGTATTATTCAAGCCGTTCGTCCGCGGAAATTAACGCCGCCAAATATGCATTCGTGGAAAAAATTGGTGCGGAGTGTGCCGCCGCCGATGTTCCTTTCTTCCTCGAACTGGTCAGCTATGCCGACAATATGGACGAAAAGGGCATCGAGTTTGCCCGCATCAAGCATGAAATCGTGGCCGCCGGCATGAAGGAATTTTCAAACCCCCAATACCGCGTCGACGTCCTGAAAATCGGCATGCCCGTCAATCTCTCCTTTGTCGAAGGCTCTCCCTCCTCCACCGGAGAAATTCTTTATACTCGCGAACAGGCTAAGCGCCATTTCCTGCTTGCCGCGGCGTGCTCCTCCATCCCGTTCATTTATCTTTCCGAGGGCGTCAGCAACTCTGCATTTCAATTTGGCTTGCAACTCGCCTCCGAAGCCGGCGCCGGTTTCTCCGGTGTCCTCTGCGGAAGAGCCACCTGGAAAGATGGCGTCGAGATTTTCGTCAAGCAGGGGCCTCGCGCTCTCGAGGATTGGTTGGCAAGCGAGGGTGTCCGCAACATCGCTGGTGTGAATCAGTGCCTGGCCGCTGCCATCCCGTGGTTTGATGCTTGCAAGCTTGCTGCCCCTGGCAGGGAACTGTAATGTTTCTCTGCGTCAGCCTGAATCCCGCCGTGGACAAACGCCTGCGTCTTCAGAAATTACAGCTGGGCGCTGTCAACCGCGTGCAGGAATCGATTCCCGCTCCGGGAGGCAAAGCGGCTCACGTCGCCATGACCTTGAAAACTTTGGGCGCCGATCCTCTCTGGTTGGGTTTTGCCGGTGGAGCAACAGGCGAACAACTCGTCGCAGGTCTTCGCGATCTCGCCATTCGCGTCCACGCTGTCCCCACCAGCGGCTCCACGCGTACGAATCTGGAAATTGTCGAAGACACCGGTGGCGTGACGGAAATCTTGGAACCCGGCCAGCGCATCTCCCCCGGCGAACTTCACCTCTTCGTCGAAACCTTTACCAAACTTTTGAACGACGCCAGCGAGCAGCCCACGGTAATAATGTCCGGCAGCCTTCCCGAAGGTGTGCCGCCCGACCAGTACAAGCTCCTCATCGAACTGGCGCACGAATTTGACAGCCGTGTTTTTCTCGACACCAGCGCCGACCCCTTCAAGCTCGCCTTGGCCGGCAAACCGGACTTTGTAAAGCCCAACCGCGCCGAAGCAGAGGCCTGGAGCGGCCAAACGATCAATGGTCCGGCTTCCGCAAATGAAATTCTCTGCGCTATGCGGAAAGCGGGAGCGGCCTCTGCCGCGATCACTTTGGGTTCGGACGGCCTGCTCTGGCATTCTTCAAGTGGTGATACGCTACTTGCCGTCGCTCCCAAACTGCCGGCTCGCTCGTGTGTCGGCAGCGGCGACTCGGCGCTGGCGGGTTTCGCATTTGCCGCGCAACAGCAACTGCCTCCAGTCGAGGCGGCGCGTCTCGCCGCCGCCTGTGGCGCCGCCAACTGCATCGCCGCGGGGCCTGGCTGCGCGCGTGCCGCGGACATCGCCAGTCTGAAAGACCAGATTCGCGTGGAACATTTGCCGTAACTCTCTAAGAAAGGCTGGAGCCGCCATCACATGCTGAGCGAGGAACGCCGCCGCGAAATCCTGGAACTCTTGCGCGCCGATGGCCGCGTCCTGGTGCGCGATCTCTCCAAACATTTCCGCACATCCCAGATCACCATTCGCAAGGATTTGGAATCCCTCCATCACGAAGGCCAGTTGGAGCGAACCCATGGCGGCGCGCTTCCCAAAGAAACCGGCGCCCTGAAAGACAGCCCGCTCCGCGAAAAAGAACGCCAGCACCGTCAGGAAAAAAATCGGATTGCCGCCGCCGCTGCCCGCAAGCTGCGTCCCGGCCAGGTGATCATTCTCGATTCCGGAACCACCACCACCGCGATTGCGCGAGCCTGCCGGGATATCAAAAACCTCACCATCATCACCAACGCCACCAACATCGCCGCTGAACTGGCCGACTCTTCCGTCGAGGTAATCCTCACCGGCGGCGTCTTGCGCCAGAACTCCTACTCTCTCGTCGGACCGCTGGCGGAAGACTCGCTCCGCAAACTCAGCGCCGATCTCCTCTTCCTGGGAGTGGATGGTTTCGACGTCCGATATGGTTTAACCACGCCCAATCTTCTGGAAGCCCGCGTAAACCGCGCCATGGCGGAGTCCGCCCGCCGCACGGTCATCGTCTGCGATTCCAGTAAATTTGGCCGCCGCAGCTTGTCGCTGATTATGCCCGCATCCTCCGTCCACGAGGCGATCACCGACAAAAATATTTCCAAGCACGACCTGAAGTCGCTCCGTGAAGCGGATATCGAAGTCACGTTGGTTTAGCCTTTAAAATTTATAGTTCGGGAAAAACATTTATGGCCATCAAACCAACCGGTTACGCCCAATCAGAAACCTACAAAGAAATTCTGTCTCAGGGCGAAGTCTGGCAATCCGTTCTGCAGGAACTCAAGCAAAGCCCCACCGTCGAAAAAGTCTTGAGCAGCATCAGCCAGAAATCGTCCCGGCTGTTTGTCGGATGCGGCACCAGTTTCTATCTAGCCGATTCAGCCGCAACTTCGTGGACCTTGTTGACAGGTGAACCGGCCCGCGCAGTCCCGGGCTCCGAGATTTTGCTCTATCCCTCCCTCACGCACTCGGAAGCCACCAATTCAAGCGCGATCGTGATCTCCCGTTCCGGCCGCACTTCCGAAGCCGTTCGCGCCGCTCATGTTCTTCGCAAAGATTTGCACATCCCCACCATGGGAATCACCTGTGCGGAAAACAGCGAGCTGCAAGCCGAATGCGATACCACCTTGGTCCTAAACGCTGCGGATGAAAAGAGCACCGTCATGACTCGCTCCTTTACCTCCATGCTGATCGCTCTGCAATGGTTGGCGGCGCGGCGCGCGGGAAATGCCGAGTTCTGCAATTCCCTGCAAACGATGGCCGTCCAATTTGCCGCTAGAATCCGTTCCCTCTCGGAGTACATGGAGGCTTTTGTCGAGGGACGCCACTTTGAAGATTATGTTTTTCTTGGCCAGGGCCCATTTCACGGCATCGCCCGCGAAGCCGCCCTTAAAGTGATGGAAATGTCCTGCTCCTACAGCCAGTCCTTTCACACCCTGGAATTCCGCCACGGTCCCAAAGCCATCGTAACCCCGCGCACCGCCCTCACATTTTTCCTCAGCCAGTCGGGCCTTTCCTCCGAGATCGAAGTTCTGGAAGAAATGAAGGAACTCGGTGGCATCACCCTCGCCGTCTGCAATCGTGCCAATGAAAATATCCGCCGTGCGTCCGACCTTGTTCTGGAACTCGATCTGCCCGGCGGCGAATTGGCGCAACTCGCGCCGCACATCGTGCCCAGCCAGCTGATGGGCTTTTTTACCGGCGTAGGCAAAGGTCTCAATCCAGACCAGCCGAAAAATCTTACCCGTGTCGTGGTGCTCGACTAGCTGGATAAGGAGACGATCTCTTGGCCCCTTTCGATGTCAGCGTGATTGGCGAATTGAATCTCGACCTAATCTTGTACGGACTCCCGCAAAGCCTGGTCCTCGAACGCGAACATCTCGCCACCGACCTCAGCATCACTCTCGGCAGTTCCTCGGCCATCTTCGCTCACAACCTTTCCCATCTCGGCAATCGCGTCGGTTTCAGCGCCTGCATCGGAGACGATCCCTTCGGCGAAATCTGCGTCCAGCGCCTTTCCGCCGGTGGCGTCGACGTTTCTCACATCAAAAAACTGCGCGGGAAAACCACCGGACTTACAGTAATCCTCCCCCAGCGCAAAGACCGCTTCATCCTCACCTATCCGGGCGCCATGTATGAAATGTCCGAGCGCGAACTTGACCAGGCGTTTGTGTTTAACGCCAGGCACCTTCACTTGTCTTCTTATTTCCTGCAGAAAGGCATCCGCCCGCAGCTCATCCACATTTTTCGCAAAGCCAAGGAAGCTGGCCTCACCACTTCGCTCGACACCAACGATGATCCCGAAGATCGCTGGAGCGGCGACATTCAACTCCTGCTTCGCTACGTGGATATTCTTCTGCCCAATGAGCGGGAGCTCTGCAAACTCGCGCAGGTCAGCAATTTCGACCAGGCGGTCGAGTCCCTCTCCCAAAAAGTCCGTATCCTGGTAGTCAAGCGTGGTTCGCAAGGCGCTATCGCCCGCGTAGGCAAGGAAAAATTCGCTGCGTATCCGCCGGTGGTGGACGTGGTGGACCCTGTCGGTGCCGGCGATACCTTCGACGCGGGCTTCGTCCACCAGTTCATCCGCGGCGCAAAAATCGAAGACTGCCTCAAATTTGCCAACTGCGCCGGCGCTCTTTCCATCACCCGCGCGGGCGGCACAGAAGCCTTTCGCGATGCAGCCCACAGGGAAGCGTTCTTCCGCAAGCACGCCGCGGGTTCTAGTCCATCAGGCGGCCCGGTTTCCAGGCCAACAAGTTAGCTCCTAAGGCGCCGGCGCCGCTTCCACCAGCAAACTTCCGCTGAACTCCACCTTCATCTTGCCCACAGGTCCACTTACCGTTCCAAGTTCCTTGTGATGCACGTAGTCGGTCACTCGGAACGTTCCCGCCGGCAGTCCTCGCAGCTCCACTTCGCCCTTCCACACAGCTGCTTTTGTTGAAGCCTGCTTCCCGCCGCCCGCGTTTTCTCCGCTATAGAAAGCATAGTAATAATGACTATTCTTTTCGATCGCATACGCTTCCGGAAAATCAAATCCGTACACATATAAATCCAGAAACTTGCCCTTCGACAGCATCTTGTTGTTGTACAAAGCGATCCATTCTTTCCAATGCTCTTCCTTTTCCTGATTCAGATACACGGTCTTGAATTTTGCCCCGTAGTCCGGCCAGGTGAACTTGGTTCCCAGCACCCCGCCCGTACCCAGCGTCGATGCAAAATCTTCGCCCAAATCCTGCTCGTCGCCCCCAGAAGCATTCTTGATTCGGGTTAGTTCGACATGATCTCCATAAACCGCCGCTTCCGGCCCCAGCAGCGCCTTATACATCTTCACGCGCCTCCGAACCTGAATCGATCCCACGGGATCCGCAGTCACCGCCTGATCCATGTAGCGAAGCCAAGCCAGATTCGGCGGTGTCCCGCACGGGCAGCTCTGCGTAACGCTATCCGGTTTCAACGCACGCGTTGTTTCGAAAATAATCTTGTAAACGTCGCCCATCGCGTACACCGAATCATAGGGCGACTTGTGATGGTGCTTGGGGTTGTAGCAGAGCGGCGTCGACCAGATATTGTCCAGCTTGTGCCCGTCGAATCCCCAGTCCCGGATGAATCGCTCCGTCACGCCCTTGTAGTATTCCTGCACTCCGGGAACCGCGGGGCACAGCGTTGCCAGATTCCGCGCCATTCGCGCCGGCTTTCCATCCCTATTCAGAATCAGCCAGTCGGGATGCTGCTTCACCACTTCCGAAACCACATATTTTCGCCCGCCATACCCGAAGTGTCCGTCCTCCACTCCCAGCGGCAGCCACCAGACCTGCATCTTCATTCCCTGGTCGTGGTATTTCTTCACCATGTCGGGAATCGCATCTCCCTTAAATGCGCTCCCATTCGGCTGCCAGTCCCCATAATTGTTAAACCAGCCGTCATCCAGCGTCGCCCAGTGGATTCCCAACTCCTTCAGCTTCGGTATCGTGTCCAGCATCTGTTTCGGAGTCACCCCGAACTCGTAGCCCCAGCCGCACCAGCTCACCGCGTAGTTCTCCTCATTATTCTTCGGCTTTTCCAGCCCTTCCTTCGCCACCACTCTCGACCACAAATTCAGCGGTGGATAGAAATCGCCGTGATAAACGGCAAGAAACGTCCGCGGCGTCGCAAAAACCTCTCCCGGTTTCAGAATCGTGTTGGCCGGAACCCGCACCGCGGTTTCCACATTGCCCACGGCAGTCGTCTCGACGGGAATCGACAGCGTGAACGGCACCGTCTCCACGTGGCCAATGGCCTCGCCCACATCGCGGCTCCAGAACGCAACCACAGGAATCCCTCCACCGACTGCTCCCAGATCGTCTTTCGTCGGCACTGGTGCGCCGAACGGATTTTCCTGGCTGAACTTCGCGGGCATCGCGAAAATCTCGTCCTTGCCCCACTTCAAGCTGGCGCCTTGAAACGTCCACAACCGCTCCATGTGCGATTTGGTTTCGGAAGTCGCGGAGAACTGATGCCGCTGCAACTTCACCCAATCCAGCGCAACATCCGCCGTGCCCGCGTTGCGGATGCTCAGCGAAACCAGCGCAAGATTTGGAAAGTCGTCATAAATCTCCATCTCCAGCGTTTCCGCCAGGTTCGTTTCCGGAATCGTTCCCGTTATCTCCACGTGCTTTCCCAACGCTCCCAGTTTTCCGGACGTGTCGCGCACTTTCGCTCCTGCCAGATCGAATCGCGCTCCAGCGTGCTCGTTCTTCGATACCGAAATGATCTGCGAGACATCCAGAGCTTTGTCTTCCAGCGAAGACCGCCAGCTTGCCCCCACCAGCGTGGCTGTCAAGGCTCCCGAAGGCGCCAGCCGAAACTCTGCCGCAGGCGTGCTCGCCACGATGCTATCGCCCGAAATCGTCACCGCCACGGCGGACTTTGCGGCGGCCGAGGACACCGCCTTCGTCTCTTCCTTCTTCTGGCACCCCGCGGCAAGCAGGCTCGCACTCAGTCCCAACAAAACCAGCCTCTTCATCTCAGTGCCACCCTTTGAACTGCGCGAAAATCTTGTCCGCATTTTTGTGGTACACTTTTTCCAGCACTCCATCCGGCAGCTCCATTCCATAAATCTCCCACCGTCCCTGCCCCGGATATCCCCAGTAAGGAAAATACTCGTCCCCTGTTTCCAGCCAGCGGAAGTAGTTCGCATACATCGCTTCCTCCGGCTCGCTGTCCGTTCCGAAAAGTATCCGGTCCTGATAATCCACAAAGAATTTCCGCGACCTCCGCGGCTGCCTGCCCAGTTCCGCCTGCCGCGCTCCGAATTCCACGTACAGGTTCGGATATTTGTCCAGCCACGCGGACACCGCATTCAAGTTTTCCGGCCAGTTCGCCACGTGCAGCCCTATAAACGTCGTTCGCGGATGTTTCTCGACAATGTGATTCCGCTGCGCCAGCAGCGTTTCCTTGGAAGGGAACTGTGGCCCGTAAAAGCTCCACGACGGATTCGTAATCAACTCCTCGTAACGCTCATTGTGGTTGTCCAGTGGCGTAAAAAACGCTTCCGGGTCCGTCGAATGGATGGCCACCGGAATTCCCAATCGTCCGCATTCTTCCCACACCGCGTCCAGCCTCGGGTCGTCGATCGCAATCAGTTTCCCCGTCCGGTCCTTCACTCCCAGGCCCAAATCCTTCAGCACTTTCAGCCCTCGCGCGCCCCGCCGCACCGCGTCATCCAGTTGCACCACCATCTCCGCGCTGAAATTCGCGTCGTCAATCTTGCTCCAGTCGTATTGCGCGAAGACGATGAAGCGGTCCGGATACGGCTTCACCATCTTGTCCAGCACCCGTTGCAGCCGTTCGCCCCACATCCCCGTCAGTATCACGATCTTCGCCACGTTGGCGCGATCCATTCGCCGCACCACTTCCTCCGGCGGTATCGCGTCTCCGTGAATTCCTCCGGCGTCGTTCACATGGTTGTGCATGTCAATCACCGGAAACTTTGCTCGCGGCACTTCATGCGCTTCGGCGTGCATCATCGACTTCGGATCGAAATCCTTCAGCAACAGCGTCATGTTCTTGGACGCGTTCGGGTCCTGGCTGTATTTGATCTCCTGCTTCGCATTGGCATCCTGCGCCTGGCTCTTGTCCTGGGCGGACAAATAATTCGGCGCAAGCACCATCAGCATCGCGGCCGATAGGAAAAATGTGATTCTGCAACTGCCAGTCGAAATTCGCATTTGTGGCATAGCCCCCTTCAGGAATCCTGCGGCGCATGCCTTGCGGCGCGGGCGCGCTGCAAAGCCAGCATGGATTCTACGCACATGCGAAAGGAAAAGAAACAAAAAGTAACAAAAGGAAATTGGCCTTCCGCTGCCCTCGCCCTGTCGTCGCCCGGGCTGGTCGGCCCTCGCCCGGTCGCCTCAACCCTCTACGCCTGCAATTTTATCTGTGCTCTGTGCTTGTGAACGATCGCCGCTAGCGATTTCGCTGCCTCGGTCAGCTTGTGCGGTTCGTTCCTCCGCAGCGCCCCAAGATCGGCCAGCTCCGCCCCGATTCCCAATGCAAAAGCCCCCGCCGCGAAATATTCCTCGGCATTCTTCAGGTTCACCCCGCCCGTGGGAATAAACCGGCAATCCGGAAATGGCGCCCGCAGCGCCTTGATGTGGCTTGGCCCCCCGCCGCTGCCGCACGGGAAAATCTTGATCACCTCCGCGCCCAATTCCTTCGCCGCCATCACTTCGGTTGGCGTGAACGCCCCGGGAATCGCCAGCACTCCATGTTTCGCAGCCGTTCGCATCACTTCGGGTGCCAGGCCGGGGCTGACCAGGAATCGCGCCCCCATCTCGATGCAAATCTCCGCCTGCTTCGCATTCAACACCGTTCCCGCCCCGATCAAAAAATCCTCGTTCGCCCGCGCCACTTCGCGCAGCACGCGCGGCGCATCCGGCACCGTCATCGTGATTTCCACCACCGAAATTCCCCCCGCGCAGACCGCTTCCACCGCCCGCGACGCCTCCGCCGCGTGTGCCGCGCGAATCACAGGCACAATCCCGATCTCCCCGATTCGCCGGATGATCTCTTCCACGTTCATCTCGTGCTCCGCAGTGAAATTTCCCCTCGCCCCATCAGCGCGATATCCGCGCCGTTCCGCCTTTCATCGCCTGCAAAATCTCCTGCAAACTCGCCATTGAGGCATCCCCGGGCGTCGTCATCGCCAGCGCGCCATGCGCAGCGCCGCACTCCAGTGCCCACGCCATCTCTTTTCCCGACAGCAGCCCGTAGATCAGCCCGGAAGCGAAAGAATCGCCTCCTCCCACGCGGTCGAAAATTTCCAGATTCTCCCGGTTCGCCGCCTGATAAAATCCCCCCTCCGAATACGCGATCGCGCCCCAATCGTTTCGCGTCGCTGTCTTCGCGTTGCGCAGCGTCGTCGCCACTATGGAAAGCCCCGGGAAATCCCGCTTCACCTTCTCCATCATCTTCTTGAAGAATCCCGGATCGAGCTGCGAGTGCGCCTCATCGACTCCCTCCACTTCGTATCCCAGCGCCGCCGTAAAATCCTCTTCATTCCCAAAAAGCACATCCACCTTCGATACCAGCTCCCGGTTCACCGCCTGCGCTTTTTCCTTTCCTCCATTCGACGACCACAGCGAAGCCCGGTAGTTCAAGTCATACGACACGATCGTTCCCGCGCGCTTTGCCGCTTCCATCGCTTCCTGCGCCACAACCGGCGTGGTCTCCGAAAGCGCGCAGAATATCCCTCCGGTGTGAAACCATCGCGCTCCCTGCTCCGCAAAAATCTTCTCCCAATTTATTTCTCTCGGCTTTATCTGCGCCACCGCCGTGTGTCCGCGGTCAGAGCAGCCCACACCCGCCCTCATCCCAAACCCGCGCTCCGTGAAGTTCAATCCATTCCGCACCGTCCGGCCAACCCCGTCGTACTTCACCCAGTGCAAGTGCTCCAGATTCACGCCGCCCTGCATCATCAGGTCTTCAATCAAACGCCCGACCGGATTATCGGCCAGCGCGGTCACAATCGCGGTCTCCATCCCGAAGCACCGCCGCAATCCCCGCGCCACGTTGTATTCTCCTCCGCCCTCCCACGCCCGGAATTCCCGCGCCGTCGAAACCCGCATGTCCCCCGGATCCAGTCGCAGCATCACCTCGCCCAGGCTCACCAGGTCCCACCTGCAATTTTCCTTGGCTTTGATCTTCATGCCGCGTTTCGATCCCCCATCACGCCGCCTCTTTCGCGATTGGGATCAACCTCCGCTCCGGATGGACCAACAGCCACGCAATCGCCCCGGCAACGCTCAATACCGCCGCGACCAGGAACGAAGATGTCCAACCATATTGCTGCGCTATCGCCGGCGTCAGCGATGCCGTCAACGCTCCGCCGAATTGCCCGCCCATGTTCATGAATCCCGATGCCGACCCCGCGCTTTCCCCGGCGATATCCGCGGTCACCGACCAATACGAACTCTGCGACAAATAAAGCGCACCCGCGCCTCCCGAAAGCACGATGCTCGCCACCGAAGCGCTCGCAGCGCGCGAACCCACCACCAGAAACACTGCGGCCAACAGCAGCGCCACAAACGCCACCCCGCATCGTCCCACACGCTTCCCATAAGCACGCGAAAGCGCGTCGTTGATCGCACCCCCGCACAAACTGCACGCCACGATCGCCAGCGGCGGCAGCGCGCTATAGAGCGCGCTGGCCTTGATGTCCAGCCCGCGCACCTTCGCCAGATAAATGTAAAACCAGCTGAAAAATATCCAAGCTACGTAGCCGAAACAAAAATAACTCGCCGTAACCGCCAGAATGCTCTTGCTGGTCAGAATGCTGCCCCACGAGATGTGGACCGCGGCTCCGGCCTCGCCCGTTCGTTTAGAATTTTCTTTGCTTGAGTCAGCCTTCACGGCCGGTGCGCGATTTTCCTGGATCAACGAAAGTTCCGCCGGATTCACGGATGCATGCTGCTCCGGCCTGTCCCGCGCGACCAGGTACCACACTACACCTGCAACCAATCCGATCAGCGCGCTGATCCAGAATGAAGACCGCCAGCCGTAATGCACCATCACGTAACTCACAAAAATCGGAGCCATTCCCGCTCCCGCCCCAACTCCCGCAAAGATCAATCCGTTTGCTTTGCCTCGCTCCTGCGACGGAATCCACTGCGACACGAACTGGTTCGAAGACGGATAAATAATCGCTTCTCCCGCTCCCAGCAGAAATCGCACCAGAATAAAGAAAAGCACCGCGCCCCACACTTTGGTCGGCAACATTGCCGTCAGCGCCGTGAAAATTCCCCACCACACCACTCCAACCGTCAGCACTCGCCGCGGGCCGTACCGGTCCACCAGCCATCCGCCCGGCGTTTGGAACAATGCGTAGCCCAGCAGAAACGCCGTGAACACCCATCCCAGCCGCACCTGGCTCAGGTGGTATTCCTCCGCCAGTGAACTCCCGGCGATCGAAATATTCACCCGGTCCAGGTAGGAAATCCCGCTCAGCACGAACAGCCAGAAAACCAGCAGCCAGCGAACCCGGCTCGCTCCGTCTCCGCTCATGAATCCCACCGCCCCAATACCCGGCGCTTCTTCCGTCTATCGGCGACCAAAAAGTCCTCGCTTGCCTCAACTACCTCCGCTTGTCACCCGGCATGCGCTTTCAACACCGTCACCACCGCGTTGGCAATAATCTTTTCTTCACCGGGTTGCAGCATGAAAGAATTCAGCGAAAGCACTTCTCCTTCTTCTCCTGTACTCAACACAATCGCCGGTTTGCCCTTGCGCAGCGCTGCGTTAATCTCCTTCGGCGTCGCGGAAATCCTCTTATCCCACCGGATCTCCATGTGCGGAACGTGATTGGCGATGTCTGGCACGTAAAACTTCGTCGTCACCCCCGGCACTTTCGAAACCTCGCTCGAAACCGCTTCCAGCCGCCGCTGCCATTCTTTGTTCAGCGCTTCGTGATCCTCTTGCAGGTAACACTCCAGCGCCTTCACCATGCCCACGATTTCTTCCTTCCCGACCTTTTGGCTCCTTCCGAGCGTGTCTTCATGCGGGCTGTTGTTCAGCAGCGCGTAGCTCACCAGATCCTTCCGCCCCACCAGCAGTCCCGCGCATTGCGGCCCGCGAATGGCCTTCCCGCCGCTGAACGCGCTCAGGTCGTACCCCATGTTGGCGTAATCCCAAAGATGCGACACAGGTGGCGTATCCGCCGCCGCATCAATAAACGTGGGCACCTTGTACTCCTTCCCCAATTTCGCCCACTCTTCCACCTTGATCTGCCCCGCCGCATTCGCAAAATTCGTAAAATGCATCATCGCCGTTTTTTCGTTCACGGCCTTTCGCAGATCGTCGCGGTCCACAACTTCCACGAGGCGAATCCCCGTGGCCCGCAGTTGATGGTCAAACGCGTTGCGGTGGGATTTCTGGATGATCACCTCGGACTTCATCCCCGTCAGATCGGGAAGCTGCCGGATGAACTGCGGATTGTCCTTCGTCAGGATTCCCGCCAGCCCCGAAAGCATCGCAGCCGCGGCTCCCGAAGTTACCAGCGCCGAATAATCCGGCGGCAGCCTCAACATTTCCGCGATCCGCTTTCCCGCGGCCACTTCAAGCTCCGGAATGTTCACGAAATGCTGTCCGGCCAGCGCCATCACCGATTCCACCTCCGGCCGCATCAGCGATCCGCCCAGCATTGTCATCGTTCCCTGGCCGTTGATCACCGTCGTAACGCCCAGCTCTTCATACACGTTTCCCGTCTGCCCAAAACCCTTGACGGCTCCGTCGCTGACGGCACCGGGCCGATTCGCCCCCGGCAGTTTTCTCGCGCCCAGAATCATTGCCGTCAACGAACTGATCCCGGTCACGAATCCCCGGCGACTCCATTTCGCGTTGAAGCTCATAGTTTCTCCTCGTCCAGTTATTTGCGAACCACTGCGGCCGTGCAGTTGATTTCCACCAGCGATTGACCCGGCAACGCGGCAACCGCAACCGTCGTTCTTGCGGGCCCTCCATTCGGGAAATACGTCTTGAACACCTTGTTCATCCCGTCGTAGTCCTCAATCTTCGTCAGGTACACGGTCAATTGCAGGATGCTGTCCATCGCCCCGCCGCCCGTTTCCACCAGCGTCTTCACGTTGTCCATCACTTTTTTCGTGTGCGTCTCGATGTCAAACTCGAATTTCCCTTCGGGATCATGCGAATGCGCGCCCTGGCCCGCGATGTAGATCACCCCGTTGTGGATGATCAGCGGTGTGATAAATCCTGTCCCCGCGGGTTTGCCTTCATAATTCAGCTTCTGAACGCCGCTCGGAGCCTGCGCCGCCGCCGGTCTCGACCCGGAAAATAGGCTGGCAAACCCGCTGCCCGCCAGCAGGGAAGCGAACTTCGTTGCGAAACCTCTGCGATTGCTCAGTGTTGAAGACACGATACCCTCCTGAATAAATTTGATCCTAGATTCACAACCGAAAACAGAAAACGTCGCTGCCCGCCGCAATAGCCACCTGCTGATTCCCATTCACCGAAAAGCTCATCGGCGATGCGGTGATGCTTTGCCCGGTTGAGAAATGCCAGAGCGGCGCTCCCGTCCCGGCATCCACCGCTTCGAACGATTCGGCGTCGTCTCCAAAAAAAACCAGGCCCCCTGCCGTGGTCATCGTCCCGGCGCTCGATCGCCCCGTTCCCGCTTGCGGATATTTCCACGCCGGCTTGCCGCTGGAAAGGTCATACGCCATCAGACTTTTCTTGGCCGTGTCGCCGGGACTTCTCTTCGCGCCTGTCGCGTAATACATCTGCCCGGGAACGAATTTCTGCTCTCCGCGGAAATAAATGCTGCAATTCTCCGACGCCAGAAAATAAAACAGTCCCGTCGACGGATTGTAGGAAGGCGCGTACCAGTTCGTCGCCCCCGAAAACCCCGGGCAAACGCGGGTGCCCTTCTCCGTCGGCACAACTCCGGTAAGCACAGGCCGCCCGTTCCCGTCGATCCCCTTCGCCCAATTCAATTTCTCCGCGAACGGAACCGCGGAAAGAAACTTTCCATCCACACGGTCCAGCACATAAAAAAATCCATTCCGGTTTGCTTCCACCAGCAGTTTCCGCGCCTTCCCCTGGTACTCCGCATCCACCAGAACCGGCGTCTCCGTCGCGTCGTAGTCGTACAAGTCATGCGGCGTGAATTGGAAATGCCACTTCAGCTTTCCCGTGTCCGGATCCAGCGCCACCACGCAATCCGTGTAAAGGTCATCGCCGGGCCGCGTATCTCCGTTGAAGTCCGGCGCGGGATTGCTGGTTCCCCAAAACAGTGTGTTCAATTCCGGGTCGTACGTCCCGGGCATCCAGGTCGTGCCGCCGCCGAGCAGGTACGCTTTTCCCGGCCAACTCTCCGATCCCGCCTCACCCGGGCCCGGTATCGTCCAGAACCGCCAGGCCAGCTTTCCGGACTCCGCGTCGTAAGCCGAAACAAATCCCCGCACGCCGTCATCCCCGCCCGATGTCCCCACGATCAACTTGTCCTTCACCAGCAGCGGCGCGCTCGTAGCCCCGTAATTCTTATTTCCGTCCGTGTACGCAACATCCCAAATCAAATTGCCGGACCGCGCATCCAGGCACAGCAAATGCGCATTGTCCGTCTCCATATAAACGCGCGAATGCCAGATCGCCACGCCGCGGTTATGATGCTCCGCCGCGTCGTCAATCAACCCCTCCGTCACTGGCCGCGCGTAGTGCCACACGATCCGCCCCGTCTGCGCATCCAGCGCATACGCGTCGTTCGCCGACGTCACGAACATCACCCCTTCGTACACCACCGGCGTCACTTCCAACGCGCTCGAATTCGGCGCGTGAAACACCCAGCTCACCCGCAATTGGCTCACATTATTTTTGTTGATCTGATCCAGCGAACTGAACCGTCTCCCGCTGTAATCGCCGTTGTAAGAGAGCCAATTCGCGCCGATTGGCTGGGCAAGCAATTTCTCCGGCGCAACATCCATCTTGGCTGCCGCCGAATTTTGGTCCGACGGCGCAAGGTTTCCCGGCAACGCCAGGCACCCGGCCAGCGCTGCCTCCGCAAGGAAGTACCCTCTCCGCCTCATAAACCCTTCATGCCTCCGCACTCGCGCTTCGGGTATTCCTCACTCCAACCAGAATCCTCGTTTACTTCGCGGCAATCTTTCGGCGCGAAACGGGGCGCTCTCTCCGCACTTTCCGCTCCGGCCGCCCGCTCGCCCGCTCCGCCGCAACCAGCCGGTACTTCGCTCCTTGATACCCAAGCTCCTGCGATATTTTTATTCCCGCATCGCGCACCAGCGGCGCAATCTCTCGCAGACGGTTTGTGGACATCCTCACCGCCGGGCCGGTCACGCTCAAGCTGGCGTTTACCGCTCCCGTGTGGTCCCAGATCGGCGCCGCAATGCATCGGATATGCGGCTCGTGCTCCTCCAGGTCGCACGCATACCCGTCTTTTCTCACTCTCATCAGCTGCGTGTGCAGCTCCTGAATGCTTCCCACCGTATTTTCCGTAAACCGGCGCAACTCCAGCTCATTCACAATCCTTTCCTGCTCCTCCGGGTCAAGATAGGCAAGCATCACCTTGCCCACCGCCGTACAGTAAAGCGGCACGCTGGCTCCAATCCGAGAGTGAATCCGCAGCGGCTGGGGCGATTCCATCTTTTCGATATATACGGCCGTCAACTTGTGCCGCACCGTAAGGTGAACTGTTTCCCGCGTGCTCCGGTTCAACTCTTCCAGGTGGGCGAAGCTCGCCTTTCGAACATCCAGCTGTTCTCGTGCCGCCTGTCCAAGCGATACGCAAGCCACGCCCAGGTGGTAATTATTCAGGTCATCCTTTGCAAGAAACCCGCCCGCTTCCAGATTCACCAGGAAGCGATGCACCGTGCTTACCGGCAGCCCGGAAAGTTTCGCGATCTCAGAGGCGGGGAGCCCCCTTCCGGCCTGGCCCATCAGTTGCAGCATCCGCAGCCCGCGTTGCAGGGAGGTGATGTTGTATTCACGCTTTTGAGAGCTCATGAAAAAGGGCCTGTCTGGTGAAAATGAAAATCGAATTCACTGCATGAAAACATATACTACAGTCGCCAGGGAGAATCCAGTCTCAATTCCCCCGTCCGCAAACGAGTCGTCGCTTACAGCCGGCCCAACTGCTTCACACCTTCCATGATCGACCGCGCCTTCTCGATGATCGGGTACATCGAGTGCTCCTTGAAGTCCAATTGCTGCGCCAGCGCAAGCACCTTTTCCGCCGACTCCCGCGGCACAACCGCCACGCCGTCTGCGTCCGCCACCACGATGTCGCCTGGTCTCACCGTAACTCCATCGCACTGGATCGGCACGTTCGCTCCCGCAAACCGGTAGTGATGCACCGAGGTCGACGGCACAATCCCCGTCGCGAACACCGGAAAGCCAATCTTCCCCAGATACGCCACATCCCTTACCCCGCCGTCGATCACCGCACCCGAAAAATTCCGCGCAGACATCGCCGTTCCCATCAATCCGCCCATTCCGGCGATGTCGGCTCCCTCATCCACCTGCATCACGTACACCGAATTCTTCGCCCCTTCGTCAATGGCGGCAAGCATCCCATTCAGCGCCCCGGCGTCTTCGTTCTCTTCTTTCTTCAAATGCACCGTCAGCGCAAACCCCGCAAATTTGCTCGGAAAGATAGGCCGCATCCGGTGCGTCATATAAAGCCTCTTCCCCAACACCTGCTCCATTGCGTCGGAGACCGAAGCCACTTCCACGTGCCGGTACGATTCGATCAGCGTGGCGTCATCCTTCTTGGCTGTGTCCTCTCCGGCCTCGGCCCTCACCCTGCTGCTCAGGAAAATTCCGCCGCCAATCACAAAAATCGCGAATGAAAGCACCAGTAATGCTCGGCCTGCGGTTCGCCGCGGATTCACCAACGGATTCATGGTTCCTTCCTTTGTATTTCGCGTCTCAATACCGCAAATACCTGCAATAAGATAAGTCCCTCGGCCAGGTCGGACCGAATTTACCCGCCGCAATCATTCTCCATCCAACGGCTTTCCGCAGAAAATGGTTGACACATCCCGTGCGGCTGGGCTATTTGCTTTACTCACCCGGAGAGTTTTTATCATCAGAGTGCGGGTTTCACCAGTTGAAAAATCATATTTCCTCGCACTGATCCTGGGTTTCAGCCGGTTTTTCAGCCTGGCCCCGTATTTTTTTCGCACCTAGGGGCCTCCTTCGGGGAATTTCGAATGTCAGTTGCCAGCCAAAGTTTTCTTTTGACCTCTGCCAACACCTTCAGGATCACGCGCCAACTCACCAGCCTTGTCGCGGTCACTCTCCTTGCGATATTTGCACTCTCCCCGGCTGCCTCGCCACAGGATGCGCGAAAATCCCCCGTGAAACCCTCGCAACCCTCCTCATCAACATCCCGCGGCCAACAAATCTTCGACTCCAGTTGCGCTTCCTGCCACGGACTGGATGGCAGAGGCGGCGAACGCGCCCCGGACATCGCCACCCGGCCGGAGATTACCCATCGCTCCGACCAGGATCTCTTGAAACTTCTGCGCGCAGGCATTCCCGAAAAAGGCATGCCACCCTTCGCCGGGCTCGGCTCCACCAAACTTTCCGCTTTGCTGAATTACGTGCGCTCCCTCCAGGGGAAGGGAACTGCCATTCCAGTCGTGGGCAATACCGAAATGGGCAAGGAACTCTATTCGGGCAAAGCCGGTTGCTCCGAATGCCATATGGTCAATGGTGCCGGCGGTTTTCTGGGGCCCGACCTTTCCAAGTACGGCGAAAATCATTCCGTTGCCGAAATCCGTTCCGCAATCGTCAAACCGGAAAAAATTCCCGGCACGCGCGGCCATGTCGCCGAGGTCACCGCTAAAGATGGCAAGATCTACTCCGGTTTGGTTCGCAACGAGGACAACTTTTCCCTCCAACTCCTCTCTCTGGACGGAACCTTTCACTTCTTCTCAAAGTCCGATATAGCCGCCACCCATTTTCGCCCGGAACCTCTCATGCCCGCCGGCTACGATTCCAAGTTGAGCGCCGCGGAGCTGGACGCTTTGGCCGCCTACATCGCAAGCCTTTCCCGCATGAAGCAGAAGCGCGGCGATGGGTTTGAGTTCTAGACTGCCGAGGCCCGAATGCAGAATCAGTTGCTGGTACCAACCCACAAAAACCCACTAACCATGCGGGTTCTGCGCGGCGTTTCGCTTGCATTCCTCACCCTGTTCGTGGTCTCGCCGTGGGCCGCGAAACCCCTTCCCCAGCAACGCAAGTTCGAATTGAAGGCCGATTCTCCCGACTTTTGGAAACTGATCCCGCCGGACGCCACTCTCACAACTCTCGCCTCCGGTTTCGGCTTCACCGAAGGGCCAGTGTGGGACCCCTCCGGTTTTCTCTATGTAAGCGACGAAGATCTCAACAAAATTTTCCGCGTCTATCCCGACGGCCACCGGGAAGAGTTGCTCTCTCTCGGCGATCCCGACGGAAATACCTATGACGCTCGCAATCAACTCCTCGATTGCGCCAGTCAACTTCGCGCGATCATTCGCATCAGCCGCACCGGGAAGATTCACGTGCTGGCGGACAAATTCAGAGGCAAACGCTTCAACAGTCCCAACGACGTCGTCCTCGGCCCCGACGGCGCAATCTATTTTACGGATCCGACCCTGGACCTGCCGAAGGGCCAGAAAAAAGAACTTCCCTACCAGGGCGTTTACCGGCTCGACTCCCGTGGCCGTGTAACCTTGCTAACCTCAGAACTCTCCCAGCCCAACGGCCTCGCCTTTTCTCCCGATGGCGCCAGGCTCTACGTCGACGACAGTGAAAAACGAAATATCCGCGTTTACGATTTTCACCCCGGCGGCACTCTCGCCAACGGCCGTATCTTCGCCGAGGAGCCAGGTGCCAAAGGCGACGGCGTGCCCGACGGCATCAAAGTGGATCTCGCCGGCAATCTCTTCGTCACCGGCCCCGGCGGCATTTGGGTTTGGGACCCAACCGGCCGTCACTTAGGCACGATCCTGACGCCGGAGCAGCCTGCGAACCTCGCTTGGGGTGATGCGGACTTCTCCACTCTCTACATCACCGCCACCACTTCCGTCTATCGCCTGAAAACCGCCACTCGAGGTTTCGTTCCGTACTCAGTAAACAAAATGAACAGTAGCCGCAAGTGAACCACGCCCGCGCCCCCGTCCTGAAAATTTATTCCGGGCTTGACAGGTTCCATCAGGTGGAATATGTTTTCGCCCAATGGGAGTGGCGCTCGACAGGTGAAATGCCTTCTCGAAGAGGAATCAACCTGCCCGCGCCGTTGGGGTCGCGAATCCCAGTCGAGGGTTTCTCGACAGGACTTCAAAGCGTTCGATTACCCGCACCGGGGAGGGTTAATGCGAAAGTTTAATTTCTGCTTCGCTCTTTTTTTCTTTTTTGCTGCTGCCACGATTTTTGACGCGGATATCGCGCGCGCCGATGTAACCGGCTCGGTTCTCGGCACCGTTCGCGACAGTTCGCAAGCGGTTGTTTCTGGCGCGCGCGTCACCATCACCAACGCGCAAACCAATCTCACGCTGGAAACCGTTTCAGCCGCCGACGGCACCTATCGCTTTCTTGCCCTCGCCGCCGGCGTCTACAAACTCAGCGTCACCGCTCCCGGATTCAAGACCTACACCACCACAGCCATCGACGTGAAAGTGAACGACCAGTTGCAAGTTGATGTCACCCTCAGCGTCGGCTCGGCCACCGAAGTCATCAGCATCGAAGCCAACGCCGTCCAGGTCCAGACAGAAAGCACGCAGCTCGGCGACGTCATCGATTCCAAGAAAATGCTCGCTCTCCCTCTCAACGGCCGCAGCTTCATCGATCTCCTCGGCCTCCAGGCCGGCGTCGCTCCCGCCACCGCCGAAACCATCCAGCAGGATCGCCCCGTTTCCGGCGGTTTGAATCCCGGCAACATCTCCGTGAACGGCCAGCGCGAAACCGCAAACGCCTTCCTCGTGAATGGCGGCGACGTCAGTGAAGGGCGCAACCTCGGCGCGGGTTTGGTTCCCAACCTGGACTCCATCGAGGAATTTCGCCTCATCACCAACAGCTTCGACGCCGAATACGGAAAATTCAGCGGCGCCGTCATCAACGCCATCACCAAATCTGGCACCAACGGCTTTCACGGCGACGTCTTCGAATTCCTTCGCAACGACAAGCTGGACGCCAAGAACTACTTCTTCGGCAACAAATCCGAGTTGCGGCGCAATCAGTTCGGCTACGCCGCCGGCGGCCCGATCTGGAAAAACAAAATTTTCTGGTTCTCGGACTACCAGGGCACGCGAGAAGTAAAAGGCGCAGAAACCGGCCTGGTGACAGTTCCAACTGCGGACCAGCGTAACGGCAACTTTGATCCTGCGAGCATGGCCCCCAACGGCACGACCCCCGGGGCCGGCGGCGGCACCTGTCAGGACCCGACAACCACGAATTGTGTTCCTGCCGGCTCGTACTGGGCACAGGTTCTTTCCACGCGCTTGGGTTATTCAGTTGCCCCGGCTGGCGGAGCGGACGAACCCTACAGTTTTCCTGAGAAGAGGGACCAGCTGGGCAACATAATCAGTCCGGCATGCAACTCAACGGCGCAGTGCGTCTTTCCGGTCGACCCGGTCACTGGCCTGGCGAATATTCCCCAGACCGCCTGGTCCGCACCCTCCAAGGCCATCCTTCCGTTTATTCCGGCCCCCACTCTTCCAGGCAGTGCCAGCAACTATTCCAACAACAGCGGCAAAAACGTCACCAACGACGACAAAATCGGCGAGCGCGTAGATTTCAATAATCAGACCACGGGAAACTGGTCGTGGTATTACCATTTCGATCGCTCTAACGTTCAGAGCGCTCTCGATCTCTCCTCCGGCTTCGCAAACGTTCCGGGCTTTCCAACCGTCTCCCCTTCGCGCGCACAAGAGTTCGTGATGAGCAACACCAAGACTCTCGGTTCGACGGCCGTCAACGAGGCGCGTCTCAGCATTTTCCGTACCTCTCTCCACTTGAACAACCCGGCCGGGAGTTTCGCCAGCCTTTCTGACCTCGGTTTTATTACCGGCGCGAACACGCTCGGCATTGTTCCTCTGCCCGACTATCCGCAGTACGTCCCCCAGACCCGTTTTCCCAACCTCAACCTCAATATTGGCGTTCCCACTCTCAACACCTTCCAACCCAACACCACCTACGCGGTGAGTGACGTTTTCTCCAAAACCCAGGGCAAGCATACTTGGAAGGTTGGCGGCGAATTCCGCTATCTCCAGGTCAACGAACGCAACTTTGCCAATCCGAATGGCGGTTTCACTTTCGATGGCACGGTCACCGGCGCAGATTTTGCGGACTACTTGCTCGGCGCCACCTCCACCACCGACCAGCCGTACACACAAGCCGCCGAACAGTTCTTGGATTCCCGCACTCGCTATGGCGGCGCCTTCTTCCAGGACTCCTGGAAAGTGAAATCCAATCTGACCCTGAACCTCGGCCTGCGCTGGGAGGTCAGCATGCCGTGGTACGACACTCAGGGCAAAATTCAAACCTTCGTTCCCGGGCTTCAGTCCACCACTTTCCCGCTTTCTCCCACAGGCTTGGTCTTCCCGGGCGACCCCGGCATTCCCAAGACCCTCGCCCAGACCAAATACAACAACTTCGGTCCACGGCTTGGCCTGGCCTATTCCCCCAGTTTTTCCGACGGCATCCTCGGCAAAATATTCGGCGGCCCCGGCAAGTCCAGCATCCGAGCGTCCTATGGTCTCTATTACACCTCCGTCGAAGACCTGAACCTCTTCTACGAAGTGGCGGACGCCCCGTTCGGCCTCTATTGGACCTCGCCCGTGTCCGTCTTGTTTGAAGAACCGTTCCGCATTCGAGCCAATGGGCAGTCCTTGGACCAGCGTTTTCCCTTCACCGCTCCGGTTCCTGGCGCTCCATCAAACCAGACTCTGGACTTTTCCGTTTATGAGCCCTTCAACTTTTTCCCGGGCTACGACATTCACAACAAGCTGCCCTACGCCGAGCACTTCAATCTCTCCATCCAGCGCGAGCTGACCAAATCCACCGTCCTCACCGTCGCTTACGTGGGCACCGAAGGCCACCGCCTCATCACCCAACGCGAAGCGAATCCCGGCGACCCGGCCCTCTGCTTGCAGCTCAACGCGGAGGGAGCACAAGATATCACCAACAATAGCGTCGGCTGCGGACCCGGCAATGAGAACGACGTTTTCCAGCGCCCCGACGGCTCTTTTGTCTACAGCACCCGGCACCAGATCCTGAATCCTAATTTCTGCCCCGGCTCCGCTCTACAGGTGTGCTTCGGTTCCGGCAATACCAACACGCTGACCTCCGCCAATTCGATCTATCACGCCGCCCAAATCACCGTCGAGCGCAAAGCCAACGACTTCACTTTCCTCGCCGCCTATACCTTTGCCAAAGGCCTGGACGACTCTTCGGCCTTCAACGACCTCGTGAATTTCCAGAATCCCAAGATAAGCCGCGGTCTCTCTTCCAGCGACATCACTCACAATTTTGTCGTCAGCTACATCTGGGCCATTCCCTTTGACCGCGCTTTCGCTGGCGCCCCCAAGCGCTTGACCCAGGGCTGGCAGATTCAGGGGATCACCCGATTCTCCACCGGCTTCCCCATCCAGATGAACCAGGGCAGCGACGACATCTCCCTGACCGGCAGCTCCGCCACAGACATGCCCGATCGTGTCGGGCCGGTCGTCAAGTGGGACCCGCGAAAGCAGAATACGTCTTGCCCCTCTTACGATCCCACTGCGGATGATCCGAGCAAAACAGGGTATGGCTGTGCCTTCCTGCCCAGCGCATTTGCTCCCAACGGAACTCTCGGAACGTTCGGCACCGCCAACCGCCGCTTCTTCCACGGCCCGGGCTTCAACAACTCCGACTTCGGCATCGTCAAGCGCACCAGGATCAAGGAGAACTTTGCCTTCGATCTCCGCTTCGAATTATTCAACATCTTTAACCACGCGCAATTTAAGAATCCTTCCGGTGACATCAACAACACGGGAGCCTTCGGAGTCGTCACCCAGGCGCGCGATCCCCGTATCGGGCAGGTCAGCGCCAAGTTCTACTGGTAGAATGCAACTGCGGCCGGGAGCGCTCCCCTGCGCTCCCCGCTGCCCTTCGCCGCTCACCGTTGCGTGGTGGCCTGGCGGATGGCGCGAAGTTCGGCGCGCGCCAATTTTACTAACTGGATGCAGCCGCAAATTGGTCAAGCACACGCGTAAGCCGGGTCACAAATTTCAGCCTCGCGGAACTTTTCTGGCCATCGCCATCCTCGCATTGGCCGCGTGTTTCCCGGCGCCGTGCCGTGCCCAAACCGCGGAATCCTACCGCAAGCAAGCCCTCGAATTCTCCAAGTCAAAATCCTGGGATGATGCCATCTCCAATTACCGCCAGGCTCTGGCCCTAGAGCCCAACGACTCTCTCTCCCATTACAATCTCGCGCTCGCCCTAAGATTTAGCGGCCTCCCAGCGCAAGCCGTCCCGGAATTCCAGGCTGCCCTCCAACTCAAACCCAATTGGTCCGCCGCTCATTCCGGCTTGGGCGCAGCCTATTTTGATTTGCAGGATTCCTCCGCCGCTGCCAGGGAGCTAAAAGCCGCCACGTCTCTCGATCCCGCAAACACAGAAGCTCGTCGCCTTCTCGCTCGGATCTACATTCAGCAGAACGATCCCCAGGCAGCCGCACGCCAGTTGCGCCGCGCCCTCGCCGCAAAGCCTTCCGCTGAGGTCTGTTTTGAGTTGGGTCTCGCCGAAGCGCAGCTCGGCAATTCCGCCGCCGCCACCCAGCAATTCCGCCGCGCCCTCCAATTGAATCCGCGCTACGCCGCCGCCCACCTGATGCTCGGCATAGTTCTTCGCCGCCAGGGCGATCATGCCGGTGCTCTCGCGCAGTTCCAGAAGGCCGCCGAACTCGCTCCCGATGATCCCGATGCGCAATTCAATCTCGGCAAAGAACTGAAAGCCACCGGCGATAAAGCCGGCGCGATCGCCGCCTTCCGCCGCGCCATCGAACTCAAACCCGATTTCGAACAAGCTCACTACAACCTCGGAATCACCTTGCGTTCACAGGGAGAAGATGCCGAAGCCAAAAAAGAATTAGGCGAGCTGAAAGGCCTCCACGAATTCCGCACCCGCCTCGCCCAATCCAAATTCCTGATCCTCCAGGGTGTGGATGCTCTGAAACAGCAAAAAGTGGACGAAGCCCTCCGTTTCTTTCAGCAATCGGCCGAACAAAGCCCCGAGCTTCCCACCAGCTACTATTACCTCGGTCTCGTCTGGGAACACAAAAATGATCCCGCCGCCGCTTCCTCCTCTTTCGAAAAAGCCATCTCCCTGCAACCCGACTACGCCCAGGCCCACACCAGCTATGGCTCGCTACTGTGGCGAATGAATGATCGCAAACGCGGAATGGAGGAATTTCAGCGCGCCGTCATGTGCGACCCGGACTTGCGCGAAGCCCATTACAATCTCGGCCTGGCTCTCGCCCAGTCGCAGCGCCTCGACGAAGCTGTCCGGGAACTAAACCTCGCCATCAGCCTCGATCCCCAATATGTAGACGCCCGCGTGCAACTCGGCCTCGTTCTCAGCGAGAAAAACGATCTGGTCGGCGCCACAAACGTCTACAAGGAACTCCTGCGCCGCGATCCAAAATTTGCGGAGATTCACAACAATTTAGGTCTGCTGCTCCTGCAATCCGGCGACACAAAAGGTGCGCAAATGGAGTTTCTCGAAGCCGCCCGCCTGAAACCTCGCTATGCCGAAGCTCACTACAATCTTGCCCTGGCTCTTCAGAAGGCGGGAAAAGCAGCCGAAGCCAACGCTGAATTCGAGAAGGCCTATGAAATCATGCCCGAACTTCGCAACGCCTCGCCGCGCTGATCACACAGGCTCATTTCTCAGTGGGAGGAATGCTTCAGTACCGCGATCAGCGACATCTGCTCCAAATCCGGATAGCGTCCTTCGCTATCAGCCTTGCGCTCACCCGGGCTGATCTGCTCAATCGTCGTCCGCGCAGGCATGATCGGTCCCAGGTACTCTCCGTAAACCTTTTCGAACTCTTTCCAATCGCCAAGATCATCCAAATACACATTCGTCGAAACCACCTGGCTGAAATCCATCCCAGCCTCTTCCAGATTATCCAGTTGGTTGCGCATCGTCTGCCGCAGTTGCGTCGCCGTGCTGGAGCCATATACTCCCCCATGCGGCCCGGGGATGAATCCGCTCTTCGCTGAACAATATAATGTCTCACCGGCGAACACGCACGGGCTCGCGGTCGGGCTCGGCGGCATATTCTTCGGACGCACCGCCCTTCTCGCCTGCAGATCCCGTACCGCCACTCCCGTATATTCAATGTGCGCCGCGCCCGGCAAGCTGGCCACCTGAATCGTTGCCCGCGCCGGGGTGTTTCCAAACTCAAAGCGCCGGGCATACAGCTGGTTCATCACCTTCATCGGAATCTCTTTGGTCAGGTACGGATTCACGAACACCACGTTGCTCAATTCCAGCCCAGCCGCATTTACCACCGCCTTCATTCCATCCAGCGCCAGCTCCACCTGTGCCGCCGGATCGTCCGGAATTTTCCCGCTCGTCGGCTCCACTCCGGCCATGCTCGAAATGAACAGCCGGTCGTGCGTCAATATCCCGGGAGAAAAGGAATCACTGCGCGGATAGTTTGCGGGAAATACAGCGCGCCGCCCTTCCAGATTCCGCACCGCAACCGCACTGATCTGCACCGGAGGTTCCGGCAGACCGGCCACTCCCAGCACCGCCCGCGCCGGCGGCACCTTCGTAAAATATTTCGCAAAAACGCTATCCACCTCCGGCATCTTGCTCACGTCGGTCAGATACACCTGCGTGTACACCACGTTGTCCATCGTCAACCCGGCCGCCGCAACAATTGCCTGGATCTTTTCCAGTGCCTGCCGCACTTGCGCACCGGTCGTTGCCGGCAAGCTACCGTCTGCCCCGCGCGGTCCCTGCCCGGAAACATAAATGTAATCCCCCGCATCCACGGCCGGCGATATAAATTGGCCCGAGCTCTTGCCTTGCTCCGGCCCCACCGCGCGCACACGCTCCTGCGCCGTCAGCCGCACGCAATCCGCCAACCCGCCCATCAGAAGCAATACCCATGCCGCCTGAACGGTTCGTTTCCTCAGCATCAACCCCACACTCCTTCTTGCCCAATCTTCCCTAAGCCCGTTTTTTCTGCGCCGCCCCCAGCACCGCCCGCAATCTTTCCCCCACGATCATCTCTTCCCCCGGCTGGATCGTCATCGATACCAGCTCAATGTGGTCCGGCGTTTTCCGCTCTTTTCTTGTCGGTACCGGATTTCCCTCGCGTACCGCCGTCACCAGGCTCGGATTGTCCGTCCCCAGCACCTCGATCACCGGATCTCCCGCCCGCAAGTCCCGCACGCAATCCGCAATCGTGTATCCCCACGCTTGCTGGTCCCACGATACTTTCAGCGTCGGATAACGGTTCCCATCGTCCGGTACATACGTGCTCGTCTTTACCTGCGGCACCGTCTCCACAAGTTTTCGGATCCGCTCGATCCGCGCATTCCACTCTTCGTACAACTTCTTTTCGTCTATCTTCAACCACGTTTCCAGCGCCGCCACGCACCCGATCACCTCTTCTTTCCCCACCTTCATCGGCCGGCAGACCGCCCCCTCCCGCGGACTGCTGTTCAGCAGCGCCGCCTCAATCAAATCCTTCCTCCCCAGCAGCAACCCGCTGCACTGCGGCCCGCGCAATCCCTTCCCTCCCGAGAAGCAATACAGATCGATCCCCATCCTCGCGTACAGTTTCGCGTTGTCCACGGGAGGAATCCCCGCTGCATCATCCAACAACAGCGGAATCTTGTGCTCCTTAGCCACCTTCAATTGCTGCTGCAATTTGTCTCCCAGGTCCGTCGTGTAGATCATCGCCGTGTTATCGCCGATCGCCTTCGCCAGTTCCTCCGGCGAATACACCAGCACCAGCTTTGCCCCGGTCAACCGGATGGCGCTGTCAAACGCGCTCCGCCCTCCCATCATGATCACTTCATGCTTCAATCCCGTCGTGTCCGGCAGTTGCCAGATCTTGTGGTCGTCCGTTCCGGCCATGCATCCCGCGGTTGCCGCCGCCATCGCCCCTGCCGACCCGGAAGTAACGATGCCCGATTCCGCGCCCGTCAATTCTGCCAATCGCCGCCCCACTCCGCGCTGCAATTCGATCATGTTCACGAAATACTTAGAGGCCTCCTCCTGCGCCTGGCGAACCTCGGGAAATTCCAGCGATCCGCTCAGAAACGTCCACGTTCCTCGGCAGTTGATCACCGTTTTCACCCCAAGCCGCGAGTAAACGTTCTGCGCCTGATCCACGCCGATCGCCGTCGCTGCGTGTGCATAAAGGTTGCGCGCTGCAATCTGGCTCAGCAGCGGCGCAGCCGCCAACATCTTAAAAAAGGATCGCCGACTCGAATTCTCTTTTGACATTGCCAAGCCTCCGTGGATTCTTGCTGTACACCTTCAACATCCTGTTTCTGGGAGCTCCATTGAAACGCGACGAAACTCTCAATCGACTTCTTCAGGCAGGGGAATCCGCGATCGCACCGCCAGAATGTGCGCTTTCGCTCCCGGTTGGTTCTGATTGTAAAAGCCCACCGTGCAGTTGGGCCGGAAATAATACGCATCCCCCGCCTTCGCCGGAAACCGCCCTTCAATCCCGTCCATGCCGCTGCCCGCCGCCATTTCACCGCTTCCCTCCACCACCAGATAGATCTCTTCCGCGGTTTCATGGTGGTGCGGAAAGTTCGTCCCGCCCGGCGCGAAGTTCATCCAGAAAAAGCTCGTCACCACGTAAGCCTCATCCAGCGCATCCCGTTTTCCGCTCCGCGGCCCTATCAACAGTTTGTAAAGCACCGAAGACGGATGCCCGCCTACCGTCTCCTCTTTTACGTTATCCAGGTTCACGATCTTCGGCTTCGCGCTCGGCGTGCCAATCGCGATTTTGGCGGGGATCTTAAAACTCATCACCAGCACCCGCAAAGGCTCGCCCGAATCATTCGAAATGGAATGCTTCACCCCGGGCGGCAAATACGTAAAGTCGGACTGCCGCATCGCATGCGGCTCTTCCCCATAACTAAGGACGCCCTGCCCGCTCTCCACGAAGTAAATCTCTTCTTCCCGCGCGTAAACCTCGGCTTGGCATTTTCCGTGCGCCGCGATCTCCATTTCCCCGAACCGCGAAACGCTCTCGAGAATCCTGGCCTCTGCGTCCCCTTCGCCAAACAACGCTTTGTACCGGCAACTCTCGGTCGAGAACGCCGCCGCCGACTCTTTCGCTTCGGGCAGCTTGCGGTGCAGCCAGGTCGGGTCGATCTTCCGCTCCTGCGCCGCCAGGCAGGGAACCACCAGCAACAGCAGCAAACCTGTCCTCAAAGTTTTTCCTCTGCTCCGTGCGATTTTGCGCCCCCAAACGTCAAAGTTCATTTACCATAGAAAAGCTTGGCGGCGAAAGCTTTTCTTTCGTTTTCCATCGAATTCTTTCGTTTTCGCACAGTGAAAGTGTTTTCTCATTCTTGCGCTGCGTGCCCGGGCTTCAGCCCCTCGGAAGGTGGAATGATGAACTTGCACCCTTTGCTTCGCCTCTCAGGCAGACTCCTCCTCCTTGCCTCCCTCGCCGCCGCTAGTTGTTCCACCGCAACCCTCGCACAGGAAAATTCGCAATCCAAGCCTTCTTGCCGCGTCGAGCCCGTCGACTACTTCGGCTGGTCCGCCCAGCAACTCTTCAACCAGTGGCTCCGCCTCATCGTCGTTCCCCAGAACGGCGGCCGCCTTATGCAGGTCACCTTTGTCGGTCACGACTATCTCTTCGTCAATCCCGAGCTCCGCGGAACATATCTGCCTCCCACCTCCGCTCAATGGTTCAACTATGGCGGCGATAAATTATGGCTCTTGCCGGAAGGGAATCAGGACGAGCAGCACTGGGTAGGGAACTCCGACCTCCTCGACGACGGCCCTTACACTTTCAAAAAACTCGCCGAGGGCCAACGCTGCCAGATTGAATTAATCAGCCCCTCCGATCCCCAAACCGGGGTCCAATTCTCTCGCACCATCACCCTGGACGCGGATTCTCCCCGCATCCAGTTTCGCGCCAGAATGAAAAATATTTCTGGCCACTCCCTCGAGTGGTCCATGCAATCCGTCTCGCAGTATTCCACCAGCCTTCCCGGCGCGCCCACAAAACGAAATCCCGACATCTGGGGATTCACTCCCGCAAATCCGGCCAGCGGCTATCTCCTCCGTTATCACGTTCGCTTCGGGCCCGCGGAAAATCCCGCTGTCTCTGTGCGGGACGACGGCCTCTTCGCCGTCCACTACTCCCACTGGGCTGCTGAGTTGTGGCTCGATTCCGTCGCCGGCTGGTTGGCTGTCGTCGACGGCTCCAGCCGCTTTGCCATGGTCGAGAAATCCCGCTACGAAGAAAACAAAACCTACCCGGGACGCGCCTCCGTAATCTTCTGGACCAACGGTCCCGAACCTCATTTCAATAACGACGGCGAAGCCACCCTGGGCGGCACGAAAGATTCGCCTTACTACATGGAAGCCGAGCTCAACAGTCCCATGTGCCGTTTGAATCCTGGCGAAGAATGCCAGTTCGACACCGATTGGTTTCCAACTCGCACCGAAAGCGATATCCACGGCGTCACCGACGCCGGCCTTCTCGTCCGCCCGCTTCGTGCAACCCCGCTCGATGGCGGCAAAATCAGGCTCACCGGCACCTTCGGTGTTTTTTACGCAGGCCACCTCGTCGCTCATTTTTACGACGAACGAGGCGCTCCCCTTTCCACCATGCCAGTCGCCGACGTTTCTCCATCAGAGCTTGTGGATCTAAAAACAGACCTCGCCCCACCCGGAAAACCCGCTCGCCTCTCGCTGCACTTGATGGATCAGAACGGCGTGGATCGCGGCTCGCTCCAGGAAGTACGCATTGCCGCGCAAATCGACCGCTGACATGAAATCTCGCCTCGGATATCGCTCCGCTTTCCTGCTAGCCGCCGCATTGCTTGCCGTCTCTGCGCTCGCACAACAAGTCCCTTCTCCCGCCGTTGCCTCTCAGCGAGTCACTGCCGAAGACTTGCTCGCCCAGCCCGTCGGCGAAAACTGGACTTCCTACAACGGCGACTACACCGGCCGCCGCTACAGCAGCCTGCAACTCATCAACACCTCAAACGTCGCGCGCCTGAACGCCGCTTGGGTCTTCCATCCAGGAAATTCTCAAGCTCTCGAAGTAACCCCGATCGTCACCCGCGGACTCATGTTCATCACTTCTTCGAATGATGTTTTTGCTCTGGACGCCCGCTCCGGCCGCCAGCTTTGGCACTATCACCGCCCGGTCAGCTCCGGCCTGTTGGACGACGCCGCTGCCCACAAGAATCGCGGCGTCGCCGTCTGGCAAAACGCCGTTTTCGTCGAAACCGACGATGCCCACTTGCTCAAGCTCGATGCTCGCTCCGGAAATTTGCTCTGGGATGTCGCCTACGCCGACAAAACCAAACACTATGGCGCCACCAGCGCCCCCCTGGTGATAAAAGACACCGTCATCGTCGGCACTTCCGGCGGCGATTCCGGTGTCCGCGGCTTTATCGCTGCCTTCGATGCCGCCACCGGCAAACGCAAATGGCGTTTCTGGACCATTCCCGGCCCCGGCGAATTTGGCTCCTCCAGTTGGCCCGGCGACTCCTATCTCCACGGTGGCGCCACCACCTGGATGCCCGGCACCTACGACCCTCAACTCAACACGCTCTACTGGACCACCAGCAATGCCGCACCCGACTTCGTCGGTGACTCTCGCCCGGGCGACGACCTCTACACCGCTTGCGTCCTCGCCCTCGACCCCGGCACCGGCAAGCTCAAATGGTATTTTCAATTCACTCCTCACGATGTCTACGATTACGACGCCACGGAAACCCCCGTCCTCGTGGACTCCGAAGAGAACGGAAACATCCGCCATCTTCTGGTTCAGGCAAACCGCAACGGTTTTTTCTATCTCCTCGACAGGACCAACGGCAAATTTCTGCGCGCCACTCCTTTCGTCGAAAAATTAAACTGGGCCACCGGCATCGACCCCACCGGCCGCCCCATTCTCTCGGGCAGAATTCCCACTCCGGAGGGCACCAACATCTGTCCCGGCATCGATGGCGCCACAAACTGGTTTTCGCCGTCCTATAACCCCGCCACCGGCCTCTTCTATGTGATTGCTCTTGAAAGTTGCAATCTCTTCCTCGCCAAACCCAAAGACTTCGTGAAGGGCGCCACCTTTTACAACACCGGCACCTCTCTTCCTCCCGGCGAACGCATGCAAAAAATCCTGCTGGCCCTTTCTCTCGCCGATGGAAAACGCGTCTGGAGCTATCCGCAAACAGGCTCTGGCAATTCCTGGGCTGGCACTCTGACCACCGCCGGCGGCCTCGTCTTCTTCGGCGACGACTCCAACTCTTTTGAAGCGGTCGACGCCGCCACCGGCCGCGCCCTCTGGCATTTCAACACCGGCCAGCTCATGCGCGCATCGCCGATGACCTATTCCGTCGCCGGTGTCCAATACGTGGCCATCGCCGCTGGAAGCGACGTTTTCTCTTTCGCTCTTTCAACGGATTCTTCGCCCGGCCACCAGGTTCCGTGACCATTCTTATTTACTCTGTCGATCACCCAGGCTTGCACGCACAGGAGGCTTCCCAATGCTGCTCAGAGTTTTAAATGACCGGCTTTCCCTCGGCAACACCGCCGCCGCTCAAGCGGCCAACGCGATCCGCTCCGCCATCGCCACCCGCGGCCAGGCTCGCGTTGTCGCTGCCAGCGCCGCCTCCCAATTCGAATTCCTCGAAGCCCTGACTGCAACTCCCGGCATCGACTGGAAACTCGTCACTCTTTTCCATCTCGACGAATACATCGGCCTCCCCATGTCCCACCCCGCCAGCTTCTGCAAATTCCTCCAGGATCGCCTGATTTCCAAGACCGGCATCGTCAACCATCACCTTCTCGACGGCTCTCAGGATCCCGCCGAAGTTATCCGCACCGTCGGCAAGGCCATCTCCGCTTCCCCGATTGACATCGCGTTTCTCGGCATCGGTGAAAATGGGCACATCGCCTTCAACGATCCCCCTGCCGATTTCGCGATCGAAGATCCCTACATCGTCGTCGCTCTCGACCACGCCTGCCGCGCCCAGCAAGTCGCCGAAGGCTGGTTCGAGAATCTCGACGCCGTCCCCAAGCAGGCCGTCTCCATGTCCGTCCGTCAGGTTCTCAAGGCCACCGAAATTCTCGCCGTCGTTCCCGGCCCCCGCAAAGCCGCCGCCATCAAAGCCTGTTTCGATGGACCCATCAGTCCCATGGCGCCCTCCTCCATTTTGCGCAACCATCCCAATGCCACCGTTTATCTCGACCTCCAATCCTCCGCCCTGCTCAGCCCCGCCACGCTTTCCACGCTTTCGGCTTCGGCGTAACCCATGGCGGCCCATCGCTCTTCGCTTTCCACGGCTTCCTGATGCAGCATGGTCCACAATCCGGCCAACAGCCCAATCCTTCCGCTGGGCGCCGCACAATTCCTCGCCTCCGCTGGTGGATTGCGGCACTCCTCTTCGCCTCCACGCTCATTAATTATGTCGACCGCCAGACCCTCTCTCTCCTCGCTCCATTCCTGAAACGTGACTATCACTGGACCAACACAGACTACGCCGCCATCGGCATCGCGTTTCGTGCCGCCTATTCCATCGGCCAAACCCTCTGCGGCCGCCTCATGGATCGCGTCGGCACCAAACGCGGCTTGACGTTCACCGTCGCCTGGTATTCTCTGGTCTCTCTCCTCACGCCATTCGCCCGCGGCTTCTACTCGTTTCTAGGCTTTCGTTTTTTCCTGGGCGCTGCCGAGTCCGGAAACTGGCCTGCCGCCACCAAAGCCGTTTCCGAGTGGTTTCCCAAACACGAACGCGGCTTGGCCACCGCCTTCTTCGATAGCGGCTCTTCCGTCGGCGGCGCCATCGCTCCCTTCATTGTTTTGTCGATTTATTTCCGTTACGGCTGGCGCGCTGCCTTTGTGGTTCCCGGCCTCCTCGGCATTCCCTGGCTGCTGGTCTGGCGCTGGCTCTACTACACGCCAGAGGAACATCCGCGCATCGAAGATGCCGAGCGCCGCATGATCCTCTCCGACACGCTCGCGCAGGACTCCCCAGAAAGGCCGCGCCCCCGCTGGCGAGATCTTCTGAAGTTGCCTCAAACCTGGGGAACCATCATCGCTCGCACCTTCACCGACCCGGTCTTCTTCTTCATTGCCGATTGGTTTCCTATCTATCTCGTCGCCAAAGGCATCTCCCTCAAAAGCGGCTTGATTGCCGTCTGGATTCCTTTTGTCGCCGCCGATCTCGGGAATTTTTTCGGTGGCGGCGTCTCCGGCTATCTCATCAAGCGTGGCTGGTCTGTCGGCAGTGCCCGCAAGGCTTTGGCGATATTCGGCGGCTGTGGAGTTACCCTTCTGATCCCCACCATCTTCACCGTAAACGTCTGGTTGCTGGCCCTGCTCTTTGCCCTGTCCACTTTTTCCTACGCCGCGTTCTCCACCATCGCCAACGTCCTCCCCTCCGACCTCTTCCATTCTGATTCCGTCGCTTCCGTCAGCGGCCTAAGCGGCACCGGTGCCGCCATCGGTACCATGATTGTCTTTCTCCTCGCCGGACGCCTGGCCGATGCGCGCCTCTCCACCGGCACCCATCTCTTCGATCCACTCATGATTATCGCCGGCCTGATTCCGTTTACGGGCATGCTTCTCGTTCTGCTCCTTGTTCGCAACACGCAAGCCACCGATCGCGGCCTGGTCCGCAGGATCTGATCGCCGCGTTTCGGGAGACATTTTCTCCAGAATCCTGCACTATTCATTTTCGCGGCAGAAGAATTCTTCGTGGGAGAAAAATCTAATGAGCCTCTCGTCATTCCAACTCAACGGCAAAACCGCCCTCGTCACCGGTTCTCACCGAGGTCTCGGCTCGGCCATCGCCTTTGCCCTGGCGCAAGCCGGCGCCGACGTCGCCTGTCACGGCCGCGCTTCCGATCCCGGCGCCATCTGCGCCCAAATTCAAGCTCTCGGTCGCCGCTGCTCCTATTTTTCCGCCGACCTCGCCCAACCCGATGCCTGCTCCACTCTGATCGCAAACACCGTGGCGGAATTTGGCTCCCTCGATATCCTCGTCAACAACGCGGGAATCATCCGCCGCTCTCCCGCCGCAGACTATTCCTCCAAGGATTGGGACGATGTCATCTCCATCGACCTCACCGCCGTCTTTCTTCTTTCCCAACTCGCCGCCCGCCAGATGTTCAAGCAAGGCACGCCAGGAAAAATCCTCAACATTGCCTCGGTGCTTTCCTTTCAAGGCGGAATTCTGGTCCCCGCATATGCCGCGGCAAAAGGTGGAGTCGTGCAATTGACCAAAGCCTTCGCGAACGAATGGGCCGCGAAGGGAATCAACGTCAACGCCATCGCCCCCGGCTATATGGCCACCGACAACACCACCGCCCTCCGCAACGATCCCACCCGCAGCCGCCAAATCCTCGACCGCATTCCCGCCGCCCGCTGGGGCGAACCCGCCGATCTCGCCGGAGCCGCCGTCTTCCTTTGCTCCCCAGCCAGCAACTACGTTCACGGCCACGTCCTAGCCGTCGACGGCGGCTGGCTCTCCCGCTAACAATTTCACTTTAAACTGTTCCAGTTCACACAACAGTTTCTGAGCTTCACAAATCCTTTGGAGGGGCGGGGTTCGCCCCGCCCGCTGCAGCGCCACCACCCAAATTCGCCCGGGACGAGGATCTCAACAAAGGTGACAATGGCGATCAAATTCGCCGTAGCTCGCGAAGAGAACCAAGGAGGATGAAGGCGGGGGAGTCGGAATATTCAGGATTGCTGAAAACGAGCAGCTTATTGATTTTCTGACCAGCCAAAACGCACGATATTCCAGAATTGCGCCCAACTGGAACGTATCTGGAACGCGGGATTTTCTTTCGACCGGGCTTAGTTCTGTTGCGTAACGCGTACGGGAACAGCGAAACCGAACGTCTGCCAAGGGGTGCGCATCATTCGTGTCATTTAGTAGGTCGTAGTAATGGCAAATACAGTGTCCAGTGCAGAAAACGGTGATCCTGTGATTTCGGTTAGTGCGCCAGTCTGCTGGTCGATACGGAACGCCTGAATGCCTTGATTACCCCTGTGTCCGACGTATACGAACTGCGCGCTAGGATCGACCGCCACTGAGATCGAAAAGAGTCGTGTGGAAAGGGATGCGCCTGGAATTGCTGTTGCAACTCCTGTGTCGCTGTCAATCGAGAAGCCGGAGATACCGCCCCCGCTAGAATCGGTGCCTGCACTGCCGACATAGAGGAAGCGGCCAGAAGCGTCTGTGGCCGTGGAGAAAGGACCGTCGCCTCCGTTGAATGGCGAGCCCGGAAGTGGAGTGAGGCCGCCCGTCAGCGAGTCAATCGCGAATCCAAGTACGGCAGGGGGCACGCCACCCGGCGATCCATCAGATAAAGTTGCATAGAGGAACCGCCCTGAGGGGTCGACGGTCACGTCATCGGGGCGGGCGCCCGTCGCGATCGTGCCTCGCCCAATCGCTGCCAACACACCGTTCTCGTCAATCGAGAAACCTGCAATCTGTGCCGGCGTAGAAGAGGTCTGATATGTGAACCTTCCGTCATAGGAAATGGTAGCCCGGAACGGGCTAGAGCCAACATTAACACTCGAGCCCTGAGCCGCGAGTGAGCCATCCGCTCCGATGGCAAATGTCGTGAGCAGCCCTGTGCCAAAGTCGGTCATGAAGAGGAAGTCAGAGGTGGGACTTGCGAGAACGGAAAAGGGGGATTGAAACGAGTTTCCGGCTCCCATTGTGAAAGGGGAACCAGGCACCTGAACCAGCGCTCCGGATGGATCAATTCTGAAGCCCCAGATCGCTCGCGTGTCTGAGTCTGCCGCGTAGAGGAATTTACGGTCTCGAGTTCTCGCCAGTGATCTGATGAATCCTGTCGCAGAAAAAGTCCCGCCAGGCAAGGGAGCCAGGGCGCCAGTGTTGGGATTTATCGAGTACCCGATGATCCCAGTGTCGCCCGCCGCATAGAGAAATTTTGGCACGCGGCGTATCACAGTCACTGGACTGGCCGCCGAGAAGCCATTCAGTGAGGCCCTGATCGTCGCGGTACCTGGGCCGCGCGTGTTCGCAAGGCCGATCCGTCCTGGACTGGTGTTTACCCGCAATACGTTCTGATCGCTGCTGCTCCAGGAAACGGCCTGCGTCAAGTCTCGATTGCTTCCGTCCGTCAATCTCCCAGTCGCTACGAACTGCTGATTCGCCCCTAGTTCAAGTTGGGTGGTTGAAGGCACGATACTGATCGACTGCAGGTCGGGCACCGTGACATGCAGAGCGGCAGACGCCGTTAGTGACCTGCCCGCGGCGCTGTAACTGGCGGAAATTGTGGTGTCGCCTTGTGCAATGGGATTTGCGAGACCCGCCAGGGTAACCATTGCGACCGAAGTAGCGCTCGATGTCCAGCCCGCTTGAGCCGTTACATTACGAGTGCTGTTATCGCTGAATGTGGCCGTAGCGATAAACTGTTGACTATCACCAATAGACTGAGAGCTCATCATGGGTGTCACAACTAAGGAAGTCGGGACAACTCCTGAAGTTTGTCTTCCGTAACCTCCACAGCCTGCGAGGAACGCAATAACAAATGCAAAAACGAAACTCAACGAACGCTTCACAAGCATTAGTACTGTCTCCTTAAATGCAAATTGAGTTTGCGGATTTGGTCGCCGGCAGGGATCGCCCATGCGTACCCCCGCCAGCGCCGCAAGCCATTCCAGCCGAGAGGCCGGGGTATTGCTTGGCTATGAGAAATGACGTAGTTCGAATCAGTCGTTGTCGGCTGATCGCTCCGTGCCTGTTGCGATCCATCGACCCACTGCACCCGTCGCTGGCGTTGCGATACGCAAAAGGAATAGCGGATTGCCGCAGGAAACCGGAATATTACCGATTTGTCCGAAAAAGCGCGCGTCCCCTTGAGCGTTGAGCGAAACGACCGGAGTATCCAGCACGGTCTCGTCGCGCTGACCGGGGTTGCACACCAAAGTGCCCGTGATCGAATTCACCGGGCCGGGTGTACCGCTGAATACAGTTCCATTGATGACCAACCCCTCAACTTCGAATGCAGTCTGGCCCGACACGAGATTCACGCTTGCACGGCCGCTCCGCGCAGTCCACGCAAACGTTCCGCTGTCAATGTCCCCCACCGGATTGTCCACGCCTTGTGCTGTGATTACTCCTGCGATGCCCTTCCATCGCACCACGTCCTCACCGTGGTGGGCGGAAACCGCGGCCCCACACAGCGGCAAAAGCAAAAGTGCAGCAAGTACTTTATTCATGTCCAGTTTGTCCTCTATTCTTAGATACCAGTTCCGGTTCTTGACCGGCCGGCTCCGGACCAGAGTATTGGCAATTGAGGACTTCGCGCGTGACCAACGGGTGGTCTTTTCGGTCCAAATTTGGTCGCAATCTGGTGCAACGATGCTGGCCCCAGACGAATCGAACTTAGGCGTGGTCAACAGCGAAATACCAGGTTCCCGCCATATAGTGTTAACGAACATTCGCTAGTGGGGTCTCTTTTAAGCCGGGTAGAGGAACGGCTCTCCCAAATGAAGGTGTTTCGCGAATTCCGCCTTGATGGCATCAACCATTGCCTGTGGCGCGCTGAGGAAAGGGTGCCTCTCACGCCAAAAGCTTTCGACGTGCTTCGGTACTTAGTTGAACATTCTGGCCGACTGGTAAGCCAGGAGGAGATTCTCGAATCGCTCTGGCCGGACAGCTATGTGAATCCTGAAATCGTAAAGAAGTATGTGTTGCGAATTCGCAAGGTCCTCGGCGACGAGGCAGACAAACCGATTTTCGTGGCGACGTTTCCCCGCCGCGGCTACCAGTTTATTGCTCCCGTCCAGGACGAGCGCTTTCCCGCGAGCTCACGAACGGTCCAGCAAGCAACGAAAACAATTGTTGGACGGGAAAATGCCCTGGCACAACTCGATAACTTCCTCGACAACGCGGTTCAGGGCGAGCGGCAGATCGTGTTCATTACGGGCGAGGCCGGAATCGGCAAGACAACGCTCGCTGATCTTTTTCAGCAAACGGCAACATCTCGTCGGAAGTTACGCATAGCTCGTGGACAGTGTGTCGAAGGTTTCGGTGGGAAAGAACCATATTATGCGCTGCTGGAAGCAATTGGGCAGTTGCTTCGTGACCCGGACGAAAACCCCTTCGTTCAGGCCCTGATGAATCGAGCGCCTACGTGGCTGATTCAGTTCCCTTCACTCGTGAAGCCCGAACAGAGAGAAGTGTTACAGAGAGAAATCCTCGGCGCCACGCGCGAGCGCATGCTCCGTGAGATGTGTGAAGTGCTGGAGGTATTGACTGCGGAAAATCCTCTGGTCTTTATCCTGGAAGATCTTCACTGGGTGGATGGGGCAACGCTGGATGTGATATCGGCTCTGGCCCGGCGCCGTGAGTCTGCCAAGCTCGTGTTGGTTGGCACTTACCGCCCTGCCGATGTGCTCATTTCGCAGAGCCCCTTGAAGGCATTGAAGCAAGACCTGCTGGTCCACAATTTGTGCCATGAAATCGCGCTGGAGCGGTTGGAAAAATCTGACGTCGCTGAGTTCCTCGCTTCGCAATTCCCCCAGGCTGAGTTCCCGGCAGGTCTCGCGAATCTCATCTACCGTCACTCGGGCGGCAATGCCCTGTTTATGACGGAAATCGTTCAGCAGATGGTGAAGTCCCGCTTGATTGCCGAGGTTCATGGAAGCTGGACCTTAACTAGGCCGCTCGACAAATTCGACCCCGGCATTCCTGAAACGCTGCAGCAGCTGATCGAAGTACAGTTTGAGCAGTTAGACAACTCCGAACAAAACATTCTGAAAAGCGCCTGCGTCGCCGGTGACAGCTTCTCCGTCTGGGCTCTCGTTACATCGATTAACCCGGAATCAAACCGCATCGAAGCGATTTGCGAGGGGCTCGCGGAAAAACAGCAGTTCATAAAAGCTGCCGGAATTCAGGAATTAGCGAGTGGCGAATTTTCCGCGCACTACGAATTCCGGCATTCACTGTATCGTGAAGTCTTGTACCGACGCCTTTCCGATGTGGCCCGCTCCAATCTGCACCGGGCTTTAGGAGACCGCTCGAAGGTTCTCTGTACGCCGGACAGACTGGAGATTGCCGGTGAGCTCGCGGCGCATTTCGAAGAGGGCCACGCTTATGAACAGGCCGTGCATTATTTGATCTTGGCTGCCGAAACCTCGGCCAGGCGATTTGCATATCGAGAGGCCATTCAAACCTTGCAACATGCGCTTAAACTCGTCGCGAAAGCGCCCGCGCATACTCGAGCACAACACGAAATCGAGATCCTGGAAACGATCGGGGATGCTTACTACTGCCTTGGTGCTATGGCTGAATCCGCTAAGACTCATGAAGCACAGGCGAATCGCGCAGCCGGAGCCGGATTGAAAGCAGCCGAGGTCAGCGCGCTAAATGCCCTTGTTCGCCCGTTTGGCTTTATCGATCCCACACGAGGGCTCCTCGCTGTCGAGCGCGCGGTTCAAGTCAGCGCGGAGGCCGGCGACCCGTTGCTGCACGCCCGCTGTGAGATGTTGGCCGCCTGCACGCGTTTGATCTACGACACCTGGCGAAAAGAAGATGCGGAAGCCTGCGCGTCTGCCAGCCAAAAGGTCCGCAAGTCAGGCGGCTTCCCCACGATCGGATATCCTGAGATGCTTTACGGCTATGTCCAGTCGCTGCAAGGAAATTACCGCGAGGCCTTGAAAATCGCGGACGCCGGCATTCCGAAACTCGACCGAGCTGCAGATTCGATGGTTCATTTTTTCTCGCTCGGAGGCAAAACACTCGCTTTGCTGCATTCGGGCCAGTTTGGTGAGTTGATGCAGATTATCCGCGAAGGAAAAGCCGCAGCTGAAAAAAACGGAAACTCTGCCTGGCTTTTTATTTTTCGCGAAGCCTGGTTGCGCATACTCGTTCTCGATTATGAAGGAGCTCGGCAATTAGGTGAGTCCGTCGGGGACGGAGAAGCTGGGCACCTCCGCGGACAGCCGAAAACAATCGCCAAGGTTGCAAAGGGCTACCTGGAAATTGAGCGCGGAAACTACGAGCAAGCTGTGGTGTGCTTCGAAGATGTGCTCGATCCCGAACTCACGCCGCGATTTTTCCTGCACTGGTACTGGCGGCTGCAGGCACAACTCGGAATCGCCAACGCGTGGCTGGCTGCCGGAAATCTCCATAGCTCTCAAACAGGCGCGGAGCTCTTCTCGGAATTCGCTCTGTCGACTTCCGATCCCAATCTCCACGCTCTCGCGTGGGACTTGCAAGCCAGAATAGCCGTGGCCCAGAGGAACCAGAAATTGGCAGAAGAAAGTCTTGAAAAGGGTCTGGCGATCCTGGAGCAGTTTGAGGTTCCAGTAAGCGCTTGGCGAGTACACGCCACAGCCTATGACCTGTATCGCCATAAAACAAAAAAACTGGCGGAAATGCACCGGGCCCGCGCCGAGGCCTACATGCGCAACCTGGCGGACTCATTCGCGCCGGATGAACCTCTACGTAACTCGTTTGTGTCTGCGCAGTCCATCCGTCGAGTTCTGAACCCGGCGGGAACCCATGCCAGCAGCAACGCGAGAAAACGCAGTTTAACCTCCGGCTAGCGGAAACCAGTGTGGCTATCCTTCAGCTCGTTGAAATGCACGCAATTTATTGACTATAAACGACGTAACATGGTGGAGGCGGGGGGAGTCGGAATTCTGAGCTTGATTGATAGTACGCAACTTATTGATTTCATTCGGCGCCAGAAACACCAAAAACCACAGATTTGCCGAAGTGAGGTACACGGCGGGTACACGGGCTAAGAGATTGTGAAGAGCGTGTTCCCGTTCCAAAAGTACAGCGAGAAAGGGAAGGCAACTGTCGACATTTCTTCTCCGGCCAAACGCCGAACTTTTTCTTCTCGTCAGACTGGCGACTACGTAGTCCACCTGGCCTAACGGCTCCTGGACCATCATGAGGGTGATACGGATGGGGAAGTCGGGAATGTCGTCCCTGTTCGGACTCTGTCTGACCGTTAGCGCGTTGACATCGATCCGCGCCTTCTCGTCGTATTCCCCCATTGGTTGCGGCGAGACAAACGGTTCAGGGTTCGGGCCGTATGGATGCGATCCAGCCGCCGTTTGGGGGCGGAGGTACACAGCACTCTGTGCTTCAAGAAAAGCTGAGAGCCTCGGCGTTCAGATTTACCTGATTCCAATCTGGAATTGTCACCACGAGGTCGTGCTGTGACGGCAACTGCAACTGGTTTATTGCCTTGTTGACGCCGGATGCGTCCCCTTTCTTGATCGCAAAAGCTGATACGTCAACCGAACGTGCGGCGTCTCGATTCCCCAATCGGACAACAGACAGATCCGGAGCTATCGTCAGATCCAGATCAGCTCCGGGAGCGGCTCCGACTCCGTTGATCGCGATGGCTCTCGCCTGGGTGCCAACCTGTTTCGCAATCGTCAGGTTAAATGTCTTCTGCGCGCCCGGTGAGAACCTGATTTGTGTCCCGTCCGAACTCACCGCGAGCACATCTTCTTGCCCAGGCGCAGTTTGAACGTTTTGAATGACAAGGGAACCAATGGTCGGCATGATCGAGTTGTAGGTGTATGTTCCAACCCCGTTCCCCACGATTCGACGAGTCAGGGCAGTATCTGCAGGCAGCATATACATGCCTTTGGCCAAGTAGCACGGATGGCTGTCGGGAATTTCCGAAAGAAGCTGGCCGCCGAAATTGCCCGTTCGCAATCCCAGCCCGTCTGTTACCTGCAGGTCCGCGGGCGAGAGCAGGAAATCGATAATGAAGGACGTCAGACCGAATGGTCCGGAAAACGGCAAATCGTGGTCCGCGAGCAGATAGTCGCCGTTCGTCATCATTCCCAGGGTGATTCCATCGCTCGATTTGAATTCCACGTCACCGTCCGGAACATATTGGAACTGCAGCATTCCGCCTCCGTCCTTCGAGAATTCCAACCTGCAATTCGAGTCGCTGGCGTGGTTGCAATCCCACACGTAGAGTTTCACGCCGTCAAGACCGTCAACCGTCGCGCTCCCATCAGGAGACAGTTGCGGCCCGGCATGTCCCGCCGGATAGACGAATCTATAGGGCATCACGCAGTGAGAATCTCCCAACTTGTCGAAGTACCCCGAATCCCAAACCTCGCCCGAAGGAATAAAGAACAAGAGCGGCGCGTTTTGCCGGCTCGCGCCTCGCAGAAAAATTGTCTCGATCTCCCGTGCGGTCTCTTCGACACGCGCAATGCCCTCTCTGCCTTCGGCATGAAAATGGATCAGGCTTTGCCGGCTCAGAAGCTTTCCATGCACCGCGGTCAGAAATTCGTGAAGTTGGTCCTTCGTAAGCGTGTTCGTATCCGTCGCGCCGGTCCACAGCTTGTCTGTGACCAGGCTCGCGAGTGACGTGCAAAAGCCGGTTGCCAGCCCGCCATTTGCCGTTCCCTTCAGGAAATATTCGTAGAACAGGAAAAAGGCGGTCGTGAGCAAGGGATGCCCGAAAATCGGATCCAGTAACTCGTGCCAGACTTCCACTGTGCCGAAGGTCTGCTCGAATGTTCCCCAACTCGGCACGCCATCCGAAAAGTTGTCGAATGACAGATTGTTCGTTCCCCATTTGAACGGGATTTCCAGAATGTGCGGCTTCGTCGCCGTGCGTGAGTTGCTGACCTTTCCGTCCGGGTTCCGGACCTGCACTGTCACGGACCCTCCAGCAGATCCATTTCCTGCGGTCCCGGGAGTCACAAATTCGATCGAAGTGTTCGTCACCGCCTTCGCAGGCACCGCGGCGCCATCGATCAGAACGGAAGCTCCCGCCAGAAACGCGTGGCCATTCAACGTCACATCCAGATTTGGAGCCAGCAAAGTCGAGAAGGCGTCCAGCTGCGGTTTGATCCAAACCGCCAAACGGTTGCTCTCCGTCCCGTCAGGCCTCCTTACATACACCGATTTCTGACCACCCGTTGTGTTTACGGGAATCGCGACGGAAATAGTTTCATCAGCGTTGATCGTCGGCACCAGGCCCGCGGTGTCTACGTAGACGGTATCGGCCGTCGTGAACCGGCTACCGGTTAGCGTGATCCTGTCTCCAGGAAAACATTCAGTCGGATTGATCTGCGAAACCCATGGGCGGGTAAGCATCTCATCCCATGCTTCCTGCGTGAATTCGAAAAAGGTGATATCTCCGTCCGCTCCTCGATTTGGATTGGCGGAACCGCGACCTCCGGGCTGTCCTTGCGCGCCGCGATGTCCATCTTGGGCGTCGTGGCAAGTTTCTCCGGCACCGCTCCGGCCACCGTAACCACCTGCACCACCCGCGCCTCCATCCCCTCCCTGACCTCCCTGCCCGCCTTCATTCTTGATTTTGAAACTCTTGTTTGTGACCGTGCTTGCGAGTGTGCCTTCGAGGACTCCGATTGTGATGTCACCACCGTTGCCGCCCTTGCCGCCACCGCCGCCAACACCACCTGTGCTGCCATTTCCTCCATCGCCGCCGTCGCCAGGATCGGAAGTGCAGATCCATGTGAAAAACCACACGCGTTCTCCCACATTCCCATCCCCGCCATTTCCGCCGTTACCCCCGCGCTGTCCACGGCCGCCGACACGACCGTCCTCACCATCTAGATCCAGCATTGGAATCGCGGTTAGCGCTTTTACCCACATTTCGAGGGTCGGCGAGTTCACTCCGGCGGCGCCTCCAATACCTGCTGCCCCAGGCTGACCATCAAGACCATCCAAGCCGTCCCTCGATCCGTCCTTCGTTTGTATGCCCGACCAGCCGCGACCATCGAGTGCAGGATCATCCAGCCTGGGAGGCGTGTCGCCTCCGGGGCGCCTCCAGGTGATCTGCGCGTTGGGTCCACAAATCACTTCTTCCGCAATGATGTAGAGTTTTGTGACCGCCGGCTCGACGACCAACTCGGTGTCGGTCAGATCGAGCGTATGCGCAATGATCACCGCGGTGTTGACGGGGATTGTTTTCAAAGTCAAAAACTGGATCCCATTGTCGCCAAGCGTCGGCCATAGCGCGGGGTTAAACCGTTCGAGCCTGTCTTCAGCTCCACTATCCGTCAGACTGACTTTTCCATCTTCCACCTTCACGAATTCCGTCAGATTCTGAGGTGCCAAGCTGCTCCGCAAAGCAAAATTTCCCTGCCGCATCGAAACGGGATAGTCGACCTGCACGGCCGCAAGCCTTTGAGCTGCTGGCTGTTGAGCTGGCTTCGCCTGAGGAAGCGATGACAAGATCCTCGCAATCTGTGGCAATCGGCTCGCATCCGATACCGTCGACGCGAGCCCACGGCTGGAAGCAGCAGGCGTCAGGACACTGGCGCTGTTGCGATTGGTCAGGTACTGCGCTAGCTTTGTACGCTTGGCGTCCCCGTCGGCTTCCTTGATCTCCACCGCGACTTTGGACCAGTCAATCGCCAATCCCGAGCCAACGCGACGAGCAACAATCACTCGACCAGGTGTCATCACCGTGGGGATCTTCAGCTGAAGCGTCGTCAGATCCGAAAGTGCGTCTACTCCTGCTGCAGTCATGATGTCCCGGATGGCCTGCAGCCGTGAACGGCTCGAATCGTCGAACAAATTGACCCGCACCTTGTCTATGCTGGTCTTTCCACGGAAGACCTCCGCAATGTGCGAAGCCATTTCAAGTTTTTGCGTCGTCATTTCCGCGGTCAGCGGAGCGCTCCGTATCTGGAATTGCGAGAACGCTCCAGAAAATGGACGGCTCTTTCCCGCCCAGTCTGCCCCGATGCGAATTCCGTTCGACCCTGCATTCGCCAGACTTCCGCCGATCGTCTTTGTTCCCGCTACCTTGTTGTCGATGTTCAGCGCTGTCAGGCCACTCCTGGATCGCGTGAGCTGGACTTTTGTTTCGACCCCTTCCTTGAGGCGAGTTTCGCCACTGTCGACTGTGAACCATCCGGCCACAGTCTTGAGAGAGGCCATGAGCTTCCCTTTCGAATCCACGGACAGCGTCACCGCAGGCGATTGGCTTTCGAAGACAGTCTGCTGTTCAACGGCGAGCTTCTGCACAGTGAATGCTGCTTCGAAGGAAAACGACTGCAATGCATTCAATTTTTCATGCGCGGCGATTTCGAGGAAGCCGTTCTCCAATGCAAACCCCGCTTCGGACGGCAGAGGTTTTGCATTGACCGAACGAAGGACAGAGATCCCGGAGGTCGACCCGTCGAAAGGTGCGCCTCGGTCCGACTTCAATTGGAAAAGCGTGGTGGAAGTGGTCATGGAATTCCCCCCCAAGTGGAAATGTTGTCGCTGCGCCTTTTCTAATCTAGGAGGTTGAGATCATGGAGACCCGGCGTTTCGCGAAGAACTCATCGCCCGAAGTGCTGGTATGAATTAGTGACGGAATACCCGTTTTCGTTTCAAAAAAAACAGGCGATGCTTCCGTTTCTTCCTTAGCCACTTCTCGCCTGCAGTAGTCTGCCCGCCCCTGGCCTGGAGCAGGGCGCAAATGTCTCCAAATCAGCAAATAGGCGGTCCCGTATAAACCAAGCCGCCGGACGGCCGGACATAGCCGAGATAAACTCGCATTTGTGTCCGGAAGTTTAGGTTGCCTCGTTCTTGCCTATCGAATGGAGGTGGTCAATGTTAGGTGTTTATGTGCTAACACTGATCGGAAGCGAAGCAATCAATTGGTGATGAGAATCTGGACGAGACGGGATGTATCACTGGTTCGCAGTGGGCAAAACACCGGCGGGCGTAAGCAAGTAAGTGTGGATTGGATTGTGGGTCGAGATTTTTGGAACAACGCGCGGCACCTACTGAAAATAAATTGTGGGCCGGGTGGACTTGAACCACCGACCTCGCCCTTTATCAGAGTAGCACGACTAGGTTTTACAACGACTTACAAGACCGCGGGGACTGCGTAACTACGCGGAAGTCGTACAAGCCATCGTGTGTTGTGGGTTGGATTGTGGGTTGGAAAAAGTAAACCTGTGAAGCTGCGGCTAAATTCATTTCCCGAAACCCCGTCTCCCAACACCATCCGATGGTTGGCGTATGGCACTCTAACCAGGGCAGGGAATTGCTCGTCCGATTTTCTGGCAACCCTTTAACCCGAATTAATCACGCGATAGTTGGTTTCTTTGTTCCACGGTAACCCGACGCCTTCGGAGAACCGGTATTTGCCGAGAGCAGGTCAGCCGAGCAGGTGGTCTAACGCGTATGCAAGTTCTTTGGTCCAACACCCGGGATTCTTACCCAAAATACCGAATTTCACGATTTTTCATTTCTCCTCTATCCTGGGGGCCTGGCCTCGAAAAACTCTGCGGTCGCGACCGGCCCTGCGCCATCGTCACCGCCAGTGATCAAAATCCTGCCATCCTGCAGCAAGGCGGCTGCAGCACCGCTCCGTGACTCCAACATCGATCCGCTCGAGAGCCACGATCCAGTAGGGGGCTGCGGGATGCTCCCATTGACAAGGATTACCGCGAGAAGAATTGCAACCACGATAAGAGCTGAATTAGTTAGGCGGCGGCGCATTGATTGCTCTCCTGCAAATTCGAACATGGCACACCCGTATGCCCTCCGCTCCCGCGGATTCTCTGGCTGGGCACCTAGACGAACAACGTCGATGCGGCAGCGGCGAACCGATTCATTAACTGATAACTTTGGGGACAGGCCGAACAGACACTTCTTGCAAGAGATAAGAGCACGTACCAGCCCATGCGGGGACAACGATTCAGCTACAAACAACTAAGAAAATAAATGATTTACCGCTGGAAGCGCCGAGAAATGGCAAAGCTCCATGTCCGTATTTTGTGAAATCCGTGAACCGCGGTTCCCATTTATGCAAGCTTTAGGTGTCCACCCAAGACCTCGGGCACGTGCGAGTTAACAGTAAAGGAAATTCATCGAGCGTTATTACAATCGGCAGTGGCTGCACTTGGCGTTGGGCTATCGCTCCCCGGAAGAAATGGAGGACCGCTATCTGCCAGTATGCGTTGTTGAGAGTGACGCGGAATCTTCCTTGGATGAGTGAGGAGTCCAGAGCAGCACCCGCATGATAGCCAAACTTCCCAAAGCGAGTACTAGCCCAGTTAAGACAAGAAAAAGGTTCGGCATAAACGCACTTGCGAACGCAAGGATTAGGCAAATGGCAACTATGCAGGGGAGAACAAAGGTCCAGATAATGAAAGAGATGAGCAGTGTTTTCATTTAACACCCACGGCAGCGCTTTGACCACCCTTTCGAAATCTTGAGTCCCAAGTCCCAGCAGACAGGTGCACTCTCAACTTCGCCTGGGGCCTGTGAGTTCCCCGGCGAATGGTCGCGTTGGAAGACAATTCCAGCACATTCGAGATCTCTAAGAAAAAAGATGTGGCAGCAATACCCGTTCCATCGTAATGCCTGGACCGGCATCCTTAATTAGCGGTCATTTCTCTGGAGCCAGCTACACCCAGAGGGGCCAGGCGATTCGCGCAACGCGTCGACGCGCCGTTTTCTGGCTCGCATTTCCAGAGTGATAAACGTCATCGTGTCAACGATCTAGCCCATAGGGGTGCGATTAGGCTGCCTAAGCGAGGCTCATGTGGGCCTGTAGATACCAATTCTTACCTGGCGGCGCCCGCGCGTCACTCTAGGTTCGAGGGCGTATCAAGCAATTGCGAGCCGAGGGAAAAGTAATGCATAACAGGTGCAAGACTTTGCCACGATTCACCGATTCACCCGTTCCCCTCCGAACCTACTTGTGGCCTTGGTTGGGAACTTGCGTTCGGGACTACTCCGCCCATTCAGCGCTTTTGGGCTATCGGGGAAGCGGGGTATGGAATCAGCGTTGGAGTGTTGCCGTTGGGGTCAAGGATCCAAACTTTTCGAGATCTAAAATACTTGATTAACTCCTGGTTTTTCGCGGGTCCCAGATCGCGCGCCCACACGATTTTCGAGGCATCAATATCCGCCGCGTTGTAAACCCAGTCACTCCGTTGAACGGGCCCGTTCCCCACGAATACCAGGTGTGATCCGCCCTTTTGGTCCAATGCCGAGATGATGGCGGGGCGTTCGGGAAATTTGTAATTCTCCGACGCCCAGGAAGTGAGTTTCGGACGAGTCAAGGCGATTCCCGAAATTGGAGCCGCGATCCGAACAACGGCAAGTAGAACGCAAAATACAATGACTGCTCTGTTGATTCCAATGCCCGCGGGCTTCCCCATAAACAACAACGGCCGGATATATCTCATCGTCCACAAAACGAACGCGTAAACCAAGGCAGTTATCGGTGCAGCGTAATGCGCCAGGAAAATGACTGGTAACAACATTCCAAAGAATGAAGCGCCGGCAACCAGCAAGAGAAATCGCAAGGCTGACGGAAAATCTGAAAGTTTCGTCCCGACGGGCAATGCCAACAGCAGTATCAGAAACGGTACCGTCAGCATCGGCCCGAGGTAGAAAAGCCAGAACAAGAAAATCCGGAGCGAGAAGTGGGATAAAGGATGCTGTCTGGCGAACTCGAACGCACCAACCGGATCTCCGCTGTAAAAATCCCGCATTGCGGCCGAGCCATAGGACGGCAAAGCCTTCGGCGGCATCCACGGGAAGGAGGGAGCGCTCATATATGCCCTCTCATACACGAGATAGGGTGGCTGGAATGGATGTCCTGTTGTCTTCCAGAAATACAGCGCCATGGCGGCGAAGCTAACAGTTACGATGATTCCGAGCGGCAAGATCACCCGCAGAAGTTTTGTTTGTGTTCGCCGCTCATCTTTCTTGAGCAACCAAACGAGAAGAGCAATCGCAATCGGAACAGCCAAAAACAGGCTCTCGAATGGGCGGCTATTGAATAGAAGTGCCAATCCGATTCCCATCCACACTGCGTCCCGGACTTGCGGTTTTTCCTTGATCCGGGGGAGAGCACCGAGCACTAACGCGCCGCCAAGCGCGGCAACCGCGCCGCCCCAGTAGCTGTTTGCCCAGTAGCTGAAGGTTCCCAGCCGAATTACAGCAAGTATGCCGCCCAACAGCGCCCAAGCCGGCGGCATCCATCCTTGCAGCATCCAGCAAATCGCGGCGCACATCAGCGCCGAGCTCAGCAGAACGCCCCAGAACGGATGCCCGAATACCACTTGGCCAATCGCCAAGAATACTCCCTGCGCTGGGTAATACTTGGAGACGTAGGTAGGAACCTGATTGACTTGGAACGTCTCGAAATGAGTCCACATGGGATGTGTTGGATTCGCGAGCCGCCCGTGCGCAAACGTATCCGACATTAGCAGGTAACTGAACTCGTCGTGGATAGCGGGGGTAGGAACCGGAAGAATCGGCAAGACGGCGAGCCGAGCTACGGCAGCCAGTATCCCCACGGCCAGAACGGACAGCGCGCGGCGCTGGGCGAACCGGCCAAAACTGGATTCGATACGCTCGAACCAGCGCGAGCCGAAATGCGGAAACGCAAAGGCCCCCAGAATCGCCGCCGTGGCGAGGCATATTTCAATTCGAAGCATTCTTACCTTAGGGGACCCCGAATGAATAACATCACTGACTGAATAACACAACTTTCGGTCCGAATAGCGGCAAGTTTGCCATCAGTTAACAGGGCTATATTCGGCTCTTATACCGCGAAAGGGACCAAGCGCGAATGCCTCTCGTTCTGAGGAAAGGTTTTCCCTAGCCAGTCAAGACGGTGCAAGACTTTGGCACTATTTAGCATCCCATTGCTCGCCAGGCAGCGTTCCGAAAGCACAAATGGCCCAGGTTCAGCAACTTAGGATTCGTGGAGGTTCCGCTAGCCATGGGCTAATTGGCCTTACGTTTGCTCTTTGTACGGTCAGTAATAGTCCCCACCAGTTTTCGGGAGTTCACAAGATGCTTGGGCCCCAAAGCCAAAATCGCGGCACGGGGACTGGTGTTTACAAATTCAATTTGCGAAGGAGATTACGCATGACGTTCCTACAGGTGATCAGCAGGTTCCATCGGGAAGAGTCGGGTCAGGATTTGCTGGAGTACGGGTTGGTTCTGCTCGCAGTTTTGACGGCAGTCGTGGCGGGCTCGAACAGCCTGGCGGGTGGGATCGGCACCGCGATCACGTCGATCAACGGCAAGATTCAAGGCCTAATCACGTAAGCACTGGGGCGCTGCGCGACACAGCCTAGACCACACTGGCTGTGCGGTGCGGCGCCACTTTCTTTGTAGAAGCACGTTTACTGGTTCGGGTAGGTAAGTCCAATTTAACGAAGGAGTTTTACATGACGATCAGACAGTTCATTAGCAAGTTCCATCGGGAAGAATCGGGCCAGGATCTGCTGGAGTACGGGCTGGTTCTGCTTGCAGTCTTGACAGCGGTGGTGGCGGGCTCCTCGACCTTAGGTGGTGAGATCAGCACCGCGATCGCCACGATCAACGGCAAAGTTCAAGCCCTGATCACCTAAGCCCTCGGGAGCCGCTTGTTTCATCGAAGGACACCATGAATTCGGCGCAATTCATCGCTGCTATGGCGGTCACAGTGGCAGTGTCTGCCGCGGTCACTGATGTCAGGGAAAGGCGGATTCCCAACCGGCTAACCTACCCTGCCATGGTTGTCGGCCTTGTGTTGCAAGGGGCGCTCCATGGATGGAGAGGGCTGCTTCTCAGTTTGGGTGGCGGCCTTCTTTTTGGAGGGGTTTTCATGTTGTTCCATCTCGTCCGCGGCATGGGCGCGGGGGACGTGAAGCTGGCTGCCGCTTTGGGGTGCATCATCGGGACCGCTGGGTCGTGGCGGGTAATGTTCGCCACGGCGGTGGCGGGAGGGGCGCTGGCCGTCATTGTGATGGTGGTGTCTGGACGCATTGTTGAAACGCTGCGGAACACAGTGGGGGTGGTGGCATTTCATGCCCAGCACGGACTGCAGACCCACCCAACGGTTAATCTCGATAACCCCGGCGCAGTGCGCATGCCGTATGGGCTGGCATTCGCCGCCGGCACATTGTACTGGGCTCTTTCTACGCAATTGTGGAGGTAATGGATGGGTACCCGACGACTTGGATTCGCACTAGTAGCCGCCCTGGTGATATCCCTGGGCATCACGTCCGTTTTCTATGTGCGCATTTCGCGCACGCAGGCCAGCACGCGCACCAAGACCAAGCGCATCATCGCCGCATCGGTTGCCTTGCAGCCAGGCACGCCCATTACCGCGGAAAACCTGACCGAGATCAACTGGCCCGTAAATGTGCCGCTGGATGGGCTAATCGAGAAGAAGGAAGACGTTGTGGGCCACGTGCTGATGTACGCCGTAGCGGAGCACCAACCGGTGCTGCACCGCGACTTGGCAGCCAACGCTAGTTTGGGTCTGTCGGCCAAAATTCCGGACGGCATGCGCGCGACCGCCGTTAAGACCAATGAGGTTACGAACATCGCCGGATTTATTTTTCCTGGTTCTCATGTGGATGTATTGGTGACCTTGAAGACCGAGAACAGCGAAGCGAGCATGGAGACTCACACGGTGCTGCAAAATGTTCAGGTGCTGTCAACCGGAACGAAGATGGACCCGGATCCGAATGGCAAGCCCGAGAACGTAAACGTAGTCACGCTGCTGGTGACTCCTGAACAATCGGAAAAACTGGCGCTCGCTCAACATCAGGGCACTATCCATTTCGTGCTGCGCAATGGCGGAGACTCGGCGAGTCCGGACGTGCCGTCAGTGGATATGGCTGAATTGGCTGGAATCGCAAAGAAGCCGCAGCCAGAGATGAGACACCCCAGGGCGATCGCGGCCGTGAAACCGCCGCAGGCCTACATCGTGGAGACCCTGGCGAACGGCAAGATAACGGTTTCCCAATTTCCAGTGATTCCGCAGTAAAGCCTAGGAGGCCATTCTGAAAGTCCACGGCACAACACGTTACCTGCTGGCGCTCGGCACGTTGATAGCCTTAGGCCCTTTTATGCCCGCGACGGCACAGATTCCCGCCGAACCTGCGGCGCCGCACAAAATTCCCGCCGAGCCCGTTACGCAGCAGCCGGCAGCGCCTGTCGAAAACCTGGAGAATCAGGTTCTGCACATACTCGTGGGCCACTCGGTCGTGATTCGTACTGATCCTCGGCTTCGTCGCGTTCTGGTCGGCAATCCGGCGGTGGTGACAACGGCCACAACAGCGCCCAATGAAGTAGTGGTGACCGCGTTAGCGGTTGGCAGCACCAGCGTTGTCCTGTGGCAAGAGGACAATCGATCGCGAATCCTGGAAGTGTTCGCCGATTTGGATGTGTCCTTGCTGCGGGACGCGATTGCACGCGGGTTACCCGGCGAGGCCATCGCGGCAGAGTCTGAAGAGGGCAGGGTGATTCTGACGGGAACGGCATCGTCGTCCGCGGTTGCCGACCAGATCGGAAAGATGGCAGCGCCATTCTCCAAGGAGATTGTGAACTCGATCCAAATCGCGCTGCCGCACCGGCAGAAGCAGATACTGTTGAAGGTAAAATTTGCTCAAGTGGACCGGTCAAAGTTGACGGCTTTCGGCATCAACCTGCTCAGCACGGGCGGCGCAAACACGTTTGGCACGATTTCAACGCAGCAGTTCGCCCCACCACAGCTGGTGAGCGCCTCCGGAAGCTCATCGAGTGGAGCGACCGGAGCGAATACCAGCACGATCGGCTTAAGCGATTTGCTGAACATCTTTATTTTTCGCCCGGACATTAACCTGGGCGCGACGATTCGCGACCTTCAGCAGAGAAGTGTGCTGCAAATCCTGGCCGAGCCTGACCTGCTGGCAGCCAATGGCGAGCCCGCGCGGTTCCTGGCTGGCGGAGAATTGCCCTATCCGGTGGTCTCAGGCGTTGCTGGCGCGTCCACTGTAACTGTCCAGTTCAAGCCCTTCGGCGTGAAACTGGAATTCACTGGAAATATTGAGAGCGACAACACAATCCGGTTGAAAGTCTTCCCGGAAGTGAGTTCGCTGGATTTCACGAACGCGGTAACCATCAGCGGATTTGTGTTGCCGGCCATCGCAACTCGCCATGCTGAGACCGTGGTGGAGTTGAGAGACGGCCAGAGTTTTGGGATTGCCGGACTGCTGGATCAGAGAACGACGGCGCAATTTTCCAAGGTGCCAGGTATAGGGGATATTCCGATTTTGGGACAGCTCTTCCGGTCCAAGTCGGTGAGCCAGACGAACTCCGAACTGATGGTGATCGTCACGCCGTTCATTGTGGATCCGGCCGCAGCGCCAACCGCTGGCCCCGAACTACCTAAGACGCCGATCGCACCTTTGGACAATAAACAATTTGATACAAAAACGCCGCAGGGAAATGGGAGCAAGTGACCATGGCCACAGTTGAAAGATCAGCCCGAATTGGGGTAATGGCGGTGTGCCTCGATGCGACATCTTTCGAGGCGCTGTCTCATTTCATGGCCGGCGTTCCCGGAGCGGTGATCTACGGGAATCCGGATCATTATGTGGGAGTCGAGCGAGAGGTAGGCCGCGCTCTGGACTTGGCGCAGACCCGTATTTGTTTTATTGACTACGACCGCAATACCGAAGAAGCGATCTGGATGACGGAGCGGTTACGCTCCGAATACCCCGATGTACACAGCTTTGCGGTGTCGGCGTATTCAGAGCCTGAAGCGATTATCGCGGCCATGCGAGCAGGTTGCGGCGAATATCTGCTGAAGCCGATGCAGCACGAGCGCGTGCTGGACGGATTGGCGCGGGTGGATGCGAAGCAGAAGAAAAAGGCCCGGACGGGGACTCGTGGAAAGGTCATCACGCTCGTTGGAGCAAAAGGAGGCACCGGAGTTACCTCCCTGGCATTGCATCTGGCGCTGGAACTGGCTCATGAAGGAAAGCGCAAATGCGTATTGGTAGACCAGCACCCGGCGCTGGGCGATGCGTCGCTGTACCTCGGCACGGGCCGCCACCAGTACAGTTTTTATGAACTTGCCAGCAACGCAGAGCGGCTCGACGAAGAGCTGCTGCGCGGCTTTCTTCTGCGGCACAATTCCGGGCTTCATCTCCTGGATTCGCCCGAAGCGGTGGATGAGATTCATGGTGCGTCACCCTCGGCAGTGGAACACACCCTCGCTTTCCTGGCTGATACCTATCAGTTCGTGATCGTTGATTGTCCGCCCGGGCTGACCGAGGGGACGCGTGCGTGCATTTCGCAGTCGGAACAGGTTGCAATTGTTTTGACCGCGGAATTGCCGTCCGTGCGTAACGCGGTCCGCTACATCGAGCACCTGTCGAGACTTGGATATAGCTCGAGCGGCATACATGTGGTGCTCAATCGTCATTCCAAAAAAGGACCGCTGAGCGACGAGCGCATTGAAAAGGCCCTGGGGCGAGCGATTTCGCTGCGCGTACCGAACAGCTATAACGAAGTAATTCGCGCCATCAATACGGGGGCCCCAATTCCCTCCGGAGGCAAGTCGGATTTCGGCGCCGCCATCCAAAAATGGGCGCATGAATTGGCCAGCGGTGGCGGCAACAACAAGGTCAAAGCCACGGTGGCAGCCCAGCCTGGCAGTATGAGGGCGCTGCTTGGCACATAGGATCGCCAGGGAGAACTAGAACATGGCATTCGGATTTACAACCACACCAGGTTCTCAGCCGGCGCAAGGTACCGGTGCGCCGTCGTACAAATCACATCAGGAGCTCAAGACAGCTCTCCACCGCGACTTATTGAACAAGATTGATCTAGAGAGACTCACCTCGCTGCAAGACGTCCGGGCGCGCACTCAGGTGCAGGCAGTAATCTACGACCTGATTGGCGCGGCGAACGTGCCGCTGAGCGGCGCGGAAAGGGAACGCATCTGCCGGGAGGTGTTGCACGAGGTCTTCGGGCTGGGCCCTCTCGAGCCGCTTCTGCAAGATGCATCCATCACCGACATTCTGGTCAACACGCACCGCCAGGTATACATTGAGCGGGGCGGAATGCTGGAACTGACCAGCGTAGTTTTTAAGGATGCCGCGCATTTGCGCCACATTATTGACAAGATCGTGTCGAACGTGGGACGCCGCGTGGATGAATCGTCGCCGATGTGCGACGCGCGCCTGGACGACGGTTCACGCGTAAATGTGGTCATCCCGCCACTCGCTATCGACGGACCAATCATGTCCATCCGCCGCTTCGGGCGCAGTCCGATCGGGGTTGAGCAACTGCTCTCCAAACACGCCATAACCCCTCCGATGCTGGAATTGCTGAAGAGCGCAGTCAAGGCGAGGCTCAACATCATTGTCTCGGGCGGCACGGGCGCCGGCAAAACCACCTTGCTGAATGCGCTATCGAGTTTTATCTCCAAGCGGGAACGAATCGTCACCATCGAAGATTCAGCCGAATTGCAAATGCAGCAGCCGCACGTCGTGCGAATGGAGTGCCGTCCTCCGAACGTGGAGGGTAAGGGTGCAGTTCGTCAACGGGAGCTGGTGATTAACGCCCTTCGAATGCGCCCCGATCGCATTGTCTTGGGCGAGGTGCGCGGCGGCGAGGCGTTGGATATGTTGCAGGCGATGAACACAGGCCACGACGGCTCACTGACTACCATTCACGCCAACAATCCGCGCGACGCCATCGCGCGCCTCGAGACGATGTCCTTGATGGCGGAAATCAATCTGCCCGACCGGGCCATTCGACAGCAGATCGCATCTGCGGTGTCTGTGATTGTGCAGGTAGCCCGCCTGAGCGATGGCACCCGCCGAGTGACGCAAATTTCCGAGGTTACCGGAGTCTCGGATGACATGGTCACCCTGCAGGATATTTTCGTTTTTGAACGCCTCGGCATTGGACCGAACAATCGCGTACTCGGCCGCTTTCGCGCTACTGGTCTTCGGCCAACGTTTGCCGAGCGATTGAAGGCGTCGGGAATCCAGCTGCCGCCAAACATATTCGAGCATGTCTGCGAGGTTTAGTTGTGACGTTTATCAGCATTTTTTTTATTATTTTGATCACCGCATTTGCGGTGGTCGCTTTCTTTACCGAACCGTCGAAGGCCGACAAACTGATTCATTCCCGGTTGGCCTCCCTGGATCGAAAGCGAGTTCCCACCGGAACCGACGAGCCGGATATCGTAAAGGAAGTCACATTCAGCACAATTCCCGCTTTCGATAAATTCTTGCGCAACAACCGCGCCGCTGTGGGCCTTCAATTGTTGATCGAACAGTGCGATTTGCAATGGACCGTGGGGCGGATTGTTTTCAGCATGCTGGTGCTGATTTGCGTGGGCGCGCTGCTGGGCAATTGGTGGATTGCTCCGGGGCTGCTGGGCTGGGCGCCCGGCCTGACGCTGGGCGTGATCCCCTACTTTTTTCTGGTACAAAGACGCAACCACCGGCTGCGGCGCATCTCCGAACTGCTTCCAGAAGCCATCGACCTGATGTCGCGCGGGCTTAGGGCTGGTCAGGCGCTATCGGCCACGGTGGAGACCATAGCTCAGGAATCCGACGAACCATTGCGTTCGGAGTTTCGCCGCACGGCCGATGAGCAGAGTTTCGGGCTGCCTTTTCGCGAAGCCATGATCAATCTTAGCCGGCGCGTGCCCGTTGCCGATCTGCAGTTCCTGGTCACAGCGATTCTTGTTCAGAAAGAGACTGGCGGCAACCTTGCACAAGTCCTCGACAAGTCTTCGCACGTCATTCGTGAGCGCGTGCGCGTGGCGGGGCAGATGCGAACTCGCACCGCCCAGGGCCGGTTGACCGGCTGGATTTTGTGCGCTTTGCCATTCGTGATGTTTATCTCGATGAGCATCCTCAATCCAGGTTACGGGAGAACTCTGTTCCAGGAACCGCTGGGGCAAAAGATGGTGACCTACGCTGGAATTCTGATGGTGATCGGTATTTTGGTGATACGCAAGATTGTCAATGTGAAGTACTAAGGACCAAGCCGCATGATGCTTCTGTTTCTTATATCGGTCACGATTAGCGTCTTTCTGATTGCCGCTGCGGCGATCGTGATGTTAAGCGGCGAGGACACCATTGATACTCGCTTGGAGGAAATCTCGGCTCCCCCAGCGCCCGTCTCCCCGAACATCATCGAGACCCCTAACAGCGGGCTTGCACGAGCGGCGGTCGGGATTACCAGCGTTTTCAAGCCCATTCGCGGCGTGATCTCCGGATCGGACGAGGATACGGCATATCGCCTTGCCCTCGCGGGATTTCGGAAGACGGAGCACATCGAGATCTTTACGGCAACGAAGATGTTGCTGCCGGTGATTGCGATCGTGGCGGGAAGTTTTTTCGGCGACAACATGATAGCCGCGATTTTGGTGGGCGTCGTGCTCGGCTACATGGGCCCCGATCTTGCGCTCACGCGCCTGATTTCTGGCCGGCAGGAGAGCATCCGCCGCGCCTTGCCCGATGCCCTCGATCTATTAGTGATCTGCATGGAAGCGGGTCTGGGTATTGACCAAGCCATGGTGCGGGTTGGCGAGGAAATGAGACTGACCTCGCCGGCGTTGGCCGACGAGCTTCAGATCATCAATCGGGAGCAGCGTGCCGGAAAGCCCCGTCTGGATGCCTGGCGCAGCATGGCGGAGCGGGTTGACATCGATTTTGTGAGGCAGTTTGTGACGATGCTGGTGCAAACGGAGCGCTTCGGCACGCCCATCGCCAACGCGCTCGGGCAGTTTGCGGACACGCTGCGCACTCGGCGCACGCAGGCTGCTGAAGAAGCGGCAGCTAAGGCGGGAGTCAAACTGCTTTTCCCGTTGGTCTTCTTCATTTTTCCGAGCGTGTTCGTGGTGGCGCTGGGACCGGCAATTATCAGCATCGGGAAGATACTTGCGGATTTTTCGAAGTAACGATGCGATGGCAAAAAAGGGCGGTATGCGCAACAAACGCCACGCGCGGAACGGTTCTCGGCCAGCGTATTCGAGTGGCGGAGACCGGACTAACGCGGATTGTCGGTTTGCTCGGGGAGCGTGGACTTCCCCCAGGCGATGGGCTGTTAATCGTGCCGTCGCAAGGAGTTCATACATTGGGGATGCGGTTCCCCATAGACATTGCGGTTCTGGACAACGACTGGAAGGTCATCGCCATGAGGCATGATATGCGCCCGTTCCGAATGACTCGGATGTTCTGGAAGGCGGCGGCGGTGCTTGAACTGCCGTCCGGCACTTTGGAATCAACTTCCACGCTTGTTGGCGACGCCATCGAGTTCGCGCGCGTCGGTTAAGGCAGCGCAGTCGGCGGAGAAATAAGTATGTGGCAAAAAAAATTGGCCAGACGACGCGGATTCAACGGGCAGGAGGGACAAAGCCTGCTCGAAACGGCTATCGCCATGCCGATGCTGCTTATTCTCTCCTTTAACATGATCAATTGGGGTTACCTTTGGTTCATGGTGTTGACGCTTTCGGCTGCGCCCCGAATGGGCGCGCAGTACGCCACCCAGGGTGGGCAGGCAACATTAGCTCCTGGAACCACGGCAGTGCGCGATCTGGTTTGGGAAAATGTGACTAATGCGGTTCAAGGAGCCACCACAGCCAATACCTCCGTCCGGGTCTGCAGCAGTTCGAAAGGCGTCAATTCATCCACCCACGTGGCTCTGTGCGACAGTTTTGGTCCAGCCTTCTCTTTTCCAGCTGTGGCGGCTGATCCCGAGGCCCCAACTTTCGTTCTGGATAGCGTCGATGTCGGGTACACCGTCACACCCATTATTCCCGGCGCTGTGTTCGGCGTGATTTTGCCGGCTAACCTGAACTTTCATCGCCAAGTCGTAATGAGGTCCCTCTACTAGCATGCGGCGGAGCGCGCAAACTCGATGGCGCCGTCAACGCGGCCAGAGCCTGGTGGAAACCGCGTTGATGATCGTCTTGATCTTTATGGTGGTGTTCTGGATTTTTGAACTCGGCTGGCTGATGTATACATACTCGGTTATGGCCAACGCCGCTAACGAGGGCGTTCGCTACGCGATTGTCCATAGCGGGGGAGATGCCAGCGGCGCGCAAGCGAGGGTGAAGTCCTTTGCTGGAACTTCCCTGCACGATGTCAGCGCCTTATCCACCGCAGTGACCTTTCCCGACGGCAGTGCCGCTCCGCCGAACCGCGTGCGCGTCACCGTGACGTACGCCTACGTCCCCTTCCTCTCGCAGTTCATGCCGGCTCCTCCAACCATGATCACGTATGCGGAAGGGCGAATGGTGGCCCAATGACGATGAATCGCGACTGGGCCAGCCCGCCACGATGGTCCTCCCAGCGGGGCCAGACGTTCCTGATTATCGCCGTCTTGGTTGCCTTCTTCTTGCTTGCAGTGTTGGGGCTAGTCACCGATTACTCGCAAGTTTGGGCGCATCGGCAAATGGCTCAAGCCGCGGCAGACGCTGCCTGCCAGGCCGGGGCAGCGGATTTGTTTTTGAATGGTACGGATCCAACCGCCAGTACGGACTTCCCTGGGCTCGATTTCTCCTGGATCGGGTCTACCTTCGATTGCAGCACTAAGTCGAGTTCTGTGCCTTGCACCTACGCATCACTCAACGGCTATTCGGGGTCCAATGTCAGCGTGAGTTTTCCGTCGACTCTGGATGGCGTGAGCGGTATCCCAGCCGGCTTCCCCACAGTCGCTAACCCTTATATCAAGGTGACCGTCACGGACCCGGTCGCAATGTACTTTACGAAGATTGTCTCTACCACAAAAACCGTGAATGTGAAGGCTTCGGCCAGCTGTGGATTAAGTTCAGTGATTACCCCCGTGCCGCTGGTCGTGCTGCACAGGACGGCGAGCCCCTCTTTCCAGGTAAACGGCACCTCCTCGGTTACTATCCTCGGTGGCCCATCGCGCTCGATTCAAGTTGACTCGAATAGCCCCACTGCCGTGAGTGTTGGCACGGTGGATCTCCATCTGGCGGGACCCAGCACTAGTGGAGCCGATTTCGCGGTCTTCGGGGGGCCGACGACCAAGCCCGTCGGAGTCAACGTTGGCACTGCAGGCCGCTGGGTTGCGGGAGCCAATCCGTTTGGCGACCCCTTTGCCGCAGTCACCGCTCCTTCTAGGCCAGCTACCGCAGGCTCAGCCAAGCCGGTCACCTACAAAAGGAACGGTTGTCCGGACACAAATGGCTGCATCGAATATTCCGCAGGTGATTATACAAGCTGTCTGACCGGCGCCATTGCCTATGGAGCGAACGGCTGTCTGGTGATTGGCAATGGGGGCGGCAGCAATTCCTTTACAACTCCGCCCAACCGGACTCCAAGTGGGACGTATGCTCTTGGTACCGCAATAAAGCCGGCACCGGTCGCCAACAATCCTGGTGGATACACATTCGAGGCCACGACTGTCGTGGCGCCGGGCCATGCATCATCGGCGGCGAACTCCACCTTCTCATGGCCTCAGGTTGTCGGCCTGTCCCAGGCGGACGGCAATATCACCTGGACGAACGTTGGCCTTCCGCCCTCGAGCTCCAATACCGCGATTTTTGATCCCGGTCTCTATTATTTAGGCGACACGAACGGCCTTCAGCTAAGAGCCCATGCGATGGTCCGTCCGAGCACGGCCACAGGAGACGGATCGTTCGGCACAATGTTTTACTTTGTCACAGCTGGCACGCTTTCATTTGGTTCCAATTCTGGGAGCGAGAGCATTGACCCTTACAAACCTGATGGGAGCACCGTCAACGGCGTAACTTCGCAGGCGCTACGGTGTCCCAACGGCTCCCCAACCCCATCACAGGTCCCTGCCACCATCCCGGGCAATGTTCTGCTCGGTCCGTGTGGTGGCACGGCGGGCATAGGCGCCACGGGCCAGTACGGATCTCCTGATGGCAACCGCGGCTTTTTATTCTTTCAGAATCGCTCCGTCGCCGCCAACGGCGGAACCTGCACAGCCGGTTTCGCCGGAACCTGCGCTACCTTGGGCGGCGGTGCCGGCTTCATTTTCTCGGGTTACGTTTATATGCACAAAGGCAACGGGGCGACTTGCGGCACAAATACCAGTTGCCTGACATTGGCGGGCGGCTCAGGTGGGAATAGCTTCACGATTGGCAACATTGTTGTGGACAGGATCTCGTTGACTGGCGGCTCGGGAGTCAATATGGTCCTGAATCCTAGCGCGACGTTCTCCGTTCTGCGCCCAATCCTACTCCAGTGAAATTTAACATCAACATCGACCTGGCGGAATTACAGCCCACAACGGGACCTGCACCTGCGGAGCCAGCCGAAATTGTGAGAAATTTTAGGACCGGGTTGGCGCAGTTACACTCTTCCCCCATGGGAGTCGTGGCACCAACGGTGCCGGCAGAAATCCGAGCTCCAAAGTTTGGGCTATTGAGACCGGCATCGTCTCCGCGAAGGGAGATGTTACTCTCCGTTCTTTTGCATACAAGCATTCTCGCCGCGGTGGTGAACCTGCCGATCCTCTTTCCTGCGTGGACTGTGACGGCAATGGATGCAACGGATGTCAATCTCCGCCGTGAGGCCGATTTCGAGCCGCTCTTCCTGCCGGTTCTGCCGCCGATTGCAGAGACTAGGCTCGGCCCAGAAGTAAACACCAAGCCAGGAGATGTTGCGCACCACACGGGGATAACCCTGTCGGCATCCCACCCAAGGATGCCAGCGCAACCTAAGCCTGACTATGCCGGCCCCCAGCTGATCGTTTCCAACCCTCCACATTTGCCCAAGGGAGTACAGACGATCCGCCGGCCGGATTTGATTGCGCCCCCGAAACTGGCGTATCCTCTCCGCCTTCCGAGCATGGTGATGGTTCCGGTTCCAGCCATTCCCGCGCCAATGGCGCCGCTCCAGTTGCAGTCCGTACGGCCAAATGCGAAGGCGCCGCGAACTGTCCGCGCCACTGAACCCACATTGCAGCTTCAGCCTCCGACTGTCGAGATGCCGAAATTGTCGGTAGCTCCCGCAGAACCTGCGGCGCCGCCAAGAGTTGTGACCGCTTCCCAGGCTAGCTCACCCCGGTTTGCAGCAGCAGTGCGACCAGAGATCCCCGCGCCAAAAGCGGTCGTTGTCATCAACGCCGTGAACGTTCCTCCCGGGTCTCTCCCTGTAATTCCTGAGGCGGAGCTATCCTCCCGATTCGTGGTTGGGCCATCAAGAGATTCAGCAATTGCGGAGACCGCGCCGGGTGCCACGGGTGGAAACCTTGCAGGGACTGGCGCCCCGAAGGCGGGAGAAAATTTGCCCCGCACGGGTGTGGAAAATGGGACCGGAACAAAAACCGAAGCGGGTGATGGGCATGCCAACGTGGCGAGTACTGACGCCTCGTTGAGCGTAGGCGTGCGGCCGGGATCTGGCCCTGCCCCTACCCCTACCACAGCTGCGGGAAACAATGGCCTGCCGGGGATTTCAATCTCAGGAGGTGTTCCGGGACGCAGCGGGCGAACCGTGGCGGCCAGTACAATTCCACGTGGTTCTTACGCCCTTACGATTATTTCGGGCGGAAGCAGCGGCGGAGCCAGCAGAGACTTGGGTGTCTTCGCTCGCACTGACACTGTTTACACGGTTTACATCCCAATGGCCGACGTTGGCGGCGGCCCCGACTGGCCCATGCAGTACACGCTGATGGGTCCTGCCCAGACCCACAACGGCTTGCCGAACGGCCTGCTGACGCCTCCCGTTGTGCTAAAGAAAATTCAGGCAACGGCACCCAAAACTGAACTTATCGTGAATTCAGGCCCAGTATTCGTTACCGGCATCATTGACGAGAGCGGCAAGCTACAGGCTTTGCGCGCAATTCGCGCGCTGGATGGCAGGGCGCAGTCTGCTGTTAACGCCCTTTTGCAATGGGGGTTCCTGCCGGCACAACTTGATGGAAAACCAGTCGCGAGCAAAGTCCTGATTGGCGTAAGTGTTATGGCAGCCGAGGAGGTCAGGAAGCAAGACTGATCGGCGGGACATCGAGTGGGAGTACCACCGTATTGTCCTGGAATGATCAGCTCTTAACCGCTCTTGTAAGGGCGGAACTGATGGTATACAACTGTCCCATATCATCTGTTATTCCCCTTGCTGCTTGGTGGTTTTCAAAGTATTTTTGTGTCGCTCTTTCGTTTCGAAAGTAGTACCCAGTTCGCTAATATGCGGCAATGACCGTAGCGAAACCCGTGCCGCATAAATTCTAAGGAGAGTGCTTCGATGGATTCGACTACGATCCGTATCATCGCAGGAATTCTGTTTGTAGTGATCGTATTTATCATTGTGGCGCGCCGCAAGAGGATGGCCTCAAAGCGCAAGCCGGGCCCGTGAGAGACCGATAGGAACTCGCTCCTGCTGTCGAAAAGTGGTCTGGAATTCGTAACGGCGTGACTGCTCCGTGCAGTTCGCTCTCCCGAACTGTTCTTCGCTTGAGCAACTGGCTGGTGAACAAAAGGGAAAGTGGAACCGACAACCGTTCAGCGAATCCTGCCTCACGCTACACTTCAGACGACGCTCGATCTATACACACGTGACGACAGCGATGAAACACGCGCGGTGCAAGGGGACCGCCAAGAGGTATGCGCGTTCGTCGAGCGTCAGGCGGCGTCACTCGTGGCACTCTCCACGACCTCCGTGGCGGTTGTGTACGCCGTGATGCTCGAGCTGGGCTTACACAGAACAGAATTCGGGAAAGCAATTCTGGCGGCATGTTTCGTAAATGATCTGGGGGCCGTGATTGCGCTTGGATTGATTTTTTCGCCGTTCACGATTCGGACGGTGATCTTCTTCGTCAGCACGATAGTTTTCTTCATACTACCGTTCAAATCACGGCGAAATAATGGTGGAGGCGGGGGGAGTCGAACCCCCGTCCGAAAAGCGCTACGCCACGGAGCCTACATGCTTATCTCAGTTCCGTTTGTTTCGCCCTCCGCGCTTAGAACGAGCAAGAAACGCAGCTGGCTAGTCCGATGGTTCTCGCC
>DASSGS010000039.1:0-98180 GCA_035693365.1 Candidatus Acidiferrum sp. | reverse complement strand
GCGCCGAGATCGTCCACGAAGGACGCGGTGGGCGTAACTTCGGCTTCATCCACACCAAGCTGCTCGACGATAATCTGCTTTACGCGTTCTTCCACGCTGGCCATTCCCATTCCTCCGCGACCTGATGTCGCTCTGACGTAGTTCGTACTACCCTGCACCGTTCTCCGGCCGTGAGGCCGTCTTACAAGTCGTTTAGGCTGCCCTAGGTAACCTTGCCAGTCTACTTACCCCGCGCAGCAAGGTCAACTTCGCGGAGGCCATAAGCTTTAAGCTCTAAGCCGTAAGCCCCGGCAACGAACCTCAGCAAGATCTACTTACGGCTTATGGCTTACGGCTGAACACTTTTCCTACGCCAAATACATGCCGCCGTTGACGTCAAGGACGTGGCCGGTGATGTAGGCGGCTTCGTCGCTGGCGAGGAACACGATCGAGGCGGCGACGTCCTTGCCGGTGCCCATGCGGCCGAGCGGAATGCGTACTTTCAATTCTTCTTTTACTTTGTCGGGGAGGACGGCTGTCATGGGTGACTCGACGAACCCCGGGGCCACAGCGTTGACGGTGATATTGCGCGAGGCGATTTCGATGGCGATGGCTTTGGTGAGGCCGATGAGGCCCGCTTTCGAGGCGACGTAGTTGGCCTGGCCGGCGTTGCCGCTTTCCGCGACGACGGACGAGATGTTGATGATGCGGCCTGCACGGGCCTTCATCATCGGCGGCAGTACCTGCTGGATGCAGACGTGCGCGCCGGTTAGATTGGTGCGGATGACGGCTTCCCAATCGTCGGGCTTCATGCGCATGGCCAATCCGTCGCGGGTGATAGCGGCGTTGTTAACGAGGATATCGATCTTGCCGAATTTTTCGAGGATGGATTTGAAGCCGGACTTGATCTGGTCGATGTCGGCAACGTCCATTTTCACGGCAAACGCTTCGCCGCCCTTGGCGATGATTTCTTGCACAAGCTCGGCGAGCTTTTCTTCGTTGCGCGCAGCGACGGCGACTTTGGCCCCGGCTTCGGCAAGCGCCTGCGCTGTATCGCGGCCGATTCCCTGCGACGCACCCGTAACAACGGCAACTTTGTCCTTCAAATTAAACATTCGCGTTTATCCTCAGGCCGCGTCGGATTTGGCCGCGGTGATGCGTTCCACCGTGGCTTGCAAACTTTTTTCGTCTTCAACGTTCAGCGTGGTGACCGAGCGCTCGATCTGGCGCATGATGCCGGTGAGCACGCGGCCCGGCCCAACTTCGATGAAAGTGTTCACGCCTTCGTCGAGCAGCATGCGCATGGACTCTTCCCAGCGCACAGGCATCGTAACCTGGCGGATTAAGGCTTCGCGGGCTTCGTCGCCCTCTTCGATCGTGTCGGCGTCCACGTTGGTGACGACGGGAACGTGTGGATCCGCAAACGTGGTGGCGCGCAAATCTTTCTCCAGCTTTTCCTGTGCAGGCATCATCAGCGAGGAATGAAACGGCGCAGAAACGGGAAGCATCACAGCGCGTTTGGCTCCCGACTGCGAAGCAATCTCGACCGCCCGCTTCACGGCAGCAGCATCGCCCGAAATAACGGTCTGGTCGGGCGAATTCAGATTTGCGGCGGTGCAAACTCCGCCTTCCGCGGCGCGTTTGCAGGCGTCGGCGACAACCGCGGGCGACAATCCCAGAATCGCGGCCATCGCGCCCTGCCCTGCGGGAACAGCTTCCTGCATATAGGTGCCGCGCTTATGAACCAACCGCACAGCGTCGGCGAATTGCAGCGCTCCAGCCGCAACCAGGGCCGAGTATTCACCCAGGCTGTGGCCGGCGACAAAGTCCGCCCCAATGCGTTTTTCCGAAAGCACCCACATCGCCGCGACGGAAACGGTAAGAATCGCAGGTTGCGTAAAAGCCGTCGACTTCAACTCTTCTTCCGTGCCTTCAAAACAGATTTTGGAAATGGAAAAGCCCAGCGCTTTATCCGCTTCATCGAAAATGGCGCGGGCCGCGGGATATTTTTCGGCAAGTTCCTTGCCCATGCCGGAATATTGCGAAGCCTGGCCCGGGAATATGAATGCTACTTTGCCCATAATTGCTCCTCTCTCCGGACGTCACGCCTGCGCGTGGGTCAGGGAGAGCTCTTGTTCAATTTTCTCGTTCACCCGCGCGCGGGCAAGTCCCGCGGCAACGCGAATGGCGTTCTTGACGGCATTGGCGTTGGACCGGCCGTGGCCGATCACGCAGACGCCGCGGACTCCGAGGAGCGGCGCGCCGCCGTACTCCGCGTAGTCCATGGTGCGCTTGATTCCCTTCAGCGCGCCTTTCGAAAACAGGTAACCCACTTGCGATGCGAACGTGCTCTTATAAGTTTTCCGCAAATACTTGATGATCTCCATCGCCAGCCCTTCGCAAATCTTCAGGGCGATGTTGCCGACGAAACCGTCGCAGACGATCACGTCCACCTTGCCGGAAAAAAGATCCCCGCCCTCCACATTGCCGACGAAATGCACGGGCAAAGCCTTCAGGCGCTCGTAAACCGCGCGCGTAAGCTCGTTGCCCTTGATCTCTTCCTCGCCAACCGAGAGCAAACCCACCCGAGGCTTGCGGCTGCCGAAAGTCAGGCGGTAATAGATTTCGCCCATCACGCCAAACTGCAGCAAGTGCTCCGGCTTTGAGTCTACGTTCGCCCCGACGTCCAGCAACACGGAAACGCCACCCTTGGCGTTTGGAAACGGAGCGGCCAGCGCCACGCGATCCACCGACTCCAGCGTCCCCATAATAAATCGAGCCGTGGTCATCACCGCGCCGGTGTTCCCCGCGCTGACCATTGCGTCCGCCTTGCCTTCTTTCACCAGGCGCGCCGCCACGTGCACCGAACTGTCCTTCTTGCGGCGAAAGGCCTGTGCCGGGTGATCTTCCATCGTAATCACTTCGGTCGCGGGAATAATCTCGATCGGCAACGAAGGTTTGCCAAAACTCGCCAAAGCTCCCCGAATCACCTGGGGTTGCCCCACAAGCAGTATGCGCACCCCGTATTCTTCCGCGGCGCGAACACTCCCCTCCACCTCCGGACGGGGTGCGTTGTCTCCCCCCATGGCATCGACGGCGATTGTGATCATGGGATTATCTTCCGGCGACTCCGGCAAGCTCTGAGCTGCAGGACACACCAGCGGTCATGCCCGTTCCGAGCCTGAGCAAGAACTCGAACCCTTACTTGACGTCGTGAACCGGCCGGCCTTTGTAATAACCGCAATGAGGACAAGCCCGGTGGGGCTGCTTCATTTCGTGGCAATTCGGACACTTGGCCATGGCGGGCGCGAACAAGTGGTCGTGAGCACGACGCTTGTTCTTGCGCGCCTTGGAATGTCGACGTTTTGGATTAGGCATTACATCACTCCTGGTTCTCGCCTCATTCGTGGCTACACACTCCGCCAGTCCGAACGAGGTCGGATTCTATGGGCTTTCCGCCCGGAAATCTATTGTTTCTTGAGCCAGTCCTGCTTCAACCGCGCGAGGGGAGCCAGACGCGAGTCCGTGGTGTGCGTTTCGCAGCGGCACTCTTCGTGATTGAGATTAGCGCCGCAAGTGGCGCACAACCCGCGGCAATCGCTCTGGCAAATCACTTTCATCGGCAGTGACAACAGCACCTGCTCCTTCAGTACGTCCGCGAGGAACAGGCCTTCTCCTTGAAAAAATCCGATTTCGGTGTCGTCATCTTTCAACCGCTCTTCTTCGGGCTTGCTGGCCTTCTGAAGCGGCTGATAGAAGAGGTCAAAATCCTTGTGCACTTCCTCGATCACGGGCTCCAGGCAGCGGGCGCAGACCATTTCGATCTTGGATTCCAGCTCGCCGGTGACGCGGATCTGCCCTTCCAGAAGCTCCGCCTGGGCGGTGACTTCCAGCGGGCCTGCCTGCTTCACCTCGCTGATGCCGTAATCAATGCTGCCCGGGGCGTAAGTCTTCCGGATGCGCACTTTGCGGACGGCAAGATCCTTGACGTCGAGAAACATGTCTGCGGCGCCTCCGGCGCGTACGCTCATGCCTATCCATTATTTGGGGAGTTGGCGGCTAAGTCAAGAAAACGGGAGGATTCGAGGTGGTGTTTAAGGCGAACCGGTCAACGGGACTCCTAGTACCGGCTTTCCGCGCGTGTCGGGCTCATTCACCGCCGCAGTACCAGGCAGCTGGCGATCATGTCGTGCAACGCCTGACGGCGCTCGGTGAACCCGGCCATTATGAAGCCAATGCCGAGGGGGACCATGCCGGTGACGAGCTTGGCGAAGAACCGCCCGGATGCTCGCCCGAACGTGATGGGGTTTCCCATCAGGTCGGTGACGTAAAGTCCCATCATCTGCTTTCCCCAAGTACCCTGCCGTTCGCCGCTTTCGAGATACGCGTAGTAAAGCCACTTCATCAGCAGCGAGACTCCCGCCACAACCAGAATTATCCCGATCAGGCCGAGGATCACCGCCGGGTCTGGCCGCCTGTGATTCTCGACCAAGGTTCTGATCGTTATCTCCAAACCACTAAGCAGGAACAGCGGCACCAGGAAAACGCCCATAGCGAGTCCTAAAATCACGCTATCAATGAATGTCGCGACCACGCGAAGCCAGAACCCGGCGTAGCTGAATCCCCGGGAAACCACCAGGCCCGCGGGATCGGCATAGGCGGCGTGCGAGGATCCTCCAACATAAGAAGATGCCGCTGGCACGCCGACCGCGGCCGACGTTCCGGTTGGCGTACCGCACGAAGCGCAAAATGCCGCGCCTTGCGCGAGATTCACACCACATTTGGAGCAATACACAGTTCGAGTCCCCCATTCCGCTCAGCGAAACAGCTTGGTTGCAGAAACTTTTTTGTTGCAGGAAATTCCGGCCTGAAAATCAATTGCGGCAGCCTTCGCGCTGAAACGCTTCCAGACGCTTTCGAGCTTCCCCATTACCTCTCCGGGCAGCGGCAGAGAGCAGGATACGCGTCTGGTCGCAATTTTTTGTTACACCTTTGCCAGTGCGAAAAAGTTCGGCCAGGGCTATTTCCGCTGCGGTATTTCCTTTTTCCACGGATGTCCAAAGCAGTTGAACCGCCGCGGGCACTTCCACCGCTCTACCGGGCGAGCGAAGGATTTGCAACGCTTCCAGGTATTCCTGCTGCCCGGCCTCAACGGAGTTGTCCGCGGCAGGCGCCGGTGCCGGGCCCGGCGAAGGCTGCCGGGTAACCTGCGCCAACGGAACAAGCGTCTCCGGAGTTGCATTTTTCACTTGCGGGGTTGGCGTCGTATCAGAGGCGGCGGGAAGGTTTGCGCTTTTGGCCTCCGTCGTCTCCGGAGATTTCTGGGCGCTCGCCGCTGGCGGTTCAACCACGCGGGGAGCCGGCGCGGATGGAGGAGTCGCGTGCGAAACAGAAGGAATCTCCGGCCGGATGGCATGGGAAATTTCTGGAGTTTCATCTCCGGCGATCTGGTGGCCGAACCAGATGATCGCTAAGCCAAGCTCGCGATGGTAGACGTATGAGCCGGCGAGCAGCGTCAAAAACAGCATAATCCCGATGGCACGCCCCAGCGTAAAGCGATCCATCCAGCCTGGGGTATTTGAATCGGCCTCTCTTTCAATTGAGGAGAGCGGTTCAAGCGCGGGCGGGGTCCGGCGCCAGGGAACACCGTGCGGAGTGCGCGCGGCCGGCGCGGGCCCAGGAACTTGCGTTTCGGCCGCAACGGAAGACTCCGCCGTCGGCAGAGCAATTTGAATTTTTTCTGGAGGCTCCGCGGGAGCTATTGGCTTCGCCTCGGGAGCGAGATGCTCCGGGGAAATCTCGGCGGACGCCACCCCGGGGCGGACAGAAGAAAGTTTCAGGAGCGGCGGCAAGTCCGGCGCTTCCAGTTCTTCAATTCCTGGAGGAGCAACCGCTTCAGCTGGCGATGACGGTTCCGGCGAAAGCTCACGAACTGGGCCTGGCAGCGCCATCATGGTTTGAGGCGGCGAACTTACAGGCTGCTCTATTTCTGCGAGCGGCGGAGGTGGCGGCCCCGGCGTGTATTCCTCAGCATCGATTGCCGGCGGTGGTGTCAGGCCTTCGAGTGCCGGCGAGACCGGCTCGGGCGAGGGTTCCGGAATGAGCGGCGTCACTACTGCCGTTGGCGGCACGATTTTCGCTTCGGGAGAATCCATCGTAAGCGGCGGCTCCGGTTTGGGCGCCGCGGTTATTTTCTTTGCGGGCGCCGGAGGATCAGTTGAATCGGGCTTTCGTCCCCGAATCCTGGAACGCAGCTCGGTCAGTGATGTTCGCTTCGACGAATCGTCTTGCTCGGGTTCGGGTTCCGGCAATATCGGTTCATCGAACTTCTCCAGCCAGCGGCGAATCTGGTCGCGGGAATGGCCGGCAATCCCGGCGAATTCGAGCGCCGCGACATGGCCGCCGTCGTCCACGCGAAAAACAATTGCTTCCCCATCGATTCTGGCCGTGGAATCCAGGGAAAAGGAAAATGGGATTTTTTCGGATGGCCGCAGGGGCATCATGGCGCGCAGAGAAAACCCTTGCTCCGAGAGGTCGCGCATCATCCCGCCGTTTGCCGGAGGAAGTTCGACGTAGACGAGGCTCAAGGGGCGTTTTCGAAGTTGCGTCCGGCGATCGGTCTTCACAGTCATGAGAACAGGCGTTCTGAGAATTCTAACCCGCAAAGCCGCGTTTGCGTGAGAGGTTGTGAAAGGGGCAAGCAATCGTGAAACCTTCCACGCGGGCGGTTTCAGTTGGAGCACAACCGCAAGCAATGCGGGGCCACCGCTCGAAGCGGAATGGGTTTGAACAAGCGAGCGTGTTTATCCGATTGTATAACTTGGATCAGACGGAATATTCGAGCGAAGAGGTGGGCGACGCGCGCTCAGCCAACGACCGGAAAACCAAGCGACCACTCCATGATTCCGGCGTGCTTGCGGGAAGTGGTCCGGCGGGGAGCGGATAACGCGGGGCAAGCCCTAGCCGAATTTCGGAAGTTTTTCACCGACGAGGGGATCGCCGGCAGTTGCTGGTCGGCGCCTTTGGCAAAACTGGGATTGGCGCGCGCGGAAGGAATGACCAGCTCAACAAGCAACGCAAAACAAGCGTACGCAAATTTTCTCGATCTGGAGAAGGGCGCGGCTGCGGATTTACCCCTGTCGAAACATGCCCAGGCGGAGGCCGCCCAATTCCACTGACGGGGAATTCGCCGGGAATTTTCTTCTCCCGGCGGACCGTTCAGCAAACAGGTTTCGAAACCCGCACTGCAGGCGCAACAGGCAGTGTCGCGGTCTGAAGCGCTATTTCTTGCGTGCCAGCTTGACGGCAACGCCCAACAACAGCTTGCGATCGCCCTCTTCCATTTGCCCGAGCAAGCCGCGGATGCGATTCAAAAACCCGCCCCACTTGCCGGAAAGGCCCCACTCCTCGGATGGCGAATCTTTCTTGCGAGGAATGACCAGCGGCTTGGCCGGGCCGTTGCCCTGGTAAAAGAGTTGATAGAGAGGAACTCCCATAGCGCCGGAAAGTTTCTCCAGCGTTTCGATGGAAGGGGTTGTGTGCCCGTTTTCGATTCGGCTGAGATAGCACCGGGACAGCCCCGTGCGCTCTTCCAAATCTCCCTGGGATAGTTGTTTTTCTTTGCGGATGTCCCGCAAACGTTCTCCGATCATTCCTGTTTTCTCCTTAGTGAACTAAGTGATGCTCCCCTTGGACGGAGCTTTCGGGGACCGGTGTTCCAATCGAGCGGGAATATATTCGCCCAATTGCACCAACTCTGTGATATCGCTGGCCAAACCCAGGTAACGCAAAGGGCGTCCTGCCGGGTCGCGAATGACGAAGCCGCGATCAAAAATCCATCGAATCGAGCCGTCCGGCCGCTGGATGCGGTAAGTGGTCTCCACGCGGTCGCCGGGAAAATCCTGGCCGACGAATTGAATGGCAAACTCCCGATCTTCGGGGATCACGGCATCCAGCCAGGCGTGAGCGTCGTGGCCGAGGTCTTCGCGAGAACGCCCCCAGACTGTTTCGTAGGCGGGGCTGACATACAGAATGTTTTCGGTTTCGGCTTCGAGGAACCAGATCACTTCGCTGCTCTCGCGAGGCTGCTGGGTGATCGGGGCGTTGCGCTCAGAATGCGACCTGGCATGCACGCGCCGGATCAGTTCGTCGCGCAGGAAATCCACATCAGCGGAAAGGCGCGCGATCTCCGCGTCTTTTGTGGTTTCCAGGCGGCAGAGAGTCTCCAGAAGTTTTTCGGAAACTTCCCGCTGGTTGGCAACCGTGGACGCGCCCGTAAGCGTCATCGTCGTGGCCACGCAAAGATACACGGCCAGGGAAAGCGGCATGGCGGTGACCGTGATGAATGGCCCATATCCATGCAAGGAACCCCACGTGGCGAACCCGCAAAGAATGATGCACGCACCTGCGGCTTCCAGCGGGCAGAAGCGGATCCCAGCCCATACAAGGAACGGCACGCACAGGAAAAGCGGCGTATCCACCCTGTCCGAAAAGACTCCCGCCGGACCAAAACTGATCACACACACGACGCTGAGGCCAATCAGCAGGACGCTGACTTCCAACAGCTCGCTGAGGTGCAACGGCTGGTGCTTGCCGTTCAACAGCAGGACCAGGAATGGCGTGAGAACCAGGACGCCCAAGGCGTGCCCCGCCCACCAGGCCGCGAAGATGGTTAAGGCTTCCGGCCGGCCGAGCGCCGCCGGGCTGGTCACCACGCTGGTTCCGACAATCGCACTGACCAGCGTCGCCAGCACACCCGCCAGCACGGAAAACCGCAAGACATCGGCGGGTCGCGAGAACGCGTTTGCTCCGCCGGCAAAGCGATTGACCAGATAGCCCGCCAGGAAGACTTCCGCCGCGCTTCCAGCAGCGATGGTCAGCGCCCCGAGCAACGGCACGGAAGAAATCAGCCCAACGCAGACAGATGCAAGAAAGATCACGGGAAGCATACTGCGCCCTCGCAGCAGGAAAGCGGCGAGCGCGATACCCGCCGGCATCCAAATCACTCCCATGGAGGTCTGCGAATGGATCAGCCGCAGCTCAAATCGAGCGCAGAGTACGTAGGACACGAAGACCAGAAGAAACAGGCCGAGGTCTCGACTGGAGAGGGACGCCGATGGTGAGCCCTGTACCAAATTGGTCTTTATACCCGGAAGAGCGCGCATATCCACCCAATTGCTCCGCATCCTTGCGGACCAATGCAAACTGGCTAGTACGTTACTATACCGGGGACCTGGAATCTATACTGCGAGCGAATTGACAAAAGATATACAGCCTTGGAGCGAACAAAGCAACTGGAAAAATGCCCGGATTAAGGAGCGCTAATCAATAATTTAGCGGGCTATTCAGATGCTCTCCCGACGATTCGCCGCGGACTGCGGAAGGTTCTGATTCGCGGGCTTTCCCGCGGACCAAGGTGGTAGGATTTTGATGCGGCCGCACGGTTGGGCCGCCTTCCAGAACCGCTCTCTACAGGAGATCTTTCCATGCGTTGGACACCAGGCGGCACAAGCGACGATATCGAGGATCGCCGAGATCAAGACGATGGCGGCGGAGGCGGAGGAGGCTTCGGCTTCGGCGGGATGCACATCGGATTGGGCGGCGTGGTGGTGCTGTTCATCCTGAGCCTGGTGTTCAAGCAAAACTTTTTCGCACTCCTGGGAGGCGGCACAAGTGCGCCGGTCGCCACCACGGTTCACCGGCCGAATCCCGCGCGCGACGAAGCGGAAAAGCCGCTGGTGCAATTCGTGTCCTTTGTTCTGGACGACACCCAGAAAACCTGGGGGCAATTGCTGCCCGAGCAGGCGGGAGTTCCCTATCGCCACGCGCGGCTGGTGCTGTTTCGGAATCACACGCAATCCGGGTGCGGCGGAGCGCAATCGGCGACGGGGCCGTTCTATTGTCCGGCGGATGAACGGGTATACATCGACCTGGGGTTTTATGACGAACTGAAACGCCGGTTCGGCGCGCCGGGGGAATTCGCACAAGCGTATGTGCTGGCGCATGAAATCGGCCACCACGTTCAGAAAATCATCGGCATCGAAAACAAGGTCCAACAATTGCAGCGAAGCAATCCGTCGGAGGCGAATCCGTTGTCGGTGAAAACCGAGCTGCAGGCGGATTGCTTCGCGGGAGTGTGGGCGCACTCAACGCAACAACGCGGGTTGCTGGAGGCGGGGGACGTCGCGTCCGCGTTACACGCGGCCTCCGCGGTCGGCGACGATCATATTCAGCAAATGACGCGAGGCCGGGTGCAACCGGAAACGTTTACCCACGGAAGCTCGCAGCAGCGGATGGAGTGGTTCAACAAAGGATTGAATACCGGCACCATCGCGGCTTGCAACACCTTCGCCGCGAACTAGCGTCCAGAAGACCTACCTGCTGCTGATTTGCAGCGGAGAATTCAGTCGGAAGGTGGCACGGCACCCGTCCCAGGCGCACCCGGTTCGCGCGCTTTTTCGACGGCAGCCTCCGCGGCTTTGGCCTTCTGGGGATCAATCCAGGCATCCCTGGTTACAAACGTGGTTTGCGTCGGCAGTGCGACCACCGCTCCCGCTTTCTCGATCACATCCATTATCTTCAGCAGCAACTGCTCTTGCGTCGCCAGATAGGCGGTAAATTCCGGCTCCAGGATGTAGCAATAAATCTCCACTTCCAGCGCGTACTCGGCAAAGCGCAGTAGCCTTACTCGCGCGGAGGGATCCTCCACTTTTGGATCTTCGATCAGCAGATTCTGGATCCGCCCCAGCACATAGCGAAGGTGATCCGGCGAAAGGTCGTACCGCAGGCGAATCGTTTGCTGGCACAGGAATTTGTCGCGGAAGCGCAGATTTTCCAGAACCGCCGACGCCATGATTCCGTTCGGAATCGAAAGCAGGGTGCGTTCTCCGGTCCTCAGGCGGGTGGAACGCAAGCCAATATCTTCGACAACGCCGGACTGGTTGTTGATGCGGCAGGGGTCGCCGACCTGGACGACCTTGTCGAAAAGGATCGAAACGCCGCCGAACATGTTTTCGAAGGTTTTCTGCGCGCCGAGGCCCAGGGCCAGGCCGCCGATTCCAACACCGGCAAGGGCCGTCGAAACATCCACGCCCAGGCTGCGCAAGACAAGCAGCGTCACCAGCAGGAAGATGGAAACTTCCGTGAAGCGCCGCACCAGCGAAACAATCGAGCGCTCCGCCAGCATCCCGCGTTTCGTGAAGCTGGCGCCAATGCGCGCGGAGATGGCCCGAGTAATGCGCGTGAGTATCCAGTAGAAATCGAATGCCAGAAAAATCCAGACGATATGGCGGTAATAGAGCCGGTACAACAACGATGTGCCGATATAGCCGACGAAGATGTAGTGCGACACGATCGCAATCGTCAACGTGATCGGGTCTACCTGAAAAAATCGCTGGTGCGCAAGCGGAGGCTTGCTTCTGGCTTTTCGCGACTGGTTGATCACGAATGCGGAGAGCAGCGTGATCAGTCGGCCTCCCAGCAATGCTACGGGCAGAAAAGCCAGCAGCGCGAGCCACTGCCAGAGCGGCATGAACAGCAACCGGTGTGTTACCAGGGTTTGGGGAATCTGTTTCTCGATTCCCGGGAAGGTCAGCGAATCGTAGAGTTCCGGAACGTGATCCAGTGTCGCCCGCGAAAAATACCAGAGCTTGCGCCCCTGCGCGTCTTCCAGGCGAACCAGTTGGATTGGGAATTTATCGCTGGCTCCAAGGCCTCCCATAATCCGTTCCTGGTCGGCGGGCAAGCCGTCATCCAGGCGCCCCAGCGGGTCGCGGCTGGTCAGCTCCAGAGCGCCGGCAAATTTCTGGTTGAAGATCGTCAGGAGCTGGGCGGCTAGCTCTTCGTCATCTTGTTCCGAGTGGCGCCGGCGGTTCGCTGGAGGTTGGAAATATTCGATGGCCCGGGCGTAGTGCTCCTCCTGCGCCTCTTTGATGAAACCCAACAGCGCTCCCCTCGGCGTTTCGCGGCCCAGAGGATCGGAAGGAATTGCGGACGACGGGGGCGTCGCAGCCGCTGGTTGCGGCGTGGTGAGACCCGGAATCTGCGGCAGCGCCGGCGCAGCGAAAATGAGCAAGAGGAAAAGGAAGGGCAGCGGCCTTCGAACTGGCATTTTCGAGACTCCCTGGAAACGGTTCATTTTAGCCGCTGGGAAGAAGCTAGAGAAGGACGAACCCTTCGCCCGCCTGCGCCGAACTGTTCCTGATGCTGGCGGAGCAGGAATTGGTCGGTCATTCCGGCGATATAGTCGCAGACCACCACATGGCGCGGCATCTGCTGCGCGGCCTGCTCCTGCGATTCGGGCAGCGAGCCGCGGTGCTTAAGATAATACGTAAAGAGTTCGGCGAGGCAGGCGACGGAGCGCGTGGAATCTTCGGTGATCAGCGGGTGGTTGTAGATGTGCGCAAACAGGAAGCCTTTGAGTTGGGCGTTTTGCGCGCGGGCTTCTTCGCTGAATCGCGCCAGGCGCTGGGGGAAATTGCGGATTTCTTCCGCGCTGCGGGCGCCGGATTGCTTCACCAGCGTTTCCGTGTTGGTGATCAGATCGCTCGCCAGATGATCGATCACGTGGCGCAGGGCTTCATTGAATTTCAGGCGAACACGTGCGCCCGGATGCGCCGATTCGATTTGTGCGTAAAATTTCGCGAAGAACGGAACTTCGTCGCAAAGCGCATCCAGATCGAGCAGCTTGGCTTCGAGCGCGTCGTCGAGGTCGGCGGAGTTGTAAGCAATTTCATCCACCCAGTCGATCAACTGTGATTCGAGCGGCGAACGAAGATCCAGAAGGTATTCCGCCAACTCGGGATGCGCGGCGGCCGAATAGTCCCGCGAATGTTTCACGATGCCTTCGCGGACTTCAAAACTCAGATTCAGACCGTCAAAGCCGATGTACCGGTGCTCGAAGTGCTCCACGATGCGAAGGGCGTGCAGATTGTGATCGAAGCCGCCGCCATGCGCGCGCATCAATTCGTCCAGCTTTCGTTCGCCGGCGTGCCCGAAGGGCGGATGCCCGATGTCGTGTACCAGGGCCAGCGCCTCGACGAGTTCCGTGTTGATTCGCAGGGCCGCGGCCACGGTGCGCGCAATCTGGGCGACTTCCAGAGTGTGGGTCAACCGATCGCGAAAATGATCGGAAAAGCGGGTGCTGAAGACCTGGGTTTTTGCTTCCAGCCGCCGAAACGCCCGGGAATGGATGATGCGGTCGCGGTCGCGCGCATATTCGCTGCGATAGGCGTGCGGAGCTTCAGGAAAGCGCCGTCCGCGCGAGTCCGCCGTATCGAATGCCCAGGGAGCGTAAGTGCGAAGCGTTTCGATTGCCGAAACCTCCGAAGGTTAAGCGGGCCGGCGGAATTTCAGGATTGAGGAGCGAGTCCGCCGAGGCCGCGGTCCGCTTCATCGGCGACGTTCGTGTTCGGATAATCCTTCTTGATCTGCTCGTAGAGGGCAGCCGCTTTCCTGGGATCGGTCTGCCGGTAGATACCCGCCACTTCCAGAAGCACGAGCGGCTTGGGAACCAGGATGGAGCCGGAGTTGGAAAGGGTCATCAGAATCTGTATGGCCTCATCCTTCTTCCCTGTGCGCTCGGCAATCAGGGCCTTTTGAAACTCGGCCAGCGCAGCGAGTTCTTTGTCGGAACCGCTCCCGAGTTTCTTCAGCTCCTCGGAGGCCTGATTCAGCTTGTCCAGGTCCATCAGGCAAAGCGCGGAGTAGTAGCGCGCCAACCGGCCGGGACTGGTGTTGGGATATTTTGCGGCGACTGCGGAGAGTTTTACTTCGGCGTCCTGGGAACGCTGCGACGGGTCAATGTAGGAAATCTCTCCCGGCAGATTCGGCTGCCCTGGGAGCAGGATTTGCGCGTTGAAGACCTTCATCGCATCGTCGAGCGCCGCCTGGGCCTGGGCGGTCTGGCGATCGTTATAAATCTTCCAGCCGTAGTAGCCGGACAGCAGAACGATGGCCACCAGGATCGCGATGGATGCCAGCCGCGTGTGGGAAAAGACCGCCTCGGCTCCATGCTCGATCGTTTCCCGGACCCGGTCGTGTTTCAGCTCTTTACGCGAAATATGTTCGGACACAAGCACTCTCCCGCTTGATTTGGAATCTTCAATCCTAGCATATCTGCGGAGCGCCGGACGCCACGCGGGTAACCCTTGCCGCAAGGCCCGGGCGCGTTGCGGACGTGCTCCACGCGCGGTCGTGGTAATTTTGAACTGTGCAGACAGGATGTATCCATTGCGGGCAGCAGCATCTGCTGAACGACGAAGCCGTGGCCAAGCATCCCAAGGTCAGCTTTAAGTGCACGAAGTGCGGCCTGACGACGATTGTAGAAGTGAAGCGCAGTGTGGATCAGACGGTGGTAATTTCGCCGATGCCTTCCTTTGCAAGGGCGGATGCCTCCACGCAGCGGCTGCGGCTGCTCCCCGTGGACGATGGCCTTCGCCTTCCGGATGGACTGGACGTTGTTCTGACAGTGGAAAGCGGCCCCCAGGCCAACAAGAGTTTTATCCTCAGCCAGCCCCGCACGGTGATCGGACGCAAAGGGGCGGATATCCCCCTGGAAGATCCGGAGATTTCCCGCCACCACTGCGTGATCGAAGTGCGGGAGCGGAGCATCAATCTGAAGGACCTGGATTCCACCAACGGAACGTTTTTTGAAGGCGAACGCGCGCGTGCGGTCTTATTGAAAGAGGGCTCGCTGTTCCGCATCGGCAGCAGCGTCATTCGCATTACGTTCCGCCCGAAGTAAATCCCCACCGCCGCAACCCTCGACTGTCTCCCGTGTGAAGGCCCCGCGGGCGTGTGAGATACTGGCCCCGGCAAAAGCCTTTCCCACACCAAATGAACCGGCTAAGCATCTGCGTGATTACCTTGAACGAGGCCCACGACCTGCCGCGCTTGCTGAAATCGGCGCAAGGCATCGCGGAAGAGATCGTGGTGGTGGATTCCGGCAGCACGGACGCCACGGTGGAGATTGCGAGGGCGGCCGGAGCGCGCGTCTTGACCCGCGCGTGGACGAACTACGCGGAGCAGAAGAATTTTGCCGCCGCGCAGGCCGGCGAGGACTGGATTCTGCTGCTGGATGCCGATGAAGAAATCAGCGGCGAGTTGCGGGAATCGATTCTGAAGTGGAAAGCAGAGGCGCCCGAGTTCCCGGTTTATGAGATGGCCCGCCTGGCGTGGTTTCTCGGGGCCTGGATCCGCCATTCCCGCTGGTACCCGGACTGGCAACGGCGCCTCTACGACCGCCGGAAAGCCCAATTTTCCGGCGCGATTCACGAAGCGCTGCAGTTTCAGGGCGCCGCCGGGCGATTAGCGGGCGACTTGTTGCACTACACCGTCCGCAATCTGGACGAGCAGCGGCAGAAGAGCGAGGAATACTCCACGCTGGCCGCGCGGGCGATGTTTGAAAGCGGCCGAAGGAAATGGCGCGCCGCAAAATGGTTTGCGACGCCGTGGGCTTGGTTTCGCTATTTTGTGCTTGGGGCCGGATTTCTGGACGGCTACCGCGGATTGTTGATTGCCGGATCAGCGGCGCAAACCGTCTGGCTCAAATACTCAAAACTCGGCGCGCTCGTCGAGGAAGCCGCGAGGAAAAAACACTAGACACTGCCGCGGTCAGTCCGGATAACCGCGGGGAAATTTCATACGCCAGTCCCACGCCGACTGGATAATTGTTTCAAGCGAGGAGTGTTTGGGCTCCCACCCCAGCATGCGCTTCAATTTCGCGTTGCTGGCAACCAGGGTCGCGGGATCTCCCGGCCGCCGTGGAGAAAGCTTGTGGGCCACTTTCCGTCCGGTGACGCGCTCGGCCACCTGCACCACCTGCAGATTCGAATAACCGCTCGTGGTGCCTACGTTGAAGGCTTCGCCCTGCACGCGGTCGATCTCTTCCAGTGCAAGCACGTGGGAATCCGCGATATCCAAGACGTGCACAAAGTCGCGCACGCAGGTTCCGTCGGGCGTCGGATAATCAAATCCAAAAATTTCCATCTCCGGTAAATTTCCCAGCGCTGTATCCAGCACCCGCGGGATCAAGTGGGTTTCCACGCGATGATGCTCACCCCGCTCCTGGCTGGCGCCGGCGGCGTTGAAATAACGCACCGTCACGTATTTCAATCCGGTGTAGCCGCGATAGTCCGCAAGAATCTGTTCAAACCTCAATTTCGATTTTCCGTATGGATTGATCGGCGCCTGCGCGTGGTCTTCCGGGATGGGCACGACCGTCGGCTCTCCATAGGTTGCCGCCGTGGAAGAAAAAATCAGTTTGTCCACGCCGTGGCGCACCATCGCGTCCAGCAGATTGACGCCGCAGCCGACATTCGCCGCATAGAATGTGTTGGGCTCGCGAACCGACTTGGCAACCAGCGCTTCCCCGGCGAAATGCATCACCGCATGAATTTTGTGGGTGGCGAAAACTTTTTCAAGCTGCTGGCGGTCCGCCAGTTCAGCTTCGACGAACACGGCGGAGGGCGGAACCGCCGCGCGATGCCCTTCCTGAAGATTGTCCAGCACGATCACGCGATGGCCGCGGCTGAGCAACACCTCCGAGCAGACGCTTCCGATGTATCCCGCGCCTCCAGTCACAAGAATATTCAACGAAATTCCTCCCTGTTACAGGCTGGAAACGGCAAGTTTCGAGTATACAGCCGGAAAAGCAAAAGCGCCGAACAGGTCCTTTACCTCCTGTGCGGCGCTTTCACAAACAAACTTTGCGCTAGTAATGTTTTCCCTGTAAGAATGTTCCAGCAGTTCCCTCCTGTCCGCTCGCCGGATTGCGTCAAGCTAATTTGTAGATTCGACTACCCATCGTCCTTTTGTTTCGAGGAACTCCACCCCCACTGCGAAGCCGTCGCCGCGCAGCGGTTGGCAGTAAGCCACCCGAGCTTCAGAACGAAATTCTCCGGTACGCGACGCCAGCACCAGCGGCGCGCCTTTTTCCCAGCGCCGCACGCTGACCACGCGCGCTCCCTTGGCGCTGACGTTTTCCGTAAACGTCGCTTCCATGCCGGGCAAATTCCGATGGCCGTCCAGCATGACGGGTATCTCCATCGGGATGCGATTTTCGCGGCGGTTGAAGGGATGGATCATCCTGGGAGGCATTTTTTTGTCATCCTCACAGGCACGCGGCAATCCGCGTGATGGAATTCATGGAATTTCCGCGATGCTTCATGCGGTAGAGCGCGCGGTCGGCAGCGCCCAGAAGTTTTTCAGCCGTATCGCCGTCTTCGGGATACGCGGCAATTCCGGCGCTGACGGAAAGCGCGGGCTCTTCCGTTTCAAGCGAGAGGCGTTCGCGGATGCGGCTGCCAACGCGCGAAGCGATTTCCTTCGGCGCTTCGGGAAGAACCAGCGCAAATTCGTCTCCGCCGTAGCGGGCCGGAGTATCGATGGCGCGCGAATGATGTTTCAGTGTTTTGCCCAGGCGAACCAGCGCCCGGCTGCCGACCAGATGCCCGTAACGGTCGTTGATGGCTTTCAAGCCATCCATATCCAGCAGCACGATGCTGAAGGGCCGATGCGTGCGGCGCGAGCGATCGAGCTCCGATTCAATCACTCCGATGAGCCGGCGATAGTTGGCAAGCCCCGTAAGCGGGTCGCTGACCGCCAGGGTGCGCACCTGATCAAACAAGCGAGCCTGGTCAATCAAAGCCGCGCCAAGCATGATCGCGTAGCTGGTCACCTTGTTGAGTTCCGCGAAAAAGAATGGACCGTCGAACAGGCGCTGCGAAAAAAGCGCCGCGGCGTGGCAGCCCGCGTTCAGCAGCGCGACGAGGAATAGCGAATAATCGTAAAGCGAGGCGTCGCTTTCATTTCTTTTCTCCGATTGATAGCGATGGTAAAAAAATACGGCAGCCAGGGCAAACAGCCCACCGGGCAGAAGTTCCCAGGGACGCGAGAAAAATGCCCCGGCCTGGGCCACCGGCGTTGCCGGAGCGGCCATGAAGGCCGCGCTGGTGATATACGCCGCGGCGGCAACTACAAAGAGGGCGCCGGCAGTCTCGCGGCTGGGCTGGCGAGCTGTCGGAATAAATTTTTCCACGGCGAGAGCGGCAAGCAGCAGGACCGCCAGCATCGTGCGGCCAACCATCCAGCCCATCGGCACATGCGAAAGGGCGACGGTGCCGGAATGCAGCAGGTTGTTCAGGCCAAAATAGCCGATCGTCTCGATCATTCCGGAGAGTACAAATCCGAAGGCCAGAATCAGGGCAAGCCGGTCATGGGTCCCGCGGAAACGGACCAGGGCGTTCGCCGCATAGCAGAAGCAGAGGAGAGAGCCGCCTACTTCCAGATACAAATAGTTGGTTGGGGCGCCGAACAGGTGAGACTGGCGGGAATAATAAACGACGAAAAGGTACAGGGCTCCGACCACCCCGTAAGCAATCGCGGGCAGATTTCCGCGGTCTTTGCGGAAGAACCCTTTGATTTGCCCCCTATCGCCCAAAACAGCCCCCAAATGCCGGAGAAAACCGGACGGGGCGGGAAATAGCACGTCCATGCCCTTTTCCGTCGCTAAATGGGGAATTTCAAATATAAGAAAATAAATGGCTTACTGGAGTGCCAAAAACTCAGGTGAATACCTGAGAATGGAAACGAGACAGGGAAACCCCCTGTCTCAGTCCGTATTTGAAACACTATCGCTAATGTATCCAGATAGTTAGCAGAGGTTTGGGCACTATCGTCCCGAATCTGTGCAAAGTCTCACGCTGAGACAGTCTCAATCTGCGTTGAGTCAGTGTTTCTTAGGGTTTTGGGGGTAAATCGCGGGCTGGCGTGATCGACGCGAACCCGTTCCGCTTGTGCGTTCCGTCGCAAAACGGTGAATTGCCCGTACCCCCGCAGCGGCAGAAAGAAACCGCCGTGCGCCCGCCCAGGCCGAACTCTTTGCCGTCCTGATCCACCACTGTGAAATCGCCTTCGACCCGTAGTGGGCCGTTATTGAGAATGGTGACTTTTGTGCCAGCCAAGGATTCCTCCACGAAGTTTTAAGTTTTAAGTTTTAAGTCTCAAGTCTTAAGTTCTAAGTTTTAAGTTCCAAGCTCAACGCTACAAGTGCTTTTACTGAAAACTGACCACTAAGAACTAACAACTAATATCGCGGCACCGATGGATCCACTTCCGTGGACCAGGCCAGAATGCCGCCGTGCAAATTATGAATTTTGCGGAAGCCGGCCTTGCGCAGGAAGTCCACCGCTTCGGCCGAACGCTTGCCGCTGCGGCAGTGGGCGACGATTTCGTGCGAGGAATCCAGTTCGTGCACGCGGCGCGGAAGTTCTCCGAGCGGGATCAGGTGGCCATTGAGATTGCAGATCTGGTATTCGTGCGGCTCGCGCACGTCCAGGATGAAGAGATCGTCGCCGCGGTCCAGGCGCTGCTTCAACTCGCGCGGGGAAATTTCCGGGACGTGCAGATTACTTTCCGGCTCTTCTTCGCCGCGGATGCCGCAGAATTCGTTGTAGTCGATCAATTTGTGAATCGTGCGATTCGTGCCGCAGACCGGGCAGCCCGCATTCTTGCGCAGCTTCAGCTCACGGAATTTCATCGCCAGCGCGTCGAAAAGCACCAGGCGGCCTTCGAGCGAATCGCCGCGGCCCAGAATCAGCTTGATCGTCTCCATGGCCTGCAGCGAACCGATGATACCCGGCAGCACGCCAAGCACCCCGCCTTCCGCGCAGGAAGGAACCAGGCCCGGCGGAGGCGGCTCGGGATACAAGCAGCGGTAGCAGGGACCTTCGGGCATGCCGAACACGGTGACTTGCCCTTCGAACCGGAAGATCGAGCCGTACACGTTGGGCTTGCCGAGCAGCACGCAGGCGTCGTTCACCAGATATCGCGTGGGAAAATTGTCGGTGCCGTCGACGATGATGTCGTAATCCTTGAAGAGTTCAAGCGCGTTTTCGCTGGTGAGCCGCGTTTCGTAGGTGGTGATCTCAATGTCCGGATTCAGATTGCTCAGCCGCGCTTGCGCCGCTCCGGTCTTCGGTTTGCCAACGTCGCTGGTGCCAAACATAATCTGCCGCTGCAGATTCGTGAAATCCACCACGTCGAAATCCACCAACCCGATTTTCCCAACGCCCGCCGCCGTGAGATAAAGCCCAAGAGGCGCGCCGAGTCCGCCCGTGCCGATCAGCAGCACCTTCGCCGCCTTCAGCTTGAGCTGACCCTCCATGCCCACCTCGGGCATGATCAGGTGCCTGCTGTAGCGAAGTATCTCTTCGTTGGTAAGGCTCGCTGCCGGCACCTTCCCGGTCAACGGCTGCGTTTTAGTTGACATGGTGTTTTCCCTACAACCATTTTACGCGGTGTCGTTCCTGGAAGAAAGCCACGAGTGACAACCTGCTGGAAACGTCCGGTCCGTCCCAGTGTTCCCATGTTCCGCCACCTGTCGAACCGAATGTTCACCTTTGCAATATCACCCAAGATTCTTTTCAGATTCCATGGACCAAGTCACGTCTATTCCAGGCCTCTCAGTAATCTCGAATCGCTCAAACAAAAACAATCCTTTGGCACCATAGCTAGCATTCAGCTCCATGATTCTTAGATTCCTTTCTTTCAAAGAATTCAAGAATTTGGCGGTCTGTGATGAATTTGAATCGGCATCGTACAGCACCACTAAATCTAAAGTGGTCAGATCCCGAACCTCACGGAACACTAAGTCAAAGATTACATTCCCCGCTTTCACCTCGCTAATAGACATTGCCTGGACCGATTTTAGGGCGAGAATGTATCGTTTGTCCTCGCGGGTTCTCAAGAATATGAGAACCTCCTTGTTAGGGTTTACCAAAAACCCTTCAAAATTGCCGTCATGAAAATTCGGAATATTCATCGCAATACCTCCATCGAAAACCGGAGACAGACGGAAAGTTCCCCAAGCTTCTTTTTTTTCTCTTCTTCGCAGGCATATTGGACAAGCGCTGCGGGTTCGTCAAGCTTTACACCGGGACCCGGATTGTTTACGCTGAAAGTCCTATGTGGAATGTAAACGAACGGTTTGAAAAGAAGGCCATTGACAGCCTGGCGGCGCTGGGCTTTGGGGTGGGTAGCACGCGCGGCGTGGTTCGCGTGGAGAAATACGGCTCTGGCGCCGAATTCCGGCAGGAGCCGGATGGGCGTTTTCACCTGACGGTGTTGCCGACCATCATGCTGAAGGGACAGTTCACGCGCCTGTGGGATGCGGGCTACCAGAAATTTCTTTTGACCGATGAAGGCTTAAAAGTGCCGGCGCTGGCGGCGCATCTCGAGAACCTGCGCAAATTTAACGAAGAGCTGCGGACGGCGCTGGGAGTGCCCACCTTCTACAACGAAGCGCTGGGCTCCGTGAGCCAGGTGAGCGTCTACGATCGCGTGAAGGGCCGCAAGGGCGACGTGCCGGACGAAACCGTCGGCGTGCACGCCCCAACAGCCGGCCACTAAGCGCCTTTTTTCCGAACCATCACCGCGTCCGCATTCCCCGCGCCTTCTTTCGCTTCTTTCAGCTGCCGGCGGAGCTGCTTTACGTTGATGCGGTGCTTCGCGGCTTTTCGGGCGCCGACGAACAGGACCGGAATGTCCCATCCGTAGCGCTCGGTCAGTTCGGCGTCGCCCTCGATACTGATTTCGTGGAGTGTGGCGCCATATTCCGAAAGCAGCGGATCGATCGCGGCTTTGGCGGCTTCGCAAAGGTGGCAACCGGGACGCGAGTAGAGCGTAACGTCCAGCGCTCCCGCCCCGGCCAATCGCAGGTCTTCAGGATGTTCGTTCATGGCTTGGGATTTGAGTACCTCTGAAATGGGCCGGCCTGCGGATAGAACGCCTTCGCTCGGTAGAGTTCGGCGATCTGCCGCAAGTGGCCAAGATCATGATTAGCAAGTTCGTTAAGCAATTGCAAAAGAGTGACGCTTCCCATTTCCGGATGAACACCCGTGCGCGTGGCGGCGGAAGACGGGATGCCGTGCCAGAAAAAATAGTTCGCCTGGCGCAGGGCAACAAACTCTTTCAGATACTGGTTGGTGGTTTTTCTTCCCAGGTGAGCTTCGTCGGGCTCCACATATTTGGCCAGCGTGGGATTGTTGTCCACCACAATTCGCCGGGCGCGATCGCCATACAGTTGCTCGATCGCCAGCAGGTGCGCCAGAACTTCGCTGATCGACCAGCGCTCCGGCGCGGGCTTCCAGTCAAGAATCTCCGTTGGCACCCCGCGCAGAAGTGTCTCCAGGATGGCCGGGGTCTTCTCCAGCATCGCTACGGGCGGCTGCAACAAAGAAGAGGCTGGCGAAAGAGCTTGCATCAGGGTCCTCTGGGGGGCAGGCTGATTGTAATCCCTCGAAGGCTGCCGGGGAAAGCCCCCGCCAGAGTTTTTAACGTGCACGTTAGAGACAAGGAGAAATCCGCATGGGCCGCGTAGCAGCCTTGATAGACGATCTGTTTTTCCAGCTGAAAGTTGCGGAAACCGCCAAGCAGCTGGGCATCGAGTTCAAAGTAGCCAGCAATCCGGACGCGCTCTTCACGCTGCTGGAGCCGCCCACGAAGCTGGTGATTGTGGATCTGAACTCCCGCAACCAGCCCTTGGCAACCATCGAACGTTTGCGCGCAACTCAGAAAGAGCTGCGCGTGGTGGCTTTTTTGTCTCACGTTCAGACCGAACTCGCCGCCCAGGCCCGCGCCGCAGGTTGCCTGGAAGTGATGCCGCGCTCGGTATTCACGCAAAATCTGGCGGCCATTCTGCAAGCCGCGAAGGACTAGTGCTCGTGCTCCCAATCACCCCGGGGTTTCATTCTTCAAAGCTTGCGCTGTTTGCCATTCTTCTCCTATCCGTGACGCCGGGCCGCTCGCCCGCCCAGCCGTCGCTGCCGGAAGGCCCCTCCGCGGTGCTCAAGGAAGCTCTTGTGGCGGCTTGCTCGCAAAATTCCACCGAGTTCGTGCGCTTCCTCACCGCGCGCAACGCCGAAGCTTTCGCGCGGATGACCCCGCCGGCCCGCGAAACTTTTTTGAAGCGATTCGTGCTTCTCGACAAGCCGGGAAAGCCGCGCGTGCAGAACGAAGCCTCGGGAAATGCCGTGGTCTTCTGCGAAACGTCCGACGTTACTACCCGGATGGAAATCGAAAAGCCGGAACTGCGCGACAACCTCGCGTACCTTCCGCTTACCGTGAAAGATTCCGGCGACACCGCGGGACTTTCCGTGCATCGCGTAACCATGGGCATGGTGCGCGAAGCCGGGCAATGGAAAATCCTCTCGCTGGGATTGTTGTTCCTGGATCTTCCGTCACTCGAAATTGAATGGGACCGTGCCGAAATGAAGGCCAACGAGCAATCGGCGATCGCTTCCCTCAAAGCGCTGGTCGAGGCCATCGAAACCTACCGCAAGACCTACACCCGGTTGCCCGAATCGCTGAAAGTCCTCGGCCCCGCGCCGAAGAACATGCCCAAAAGCGATGGGGCCGGCTTGGTGGACGAAGGCCTGGCGGGCGGCCGCAAGGACGGCTACTCCTACCGCTACGTGATCGTGGGCGCGAACACTTCCGGAGCGCCGGCCAAGTACGAGCTTGCAGCAATCCCGTCCGATTACGGGCGCAGCGGCCTGCGTTCTTTCTTCTGCGATTCCACCGGCCAGCTTCACGCGGGAGACCACAAAGGCGCCGTCGGCAGCGATCTGGATCCAAAGCTTGATGAAGCCGAGCCCGCCGCTTCGGACTCACCGCGTTGACCGTTTCGCCTCCTTGCGCCGAAGGCTGTTGCGAAACGGGACAGCCCGCGCAAAAATAAGATTGGGCTCATCCTCACGGCTCCCGGCAAGGTGTTCCTCCGCCGGGACGCACTCTCTCCTGTAAGCAGGCGGCAGTTTGTAGACAGGAGACGAGGTATGCCCGACGTCACCGTGGAGCGGCGGTCTGCTCCGCGACACGCCATGGTTCTGGCCGCGGAAGTGATCGAACTTCCCCGCGGCGCAAAGCTTTCCGCGCGCACCGCCGACATCAGCCGCACCGGCTGCTACATTGATACCTTGAATCCGATTCCACCGTCTTCTCGCGTGCTCGTCCGGATCACCCATAATGGAGAAATTTTCGAGGCGGAAGCTCACGTTGTCTACGTGAGCTACGGCTTGGGCATGGGCATGGCCTTCCTCAGCTGCGATGGAGAACAGTTGGCGCGCCTGGATCGCTGGTTGTCCGAAACAAGCAACGCGTATTGAATCACCGAAACTCTCAATATGTCCGCGCCGGGAGTTGCGATACTATTTCCGCTCCAGGTATGAACTTGCCTCTTCTGCGATTCTCGCTGCTTCTCACCGTGTTTCTGTTTCTGGCTGGCGCCGTTCCTCTCAGCCGGGGCCAGGAAGTGGAATCGGGCTACGGCCCGCTGCCGGTCTTTGAATTTCACAGCGGCTTCTGGGTGAATCTCCACCAGTTTCTCTATCGCGAAGCCCGTTTGCGCGAATCCACTCCAGAGGCGAAGGCCGCGGCGGCGGGAAATCCTTCCGGGCAAACGTTGAAGCAAACGCCCATCTCCTTGAGCGCCGAAGAACAGAAAACCTGGGAACAAGCAATTGCGTTCTACCGCGCGAACTATGCGGGGAAAGATCCGCAAATCAACATCGACCTGATCCTCCTGAAAAATCAGCTGGGCGATTTTGAGGACTGCGACGAACTGCTGGGCAGAAAAAAGCGCGCCTGCGACGCGGGACTTCCTGGAAACGTGGGCGTCATCCTGGAAGCGGCCGCTCCGGTTTACCGGGCGCACTGGTGGGCGAATCAGGATCGCGCCAACCGCCGCTGGGTGGCGCGCGTTGCGCCGCTGATCCGGGAGCAGGGAGTCGGGCTTTCGCAGCGGCTGGCCGACATATATCAGTCCACCTGGCCGAAAGTGAAAATTCGCGTGGAAGTCTGCGCGTTTGCCAATGCAGCGGGCGCGTTCACGACGGTTGATCCGTTGCGCGTTACGATTTCGAGCACGGAGCCGCGCAACCAGGCTCCAGATTCCCTGGAAGTGCTCTTCCACGAAGCTTCGCACGGCATCGCGATTCCCGTGCAAAACGCCATCACCCGCGAATGCCGCCAGCGCGACAAACCCATCCCGCGCGACCTCTGGCACGCCCTGGTTTATTACACCACCAGCGAAGTGCTTCGTCCGGTGATGCAGGAAGCCGCGCCGGATTCCTTGCTGGGCGAGACAGCTGTTCCGCGCGAGGCAAATGTTTCGCCCATGCCTCCGGACCTGCGGGAAAAATTCACCCAGCGAGGGTGGGAAGAGTACGTCCGCCTGCTGAAAATTTATTGGCAGCCATACCTAGACGGCAGGGTCAACTTCGAAGACGCCATCGCCCACCTGGTTTCCGCGGTTTAGCTCCGAGTTTAACTCCCCCCTTTTAACTCCACGGTCAGGTGGTTTGAACGGAAACGGCCTGTATGTTAGGCTTTGTTTTGCAAACGTAAGCCCGGCCGTAAGCCACGCAAGTCCCAGCGCTCATCGACCTTCCCTTCATTCGTCTGTGAAGAGTGAACCGATGGTGAGGCCGTCTCCGCGTGCCGCATTCCGGGGCAGAGGAACCTGAATCCATGGCCGCACGACAAGTGGCATCCAAAACCGAAAAAGAACCGCGCGAGATCAAGCTCGCCCACTCGCCCGATTCCGACGACGCGTTCATGTTTTACGCCTTGGCTACCCACAAGTTGGCGACGCCGGGATACAAGTACACCCACATTCTTTCGGATATTCAATCGCTCAATGAAGCTGCGCTGACCGAAACCTATGACGTTACCGCCGTGAGTTTCGCCGCCTATCCTTCGCTGCGCGATAAATATATTTTGCTCGATTGCGGCGCCAGCTTTGGCGAAGGCTACGGCCCCATCGTCGTTTCCACCAAGTCCATGCGGCCGCAAGATCTGAAGGGCAAGCGCGTCGGTGTGCCCGGCCTGAAAACCTCCGCGTATCTTTCGCTGAAACTCTACCAGCCGGACTTTGAAGCGGTGGTGATGCCATTCGATAAGATTATTGAAGCAGTGAAAAATGAAGTTGTGGAAGCGGGCCTGCTGATTCACGAAGGCCAGCTCTTTTTCCCGCAACTCGGGCTGCACAAAGTGGTTGACCTCGGCATCTGGTGGCAGGAACTGACGAACCTTCCCCTGCCGCTTGGCGGCAATGCCGTGCGCCGCGCGCTCGGCCCCGATATGGGCCGCCTGATTTCCAAGACCATTCGCGACAGCGTTTCGTACGGCCTCGAGCACCGCGAAGAGGCTTTGAATTACGCGATGCAATTTGCGCGCGACATGGATACGGAACTCGCCGACAAATTTGTCGGCATGTACGTGAATAAGTGGACGCTCGGCTACGGTGAAAAAGGCAAGCAAGCCGTCCGCGAACTCATAGACCGCGGCACAACCGCCGGCCTGCTCCCCGGCCCGGCCAAAGTCGAATTCCTCGAAGAGTAGCTGAAAGCTGGCGCTTCTAAGCTTTTCCTCATGAGGAAAAGCTTTCCCTTCGGTACAATTCTGTACCGCCAGTCATTTTTTCCTTAGTCGCTAAAGTTTCTCCAGTTTTTGCCGATTACGCCGTTGACTGCGCTGGGACTGTCTCGGCGGTATCCCCACCAATCTCGTACTGCCCACCCTAGCGCTTCAGGGGGAATTTATGGGCATTTCTTCCATCGTTCAGATTGCCAGCCGCTTGTTGAACGGCGATTCCGGGCAGGATTCGCAAGGCCAGAGCAAAAACAAAGTCGCGGCAGCGCAGGCTCAAAGCAACCGAACTGAGTTTGGCGATCGCTTTACGCCGTCGGCGCAAGACGAGACGGGAAACACCGGGGCTGGCGCAGTCTTCTTCCAGGCGGAACAGTTACGCTTCACGGCGATCAATATCCAAACTCCGGCTGGGAATACCGCTGCAACTGCGGCGACGCCTGCACCGGCGGCTGAGCCGACCACGGCACCTCCCGCAACGGCCGTGGATCAGACGGCGGCTGCGCCAATCGCCACGGCTTCCGCAGCTGTGGCGGCGCCATCGCTAACCACGGCATCCACTCTCCAGACTCAGCAGGACTTGCAGGCGTTGAATGCATCGCTAAGCGCGCTAGGCCTGAACGCCGCCGAAATTGCAGCCTTCGATCAGTTCGCCGGCGTGCTGCTGCAATTTGATCCGAACGCCCTGCAGGATTTGCAGAACCAATTGAATCTGCTGGCGGCCCGATTCCAGACCCAAAACGCCGCCCCGGCCGCAACGCCGCAGACGCCGGCGGCTGCTGCGCCGAATTTCCAATTAACCGAGCTCTCCATTTCTTTCTCTGGCCTGAATGGAACGCTCACCCAGAAAAATCAGGGCAGCGGGAACGGAACAACCGCGCAATTTTCAGCGTTCAACCTGCAGATCCAGGAAGTGCGCGTCACGCTGAGCAATCCGGCCGGTGAAACGGCGCAGTTGCAGGTTCCACAAGCCATCACCGCGAACGCCGCGACCACAACTCCCGCTGCCAAATCAGCCAGCGCCTGATTTGAATCTCGACTCCATGGATTGCGGGGAGGCAATACCTGCCCAGGGCTTGCATTCGCAACTTCTCTCCTCTTCTTGACGCATCTAGTCGAATCGCTTAGTGTGAATTCCTGCCTATGCGTCGAATAATTGTTACCCCTTCATTGTTTTTTCTTCTTCTCGCTTCCCTGTCCTGTCGCGCTCACGGTCAAACCGCCTCCGAATTCCGTGATCGCCCCGATATCCCGAAAGAGTGGCCGCGCGAGCCGGTCCGCGCCCCGCATGGGATGGTTGCCACCGATGAACCGCTCGCCTCACAAGCCGGGGTGGAAATATTGAAGCGCGGCGGCAATGCAGTGGATGCCGCTGTAGCCACCGCGTTCGCCCTCGCCGTTGTGGAACCCGCCGCGGGGAATATCGGCGGGGGCGGATTCATGCTGGTTCGCCTCGCCGGAGGCAAAACCACGTTTTTCGATTACCGCGAAATGGCGCCCGGCAAAGCCACGCGGGACATGTACATAAATCCCGACGGCAAGCTCGACGAAAAGGCTTCCACCATTGGCTATCGCTCCGTCGCCGTGCCGGGCACCGTGGCTGGATTGGCGCTGGCATTGAAAACCCACGGCACCATGAAACTTGCTGATGTGATGCGCCCCGCCATCCGCCTGGCCGAACAGGGATTTCCCATCAGCGAAAAGCTGGCCCGCGAATTCGCGGAAGAGCGCGAAGTCATGCAGCAGTTTGCCGTGAGCCGCCAAATCTTCCTGAACGACGGCAAACCCTATCGCGCGGGAGACTTGTTCCGGCAGCCATTGCTCGCCGCCACGTTGAAGCGAATCGCGAAAAATGGCCCACGCGAGTTTTACCAGGGAGAAACGGCGCGGATGCTGGCGCGAGACATGGAGGCGGGCGGCGGATTAATCACCTTGGACGACCTGGCCCGCTATCAGCCGAAAGTTCGCGAGGCTCTGCACGGCAGCTACACTTCCGGCGGCCAGCGCTGGGAGGTGCTTTCCGCTCCACCGCCAAGCTCCGGCGGCGTTGCCGCGATCGAAGCGCTCAACATGTTGCAGAGTATTCCACTGAAAGGTTGGGACGACCCGCAAAGTGTGCACATGGTGGTGGAAGTGATGCGCCGGGTCTTTGCCGACCGCGCGGCGTATCTGGCCGATCCCGATTTCAACAATGTTCCTGTCTCCGGTCTCATCGACTCCTGCTACGCAAAGGAACTTCTCTCCACCATCGATCCAAATCGCGCCTCATCCAGCAGAGAGGTGCATGCCGGGAATCCACATGTTTGCAACCAGGGGCTGAGCGCCAGCGCCGCGCCGAATACCATCATCAGCCTCGGCGAAGGCCCGCACACCACGCACTTCTCGGTTGTGGACGCCGCGGGAAACGCTGTGGCCAGCACCACCACGCTCAACGACGGTTACGGTTCGCACGTCACCTCGTCGGCAGGATTTCTGTTGAACGATGAGATGGACGATTTCACCACACAACCCGGCGTGCCCAACGCGCTCTTTGGCTTGATTCAATCGGAGGGCAACACCATCGCTCCCGGAAAGCGGCCGCTCAGTTCGATGACGCCGACGATCGTGCTTCGCAACGGGCAGCTCAGCTTCGTCACTGGCTCTCCCGGAGGCCCAACGATTATTTCCGCGACGCTGCTGACCATCCTGAACTGGATGCGCCTAGGCATGGACGCGCAATCGGCCATTAACGCTCCGCGCTTCCACCACCAGTGGCTGCCAGACGAGGTGCTGATGGAGAAACTGTTTTCCCCCGACATGGAGGAGCAGCTGAAAGCTCGCGGCCACACGGTGAAACGCAGGGGGCACATCGGCCTGGTTAACGCGATCGGCATCGACCCCAAAACCGGCGAACGCTGCGGCGCCGCCGACCCGCGCGACGACGGCTCCGCGATCGGCTACTGAGCGCGAAGGCCAGCTTGCCTCATCGGAAACGGCATTTCCTATTTCGCTGGGCGGCTGCGTGAGCCGCGTTAAACTGGTGGATATGCAAAGAATCCTTTCGACCTATCTCTTTGTATCCAAGAAGCTGACGCCGGAGTTTCTGGCGCTGGTGCATGGCGCGGGATTTCAGGCCATCGAGCTTTTTGCCAGCAGAGGCCACTTCGATTACACGAACGCGCAGGATGTCCGCGGGATGGCGCAGATTCTGGCCGACAACCGCCTGCAACTTGCTTCCCTGCATGCTCCAACGAGCCGCGACTTTGGCCCCAACCGCGAAGGCGGCACTCCTCTTTCCATCACGGAAGTCGAACGCGTCCGGCGCATCGAGGCCATGGACGAATTGAAACGCTCGATTGATATCGCGGAGAACCTGCCCTTCCCCCGGATGATTCTGCACATGGGCGGCCACCGCGAGACTGCCGATCCGCGCAAGCGTGACGCGGCCTTCAGTTCCCTGGAACACCTGGTGCTTCATGCCAAACACGTTGGCGTAACCATCTGCGTGGAAAATACCACCGGCGAGATGGGCCAGCCTGCCTATTTGCGCGCGTTTATAGAGGAGACGCGGCTGACCGGCTTGCGTTTCAATTTTGATATTGGGCACGCTCACCTGGCCGACGGCGCGCAGGAAGAGCGCGTGGCCACCAGCTTTGAAACCATGCGCGAACACATCGCCAGCGCCCACATCCACGACAATCTGGGCGACAAAGACGCCCACCTTGCGCCGCACGAGGGCTCCATCGACTGGCCCGCCGCGCTGAAACTTTTCCGCTCCCTGCCCAACGGGGAACTCCCCCTCACGCTGGAATTGAAAGAAAAAACTGGCCCCGACGCACCGAGCCTCCCCGACCAGATCACCGCCGCCGCAAAGTCTCTCGACCGCCTCGAAGAAGACTTGTAGGGGCTTTAGTCACTCAGCTGGGGGTTGAGAGCTACTTTTGCGCCAGGCATTCGAGGACTATTGCCTGCCCGAAGAAGCCTCTCAGGTTCTCTGCTAAACTAATTGTTTGGAGTTTTCACAGAGAAGCAGACCATGACGACGATCACGATTGAAAGTGCAGGGAAATACGACGGCCAGGAAGTTACCATCCGCGGCTGGCTCTACAACATCCGGGAGTCCGGGAAGCTGGTTTTTCCCATTTTTCGCGACGGCACCGGGATCATCCAGGGTGTCTGCTCGCTGAAGGAAAATCCCGAGGCGTTCGAGGCGCTGAAGGGGCTTACGCAAGAGTCCAGCGTGATCGTTACGGGAAAAATTCGCGCGGAACAGCGCGCGCCCGGCGGCTTCGAGATGGGCGTCACGAAAATTCAGATCGTGCAGCGCGTTTCCGAAGCCACGCCCTTCCCTATCCAGCTCAAAGAGCACGGCGTTGATTTCCTGCTCGACCAGCGGCATCTCTGGATTCGCACGCCGCGGCAGGCTGCGATTCTTCGCATCCGCGCCGAGGCCATCCGCTCCGCGCGCGATTTCATGGATTCGCAAGGCTACACGCTCACCGACGCACCGATGTTCACGCCCGCGGCCTGCGAAGGCACCAGCACGCTCTTTGAAGTCAATTACATTGACGACCAGAAGGCCTATCTGACGCAGAGCGGGCAGCTCTATATCGAAGCTACAGCCATGGCGTTGGGCAAGGTGTATACGTTTGGTCCCACGTTCCGCGCGGAAAAATCCAAGACCCGCCGCCACCTGACCGAATTCTGGATGCTGGAGCCGGAAGCGGCCTACGCTGAACTGCCGGACATGATGGACCTCGGCGAAGGCCTGGTCAGCGCCATCGTTCAGGGCGTGGTGAAAAACAAGCCCCGCGAACTGGAAGTCCTGAAACGCGACATCAAGAAGCTCGAAAACATCAAGCCGCCTTTTCCCCGCATTACCTACGAAGAAGCGGTTGGTGTGCTGCAGAAGAACGGCAACCCCGCCAAGTTCGGAGACGACTTCGGCGGCGACGAGGAAACCATCATCTCCAGCAGCTTTGATCGGCCGGTGATGGTCCACCACTACCCCACGGCGATCAAAGCCTTCTACATGCAGCCAGACCCCCAGCGTCCAGATTTGGCACTCTCCTTCGACATGCTTGCGCCCGAAGGCTACGGCGAGATCATCGGCGGCAGCCAACGCATCCACGACTACGACTTGCTTGTTAAGCGCTTGAAAGAGAACAACTTGCCAGAAGAATCCTTCCAGTGGTATCTCGACCTGCGCCGCTACGGCAGCGTCCCCCACTCCGGTTTCGGCCTCGGCCTGGAGCGTACCGTCGCCTGGATCTGCGGCACAGAACACATCCGCGAGGTCATCCCCTTCCCACGGATGATTTACCGGGTATATCCTTAGGTCGGGGTAGTTGCGGTACCATCCCAGCAGATTCAGCCATTCGTTATACGCCATTTGCAGAGTGACTGGTGATTGGTGACCAGTGACTGGTGGCTCTCCGCCCGATACGGGCACCAGTCACGATTCACGAGTTACCGGCCACGAATCACGGAGCCCATTCATGCCTCAGAAGATTCGGATCATCGGCGTACCCATGGACCTTGGCGCCAGCCGGCGCGGCGTGGATATGGGGCCTTCCGCCCTGCGCGTTGCCGGGCTGCAAGCGCGCATTAAGCAACTTGGTCTGCAGGTGGAAGACATTGGAAACATCTCTGTGAAGCAGCCGGAAGAGATGCCGGTGGGCGAAAAGCGCGCGAAGTATGTTGAGGAAATCACGGATGCGTGCAAAGACCTGGGCACGGCCGCGCAGAAAGCCATCGAGGAAGGTTGGCTGCCGCTGGTGCTGGGCGGAGACCATTCGATTGCCGCAGGCTCCGTCAGCGGAGTGGCCGCACACTTCAAAAAAGACAAGAAACAGATCGGCTGCATCTGGCTGGATGCGCACAGCGACATGAACTCGCCGGAGACTTCTCCGTCGGGAAACGTGCACGGCATGCCCCTGGCTGGAATTCTCGGTTACGGAGTGCCCGAACTCTACGATCTTTTTGGCTACAAGCCCAAGGTGGAACCGCAGAATGTGGTGCTGGTCGGCGTGCGCGATCTGGATTCGCACGAAAAGAAGTTCATCAAGAAGCTTGGGGTGAAGGCTTTCACGATGCGCGAAATTGACGAGCGTGGCATGCGGGAAGTGATGGCCGACGCGCTGAAATTTGCGATGGACGACACGGACGGGATCGCCGTCAGCCTGGACATGGATTTTGTGGATCCCAGCGACGCTCCTGGCGTGGGCACACCGGTGCGGGGCGGGGTCACCTATCGCGAAGCGCATCTCGCCATGGAGATGATCGCGGACAGCGAGGCAATGGTTTCGATGGAAGTGGTGGAAATCAATCCGGTCATCGACGAGCACAACCGAACGGCTCTGCTCGGCGTGGAACTGGTGCTCTCCGCCCTCGGCAAGAAAATTCTCTAACCTCTGCGGGAGCAACGCTCAATCCACAGCGCAACATTTCACACGTGGACTAGTTCGCGCTTTTTCAGTTTGGGCAGCGTTTTGATAGATTTTCCAGCCTTTTCTTCGGCGATCCGGAGGTCGTACAGGCTCTGAAGATTCAGCCAGAACTGCGCGCTGGTGCCGAAGAAGTGAGCAAGGCGCAAAGCGGTATCGCCGGTAACGGAGCGAGTGCCATTCAAGATCTGCGTGATGCGATTGGTGGGTACGTTTATTTTGCGCGCGAGTTCCGCCGCGCTCATCTCAAGCACTTCCAGTTCTTCGGCCAGGTGTGCTCCGGAATGAATCTTCGCGATAGCCATGACGACTAGCATAAAGGTGGTTTTGTAGAGAGAAAAGCAGGCAAACGAAGCCAAGAATACCATGGTGAGCTAGCCACTTTGTCCGCTACCGTTGCCGCTTCAGCAACGTGCGAGTGACTCAGCTTTTCCCTTTTTTCGCGTTTCCACTTATAACTGAATACTTAGTTAAAATGATTGCTCCCTCGGCCCGGCAAGACAGGAACGATTCGTGACCCTAGACAAAAAGAAAAGACTCCGCGTTGGCGTGCTCTTTGGCGGCCGCTCCGGAGAACATGAAGTTTCCCTGGTTTCCGCCGCATCCGTCATCCGCGGCATGGATCCGGATAAATATGAGCCCGTGCCCGTGGGCATCACCAAGGACGGCCACTGGCTGGTCGGCGAAGGCGCGGCAAAGCTGCTGCCGGACATTTTGAAGAGCGGGCGCCGCGTGATGCTGACGGCCGATCCGACGGAAGCGGCGATTGTGCCGCTCGATCGCGGCGCGGGCGCGCAGCGATTCGATGTGATTTTTCCGGTGATGCACGGAACGTTCGGCGAAGACGGCACCATTCAAGGGATGCTGGAGCTGGCGGATATTCCGTTCGTCGGCGCGGGCGTTCTTGGCTCCGCGATCGGGATGGATAAGGATGTTTCAAAGCGCCTTTGCGAGGGCGCGGGAATTCCGGTTGTGCCCTGGGTGACCGTGTTCCGGTGGAGGTGGGAAAAGGAACCGGCGGCGGTGCAGGCGGAAATTGAGGAAAAGTTTCCGTATCCCGTTTTCGTGAAACCCGCGACGCTCGGCTCTTCGGTGGGAATGACCAAGGTGCACGACTCGGCGGAGCTGGCGCCAGCGCTGAACCTGGCTTGCGAGTTTGGGATGAAGATCCTGGTCGAACAGGCCGTGAGCGCCCGCGAAATCGAAGTCTCCGTGCTTGGCAATCATGAACCGCAGGCCTCCGTGCCCGGCGAAATTGTTCCACACCGCGAATTTTACGATTACACCGCGAAGTACCTGGAAGACGGCACGCAACTTCTGATTCCCGCGGACCTGAAGCCCGTGCAGATGAAAAAAATACAGGAGTTGGCCGTCAAAGCTTTCTGCACGCTGGAACTTTCCGGCATGGCGCGCGTGGATTTCTTTCTTGAAAAAAAGGGCGGAAAACTTTTCCTGAACGAGGTGAATACGATTCCCGGTTTTACTTCCATCAGCATGTATCCCAAGTTGTGGGAAGCCTCGGGCATCGGATTCCGCGAATTGATTGACAGGCTGATCGACCTCGCCCTGGAAATGCACCGCGAAAAGGCCCGCACCAAGTATGCGATTGAGTTGCCGGAGGGCTCCGGCGGCGCACTGGCCGGATAACGCAGCGCGGTTCTGCAGGTCCCGCGCGGCTCGAGTGGGAACCGATTCACAAAAACCGGCGTCCAATGAAATGGGGACTTTGCGGGCGTTCGCCTGCTCTTGTAACATTCTAGAGCGGATACTGCGAGAGACTTAAACCATGAATGTTGGGGACAACCGGATTTCGTTGCTCGACCCGGCGGCAGAAAAACCGCAGAAGTCGCGGGTGATGCTCTTCACCATTGCGGCGCTGGCGCTCACTCTCGCCATAGTGCTGTGGTTCACGTTCCGCTACTATCCCGAGAAAAAAGCGGCCGCGCATTTTTTTGACGCGCTGGTGGCGGGCGACACCAACAAAGCCTACGAGTTGTGGAAGCCTTCGGAAACCTACCGGCTGAGCGATTTTACGGCCGATTGGGCACCCGGCGGATACTACGGACCGGTGAAGAGTTACAAAATCATGGGGGCGAAAGCGCCGAGGAAGAGCGATTCGATCGAAGTGGACATCGCGATCAGCCCGTTTTCACCGATGCCGGAAGCGTCGGATGGCGAGAAGAGCCAGAAAACGCGGGTCGTGCGCTTGTGGATTTTGCCTTCGGATAAATCGATCAGCTTCCCGCCCTAGTTTTTCCCGGATTTCAATTTCAACGCAGGTTGTCGGCCGCCGGGATAGCCTGGATGCACCGGTGCGTCTGGAAATAAGCTACGCGTGGAATTCGTCAAGCGCGCCAGCAAGTTCTTCCGGCGAAACGCTGGCGGTTCCCAATTTTCCAACCACCACGCCCGCCGCCGTGTTAGCGAGCAGCGCGGCATCCGGCAGCGGAGCTCCGGCAGCCAGGGCCAGCGAGAGCACACTCAGAACCGTATCGCCCGCGCCGGTGACGTCAAAGACTTGGCGGCCTGAGGCGGCGCGATCAATTCCGGGCTGACCTACGCGCGCATAGGTCACTTCAAAACTTGTGGCCGGGATATGCAGGTGTTTGGGGGAGACTTCTTCAAAGATGGTCATTCCCTGCCCGCCGCGGGTGATCACCACGGCCGCGCAACCAAAGTGCGGAAGCAGGGCCCGGCCAGCCTCTTCGACGGACTTCTCCCCGGAAAGCGTGCGGCCAACGTAGTGGCCGGCTTCTTTCGCGTTGCACACAATCACGCGAGCGCCGCGATAGGCGTACAGGCGCGACGTCTTGGGCTTCACAAACACCGGCACTTTCAACTGGTGGGCCGCGCTGAGCACGCGGTCGGCAAACGCATCCCCAAGCAATCCTTTGTCGTAATCGGAAAGAACCAGCCCATCCAGTTTTTTCAGCGAAGCCACCAGGAGACGGAAGAGTTTCTCTTCGGTCGGCGGCGAGACGGGATCGCGGCGTTCGTGATCGATGCGGACGATCTGCTGGTGCCGGGCAATGATGCGAGTCTTGAGGGTGGTCACGCGATCCGCATCGGCGATGATCCCCTGGTCTTCAATTCCCAACTTGCGCAAGCATGCGTGCAGCGCCACGCCCGCTGCATCGGCAGTGGTTCGCCCGGCTTTTCCCCCGCGGCCCGATTCTTTTTGCGCGCCGACAACGCCGAAAATTTCAACCTGTGCGCCGAGCGCGGCGACATTCGCCGCCACGTTGCCCGCTCCGCCGGGGCAATCCTGCTCCGAGACATAATCGACCACGGGAACTGCGGCTTCGGGCGAGAGGCGATTGGCGTTGCCCCAGACGTAGCGATCGAGCATCAGGTCGCCAAGGACACCGATGCGCAACTTGCGGAAGCGCGGCAGCAGACGCTTGAGTCGGGACACGCTATTCATGATTGGGGTTTGCATGGCGGCCGGCGGGCGGTGGCTCATTCGGGTGCGATGGTGGCTTCTTCCGGAAGCATGACGGGAATGCCATCGCGCACGGGATAAAAACGCCTGCACGCTTCGCATTTGAAGCCGGAGTTGTCCGGAGCGGGATGAACCGGTTTCCTGCACACCGGGCAGACGAGTATGGCCAAGATTTCCCTGGGAATTTGCATGAAGATCTCCAAAGGCTGAAAGAAAACTTTAGCAGAGGACGGGCGGTGTAGCCAGCGGCGGCAAGCGGCCGGAGCCGCTGGGAGAGCTAGACCACGACGTTCTGCGTTGCCGGGATGGACGCTTCGATGCAGGTTCCGCCGCCCGGCCGCGAATGCACAAACAGTTCGCCGCCCATGCTGCGCAATCTTTCCTCCATGCTGAGGAGCCCCAAACCCTGGGAGGCTTCGGCGGAAGTGGGATCGAAACCGGAGCCGCGGTCAGAAATCCGCAGGCGGAGCGAGCCGGAAATTTCGTCGAGTTCCACGAGCGCTTCGCGGCATCCACTGTGTTTGTAGACGTTACGAATTGCTTCCTGGGCCACGCGGAAAAGGCAGAGGGAGGCTTCCTCTGAAACCTTGCACGTCAGGCAGGCACTGGTGAACTGAATGCGCATCGAATTGCGAGTGGCGAATTCGCGGCAAAAGTTGTTGAGCGCGGGCGCCAGGCCGAGCAATTCCACCTGGGAAGGATGCAGGCGGCGGGAAACATTGTGGACATCGGAGGTGATCTCGCCGGCCAGGCGAACCAGAGATTCGAGCTCGGCGGCGAAGGCCGAGCCGTCCTGAAGCGAAGCGAGCTTCATCTGCTCCAGATCAATGGTCAGCAGGGCCAGCCGCTGCCCGATATCGTCATGGAGGTCCCTGGCGATGCGGGAACGTTCTTCTTCCTGCGTGCGGGTGAGGCGGCTGCGGAGGCCTTGAAGTTTTTCTTCGGAGCGCCGGCGCTCGGAGATGTCCTGGTAAATGGCAAAGGCGCCGACAAAGGTTTCTCCGGAATAAACGCGGATCCCGTGGAGTTCCACATCAATCAAAGTGCCGTCTTTTCTGCGGCGCTGCGCGGTGGCATGGATCACGCCACCCTGGCTGACGGCGTGGGTCATGCGGTTGGCGTCGTCGAGGTCGTGCGAAGCGATTATCTCGTCAATATCTTTTCCATGGAGTTCGTCCTGGGTGTGGTGAAACATCCGCTCGAAGGCGGGGTTGCAGAAGACCACGCGGTTCTGTTCGTCTTTGGTGACGATGCCCAGGGGGCTGTTGGCAATCAACGCATCGAGATACATGGTGCGTTCCAGAAGCTGCTGCTCGGCCCGCTTGATGGCGGTGATGTCGAATGCGGTCGCGAGGATGGCGGGCTTGCCCTCAAAGTTCGTGCGAGCGCCGGAAAAATCCAGCCAACGGAGTTCGCCGACCTTGGTCCGGATTTTGAACTGGTAGCGGGGCTCGGGATTTTCGCCGCGGAGCCGCGCCTTGTAGCGCAGTTCGCCCATGGCGCGGAAATCCGGATCCACGATCTCCCAGGCGTTCATGGAAAACAGTTCTTCCCGCGAGTATCCGCTGAGAATTTCCGCATGGCGATTTACGTAGACGAGACGATCGCTCTGGAGAATCCAGATGGCGCAAGGAGCAGTCTCGGCAACGAGGCGGAACTTCGTCTCGCTCTCACGCAGAGCGGTTTCCACGCGGTGACGCTCGTCAATTTCCTGCTGGAGGCCGACGTTGTTGACGGCCAAACCGAGGCGGCGCCTTTCGCTGACTTCCAGGTTGCGTTCGGTGGATTGCGACTGTTCGACCAGCAGCAGGATCATGCCGAGGCAGATGCCGCAAATGTGGACCAGATCCAGAAAGAAAAGCGGAGAGCCGAGCAAGGTTTCCACGTAATCGATCGGGTTGGGAGTGACCTCGGTGCCGTTGCCGTAATATTTGCGCAGAATGCCGACGAAATCGATGGTGTAGGAGACCTGGTCAATGGCGTAGAACAGGCAAAACGCGCCGGACATCAACGCCGCCCAAGAGCCCTTTTTGCGCCATTGGCCGAAAAAAACATAACAGCAGTAGCCAAGGGCCGCCATCATGGTGAGAGTTCGGGGGAGATTGCGAGCGGCAAAGCTGACGTCGCGGTGCGCACGCAGGACGAATCCAAACCCGAAAGCCACGACGGAAAGCACCAGGGTGATCCACAATCCGGCCCTGAACATTTTGTGAAGGGACCACTCCGGCAGCCGCCAACTGAGACCGCCCAACGCCAGCAGCAGCGACTGCAACATTCCAAAAAAGAGCACGGCAACCATCAGACTGATCTTGAGCGGAGTCCAGTCGGGGCCAACCTTCGCCGACTCAATGGCCGCGGCCAGAAAAAGAGCGGAGAACGTCCACGCCCAGGCCCACCAGCGGAAAAATTCTACTTTCCTGAGGCGGAGGTAGAGGGCCCAGAGCAAGACGGCAAGGAAAATCGTGATCAGCAGTTGAACGTGGATGGATTGGAAAGAGGGATGCGGGCTGCTATTCATCAGTCAAAGCTCGAGCGAAGAAATTCGCACCTGCAAAAACCGGGATTATTTGAAGATTGGGCTGGCGAAAGTGTACCGCAATCAGGCGGTGTTTGCATGTGAGGCGGTGCGCAGCCAAGGCCAGGTGAGGGCCAGCGCCATTGAAAGGGCGAGCACCGGGTCGCAAGGATGCCGCAGGCGCAGAGAGGCCTGCGTGAGGTAATTAACGATGGGGAAGGCGAGGGGAAAGGCGGCGACAGGCAGCAGAAACCATCGGCGGGCAAAAAATAAGCAGACAAGTCCCGCAACGACGCCAACGGTAGTCAGTCCGTTCCAGACGAGGATGAATCGGGCGAGATAGGAATCGGTTTGCTGAACGTCTTGCCAGGGATTCGAGGTGCCCATCCAGATGGCCACGGCCCGGCGACCGGCGAGCTGCGCGGTTAGAGCGGGGTGGGTACGGATAAACTGGGACGCGGCCCGGCCTTTTTCTTCGAGAAAGGCAGTCTCACCCAACTGGGAATAGCGGCGCACTTCCTCGAAACGGGTGATGCGATTCACCTGGCGAGAGTGCGGATCGTAAATCGGGTTGTTGCCAATCCACAGCTCGAAGGGGAAATTCGAGCGAACCGGGATCAAGCGATGGAATCGGACAGCATTGCGGATGGTCCAGGGAAGGCAAACCAGAACAGCGAGGCAAACAACCAGTGCCAGATGGCGCAGGCGCTCGAAGTGGGAAGCATTCATCCGAAGATAAATCCAGAGAAGCATGAACGGAAAAACAGAGCCGAGCGCCGGATTCACCAGCAGGCAGAAACCCCAGAATAAGCCATAGAAAATTAGATTCCGCCGGCGGGGATCGTCAGCCAGGCGAAGCGTGGCAAAGAGCAAGCCGATCGCCAACAAAGCGGAGAGCGAGGAATCCCATATCCATTCAAATGGGATGAGGATGCCGCTGGGGAACACGGCCCAGATCCAGCCGGCTGCGGCGGCTGTGGCACGATTGCCAATGCGCAGAGCCGCATAAAAAAGCGGCCAGCAGACGAGCGCCGAGAAAACACAGTTGAAGAAAGCCGCGGCATAAAAGGATGCGACCGTGAAAGTGCCGAACAACTTAAAGATTGCCGAAAGGAAAAGCGGATATACCGGAGCGAGCCAGGCCGTGGGCCCAGTCGGTTGGTGAAACACACAGCAGAAACCCTGGCCTTGAGCCAGCGCCGCGGCGACGCTGCCAACTTCATTTTGAAATGGAACGATGGCTAGCGCTTCGGCTGGAACCTGGCGGGCTTCATAGAAGAGGAAGCTCAAACGGAGAAGCAGGGCGATCGAGAAGATGAACCAGGGCGAAGAAATCAGGGGCTGAGATCGGAAGTTCACCGGGGAAAGGATAACCCTGGAAAGCGACGCAGCCAAAGCGAAAGGCTAGAGCGATTCCACGCGCCAAAGGAGGCGCGCGGAAAATGACGTGTGCTGCGAGAAATCAGGATTCCACAACGCGAGAATCTGCGAACCCTGATAGACGCGTTCGAAGCCGCCTTCGGATTCCGAGACGGTTTCAATCGGGGCGACCCAGAATTCTTTCGCGGCGGGCGCGTGCAGGGTGACGCGAATTTTCTGCCAACCGTCCTGCACTCGAAGAAGCGGGGCCGGGAGAACACCGGAAAAGCGGAGGTTCTGCGGGCCCGAGGGCGTTTCAAAAAAACGATCGGGCTCGGTGGGCGCAAGAAAATTGAGAACCGATTCGAGTCCGACGGCGAGCGGCCGCGACAGCGGTGCGGAAAGTGAAATGGAAAGATCGCAGCTGACTTCGCAACCCTGCGGTGTGGGCCCAAATAGAAAGAGCTTGGTGACGGAAAGCCGCGGAATCGGACCACCCTCGACGGCATATTCGGGAAGCTCGCACGAAAACTGTAAATCGGCATAATTTGCGGCGGAGGCGTGCAAAAGAAAGGAGCCGGCGGCCGCGGCGGAAATCTCTTTCAGCCGGAGCTCTTCGTAATCCGCTTGCGATCGTGCTGGATCGAAAAGAAACAAACGGAACGCGTGGCGCGGGTAAAGATCGTAGCGCAGGAATTTCTCGAGATTGGGCTCCTTCACCAACACCTGATCGTGAATGGAAACCGCACCTCCCGTGGATGGCACCACGTTGGCGACTTCGCGGAGCCGGGAGTGATAGGCTTCCGGGCGACGGAAAATGGAATTAATCAGCGTAGAGCCGGCAGGGCGAAAATCAAGAAATGCCAGGGTTGCGCCATCGGAGAGCTTCAGCAGGGCCTGGAATTCCGGGGCGCTGAAAAGAATTTCGGCGGCGCCATCGGCATCGTAGTCCACAAGCTCTACGCGCGGCATCAACCCGCCGGGAGTGAGCTGATCGGCCAATTCTTCGGCGCGGATCAGATTTCGCCAGAGTTCGGTGCGCAGGTGCGGGGCGTAAATTCCGCCGAAAACGCCGTGCCAATAGGCATCATTGCCCTGCCCGCGCAACGCGTGGTCCCGCGCTTGCTGATTCTGTGCGGCGTATTCGGCGCTGGTCCGGCGAGGAGGAATCGAAGCCACCGCGGCGGAAGCGCGGAGCATTTTCTTGTGCAGCAGATTGGCCTCTGGATACTTGCGAAAGAAACCCCGCCACGAACCACCGCGAAGAAAGGCCAGCACATCCGGGCGCGTTGCGAATTCCTTCTCCAGAGCGAAAAACCTTTGCCGGGTTGCGGTGGGCAGCACCCACTCCATCATTTCCGCGTAGGAGGCGGCGGGAAGATCCGCGCGGCCAAGCGGAAGATGGCTGGACATGAATTCCGTGGGAGTAACCGTTTTCAGCCAAGAGGAGTTTGCTTCAAGAGCGGCGAGAAATTCCTCGAGCCAGCCGTCAACATAGCAATGCTTGAAAGTGCCGGGCCAGCAGCCAAATTTTTCCATGTCGTCGCCGAAAGCGGCGACGCCGCCGGGGCGGACCTGCGCGGCCTTCTCCAGATAGGCGATGGTTTCGGCGGGTTTGCGAAATGGAATCAGGTAGCGCAAGTCTTTCAGCCCCGGAAAGAGCCAGACGGATTTGCCGCGATCCTCCGCGATGTAGGCTCCGAAAAGTTCCTCCGCTTCGAAACCCGCGGCGATGAAGGGCAGATCGTCCACCAAGGTGTATGTGACATTGGCGACGGCCAGTGACGCAGGGAGCTGCGGCTCCCAGACACGTTCGGCGAGCCATGCGCCCGTGGGCCGTTTTCCAAATTGTTCTTCGATATAGGTTGCCAGGCGGTTCAGCTGCTCCACCTGGTCCACGGTGGGGATGGAGATCAGGATTGGCTCATAGAAACCGCCGCCGATCAATTCGACACGCCCGGAAGACACCAGTATACGGAGACGATCGAAATATTCGGGATGATTCTTTTCAATCCACAGAAGCAGCGGCCCGGAATAGTGCAGCGCCAGCCGGACTCCGGGATGCTTTTCAATCATGTCCAGAAACGGATGGTAGGAGGTGCGATAGCACTCTTCAAAGACGTGCTCGAAATTCCCAGCCGGCTGGTGGGCATGGACAATCAGCAGAAGATGGAATGGGGGACGAGGCTCGAGCATCAGATTCACGTTCCATGATACCGCGAGATGCGGGAAACGTTGAATCGGACAGCGGGAGAGATTGATTAACTTTTTGTTACTTAGAGGAGCTGTGACCCTTGGCCCAATCGGCGATCAGAATGAGAGCCTCCGGCGAAAAAGTTTCTTCAATGGCCGCGTATTCGGCCGGGGTACCTGTGTAGGCGTGCTGGAACATGTGGTTCAGCTCCGGAAGCTCGCGGGTTTCGAGCTGCTGGTTCAGCGAATCGTGAAATGCTTTCTGCAGCAGTGGCAAATTGGCTTTCGGGGAAACTTGCAGGTCCTTTTGGCCGTAAAGAGCCAGCACGGGGCAGCGCACGGTTTTCAGATTGGGCAGAGGGTCGTAGTCGAGAAAAAAGCGGAACCACGGCGAGGCCAGCATTCGCAATTGTGTTTCGAGAGCGGCAGGAGGCAACGCGGCGTCGAGGCCGGATTCCTTCACCAATCCCACCAATTTCTCGGCGAGCACGTTGGGGTCTTTTTCTTTCCGCACTAGGGCATAGGCAGCCTGGTCGAAGCCGAGACTCGCGTCCAACTGCTCGTCGCTCAATCCACCGGCGCGGCCGATCAACTCCGACTGATTCAGGAGCGTCTTTTCACCGTTGGTTGCGGGCGCGGCGAGAAGCACGAGCCAGTTCACGTCTTTCGAGCGTCCCGCAAGATAGGGGGCGATGATAGCGCCTTCACTGTGGCCGAGCAGCCCGATGCGGGCGGCATCCACTTCCTTGCGAGATTTCAGGAATGCCAGAGCTAAGTTGGCGTCCGAGGCCAAATCCAAGGTTGTGGCGATGTCTGGATTGCCAGTGGATTTTCCGACTCCGCGCTTGTCGTAACGAAGAACGGCGATGCCCCTGCGAGTGAGCGCATCGGCGATCAGCAAAAATGGATGGTGGTTGGCGAGAGACTCATCGCGATCCTGCGGGCCGGAGCCCGCGATCAGGAGGACAGCGGGAAAGGGTCCCTCACCCTTGGGGAGGGTAAGAGTACCGGCGAGGACGATTCCTTGCGTTCCGCCGGAAAAAGTTATCTCCTCTTCGATGTAAGGGAACGGCCTTGCGGGCGTCTGCGGGCGGCGCAATTCCAGGGTCTGGTCCGAACGCTTGAAGTCCAGCGGCAGATTGTCGGCACTGGTTTGCGACCATTTGCCGGAGATGACGTTTTTCGTGGGGTTCAGGGAACCTTCGTAAACACCGGCCACCGAAGGAATTTCGAAGTGAAAAATTGAATCTTTCAGGGCGACATGATTGGCAGGCAGTCCGGTGACGCCCTGGTCCAAACTATCGAGCGCGGCGATCAACGAGCCTTCCGTGTCGTGGGAAATGTGCAATTGAAATCTGAGGCGCATGCCGTGAGTTTCGACGGCGCCTTGCCACAAGCCCTCGACGGGAGAGATCGCGTCACCGGGTTTGCGGGCCACAGCGCCGGTTTCGCGCCGGAAGATCAAGGGGATCGAAGCGCTGCCTTGGGACCAGTTTCCGTGAATGAGTTCGTGGTCCGGGGAGACTTTGCCTTCGAAGCGCGCGCCGACGGAGGTAAGCTCGAGTTTCAGGCTGGAATTCGCGAAGGAAGCGGAGGTCGCCTCAATGGCAAAGACACCTTGTTCCAGGCTGTCCAGTGTGGCGCGCAGCGAGCCATCCGCGCTTTTTGAAAGATGGAGAAGAAGATGAAGCTGTGCTTCGCCGGCCTGGAGAGTGCCGGAGTAGGTGCCCTGCGGGATGCCGGTGAGTTGCGCGGCGGCATTCCCTGCGCCGGGAAGCAGGAGGAGAAACAAGAACCACGGAAGGATGGTCAGATATCGGCGCAAGTAAGCCTCTGGAGAAAACCAGTGAATGGCATCGGATTGGATGTGAATTGTGGGCAAAAGGCGGCCTCAGAGAGTTTGCCGGAGCGCGGGCAGAGGCTGGGCAAAAAAAGAGCCCCGAACGTCCGGGGCTCAGTGAACCAAAACTTTCCGTATCGCGCCGGAATTGGGTTACTTTTTTTCGTACCAGTTGGCGTTCATGGCGGTAAACTGCTGCCACTTCTCCGGGAGATCTTCGAGGGCGAAAATCGCGGTGACCGGGCAAACCGGGACGCAAGCGCCGCAATCGATGCATTCCACCGGATTGATGTAGAGCATCGTTTCAGCCTGGTGGGTGGGCTCGTCCTTGCGCGGGTGGATGCAGTCCACCGGACAGACATCAACACACGCAGTGTCCTTGGTGTTGATGCAAGGTTCGGCAATCACATAAGCCATGCAAACTCTCCTTTGCTTCGGGAAGCGGGCCGGGGTCAGCTTACGCAATGCAACCGGCAGTAGTCCAATAAAAACAGCGCTGCCGGACAAGAAGCAGCATCAAAACCATTCTACGCGGTACTCCCTGGATTCTCAACCGGCCAGGAAAGGCTAGAATGAGGGGAAGAGGGAACACCATGAAACTGAGATTCATGCTGGCAGGATTGCTGGTGATTGCAGGCTTGGCGTTGGCAGCGGCGCAAACGCCGGCGCCCAAGGACCCCGAGTTGATTGACCTTCAGGGTTATCAGAAGATTTTGCAGCAATACAAAGGCAAGCCACTGCTGGTGAACTTCTGGGCAACGTGGTGCGAGCCCTGCCGGGACGAATATCCGACGCTGAATGCACTGGCGAAGCAATACGCGCCGCAAGGACTGAAAGTGGTGGGCGTGAGCCTGGATCAGGACGGCGACCTGATCCTGATGCGCCGGTTCCTGGCGCGCTACAAGCCGGTCTTCCCAAATTACCGGAAGAAAAAGGGAGCGGAAGACGCGTTCGTCCAGGCGGTGATCCCTGGATGGAATGGTTCGCTGCCGGCGTCTGTTTTTTACGGAAAAGACGGACAGCAGGTGGGCCACTTTTTGGGCGCGGGGGATCACGACAAATTTGAGGCGGCCATCAAGACGCTGCTATCGAAATAGCGGGCGATTGAAGAGTGTCAGGAACGCGCATGGCTCCCGAAAGCCTGGCAAGATGCTTGACTGGGCCGTTTATGACCCCGTTCACGTTTTGGGCGGGGAGGGAAATTTGCTTTTCTTGTTGCTTGCCGCGAAAAGCAGATCCCTCGCTTTGCTCGGGATGACAAGCCTTCGGCGCTTTTGGCAGGTAGATGTGAATTGACAGGAGGTTGGCCATGTTGGATCTGAAAGGCAACAGGATTACTTATTTTGGGCACAGCACATTCGGGCTGACCACGCCCAGCGGCCAGTTCGCGATTATCGACCCGTTTGTGATGTCCAATCCGCGCTGCCCGGAAAATCTGAAAAAGCTGGTGCGGCTGGACGCGATTTTCATCACGCACGGGCATACGGATCATATTGGCGACTTGCTGGCTTTGGCGAATCAGTTCAAGCCCAAGATTGTGGCCACATTTGAAACCTGTCTGTGGCTGGAGTCGAAGAAAACCGGGGCGCAGTACCTTTCGGGCAATAAGGGCGGGACGCAGAAGGTTGGTGAGTTCTGTGTCACGATGACGAACGCCTTTCACTCCAACTCCATTGAGGATGGCGGGGAGCGCATTTACGGCGGGGAGGCCGCGGGCTACATCATCAAGATGCCAGGCGGGGTGACGATTTATCACGCGGGAGATACCTGCGTATTTGGCGATATGAAGCTGATCGCCGAACTCTACAGACCGGAGATTGCGATGCTGCCAATCGGGGATGTGTTCACGATGGGGCCGCGGGAGGCTGTGCATGCGATCCGGTTGCTGGATGTGAAGCACATGATTCCCATGCACTATGCGACGTTCCCAACCCTCACGGGGACGCCGGAAGCGCTGTGCAAGGAGGCGACGGGAGTGCGAGGGGTGCACGTGCATGCGCTGAAGCCGGGGGAATCGCTGGCCTGAAACAGAAATATTGTCTTGCGGCCGGCACGCTTGGCGGCAGGATGCCGGCGCTACACTGAAGTCTCCTGAAGATCAGGAGCGCAGGAAGTTGCGGAGGAAGAACATCAGGTTTGCGGGGCGTTCCGCGAGGCGGCGCATCACGTAGGGGAACCAGTCGCGGCCGTAAGGAATGTAAATGCGCAGGCGGTAGCCGTCGCGGACCAGTTGGCGCTGCAGGTCAGTGCGAATTCCATAGAGCATTTGAAATTCGAAATCATCCTTGGAAATCTGTTTCTCAGCGGCCCAGCGAATTGTGGCTGAAATCATTTTCGGGTCGTGGGTGGCAATCCCGTGATAAAACCCGCTTGGCAGGAGCATGCGCATCAGGCGGATGTAGTTGCCGTCCACATCGGCTTTCCGAGGGTAGGCAACCTCGACCGATTCCTTGTAGGCGCCTTTGCACAAGCGGATGCGGCAGCCGACGGAGAGCAGGTCGTTGATATCGCTTTCGCTGCGGTAGAGATAAGACTGAATGACGGTGCCGACGGTGGGCGTCTGGGCGCGCACACGTTTCACGAGGTCCACGGTGCGCTGGGTATAAGTGGAGCCTTCCATATCAATGCGCAGAAAACTGTCGTGGGTAGCCGCGCGCTCGGCGATGGAAAGCACCATGCCTTCACAAAATTCGGGAGAAATATCCAGGCCGAGCTGGGTAAGTTTGCAGGAAACGTTGGCGTGCAGGCGTTCCTGGGCGATGCGATCGAAAATTTCGAGGTAAGCGTCGCGGGCTTTCTGGGCGTCGGCGGTGGTGCTGACATTTTCGCCGAGGTAATCGAGGGTGGCATGCATACCCGCGTCATTGCAGGCGCGCGCAACCTGGAGAGCTTCTTCCAGGGTTTCGCCGGCGACAAAACGGTGGGACATCCGGCGCGTGGTGGCGTTGGTGGTGACCCAGTGGGCGAAACTTTTGCTTTCGGAAAACTTCAGCAGGATCGAACGCAGCATGGACACTTCGATTATGCCCGGAGTCGAGCCGGGAGGCCAGTCGCGGGCTAGTCTTTGTGCTCTTCGAGGAACTTTTCGGCGTCGAGAGCGGCCATGCAACCGGAGCCGGCGGCGGTTACCGCCTGGCGGTAGCGGTGATCCTGGACGTCGCCGGCGACAAAGACGCCGGGAACGTTGGTGAGGCTGCCGTGGCGGGGAATGATGTAACCGTTTTCATCGGTTTCGAGCTTGCCGCGAAACGCGGTGGAGTTGGGGTTGTGGCCTATGGCCACGAAAATTCCATGCAGCTCAATTTCGCGCTTTTCGCCGGTCTTGGTGTGCTTCAGACGAACGCCGGTGACCACTTTTTCGGGTGAGAGGATTTCGTCGACTACGTAGGGAGTGACGAATTCCACTTTTTCGTTGGCACGCGCGCGGTCGATCATGATTTTCGAGGCGCGAAATTCGTCGCGGCGATGGATGAGGTACACGCGGCTGGCATAGCGGGAAAGGAAATTGGCCTCTTCCATCGCCGAATCGCCGCCGCCCACGACGGCGATTGGTTTGCCGCGGAAGAAATATCCGTCGCAGGTGGCGCAGGTGGACAGACCGCGCCCGATGAGTTCCTTCTCGCCCTCCAACCCGAGCAAACGAGCCGAAGCGCCCGCAGCCACAATCACGGAGCGGGATTCATAGGTTTCTTTGCCCACGGTGATTTTAAACGGACGATTGGTCAGATCCACTTCCGTCACCGCACCGGCCTTGAACTCCGCGCCGAAGCGCTGGGCCTGCTTGCGCATATTCTCGATGAGTTCGGGCCCCATGATTCCGTCGGGGAAGCCGGGATAGTTTTCCACGTGGGTGGTGAGAGAAAGCTGGCCGCCGGGTTCATGGCCGTCCAAGACCAGGGGCTTGAGATTTGCTCGCGCCGTGTAAATGGCGGCGGTCAGGCCGGAACATCCACTGCCGATGATTACCACATTGTGCATTAGAACAAAGCTCCATACCTTTAGATTCGGGAGGCCCACCAGATGGTACAAGGCCAGAAAAGCGCGAGGAAATGATTGTAGCATCCCCGCCGCTGGAAGTCGGTCTGGCCCGCGGACGTCAAAGGCGATGTGACGCGTCCGGCGGGAATGCGGAAGAATCTCGGGAAACGGCCAATTTGGCGATGCGTCTAAGTTGCGTGAGGCTGGACGCGGTACCTCGCGTGTTTTAGAGTGGAAACGAGTTCGGAAGTTACAGCATCAAGGAGCCGTCATGGACCCGCGTTATCCCATTGGAGATTTTGCGATGCCGCCTGGAATAACTCCAGAGATGCGGCAGGCGGCGATTGAAGATATTGCGAGCGCTCCGGGGAAGCTACGCGCGGCGGTTGCGGGTCTCGGCGACTCGCAATTGGAAACACCGTACCGCGAAGGCGGGTGGACGGTGCGGCAAGTGGTGCATCACGTGGCGGACAGCCACATCAACGCGTACATTCGCTTGCGGCTCGGGCTGACGGAGACGGAACCTCCGATCAAGGCGTACCAGGAGGCGGACTGGGCCCGGCTGGAGGATGCACAGCATGCGCCGATCGAAATTTCGCTGAAACTGCTGGAGCCGCTGCACGAGCGGTGGGTGCGGCTGTTGAGGACGGTTACGCCCGAGCAGTATGCGCGGCCGGTGCGGCATTCCGAGTCCGGATTGAAAACTGTGGAGTGGCTTCTTTTTCTTTATGCATGGCATGGCCGGCATCACACGGCGCACATCACGGAACTTCGCAAACAAAAAGGCTGGAATTAGATTTTCGACGGGCGAAAGGATTCCGCTGCGCGAGAGCAGAATCCCCGCCGATTTTCGCGGCGAGTTGCTGCGTTTGCTTTGCTTTCCAAAAAAACAGTAACATGTGAAGTACACCAAAAAGGAGTGCACATGGCGCGACCCGCAGGAACGTACGCAATTTTTGAGACTTCGATGGGCGAGATTGTCTGCAAGCTGTTTGAAAAAGAAGCCCCGAAAACAGTGGAGAATTTCATCGGCCTTGCCGAAGGCACCAAGGAATTCAAGGACCCGATCAGCGGAAAAAAAGAAAAGCGCCCTTATTACGACGGGCTGATTTTTCATCGGGTGATTCCGGATTTCATGATTCAGGGCGGATGCCCGCAGGGGGACGGGCGCGGCGGCCCGGGATATAACTTCGCGGACGAATTTCATCCCAGCCTGCGGCATTCGAAAGCCGGAAAGCTTTCGATGGCCAACGCCGGACCGGGCACGAACGGCAGCCAGTTTTTCATCACCGTGGCGCCGACGCCGCACCTGGATAACCGCCATTCGATCTTCGGCGAAGTGGTGGAAGGCCAGGACATCGCCGACAAAATCTCCAAAACCTCGCGCGACGGAATGGACCGGCCGCGCGTGCCCGTTACGATGAAGGTTCGCATCGAACGCGTTTCGTAAGCACTGAGGCTAAATGCTCTCGCCCGCGCGCCTAACGCACTTGCTGACGGAGTTTGTGTTCCTGCTGCTGGGCGCGCTGGTGATCTGGCTTGCCGCCAACGGACGGATCTATTTCGATCGCCGTGGGACGGGATGGCTGGTGCTGAGCGTGGGGCTGATTGCCTGGGGCTTGCTGGCGCTGGCGAAGCCCGGGCAATTCTGGGCGAAGTGGCAAAAATGGAATCGCGGGGGCTCGCTGCTGCTACTCGGAATTGTGATGTTGGCGATTTCCCGCGTTCCGTTTGACTGGGTCGTAAAGCTTCTGGCCGCAGCCGGTTTCATCCTCATGGTGCGCGGTATCTTCGGATCTTTCCTCATTTTGCGGCAACGGTAATAATCCTCAGCTATAATGCCGGGCAATCAACGCTTCCCTTCGTTCGGGAAGCCCTGCCTGCGGGCGGATTTATGCGGCTCGCATCTTCGAAGAGGAGAACTATCGTGCTGAAAGAATTCAAAGAATTCGCAATGCGTGGCAGTGTTCTGGATCTGGCCGTGGGCGTGATCATCGGGGCAGCGTTCGGGAAGATTGTCGCTTCGCTGGTGGACGACGTTTTGATGCCGCCCATCGGCCAACTTCTTGGGAAAGTGGATTTTTCCAGTTTATTTATCAATTTGAGCGGGACGCATTTCGACAGCCTGAAGGCAGCGAAAGAGGCCGGCAAGGCAACGCTCAATTACGGCAACTTCGTCAACACCGTGATCAATTTCGTGATTGTGGCGTTTGTGGTTTTTCTGGTGGTGCGGATGGTGAACCGGTGGATGCCGAAGCCTGCGGCGCCGGTGACGACGAAGGATTGCCCGCAGTGCGCGATGGCGATTCCTGTGGCGGCGAAGAAGTGCGGGCATTGCACGAGCGCGGTGTAGCAGCACGCGGATGCAGCCGGTCTAAAGACCTGCCACTACAAAGAACGAGAAAATGTCGGCGCGCCGACATTTAAAGTAACACTTGAAGCTTATTTTGTTTGGTTAACGGAATCTGGGCAAAGAATGGCAAGTTATAGAAAGAAAAGCGGTTAGGAGTTCGTGGCACGAACTAGTACCGGGCAGATTTGCCGTTCGAACGTCTCGTAATGAGAAAGCTGGCTTAGTTCGCGGGGGGTTTCTTCTTCACGTTGGATTCCAGGTGGGCTTTCAGCCGGGTGATGACGGCTTCTTCCTGGCCTTCATCCACTTCTTTCATCACTTCTTCCAGGGCAAAGTGGACCACGTCGTGGTGGTGCAATTCGAGCGGTGCAGCGGATTCGCTGAAACGCAGCCACAGGCGATGGAGCAAGTTTACTTCGTTGGCGGTGAGATTCGGGGCGTGCGGGCCAAGGACTTTGTAGACCTTGTCGCCGTTGGCCATGTGAATTTCTAGGTTGAATTGCGGCTTGGGGTCCCCAAGTTTTTCCCACGCGTCTCCGAAATGCAGGGCCTGCTCCTCCGTGGACTCCTTCGGTGAGTGGCCGACAACGATGGTGCTGGACTGCAAGGAAGTAGCCGCACGCAAGATCGCGTCCCAGATATCATTCGAGGCAACGACGGCGAGGCGGATGGTTTTGCCGCGTTTTTCGGCCATCGAGAGGGCTTGGGAGAAGAGGTGCTGCTCGATGCTCCCGAAAAGCTGGTAGGCTTCGAGTTCGTTTTCGCCGGATGCGGAGCGCCGGAGAAGGCGGACGTGGAGAACGATGACGTCGCGGCGACCGGGCTTGATGCGATCGAGAACATTTGCGAGGTGATAAAGATTGTAGTGGTTGCTGACGGGGACGATGATATTTCCGGGCTTGGCGCCGACAGCCTCGGGTGTGAGTTCGCCCTCCATCTCGAGATTGAACTGGTCCATCTCGACATGGGCGCCGGATCTTCGGGCGCGGCGTTCAGAAACTGTGAAAACGATGTAGAGCAAAACAGAGAAAACTCCGCCGGCCATGGTGGCGACGGGTTTTGTAAACAGGTTGATGACCGCGATGAGGAACAGGGTGACGGTAATCAGAATCAGGCCGACGGGAACCTGAACGCCGCGGAGATTAAAGTTGAGAGGAACCTGGAAATCGCGATGGCCCGGCTTGGTGTAGCGAAGAACGAGGACGGCCAGGCCGTTCATCGCAAAGCTCCAGATCACGCCGAAGGCATAGAGATTTGCGAGAAAGGTAACATCGCCGCGGCTGATGATGATGGTGATGATCTGGAGAGCGACGACGATATTGATGATGCGATAGCTGGTGCCGTATGTACGGTGAGGCTGGCGGAACCAGGAACTGAGGACGCCGTCTTCGGAAACGCGGTTCAGAACTCCGTTGGAGCCGACAATGGCGGTGTTGACGGCGCCGGCGAGAATGAGGGTGCCAACGACGACCACGAATCCATGGAAGATGAGCCGGATATAAATCGGTCCGGCGAGACTCATGGCGAGGCCGCCGATCAGATTTTCGAGATAACCCTGACGGACGGAGTCTGGAATGATCATTACGGCGAAAAACGAGACCAGGGAGGTGAAGACGAGGCTGTAAATGAATATGACCAACCCGGCCTTTTTCAGGTTCGGAAGCTTGGGATGCTCGATTTCGCGGTACACCTGGGCGAGGGACTCTTCGCCGCTCATGGCCAGAACCGAGTGGCCGAGTGCGATGAAGATGGCGACGATGCCGAACATGTGGGGCAAGCTGCTGTGGGCGAGCCAACCGAGGGCGCTCTCACTGAGGCGGAGGTTGCGGGGATGTGGAAAGGGCGGGAGCGCGGAATGGCGGATCAGGACCGTGTAGGTGCACCAGCCGATCAGGATCACCACCATGACGGTGACAAGCTTCATGATGTGGAGGGCTTTTTCGCTGGACTCCGGGATGCCCTTGGTGTTTTCCCACCAGAAATAGAGGGTGACGATGATCGCAAAACTGGCGCTGATGAAATCAACGGTAAAGTTCGAAAGCGGCCCGCTGACGTGAAAATATTGCAGGAGATCGCTGATCAACCCGGCGAGATACTGGCCCGCGGCCACGCCGCTGATGGGGCCGGTTAGGATGTAATCGAACATCAGCGCGGAAACGCTGAATTTCGCTAAGGCGCCGCCGAGGGACTGCTTGACGGCTCGGTAGACACCACCCCGGACGAACATGCTGCAGCTTTCCACGTACACCGCTCTGACGGCGTAGGAAAACAACATGATGGCGAGAATGAACCAGGGGGCGGCTTTGCCGATATAGCCTTCGGCTTCGCCGCCGGCGTAGTAGGCCGAGGAAGCAAGGTCATTGAGGACGATAGCGGCGGCGCGCCAGAAAGAGATGAAGCTTAACAGCGCCGTGGTCGCAACCAAGACACGCGGAATACCGCTGCTCTGGCCGCCCTTGGCAGCCGGGCTTTGGGGAGTGCTGCTCATTTACGGGTAGTTAGACCTGCAGATATCAATGCTCCCATTTTTCAGGAGACAAGTCCAGCAACGGGCGCGCAATTAAACGGTTTTATGCTGAGAATTTTCCGGAGATTCGCGGAAGGCGCGGGCACAATCGTCGCACGGGCAGAGGGTGCGGAGGTAATCGTAGCTGAAGATTCCGGTGGAGTGGCCGTCGGTGAAGCTGATCTGCACGGCGTAGTTGCCGACCTGGGTGGCCGCCTGGGCGCGGGGTTTCGGCTTGTACATCGGGAGGAGTGGAGAGGAGGGGAGATTCATTGTGGTGAGAACATCTTTTTTGCCGCGTTCGTCGTTGCAGGTTGCGCAGGGGCATTGTTCGCGGAGATAAGCGAAATCGTAGTGGCTGGAATGGCCGTCGGCCCAGGTGATGTCTACGCCGGCGCCGGTTTTGACGTGGATTTTTACGGCGGTTGGTTTTTTTCGTTGATCGATGGGGATGGGCATGGGGAGCAGTCGGTAGTTGGCAGTCGGTAGTTGGCAGTCGGTAGTTGGTAGTCGGTAGCAAACAGTTTACTGCGTTCCCGCAGTTTTGAAAAATGGATGGGAAGAGCCCTTCCACTGCTCGAGTTAGTTGAGAAAGGCGCCCGCTTCAGAAAGCGGCCGCTACACGGGCGTCGAAATCAACCGCTTCCCTTTTTGCTTTCGCAGCAGTCGCCGGGAGGAATCGGGTTGCCATGGGGACAGGTGGTCGGGTGACCCAGGAAGGAGCAGATTTTCTGGTCGAGCTCCGGACTGATGATGTGCTCGAATTTGCAGGCCTCGCTGTGAACTTCCTGATCTTCGATGCGAAAAGTGTCTTTGAAGAGGCGCTCGGCCAGCCGGTGGCGGCGGACGACATCCCGGGCGCGCTGGGTTCCGGATGGAGTGAGATGAACGTCGCCGTTCTGCAATTGGATTAAGCGCAAGTCGGACATGCGGGAGAGCAAACGGGAAACCGGTTCGGCAGCGATGACCGGGAGTTGGCCGGCAGGACCTTCTGAGCGCAGCAACTCTTTCTGGGCGGGCTTACCGTTTTCGCCGCAAATCCAGATCTGCTCAAGGAGGTGGTCGAAGCGAATTTCGTCGTCGCCGGAAACCGAGGTGCAGCAATCGGGAGTATTCGCGAGCGCGCAGGCCATTGGGTGATTGGGCCCGTGGAGCGCCGTGTCAAAAGAAAGATGGCCGTGGGCCAGCTCGATGCGGCGGTCGGCCTGGAGAGCGATGTCCGGATCGTGAGTAACCATCAGGATGGTGTGGCCGGCCTTGTGGAGTTCGCGAAAGAGGCCGAGGACGATCTCTTCGTTCGGCTCGTCGAGGTTGCCGGTGGGTTCGTCGGCCAGAATCAATTTCGGCTGATTGATCAAGGCACGGGCGATCGCTACGCGCTGCTGCTCGCCACCGGAGAGTTGAGAAGGCAAGTGAGTCAGGCGGTGCTCCAGGCCGACGCGTTTGAGGGCTTCGGCGGCCTGCGATTCATCAGAGACGCTGTGAAAATACTGGGCGAGCATGACGTTTTCGAGCGCGCTGAGATACGGAACGAGATGGAATTGCTGGAAGACGAAGCCAATTTTTTCGGCGCGGTAGCGGACGAGGTCGTTTTCGGAGAGTTTCGACAGATCAACGGAGTCCACGAACACGTGTCCCGAGGTCAGCGTGTCCAGCCCGCCCAAGATATTGATGAGCGTGGTTTTGCCGGAGCCCGAGGGGCCCATCAGGGCCACCCATTCGCCGGGCTGGATGTGAAAAGAGACGCCGTTCAAGGCGCGCAGCGTGCCGTACTCCTTTACCAGCGATTCAATGCGCACTTGCGCGTTCACGCCTCACCTCGAAACACGTTTGCAGGCCGTATGCTCGCCAGACGGCGCAGAGGGAATGCGCTGGCGATTGAAACGAGGATCGTGATGCCCACGGAAACAGGATACACAATCCAGCGCGGCTGCGCAGCCACGCCAAAGACGGTTTTACCGAGCCAGATGGAGCCCAAAATGCCAAACGCTGATCCGATCACACCGCCCGCAATCCCCATCAGGATGGCTTCGGCGAGGAAGAGCTGCGTTACGCGGCGAACGGAGCCACCGATGGCCTTCATCAGACCGACGTCATTTTTGCGTTCGATGGCAACGTTGCTCATGCCCGCCATGACGCAGAGGGAAGTGAGAAGGAGGACGATGACGACGGTGGTGGAAAGAAGGCCGCTGATGCGGTTGTAGAGTCTGCCTTCGGCTTCGGCGAGTTGCTTGATGCCGTGGACGTCGGCGCCGGGGAGCCGGGCGGAAAGAGTGGAGATGAACTGTTGGACGGAGTCGGGAGTGCCGGTGACGCTGAGCTGAACGAGGCTGATGCGTCCGGGAAGATCGGCAAGCGACTGGGCGGTGGAAAGTTTGGTGAAAATCTGCGAGTCTTCCGCGCCACCGGTGGAGACCACGGAGAATACCTTGCAGGTCGCTTCCCTGCCCTGATTGCGGAGGTGGAGAGAATCGCCCGCGTGAAGTTTGAATTGCGCCGCGGCCTTGGAGCCGACTTCGCACGCGGCTGGATCTTTTTCGAGGATGGCGGAAAATTCCGTGCGTTGACCGGGGCGGATTTGCGTCAAGCCGGGCCCGTCGGTGCCGGCAATCACGGCGGGTTGGTGAAGGGTATCGCCGGCTTTGGCGACAGCGCCAATCAGGTAAAGAAAGGCGACAGCGGGAACGGGCTTTCCCGCTTTTTCTGCGGGCAATTCTGAAAGCAAGGTTTGTTCTAGCGTGGTGCCGGCGGAGGTTGCATTCGCATCGCGCGGAGTGACGATCACGTTTGCGCCGAGGGCGCGAAATTCGGTGGTGAGGCGGCGCTTGGCATCAATTTGCAAATTGAGCAGGGCTGAGGTGATTGCCGCGCCTGCTCCCAGGGCGAGAAGAATGACAAAGAGGCGGCCGTAATTCGCGGTGAGCAACCGGCGAACGATGCGCCAGAACATGGGAGAGTTTGACATCACTCGCCCCTCAGGATGGGAGCGGGGTCATACCGCGAAGCGCGGCGAAGAGGATAGGCACTGCCGAGGAGCGTGATCAGCGAAGCAAGGACCAGGATGATGAAGAGCAGAAACAATTTCGGTTCCGGCGTGAATCCGAATATTTTTTGTCCGAGCAAGCGGGCCATCAGGATGCCCACAGCATAGCCAACGCCACCGCCGACAAAGGCAACGAGCAATTGTTCCGCAGCGAGAAGCACGCCGACCAGGCCGGAGCCCGCGCCGAGGGCTTTCATCAAGCCGATTTCGGTGCGCCGTTCGATCACGGATGCCGCCGCAGAGGCGCCGACGGCGAGCGCGGCAGCGAGAAGTGCGGCTAAGGTGACGAGCCAGAGCAGGGTGCGAACGCGAGTAAGAATCGTGCCTTCGCCCTCGGCGACGCGGCGAATCACGCGAACGTCGGTGCCTTTCAGTTCTTCGCCGATTTGCAGGGCAATCGACGAAATATAAGGCGAGCAGTACCAACGGTCGAACTCCTCCGCCGTCATGGTTTTCGGGTCTTTACGCCCAAAAGCATCTTCAGGTTTGGTCAGCGCGCTTACATACAACCTACGGTAATTTCCCGGTGTTTCCGCCAAAGCCTGCGCAACCGCAAGCGGAGCGACGATGGTATTTTCTTCCGGCCCGCCGGTGGAAAGGAGTCCGACAACCTTCAAGAGCTTCCAGCCGCTGCGATCATTCGCGTGGACATTGAGGACGTCGCCGGGCTTCACTCCGAATTTCTTGGCGAAAGATGTGCCCGCGAGACACTCGTCCGCACCTTCCTTGAACCAGCGTCCATCGACATGCCACCAGGGATTCGTCTTTTGAATTCCGGTTTGATACGAGGTGCCATCTGGAATCGAGACCGAATGATCCGACCAGGTTCCGATCAGAGTGGCGCGATCAATGGTGCCCGGGTTCGACCAATTCTTCGAGGCAGGCGACCAGGCTTGCACCGGCACTTCCAGAATTGGGGCGAAGCCGATGATGTTGAAGCGCCAGAAAATTGTTTTCAGTTTGCCGAGGTCGGCTTCGGGAAGGTACGCGCCGGCATTTGCGGGGCGGTAATCAACGCCACCGATCTCAAGTGGTAGAGAGTCCGCTTCCGGCGTCACAAGCAGGTTTGCGCCGAGGCTGCGAAATTCCTGGGCGAGACGGTCGCCGACGTCCAGCGAGACGCTAAGGGCGGCGGTGGCCACAGCCATTCCGAGGGCCAGCGCAGCCAGGGTGAGCAATTTGCGTTTTGGCCGGCGGGTGAAGGAGTCGGCAACGAGTCGGAGGAACATTTATCGAGGATTGGTGAGCGCGCCAAATCTCCTATCGCGGAATTTCTTCCGCAGCTTTGGTGACCGAGGAAACGTCGATAACCACATCGCCGCCCTGTACCTGCGAGGTGAAACCGATGGGATTGCATCCGCCCTTGCCGCCGATCGAAGGGATGTAGATCGCCGAGGCGCAGTGACGGCAGATTACGTTTTGGCCATCCTGGCGATAGCCTTCGGCACCGCAGATCAGGCAGGCATCGAGGGCCGTGCCGTAGCCGTTGGGCTTCTTGATGACCATGAAGCGGATGGTTGAGCCATTGGCATTGAGGGTGAAGAGATGCAAATTGCCGTCCTGGACTTCGGCTACGGGAACTTTGACGAGGCCGTTGACAGCCTGGACAGCGAGGGCTTGCGGGGGAGCGGAATTCACTTTCGCGTAGATAAAGTCGGCGGTGAGAGCGAGGATTACCGCGAGGCTCATGCTGGCGGCGGCGATCATCCAGCGACGTTGACGGAGGGTTTGCGATTCGACGAGGCGGCGTTCGGCGTCATTGGCGACGGATGTGGCGGCTTTGCTGTGCGAAGCCGCTTGCCACTCCCGGAAAATCATCAGAGCGGCCGCTCCAAAGACAAAGACGAAGAAGAAGAGTTCATTGGCGACGATCGGGCCGAGGACGGCCATCTCTGTTTTGCTGGAGGGCAGCCAGCGGGCTTCGCTGAGTTCATGCAGACCTGTGACGCCCAGCTGGACCGCGACGAGCATGAGGATCCAACTGGTGACAGCAAAGAAGCGGTGGAGCGGAACCTTGAGCGTGCCCTTAAAAAAGAAGAGGCCGACGGCAACGGCGGCGGCGATGCCAACAATGGTGCCGATCCAGGTTTGCAAGCCTTCCGTAGAAAGTTCGACGGCGCGAAGAATCAGCGCCAGTTCGGCGCCCTCTCTTAGCACCATGAGGAAAACGAAAAGTCCCAAGCCCCAACCCGCTGCCGAGCCTGCTTTCGAAGCGTAGGATTCCACTTTTTCTTCAATTTCTTTTTTCAGGTGGCGGGCGATGCGGTTCATCCAGACAATCATGGTGACGACAAAGAAGGCGGCGACCAGGAGGAGCAGGCCTTCAAAACCGTCCTCGTTGATGTTGAAGCGTTCGAGAGCGATGGCCACGGCGAGGCTGAGGGAGACGGCGGCGGCGACACCGCCCCAGACAAAGCGGACCAAATGAGTCCGCTTGGTTCGCGAGAGATAAACAAGGATAATGCCGACGATGAGGGAAGCTTCAACTCCCTCACGGAGGGCAACCAGGAAGGCGGAAAGCAAAGAGGCTCCAGTTGAAAATGATTTGCAACAACGATTCCAGTGTAGCCCTTCCCTGTCCCGGCCGTCAAGTGCACACGGCCCATCCATCGACACGGTAGAATGGTGACTGGCATCTATCTATTCTGATGAGAACAACGCCATTTACGGCCGCGACCGCGCTGATGCTTTCGTGGGTGCTGGTGTGTCCCGCCTTTCCGGCTCAAGAGCCGCAATCGCCGAACACGAAGCGTGATGCGGAGCGCTCCCTTGTGAAGCCCGATCCCAAGCGGGCGAAGAAGCTTGTGGAGCAGGCAGCGAAGGAAGAAGCGGCGGGGGATTTCATCCGGGCGCTGGGGGATTATGAGGAAGCGGCCCGGTATGCTCCGTTTGACGTGACCATCGTTGGGAGGGGGACGGCGCTCCGATCGCGGTTGTTGCGCGAGCATCTGGACGGGGCGGAGCGACTGGCAGTGGAAGGAAATATTGACGGCGCCACGCAGCAACTGGCGGCGGCACTGGAGATTGATCCCCGGAATCCCGCGATTCTGGAGCGGCTGCAGCAGATCGGTTCCATGAAGGAATCCGCGAGAGGCGAGCGGCGAGCCGAACCGGCAGAGGGCTTGCCGCAGATCGCGCCCCAAAAAAGCAACAAGAGCTTCAATCTGCAGACGGACGTGAAATCCGCATACGAGCAGGTGGCGCAGGCGTTCGGATTGAAGGCGACATTCGATCCGGATTTGCAGGCGCGGAACACACGGTTGCATCTGCAGAACGTCGATTTCTACACGGCGATGAAGGTGCTTGGGATGGAGACCGGGACCTTTTGGAATGCCGTGGACTCGCGGCAATTTTTCGTTGCGGCGGATACGGGGGAGAAACGCCGGCAGTTCGAGCCTGAGATTGAGCAGAACATTCCGCTGACCGGGTCGGTGACTGCCACGGAAATGAGCGAGGTGGTGCGCGCGATTCGTGAACTGACGGGGATTACGCGGGTGAGCCAATCCAATGCGGCGCATTCGATCACAGTGCGCGGGAGCGTGCAACGGGTGCACCTGGCGGAAGAGATTGTACGGAATCTGGAGCACGGGCCGGGCGAAGTGCTGCTGGAAATTGATTTGCTGGAAGTGGACCGCAGCAATGCGCGAAATCTGGGAATCACGTGGCCGGCAAACCAGCGGCTTGTGCCGGTCTCGCCCAGCCTGGCGAATTCGCTGCGATCGGCGCCGGATTTGACTTCGCTGCTGACGATACTGGCGCAGGTTTTCGGCGGCCCGGCGGGAGCGCTGGCAGCGGGAGGAATTTCCAGCCTGGCATCTTCGATCCCCGCCGTGGAGGCGATTGGGGGCGGGAAGAGCACGTTTCTGATGGTGCTGCCGACGCTATCGGCGCAATTTTCGGAAGGGCTCTCGCTGGTGCACAGCGGGAGACAAGTTTTGCTTCGAGCGCAAGACGGCAAGCCGGCTACGTTTTTTGTAGGCGACCGCGTGCCGATCACGCTTTCGCTGCTTTCGGGGAGCCTGGGGTCGGCCGGGTTTACGCCGAACCCCGGCGGCACGGGCGTTGGAATTCCCACACAGCAATTCACGGTGGGAAGAAATCCGGTGGCGATGGTGACGGCGGATTTTCGAAACGCGGGCACGCAGGACCTTGCGGTTGTGAATCAGACGGACAACACGCTGACGATTTTGCTGAATCAAGGGACGGGAGCGGTGCCGCAATTTGCGCAGCCGACGAGCGGGATCGGGTTGGTGTCGCCCATAGGTCTGGGAACGAAATGGACGAGTACCACTCCGGCGCCGGCGATGGCGACGGGAAGCCTGAATGCGGCATCGAGCGCGGTGAACAACGATAATTTTGCGGACTTGCTGGTGACCGACCCGGTGGGAAATGCGGTGATAGTGCTGCTGGGCAACGATGATGGGAGCTTCCAAACGCCAGCGGCGCCGATTGCGGTGGGAACGCAGCCGAGCGCGATTGCGATCGGGACGTTTAACGGGAAGAATGGCGATTCAAATCCGGGATTTGTGGTGACCAATTTCGCGGACAACACCTATTCGGTATTCAACGGAAACGGCGACGGGACATTTACAGCGGTGACGGGGGCACCGTTTGCATTGCCGACTACGGGAACAGGGCCGGTGGCGATGACCGTAGCGGATTTCGACGGCGACGGGAATCCGGATCTGGCGATCGTCAATCAGGGCACGCAGAATGTGACGATTCTGCAGGGCAGAGGGGACGGGACGTTCGCGGAATTTCCAAATTCTCCGCTGGCGGTGGGAAAATTTCCGGTGGCGATAACTTCGGGTGCGCTGAGCGGCAGCACCGGACCGGCACTTGCGGTCGTAAATCAGCAAGACAATTCGCTGAGCGTTTTCCTGGGAAATGGGAATGGAACTTTTTTTGAGGCGTCGCAATCGCCGCTGGCGACCGACACGACTCCGAGCAACGTGGTGATTGCGGATCTGGCCCAATCTTCGACGGGCGGGATCGCGGTGACCAACACGGCAGTGGGAACGGTGACGGTATTCGCCGATCTGGGCAGCGGGCTGTTCACGAGCGCGATCGAGCCAGCGGCGGGAACGAATCCGGACGCGATCCTGGCGGGCGCGTTCACGAACAGCTCATTTCCGGACATCGTGGTTACCAACAATATTTCCAACGACAACGGGCAGGTTACGCTGGTGGAAAGCCCGGCCAGTCTGATTTCGAATGCGGCGATCACGCAGACGCCGTATCCGGGATCGGAATACGAGGACGTGGGAATCAAGATCAAGGCCACGCCGCAATTGCACGATACCAAGGAAGTAACGCTGCAACTGGAGTTCGAGATCAAATCGCTTTCCGGGAGCAGCCTGAACGGAATCCCGGTGATTTCAAACCGGACGGTGACGCAAACGGTGCGCTTGAAAGAGGATGAAACTTCGCTGATCACCGGCTTGCTGAGCGAGAACGAAACGAGGACACTTTCGGGGATTCCCGGCCTGGCGCAATTGCCCGGGGTGGGCTACGCCTTCGGCACGCGGAGCAATTCGTTCAGCAACGATGAATTGATATTTCTGATCACGCCGCGGCGGGTGCGTTCGCCGTTTCACGAAGCCAAGACGATCTACGCCGGCACCGGGGAGCCTACCGGGAGGCAGGGCGCGGCGTCGCCGCCTTCTGGTCCACGGCCGGATGAGCCGGTTCCGGCTCAACCACCGGTGGAAACGCCTGCGGCACCGCCGGCAGCAACGCCGCAGCCGCAGCCCGGCGCTCCGCCAGGGCAGCCGCCGCCGGCGAATCAACCTCCACAACCTCAGTTGCCACAGCAGCAACCGGAAATTCCGCTGCAGGAGCCGCCCGGCTAAAGTTAGTTTGCGTAGGCCCGGCCGGCAAGAAGGCACGGGTGTGCGAGCCTGCGATGTCCATCGAGAATGAAGGAATCAGGGGAGAGGATCGAAGACGACAACGGGCTGGTATGTGCGCGGAACGACCGCTTCGGCAATGGCAATCAGTTTGTTGTCCTGGCTGAATACGCGCAAGCGTGGTGGCTGGACCTCTTCGGTGTCGAGATGGGTGGTGGCGCCCGGGGGCAAGTCGACCCGCCCCGGCTTCAACTGCGAGGGCATTACGTTGAATTTTCCCCCGTGGCGAATTTTCTTTTCGAGGACGGGCAGGACATTGGTTCGGGGAAAATTCGGCAGCAGGTGCTCGAGCGGGATCAGGCAAGACTGAAACTTGCCGTCCTTTTTTGCCTGCGATAACTCTTCGAGGGTGATGGCTTGTTCGAGGGAAAATTCACCGACAGCGGTGCGGCAGATTTCGGCGAGGTGCGCGCCAGAACCGAGTTTCTGACCCATATCGTGAGCCAGCGAGCGAATGTAGGTGCCCGAAGAGCACTCGATGGAAAAGCGTGCCGTGGGGCCTTCGATTTCCGTCAGCCGGTACTCGAAGATTTCGACGGGGACGGCTTTCAGCTCGACGATCTGATTTTTGCGGGCCAGTTCGTAGGCGGGGCGGCCGTGAATTTTCTTGGCGGAGAAGATGGGCGGCATCTGTTCGAAGCGGCCGGTGGATTCGGCGGCGAGGCGTTCGAGAACATTGCGGTCGAGGGCCGGGGCCGCGTCGGGACCAGTTGGCTGCCCTTCGGAGTCAAAAGTGTTGGTGGCAAAGCCAAAGCGGAAGCCGGCGGTGTAGCGCTTGCGGCGTCCGGTATAGAAACGGACGAAGCGTGTGGCTTTGCCGAGGAGCAGAACGAGGACGCCAGTGGCGAGCGGATCCAGAGTGCCGAGATGGCCGATTTGGCGGAAGCCGGCGAGGTGGCGGACGGCGTCCACGATGTCGTGAGAGGTTTTGCCCTGCGGTTTGTTGACGACCAGGGCGCCGTCGAAGGGAGCGGGTTGTGGTTGGCGAGGCATTGGGTGGTCGTGGCGGAGCCATGATGACCGACCTAAAGGTCGGCCACTACAAGACTGAATCGCCTTCGATTTAGGGGTTTGGTTCCGGCTTGTCGGCTTTGTCGGACTTCATTTGTTTCAGAAGTTGTTCGATGCGTTCGACGTGTTCCTGGGAAAGGTCGAGGGTGAAGTGGAGATCCGGGACGCGGCGCAACTGGAGGCGCTCCACGAGTTCATGCTTGATGTAGCCGGAGGCGTGCTCGAGGGCTTTGATGGCGTCGGTTTGCTCGCGAGAGTTTTCGGTGCGGACGCTGACGTAGACTCGGGCGTGCTTCATGTCGGGCTGGACGCGGACTTCGCTGACGCAGACGTTGCCTTCGAGGCGGGGGTCCTTGAGCTCGCCGACGAGCATGGCGTTGAGTTCGTGAGCGATTTCCTCGCCGACGCGTAGATGACGATGGTGGTCAGGACTCATGTTCAGTCTTCAGTTCTAAGTTATTAGTTCTAAGTTTCGGATCTTGAGTTCCTGATTTCACTTAAAACTTATTACTTACGACTTACAACTCTCTCTCCCAGGGCAGGTTACAACAAGTCGACGGAATGGCCGACCACCATCGGGCCCAGGATGTTGTCGGCTTCCGCCAAGACTTTTTGCAGGGCTTCTTCGACGTGGCGCTCCTCGTTCGCAAGAGTTACCACCCCAATTACCGAGCGCTGCCAGGTATCCTCAAAATCCAGTTCGGCGACCGCGACATTGAAATGAGCGCGGAGACGATCCTTCAAACTGCGCAACACCTGCCGCTTGTCCTTCAGCGACTGCGCATCCGCGATATGCAACTCCAGAGTGAGTAATCCGACGGGCATGACGAGCCACCCTCAGGCTGGGGAGCCTGATGTATCGCTTCTATTTGCGTCCGGCGGAGGAACCCTGAGCAGCGGCTTCGGCGGCGGAGAGCTTGGTGACCTGGAAACATTCAAGAACGTCGCCAACCTTGACGTCGTTGAAGTTCGCGATACCCAAGCCGCATTCAAATCCGGTGCGCACTTCGCTGGCGTCGTCCTTGAAGCGCTTCAGCGAACTGAGCTTGGAGGTGTAAATAACCGCGCCATCGCGCATCACGCGAATCTGCGAATCGCGCTTGATGACACCGTCGGTAACGTAGCAGCCGGCGACCGTGCCCGAACCCTTGATGCGGAAGGTGTTGCGGACTTCCGCGCGGCCGACATAGGTCTCCTGGAATACGGGTTCCAGCAGGCCTTCCATGGCTTTCTTAATTTCGTCGGAAACTTCGTAAATGATGTTGTGGGTGCGGATGTCCACTTTTTCCTGCTGCGCCAGATCTTGGGCCTTGCGGTCCGGGCGGACGCCGAAAGCGATGACGATTGCGCCGGACGCGGAGGCGAGCAGAATGTCATTTTCGGTGACGGTGCCGACGCCGGCGCTGATGATCTTGAGCTTGACCTGATCGGTGGAAAGGCGCGGGAGCATTTCTTCGAGGACTTCGGCGGAACCCTGAACGTCGGCCTTGATGACGATGGGAAGTTCTTTGACTTCGCCGGCCTTCAACTGTTCGTGCAACTGGTCGAGGGTGATGCGGCTGCCGGCGCTGGCGCGGAGTGCCGCGTCGCGCTGCTTGGACTGGCGGAATTCGACGACGTGGCGAGCCTTGGCTTCGTCGGTAACCTGGAAGTGGTCGCCGGCTTCAGGAACGCCTTGCAAGCCGAGAACTTCGATGGGTGTGGAAGGCGGCGCGATTTTCACCGGGCGGCCGTGATCGTCGAACATGGCACGGACTTTGCCGAAGACGGAGCCGACGATGAAAAAGTCGCCATTGTTGAGGGTGCCGTTTTGGACGAGGACGGTGGCGACCGGGCCGCGGCCCTTGTCCACGCGGGATTCGAGAACCGTTCCGCTTGCGGGCGCATCCGGATTGGCTTTTAGTTCGCGCAAATCCGCGACGAGAAGAATAATTTCGAGGAGCTTGTCGAGATTCTTCTTTTGTTTTGCGGAGACTTCGACGAATTCCGTTTCGCCGCCCCATTCCGCGGGCATCAATCCCATATCCGAGAGCTGGCGCTTGACGCGTTCGGGCTGGGCTTCCGGTTTGTCGATCTTGTTGATGGCGACGATGATCGGGACGTTGGCGGCTTTCGCGTGGTCAACGGCTTCCCTCGTTTGCGGCATTACACCATCGTCTGCGGCAACAACGAGCACAACGATGTCGGTGACTTTGGCGCCGCGCGCGCGCATGCGGGTGAAGGCTTCGTGGCCCGGGGTATCAACGAATACGACACTCTTTTCGCCGACCTGCACTTTGTAAGCGCCGATGTGCTGGGTGATGCCACCGGCTTCGCCGGCCGCGACGTCTTCCTGACGGATGGCGTCGAGGAGGCTGGTTTTGCCGTGGTCGACGTGGCCCATCACAGTGACGACCGGAGGACGCGGCTTGAGATTTTCTTTTGTTTCTTCCTTAGCAACCTCGAGAACCATTTCTTCTTCGAGGGAGACGACGCTGACGACGCCGTTGAAGGATTGCGCGAGGTCTGTCGCTGTCTGAACGTCGAGCGCCTGGTTGATGCTGGCGAAGACGCCGCGATCCAGCAGGGTTTTCAAGAGATCCTTGGCGCGAACGTCGAGCTTTTCCGCGAGTTCGCGGATGGTGATGCCTTCGGTCAACTGGATGTCGCGCGGGGCGCGCGGTTCGGGCGGCGCGATTGCGGCGGCAGCTACTCCGCGGCCACCGGCTCCCGGACGCTGACGCGTGGGGTGGAGCTTGCGCTCGCCTTCCATCTCGCGCTTGTCCGCCATGGGACGCTGGCGCTGCTGGGGCTTGCGGGCATAAAGCGGCTTGCCTGGCTCCGCCTTGGACGGTTTCTCGGAAAATGGGGAGGGCAACATCCCGGGACGAGAGCCGGGCGTGCGCGGGCCGGGACGAGCGCCGGAAGGTGGCGCGCCAGGACGCTGGCCGAAAGAACGGCCGCCGGGTCCACCGGGACCACCCGGTCCACTGGGACGCGGCGTAAAGGGACGTCCACCCTGGCCGCCGGATTGTTGCGGACGCATGGGCTGGCCGGGACGCGGGCCGCTTGGGCGACGATCACGATCACCGGGCGAGGTTCCCGGAACCGGGCCGCGGTTTCCCGTGGGCATGGGACGAAGTGGTTGCTGAGGGCGCGGCGCAGTGGCCGACGCACCGGGCCGAGCAGCTTGCGGTTGGGCGCCTGGTTGCTGGGGACGCGAAGGCGGAGGAGCGCCGCCGGGGCGTGTCGCGGGCTGTTGGCCGGGAGCGCGCGTGGTGGGATGCGTGGGACGCAAAGGTTGTTGTGGAACAGGACGCGGGGTAGCGGGAGCACCCGGCGTTGCAGGCGCGGGAGGACGAGGACGTTCGGCGGCAGGCGCAGCGGGAGCAGGGGTGACGGCCGGAGCCGGCGCAACGGGTTTGGCAATTGGAGCCGCAGCTGCGGGAGTTGCCGCAGGGGCAGACGCAGGAGCCGCCGCAGGCGCGGGCTTCGCAGCCGCAGGTGCTGGAACGTGCGCGGTTGGAGGAGCAGGCGTGGCTGGAGCGGGGGCCGGAGGCTTCGCAACGACCGGCGGATGCGCTGCGGGCGCAGCGGGTGGAGCAGCAGGAGGTGCAACCGGAGGCGAGGGCCTGCGGGCAGCCGCCTTGGCGGCGGCTTCTTTCGCGGCGCGTTCAGATTCGGCGGCGCTTTCGGCTTCCGCTACACCCTTCAGGTGGTGCTTAACTTTTTCGGCGACATCGGCGGGAATGGAACTGGAGTGCGTTTTCTTTTCGGTAACGCCGAAGCCAGCCAAAAGATCAATAATGGCTTTCGCCTTGACCTCGAGTTCGCGCGCGAGCTCATTGATGCGGACTTGATTTGCGTCGCTCATGCTTCTTAGGAACTTTTCTCTTCCTGCTGTTCCGCGGGAGAATCGTTCTCCGTGGAAGCAGCGGCTTCAGAGTTAATCTCCGAAGCGGAATCCGTTGGGGCCGAGGCCGGCGTTTCGGTGGCGGCTTCGGCGGGGCTTTCGTCTGATGCCTCAGCGGCCGATTCCATCGACGAATCGGGCGCCGATTCGGGCGCGGAGTCTGCCGGTGGCGCGGCTTCGCCGTTTTCGTCGGCGACTTCGACGGGGGCGGCCGCGGCGTCACCGCCTTCATAGAAGCGGTTGACGGCCTGATAAATTTTGTCGACCATTTTTTCGCCGATGCCGGGAATTTCCATCAATTGCTCCGGGGTCATGCTGGCGAGTTTTTCGAGGTTGGCGATGCCGGCGGCTTCGATCTTTTCGATGGTCTTGGGACCGACGCCCGCGAGAACGGTCAGCGGGGTGGTCGGTGCGGTCAGAGCGGTCATCTGCTCTTCAATTTCGCGGCGCTTCTCTTCTTCGCTCTTGATGTCAATGTCCCAGCCGATGAGTTTGCTGGCGAGACGGACGTTCTGGCCTTTTTTGCCGATGGCGAGAGAAAGTTGTGAGTCCTCTACGATGACTTCGAGTTTTTTGTTTTCCGGGTCGGTGATCTGGACGCGAGTGACTTTCGCGGGGCTCAAGGCTTTTTGCGCGAACGCCACGGTTTCTTCGTTGTAGGGAATGATGTCGATTTTTTCGCCGCGGAGTTCACGGATGATGGACTGAACGCGCATGCCCTTCATGCCGACGCAGGCGCCGACGGGATCGACGTCTTTGTCGCGACTGGCGACGGCGACTTTGGTGCGTTCGCCGGCTTCGCGAGCGGCGGCGCGGATCTGGACGGTGCCGTCGTAGATTTCGGGGACTTCCATTTCGAAAAGGCGCTGGACGAGGGAGGCATCGGCGCGAGAGACGATGACCTGCGGGCCTTTGGCGGCGCGGTCGACGGCTTTGATGACCACACGCAAACGCTCGCCGATGTTGTAGGTTTCAAGCTTGGACTGCTCGCGCTTGGGAAGACGCGCTTCGGTGCGGCCCATGTCCACGATGAGGTCGGGGCCTTCGGCGCGCTTGACGATGACGGTGACGAGTTCGCCGGCGCGGGTGTGATACTCGTTGTAAATGGTGTCTCGTTCGGCTTCGCGAACCTTTTGCAGGATGACCTGCTTGGCGGTCTGCGCGGCGATGCGGCCCAGAACGTCGGTGGGCTTGGCGGTCAGGATTTCGGCGCCAATTTCGGCGCTAGGGTTCTTTTTCTTCGCATCCGCCAGGCTGATTTCGCGCTTGGGGTCGGCGACTTCTTCGACGACGGTGTAGACCGAATGGACGTCCACCTGGCCTGTTTCGGCGTTGAACTTGCCGCGGAGGTCTTCTTCGGTCTTATAAAATTTGCGGGCAGCCACAACCATGGCGTCTTCGATGGCGGAAATCACCACCTCCGGTTCGATGTGCTTTTCCCGGCTCAACATCTCGATTTGTTGATAGAGCAGATTCGCCATTTCGCTTTCCTAGAACTCCACGACCAGGTTCGCCTTGCGAATCGCGGCGAGCGGTATATCCACGATTCGCGCTTCTTTTCCTTTCAACTCCATTCGGACGTTGCCATCCGAGAATCCTCGCAGCCTGCCTTCGAAAAACTTTGCATCACCGACCGGCTCGGCCGTCGAAATTTTCGCGAGGCGCCCCGCGAAGCGTTCGAAATCCGCGGGCTTGTTCAGCGCGCGGTCCATTCCCGGCGAACTGATTTCCAGGACGTAACCCGGCCCGGTAATCAATTCTTCGACGTCCAGAATGACGCTGAGTTGCTGGCTCACGCGCTCGCAATCGGCGTGGCTGATTTTCGGGTAAGGACTTGGCGCTTCTTCACCCTCGATCGCCTCGGCGGGTTTCGCGGGGGGCACCTTGTCGATGTACACCCTTAGAAACCTTTGCTTGCCGATCTTCCATTCGACATCCACGACTTCCAGGCCCAGCGAACGAGCAACGCGTTCGGCGGCCTCGCGGACCCTTTCCAAATTCACGCGGAGACTCCACGGCCTAAGCCGGTCGAAAGCTCAGCACCGCCGGCGGCAACAAAAAAGTGGGCTTGCGCCCACTTCATGGTGCGACCCGATTCAGAGCGAAGAAAGAGTATATTCCGGGAGCAAGGTAAATGCAAGGTACCGGAAGGCTTAGAGGGATGGAGTTCTCCATAGGGCTTGCGGTTAACTCTAAGTAACAGAAGGGACTGCCGCTTCGGATTTGGGGACGGCCCGCCTGAAAGAAAGAGCCAATCCAAGAGAAAATCCGCACCCTTAAAAATCAAAGGGTGCGGCACCCAAAAACGTCCTAACCGCTAACCTGTCGGCCACCCGCCTGGTGAAGCATCCCGGAGATTGGCCATGGAGCAGTTGGTGTCATTACTATCGAGGCGAAGGCTTGCTGCGAATGGACCATTGGGGATAAATAAGCAAATTCAGAAACGTGAGAAGCGAAGAGGGGCCCACCCTTTCCAAAACCGAAAGGGTAGGCCACCCAGGAATTTCTTGTGCATTAAGGGTGCGCCACCCGCCGGAATCAACCGATGTATGGTGGTTCTTTCCTCCCGAAGCCTGGTCGTTTAGCGCAACCCAGTCTACTCGGTCGAGGGAGTCGACACCGTCATCCAATCAGCCCCCGACATCCGGAGCCGGGTCGTTGATAACAGTTGGCATGGCCGAGATTTCGACCTCATCGGGCGGGCGCAATAAGACCTCGCCGAAGCCCCTGTTCCGTTCCATATGATCCAACAGTTTGTAGGTGTAAGTCAGGGTGAATTTTGTCGGCGTGTGTTTCACAAAGATCCATGATCTCGCGTTGCTTTCCGCAAATGGGGTCAGCAGCCTTGGCCCATCTTCCACGTGTGTTGTCGTTACGGTTTCACCGTTTGTCGTGACTTCTATATGCACCACTCCCTGCACATGTGACGCACGAGCGGCTGTGGGGTAGTATGGCACGCCGACTGATAATACTTGCGGCGCGGTGACCTTAGCTTCCGGTTTCGTTATTTCGTATGGTCTCGACGACACGAGTGCCACGCACGTGAGAAATAGGCCAATTGCAATCATTTTCGGCAGTTTAGTAGTCATGCTCAATTGTTCCATGGATTGTGAGGGTTCGTTTCCACATAATGTGATCCATCTTTGTACTTATAATTTTCCGTAATGAATCGAGTGAGCTTGTTATCGACCACACCCCAGGCGGGTGGCGCATCCATTTCTGGATTTTATCATGTTGCGGTAGTACTCACTTGTAGACGGTAGGCAATGCGTAATAGACTCCCCTTCCTGGGTGGCCTACCCTTTCGGTGTTGGAAAGGGTGGGCCCCTCTTCTCCCCGATGCCAAAAAAACTGCGACGCATCACCGGCTTTGGCGATCTGCATTTCATCACCTTTTGTTGCTACCAACGGCGGACGTTTCTTGGTTCCGTTCGCGCCCGCAACCTTGCCATCCGCGCCCTCGAACAAACGCGAGCTCGTTACGGCTTCGCGCTGGTTGGCTACGTTTTCATGCCCGAACACGTGCACCTGCTCCTGAGCGAGTCCGGCAGCGCAAGTCCGGCCAAGATCATCCAGAGTTTCAAGCAACGAGTCTCCCGCGCCCTACGCGCCAGAAAACGCAAACGCCCGGGGCAGCTTGTGTTCCGCTTTCCCGAGCGAAGCGCGGAATTCCGCCGCTTCTGGCAGCGCCGCTACTATGATTTCAACGTCTACTCCCGCGCGAAGATGAAGGAGAAGCTCCACTACATGCATGGAAATCCCATCCGGGCCAAGCTGGTGAAGCATGCCGGAGACTGGCCGTGGAGCAGTTGGTGTCATTACTATCGAGGCGAAGGCTTGCTGCGAATGGACCCTTGGGGATAAATAAGCAAATTCAGAAACGTGAGAAGCGAAGAGGGGCCCACCCTTTCCAAAACCGAAAGGGTAGGCCACCCAAGAGTTTCTAGCGCGTTAAGGGTGCGCCACCCGCCCGGGGCACCCTCCGCGTGGGGTTGATCCGGGAATGAGGTAGGAGTGACTCGTAGAGTCTAAGGAGAAGGTTTGAGAACCTTCGAATAATACTCGGACCAGCCGCCACCCTTAAAAATCAAAGGGTGCGGCACCCAAGTCTGACTTCGCTAGTTAAGGTTGTGCCAGCCGCGGTTGGGGACGACGGTGAAGTACGACCCGAGCGGCGCCTTGACGGCAAGGCGCATCGTGCGTAATGTAGCGGTACATCTTCCGACGCGCTAAGGTCTTCATGGTACAACTCAGGCCCAGGTTATTTACGCTCCCCCCTGTTTCCGTTGCAATTGCGTGCCTTCTGTTGTTTTGCAGCGACTCTGCATTTGGGCAGCGTCCGCCCGCGGGAGGCCGCGGAGGACAACCAACCCTTGGGTCTTCGACGGTCAGCCTATCGGTGAACGTCCGGAATGCGAGCGGGATTCCCCTGGATGGGGTGAGCCTGGTGACATTGGTCTCCAGCGTGGGCAGTTACCATCAGACGGCCACGACGCGAGACGCTTCGACCGCCATTTTTGATGGAATACCCGCGGGAGAATACGATGTTGAGGCAAGCTACCCGGGTTATCAGACCGCCACGGATCACATCAGCGTGAACGGAATCGGGTCGACGATGCAGGTGTTCGTGTACATGGTGGCAGAATCCGACAAGAATTCGCCGCGGGCTCCGGGCAAGAGCCTTGTGGTGTCGCCAAGACTGCAGGCAGAGATTGACAAGGGCCTGGAGGCGATGCGCAAGCGGCAATTCGAAGCGGCGCGGACACATTTCAGCAAGGGACTTTTGCTGGCCCCGGGGAATCCCGACCTAAGCTACCTGGTCGGCATGGCAGAGAACGGGTTGAGTCATGTTGATCTTGCGCGGAAGAATTTCGAGCATGCCTTGACGATTGACCCCACGCACGAGAGATCGCTGCTGGCGCTGGGGGAATTGCAGCTCCGGAACGGGGAAAGCGAAGCGGCGGTCGCGACACTGGAAAAGGCATTCCTGAAGAACGGGGCGGGGTGGCGGACGCATCTATTACTGGCCAGCGCCTATGCGAAGGCGGGCCGGTTGGCGGATGCGGAAACACACGCGCGGCGCGCGGGGGAATTGGGTCGCGAGAAAGGGGCAGGCGGGTACCTGCTGCTTGGAGAAATCCAGCAGGCGGAGGGAAAACTGCCGGAAGCGAAACTCACATGGGAGGAAACTGTGGCGAAGTTTCCGGGCGACCCGAGTGCGGCAGAAGCTAAGAAAAAGATTGAATCGCTTTCCGCGCCGCAGGCCGTAGCACCCGTACCTGCATCACCGGAGGGGGCTGCGCTGGCGAGCCTGCCGGTTCCGACGACTCCGGCAATTGAGTTATTGCCCGCAAAGGAGCGGCCGTGGGCTCCGCCGGACATTGACAGCCGGGAGTATGCGTTGGCGAAGGACGCGAGCTGCAGCGCGGACGAAATACTGCCGCAGGCGGAAAGCCGGATGAAAGCGCAGTTGAAAAACTTTGAGAAATTTACGGCGACGGAACACATCGAACACCAGGAGATCGACCGGCTCGGACGGCCCGGCCAGGTGAAATCGCGTGATTTTTCCTACATCGTGTTTGTGAATCAATTCGCGGACGATTCCCTTTTCCTGGACGAAGACAGGCATTCCACCGGGGGCGGCTCCAGTTTCCCGACTTCGCTGGCGACCACCGGGCTGAATAATCTGGGGGTATCGGTACTGCAGCCAGTCGTGCGGGGCGAGTTCAGCTATCAATGCGAAGGACTAGCCAGCATTCGGGGAAAAGCGACCTGGCAAATCCGGTTTGAGGAGAGCAAGAACGTAACGACAGCAGTGCGCGAGTGGCAGCGCGAGGGGAAAATATATCCGATAGCGATTAAGGGACGAATCTGGCTTTCTGCCGCGAGCTTCGATGTGCTGCGGATTGAGACTGATTTGCTGGAGCCTATCGAGATATTGGGATTAACGCGGGATCACCTGGTGGTTGATTATGGGCCTGTGAATTTTGCGGCTTCGAACGCGACGCTTTGGCTGCCGTGGGATGCGGAGATGCACATGGAACTGAAGGGCCACCGCTACCATCACAAACACTATTTGACCGACTACATGCTGTTTGGGGTGGATACCAACCACAAGATAGGAAAACCGAAAAACGCGCCAGCGCCGACGACACAGGCGTCTCCGGCGGGCGATCCAAACTGAGATTGAAATGGAAAGGGCCGCCTTGCGGCGGCCCCTGTTTTGCAAATCGTGAACCGGCCTAGCTTCAGGGCTTGGATGGCGGAGGTGTGGTTGGTTTCGGCGTGGATGCCGGAGCGCCCGCGGGTTTCGGCGCGGCTGCAGGTTTAGTTGCCGGAGCGGCTCCGCCCTTGAGCGGATATTGCTGGTCGTAGAGCCGGATAATGTCCTGGGTGACATCGACATTGTTCGAGGCATAGATAATCGGCGAATTCTGGGCCGAGGAATCGAAGACGGCGACGTAGCCGTTTTCGCGCGCGAAACGATCGAGCACTTCCATCATTTTGCGGCCGATGCGGTCCACTACATCGCCCTGAGCGGCGTTTACGTCTTCCTGCAGTTCGTTATTCTTGCGTTCGAGTTGGGCGGCAAGGCGCTGACCCTGGGTCTGGGCCTTGGCTTTCTGTTCATCGCTCCAGGTGGTCTGATTGGCCGCCAACTGCTGACGAATATCGTTGATCTGCTTGTTGAGCGCTTCCATTTCGTTCTGACGAGGAGCGAACTGGGATTGCAATTCCGCAGAAGCCTGCTTGCCTTCAGCGGTGGTCACGATTGCCTGACGGACGTTGAGGACGGCAATCTTGCCTGCGCCCGCCGCGCCGGGAGCGGCGGCACCCTGAGCGCGGACGCTAACCGTAGCCAGCAGGCCTAACGTGGCTATGGCAGCCACACGAATGATGTTTCCTGAATTCACTTTGTTCTCCTTATTCATCCAGACCCTGCCTGGTCTCTGGCGTTCAAAGCCATGGAGATTGGCGAGCCTTTGGGTACTTAACCGGTGACCGGTCAAATTCTTTCAAAACCCTGAAAACCGAACTGCTCCCCTGGCGCACGTAGCCGCAGGGAACCACGTTGCCTCGCCCGACAGCTTCCACCAGCCTTATCTGCCCAACGCAAAGCGAACAGTATAGCTGAGGGGCGAGCGGGCCTGCAATCGCGGCACTCAGCGCTGCAACGGTTCGAACGGCTACGGCAAAGCCAATCCCAAAACGCGATTGTTATTCTGGTCGACAATCACCGCCGTATTGGTGAAGGGGTCGACGGCAATGGCGAACTGGGATTGACTGGTGATCCCCAAGGTGTCCACTGTCTTAAACGTCTGGACGTCCACAAGCGAGGCACTGTTCGAAGTGGAATTGATGGTCAACAAGGTGCCAGTCTGCGGATTGTAGCCGACAGAATATGGATTGATACCGACACGCACCTGCTGGACGGAGCCAGTGTCTGGATTGAAAGAAAATATGGCATTCGCCTGGGTGGAGGCGGCGTAGAAAACCGATGGGGTCACGGGAGTGGTGAGCGGATCACCAGGATCATAGACCAGGCCCGTGATGGTAGCGGTAAGAGAAGAGACAGAAGCGGTGGAGCTGCGAAGAGGGGGATTGGTGGCAAGATTCACGACATCCAGAGCCCCGGTGACACTGGTGGTGCCGGGATTCTGAAGGACACTGACCGTGGCAACCTCGCGAACCGGGTCGACTGCGATTGCCGTGGGAGGACCGCTGAGGGCAACGCTGGTGGCGAGCAGGGGCCCCACGATGTGACCAGCTGTTGTGGCAGTGGAAGGATCGCTGGGAAGCAGAACGGTGAGGTCGATCGCGGAGAGGGTGTTGGAGCCATTGTTGGTGACGAGAGCGATGGCGCGGTCCTGGTCAATCGCCACACCGATCGGGGCAAGTCCAACGGTCACGGAGTTGCTTGTCGGAGTAGTTGTGCCAGCGGTAGTCGGCCAACTGACGAGCACGGGACTTTCCGGGTTGCTGTAGTCGATGACAGATGCGGTTCCCTGCGGAGTGACGCCGTGATTGGCGACGACTGCGAGGGCCATACGGGGAAGCACATCGATGCCGATTGGGTTGGTGCCGACAGCGACCGTTCCGAGGAGCGTACCGTAGGGGACGGAGCTTCCATCCCGTTTCTGATAACCAGCAGGATTGACGGCAATCACGGAGACACTGTTGCAAGCGAAATTTGTGATGAGGGCGATGTGAAGCGTTGGATCAATGGCAACGGCTTCGGGGCCCTGGGGAAAAGCCGCGGTGGGTGTGCAACCCAAGGTGCTTCCGGCAAGCGGGGTAACGGAAACAGCGAACAGATTGACGGAATTGGAGGCGGAAGTGCCGGCCGAGCCACCGGAGACCTGCACGTCGAGGGAATAGGTGTGCGGGGTGAAGAAGAAGCCCGCGTCAATGGTGGCGTCAATTTCGCTGTCGCTGACGACGGTGGAATTGATATGGGCGACGGTGGATTGGCCCGGCGGGGTGATGGAAGTTTTGCGGTCAAGCCGGACGGTGGCCGTGCCAGAACTGAAGCCCTTTCCAAAAACCTGGATGGTGGCAGGTTGGCCAAGAGGAACGGCTTGAGGCATGCAGGCCGGGACGGTGGGGTCGCCGCTAATTAAAAAGCTGCAAGCCTTGGTGAGAGGAGCGGTGCCCAGGGGTGGCTGATTATTAGAAACGCCAGCGCTGGTGATGTTCGTGGAAAGAATTTGAACGCCCTTAAAAGTATTTTGCGGGTCGAGGGACATGTAGGAAAGCGAATTGCTTCCAGCATTGGCCACAAGGACGAGCTTCGTTTTCGGGTCGTAACCCATCGGCCCATTCACGACAACAGGAGTGGTTTGGCCGGTGGGGATGAAGCTGCCGACGCCTGCCTGGCCGGTGGGAATTGCGGCGATGATGCGCGTGGGCGAAGTTGGCGCGGTGATTCCGGCGGGAGTCCCCGGGTTGATGAAGGAAACTTTGTTTCCATTGAAGTTGGGGTCAACATTGTCGCCCGGGGCGTAGGCGAGCAGGACGTTGACGAATGGATCGAAAGCAAGAGAACGGAAGTTGGTTTCCGGAGCGCTGGTGGTGGGATTGCAGCCGTTGCAACTCCCGGTGGACAAGCTCAACGTGGAGAGGCTTTGATCCAGAGTGCTGATGAAGCCGATCTGGCTGGAACTGTTGTTGAAGTCGGCGTAAGCAAAGGTGCGGGAGATCGGGTTGATGGCCCCGCCGGAGGCGCTGCTGGTGGTGTTGAAGGTGAAATAAGGCGTGCCGTATTGGACGGTACCTTCATTGCCGGCGGTATTTGTCTCGACATCGGAAGTGATTTGATTGCCGCTCGGCGGAGGCAGCTGGTAGGTAAAGCTGAAAGCATCGATAACGCTGCTGACCGAGAAAGTGCCGTTAAAATTGATTCCACCGGCGCTTGTGATTCCAGAAATAATAACCGTTCCGCCGAGAGTGGGATCGATGCCGTGAGCAGTCGTAGTGGTGATGTGCGCGCTGATTCCATCCCAATATGCTCCGGAACTGGTTTTTGTGGCTGAAGCCGGAGCAATTTTGACGGTGGTGCTGTTCTGAAGAAGATTTACGACGGAAGTAGTACCCAGGGTGCTTCCGCCCGGTGTGACGTAAGCGATCGGAACGTTGGGCTGCATGATCACCTGGGGGAAGGTTCCGGTATTCACGGTTACGGGCGCGACAGCACAGGGAGGAGTGCCGCCCGCAAAGCACGGAGAGGAACCGGTGGGAGGAGCGCCGGGAGGATTCAGGTTAACGATAAAAGCGAGATTGGTGTTGATGTTCAAGTTGGAGTAAGCGACGACGCCGAGATTGGTACCTGGATCAATCCCAATTGCAAAAGGAGTGGCATTGGAATTAATGCCCTGGCCGAGGAGCGCGCTGAGAGCCACTGGGAAAGAAGCGATGAACTGAGGTTGAGCGGTTCGTGAAAACCAGTAGAGATAGACCTTTCCGTCGCCGCTGCTGACCACGGCTCCAAGAGATCCGCCGCTTCCGTTGGTCACCTGCGGGTTGAGCGCAACACCGGTCGGCGCAATCGGATTGTTGGGCCCTTTGAAGGGAGCCATTAGCGCGGGGGGATTCGCGGTGAGATCGATCATTTGCAAGGCATTCGCGCCCTGCTCGGTAAGGACGGCGTATCCAGCGGTGGAGTTGACGGCGATGCTGCTGGGGACAAGATTGGAGCCATCGGTGGCAAGCGGTTCGCAAGACGGAAAAATTACGGGAGGATTCAAGACGGGGAAGGTGCAAGTTCCCGCCGGTCCGGATGGAGCAGGACTAAAACTGGAGAAGTTGGGCTGAACCGCAGCGTTCGAAACAGTGAGAGGAAATAGTGGAGGAGCGCCCTGGGCATTATTGAAAGTAACGGCGGACTGGTACAGACCTGGCTGGGGAACTTGAAAGGTGGCGGGGAGATTGCCCAGCAGCCTGCGCGGGGTGGAACTTTGCAAGGTGAGCGCTTGCCCGTCGAAATCCGCAATGGCCAAGCCGCTGGAGACGCCGTAATTACCGCCATCGAAACCAAAGGTGATGGTTCCAGGCTGAGAGGCTTGCGAGAAACTGTCTGGTACGGAGGCCACCAAGCCTGGGCCGACATTCACGATATGGAAGGGGCAGGCGATGGATGTGGTGGTGGGACCAGCGGTGCCGACGACGACGCATGGAGAATTGTTGGTGGCGACACCCGGAATATTGGGGATGAGAATCCAAGCGGGATGATCGGGATCGGGCTCCGGCGCAGCTAATTGCTTGCTGAGAAGTCTTACGCGGGTAATCAGGGAAGCGTCGCAGGTAATCACTGGCGTGGTTGTGGTTCCCGCGGGGGTGGGCGTGCAATAGGCGGGGGAGACCGGGATGGTGGAAAACTGAGTGGCAGGAATGCTCTCTGGCTGAACCGTTGACAAGGTGGTGGAGGCGTTTTCGAGGCTGACGGCGAGGCTGGGAGCAACAAAGGAAATGTTGCTGGTATTCAAGAGATTTTTTGCGTTGAGGAAAATATCCTGGGAAATTCCACCCGCGGCGACGCCGATATTAACGGTGTTTGGAAAGATGCCGGAAAAAGTGACAGGATTTTTGCTTGCATCAACCAGAGTGATGGTGGCGACGGCAAAGTGTTGCGAATCCGAGTTGGAATTGACGACGACATTCAGAGTTGTAGGGGAAATGGATTTACTGCCCGGGGGAGTTGTGTCTGTGGGCAAAGAATCGGGTGCAGTGTAGATTCCAGTTTCCTGGTCGATGGTGCCACAAGTAGGCGAGCAGGAATCGGAAAACGGACTCGGACTCACGTCATTCGGATCCTTGGACAGGCTGTTGAATTGAACGAGATTCCAGTGGAGGTTCAAAGCCGGAGAATTCTGCAAGCTGGCGGAAAAACTGACGGTCTGGTTGGGCTTCAGGCCGACCGGTACGGTGGCGGTGAGAGGAGTGACGGTGACACGAATGCCTGAATCGAGGCCGATGGTCGCGGTTGCAGTCTTTTTCTTGTCGGCATCAGCGCTAGCGGTGAAAGTAAGGACAGGGATATTGGGATTGGGGAAATTGGAAAGAGATGGAGCGGTGTAGGTGAGGACGTTGGAGCCGTTGGCGGTGCTGATGGTCCAGGAGCCAAAAGTGCCGGTTTCATTGGGAACTGTTGCGCCAGAGGTGCAGGTGCCGGTGACCGCCTTGGGATTGGGATCGGCGGTGGTGGCGGGGGGAGTGTAGGCGTAGGTGCAGTCCCAATTGGTGACGGTGGTGTTGGTGGAACCGCTGACCGTAGCCGTAAAGGTTTCAACTTGCCCCGCGAGCACGGCGAGGGCGCTGGGGGTCACGGAGACGGTGATGACGTTCGCGGTGGAACTGCCGCACCCGGAGATCGCCAACGCCGCGCCGGCGGCACAAACTGCCAAAATTGAGTTTCTTGCTGTACGCCAACTCATGGATGAAATCTCCCTAGTTAATTCAGCGCGGAAACTCCGCGCGGATGTTCCCAAGAAATCCTGCTACCCGAAACTCGTCTGCCGAGGCGCACCGTTAGAAGGTGCGGCTCACCGTAAACCGGAACGTGGTCTTCGGCTCAAAATAGTTCAGCCCCGAAGGCGCAAAAATCGGCTGGATCGCGGCGACAACGCTGGGGCTGCAGCTGGTTTGCCAGCTATCCGGATCGAAGGGGAAGAGCGGATTGGTGAGCCCGCTGGCTTTGCACTGCAAGGCCAGGTTGCGGCCGTTGATCTGCGCGTTCGGGGCGTACAAGGTCTGGTGGATTCGCAGAGGATTGTACGCGTAATAAATCCGGAAGGGCGCCTGGACGATGGGCAAATTGACGATGAACTCGACGCCCATAGAGTCCCGAACCTTGAAATTGGTTCCCGGCGCGATCTGGAGTTGTGCCTGCTGATTGGCCAAGGGAAATTTCTGATTGATGTTGTCGACTCCGCTGGGAGCGAGGAGCAATCCGCCCCGGCGGAGGGTGCCAACCGTGCCGATATCGTTGAAGAGGGCCATGGCGACGGGACCGGCAATCGGAATGCGGTATTCGAGATTCACGACGCCCTGGGTATCGCCACCGGGGAAAGTAATGCTCTTGACGAGAACGGGAACGTTGAAGCCTTTGCCGGAAACGGAGATGGACTGGTTCACGGCATTCGGGATGTAAGTGACCGGAGAGACGGCGCGAATATCGAAGCCGCGCAGATCATTTTCACCGCCGAGGTAGAAGCGGCTATAGGGAGGAATTTCTTTTCCGTCATAGCCGGTGGTGAAACCGCCCAGGAGGCGGATGCCAATGGCGTTGCGGCGGTGATTGATGGGACGGAAATACTTGAACTCGCCGGTGTTGGTGATGGTGTTGACGTTGCCGCCGATGGGGCCGCCGGTGAAGGAGAGAGAATAAAAATAGCTTTTTCCGTGGGTAGCGTTGATGGGGTTGTCAATCGTGTTGTAGCTGATGGTGCCGGTGACGGTGCTGGCGATGATTCCGTTCAGAGCGCTAGGGCCGGCCAGACTGCCGAACTGCAGGGACTCGAAGAGGAGTTGGGACGATTCGTTATAGGTGGAGATGTTGGTGCGGGTGAGGCCGTAGGTGAGGCCGACGCGCGTAAAGACATGTTTCTTGAGGGCGTAGTTGGCGAAGGTGGTGAAACCGGTGCTGTTCTGGTTGTAATCCTGAATGAATTGCGGATTGATGCTGACCTGCTGACCGGTGAGCTGTGCGGCTTGCTGGGCCTGGTTGAATTTGTAGAGGGTGGAAAATACGGTGAAACCGCTGCTGATCGGACGGTCAAACAGGTAGGGTTCGGTGAAGCCGAACATCAGGTTGCGCTGGTATTGGCCGACCTGGGCGGAAAGCGTGAGTGTTTCGCCGAGGCCGAGGAAATTGTTGGTCTGGTAGGTGAGTCCGATGAAGCCGCCGGCGAGGCCGCTGACGCCGCCCTGCAAGCCGATGGACTGCTTGCCCTTTTCATGGAGCTTGAGCAGGAGGTCGACGGTGCCCTGCTTCTGGTTGCGTTTGATCTCGACGGCTTTGTCGGCATCGAGCTTGTCGAAATAGTCGAGCTGGTTGATGCGAAGGACGCTTAGTTCCCAGGCGCGTTTGTTGAAGAGCTGGCCTTCGTCGAGGAGCAACTGGCGGCGAATAACTTTGTCGCGGGTGGTGGTGTTGCCGCTAAAGTCGATGCGGCGGACATAATATTGCTTGCCTTCGTCGAACTTCATAGTGACATCGATTTTTTTGGCCGCTTCGTCAATGTCCGTTTCCGGAGTGGGCACGAAATCAATGAAGCCGTACTGCCCATAAATTTTTGTGTAGTCTTCGAGAGCTTTGCGGATCTTGGCGGTGGAGAAGACATCGCCCTGTTTGAGAGGGAATGCACCCTTCAGGGCTTCGACCTTCAAGGAAAGGGCTTTGTCGGGGTCGCTGCTGGCAATGCGCAAGGTTCCCATCGTGTACTTGTTGCCTTCTTCGATGGGGATGGTGATGTTGACGGCCTTTCCACTCGAACGGCCAAGCATTACGGGCACGCCCCAACGCCAACCGTTGGTGTCAAGGTTTTCGAGAACGGGATCTTTCACGAGGACTTTGAAATAGCCGTTGTCCTGATAAAGGCCGCGAATGCCGACTTCGATGTCTTCAATGAGCTTGTCGTGATCGTAGGTTTTCGACATCACGTTAATTTCGGTGATCTTGAGGGGGATGGAGTAGGGGCGATCGTTGCGCATGGCGCGGATGAGTTTGCGGCGGCTGAACGCATGATTGCCGGTAAATTGAATCTGGCCGACTTTTACTTTCGGACCTTCCTCAATTTTGAAGACCAGGATCACGGCGTTGCTGGAGGCAATGCGTTCGTATTGCGGGGTGACCTTGGCAAACTGGCGGCCGTGTTCGCCCAGCAGGTCCTTCAGGACGACTTCCGCTTTTTTAATGCGGGTGGGGTCGAACTGGCTTTCGACGGTCAAACCGACTTTTTTGTCCTTGAAGCGATCAAGAATGTCGGATTCGGAAATGGAATGGATGCCGTCGTAACGAATGCGACGGATGACCGGGCGCTCCCTGACTTCGAAGACGATCACTTTTCCGTTGGGCTTGCGGGGCGATTCTTCGACGCGCAGTTTGACGTCTTCGAAAAATTGGGTATTCCACAGGGCTTGGAAATCGCGGCGCAATGTTTCTTCGTTGTAAGGATCGCCTTCGCGGGTGAAGATGCGGGCTTTCAGGGTGTCCGTGCGGATGCGGCGATTGCCTTCAAAGACGATCTGGTCGATGACGGCGTTGGCGGCGGCCTGAGCGGAGACGCCTTCAGGGGCGGAACTAAAATCGTCAATTTTTTCTGAAAAGGAATTCAGATCCAGGTTGGCGTGGAAGAGATAATGCTCGTTCGCCGGGGATGAATTTCCTTCTAACCCCGAGGCCCTAGCGTGAATCAAAGCAGGAGCGACAAATGCGAGCAAGGTGAAAAGCAGCAGGGATCGCCAAGAGACACCTGGGCGAGCCGAACGCGGCAGGTTCATCCCCGAGAAGACACAGACTGTCCGTTTAGCGGCCAATGAGAATCTCAAGGCCGCGCCCCCAAACTCAATTTATTATTCTCCCGCCAGGCCCGGTGGGGCTGGTAGCGCGTACGACGCGGGACGGTTTCCACTCTGGCTAAACCGCATCGCGTTCACACGTGTTGCGTCAGATTCGCTAGTGGACGACTGGGGTTGCCTCACCAACAGGCCGGAACGCGAGACCTTCCCCGGCAACATAAATCTGCAATGTTGCAGGCCTCTGAATTCCCCCCTGGATCAGTGCTTCGGAGAGCGGGTCTTCGACGTACTTTTGAAGAGCCCTGCGCAACGGACGCGCTCCATAGTTGCGGTCCGCGCACGTTTTCTCAAGAACCCACTGCCTTGCTTCGGGCGACAACACCACTTGCACTTGCCGGTGAATGAGTGTGTCATTCAACTGGCCGACGAGCAAATCGATAATGCGGAGCAGATCTTCGTCGCCCAATGGATTGAAAAGAATTACCTCGTCCAACCGGTTGAGAAACTCCGGGTTGAACGCGCGCTTCACTTCACCCAATACCAGGTCTTCCATGCTGCGCAGGCTGGCTTCGTCGATGCCGGCCTGGAAACCGATGGAGGTGCGCTTCTGCAAATGCCGCGCGCCGATATTGGAAGTCATGATGATGATGGTGTTGCGGAAATCAACCGTATTTCCGAGACCATCGGTCAACTGCCCGTCCTCGAAGACTTGCAGCAAAATATTGAAGAGGTCGGGATGCGCTTTCTCAATCTCGTCCAACAATATAACCGAATACGGGGTCCGGCGCACGCGCTCGGTCAACTGGCCGCCTTCTTCGTAGCCGACGTAGCCCGGGGGCGCGCCGATCAGCTTGGATACGGAATGCTTTTCCATAAACTCGGACATGTCAAAACGGACCAGAGACTTTTCCGAGCCGAAGAGGAATTCCGCGAGGCGGCGGGCGACTTCGGTTTTACCGACGCCGGTTGGCCCGAGGAAGAAGAAGCAGCCGACCGGGCGGGAAGGAGATTTCAAGCCCGCGCGGCTGCGGCGAATGGCGCGCGCGAGCGCCGTGATGGCCTTGTCCTGGCTGATGACGCGCTTGTGGAGTTCGGGTTCGATGCGGAGAAGTTTCTGTTGCTCGTCTTCCTTGATGGAGGTGACGGCGATTCCGGTCCAGCGGGAAACGACTTCCTCGATGTCTTCGCGGGTGACGATGCCGGTGGAAGCGTCGTCGAGCTTGTAGCGTTCGCGGAGGACGCGGAGATTTTCCTTTTCTTTACGCTCTTCTTCGGAATAGAAACGGGCTTTCTCGAATTCGTGGGCCGCGATGGCGGATTCCATGCGGTGGGTGATGAATTTCACGCGTTTCTGAACTTCGGCGACCTCTTCGGGCACGGAGGCCTGGCGGAGTTTTACGCGCGCGCCAGCTTCGTCGATCAGGTCAATGGCTTTGTCGGGGAGAAAGCGGTCCGGAATGTAGCGGTTGGAAAGGTAGACGGAGTAGCGAAGGGCTTCGTCGGTGTAGCTGACGGCGTGGAATTTTTCATAGCGTTCCCGGACGCCGCTGATGACTTGGATGGCTTCTTCTTCATTCGGAGCCGGAACTTTTACGGCTTGGAAGCGCCGCTCGAGCGAACGATCTTTCTCGACGGATTTGCGATATTCCCCCGGCGTGGTGGCGCCGATGCATTGAATTTCTCCGCGGGAGAGGGCCGGCTTCAGGATATTTGCGGCGTCTAGCGAGCCTTCCGCAGAACCCGCGCCGACGAGAGTGTGCAGCTCGTCAATAAATACAATGGAGTTCTGGCTCTCCATTAATTCTTTCATGATGGTCTTGAGGCGTTCTTCAAATTGTCCGCGATATTTGGTACCGGCAACGATTAAGGATAAGTCCAGGGAAAGAATTCGCTTGTCAGCCAGGAAGGGGGGAACATCACCGTCGGAAATTCTCTGCGCCAAGCCTTCGACGATTGCGGTCTTGCCGACGCCGGGCTCGCCGATGAGCACGGGATTATTTTTGGTGCGGCGGCACAAGATCTGGATAACGCGCTCGACTTCGCCTTCGCGTCCGACCAGGGGATCGAGGGAGCCTTCCGTGGCCGCCTGGGTGAGATCGCGACTGAACTCCGCGAGGAGCGAAGTTTCCTTGGGGCGCGAGGCGGTGGTTTTTTCGCCGGTGGTGCGGGAAAGCTCTTCGCGCAAGGCGGAGAGGCGCAAGCCGCGTTCCATAAGTATTTCCGCGCCAAAGCATTTTTCTTCGCGCAGGATTCCAAGCAGCAGGTGCTCTGTGCCGACGTGTTTGTGGCCCAGGCGTTCGGCTTCTTCCGCGGCCATGTTGAGGATGCGTTTGCATTCGGCGCTGAGGGGGACTTCGACGGAGGTGGAGATGCGCTCGCGGATGGTGATGCGGGCTTCGATTTCCTTGCGGATGGATTCGATGGAGCCCTGCTGACGAAGGAACCGGTTGGCCAGGGCCTTGTCCTCGCGCATCAAGCCGAGCAAAAGATGTTCGGTCTCGATGTACGGGCTGCCATACTGGCTGGCTTCGTACCTGGCAAAAAAGATGACGCGTCGCGCTTTTTCCGTATATCGTTCGAACACGTTAGCTCGCTTCTCCCCCGGGGGTCCCCGTCGCATCGGCTCTCACCGAGCGAGTCCGCAGAACGCCATGTTCGAGTCCAAGCACCCGGTCGCATCTTGCAGCCAGCGCCAGATTATGAGTCGCGATGAGCGACGTGAGGCGATGGGTGCGATGCAACCGCTGCAGCAATTCGAACACGGCCCAAGCATTCTGCTCGTCCAGATCTCCGGTCGGTTCATCCGCCAGCAGCACGCGCGGCCCTGTGACGAGCGCCCGGGCAATCGCGACACGCTGCTGTTCCCCGCCCGAAAGTTCTCCCGCACGGTGTCCGGCCCGGTCTTGCAGCCCAACTTCCGCCAGCCATTTCCGCGCCGTTTCGAACGCAGTTGGCTGTGGCTCTCCGCGCACCAGCAAGGGCATCGCTACATTCTCTACGGCCGTAAAATCCGGCAGCAGTTGATGCCTTTGCCAGAGAAACCCCACGGCTCGATTGCGAAATTCCGCCAGAGCCGCGTCTTGATTCGTTTCAATCGCTTTATTTGCAAAGTATACTGTACCGCTTGTTGGAGTGTCTAGCGCGCCGAGGAGATGTAGAAGCGTACTTTTTCCCGCTCCCGATGGCGCAACGATGGCGACCATCTCTCCTTCGCGCAATTCGAGGTTTGCATCGGTGAGGATTTCCAGTTTTTTCTCGCCGGCGCCGAAATGCTTGCGAAGTCGGCGCGATTCCAGCACAACTTCGCCGTGCAAAACTTCTCCGCTGGCACCGGGTGAGCTCATGACAGGGATACTCCGTCCCGGCGAAGGTGGTGGCAAGGGGTTGCGTCACACCAGAAACGCGCGGACATATAGATAAGATGCGGAAGAAAGGTTGGTGAACACTTCCGCAAAACAAGCGTGGTGTGAAGCGGATTGCCCAACAGTTTTCCCATTTCCTTCCCCAAGCTACCTGTGACGGTAGAGCGGGAAACTGTTCGAATTTGGAACATCTCTAAAGATATAAGTTTCAATACTTTACGGTAGGCTTTGGCGGCCGGAATAGAGTTCCGGTGCCGCGGCTGGACCAGCCTCCCAAGTATTGGGTTTAGTAGGAGCAAATGGAGCGCCAAATCGCCTCTCCTAAGGGTTCGACAAATTTTGGTCTGGGCCTACTCAAATCGGAGAATCTCCACGGGGAGCAAACGGGCGGCTTCCCTGGCGGGGAGGAGGGTGGCGATGACGGCGATGGTCATCGCGGCAAGGGCGATCCAGAGGCCGTCCAGAAAATTGGGGTGGAAGGGGACGTAGGGGACGGCATAGACCTGGGGATCGAGGGGGATGAGTTGATAGGTTCCTGCAATCCAGGAGAACGCGTAGCCCAAGACCAAGCCGAGGATTGTGCCGGAAGCTCCAATGGCGAGGCCTTGAAATAAAAAGATGCGGCGGATCTGATCGCGGCGGGCGCCGATGGAAAGAAGGACGGCGATGTCGCGGGCTTTGTCGGTGACGGTCATCGAGAGAACGACGAGAATATTCAGACCGGCGACGAAGGTGATCAATCCGATGAAGATCGCGGTCACGAGTTTTTCCAACTTGAGTGCGCGGAAGAGGGCCTTGTTCTCTTCCATCCAGGTAGCAGCGGAATAGCCTTGTCCGGCGGAATGCTGGACCTGCGGAGCAATCTGGGCGGCCAACTCTGGCTTGGTGAGGCGAAATTCCAGGACGTTGACAATATCGCCGGCGCCGGCCAGCGACTGTGCGGCGGCGAGGGAGACGAAGCACCAGTTTTCGTCGTAGTCGTAAAATCCGGATTCAAAGACGCCGGCGACTCGGAATCGCCTGGTGCGCGGCATCAGGCCAAAGGGAGTGAGGCGGCCCTGGGGGCTGGTGAGGGTGACGTAATCTCCCGGGCGCAATTGCCACTCGTCGGAAAGCTGCTTGCCGACGATGAGGCCGTCAATGCCGTCGGCGTCGGTGGAAAAATCGAGTTGGCCGGAAGCAAGTTTCTGAAGAGCTTCATCGCTTTGCTTTTCGCGGGCGAGATCGATGCCTTTTGTGACCACGCCACGAGCCTGGCCGTTGAAGGAGAGAAGGACTGTTTCATAAATCGCCGGGGTCACCGAGCGGACGCCAGGCGTCTGCTGGAGTTTTTCGGACAAGGCGAGATAGTTGGGAATTCCGCCGGAGCCGGGGCGGGTGAGAGAAATGTGCGCGGTAACTCCAAGCAGGCGGTCCTGCAAGGTTTCGCGGAAGCCGGTGTTCATTGAGAGCGCAATGACCAGGGTGGCTACGCCTGCCGCAACGCCAATCATGGAAAAGAGGGTGATCAAGCGGAGGATGGCCGGGCGGTGAGGGGAACTGATGTAACGTCGCGCCACAAACCATTCGAAGTTCATGGCGGCGGGATCCTCTAGGCCTTTCCGGCGGCCTGGGCCGGAGGTTGTTCGGAGTTTGCTTCGGGGCGCAGGAGAGGGAACAAGATAACGTCGCGGATGGAATGGGAATCGGTCAGAAGCATGGTCAGGCGGTCGATGCCAATGCCTTCGCCGGCGGTGGGGGGCAAGCCGTGGCAGAGGGCGCGAACGTAGTCGACGTCGAGTTGCTTTGGAACTTCGTCGCCGCCCTGGGCGATCTGAGCGAGGAAGCGGCGCTCCTGTTCGGCGGGGTCGTTTAGCTCGGAGAAGCCGTTGGCGATTTCCATACCGGCGACATAGATTTCGAATCGTTCGGCGAGGGTTGGATCTTCCGGTTTTTGCTTGGAAAGTGGAGAAATCTCGGTTGGAAAATCGTAGAGAATCGTTGGCTGGATGAGATTGGCTTCCGCAATAGTTTCAAAGAGCAGACCGGTCCATTCGCCGTCGGCGAGTTTGCCCTTTACCGCGGCATATTCGGCATGGTTGGCTTTTGCCCAAAGGTTGTAGCGCTCGGTGGCGCGTTGGGGGCCGCCTGGTGCGGCGAGTTCGTCTAACGTCGGGGCCGCGCCGGCGCCATCGGGCCAGTACTTCACGATCGCTTCGCGCATGGTCAGACGCTGCATGTTGCCGAAGTCCAGGTCGACGTCGCCGAATTTCACGGTGGTGGAGCCGGTAATGGCGGTGGCGAGCTGGGCGAAAAGCTGTTCGTTCAGGACCATCAGGTCGTGGTAATTGCTGTAAGCCTCATAGAATTCCAGCATGGTGAATTCGGGATTGTGCTGGGTAGAGATGCCTTCGTTGCGGAAGTTGCGGTTGATTTCGTAGACGCGGTCGAAACCGCCGACGGTGAGGCGCTTGAGGTAGAGCTCCGGGGCAATCCTTAGATAAAGGTCGATGTCGAGGGTGTTGTGATGGGTGACGAAGGGGCGGGCGGCAGCGCCGCCGGCGATCGGATGCATCATCGGAGTTTCGACTTCGATGTAGCCGCGGGCGTCAAAAAATTTGCGCAGCTCGCGGACAATCCGGGCGCGGGTTTCGAAAATTTCACGGGATTTTTCGGTGGCGATCAAATCGAGATAGCGCATGCGATAGCGGAGCTCGATATCGGCGAGCCCGTGCCATTTCTCCGGGAGAGGGAGCAGAGCTTTCGACAAAAAGAATAATTCTTCCACCCATACGGAGAGTTCGCCGGTCTTGGTGCGAAACATGTGGCCGCGGACGCCGATGTGATCGCCCAAATCGAGGAGTTGGAAGAGCTGAAATCCACGTTCTCCGATCACATCTTTTTTCACGTAAATCTGAATGCGTTTTCCGCCGCCCTGCAGATGAGCAAATCCGGCTTTTCCCATCAGGCGGTAGGAAACGATACGCCCCGCGACGCGAACTTCTTTCTTGTCGGCTTCCAGTTCCGGAGCCTGCGCGGAAGCATATTGGCGGACCAACTCGGCGGCGGAATGGGACCAGCGAAATTCGCGCGGAAATGCTTCAAATCCAAGAGCTTGTATCTGCTCCAGTTTATTTTGACGTTGTTCAAACTGATCGCGCGGCTCGAATTGCAAGTTGAGTTACCCTTTCGCGGTGGCTGCAGGAGGAGTATAAAGGGGGCTGGGCGGGTACGGCAAGGAACGGTAGCCGGGCAAGCGAGCGAGACATTCCCGTTTTGGTACACGAAATAATATGTTATAGATTTATAAAAGCTTTGCTATACTCCCTAAACTTATTTGACTAGCCGCGGAGGTTAATCGTGCGGAACCCTTTCACTCCTCTACGTGGTGGCTCCGTCTCTCAAGATTGGAGATCCCCCCTTGCCGCAGCAAAATCCAGAACCTACATGGACGCGCTGCGCGGACTTGAAACAAGCTATGCGATGTTCAGTGTCAATCTGGATGAAGCGATCGGGCTGCGGCGGGACGGGCGGTTCGGGAAAGCGCACCAGGTCCTCTCGGTTACGCCAGCGCTTTGCAAACGACTTGCGGACCCGCTGCAGATGCTGCTGCGCGCGATGCTGGGACATGCGAAGCATTTCCGGGTGATCCCGAATTTGAGTCCGCTTGATCCTGAGAATTTTCAGCAGGCGAAGAGCCGGCGAGCGGCCAGCTTTAATGGAATTTGCAGCCGGATTTTTTTGAGCCAGCGCTCGCAATTTCTGCACAAAATCTCGACCCTGCTGGAGATGGTGGAAAATCTGAACGAGGCTTTTTCAAAGGCTGCGGGTGAACTGAGTGACCCTGCTTCGGTGTATCCCGAGCGAGAATGGGAGCTTCTTGACGCGAGTCACTACGACTTGAACACCTGCCTGCGCGAGTCCATTGTGCTGCTGAAGTGCTTCCTGCTGGCGCTCCCGGATGAGCAGTTAATGGAATTCAATGCCACACTCCAGGGTGCTCCGGTGGCATCCCGCGCCGCCCTGCTAGCCCCGAAAAGGCAGCTTGCCCATAGACGGATGACGCTGCTCAAGGGACAATAAACCAGACCCCTTGGGGAAGCGCATTGACCCCATGCAACCTATGGAGGGTATTCACCCTCTATAGCTGCATATGTGCGCCTCGTCCGTCATCCCAGGGACAACTTTAGGAGCGATTCGGCGCATCCGTACTACTAGTGGCGCCGCAACAGGACAGTTGGCCCGCCAAAGACCAGCACAACCGGTAGCGTGGACCGAAGCAGAGGCTATCCGTCTGGCCCAGACGGGGAATGCGGCTGCTTTTGAGTTCCTGTACCAGATGCACGGCCGGAGGGTATATGCCCTGTGCCTGAGGATGGTTGGGAATCCGGCAGATGCGGAAGACCTGATGCAGGAGGCATTCCTGCAGCTGTTCCGGAAGATCGGGACGTTTCGGGGCGAATCGGCATTTTCGACCTGGTTGCATCGCATGACGGTGAACGTGGTGCTGATGCGGCTACGAAAGAAATCACTTCCCACCGATTCGCTGGAAGAAACCCTGGAACCCGACGCCGAAAACAGCGCCCCGAAGAGGGATGTGGGCGCGCCCGATTTGCGGCTTTCCGGAGCGGTGGACCGCGTGAACCTGGAGCGGTCGATTGAACAGCTTCCTCCGGGATACCGGACGGTGTTTGTGCTGCACGACGTGCAGGGTTACGAGCACAACGAGATTGCGAACATCATGGGATGTTCGGTGGGAAATTCGAAGTCGCAGTTGCACAAGGCGCGGACGCGCTTACGCGAGTTGCTGCAGGAGGAAATCCGGCAGCAGGCGCGCGAGGAACGCAAGGCCGCAAAAAGTCCGACAGGATCTTTGGATTAGGTTAGAATGAATAAAACACTCCAGACATCCGGTGCAGAGAATTCGCGGAACAGGTTTCCAGGGAAAGCGACCCAGTGCTTCGCCCTCGGGAGTTCGTTGTATGCACTGTAAAGAATTGGAATCGGTACTTGAGGCCGAAGGGCTCGGGCAGCTTTCAAAAGATGCCCGACTGCACCTTGCCACCTGCGGAGATTGCCAGGCGTACGTGGCGGATCTGAGTTCGATTGTGGCTGCGGCCAAGTCTCTGCCTGTGGAAGTGAATCCGCCGGATCGCATCTGGATATCGCTGCGCGCGCAACTGGAAGCGGAAGGGCTGATCAAAGAGCCCGTGGAAGTTTCCGAGAAAACTTCCTGGTGGACGTCGTTGGTTGCGGGATGGAAGCCCCGGGCCTTTGCGACAGTTACGGCTGCCGCGCTGGTGGCGGCCACGGCTGTCTACGTAAAGCGCATGCCCCAGGGCGGCGCATCGGATGAAGCGAAGAAGCACACGCCGGTAGAAAGCACGCGTCCTGCGCAAACTCAGGTCGGGGTGGTTCCACCGGTCACCACGCTTCCGGCAAATGGGGCGCCCACTCAGGGATCGACTCCTTCAAAGACGAAAGAACTTGCTCCCTCGCCTTCCGAGGCCGCGTCCTTCACGCTGAACCAGGCGGAGCTGGACGTACCGAACATGCAGCTCGCCGGAAACTCTCAAGTGGACGAGTCGCTGCGGCAGAACCTGCGCACGCTGAACGCATTTATCGCCGAGTGCGAACTGCGGCTGAAGCAGAATCCGCAGGATGAACTGGCGCGCGAATATCTTTATGCGGCCTATCAGCAAAAAGCCGATTTACTGGCCGCGATGATGGAAAGCGGCAGGGGTGATAACTAAAATGCAGCCTTCGACCAGGTCTCGCCAATCGCTGAGTGTGTGGGGCGCCGGACTTTTTCTCTTCGCCGCCTCGACCGCCATTGCCGCCGCCCCGGAGCATCAGGAGCGGCATTTCACGGTGCAAGGGCACCCCGTGGTGGTGTTGCAGAACGTGGTCAACGGCCGGATTGAGGTGAAATCCTGGAAGAATTCGGAAGTCGTCGTTTCCAGTACCTCAGCGAAAGACAAGGTTGCGATCGACATGGAGCAGGTTGGGGATCGAATCGACATCGCGGCCACGTCCACGGTCGCTTCAGGCCAACCGCACGAGGTGGAAGCCAACTTTCAACTGACGGTTCCCGAACACACCGAGCTCCAGCTGAAGACGCAAACGGGATTGATTTACGTCGAGCAGGTAACCGGCGACATGAAGCTGGAGAGCATTGCCGGCGATGTGCATCTGAAGGAAGTCTCGGGGTACATCATTGTGAAGACCACCGGGGGCTCGTTCGTCTGCACCCTGTGCTCGGGGAAGCTGGAATTTACTTCGGTAAGCGGCAGCGCGCAACTGCTGCAACCGTCGTTCACCAACGTGAATCTGATGACCACCTCTGGCAACATTCTTTATGACGGCGATTTTCTGCGCACCGGGATTTACACGATGAAGAGCGGGAAGGGCCTGGTGGAAGTGCGCTTTTCCGGCAACGATTCGTTCGACTTGCAGGCCAAGACTTATTCCGGCACCGTGGACAATCAAGCGGCAAAGTTCATGCAGCCCGAGCAGCACACCAGCCGGCACGGCAACAAATTCACCCGCTATCTGAACCGCACGGTGGGCCTGGGCTTCGCGAAGGTGGAAATCTCCACATACAGCGGCACGATCCGGATCCTGAAGCGCGACTAACATCCGTTAGCGCATTCATCAATACGCAAATCTTCGGCTTTAGCTCTGCGTGTCCCCGCTGTATTCTTTATCTAGCGTTATGAAATCGATTCCTTTTTCGATGCCGTCGTGAATCAGACTCTTCCATCTCGCGGGTTACTCTCGCGCATACCGATCGTTTGTCTTGCCGGGTTTATGGGCTCGGGGAAAAGCACCGTTGGTGCGCGCCTGGCCAGCCAACTGGGTTGGCGGTTCGTGGATCTCGACGAACGAATCGAAGCTTCCGCCGGCATCACGATCCCACAATTTTTCGAACGGCACGGCGAACCGGCGTTCCGGCAAGTGGAAGCGGATGAACTGCGGGCGGCGCTGGGGCGAGCGGTGGAGCAAAAGGAACCGACGATATTAGCGCTCGGGGGCGGGACGTATGCGCAGGCCGGGGCGCCGGAATTTCTTCGCAATGCCGGGGTGCCGGTGATCTGGCTGGACGCTCGCATCGAGGTTCTGCTTTCGCGCTGCATGACGATGACAGGACGGCCGCTGTTTCGCGATGAAGCGAGCTTCCGAGCGCTGCATAGCCAGCGGATCGTTTCTTACCAGATGGCCGATTTCCGGGTAGACAGCTCCGGGGATGCCGGAGAGGTTGTGGCAGAAATTCTGCGCCGGGGGATTGCAGGGGTTCCGGGCGGCGACCTTGAGGCGCATCTGGAACTGGAAAAGCCGAAATCCTGAGGGGGCTCGATGAAAAGTAATTTAATGGGTCGAACTTCGTTCAGCGCGCCGGCTGGGGTGTTGGCGATCGCCATTGCGCTTGGCATCTCCGGATATGCCGCCGACAAAAAACCCGCGCCGGGATCGGTGTTTGCGGCGGACAAGGGAAAGTTCAATATTTTGCTGGATGGGGCTTCCATCGGACGCGAGGAATTTGAGATTGAGCCGTCGGGGACTACGTGGACGGCGAAGGGCACGACTTCGATGAAAACGCCGGATGGGAAATCGTCGAAGGTTACCGGAACGCTTACGCTGCAGCCGGACGGGGCACCTCTGAGTTACGACTGGGCCGCGCAAACCGACAAAAACAACTCCGCGCACATCCTGTTCGTGAACGGCGTGGCCAAGACTACGCTGCAGATGCAGGGAGCAGCACCGTATAACCAGGACAACACCTTCGGCTCGCCGTTGATTGCCGTTCTGGACAACAATCTTTATCACCAGTTCGAACTGCTTGCGCACATTTACAATTGGAACAAGAAAGGGGCGCAGGACTTTCCGGTGCTTATTCCGCAGCAGCTGACTCCGGGCACGATCTCCGTTGAGTTCACGGGGACAGCCACCGCCGGGGGGAAATCGTACGAAGGTCTGAAAGCTACCACTTCCGATATCGAAATTCTGCTGTACCTAGACTCCAGCCACAAACTCATCCGCCTGGAAGTTCCGTCCGCCAAAGTAGCCGTCGTTCGAGAATAACGGTAGCTGCCCTCACTTTTTGCCGTACCAAGAATCCGCGTTTATAAGCAGGGCGAGAAACCGAACTGATTGCCGGTGCGGCCTTACCCAAACCAACATTGGCCGTCTAAGCGCGGTAAGGGGCGTGACGGATTCAAATAGTTCAGCGAATCGAACCAGGTAGAAGTGTGTGTGCAGGAAGCAAATTCATTTCCCCGGCTTGGCCGATGGATAGCCGAGACACCCTAACCGGTGGAGCAGCTGAACTGGTGTCCGATTCGCGGAGAAATTTCCGGAGGATCAAAGATGTCCTTCAGAGCCAAAACACTCCGTCTGTGTTTGCCAGCCCTTACGATCGGGCTGCTTGCGGGAGGTACGTCCGAGGTGGCGCAGGCGGAACGCAAAGTGACGAAGCTTGCGGATGAGGTGTATGAGATCGAGCACCGTGAGGGGGACGGCGGGAACACGACGGTAATCATCGGGGAGAGGCAGGTGCTTGTGGTGGACACGGGCTTCCTGCCTTCCGCTGCGCGCGAAGATATCGCGCAAATCCGGGAGTGGACAGACAAACCCGTGAGTTTCGTGCTGAACACGCATTTTCACAACGATCACAATTTCGGAAACCGGATGTACACGGATGCATACCCGGCGGTGACGATCATCGCGCAGGTGGAAACAAAAAGAGAAATGGACAGGTTTGGGCCGGGGTCGCTGCAGAGGGAGGAGAGGGACAGTTACGGAAATCAGCAGGCGCTGCACAAGATGCTGGAGACCGGAAAACTGCCGGACGGCCGCGCGTTGAGCGAGGAGGACAGAAAAGAGGTGATAGCGGAGTTGGCCCGCGGGCCGAAGATCATCGAAGAGATGAAGAACGTGAAGTTTCAGAGCGCGACGCTGTGGTTTGAGCGGGGCTTTTCCGTTGACCTGGGAAATCGCGAAGTGCAGGTGAAATTTCTGGGACGCGGGAACACTCCGGGAGATGCAGTGGCGTATCTTCCGAAGGAGAAAATCGTGATTGCCGGGGACCTGGTGGATTATCCGCTGCCGAACGTCTATGACGGCTACCCGAGCGAGTGGGTTCAAACGCTGCAAAACCTGGGGCAACTGGATGCGAACACCATTGTGCCGGGGCACGGGCCGGTGTTGCACGACAAAACGTATCTCTATTTGCTGCGCGACTTGTTGCAGAGCGCGGTGGATCAGGTGAACGAAAAGCTGAGGCAAACGGCGCCGGCGATGTTTCAGACGGCCGATGACGTGAAAGGCAGCGCGGATCTGACCGCGTTCCGGCAGCGATTCGCCGGGAATGACGCCGAACTTGGCGCGGCGTTTGACCGGGTTTGTGCTCGATTGGTGAAACTGGTGTTCGATGAAGCGCGGTTGCGTTAGGAATTGGGGGTCGGACGAAGGAGCGGGGGGAAGCAGATGGGGAAACGGCAAATAACGTATCGAGTTTTACGAATGGGGGTGGCTGGCGCGTGGCTTGCTGTTTTGCTGGCGGGCACCGCGCACTCGCAGACGCTCGCTGTCCCGCCCGACTCTCCGCGCTGGGATTTACAGGGTGAAGCCAAAGCGGCGGAGTACTTAGGCAGAAAGTGCCTGCTTCTGGATGGCGGGGCGGCGGTCTTGAAAGATTTTGAAATGAGGGACGCGGTGATTGATGTGGACGTCGCCACACCGGCCACGCGCGGTTTCTTCGGTTTCGACATTCGGATTGAGGCAGGGGAGGCCAATTACGAGGAAATTTATCTTCGGCAACACAAGTCCGGCTTGCCGGACGCGATGCAATACACGCCGGTGCTGCATACGGGCCGCAACTGGCAAATTTACAATGGGCCGGGATTCACGGGGGCGGTGGAGATTCCGAAAGGCGTGTGGTTCCATCTGCGGCTGGAAGTGACTGGCGCGCAGGCAAAACTATTTGTGAAAGACATGGAGAAGCCTGCGCTGGTGATGGACGATTTGAAGAGCGGAGTTCAGAAGGGGCAGGTGGCGCTGTTCACGCTGACCGGGGAAACGTATTTCTCCAATTTTGAAATTCGCGCCACGCCCGATGCGGTGTGGCAGAGGCATCTTCCGGCGATGCAGCCAAACATTTTGACGAGGTGGAGCATTTCGCCGGCCTACGATGGATTGCAACGCAATCTGGAGAGGCCGCTCACTGCAGCTGAAAGCGCGACTATCTCGTGGGAGGAGGTGGAAGCCGAGCCGCCGGGATTTGTGGTTCTTTACCGGTATCGAGACGCGCCGCATCCGCGGGTCACATTTCAGGGCGACTTTTCAAAACGGCTTGAGCCTCAGCCCGGAATGAAGGCGCTCTACGCGCGGACCACGATTGATTCCGATCGCGAGCAGGTGAAAAAACTGGAGATAGGATACAGCGACGACGTCAGTGTGTTTTTGAACGGCAAGATTCTCTACCGCGGCCGCAGCGCGCAGGGTTTTCGCGATCCTGGGTTCCTGGGCATTGTGAATCCGGAAAATGACGCGGTGTATCTGCCGCTGAAGAAGGGCCGCAACGAATTGATGCTGGCGCTCAGTGAACTGGGCGGGGGATGGGGATTCATTTGCCGGCTGACCGACGTGGCTAACTGAGTTGCTTTGGATTCGACGCAGCTGCAAGTGGACTCTTTTTATTGAATTGCCGACATTGCTTCCGCTAACTCCTGGCGGCCGGGCTTGTCGGCGCGTTCGCACACTTTCAAGAGCTCATGAAAATACTTGCGGCTGGCATCACGGTCGCCATTCCGCTGTGCTGCACGCGCCGCACCATACAGCGCGCGAAAGCGATTCGGTTCGCGTCTGAGAGCGGCTTCGAACTGCTCCAGTGCCGGGCCGGGCCGATTCAGCAGCAGCAGCATTTCGCCCAGCAGCTCCCGTGACGTGGCTAGAGGACCGGGGGTAATGGCACTTTTTTCGGAACCGTCTTCCAGCGCCACGGCCGAGCTCATCTCGCTCAGAGCCTTATCTGTATTTCCTATCGCCAATTCCGTCCAAGCGGAGACGCTGAGCCGCTGCACCTCCACCTGCTCCGCCCAATAGACTTCCTTCGACTTCGCAAGGCGCTCGCGGATCCTTGCAAGAGCGTCACGCGATCCTTGCGCACTCGCAAAATATCCCAGATGTGCCGCGGCGAGACCCCGAGCGAAGTAGGTCATGGCCTCGGTGTAAGGGAACGGAGTCTCGCGCACTTCAAGTTGTGCTGCCGCCTTCCAGTCTTGCCGTTCGAGCGCATAGCGCGCCGGGATAGCGGCGAGTGCAAAGTATCCGGCGGCGGGTGGGGCGGCGCCGCTGCTAACCAAATTGGGGTTGAAGCGCGACGCAATCTCCGGGAGAGATTCCACCAGGTGCCGAGCGGCCTCATCTTGCCCAGTCTGAAGATAGGCGTAAGCCTGGTAGTCGAGGGTGTGCAACTCTTCCGCGGTCTGCCCCGCACGCCGAGCGGCTGCGGAAGCGGCCAGGTTGCTGTTGATGGATTCCTGCCAGAAGCCGACGCGGGTGAAGGTGTGGGACGGCATGTGAAGGGCGTGCGGGGTATCGGGCGCGATCGAGGAATACCGCATTGCCGCCGGCAGCGCGCGCTGGGCCAAGGGAGGGACGTCGAAAGTGTGGATGAGGTAGTGCGCGAGGCCGGGATGCTCAGGTTCCTGTGCGAACAGCGCCTCCAGAATCGCGGCCGCCTTCAACCGGCTGGCATAAGATTTGTCGGTAGGCTCCTCCGAGGCGGAAAGAGCGAGCGCGTAGAAAATGGCGGCCTCGTGATCCTGCGGATAGTGAGCGGAAACTTCAGCCATCGCATCGCGATAGGCCAACAAACGGACTTGCTGCGGCGATTTCTCGAAATTTGCGTAGAGCTTTGCAACTGCGGCGAGATACAAGCGCTCGCGATCCGACTTGGCGCGGAGTGACAATCCCCGTTGGATGGCCTGCCGGCCATCCTGTAATTGCGATGTGGTCTTCAAGCCGGGAGCAAATGGATTGCTCCAGTGGCTTAGGGCAATCCCCCAGTAGGCCATGGCGCACGAGGAATCCGCTTTTAGTGCGGTGTTGAACCCATCAATTGCGTTGCTGAACTGGAAGGAATGAAGCAGCGCCACCGCGCGATCAAATTGCTGCTGCGCCTCTGGGTTGCAGGAGGTCAAGAGATGCACGGTGCCGAGGCGCTCGCCCGGCGCAGCATGCTGATGATCCTGCGCGACGCTGCTGTTCATCGCCAGAATCAGAAGGAAGGCCCCAAAGATTCGCGCGGGCAACATGCTCGACCCTCCTGGAAGCTAACCGCAGATTGTAGCGCCAGGAGGGTAGTCTTGTGGGTCGAGTTTTTTGCAGGGTAAGGGCTTTTTCTAGAAGTGGGTACACCCTGTACTGTGATTCGAGACACCAATGAGACGATTCGAAGTTCCATCCGCCATGGTAGCGGTGGTCTGCGAATAGCTCTACTTAATTGCGTTGCTGCTCGGACGACAGGTCAGGAAGAAAATTCAAAATCCGCACCCTGAAAACCGCAGGGTGCGGCACCCAAATTCGTTTTAGGGCTTCGCGGGTGCGCTACCCGCCAATCTGAAACTTCTAGGTAAAAAAACATTCACCCCAAGACCCACCCTCCCACCCCGAGGGTGGGGCACCCACGATTCGATTAAGTACGCACTTACAACGACGAACGGCGTCCCAGATGCGGGACGCCGTTCGGTTCGAACCCTGGCCTTCTCCCTGAAATTCTGTTTAGCGTGCCAGCGGGCGCTGGAACACGGGCATACCTGGCCTCCGCAGCGGATATCCCTGCGGCTGACCATGGGCTTGCGCGGGGATCAGCCCATTCGAATGGCTGGCATGACCGATGTGCCCGTGCTGCCCGTTGCCATTCGCCGGCGCGGGCTGCGGGAGCCGAGCC
>DASSGS010000038.1:0-99634 GCA_035693365.1 Candidatus Acidiferrum sp. | reverse complement strand
CAGCGCAACCTGCAACACTTCATCCATGGTTTCCACGAAGTGCATCTTGAGGCTGGAGAGGATCTCCTGGGGGATTTCCGCTAGGTCCTTCTCATTATCCTTCGGAAGGATGATGGTACGCAAGCCCATTCGGTGGGCGGCCAGGAGCTTTTCCTTCACGCCGCCGATCGGCAGAACCTTGCCGCGCAGCGTGATTTCGCCGGTCATGGCCACGTCGTGCCGCACGGGATTCTTTGTCAACGCGCTGACGATGGAGGTACAGATGGTGATGCCCGCGGAGGGGCCGTCCTTGGGGATGGCGCCTTCCGGCACGTGCACGTGGATATCGAGCGTGCGGTAAAAATCTTTCTCCAGGCCCAGAGCGGCCGTGCGCGAGCGGACATAACTCATCGCGGCCTGAGCGGATTCCTGCATCACTTCGCCGAGCTTTCCGGTGGGCGTCAGGCGGCCTTTGCCTTCCATAGTGGTGGCTTCGACGGCCAGAACGGAGCCGCCGACCTCGGTCCACGCCAGGCCGGTGGTCAGGCCGATTTCACTCTGTTTTTCCAGCCAGAATTCGCGGAATTTCAGCACGCCCAAATAATCGTTGATGTTCGCCGGTGTGATCTCGATCGTAGTTTCGGATCCTTCGGCGACCACGCGGCGAGCCATCTTGCGCGCGATATTCTGGATTTCGCGCTCCAGGTTGCGTACGCCCGCCTCGTGCGTGTAGTGGCGGATCATGTGCAGCAGGCCGTCATCGGTGAACGTGAGATTCTTCTCCGTCAGGCCGGTGGCTTCGCGAGCGCGCTTCACCAGGAAGCGCTTGGCGATCTCCAGTTTTTCCTGCTCCGTGTAGCCGGGCAGGCGAAGGATTTCCATACGATCCTGCAGCGGCTGCGGGATCGTGTGCATCACGTTCGCCGTGCAGACGAACATCACCTTCGAAAGGTCGTATTCGACGTCGAGATAGTGATCCGTGAACGCGTGATTAAGCTCCGGATCTAGGACTTCCATCAGCGCGGCCGACGGGTCGCCGCGGAAGTCGGTGGACATCTTGTCCACTTCGTCGAGGACGAAAATCGGGTTAACGGTGCCGGCCTTTTTCATCATCTGGATAATCTGGCCAGGCAGGGCGCCGATATAAGTGCGGCGATGGCCGCGGATTTCCGCTTCATCGCGCACGCCGCCCAAAGAGACTCGGACAAATTTGCGACCAGTAGCGTGGCCGATGGACATCGCCAGTGAAGTCTTGCCGACGCCCGGAGGCCCAACAAAGCAAAGGATGGAGCCTTTGGGATTCTTGACGAGTTGGCGCACCGCCAGGAATTCCAGGATGCGGTCTTTTACTTTTTCCAGGCCGTAGTGCTCGGTATTGAGAATCTCCTCGGCCGCCTTGATGTCGCGAATCTCTTTCGAGCGCTTCTTCCAGGGCACCGCGAGCAGCCAGTCAATATAATTCCGGCTGACAGTCGATTCCGCGGACATCGGCGGCATCAGTTCCAGGCGTTTCAATTCGGTGCTGGCCTTTTCCAATACGTCCTTAGGCATGCCGGCGGAATCGATCTTTTTCTTCAACTCTTCGATTTCGTTTTTCTCGCCGCGGCCGAGTTCCTTCTGGATGGCCTTGAGTTTTTCGTTTAGGTAATACTCTTTTTGCGCGCGCTCCATCTGCCGCTTCACGCGGGTATTGATATTGCGGTCGACATTCAGCTTTTCAAGTTCGATTTCCAGAATATCGGAGACGCGATTCAACCGCTCCAGCGGATCCGCAGTTTCGAGTAGATCCTGCTTTTCATCCACGGGGAGCTGAAGATTTGCTGCAATCGTGTCCGAAAGGCGCGAAGGGTCGTCCACGCGCGCAGCGGCAATCATTGTGTCGTAGTTCAGGCTCTGCGAAAGTTTGATGAACTGCTCGTAAAGGCCGGTGACTTTCTGGACGAGTTGCTCGACCTGGGGAGTGGCTTCAATTTTTGCCGCGAGGAGGCGGATATTGGCCCGAAAGAAGCCTTCCTCGGAGGTAATGGAAAGGGAACGGGCGCGTTCGACGCCTTCGACCAGCACCTTGATATTGCCGTCGGGCAACTTGACGCTCTGAACGATGTTCGCGAGGGTGCCGACAGCGTAAATCTCTTCCGGCTTCGGATCGTCAATCGACGCATCATGCTGGGTCGAAAGAAAAATCTTCTTGTCGCCGGCAAGCGCTTCTTCCAGCGCGCGGACGCTGGCTTCGCGGCCGACGATAAACGGGGTCATCTGTTGCGGAAAGATGACCATATCGCGCACCGGCATCATGGGTACGCGTTTCATTTCCTGTTTCTCACGAGTGAACATGCAGGCCCCTGAACTTCCTCAGACGCCCAAGAAGCCGTTAGCCGGCCTTCTCGAGCAAACTCCAATTGATTTCGTGGCCGCGGACCATTTCGGCGGTGACCACAAAATCTCGCACTCTCTTCTGCATCGGCAGGTGATACATCAACTCCAGCATGAGGTCTTCGAGGATCATACGCAAGCCGCGCGCGCCGACTTTGCGCTGAAGAGCCAACTCCGCGACCGTCTCCAGAGCGTCGTCGGTGAACCGCAGCCGCACATTCTCGAATTCAAACAGTCGCTGGTACTGCTTCATCAGGGCGTTCTTCGGCTCGGTCAAAATCTTCATCAGCGCGCCCTTGTCCAGGTCGCTCATCACGCCGGCAACAGGCAGGCGTCCGACAAATTCGGGAATCAGGCCGTAGCGAATCAAATCTCCGGGCTGAACCTGTTCCAGTAATTCCGTATTGCGGCGCTGTGCGGAGGTTGCTCCAGACTCGGTATGGAAACCCAGGGAACGCCGGCCGACGCGCTTTTCGATCAGTTTCTCAAGCCCTACGAAAGCGCCGCCGCATATAAATAAGATGTTCGTTGTATCCACCGGGGTAAATTCCTGGTGGGGATGCTTGCGGCCGCCTTGCGGAGGCACGTTGGCAACGGTGCCTTCCAGAATCTTCAGCAGCGCCTGTTGCACGCCCTCGCCGCTGACATCGCGGGTGATGGAGGGATTTTCGTCCTTCTTGGCGATCTTGTCGATCTCATCGATGTAGATGATGCCTTGCTGAGCCTTCTGCACGTCGCCGTCGGCGGCCTGCAGCAGCTTCAAAATAATATTCTCGACGTCCTCGCCGACGTAGCCGGCTTCGGTCAGCGTGGTCGCGTCAACAATCGCGAACGGCACATCTAGCATGCGCGAGAGGGTTTGCGCCAGCAGGGTCTTCCCGGTCCCCGTCGGCCCGATCAGCAGAATATTGGACTTGCTGAGTTCCACTTCGCCGGGCTGCTTGTTCAAAAAGATGCGCTTGTAGTGGTTGTATACGGCGACAGCCAATTTCTTCTTGGTGCGGTCCTGCCCGATGACGTAGCTGTCCAGGAACTGCTTGATCTCCGGCGGGCGAGGCAGCCGGCGCGCCGGCGCCGCGGCTTGCTCCCGCTTTTCATCTTCCAGAATCGTCTGGCAAACGCCCACGCACTCGTTGCAGATGTACGCCCGGGGATAGTCCGAAGGCGAACTGATGAGCTTCTCCACCTGCTCCTGCGTCTTGTGGCAGAAGGAGCAGCGAAGCGGTTCGTCTGGGGTATATTTTTTCACGTGTGTGCGGGCCTCTCCTCCGGCTCAGCTTCCGGAGACGTTGGATACCATTCTAGGCCGATTTTTCCCCCGGGTGAAAGAGAAAGTGTGACCCCTGCCGTCAAATAGAAACGCTTGTGGATTTCTTTCTGCGCCCCGCTCAACGGGTAATCTTCGAATTTCTACCGGTGCTTGTAGATGATCTCGTCGATCATCCCGTATTCCTTGGCCTGCTCCGGATTCATGATGTAATCGCGCTCCACATCCTTTTCGATGCGCTCCACAGGCTGGCCGGAGTGCTTGGAAAGGATGGTGTTGATGGTGGTGCGCATGCGCAGAATCTCTTTCGCGTGCAGGTCAATGTCTGTGGCCTGGCCGCCGAGCCCGCTCATCCACGGCTGGTGAATCAGGATGCGCGCATTCGGCAGGGCAAAGCGCTTCTTCGGCGAACCGCCGGCAAGCAACACCGCCGCAATCGACGCCGCCTGCCCGACGCAGGTGGTCACTACGTCCGGCTTCACGAACTGCATCGTGTCATAAATCGCAAAGCCCGCGGTGATCGAGCCGCCCGGTGAGTTGATGTACAGCTGAATGTCTTTTTCCGGATCCTCGGCCTGCAGAAAGAGCATCTGGGCGGTGGCCAGGTTGGCGACGTGGTCGTCAATCGGTGTGCCGATAAAGATGATGTGTTCTTTCAGGAGGCGTGAATAAATGTCGTAAGCGCGCTCGCCCCGGCTGGTTTGTTCCACCACCATGGGTACTAGAGTGGTTGCGTAATAGGTCGGTTCTTCGTAGTTTTTCATAGGAAAAATTTGGCTCGTGGGAGCGGGGTCAGGATCACTTGGCGCTTGCCGCGGCTACCGTTTTGACACTGGCATTTTGGGCCAGCCAGTCAATCGTCTTGTCACTCCGCAGCTTCGCTTTCATCCTATCGAGCGCACCCTGCTTTGTCAAACGAGCGCGCAACACTTCCGCGGATTCGCCCGAATGGCCGGCCATGTGTTCCAGTTCGTGCTCGAGCTCCTCTTCTGTGGCATCGATTTTTTCTTCGCTCGCGATGCGGTCGATCACCAGTTCGGCCTTCACGTCATCCTTTGCCCGGTCTTCCTGCCGCTTCCGCAGGGACACCCAGTCGATATTGACGGCCCGGGGATCCACGCCCTGCTGCGCCAGCGAACGAACCACGCGCTCCAGCCGCACGTCCATCTGATGCTCGACCAGCGATTCCGGCACCGGGAAGTCATGCAGTTTCACCAGCTCGCCAATCACTTTTTCGCGCTGCAGATCTTTCTGCCGGTGATCGCGCTCGTGCTCCAGGCTTTCCTTGATCTTAGTTTTCAGCTCGTCAAGCGAAGTGGCGTCGCTGACGTCTTTCGCGAATTCATCATTCAGCTCGGGCAGCTTCTTCGTTTTGATTCCCAGCACATCCACGGAGTAGTGGAAGAGTTTTCCGGCGAGTTTCGCGTCCGGATAATCCGCGGGATAGTTGACGTCAAAATCCTTGTGATCGCCGACATTCGCGCCGCGCAGGTTTTCGTTAAACGGCTCCATCGTCTCTTCGGCGCCGACGTGGCACAGCACGCTCTCCGCATCCAGCGGATCGCCCTCTCCCTCGGGGGTTCCGTGCAGCTTCACCTGCACAAAATCGTCGTTCTCAACGGCGCGGCCTTCCACCGGAGTGAACGCCGCGGCGCGCTGTTGCATTTCCGCCAGCGTCTTGTTGACATCTTCCTCGGTCAAATTCATTTCCGGCATTTCGATTTCAAGGTTCTTGTAATTGGCCAGGGTGAATTCCGGCAGCACGTCGAAAGACGCGCGGAACTTCACCGGCTCCCCTTCCTTGAATTCCAGCTTGTCCACCTGCGGCTGCGAAACCGGCGTCAGCTTCTGCTCCGCAACGGCCTTTTCCACCGTCTCCGGCACCAGGGTCTGCAGCACTTCGCCCTTGATATCTTCCGCGAAGCGGCGCTTGATCAGCGAAATCGGAGCTTTGCCCGGACGAAAGCCCGGCACGCGTGCCATCTTGGCAAATTCTTTGGCAACTTTTTCGGAAGCCTTCGAAACCGCTTCGGCGGGAATTTCCAGTTCCAGTTCTCTACGGCAGCTAGCGTCCGCCATTCGTCTTCTCCCTTATCGAAACTCTATGCCCTTGTGAAGTAATTTGATTGCCGCCGGTCCGGCAGGCGGACCGCGCATGCTGCGGAATTTTCTTGGATTACAGTGCGGAACCCAGCGGAAATCCTGCAAGCAACACCGAACTCCAAGTATAGGTTAGCCCGCGATTGCGGTCAACGAATCCCGCGATTCGAGCTGAAAGTGCGCCCATGCGAATGCTTCGCAGCGGCTACCCGCTTCGATGCAAACCGGGGCGCAACTGCCACGGAAACCCTGTGTTATACAGTATGGCAACCGGAAGCCAAGTTACACGGTTAGCCAAGAATGCAAGAAAACAGAAACGCAAATCGCGCCTGCCTCATCTAAGGCAATAGAGCGCCGCGAGGCACAAGGCGCGCGGAGGATTACGGGCATGAACACACTCGATCGCGAAGCATTCCCCTTGCAGGCTTCGTGGGGCAGAAAGGTTTCGGCCATCGTTTTGGGCGCCGCGCTGCTCTTCGCCGCCGCGCCGCTCGATACTCGCGCGGCTCAGGATCAAGCTCAGGATCAGGCCGCTCCCGCTCCGGCTTCCGACGGACCGGCGTACGAAACGCAATCCCCCGAACAGTTGCAGCAACTGGTCGCGCCCATCGCTCTTTATCCGGATTCCCTGGTGGCGCAGATCCTGTCGGCGTCGACCTTTCCCGAACAAGTCGTCGAAGCTGATCGCTGGGTGCAAAACCATCAAAATTTGAAGGGCGACGATCTGGCGCAAGCCGTGGACAAAGAGCCCTGGGATCCCAGCGTCAAGGCACTGGCCGCCTTTCCCGCTGTTCTGGGCAATATGGACAAGAACCTCTCCTGGACGTCGTCCCTAGGCGACGCTTATTACAACCAGCAGCAGGACGTGGCGGACGCCATCCAGGTAATGCGCCAGAAAGCACAGCAGGCCGGCAATCTAAGCACCACGCAGCAGCAGACCGTGTCTACGCAGGGTTCCACCATCATCATTCAACCCGCGGCGCCCGACGTCGTCTACGTCCCCGCCTATGACCCGTGGCTCGTCTACGGGCCTGGAATCGTCGCCTGGCCGGGCTGGTATCCCTATCCCGGCATCTGGTACGGCGGCCCGCATCTCTTCTTCGGGGTCGGGTTCGGCATCGGCTTTTTCGGCGGCTTTGGCTGGGGCTGGGGCCACTGGGGTTACGACTGGCACAACCACTACGCCATCTACAATCACGAACGGTACTTCTCCCACAGCACCACCTTCTATAACCGCAATGTCTATTACCGGGGCGGACGCGGCGGCCCCGGCGCCCCTGGGCGCGGCGGCTTCCGGCCCGGGGATATGGGCTTCGCGGCCCGCGGCAACGTCTACAACCGCCCTGGCGCCGCACCACAGCCCTTTGAAGGAAACAACCACGCGGCGCGCGGCTTTGCTCAACCTCGCGGAGAGAGCAACGTCCACTCTGGAGCCTTCAGCGGCTACGACCACGGCGGAGAGTCTCGCAGCTACTCAGCCCGCGGCAGCGCCAGCTTTGGCGGGTCCCACGGCGGGGGTGGCGGCGGTTCGCATGGCGGCGGTGGCGGCGGTGGCTCTCACGGTGGAGGCGGGCCGCACCACTAATTCGCTGTTTCGGAATTTCCATAGAGACTTCAAGAGCTGATCGAGGAGGAAAGTGCTATGCCGGCTGGAAAGAGAAACAATGGCGTGAGTGGTGGGTTCAATTCGCTGAGGTTGAGAGCTGCCACGATCTTACTGGCGGGCTTGTTTGCCGCTCCATCGTTTGCCCAGCAAGCGGGCCAGAAAATTTTTTCCTCGCCGGAAGAAGCCAGCAAAGCCCTCTTCACCGCGGTCAAGGGCAACGACGAAAAAGCCATGCTCGATCTGCTGGGGCCGGAAGGAAAAGCAATCATTTCTTCGGGAGACGAAGCCGAGGACGCGCAATCCCGCGTCGAATTCGTCAAACGATACGAAGAGATGAGCCGCCTGGTGAAGGAGCCGGACGGCAACGTCACTCTGTATATCGGCGCGCACAACTGGCCGTGCCCGATTCCCCTCGTCAACAAAGGCAGTCGCTGGTATTTCGATACCGCCGTTGGAAAGCAGGAAATCCTCTTCCGCCGTGTCGGACGCAACGAAATATCAGCCATTCATGTCAGCCGCGAACTGGCGGCGGCACAGAAGGAATACTTTGCGGACCAACACGGTGAGTACGCGCACCGGATCTACAGCGAGGAGGGCAAGCACGACGGCCTCTATTGGAAAACGGCCGAAAACGAGCCGCCGAGCCCGATCGGCCCCTTGGTGGCGCAAGCCGTCCTCGACGAGGAAACCAAGACGCGCGGGACCAATCCCGTCCCCTTCCGCGGCTACTATTTTCACTGCTTGACCAGGCAGGGTAAGAACGCCCCTGGCGGCGCGAAGCTCTATCTGGTTGATGGCAAAATGACCAGCTTTGCTTTCATCGCGTATCCCGCGATGTATCGTACGTCCGGTGTGAAGACTTTTCTGGTCAGCGAAGACGGGGTCGTCTACGAGAAAGATCTCGGAAAGAAGACGGAAACGCTGGCCGTCTCCATGCACGAATTCAATCCGGATTCCAGTTGGCAAAAGGTGGAAATGGACCCGCAATCGGCAAGCGGAGCACAGCCGCAGAAATGAAGATAAGCCGCGGACCTCGTTTGATCAGGGCCGTCCAGAACCTACACCACTTCAGAAAGACAAACGCCTGCGGCAAAGTTTCAGCGCCGCAGGCGTTTCGTCCGTTTAGAAGCGGTATTCGAGCGTAGCCATCACCGTGTGCGCGTGATAGGAAGGCTGGTCCACGCCCAGGAACAGGTAGCGCGCGGCCGAAGGGTCTCCAACCACGAAGCCGGGATAGAACGGGCTGGGAGCGCCGGGCTGAGGCGTAGCAGTGTTCGCGTTCAGGATTGGTGAGGTGCATCCCGGCACGCTATTGGTGACCGGCGGTCCGTTCGGAATTGGGCTGACGCAGCCCATGTACGGCGTCATGACGCTCGTCTGGTAATCCCGGTTGTCCCACTGCTGGTAGCGATACTCAATCCGCGGAGTCAGCCGATCCGTCAGTTTGTATTTGAAAATCACGCCGATTTCGTGGCTGCGCTCGACTGTTTCCGGGTAGGGCGTGGCGGCGTTCGTGCCGACAAGCAGAAACGTGTCTGGGTTCGTGGTTGCAGGAGCGATAGGCGCAATCGTTGGATCGCCCAGGAACTCCGAGTTCACATTCCCCTTGCCCGCAGACAGCGTGTAGTAGGTGGTGAAATACGCCTTCTTGCTCAGGTAGAGGTCCACGCCCACGGAATAAACGTCAACCGGATCAGTCGCCGTGCTCTGCCAGTCGTTGTTGGCGCTGTCGCATCCGTTGCAGGTCAGAATGGTCTGGCCTGCTCCCGGCGGAGTGCGATAGCGGGTGATCATCCGCTGGTAATAATGCTCGCGGGAATATTCGGCGTACAGCGTGACGTGGCTGGAAAGGGCATAGTCCGCGTCGAAGCCGTAATTGTACGAGATGTCTTTCTGCAGGCCATAAAGATAGTAGGGCCCGACAGTCGCCGCCGCGCCGGTCAGGAAATTCAACGGCGTCAGGCTGTTCACGCCTCCGCGTTTGTTGTAGTCGTTCTGCAGCGTTCCGCCAAATGCGGAAACCGTCAGTTTGTCCCACGGGCTGTATTGCACCAGAAAGTCGCCGCGGTTCAGGGTGCGCGCGGCCTCGTCGAACCGCCGATGGCACCGCTGATCGGCGGTGAATGTCACGTCGGTGTTGTCGTTACAAACCACCGGCGCGCCAGTCACGGTGTCCGTGACATTGTCGTTTTGGTAAGCGTCCGGAGTGCGGTTCGAGTGCCGGTAAGAGACCCGGATCAACAGATCGCGAATCGGCACCCAGTCCCCCGAAATGAAAAACGTATTGTCCAGCGAGTGGGAGACGTCGCGCTCGCTCCGATCCATCCATAGTTCGTCAACGCCGACTTTGATGGAACTCTTCTTTGCGAAAAACCAGATTCCGCTGACTTCCAGATCCTTGCGATTGAACCCAAACGGTGTGTAGTCGGCCGTCCCCGCGGGTGCCGCCGCATCGCCCTGCACAGGAGTGAACGTGCGCACCGGCGTGTTGTCGTTGTAATCGTATTGGCGGTAGTTTGCCTTCAGGGTGATATTTTTCCAGCTGGCCGTGGAGATCGTGTAATTCATCGCCAGCGTCTGCACGTCTCCTCCCAGATTGGCCGCGGGTAGCACTGCCAGCGAATTGCAGGCCTGCGTCCCGTCGCCGCAGGTGGTGATCGCCGTGTTGGTGGTGTAGGGCAGAAATGCCTGGCTTTGCTTCAACCATCCGGGGGTGATGCTGGCCGTCACATGCAGATACTTTCCCAGGTCCGTGCCCGCCGCGAAATTAAAGTAGTTGGCGTGATTGTCAGGATAAAGCGCCATGGCTCCCGTCAGAGGATTGGCCACCTGCTCGGCGGTCAGGCGGAACGGGTTGTCCCACCTCAAAGTGGACGTATTGTTCTGGAAAAAGGAACCGATGTACGCGCCCTGGAGTACCAGCGAACGCCAACCGAAGTCCGCGCCAAGGCGCACCAGATTGTTGAAGTAGTTGATGGGTTCCGGTAACTCAACCCCGAATCCTCCCGTGGTCGCGGCGCTCGGGCTTCCATTCATCACCAGCCCAATGGGCCTGGCTCCCTTTTGACTCTCCCGGAAAAACAACCCATTCACGCCCCAGCGAGAGTTGAGCTTGTAGCCGGCTGAGATGGTTCCGCCTTTCCTGTAAATCGCCGGCGTAAAGAAATTGGACTGCGGCACCACTTGGGTGTTGACGATGTTTGGAATCGTGTTGGCGGGCGTGGCGGCTTGCAGCGCCTGGCGAATCAGCGCCGGGAAACTGTAGACGCCCGGCGAAGTCTGCGTAAATAACGTCCGCGTCGTGTCGCTGTAAATATGGGGAATTTCGTCGAATCGGAACTGCACCTTGAACTTTCCATAGTCTCCGAACGTCGCCAGGTAGCTCTGGTCGTGGTACAGCGTGCTCTGCGACTGCAACCCGAAATAATTCTTCGTGTGCAGAACGTTGTCGAATTTCACGTCCAGCCGCCGCACGTAAAAGCCGTCCCGCACATCCTGATACTCGTTGAATTGCGAAGCCTTCAAAGCCGGCTGGAATGGCAGATCCGGCCGTCCATACACTTCGCCGTTGGCGAAGCGCAGGCCAAAATCCACCGTGCCGTGGTCGGCATCCTTATCCTTGTTCTCCTGGGCGGGAACGCGGTAAGCGAAAGCAACAAGAGTCAAGACTGCCAGAATCGCAAGTTCAGCTGTTTTTCTCATTGTGTAGGCTCACTTTTCCTACCGCAAAAATGCGGAACCCGATGGGTGATTGGACCCGTGAATATAGGAATGGCAGTTGGTGCAGCCGCGGTTGAAGTTTTTCACGGAGCTCAGCGGCTGCGCTTGCGTCGGATGCCGGCTGGCGTCATGGCAATCGTCGCAGACCCGCGGCATGCGCACCTTCAGCAGTTGCGGATTGTTGCTGCCGTGCGGTTCATGGCAGTTGGCGCAGTTTTCCATCACCGGCGGGTGCTGCCACAGGAAGGGACCTCGGCGTTCTGTATGGCAGCTGAGGCAATTTTCGTTCGTGCTGCTCTGGATCAGTTGTTTGGGATTCGGCGTTCCATGCGGATTGTGGCAGCTCGTGCAGGTCACTTTTCCTTCGCGATACGGCATGTGCGAAGAGCGCTGCAACTGCGCGCGTCGCATCTGGTGGCACTGCAGGCACAATTCCGGCTGCCGTTTTTTCACTCCGCGGTTGTCGGAGAGCGGCGCGCTGTACCGGGCATCGGAAGAAAGCGTGGTGTGAACTTCCTGCTTCACCTGGTGGCAGTCGACGCAGGCAATCCCCCGCGATTCATGCGGGCTGCCCTTCCAAAACAGGTGCGTCCCGCGAGCATGACAAGTCATGCAAACGGCGTTCTGTTCGGCAACGGAGTTCTTTGAATCCTTCCCGAAGCGGATCGGAATCGTTTCTTTGCCGCCGCCTGCTTCCACGTGCGTGCGCCCCGGTCCGTGGCAGGATTCGCAGCCCCGGGCCTCTTCCGGAGTATGCGGATTGCCCAGCATCGCCTTGCCCATCACGGTGTTCTTGAATCGGCGATTTTGATCGTCATGGCAAGTGATGCAGGTTTCGCTGCCGACGTAGTCGCCGTCTGGGCCTTTGGGAACAGGAGTCTTTGCTGTTTCCTGCGAAGGAGTGGGCGGCGGAGTTGCGGATTTCGAATAGGAGGTGGTTTCTCCCTGCCCGGATGGTGCCGGATCCTGCGCCGGCTGCTGGCGGGCAAACGAATACACCGCCGCAAAGAAAAACGCGATCAGCCCCAGAATGGGGAGCAAGACTTGGCGAGGCGGCATGGTTCCTCTCATCGACCCTCCGATAACCGGCAAATCCGCGGCAGCAAAATTCAGCCGAGCGGGTGACTAAAGGCAAATCGCATGCCAATCCTTGGATACTTTTCACAATGTGTTTTTGGGATCGATCTTCACCCGCGAAACGTCTAAAAAACAGAACCCGCCTTATCCGTTCAACGGTTCCGCCACGCCGCCATTACTTGTGTGCGGTTCTGCTATCTCATTAAGTTTCAATGATTTGGAAAGCGGCTTCGGTCGCAATGAAAGGAAATGTGGGAATTGCTACCTGTATCAATCGGCAGAGTAGCAAAGGTTTTCTGAGAATGGATGCATCATTCGGCGGGTTTCAGGCATTCAAACACCTGCCAAAATAGTTTCAATTTCCCGGTTTGACACTCTGAAACACCAATTTAAGTGGCTTTCTGCTTACCGCAGCCCCTTCCTCCGCAACTCTTCGGCTGCCCGTCCATCGCAATTTCACCCACTTTCGTGTGAAATTCCTCACAATCCTAGGGCAGGGGAGCCCACGATTTGCACTCCCCCACAGCCAGGGGCGCCGTCAAGGGCGGCCCTATTTTGAAGTGAATCCCTCCGTCGGAGGTGGAGCAGAAGCTCCTTGAACCCGTGTTGGCGTTCACGGGCGTTGCCACCACAACATATTCCTTGCAAGAACGCAGCTTGCACAACGCCGTAATCCGGAACTGGTATCCAGGCTTGGTGCACCACATCGTTCCGCTGCAGGTCGCGTTTCCTAGCGTCTCGTTTATGAAGTTCGCGTGATCCGGCGAGGTGGCGTCCGGTTGCCGCGGATCGGGTCCGAGTGAAGCCAAATCCGGAGCAAAGCCCCGCTTCGGGTAGGTGGCCTCATAGGTAACCTGAGCTACGTTTACCGTGCGAATCGTCCCTACGGCCGCAGCCTCGTTCGCGGCCACTTTTGAACGCAGCAGGTTCGGAATCGCGATCGCCGCTACCACCAGGACCGCCGCAACGTCAAAATCCCCTCCCCGGCTCTCTTCTCGAATCGAGGTCTCCTCTCCATAAACCTCGATCACTCCCGGCACACTTTCCCCGCCGAGTTCCGTAAGAGATTTCGCCATTTCTGGTGAAAATCCCCGCAGCCTCAACGAAGCCATCGCAATCGAGTCCTGGTATAGCAGCGCGGAAGCCTCTGCCGAATGGCCCGGAGGCAACGCGGCCAGGAATTTCTTGGATCTTCCCAGCGAGCCGCCGGTGGCATGCAGGCGAATTGCGTCTGCAACCGTTTCCCGGCTCGAGCCGATGATCCAATAGCCGTCCATGAATGCGTACCCGATTTTTTGGGGAGTCTTCCCGGTTGGGATATTCATCGTGGATATTGTGACTCCGCTTTCTTCGAACTCTTCCGTGCGAAACTGAGTCGCCGTCAGCAGGGAACTCAAGCTGTGCTGCAGGTGATTTATGTCGTTAACCTTGAGGATTACCTTCCATACGGGCTGGGGTGGCGCAGCACTGATCAGTTCCAGCGTGATTTCTCCCGTTAAGCAGCTCAGCAGGTCGTCCCGCAAACTGAGCTTCAGCACCTGCTCCATCTGGGTGATGCTCGCGAACGCGTTCGCATTCGTCGAGCTTGTCAGTGCTTTCACGTCGTCGAATATCCGCGCGGGGCTTTCCAGCACTAGCGTTCCCGCCATGATCGCCTTGGGCGAAACGAAATCTAGGCTGCCGAGGGGCGCCGGCTTCGCCAGCCAGGCGGCCGCTGCACGCCGGGAACCCGTGAAACTCAATTCAGCCTGGCCGATCGCCTGGCCGTTCAACTTGCGGCGCTCCCAGACCAGGTACTTCATGTCCGCAAAGCCGCTGCTCTCAAACAACTGATTGTCTGGATTTTTTCCCGGTGGAATCTGGTGCAGAATTTTTTGCAGATCGGCGGCTGCCAAAGTTGTAACTCCATCCGCATATGCCTGTTCGACCCTGTGCCCAAACGGAGTGGCCGCAAATCCGCGGCTCGCCGCGTCCAGGCGCGCATTAAATTTTCGCAGCGTGCCCAAATCTACCGCGCCGACAACGTAGTCGGGTCTCACCAGGACCAGCAGGTCGCCCGCCGCCGTCTTTCCCTGCATCGCCTCCAATTCCTGCGGACTCATCACCCGCACGCCGGATTTCGAGTTGCCCGCAACTTCCGCGATCATCTGTTCAAGAACTTTTCTCAAGCCCGGCTTGCGGACTTCCGCCACAATCAGCAGGTTGGGCTCACGGCCTTCCATCGTCCCCGAAACGGCGACTTCCTCGCCCAGGTACTCACTGAGTTTCGAGAATTTTTCCAGTGAATCCTCTATCTTTGGTCCCATGGCTGCAGCCGGTCCATGCTGCCACCATTCGCGCAGCACGGTGCTTTCCTTCAGTTCTTGCCGAAAAACACTCAGAGACTTGCTCGCCGCGCTGCCATAATTCGGAAATGCGCCGTACGACATTGTGGATTCCGGCAGCAGCGGCAGCAGCCGGCTTTCTCTTCTCGGACCGGGAATCTGCACGTCATGCTGCAAATTTTCCAGCAGGTGCCCAAACTCTGCCAACAACCCGGGATATTTGGTTTCGGCCTGCGCAGCCCAATCTTGCTGCGGTGGTGCGCCTCCCTCCGTGGACTGAGCTATGCATGCCACTGCGAGCAATCCGCTGGCGGCAATTGATGCCAAATATCTGCCAAAACGACGCCGTATTTTGCTTGCAGTCTGCACGCGGCCCCTCCGTTATTGCCCCGGGTTGGAAATAATTGAGGATAGACTGCGGACCGGGATTGTTCTACTGGAATGCCATTACCCTGCGGCGCACTGGTTAAGTCAACGCCGGCCGGTTCTCAGCATTGCATCTAATCCCCCTCCAGGCTCATCTAATCGCCAGTGTCCCCGGTGCGGCTCATCGTCCTTGCAAATCGTAATTCGAATCAGCAGGGAACGATGGGAAGCGAAAGTCGCCCCGCCATAGTTTTCGCGGGAAGCTTGCGCTAACCTCTTTGTGGGACACTTTCGCGATCCCTATTCAAGTACAGCTCAGTTCAAGGACTAACAGGAGGTCCGCGGTAATGAAGAAATTGCTTTCGATTGCAATATTGGCCGCTTTTAGCTCGGTAATGGCTCTGGCGGCGGATGACGTTGTCAGCGCAGTTCACGGCGTCGTCACAAAGGTAGATGCCGCCTCCAAGACCATCGTGGTGAAAACCAAGGACGGCACACTACACACGATCCACTTCGTGGATAAGACCACCGTGAAAGGTGGAGAAGCCGCCGAAACCGGTGCGAAGGATACTTTTCACGGTGTGAAAGAAGGCTCTGAAGTCGTTGCCCACTACACCGTGGCGGGAACCGAAAAGACCGCTGTTGAAGTCGACAAGGTCGGCAAGGACGGCTACAAAGCAGTGGAAGGCACGGTAACCAAGGTTGGCGAGGGCGGTAAAACGATCACGGTGAAAGCCGCTGATGGTACCGAACATACTTTTGAACTGGCCGGCCACGGCACCAAAGTCGCCGCCGTCGACACCGCAAAGGGAACCGAGAAAGGCGCCAAAGTGACCGTCTATTACACCGAGAGCGCCGGCAAGAAAATCGCTCACTTCTTCGAGAAGCTCTAGAGCTTCCCGGAGGATTTCGCATCTCGCAACAAGTAATCGTAAAGTTTTTCGAAGCAAACCCTGCCGGAGATTCTCTGGCAGGGTTTTGTGCTTATCCGGCAGGTTCAATCGGCGGCCATCGGCCGCGCCAGTGCATTGGTCATGTCCGCGTGCAGCAGGCGGTGGAACAGATGCTCTCCGGCTTCGCGCCGCAGGGAAAGCCGTCCCGCGACATAAGCGCGCGAAGAGAGCCCTCGCTGCACCGAGTCACAAATCGCCATGTCCTCGTCCTGAACCTTTTCGCTGACCGCAATGCTTTCCTGGTGGTGTTTCGCGGCCGCCGGGCTGGTGTCCGCAAAATAGTAGTCGAAAATCACCGCGCATTTGTTGACCCCCAGCGGCAGCACCAGATTGGTGTCCATCACGCCGGAATAAGCGTTGAGCATGAAGTTGGGGTAGATCCACAGGTAAAATGCGGTGCCTTGCCGGGTGGCGCTGATGGAAGATTCCAGCGCGCCCGAACTGTCCAGCGGGCTGGACTGCAGGCACGCCCGTTCGAAATTCTCGATCGTATATTTCGTGTATTCGACAACGCTGCTCAGTCCCTTGTGCGCGTGTGGCACGTGATATCCGCCATCCAGGTAATTGTCTACATACACTTTCCAGTTGCAATTCAGCGTGTAGATTCGGCGGTCGAAATAATTCAGCTTCTCGGTGATCTTCAGCGGTGCAACAAGTTCGGGAACTTTTCCCAGAAATTCGCGCAGCGAAGCGGCCCGTCCGTCAAGGTTCACGAAAATCAAATTCTCCCAGGTGTCCAGCCGCACGGGGACCAGTCCGTTATCGGCGCGTTCAAAATTGCACACGCCTTCAAACTCGACCATCCCTTTCAGTGCTCCGTCGTTGCCATATGTCCAGCCGTGATAGGGGCAACGGAAATTCTTCGCGCAACCCGCCGCTTCCGGCACTACAGCCGCGGCATGGTGCCGGCACACGTTGTAAAACGCGCGCAGTTTGCCATCGTCGCTGCGAACCACCACCAGCGGCTCCTTGTTGACGTCGATCGTGAAAAATTGCCCGGGTTCCTTCACCTGGTCGAGATGCCCCACCACCTGCCAGTTGCCGGCAAACACGGAGTCGCGCTCCAGCTGGGCCAGGCGCTCGTCGAAATACCAGGGAGCGGGGATGGTCCAGGCCTTTTCCAGCGGATTGGATGGGTTGTAGAGATTCAGGAGATCGCGGACGCTGCGCTCGTGCATAAGGAATGACTCCGACGGGAATAATCAGGTGGCTTCTGAGCCTCATTCTCCCGCAAGAAGACAGAAAGGCGCAAGTGGTAGAAAAGTGTGTTGTTTGAAGCCCAAAGAAACGGCGAAGAAAGAATCCAAAACTTTGGTGCGGGAGAGAGGATTTGAACCTCCAAGGACTTGCGTCCGGTAGCTCCTAAGGCTACTGCGTCTGCCAGTTCCGCCACTCCCGCACAGTCAAAATAAATGATACTTGGTCTGCCCTCTCCTTGGCCATAGCCTGGCCCACGGTTGTGCTGGAATCCCTCCGGCGACTGGAGCATAATGAGGGTCCCCGCGATGCTCCAGATCGGCGAACAGGCTCGATGATCATTCAGCAAAATAACGACCCCATGGTGGTGATCCGCCAAACGGACCACGCCATCCTTTGCGGGTTTTTTGCGCGCGAATGGGGTAACGACTCCTTTCCTCGCCCGGAACCTTTCTCTTCCTTCTCTCTGGCCGCCGCCGAGCACGATAACGGCTGGCAAGAATGGGAGATGGCCCCTGCCGTCGACCCCAAATCCTTCGCTCCCTACTCCTTCATGAGCGTTCCCACCGACGAACACGTCTTGCTCTACCAGCGGGGAATCGACCGGGTCGTGAAATCGGATTTGTACGCTGGGTTGCTGGTCGCCAGCCACTGCATGGGGCTCTATGACCGCGCCAAGGCGACCATGCCCGGCTATTCTGCGAAGTACGTGAATGCCCAGGAACAGCATCACGCCAATGATTTTGTGCAACGCCTGCGGCTGCAGCAGTTGCGCCTGAAAGTAGACTTGCGCAACGACCCCGCCACCAAGGATCTGACCGACGAAAAATTGATCACTGCGAATATCCAGCGGCTTGCCGCGCTCGATCGTCTCTCCCTTTACTTCTCTCTGGGAGCCGATCACGACACCACCATCGAAAGCGTGCCCATGAACGACAATGGCGATGAAGCCGATTGGGAATTGCGCGCCGCCGGCGGAAACGAGTTTACTCTTGACCCCTATCCCTTCCGCAGGGAGCCTTTGGAATTTGCGCTTCTGGCCCGGCGTATTCCCCGCCGGCGGTATACCGACGATGCGGATCTGCAGACTGTCCTGGCCGCCGCGCCATTTTTCCAGCTGAAATTTACCTTACGCCCCGGCTTGGGCAGAGATCGCGCGTTTGCCGCTCGCCGCTAATTAAATGTCTTCCCTCAGGAATTTGAGCGACATGCTTTGCACTTGACTTTCCTTCACAACACGTACATCGTTTAGAGCTTTGCTCCTCTTCGTCGCCGCATCCGGGCGGGCTTGGGGCAAACCTGTTCTCTATGACCAAGGTCCGACTCTGTTTCCATGATCGCTGTTTCGATGGCACTGCTTCCGCGGCGCTCTTTTACCGTTTTTACCGTGAATGCTTCGATCCCAAGGCCGAATTCAGCTTCACCGGGATGACCCACAAGGCCAAGCACCCCTGGGAAGAAGGCCTTTTTGACGGCGACGAAAACGCCATCGTGGATTTCAAGTATTCCAATTCTCCCAAAGTCACCTGGTGGTTCGACCATCACCAGAGCGCGTTCCTCACCCCGGCCGACGCCGAGTATTTCAAGCGCTTTCCCGGTCCGCACATGTTCTACGACCCGGAATACAAATCCTGCACAAAATTGATCGCCACCATCGCCAAGGAAAAGTTTGGCTTCAACACCAAGCCCCTCGCCGACCTGATCCACTGGGGAGACATCATCGACGGCGCCCAATTTCCAACCGCCCAGTCCGCAACCGAATTGACCGAACCCGCCCCGCAACTGGCCCTGGTGATTGAAGCGGCCCCCGACAACGGCGTACCCGCAAAATTAATCACGGAACTCGCTTATCGTCCGCTCGCCGAAATGGTGACGCTCCCGATTGTCACCAAGTACCTGGACCCGCTTTTGGAGCGCCACCGTAAGTCCATCGAAATTCTCCGCCAACGCTGTGAATCCAAAGACGGCGTCGTCTTCTTCGACGTAAGCGACCTGGACCTCGAAGGCTACAACAAGTTCATCCCCTACTTGTTGCACCCGGAAAGCGTCTACTCCGTCAGCGTCAGCTCCTCGCCAGTCCGCGCCAAGGTCTCCCTCGGCACCAATCCCTGGAATCAGGCCAACGCCGACCAGAACCTCGCCACCCTTGCCGAAAAATACGGCGGCGGCGGACACCAGCGCGTCTCCGCCATCTCATTCGACCCAAACGACCTCGCCAAGGCCAAGCAGGTAGCCCGTGACCTCACGGCGGTCCTGCGTGCCAAGTAGCGAAGAGTCGTCCGCAGCGAGACCTCAGCCGTGCAAGCCGCTGCACCGGTTTTCAAAATATTTCACCAAGCTCAGAGTCGACAAGAATTTTCAGACTGTGTAAAATAGAAGTTTCCCCGTGGACCGGTAGCTCAATGGTAGAGCAGTTGACTCTTAATCAACGGGTTGGAGGTTCGAGTCCTCCCCGGTTCACCATCTCTTTTCAATGAGTTAGCATCGCAGGACTTCTCACTCACAAAAAACTGTGCCCAATTTTGTGCCGCACCCGGCTCAAAATCTGTCCCACTGAGGAGCTGAACTTAGTCACTAAGGTTGCGCGGGCTTTTTGGCGGCGTCTATTTTGGACCATTCTTTTTTCTTTTCTTCGATGGCCTTTGCCGTGGGAGGATAGTTTCTGAACGCCCTGATTATGTTCTCGTCTGCCGTCTTCCAGATCTTGTCCGGGTCGTTGTGAATGATTTTCTCGCTCACAAACAGGCGCCACGCAAGCTCCCGCGTTTTCGGATCAATCATTTCAATACCAAGCAAGCCTTTGTGAGTCACCGGCGTACTCATGGTGGTGTACATAACTGTCCAATAACCATAATAGTAGGAGCCATACATGCCCCAATGCGCGGTGGCCGTCGCCTGAGCGGTCGACTCCGCCTCAACCCAATAGCGCACCACTAGATCCGGATTTTCTTCTGGCTGCACCTCGCGAAGTCCCTTACCCGTCAGTTCACGTGCAACCGCGCGGTGAATCCGATTGTTCAGTAGGTCTGGGTTCAACTGCATTCTGACGAGAGATTCTACTCCGCCGATATACGCAAAGGTCTTGTACTTCGTAAAGTCTAGATTGGGATTAAAATCCGTCGCCATTTTCGCGTTTGTCGCCATCGCCCAGAGCAAAATGAATAGCAGCCCCCTTAGCGGGAGAGACGATCCCAAGCGGTCCATCCCACTCTCTGCCCTTACTCGATTCATGAATTCCTCCCCGAGCATTCGGCTGAACTAGGCCATATGTTCCTTGTGGATTCATCTTGCCGGCTTGAAACGGGATTAACCGCGTTAATCGGGAGTCGTCTCCGTCGCCGGGTCCTCGTCTGGAAAATCAAGAATCTGACTGAGCGTATAGATGGCTTCTTCGCGGCAACTTCGGCATCTTGCTGAGAATAGTCTTGAACCAAGCTCTCGAAGGGAAGTCTGTTCGCTTTGCTTGTTTGCCGCTTCTCTCCCAATGAATGCCCTCGATAACCGGATCGCTGTGCCACAAAAACGACAATAGACAAGCGGGCGTGAGCCGCGAATATCCCTGCTCTCGTGAGCGCGGGTTGCAGGAAAAGGGTGCCTGGAAGTTTGAGATGCGTTTGCCGCCCTGACCAGCCGGCGCGGACCATAGAACGGACCGAAAGGGAGAAATCTAGCCATGGAAAGCGTCCCACTCCTGGAGGCTGCGCCTGCTTTGAACTTCCCGGGTTCAAGACCACCGACACAACCTAGAGGAATGTGACCATAGGCTTTGACCAGCGGCGGGTTTCTTCGATGGCCAATACCTTCGTTTTCGGAATTTCCACGTCGGAACCAACTTCGGGTCTTACCAAAAAGGTTTGATCGCGATTCTCCAGAAATGTCCCTCGGAGGCTCAATTTGACTCGCCCGAGGCCAATTTGCACTACCACTGGTCGGCCAATCCAAGGACCAAATGTGTTTTCCATCGCCCACCCCCGCGTAAATCTGTTCTCGACACAGCAAGGTTCTGCTCTAACCAGATCGACGAATACTGTTAGGAATGACAGGCATAGTGCTTCAAGACTTACCATCCGCAGTCCCTAATGCTGCGCCTCTAGCGAGCGGAAATAGTCGCGAGGACGCCTAGATTGGGATTGACGATGCGGTCCAAGGTTGCCTCAGGAACCTGGGGACAGACGGGACGTTTCCCGAACTTGACTCCATTTGACTCCAATTGAACTGCGGAACGGGTGGTAGCGCCTTTGTTTGGTTCATTCGGATTTGTTCGATTCCCATCGCCCGCTCCATAAATCCCGATGATTCTGTTGTCCTCACGCCGCTAACCTCATTGAATAGGCCCATAAAACCTGGGGTTTTGGTCCGAAGTAGGTTCCAAGGGAAGTGAATTTGTCCCAAACCACTTACTGCTGAGCCCGGATGCAACTCGGGGTTGGCCAGCTCGATTCCGGGGACCGAATTGGACCAAACGTCTGCCGGTACATTTGGATTGCTGGCAGCGTGATGAGTTGGCTATGGGATCTTCCGCTCCGAACATAACCTTGTACTTCAAACCCTGCACATAAGTGAAAACTGTCAGCGGATCGCTCCGCACCCGCCGCAGTGTGAATACGCCTACCTGTCCGGTTCTAAAGCGAATTCCCTAGGGAATCAGCCCAATTACATCCTGAATGCAGAATTGGCACACTGTGTGACACAAGCAGGGGTTAAAAGTCACGCAAGAGTGTCAACGCGTGCCTGGCAAGCGCAGAATTCCGGTGTCAGATGTGGCTGATTCCTGAACTACACTCCGCTCCTTAGGCAGTACTGGGATTGCGACGAGCGACTTAGTTTCCGCTGTTCGATTGAGGATCCGTCGAGCACAGCCGAAGGCGCGCCAAGGCACGTTTTTAGCCTTCGACACTGTTGCGACAAGGTCGAACCGAAGACGAAATACCGCGAGAGTTCGATCCGGCGAGATGAATGGGAGAGATTGAGATGTCAACCAAGAAGATTCTACTTGTAGATGATTCCTGCACCGCGCGGCTGGTGAACAGAATGATTTTCAGTCAAAAGACAAATTATGTGCTCATCAGCGCCGTCGACGGGAAAGAGGCGGTCGAGCGGGCGCAGCGCGAAAAGCCGGACCTGATTCTGATGGATATCATCATGCCGCGCATGACCGGACTGGAAGCCTGCCGGGCCCTGAAAAAGGACAAGGAAACGGAGAAGATACCGGTCATCTTGCTGACCACCCGAGGCGAAGAACGCTATGTGCAGGAAGGTTACGCCAGCGGGTGCAGCGACTATCTGACGAAACCCGTGAATGACGTAGAACTGCTCGATTTATTGAAAGCCTATCTCGGCGAATAGTTCGCCGCGATCAAAACCAATGCAGAAAACAGATACAGGCACAGGGGACAGAATATGACAGGCACGCGAGATCAAGGTCGGTCACAACCTAACATGTCGCTCCAGACAAGACGGGCCACCGCAGACTCACGAGTGTCCTCGGGCATGGAGAAAATGCGCCTCCAGGTGCAGCAACTTTCCCTGCGGCAACAGATCGAACGCAATCATTTTCTGCTCGAACGCCTCAACGCATCGAGCGCTCGGCTTATTCAGTCGCTGGACAACGAGGACGGGTTTGAAGCCGTGGCGGAAATCATTGGCAATCTGATCGGCTCGGAAGAAGTGGCGATTTTTGATTATTGCCCTGCCGATGAATCCTTCAACCTCGCTTGGTCGTGCGGAGTTGAACCTGCTGACATGGAATTTTTCAAATCGGGCGCCGGCATGTTCGGCCGCGCGGTAAGCCAGGGAACGAGCCAGTTTCTGGAGCGCCAGCCGGAGAAAGATCTTTTGCCGTTTGAGCAGCGCTTGACGGCTTGCATCCTTTTGAAGGCCAGCCACGAAATCGTCGGTGTCATTGCAATCTTTGGCCTCCTTCCCCAGAAAAACCGTCTCGAGTGGGCCGATTATGAATTGCTGAAATTTCTGGAGACCTACGCGACCGTCGCCATCCAGTTCCAAAGATTGCAGAAGAAACAGGTGGCGCCATGAAGCAGTTGCCGCCTTCGAAAAATACACAGCTTGCCGTTGCGGCTCCTTTGCCCGTCGGGACACGCGCCCCGGCTTCCCCAAGCTCCGGGCTTCTCCATGCCGGTCAGGTGTTTGTCTCTTCCGAGGGGCACTCCGTGGTGATTATTCTTGGTTCTTGCGTCGCGGTTTGCATATGGGACCCCTCCCAGGGTATCGGTGGCGCCACCCATTTTATGCTGCCGGCCTCGGACGAAAAAAGTACGCCATCCCCACGTTTCGGCAATGTGGCCATTTCCATTTTGTTGCAAAAGCTTTTGGAAGCAGGTGCCATTCGGGGGCAACTTCGCGCCAGGATTTTTGGCGGGGGCTGCCTGTTTGATTCGATGCGTGAGCCGAACGCGAACAAACTGCAACACCTTGGAAGCCGAAACGTTGACATCGCCATCGAGATGCTCGCCAAAGCGCACATCCCGGTCGTTTCAGCAGAGGTTGGCGGGGACCGCGGTCAACGCGTCGTGTTTTGCACCGATACCGGTGACTCAACAAGGAATTGGTTGTAAAGGCCTTATGGAAATCAATCGGGAAATGCTGTTGCAGTCCTTTCGAGAAGAGACCGAGGAATGCCTCGCCCAAATGGAGCAATTGCTCCTCGCGCTGGAATCTCGTCCCGATGATGGCGAGCTGATTTCTTCGTTATTCCGGGCGGCCCACACCATGAAGGGCAACGCCTCACTCTTGGATTTCAATACATTGGCTGGATTCATGCACAGCGTCGAGGATCTGCTAGATCTTTGCCGCGGCAAGGCTGGCTCTCTTTCGCAAGAAGTAATCGGCGTCTTGTTTCAAGCCGTAGATGGGCTTCGACACCTTGCCGAGCGAGCAGTCCGGGGAGAAGAAGCGCTACTTCCGGAGCACCAGACATTAGCCTCGCGTCTGGCAGGGTTAACAGCTGAATTCAGAACCTCAGAGGTATCCAGCTCACAAGAGGGTTCAGCATCCGCCAATCCGGAATCATCCGCGGTGGCTGGTTCCATTCCAACTGGACAAAATCTGCGTGTCGGCGTCGGCAAACTGGATCGCATGTTGAACCTGACGGTGGAGTTTGCCATTGCCCAGGGCCGCCAGCGGCGCACCCTGGAGGAAAAATTCAGTCAAATGGCCGGCGGGCGCGAAGTTATGGAGACCCATCAGGGGTTGGAAGCGCTCTTCCTTGAATTACAGGAACTCGTGATGAAAATCCGAATGGTTCCTGTCGGCCCCACCTTTCATCGCTTCGCTCGGAGCGTGCGCGACACTTCCCGGAAGAGCGGAAAGCTTGCGCGAATGCTTGTGATTGGTGAAGACGTCGAGGTTGACACCACTATTCTGGATCATCTTCACGACCCGTTGATGCACATGATTCGCAATTCTGTGGACCACGGCCTGGAGGCGCCGGAAGTCCGGCGAGCCTTGGGGAAGGACCCCAGCGGCAAGATCGTTTTGAAAGCATTTCACGATGCCGGCAACATAGTCGTGCAATTCTCCGACGATGGTGCCGGACTCGATCATGAGCGTATTCTTTCGCACGCTCGGGCGCGGGGAATAGTTCCAGACGGAATCCGCCTCACCGAAGCCGAGATTCACAACCTGATTTTCCAACCGGGATTTTCCACCGTCGACAAAGTGTCCGAGCTTTCGGGTCGCGGCGTTGGTTTGGACGTGGTGCGCCGAAATGTAAATGCCCTCAGCGGGGCAATTCTCGTGGAGAGCCGCAAAGGCCAGGGAACTACTTTCACCATTCGCCTTCCGCTGACGCTAGCCATCATTGACGGATTTGCGGTGAAAGTGGGTACCGAAACCTACGTTATCCCACTCGGTTCTGTACAGGAGTGCCTCGAACTGCCGCGGGGAACTCATCAGTCCGGCGAAGGCGGGGTCATTAATCTCCGAGGCGATGCGCTGCCCTACGTGCGGCTCCGCGATCTTTTCGAGCCCGGCGGTAGCCTTCCGGCTCGTGAAAAAATCATCGTGGTCAAGTACCGCGGTGGCCTTGCTGGCCTTGCAGCCGACGAACTTCTGGGTGAGCAACAGGCGGTGATCAAACCCCTGGGACGGCTGTTTCAAGGGATTCGGGGCGTTTCCGGGTCAACGATTCTCGGCAACGGCCGGGTCGCACTGATTCTTGACGTTTCGGCAATTTGTGAAGAGGCGATCTATCGGGTCGCCGAATCGGTTTCGAAATAGGGCCCGTTGTAATAAATGCGAGGCGGCCTGGCGCCGCACTCAGAATTCTGTTCGAAGGAGAATGCAGTGTTAAAGAATATGTCGATTGGTAAGCGGTTAGCGATTGGCTTCGGCTTGATCGTTCTACTCCTCATCTCCATGGGGCTCAGCGGCTATTGGGGACTCGAGGCCATCACCAGGGAAACCCTTAAGGTCCTGAACGGCGACGCAAAGCTCGTGACCCTTGCCGCCCGCGCCAAGGCAACGACGCTTGAATTGCGGCGCTTTGAAAAAGATACCTTCCTCAATGTCGAAGAGGCGCCTCTCAGGGCGCAGTATGTTTCCAAGTGGGAGGCGCAGCGGCAAAAGCTCCGCGAAGTTCTCAGCGAGTTGGATAAGTTCTCGCCCTCGGCGGACGACAGAGCAACTCTCCGCACCATGCGTGAAGATCTGGATGTCTATGAGAGCGGTTACGCGAAGGTCCTCGGACTGATCCAGGAGGGGAAGCTACGCACGCCTCAGGACTGCAATCTGAGAATCAACGACTCTAAGGATTCCATTCACCGCTTGGAGGACCTGGCCACGGAGCTTACTAACCGTCACGCCGAAGTTCTGGTCCCGATGGTGACCGAAATCGCCAAGACCACCACCACAACCTTGATTGTTTTCTCATTCCTCTCGGTCATTGCCGGCATTGTCGTGACGCTCGTGATTTCCCGCGGCATCACCAAGCCCATTCAGGATGTTCTCGACGTTGTGGAGAACATCAGCGCCGGGGATCTTACCAGGACCATCAACGTGAATCGAGGAGATGAACTCGGCCGTCTCTTGGGAGCCATGGCCAAGATGACCGGCAAACTCAACGAAATGATCGGCGAAGTCCGTTTGGGTGCCGGATCGGTGAGCACTGCTGCGGCTCAAGTGGCTTCCTCTGCCAGCATCGTGTCGCAGGGCACCAGTGAACAGGCAGCCGCCGTTGAGCAGGTCACCAGCAGCATGGAGCAGATGAGTGCCTCCATCACGCAGAACGCCGAGAACAGCCGCAAGATGGAGAGCACCGCGCGCAAAGGCGCGCAAGATGCCGGACAAAGCGGCCAGGCCGTCCAGGAAGCGGTTTCCGCGATGAAGTCGATCGCGGAGAAGATCGTCGTCATCGAAGAAATCGCCTATCAGACCAACATGCTGGCGTTAAACGCCGCGATTGAAGCAGGCCGAGCCGGAGAACATGGGCGCGGATTTGCCGTCGTCGCCGCCGAAGTGCGAAATCTGGCGGAACGCTGCCGCACCGCTGCCCAGGAAATCGGTGGTTTGGCCGCGGCCAACGTACAGGTTGCCGAGCGTTCCGGCGGGTTACTGAGCGAGCTTGTCCCGGCAATTCAACGGACTGCTGACCTTGTACAGGAAGTGGCCGCGAGTTCCAGTGAACAAGCGGCAGGCGTGAGCCAGATCAATGGCGCCATCAACCAGGTTGGACTGGTCACGCAACGCAACGCCGCCGGCGCCGAGCAACTCTCCAGTACTGCGGAAGAACTCGCGTCACAGGCCGAAGCCTTGCAGGAGATGATTAGCTTCTTCCGGGTCAACACTCTTGGAGATCACCGCTCCGGCAGAAATCGGAAGATCGAAAAACCTCATGTCCCTGACCACCAGGACCACGCGAAGCATGGCTCCTCTTCCCATGCGAATAAGACGAACGGCGAATATGCCGAGTCTTTTGCTCGCATCTAGGCCGCCGAGGAAACTTATGGAACTCAAAGAAAAAGAAGAAGTCATTCAGCAGCAATACCTGACCTTTTTCCTTTCGGGTGAAGAGTATGCGATCAACATTCAGAGGGTAAAGGAAATCATCGAATACACCACCGTCACAAAGGTGCCTAAAGTGCCCCTGTGGATTCGTGGCGTTATCAATCTGCGCGGCAGTGTGGTTCCGGTGGTTGATCTCTCGGCGCGTTTCGGACTCGGGGAGCGCCCGGTAACCAAAACGACCTGCATCGTCATTCTCGAGGTCGCCCAGGACTCGGAACGAACGGTAATGGGTGTCATTGTGGATGCCGTCAACCAGGTCATCGACCTCGCACCCGATGATATCGCGGAGCCACCCGCATTCGGCACACGAGTGCGCTTGGATTATCTTTTCGGTATGGGGAAACTCGGCAAGAAGTTTGCTCTCATCCTGGATATCGACAAGGTCTTGAGTAACAACGAACTCTTGACCGTGTCCGCTCTTCAGGCCGCGCCGGCGGAAGCGCTGGCCGGGATGGCTGAAAGTTCCAGCGAGCCACTGGAACCGTAATGTCCTCCAGAGAAATCTCCGTTCATTCTCATTCCGTATTGCCCAGGGCGATTCCCGAACTCGCGGAGGAAGAGTTTCGACTTTTCCAGGCCATCGTCCTCCGCGAATCTGGAATCCACTTGGGCGAGAAGAGCCGCGCCATGGTGATCAGCCGGCTGTGGAAAAGATTGCGCGTCCTGCAATTGCGCTCGTTTGCTTCCTACTACCGGCGAGTGAAATCCGATTCTGAGGAACTGGTGCGCATGCTGGATTGTATTTGCACCAACGAAACCTATTTTTTCCGTGAACCCGTTGCGTTCGAGTGCCTGCGCAGCCGCATTTTCCCCGAATGGATAGCTGAAGCGGACGCCAACAAACGAAGCAAGACCCTCAGAATCTGGAGCGCGGCTTGTTCCACCGGCGAAGAAGCTTATTCATTGGCTATGGCGGTGTTGATGCATTTTCCGCCATCCGCGGGCTGGAACGTGGAGGTCTTGGGAACGGACCTGTCAACTAAAGTCCTGGCCCAGGCTAACGCGGGTGTCTGGCCCGTGGAGCGAATTTCCGACGTACCGGCGGACTATCAGAAAAAATTTCTGCTCAAGGGCTTCGGACCGGAAAACGGAAAAATAAAAGCAACCGAGGAGCTTCGGAGTGTCGTTCGATTTCAAAGGCTCAATCTCACTCAGGAACCGTTTGAGGTGTCTGGCCCGTTCGACCTAATTTTCTGCCGCAATGTTCTCATCTATTTTCAGTGGGAGACAAAGATCAAAGTCGTTGACGCGCTGGGAAAATACTTGACGCCTCGAGGCTATCTGTTTCTCGGTAATGCAGAAAGCCTGCATGGCGTGGCGGATAAACTGCGCTCCGTCACTCCCAAGGCCTTCCGGTCGGCAAAATCTTCCGCGCCACGCTGCAGCTCTCTTTGCATTCTTCAGCGTCGGAGCAGTGGCGGCCGCGGCTAAACGAGCTGCTTGCGGCTCCGCCATGCATGGGCAGGGAAGCGGACTTTCATGAATAGGGCCAACACATGACCACCCAGAAGCGCCAAGACCTGTCGGGGATTAGCTCTGCCGAGTCGTCGGATTATTCCCGCGCATTGAAAGTTCTGGTCGTCGACGACTCTGCCATTGTGCGCCAAGCCCTGATGGCGATCCTTTCGGAGAAGCGTGGCTTCCACGTTATCGTGGCGGCGGACCCGCTTATCGCCATGGAGAAGATGAAGAAGTTCACTCCGGATGTGATTCTTCTGGATCTGGAAATGCCTCGGATGAATGGCATGACTTTTCTGCGGAAGATCATGTCCCACAATCCACTCCCCGTTGTAGTGTGCTCCGGATTGACCGGCTCCAGGACCGAGGCAGCCATCCGTGCCTTGGAGATTGGCGCGGTGGATATCATCACCAAACCGAAGATCGGTATCCGCGGTTTCTTCGAAGAATCGGCCGTGTTATTGGAAGATACTGTGCGCGCTGCAGCCACAGCTCGAGTGAAGGAATTTCGCCCCCTACCTGAACCTACCACCGCCCGCGTATCTCAAGACAGTGTGATTCCCTCCGTGGCGATCCCCGCGTGTCATCAACAAACGGCAAAGATCGTGGCGATCGGAGCATCCACTGGGGGCACAGAAGCGTTGCTCCACGTGCTCGAACGGATGCCTCTGGATTGTCCGGGCATTGTCGCGGTGCAACACATGCCAGAGGGTTTCACGGCAGCGTTCGCGAAGCGGCTCGATGGCATTTGCGGGATCGAGGTTAGGGAAGCGGCTGACGGCGATAAAGTCGTTCCCGGGAGAGCCTATATCGCTCAGGGGGATCGTCATTTGCTTGTACGACGTCTCGGCCCTACGTATTTCCTCGAGGTCCGTGAAGGTCCTCTAGTGTCGCGCCATCGCCCCAGCGTCAATGTGTTGTTTCGTTCCGTCGCGCAAGCTGCCGGCTCCAACGCGGTCGGCATTTTGATGACCGGAATGGGCGACGACGGTGCGGACGGCTTGCTCGAAATGAAGCAAGCAAAGGCATTCACAATTGCGCAGGATGAAGCCAGTTGTGTGGTTTTCGGAATGCCCCGAGAGGCCATTCTTCGGGGGGCCGCGGACGAGGTGCTCCCTTTGACCCGCATCCCCTCTGCAATTTTGCGGAATGGAATGGCGCGCACAGTTCAGCTTTAACTTACTTGAGCGGAGCAGCGGTCAACACTCTTGGTTGGTCCGCTGCAAGCGATGTCCCAGCCTGGTACTTTGAGCGTTTGAAATTCTTGTTAAGATTCAAAGGCTTCCGAGACATGTGTGCCACTGAAAAGGAACAGGCATGCAATTGTTTGCTTAGATGAGCACTAAAGATTAGCTTTAAGTTTGAGGATCGAAAGTACGAGCGATCAGGGACAAAAACGGAAGCAACAAAGTAGTCAAATCAATTAAGTCTCGATCAACGCGCTTACCGGAAAGATGGCGACTAGTACCCAAGTTGCGAGTAAACTCACACGAGAAACTGAGTGCCTGCCTCCTACAAAGTCGATATCGAGCAGCGATGGGTGCATACCATGATTTGGGGGGCGGTGTCTCTCACGGACGTGTTGTCCATATTAGAAAAGGGTTTAATGGACCCTGAGGTGGACCCTAACTTTGCTGAGATCGTCGACCTAACTGAAGTGACTAAGATGAACTTGTCGGTTGACGAAATGCGCGTGCTTGCGCAAAAAAGTGCTCTTTCTCTGCGTGCTCGCCGCGCAATTGTGGTGCCGGATAATGGCCTTGTTCTTGAACTTGCTCGGACGTACGAGATTCTGCGGGAACTCCAGGGCGAAACAGGGATCCGTATTTTTCACACTCTCGATGAGGCTCTCAGCTGGGTAGCGCCCAAAAACACGAGGGCATGAAGACTTCTTTTCTTCCACTTTGCAAAGTCTTGATTAACGCGGAAACCGGACAAGTCAAGTACTCGGAGGAACCACAATCAAAATGCGTTCTCGAACGTCCTCGGGTAGCAGAGTCGCCTTTCTTGTATTCGTGTTTAGGCACACTCCGGTCAAGAATGTCCGTGCGGCAATCTCCTGTGTCTCTTCATTAACCATTTCGTGAACGAAGAGCAGGGCCTTCTCACGAACCTCCTGAAACCAGGAACGTATCGTAATCAGGTCGCCAGCCAGTAGCTCGCGCTTGTATTCTATGCGCTGCTCAACAGCCGCCATCCCAATCCCCTCTGCTCGCATGCGCTTTGCGGTCAAGCCGGCTGATGCCAGCAGATGCCAGGTTGCTTCATCGAATTTTCCCACGTACCACATAACGTTCATGTGACCCATGTGGTCGCAATGCCATGGATAAATCGTGCCGCGATAGGTGAGAATGGGGTCAGCCATAGTTAGTGGAGTGTACTGCAAGCTTGACATTAAGTCCTGATTAACGCGGTACCGGGCATGTGGGTACTAGGCTCAACGTAGCTTCTGTAGTCCACAAACTGCGAAAGCGCATGCTAAGGAATGTCAAGATTTTGGCGGGAATGACTGTGCCCAATTTTGTGCCCGCCCTGGATCACCAGCCATAGCAAGTGGACACAGTCACGCTAGGCAGGGAAGAGCCCTTAGTGCTCTAGAGATTCAACGTGATAGCCTTCAGTCGCAGTCGGTCTCAGTTGTCCTTGGACGGTCTCTTAATCAACGGTTGGAGGTTCGAGTCCTCCCCGGTTCACCAACTCTTCCCCAGGTTAACTCTCGCTGCAAACTCCCCCACGAAACTCCAATTTCTATCGGTGTACTTCCACTACACTTACGACCAGTTGAACCGGCTGACAGTAAAGTCCTATCCTGATACCACCACGGTGAATTACACCTACGATAACGATTCACGCCTGACCCAGGTGTCGGACCCGACTGGAACCTACCAGTTCACGTTTGACAACATGGGACGCTTGACGGGCACAACCACGAGCTATGCGTTCCTCACCGGCAGGAATTTCACCACTGGCTACGGCTACGACGCCGCTTCCAACCGCACCAGCTTTACCGACCCGGAGAGCGGTTCGACCGCGTATGTCTACGACACGCTGAATCGGCTGCAAACCCTGACGCCCCCGGCAGCCATCAGCAGCGGCAGTTTTGGCTTTGGCTACGACGCTTTGAGCCGCAGGACAAGTCTGACGAGGCCCAACACGGTGAACACCAGCTACAGCTACGACAATCTCTCGCGGCTGTTGTCGGTAACGCACGCCAAAGGCGGCGCGACGCTTGACGGGGCCAGCTACGGCTTGGACAACGCAGGGAACCGCACATCCAAGAGCGACCTGTATGCGGGCGTCACGACGAACTACGGCTATGACAACATCTACGAGTTGCTAAGCGCCACGCAGGGTGCGTCGACAACGGAGAGCTACACCTACGATCCGGTGGGCAACCGCTTGAGCAATCTATCCGGCTCCGGGTGGAGTAACAACACCTCCAATGAACTCACCTCGCGGCCGGGCGTCAGCTATACGTACGACAACAACGGCAACACACTCACAAAGACCGATTCCACGGGCACGACAAACTACACCTGGGACTTCGAGAATCGCTTGACCAGCGTAACGCTGCCCGGAAGCGGCGGGACAGTCAGCTTCAAATACGACCCGTTTGGCAGGCGGATTTACAAGTCGTCCTCCGCAGGGACATCAGTTTTCGCTTTTGACGGTGACAACCTGATTGAGGAAACCAACACAGCAGGTGGAGTGGTTGCCCGGTACTCGCAAGGGCTGAACATCGATGAACCCTTGGCCATGCTGCGTAGCTCGACAACAAGCTACTATCAAGCCGACGGCCTCGGATCGGTCACATCCCTTACAAATGCGGCTGGAACTGCAGCCCAGAACTACACTTACGACTCCTTCGGGAACATCATTGCCACTACCGGTTCGCTGGTGAACTCATTCCGTTACACCGGGCGCGAATGGGACACGGAAACCAGCCTGTATTACTACCGCGCCAGATACTACGACGCGACTCTCGGGCGCTTCAGTTCTGAAGATATGGAGCGCTTCAACGCGGGGACGAACTTTTATATCTACGCGTTCGGTTCACCCACAAATTGGGTTGACCCGTTGGGTTTGGATGTGACCGTAAAGCTTTACCCTGCTGCAAATCCCTATGGCCACATCGGAATCGGCGTGAACACCCTGGATACAGAAGGCTTTTATCCAGATCATGATTTACCAACCTATCCGGGTCACATATTGCCTGACAAGGCAAAGCCTATCAAATGTATGATCATCCACACGACGCCTCAACAGGATCAAAAAATTCAGAATTACATCAATAGCAGAAAAAAGGACCCTGGTTGGTGGCGTTTCCCTGGTCGCGATTGCTCTAACTTTGTACATGACGCTCTCAAGGCTGGAGGCATTGACGTTGGGGACTCGTCTCTCCCGCCGAAAGTATGGAGCAACTTGACGCAGCTTCCACACGAGTCCTGCAGTTATAACGTAACGCCACTACTCTAGGAAGGTGACTTCATGGCGCTATCTTTATCAAAAATATCCTGGAGCTTCTTAGCGGTAGGATTTTTTGCGCCTTGCACACTTCAATGTCTCTTCTATTTCAAGATACTGCCAATTGAGCGAATGCCGGATTGGCTGTTCGTTGCCCTCTGGCCAGGCTTCGGCTTTTTCATGGCATCCGATACAGGGAACGGTCTGGATGCTGGCAAGGCCATTCTCGGTTTCATATTGTCAGTAGCCGCGAACGCATTGGTGTACCTGTTGGTGGGCAGTTTGGTGTCGTTCTCTTATCGTCGACTGTTGTTGGGAAGACTTGGGGCGGGTGGGTGACCAAACTAAGTGGCAGAAACGCCTACGACAACAGCGGCAACAGCAAAACCGATCCCACCGGCACGACAAACTACACTTGGGAATTTGAGAATCGGCGAAAACGAGAAAGCGGGGACGAGAAAGCGGGAAAGCGGGGACAGACCGGACGTTCGCTAATGAAAGGTATCGCGACTCAGGAATCGTATTACCGCGCCAGATACTACGATCCTCAGACAGGACGGTTGATCTCCGAAGACCCAACTGAACTCGATGGCGGCGATATTAATTTTTATCGCTATGCATCCAACAATTCAATAAATCTCATCGATCCATTCGGCTGGTCGCCACGGGGAGGAGACAACTGGTGGGGCCATAACGATCGCGATTTCCAGCGATGGTACCATAGATGTTGGAAGCTGCCTGGCGATCGCGATGCTAATAAAGGAGAGATCATCGAAGCTTATGAGGAGTGGCTTAGGCGCGGGAGTCCCAAAGATGGCAAATGCTGGGGCGATCCCGAACCTAAGACATGCCCCGAAAAGCAACCCAAATATCCACCCGTGCCGATTCCCATAGTTGGTCCGCTCTTGGACAAATTGACTGATCCCATTGTTGGGTGGGTGGATGACGTGTTGGACGATCTCAAGCATATTTACCCTCCCAAGCCACGACCCATCAGGGGACCGGTTCCAGTGCCGATCCCAATACTGGTGCCGGTATTTCCATAGAGAAGTAAAAGTTGTAGAGGGTTGCACAATGCATACCTATACGGTCGAACTAAGAATCATCGGTGACATTTCGGGAGAGCGTGACATCTCCAGCCGCCTAGGCATGTCTGCTACCTCGTTCTTTAAGAATGGCGAGTCCAAATCCCCGACACGACAATGGGAAAAATCCGTCTGGGCTTTTGCAATAGAACCGTCCAATGGCCAGACAGAGTGGGATTCACTCGAAAAAGGTTTGAAGAATTTGGTTGATAGATTCCTTCCGCTAAAATTTGCAATCAATGAGCTAAAAGGCCGTTACGAAGTCTTCATTTGCTGCGGCCAGTTCGCATCAGGTTTTGAAGCGGGCGCGAATTTTTCTCCAGAACTCCTAAAACAGCTCGCCGCCTTAGAAGTTCAGCTGAATATCAGCACATACTGGCGGGAAGAATCCACGGCGGGTGGCCATTAGAAGAGGCGTCGAAAGCGGGAAACAGAAAAAGGGACAGACGGGACGCTCTCTAATGTCTAGCATCGAGGCAGAGGAATCGTATTACCGCGCCAGATGCTACGACCCGGTGGCTGGAAAGTTCATTTCCGAAGACCGATTGGCGTTTGGAGGCGACGGAGTGAACTTCTATCGCTATGCTCTAAATAATTCCGTCCTGTTCCGAGATCCATCAGGACTGACAGTGACTTGCTACTATGCACAGAACACCGGTCAGCTGGTCTGCTTTAACGACGCGAATGGCGAGCAAGTCGTAAACATTGATAATGCGTACTCGGGAGGATTCGGAGGGAAGGTACCCGATTCGGTTAATAACTCAGATTATCAGTACACTCCGTTCACCGGACCCTTGCCTTGGGGAAACTATGGTATTGGCGGGTGGCGCACCCTTAGCGGAGTAGAAACTCTTGGGTGGCCTACCCTTTCGGTGCTGAAGGGTGGGCCCCTCTTAGCTTGGGGTGAATTCCTTTTCTCGAGAAATTTCATAACATCCTGGTAACAACGACGCCTAAAACCCCCCATTCCTGCCATTCCCCAAACCAGGAAACCGCTTGAAACATTGAGTATTTAGCGTTTCGGATGCAATCAACGGGTTGGAGGTTCGAGTCCTCCCCCGGTTCACCAACTCTTTCTTCCTAATCTGATCCAACCCCAGCTGATTCTGCTTGCTCCAAGCGATTCACCCGATTCAAAGCACACTCCCCTATTGGGCAGGCAGACTGGCTTAACCTGAATTCGGCTGATGCCTGCGCGCTTCCGCGGGCCGTCTCGCCTCAAACGCTTCGCCCAGCCTCGGGTGTTTACCTGCATCACTTTACAGGCTTCACCTCCTTGTCGTTTTTACTGCGCAGTTTATTGTGGCTACGGGCTGGGCACCGCTCCCCGGTCCAGTGGGTAGGTTTTCCGATGAGGGAAATCGGGACCGGGGTGCGGTGAACGAAGCCTTCAAGGAGATCTCCAATTGTCGACCAGATTTCAATCCGGGGAGCAATTCTCGGACTGCGTCCACGTGGACGGGCGGGACACGCCGTTTGCTCCGGCCGGGGAGTCGCAATGTTCTCCCGGCAACTCCCTCGAGCAGAATTCGCCCGCCCAGGCGGACTTGCTCAACGACGGTTCTCTCTTCGTCGCCTCCGGCCGCGCCATGCAGGCCATCCGCCAGCAGATTGAAAAAATTGCCGAACACGATGTTCCGGTCCTGATTCTGGGCGAAAGCGGCAGCGGCAAGGAAGTGGTCGCGCGCTATCTTCACAGCCGGTCTGCGAAAGCGCGTCAACCATTCCTGAAAGTGAATTGCGCCGCGCTTCCGGGTTCACTGCTCGAAAGCGAGCTTTTCGGTTACGAGCGAGGCGCCTTCACGGGAGCCGTGCGTAGCAATCCCGGAAAGTTCGAGCTCTGCAAATCCGGCACCATCCTGCTGGATGAAATCGGGGAAATCTCGCCCACCTTGCAGGCCAAGCTTCTGCACGTTCTACAGGACAAAACCGTGTGCCGGCTCGGGGGAAACACTCCCGTCAAGGTGGATGCCCGCGTGATCGCCGCCACCAACGTGGATATTTGTGAGGCGCTGGAATCAGGCGCCCTTCGCCAGGATCTTTATTACCGCCTGAATACCTTCGTCCTGCGAATTCCGCCCCTGCGCTCCCGTCCGGAGGAAATTCCGCTCTTGCTGGAGCATTTTATCGAACAATTTGCCCCGCAATACGGCTGTCCGGTTGTTCGCCCATCCCGGAATCTTGTCGCTGCCTGCCTGGAATATTCCTGGCCGGGAAATATCCGCGAATTGCAGAGCTTCGCGCAGCGTTTCCTGATCCAGGGCGACGAAGACCTTTCGATTGGGGAATTGCAGCGCAACACAACGGTGGTGGTGGGAAGCGCGGGCGAAGAAACTTCCGTTCGCGAAGACTTCTCCACGAATTTGAAAAAAATCGGCCGCCAGGTGAAAAGCAGCGCCGAAAAACCGGCCATTGAAAGAGTGCTCCAGGAAACCCGGTTCAACCGCAAGGCCGCCGCACGCCTGCTGAAAATCAGCTACAAGGGGCTGTTGCGAAAACTCCGCGAGTACGAGTTGGACGGCAAGACAGCCAGGTTGTCGAACCAGGCCGCCGAGATTCACGGGTGAACCCCTTAAGGAAGAAGACCATGCACGCCAAGCCGCTCAAACTATTGTTGCTTCAGGACGGCTGCAAGGATGCGCGTTTTCTGCAGAAAACCATCACAGACGGTGGCGCTTTTGAATGTGACTTGGTCAAATTGGCTGAACTCGGAGAGGTTCTCTCGAAACGCGCGGATCAGCCGCCGGTCCTCCTTTTGCGGTCGCCCGATTCCAGTGCTCAACTCTCCTCCGAATTGAAACGTGTCCGGGACATCGCATCCGATATTCCGGTCCTGGTGTTGCCGAACAAGCAAAACGGTCTCATCCTGCCCGCGGGGACCGACGGCGATACCGCAAGTGGCAACAGCCACCTCCGCTTGAACCTCAAAAAACTTGCCCGCGTCCTTCGCTGCGGCTTGCGCCAGACTCAGGTGGAATCAGCGCTTTCTCATCTCGCCATTTCCGATGAGCTTACCGGTCTCTATAACCGCCGGGGATTTCTCCTGCTGGGCAGCGAACGCATGAAGCTGGCCCATGGCATGAAGAAAAATGTGCTCCTCTTTTTTGCCGACCTGGACAATCTAAAACAGATCAACGACCAGTTCGGCCACCAGGAAGGCGATCAAGCGCTTCTGAAGACCGCTGAGATTTTCCGGAACACCTTCCGCAACTCCGATATCACCGCACGGTTTGGCGGCGATGAATTCACCGCCCTGGTCATCGAAGAATATGGACAGACTGCCGAGACGATCTCCCGCCGCTTGCAGGACAATATGGCCGAGCTTGCCGCCAACAACACCCATTACCCGCTCTCCCTCAGCGTGGGCATGACCCGCTACACCGCCGAAATGCGTTCGTCGCTCAAGCGGCTCCTCGCCCAGGCCGACCAGGCGCTTCACAAGCAAAAACAAACCAGACACGCTCCGGCTGGCCGGCCAACGGTAATGTTCCCCGGCTCGCGGCAAGGCTTCGCCCAGTACGGATTTCGCGCTCCCGGATCTCCGGTGTCGCAACGGGCGCCGGGAAAAATACGCAAGTCTTTCACCGGGGGCTAGAAAGGCGATTAAAGATTTCGTCTTGGGTGAGGCCGCAACGGCAAGTGCTGAAGAAATTGCAAGAGGATCCGAGCAACAAGGGGGTAGATGATTCAATGAACAACGGGCGATTGGAATGCAGGATCCCCATCGGCACTGGCGGCCAACTGGAGAATGTCGGCAATCCGCACGATTCGGAATGCGCGTGGATAGAGAACATCAGCAATCGCGGCGCGCGCATCATCAGCCGGCGGCCCTGGCGCTCCGGCGATCGCCTGCTCATCACCTCTCGCCGTCCGCCGTTTCGTTCCACGATCGGAAGCGTTATTTATTGTGAAACACTTTTGGAGGGACTCTACGCCATCGGTTGCGAGACTCCCGAAGGCGCCTGGCTCCAGATGTTGGAGCAAGTTGAGCATTCCAGGGCAGGGAACCCGCCCAACGGGCAAGACTCGATTGCCCGTTCGAATCACCTTGATTCGATCTACGCCAAGTACTGATTGATGGCAAGGTAAGCGTCTGCGTGCGTTCGACTACCTGATCGTTTAACAAAGCCTGGACGTTTCGAAGATTTTGAGCGCGTCTCTCGGGTTTCTGCCCTGTTGCATTCACCATCTCAAAAACTTACGGTTCGACTCTTTCGGGGAATCTTCCATATAATCCCGAAAGCATACGCGCCCCCTCAGCGCGCGTACATGCTGGAGCTTGGGAGCCGAACCTATGAAGCTGGACGCCGCGGTGGTTGGCTTGGGATTCGTCGGCAGGGCGCACGTGGAATCTCTGCGGCGGCTTGGAATCCCGATTCTCGGCGCACTCGGCGGTTCCGCGGAGACGACGTCCGCGGCCTGCAAAGCGCTCAACATGGAACGATCCTACGCTTCGGTCGAGGAAATCGCCGCCGACCCCGCCGTGAACGTGGTACACCTCTGCACTCCAAACTATCTTCACTTCGAACAATCGAGCATTCTGTTGCGCGCGGGCAAACACGTCCTCTGTGAAAAGCCGCTCACCATGGATTCCGCCGAATCAGAGCTGCTCGTCTCTCTAACCCGCGAAACCGGCAAAGTCGGCGGCGTCGCCTACAACCTGCGCTATTACCCCCTGTGCCAGGAAGCTCGCGCCTTAATCGAAAAAGGCGCCATCGGCCAGCCCAAACTTGTTCACGGCAGTTTTTTGCAGGACTGGCTGCTGTATCCGACCGACTGGAACTGGCGCCTGGATCCGAAACTAGGCGGCCAGCTCCGCGCCGTTTCCGACATCGGCACGCACTGGCTGGACCTGGTCACCTGGATCACCGGCCGCAAAGTCATGGAAGTTTGCGCCGATCTTGTCACCGTCGTGCCCATCCGGCAAAAACCCCGCGGCCGAGTGGAAACTTTTCAGAAAGCCGATCCCGGGAATGCCGATCCCATGCCGATAGAAACCGACGACTACGCCTCGGTGTTGTTCCATCTCGAGGGGGATTTAAGCGGAGTGATGACCGTCTCGCAAGTGAGCGCGGGACGACGCGCTCGCCTGTGGTATGAAATTGACGGCACCGAGGGCTCGCTCGTCTGGAATTCGGAAGAGCCGGGCACTCTCTGGATCGGCCGCCGCAATCGTGCCAACGAAGAACTCCCCAAGGATCCTGCGCTCCTAAGCCAGCAGGCGCGCCGCTACGCCGCTTATCCGGGCGGCCATGCGGAAGGATATCCGGACACCTTCGTGCAACTCTTCCGCGATTTTTACGGATACCTCCAGGCTGGCGACCTGAAAGCCCCGCGAACGTTCCCGACTTTCGAAACCGGAAATGACGAAATGGTTCTTTGCGAAGCGATTGAAAAAAGCTCCAGGACCCGCGCCTGGGTAGAGGTCGGCAGCAACTAACCCTTAGCTTCGGGATGCCTCAGATTGTCGCCGAGTCATGTGCCGCCGGCTTGAATTCAAAAAACCTCTTCAGTTTCAAAATTGGCTTTTCCAGAAAATTCCAGGATGCGATCGCGAGCAGGTAGGAAGCCGCAATCGCCAGCCAGAACGCCGCCACCGGGTGAGCTTCCTTCCAGTGCAGCCGCTTGAACGCGTCATCCGGGATCTTGTGCAGCATATACAGCCCATAGCTGATCGTGCCGGTGAACATCAGAAACCGCGTCGCCAGAATCGCGCGGAACCAGCGGTTGCTCTCGAATAACGCCAGATACACCAGGGCAGCCGAAGCCATCACCGCCATCGAAAACGCCAGCCACATCAAGCCGTAACCCACGGTCACAATTGCCAGCGGGACTCCAGTCAGACACAAAACCCAGGCCAATCGTAGACGCCGGCCCGGCGCAAAATCGGCCTTTCGCACCAGCATCGCAAGTACCGCTCCCGCCATCATTCCGTCCAGCCGGCAAAACGGATTTGAATAGATGATCCAATGCTGCGAAAGAAAATACAGCCGAAGTCCCGGCGAGGCCAGCAGCACGGCCCAGGCCAGAAACATCAGCCGCTCCTTCGAAAGAAATCTCACAAAAAATGGCCACACCAGGTAGAACAATTCTTCCACCGCCAGCGACCACGAGACTCCGAGGGGCCCCGCAGCCAGCGCTGGCGCCGATACCAGAAAATTCTGCAGGAAAAACGGGTACGACCACCAAGGCGAAGCCCGCTGAAAAAGTTCCGTCGTATCCTGCGGGCGCACCAGCGGAAGAATCACAAACATCACCATCAGCACGGAATAATAGAGCGGCCAGATTCGCAGGCACCGCCGCGCATAGAAATTCCGGAAATAATTCTCCGATGATTTGGAATCCAGCAGAATGCCCGTGATCAGGAACCCCGAAAGCACGAAGAACAGATCCACTCCCATCCATCCATAATTGGAAATAAGCGAGAGGGGCAGCGAAGAAAATCCGTGCAGATTGTGCACCAGCACAATCAGGATCGCGATGCCGCGGACGGCATCCAGCTGGGGTATCTTTTGTCCCATGGGCGGCGCCGCGGCACAACGCAGGACTGCATTTCCGCGTTGCACTGCGGGCGTATGTTTCTATCTTGTGCGAGGCAAAAGGTCAAATGCGGAGGAAATGAAAGCGCTGCGGCGCCAACACCGATAACCAGATCGGGATGTAAAAAATCAGTAAGCCACTTCCAAAATCTCGTCCGCTTGCAGATTGTAAAATCCGGCAAGCGCCTCGCTGCGCTGCAATTCATCCGCCAGCATATCGGCGATGCATTCAATCTGCCGGAACATGGCGGCCTTGGCGGACAGAGTGCCTTCAAACAGGACCACTGTACTTTTCGGCTCCAGCTTTTCCGCCCCGTACACATACCAGAAACAAACGGATATCGTTCGGGTCGGGCCTTCTGCGTTCTCCATCGGGTAGGGCAGCGGTCGGTCGGCTAGCAATAGATGAAAATTTCGTCCGTCGGACCGCGAGATCATGGGGATCCCCTCCGACAAGCGCGAGAGCAACGCCTCTTCGCCGTTCCATTCGCAGTGCGGGCAGACGTTGAAATTCCGGAATTTAATTTGGTCTGGCTCCAGGTTTTGATTCAGCAAAATGCACCTCGAGCGTGAGCGTCAGATAAGATGCGGGCGCTCTGGGCTAAGTGCACGCAAGGGCCTATGCGCGGAGTATCTTACTTGAAGGGTAACGTCGTCAAGGGGAAATTCTATTAAGTAGTACTAACTCTCTTTCATCTACCCGCCTGGCAGGCATCTTTCAACGCCGCCGCGGTTTCATTTTCGGTGTATCCAAGCTCGCGAAGGATGCTCTGGCTATGCTCTCCAAGCAGCGGCGGCGGCATCCGGTAGACAATCGGCTGTTCGCTAAACCGAATTGGGTTGGCGATGCTTCGCACCGTCTGCAGCGTGGGATGTTCCAACTCCACCACCAGTCCGCGCGCCAAGGTTTGCGAGTCTTCCAGGGCATCACCCACACTCTGGATCGGCGCGGCGGGAATATCGGCGTCCTTCAGCCTTTTCAACCAGTCGCCACTCGGCAGGGAATTGAATCTCTCTTGTAGCAGCGGGATCAGTTGCTCGCGATTTTCATTCCGCGCCGCGTTCCTGGAAAATCGCGTGTCGCTCTCAAGCTCTTCCACGCCGAGAATCCTCACCAACCGGCTCCATTGCTCCTGCGTTCCCACTCCAACTACAAAGTACCGCCCATCGCTCCCGCGAAAGAGCTGGTACGGCACAATATTCGGGTGGGCATTCCCCAACCGCTGCGGCGATACCCCGGCATTCAAATAACTGCTGCCGACATTTGCCAGCCACGTCAATTGGGAATCAAACAGCGCCATATCCAGGTAATCGCCCCTGCCGGTTCGTTCGCGTGCAAAGAGTGCCCCCAATATGCCCATGGCGGCGTACATCCCGGTGGTCATGTCGGCAATGGCAATGGGGAATCGCAGCGGCCCGCTTCCCGGTTCGCCGGTAAAGCTCATCACCCCCGCTTCTGCCTGGGCAAGAATGTCGTAACCGGGCTGTTCCGCTTTGGGACCAGTGAATCCATATCCCGATATGCTGCAATAAATCAGCCGCGGATTTTTCGCCCGCAGCGTTTCCGGGTCAATTCCCCGCCGCTGCAGCGAAACCTTGGATGGTTGATTGCAAATAAAAACGTCGGCGGTGGAGAGCAAACGCTGTAAAATTTCTCCACCCAGCGGATGGTCGTAATTCAGCGTGATCGATCGTTTATTCCGATTGGTGGCCAGATAATAGGCGGATTCCGTGCCGACAAAGGGAGGCCCCCAGCCGCGCGATTGGTCGCCACCCGCATTGCGTTCGACCTTGATGACATCGGCGCCCAGATCGCCAAGCAGCATCGCGCCGTAGGGGCCGGCCAAAGCTTCCGCGAGTTCGACAACCCGGATCCCGTCGAGGACCATGCTCATGGAAAGGAATTATAACGGACAATCTGCCAGTTCGCCGTTATGCCACTGCTTGGAACGCAAGGCCGCGTCCTTCCTTGCTTGATAGGAGCCCTTCCCGGACAATATGTCTACCGAAGAAAATACCGAACATGTGGCGGCGCAACTGAACGCGCCGGATGGAGACCCCGGAACGATGGAGAATGCCGCTCAACCCCCCAAGAGATTTGTCGCCTATTTTTCGATGGAAATTGCCCTGGAAAATCAGATTCCCACCTACAGCGGAGGGCTCGGCGTCCTTGCTGGCGATACGATTCGCGCGGCTGCCGATATCCGTCTGCCGATGGTTGCGGTTTCCCTCCTCTACCGGAAAGGATATTTTCGCCAGCACCTCTCCGAAGAAGGTGCGCAGACTGAAGAAGCCGTCGAGTGGGAAGTCGAAAAGCACCTGCAAGAGGAAGAGCCGCGCGTCTCGGTCAATCTTGAAGGACGCAAAGTCGAACTCCGCGCCTGGCGCTACACCGTCAAGGGAGTTCGCGGCTACGAAGTCCCCGTTTATCTCCTGGATGCGGATCTTCCCTCCAACGATCAGCGCGACCGCGACCTCACCGGCCAACTCTACGGCGGCGATCCTTACTACCGCCTCTCGCAGGAAGTGATTCTCGGCATCGGTGGGGTGCGCATGCTGCGCGCTCTTGGCCACGACGAACTGATGCGCTACCACATGAACGAAGGCCACGCCGCCCTGCTCACCTTGGAACTGCTTGGAGAAGAGGCCGGCCTGGTCGGCCGCAAATCCATCAAGGGCGAAGACATTGAAAAAGTTCGCGCCAAATGCGTCTTCACCACCCACACTCCAGTGCCTGCCGGCCACGACAAATTTCCCGTTGAGTACATGACTCGCCTCTTTCCCGATCAGAACCGATTTTTCGACGGAAAAGACGCCTCTTCCGCCGACCTCGTCCGCAGCGTTTTGCAAGTCGAGCAGCACTATCCCGACCTGGCCGAAGCCGCGAGTCGCGGCGCTTCCGTCAACATGACCTATCTCGCGCTCAGCCTGAGCAATTACGTAAATGGAGTCGCCAAGCTCCACGGCGAAGTTTCCCGGAAAATGTTTCCCAACGTGCCGATTGAAGCCATCACCAACGGCGTCCACGCGGCTACCTGGGCGGCTCCTTCATTTCGCGAACTCTTCGACCGCATGATTCCTTCGTGGCGGGAAGACAATTACAGCCTGCGCGGCGCGTTGGGTCTGCCGCCTGAAGAAGTCTGGGCCGCTCATCTCCTCGCCAAACACGACCTGCTCGAGATGGTCCGCAAGAAAACCGGACTCAAACTGGACCCCGAGGCTTTCACCATCGGATTTGCCCGCCGCGCCACCGGCTACAAGCGCGCCGACCTGATCCTCAGCGACCTCGACCGTTTACGCCAGATCGCAAAGAACGCCGGCCCTTTTCAAATTGTCTATGCTGGCAAAGCCCACCCGCGCGATGGCGGCGGCAAGGAAATCATAAAGAAAATCTTCAAAGCCAAAAAGGCCCTCAAAAAAGCGATTACGGTTGTTTTTCTTGACGACTACGACCTGCATCTCGGCGGCAAGATCACCGCGGGAGGCGATTTGTGGCTGAACACGCCGCAATATCCCCTCGAAGCCTCCGGCACCAGCGGGATGAAGGCGGCCCTGAACGGCGTTCCAAGTTTGAGCATTCTCGACGGCTGGTGGGTCGAAGGCAACATCGAAGGCGTAACTGGCTGGGCCATCGGCGACGCGCATCGCGGTGAACCAGGCCCCGAAACTCCGGTGGACAACGCCTTTGACGCCGAAAGTCTCTATTCAAAACTCGAGGGCGTTATTCTTCCGCTTTACTACAGCAACCGCGAACGTTATCTCGACGTCATGCGCCACGCCATCGCCATCAATGGCTCTTTCTTCAACACCCAGCGCATGGTGCAGCAGTACATCACCGACGCTTACTTGCGCTAGCCCTCCGCGCCTGCACCACCTCTTCGGGCCGGACCTCCATGAACATCACCCGCCGCGGCAATTCGCGGAATCCCGCCTTGCGGTAAAATGTCGCCGCCGCTTTATTGCGCATGGGAAGTTGCAGTTGAAACGCGCGCATTCCCCGTTCCCGGCAATAATCTTCGATCTCGTACAGCGCCAATGAACCGATTCCCTGATTCCGGTACCTCTTCTCTACAAATAAATCGCGCAGCACTCCCTCCGCGCCCCCATATTCCAGCTCAAAGTTGTAAGTCAGCAGCGCGTATCCCACCGGCTTCTTGTGATTCTCCATCACCCAGATTTTCCCCTGCGACGGATTTCGCAGCAGCACGTCCAGCCCCTGGCTCAACGATTGGCGGTGCGCCCTGATCTTTTCAAACTTGTTATAAGCCACCACCAGTTTCAGCAGTGCCGCGTGATCCTTGGGGCCGCAGGAACGGAAAGAGACCAGCATAATGCCTCACTTTTTCTGAGCGGTTGGATTGCGTTTGGTGCCTTCCAACTCCGCGCCCGCATCCAGCGAATGGAATTGCAGTTCAATCATCGTACTGCAAGCCGTCCGGTTCGAGAAGTATCGCCGGCGCGGTCCCCGCCTCGTTGTTGCCCCGTTTGCATTCGTCGGAAAGTCTTTTCCGGTGCGATTTTCAGGCAATGGCCCTAACTGCCTCTGCGATCCAGAACCCGCAGGAAAGCTCGCAACTCATTCCGCGTCCCAATGGCGATCCGCGCGAACCCCGGTCCCAAATCTTTGCTTCGTTCCCGAATCAGGATCCCGTGGCGCGCCAGCCGTCGAAACACTCCCGGTCCATTGTCGCCAAAGTCGGCCAGCAGAAAATTGCCGGCGCTCGGAAACACGCGAACCTTTCGCCGCTTCAGCTCGCCGCCAAACCACTCGAGCAGTCGTTTTGTTTGGCGGATGTATCGTTGGATCGTGCGCCGTTCGCGTACCGCCGCTACACCCGCGGCGAGCGCCGCCGCATTCACCGGGAAGGGAGGCAAGGCGCGTCTCAAAAATGCCAGCGAATCGCGCTTGGCAATCACGGCACCCAGCCGCAAGCCGGCCAGTCCCGCCGCCTTGGAAAAAGTTTTCGCAATGAAAAGGTTTGGGTGCCGCCGAATCCACGGCACGCACGTGACCCCGGAAAAATCGGCATACGCTTCATCCAGAACCACCGCCGTTCGCCCCGCGGCTTTTAGCATTTTCTCGATGGCGCTTTTGTCCACCAGTGTTCCGGTGGGATTGTTCGGATTTGCCAGAAAAAATACACGCGGCCCTTTCCGCAATGCCTTCAACACAGCCGCCAGCGGAAACTCCATTTCTCGAGAGTATTGCAGCGCCTCCACGCGCGCTCCCGCGATTTCCGCGTAATACCGGTACATCGGAAACGTCGGTTCGCAGATCAGAATGTGGCTCCGCGGCTCGACGAACGTGTCAAAGAAAACCCGCAGCGCGTCATCCCCGCCATTCGTGAGTACTATCTCCTCCGGACGCACGCCAAAATAACTGCCCAGAATCCTCTCAACCCTTTGATACTCCGGATACATCGCCACTTTTTTTCCGCTGAGCCCGCGCAAAGCCGCCAGCACGGCCTTGCTGCAGCCGGTCGTGTTCTCATTGAAATCCAGCCGGATCTTTCCCCATCGCCCCTCGGCAGGCGCTTCATACGTCCTGCGTTCCAGAATCGCTTTGCGAACCGGCAACCGCATCTTCATGGTCACACCTCGACACCCTTCAAAAATCCCTCCTCACGATACGCGACGCCGGATCTTTTTTCCTCAAGATTGCAAAATCGACAGGAAAGTCTTCACCAGATCGGCTGGTAGCAGACGCGAAGGCAATGTCAGTGCATCCGAAAATTCATCTTGCAAAAAAGTTGAAGGACTTTGAAGGAGATTGCCGATTGGAAAATTATCGCGGAGTGCGTTAAGCAATAGAAGTTAAGTCCGGGTCTTCGAACCCGGCGGCCCGCCGGCGGTGTAATTCACGGTCATCAGCAGGTGCAGCGCAACCCCATAGCGCTTGTTCGCCAATTCTTCCACCCGCACCACTTCCGCCACATATTCGCAATTCATCGGATCGTGCTGCGAGGTAAACGGAAAGGTCACGAACACCCGCATCCCTTTGTAATAGCCATTGCGCCGCGTCTGAAAAAAAATTCCATCTTTTGATGCATTCACGCTGACCGGCAAATCCTCAAAATGCTCATCCCGCGGCTCCGAGGGACGCACGCGCAAAGGTTTCGCAATTTTGGCGCGGCGGGTCCGGCGTTTTTCGGCGGCTCGGGGCTCGGTTGTGTCGGGCATACGAGTCCCCTGGGCGAAGGGGTACCTTTATAATCGAAGTGGCAGCGTGAAACGTCAAGCCATTGCGCCGAATCTGATACTGATACAAAGTGTGATAACACCGATCAAGAGGAAACATGCGCGAAAAAATCCAAAAGCCCGACGCCGAATGGCAAAAACAGCTGACTCCCAATCAATTCTATGTGACCCGTCAAAAGGGCACCGAACCGCCCTACACCGGCGAGTACGAGTCCACCGACACTCCCGGCACCTACAAATGCGTCTGCTGCGGCACTCCACTCTTCCGCTCTGAAACCAAATTTCATTCCGGCTGCGGTTGGCCCAGCTTCACCGCTCCCCTCGCCGATCAGGCCGTCGACGAGGAATCCGACACCTCGCACGGCATGGTCCGCACGGAGGTAAAGTGCAGCCGGTGCGACGCACACCTTGGCCACGTTTTCGATGACGGTCCGGGGCCGACAGGTCTGCGTTACTGCATCAACTCTGTTTCGCTGGCACTGGAAAAAGACAAGGGCTAACGCCGAAGGCGCCGGTCAGTTCCGATTTTCTTTAGCTGGGGATTTTTTTACGCGGCAGGGCAGGAATACGCAACCATCTCGGCCACCGGATCCACTTCGCGCTGCCAGGCGGCCAGCAGCAACACTTTGTGCCCCGTGGGATACCGGAACACGTAATACACATTCGCAACGCCATCGAGTTCAAAAAAGCCCGGGCGGCGCGGGTCCGGCCGACCGGTCAATCCCGAATCCAGCAACAGCCGAAGCTCCGCCAGCTGCTCCCGCGAGTGCGCGCGAAGGTCCTCGATCAGCGGCGGTTTTTTGTTTCCGTTCAACATCATTCTTTCTTCCATTCTCAAATACATCTTAGTCCATCCTCACTTAGTAAAGACGCAATTTCCGGCGAAATGTTTCATGAACAACACACTAAAATCCCCCCTCGCCCGCCCCGCAGGCACCCTTAAATAGCACCCCTTCGAACGGCAAGCCCCAGCTTGCCTCGCCGCGAAGGTGTAGACACCCGCGTAACATTGCGATATGTTGCGTTTTCTTAGGCGTTTCTGCGGAATCGGGAGGAGCGAGTGCCCCGAATCGGCATCTCGGTCAGGCTGCTGCTCAGGCTAGCCGCATTTTCCTGCTCAATCGTGCTTTTGCCGTTGTGTGCCCAGGAATTATCAGGGAATTCCAACCAGAAGCCACTGTGGCAGACCACCGACTGGCTCGAGGAGCCGGCACACTTCGCTCGCACGCCGGACTTGCATGACTTCCGTACTGATTGGATGCCACCGAGCGCCCAAAGTTACATCTCCGTGCGCCCGCGCTCCGATTCGATCCTCTTTGAAAAACCGCTCTGGACTTCTTCCCCCGGCACAATCCAGCGCATGGAATCCGCCTTCTATTGCAACGACACTCCTTTCGTCGACCAGGTTCGCCTTCCGCTCGCCACCTTCTGGCGCGGCCGCGTGAAGCTCGTCGGCTTTGAAAGCGACGTCACCACCGCCAATTTCGTCATGGGACTTCCCGGCCAGGGTGCACTTCACAACCTCAGCGCTTTCGGCGGCAACGGATTTCTCGCTGTCCACACGCCTCCATCCGACCAGTTGGCCGGAATTCATTTGACGTTCTCCTGGCGTGCAAGCGAAGTGGATTCGGGCGAGAGCAGCGGCCTCCGCGGTCTGGAATATCTGGTCCGCACTGGCCGTGGTTTTTTGCCCTTCTTCAACGGCCGGCCCGATTCGTCTTCTTCGGCGTTGCCTTAATCCCTGCTTTTTGGATTATACTTTCCGGTGCCCGCGCAGGCTTTGCTTGCGATTCCTTTTCATTCTTGCGATAGTGGCATTTACGATTCATTCAAAGCAGAGGTGTCCGTGGCAAAAGCGTCAACTCCCTCGAAAGGCCCCCGGAAATCAGTCCGGGACGGAAAGTCGGAATTCGGGAAAGATCGCCGCCGAAAACATCACCATTTCCTGGTCACCGTCAATTACGCCGACGGCGAAACCTTTGGCCGGGTCTACACCAACAAGGAAAAAGCCACTCGCTTTGCCGAACGCCAGCGCCGCTCGCCGATCGTCAAATCCGCGCGCGTTACCCAGGTTTCCTGATTCGCCTGCTTGTATTCAACTGTTTCGGGAGCGCCTTGTCGTTGCGGGCGGAAGCGTGCTATAAAAGTTGTAGTCCGAAGCGGCCTTAGTATAGTGGTAGTACGGAACCTTGCCAAGGTTCAGGTGTCGGTTCGATTCCGATAGGCCGCTCCATTTTTTCCCCGGTATTCCACGCCGATTGAAGTTCTTCCACGATTTGTTTCCTTGTTTCGCCAATTAACGTCTAACGCACCTTGTTGCTCTGTGCTGCCCTTGCTACACTTGCCGCTTGACTCGCGACCACGCCGGTCACACAAGCCGCCGCGCCCGCAAAACCAGCATCGATGGTCCAGGGCGCGCTATTCGTTCCAGCATTCCGGAGGGTGAAGTGCCTCCCGAAGTGATGAAGCTTCACGGCCCTGGCTCCGAACAGCCGCCCCGCGCTCAAGCGACAAATCTTCCTCTAACCATTTCTGCTCCACTCTCCGCCGTCGACGAAATCTCCAATTCCTGGCACCGCTGCATGGCCGACTATCACGTCGACCCAAGAAATCAATCCGCTCCAAACGTAGTCACGCAAAGCGAACTGAAAGTCTCCAAAGAACCCGCCGCCGACATCATCGTTCACGCCCGCGAAGAGATCGATCGCCTCTATGCCATCGTCCGCCAGCAAGGCTACGTCGTCCTCCTCTGCAACAGCGCCGGCATCGCCGTTCACCATCGCGGCGACGAATCCCGCGCCGACGATTTCAAGCGCTGGGGCATCTGGCTCGGCGGCGTCTGGTCCGAGGAAATCGAAGGCACCAACGGCATCGGCACCTGCATCACTGAACAGCGGCCCCTCCTCGTCCATTGCTCCCAGCATTACCGCTCTCGCCACAGCAAACTCACCTGCGCCGGCGCTCCGATCTTCGACGCTTTCGGCAAACTGGCCGGCGTTCTCGACGTCTCCGCCGTCGCCACCGAAGGTCCCGATCGCCCCCAGCAGCTGGCCCTCGCCGCCACCATCGCTTCCGCCCGCGCCGTCGAAGAGCGCCTCTTCCGCGAGCATTTCCGCCACGCATGGATCATCGCCGCCTTGCCGCCCGACGACACCTCGTCCGCGTTGCTCCTCGCCGTTAACGACGACCAGCGCATCATCGGCGCCGACCGCGTCGCGCGCCAGACGTTCGCTCTCGACGACAAATCTCTTGCCGCGGGCGCGCCTCTTTCCGCACTCTTCGATTACGGTCCGTCGCTCTTCCGCAGGCGCGGCGGCCAAGACACTCCCGTCCTGCTTGCCGGCGCAGCCCGCAGCGGCCATTGGCGCGCCCTGCTCACTCCGCCTCTGCCCAAATCCAATCTTTCGCGCAACTGGCCTGAAGCCGTCGTCCACTCCCAGCCTCGCCTCAGCATGCTCAGCTTCATGCCCATGCCCGAATCGCCCGAAGCCAACCGCGGAGGCCTTTCCCCCGCCATGAAGCACCGCGTCTGTGATTTCATCGAGTCGCATATCAGCGAAAAGATCAGCCTCGATGCTCTATCCACCTTGGCGGGCCTCTCGCCTCACCATTTTGCCCGCGCCTTCCAGCAATCGCTCGGCGTCCCGCCGCACCGCTACCTGCTCCGTCGCCGCCTCGAGCATGTCGAAAAAATGCTCCGCGACACCCAACTCCCGCTCTCCCATATCGCTCTCGCCGTCGGCTTCTCCGACCAAAGCCACCTCAACCGCCACTTCCGCCGCCTCACTGGCATGTCCCCCAGCCTCGCCCGCGGCCTCGAGCGCTAGTCACCTAAGAACTGGCTACGGGGGTCGGAGCTTTAGCTCCGACATTCCAACCGCAAAGCAATCGGGCTTTAGCCCCTGAGGAAAGTCTTCTCTGAGGCCTAGGTTCCCCCCAAACCCGCAGCAAGAACGTACAAATCGGACCGGATTTGTCCAAGACCTCCCCGGCCCTTCCCTGGCAATATCCCGCCATGGTTCCCAAGCTGTCGAATGATTGCTAATCAAGTTGGAGGATCGAACATGTCACACCAATCGGCAGGCCTTCCCCAATTGGCCCATCGCATCCGCAGCTATTTCTCCAGCCCCAACCGGCCCGAATCCAGCCGCGAACTGGCCTTGCTTCAGCAGGAGCGCTGCCGCGAGCGCACCCGTATTGCCCGCGAACTCCACGACACGCTCCTGCAGGGTCTCCTCAGCGCCTCTCTGCAGCTCCAGGTCGCCGAAGGCTGGCTCCCGCCCGATTCCCCCGCCAAGCCGCTCCTCAGCCGCGTCCGCAGCCTGATGCGCAAGGGAATCGATGAAGGCCGCGCCGCCCTCGAAGGCCTTCGCTCCGCCGATGTCCCCGCAACCAGCCTCGAGGAGGCCCTCGCCAACTTCCACGAAGAACTCCCGCCCCCGGACCGCGCCCGCCTGCGCATCCTGAAAATGGGCCGCCCCAAACCGCTCGATCCCGCCATCCACGACCAGCTCTACCTCATCACCCGCGAAGCCCTGCTCAACGCACTCCGCCATTCCCAGGCCAGCAGGATCGAAGTCGAAATCGCCTATTCGCCACGCAAGCTCTGCATCTCCGTCCGCGACAACGGCACCGGCATCGAGCCCCAACTCCTCCACTCCGGCCGCAAAGCTCACTGGGGCCTCACCGTCATGCGCGAACGCGCCGCAAACATCGGCGCCCACCTCCGCATCCGCACCCGCCCCAGCGCCGGCACCCAGCTCGACCTTACTCTTCCTTCCTCCATGTAGCGCTGGCTTTCAAGCCAGCCCGCCGCGCAAGCGGCGGCCTCTTGTGTTTTCTCGCCCTCAACGCCGGTGTAGGGGCGGCTTCAGGCCGCCCTCTTGGGGTTTGCCACGCTCTACTCCTAACCTCTGCGAACCTCTGCGCCCTCAGCGCCTCTGCGTTATCTTTACTCTTCCTTTTTCTCTTCCTCTTTACTGCTCGTAATTCTCCACAACCTTCGCCGGACGCACCTTCGCCTTCTCCGGATCCTCCCCCAACTCCCGCAAAGCCCCCCTCTGCCGCAGCAGATCCCAGCACTGGTCCAGCGCCACCTTCAACTCACCTAGCCGCGCCTGATCCTCGTCCGTCAGCCCGTTCTTCGCATACAACCGCTCCTCCTCCTTCACCAGCTTCTCAATGTGGCCCAGCACAGTTTGATCGCTCTTCTCGTTTGCCATGCAAAGTCTCCTCTCAATTCCCAATTCCGCCCTTGGATGCTCGCCACCCCCAAAAGCACACACGCAGATGCAGCCCACCCCGTAGCGGCGACCTTCAGGTCGCCCAGCCGCTCAGCCCCCAATCCTTCTCGCCAGCCGCTGCAATTTTTTGCGTATCCCGCAGTCCCTTGTAGGGGCCGCCTAGTTTACCCTGAGTCCGCCGAAGGGCCCGGCCCTCTTCACTGCAAATGTAGGGGCGGCTTTATGCCGCCTTCTCCCTCTTCCTTCCCGATGTAGCGACCGCCTTCTGAGGCGGGCGCCTTTTGCCCGTCCGTCGCGATTCAATCCAAAGCGCCGGAGGCGCGTCAGACGTTAGCCCAGTGTGTAAACACTGGGAACACAACCAATAATCCCCCAGCCCCAGCGGGGCGGCACATTCTTCCTTCCCACAACGGACAGCTTGGGCCGGTAACCAATAAGGGGAAAAGAATACCCAAACCATCCGTTGCTCGGATCGCGCCCCGTCCACCGTGGAAATCAAGCGAAGAGTCCCCCACCCTTGCCAAAATCAAACCCGCAAGCGAAGCCCACCCCAGAGGTGTTTAGGCTGGCGGGTGGCCAACAGAATAACCCTGGACACGATCTTGGGTGCCGCCAACCTTGTGGCTTTCAAGGGTGCGGGATTTGACGTTTCTCTTTCCCAGCAGTTTTCCCGAAGAGGAAGAAGTTGAACACCCAAGACCCGGGTACCAGAAACCGGAACCCGGGCCTCCCGCCCCTGTCTCACTCAGCTACTCATCTCGCCTAAATGCTGCGGTGCGAAATGGAAAAGTACTTGTGTTCGATGCGTGACCACGGATCTCTTATTTCGGAATCTTTATCCTCCTCTTTCCGTTTCCATCCGTTCGCTTCCAACTGCTTGTCACGCTCTGCTTGGACTTTTCCCTGCTTGTCGTAGTCCACGTGCTGATAGTAAACCGCAAACTCTGAGTAAGGCAGCGTAGCAATCACCAATCGAGTATTGCCGCAAAGATGGTCGGTATGCTCTTCGATTTTGGCGAGTTTTTTTAATTCTCCCGACTGCGAGCGTTCTTTCCACCAGTCGGCTTGAACTTCTAAACCGAGTTCATAACCCTTCATGCCCCACTTGAAAACTACACGCGGCAGACTCGACCAGCTAGGATGGTTGAAAAACTTGTGTTTTTCTCCGAATCCGAATCTCATCCCATCGTCCTCATTCTCGATTACAGGCTCACTGAGTTCTAACTCGTTCAAAAAGACTTTCTCGTTATTCCAGAAGGTCAGTCCGGGCCACAAGTCCTGCTCAGATGGTGGTCTGATTACGGTGAACGAAAAACCTTGTTTGAACACACTGAATTTTGAGGCAGGAACTTCGTTCACAGACTCACACAATCGCTTCCAGTCTTCCTCGTCTTTAATCAGCGTTAAGTCTGACAACAGTTCGTACCAGTGCGGAAAGAAAGAAACACAAAACGGCGTAAAGACACACTCGGCTTTGCGGGAAAGATTCAGCCTTTCATACAGCCCGTATCCAACCCACGACACGATGGTCAACACAACGCTCTGACTGGTAGAAAAATCCCCGGCGTAACGAAACAAAGCATAGAGCACTGCAACGAACAGAACACTCTTCGCAAGGGCTTTAACAATTGGCATTGTCGGGACTTTTCGCCGGTTACTTGAACGCTACTATACCTCAAGAATGCCGGCGGGTGGCGCGGACCAGCCACCGCCTATGCCCAACAGTTACTGAAATGATGTAAGCCCGCCTGCCGAACAACGCTAATTCGGGGAGACGGACACAAGCCAATTGCTTCTGATGAAAGGCATGAAATTCGCGAGATTTTGCGCACCGATTTCAACGCGGCCTTCATTCATTATGTTTTGCTGGCTTGGCCACGGGTCTCTTAATACCAGTGATTGGATGTAAGGACCATTTGCAGTTTGAATATAACTTGCCGCGGTTATCACGACGGCGTGACCGCTGCTGGGACCCGAAATAAACGTTAGCAAGATCGGGTGTTTCTGGCTCAATTCGCGAATGAGGATGAGCGGAGGTGGTGCCCCCGGTGCGGTCCAAGAGCTGATAACCACCGGCTTTCCATCTCTCGTGTACGCCCATCCGCTCAATGCGGTACTGATGTCTTGGTCGCTCCCCGGCTGGTCAATCAAAACTCCCTTCGTTCTGGCTACAACCAGTTCCTGGGAAATGTCGAGCCTGTACCACCGGAGAATCATCGAGACCGAGGCTGCCCAGCACCACTCGTCTTGTGTTTGAGCCGCGGCCACGAAGTTGAATTCATCCGTGGGTATGCCCACATATTGCACGCCGGCTTGTGGGGGTTGCGAGAAAATATCACTCGCAGGAATAAGGAAAACGGCAAATAAAGCGAGGAAACGTATCATTGGACTAACCTCCGTTCAAGTGGCGAGAGTATTTCACAACAGACGTGCCTTGTCTATAACTTAATCTTAGCAATTGTGTTACTTAAACTATTCTATAAGGGCGGGTGGCCGACACATTGACGGTGGGAACGAACTTGGGTGCCGCATCCTTGTGGTTTTCAACGGTGCGGGTTTTGATTTTTCTTTTCTACAGTCCCGTCCTTCTTGCTTCCTGATCGCTGATTACTGATTACCGATTGCCGGTTGTCCTCTATTCGAACACCACCCGCCCCACCCGCCGGGAAAACCACTTCAGAGGCGTTTTGCATCGAGACAGGTGAAACTCTCCGCCTCACTCGCCCGTATACGTAGGCAAGAAGCTGCCATGCCCTATTCGCCGATACTGCTTGTTCATATTTTCGGTGGCACCCTGGGACTACTGTCCGGGACCGCAGCGATCCTGTTCCGCAAAGGTTCTCCCCGCCACGTGCTGGCGGGAAAGGTCTTTGTCGCCTCCATGCTGACCATGGCTGTCTTTGCAACGTACCTCGCCATCGTCAAGCATCAGCCAAACAATATCGGTGGCGGGATTCTAACGTTCTATCTGATCGCAACGGCCTGGCTGACCGCCAGGCGCAAAGACGGCGAAACCAGCCGTTTGGATTGGATTGCTCTCCTGATTCCCCTGACGATGGGTGTCCTCAGTTGGATGAACGGCATTAAAATCGTGCGTAGCGGCGCGACTTCACAGGACGGAGTTCCCGTCGGAATGACCTTCTTCCTGGGTTCCATCTGTCTGCTGGCTGCCGCGGGAGACCTGCGCATGCTCCTAAGCCACGGCGTCTTTGGGGCGAGGCGCATCGCGCGGCATCTCTGGCGCATGTGCTATGGCCTGTTCATCGCGGCCGGCTCTTTTTTCTTCGGACCCTCGAATCGCCCGCTAAGACTTCTTTCGGCGGTAGGAATCGGCCAACACTTATCCCCAGCTCTATTCAGCATGACCCTGTATTTGATTCTCACCATCCTTCCCCTGATTCTGCTGATTTTCTGGCTAATCCGAGTCCGCTTCACCCGCCGAAGCTTCAGCGAAGGCGGGCCGCTTTCCTCCGCCTCCTGACTCCTCACTCCCGACTTCTGACTCCCGACTCCCAACTAAAATTCTTCCCCCCTCCATTCGAACGCCCGGTTCCATTACCATTTTTTGTCCAACCAGTTACTTGTCGATACTCTTTACCTTTGCTATACTTACCCGTGACTCGCAAGCGCACCACCTTCGTCGAAGGGCGCCCGTCCCTGCCTCCCGTAACCCCAATCATTCCCGCAGATCCGCGATACCCCGGGGGTGGGGGATATACCGGTTTTCTTGTCAGACCAATTCGCCTCGTTTCTAAGTCTTTTGTTTCCCCTACATACCGAATCTCTGTCCGCAACTCTTTTGTTTCCCCTACATACGCAAAAAGAGGGGGTAGGGGGCATGTCTAGCATAAACTTTTTTCTGCGGCCTCTCCTGCATCGATCCCCCTGTGGAAAATGTCGGCGCGCCGACATTCGTGATTTTTTCCCTGATATTTCGCACTTTTGTACAGATCCCCAACCGCTTACGCAGACTTCTTGTCGCCCTCTCTTCTTCATTTCCGGGCTCGCCACTCGTCACTCGCCACTCGCCACGCCCTTTTCCACCATAGCTTCCGCAAGAGCGGGCCAGTCCGCCGTAGCTTCAGCGAAGGCGGGTTTCCCACGCTTTTTCCTCAGCCCGCCCAAATTCGCCTCCAAACTCCCGCTCATTTCCCAGTACACTGCGCTGACAGGGCCTCTATCTCCGTGAGCGCATGCCGCATCGCCGTCGGGAGCACCCGCCGGCCTAAACTCCAGGCGGTTCAGGAAGCTACTGCCAGCTTTGCCGCCAAACTCTCTCCAGACGCTCCCCTCGAAATCCACGGCCACGAAGTCGAAAGCGGCGTCAGCCACACGCCCTCTTCCCGCGAAGAACTCATGCAAGGAGCGCGCCAGCGCGCCGAAGCGTTGCACAAACAGCTCGCCGATTCCGGCAATCGCGCCGACTACTGCGTTGGCCTCGAAGGCGGCCTCGACATCGCCGTCGAAAATGGCACTCGCCGCGTTTTCCTCGAAAGCTGGGCCTACGTCACCGATGGCTCACGCGGACATTTCGGCTGCTCGGGCAGCATTGAAATCCCGGAGCTGCTTGCCGAAGAAGTCTTGTCCCGCGGCACGGAGCTTTCCATCGCCATCGATCGCTACGCCGGCGCCGTCGGCATCCGCGACGGCCAGGGAGCCTGGGGCGTGCTGAGCGACAATCTCGTCACCCGCCAGGAGTCCTTCCGCCTGGCAGTGGTCGCGGCCTTCGCGCCGTTCTACAATGTGAAGATGTACCGCCCAGCAGCCCAGTCTGCGGGGACGCAATGTTAGCTGTCATCCCGAACCCGCGTTTTTGGCGGGTGAGGGATCCGCTTTTCGCAGCAAGCAGGGGTACAGCAGGTTCCTCACCCCGTTCAAAAAGCGAACGTGGTTCGGAATGACAAATTAGGATATCGGAAGCGATTCGCGAAGGAGACGCGGCGTGGACATAGTCAAGGGCAACATGGGTTGGATCGAGGTCATTGTCGGGCCGATGTTTTCCGGCAAGAGCGAAGAACTGATTCGCCGCCTCCGCCGGGCGGAGATCGCCCGCCAGCGGGTGCAGATCTTCAAGCCGGCCATTGATTCGCGTTACGCGGCCAACGAAATCATCTCGCACAATGGCCTGGGGATTCCTTCGGACAACGTCACCAAGGCCTCTGAAGTGATTGATAAACTGCAGCCGTGCACGGAAGTGGTCGGCATTGATGAAGCGCAATTCCTCGGCGACGAAGTCGTGGACGTCTGCACCAAACTTGCGAACCTGGGCAAGCGTGTGATCGTCGCCGGCCTCGACACCGATTTTCGCGGCCGCCCGTTTGAACCGATGCCGCGCCTGCTCGCCATCGCCGAAGAAATCACCAAGCTGCTGGCGATTTGCGTGCGCTGCGGAAATCCCGCGGTCCACACGCAGCGCCTCATCGAAAACGAAGAACTCATCGTCGTCGGCGCAGGCAGCGCGTATGAAGCCCGCTGCCGCCGCTGCTTCGAGCCCAATCCCGCGCTTGCCGCCCGCGAAGCCGGCCCTCTACTTCTTCGCAACCGCGCCGCAAATGCCGGCGGCAAGTAGGCCGCGCTTCCGTTACTCTAGCCAGTGCTCGGATTCGCCGGGCCACGGAAAAACATGCGCATCGAATCGAAAGCTCCCACACGCGTTGACCTCGCCGGCGGCACGCTGGACATCTGGCCGCTCTATCTTTTCCATCCCGGCGCGCTGACGCTGAACGCCGCGATCTCCCGCTACGCTCATTGCAGTATCGAGACTCACCCGGCAGGCGACCAGCGCATCAAGCTAGCCTCTGTCGACACCAGCCGTTCGGAAACCTTCCCCTCATTCACAGCGCTGGTGCGCGCAAAGCGCTATCGTCTTCCCTTGCTCGCGGAGATTGTGAAGTTCTTCCGCCCCGAAGGCGGCTTTACGCTGACCACCAATTCGGAAGCTCCGGCGGGCGCCGGCATCGGCGGATCCAGCGCCATGGCCGTGGCCATTTGCGCGGCGCTCGATCGCTTCACAGGAGCAGGGAAGAGCACCGTGGATTGGATCCACATCAGCCGCGACGCCGAAGGGATTGTGATTCGCGTGCCCACCGGAACACAGGACCATTATCCGCCGGCGTTTGGCGGGGCCGCTGCGATTGAACTGCTCCCCGGCGGGGAACGCCGCATCGAGTTGCGCGTGAACCTGGATGAACTCGAGCGCCGCCTGGTGGTTTGCTACACGGGAAAGCCGCGGCAATCGGGCATCAACAACTGGGAAGTTTTCAAGGCGCACATCGACGGAAAGAAATCGGTGCGGATCAATATCGAGCACATTTCGCAGATCGCACAGAAAATGCGCGTGGCGCTTGAAAAAGCCGATTGGAAGGAAACCGGCCGGCTGATGCACGCGGAATGGACTTTCCGGCGACGCAACCTGCCGACCATCTCGACAAAAACCATCGACGCGATTATTAATGGCGCCCGGCGCAAAGGCGCGCTGGCTGGGAAAGTTTGCGGAGCCGGCGGCGGGGGATGCCTGGTTCTGCTGATTGAGCCGGACGCGCGCGAACGGGTGGAAAAGTCCGTGGTGGAATGCGGCGGGGAACTTCTGCCGATGCGGATCGACCGCCAGGGCGTCACCGTGGTCTCGCAATAGCTTTTTTTGACCGAACCACTACTCAAGTCGCTCGCCGCATCATAAAATAGCGAAGGTCCCGGGCTGGGTGGCTCGGGGATCGCTATGTCCAATTGGCTTCCCATTTCGCTGCTGATTATCGCATTCGCCTCGGCGGATTTGCCGAAGCTGCCTCTTTTGCCGGCGACGGACCGCAACGCTTCGGGAAGCTTTCCTTCCGGTGAAAGCATTTCCTTCCTGCCGGCATTCCTCACGGAGCCAAGCACGCAATCGGGCGGGGCGCAGCAGCCCAGCACGCCGAGAGGCGCGAATCTAACGGAGCCCTCTAAGCTGAATCTGATTCGGTTTGTTTCGGGGGAATTCGCTCAGGTGCGGAAGCCCATTCCCGGCGGGAAAGAGGGCTTCATCCTCTATACCGACAAGCCACTCAACCAGGAATATCTGGATCGAGTGGTTTCGACGCACGGCGCGGCGATCAATACCGGCGACAAAGCGCAGATCACCAAGCTGGAATTTCACGAGCACACCATCATCGTGGACGTGAATGGCGGCGGTCGGCCGAGGAAAAGCTGGCGGGATCGGATTCAGGTCAGCGTGGGCGGGCCGTCCCAGGTGCCGCAATCGACAACCACCACGCAGCAGGAGCAGGGCCCGGCGGGATTTCAGCAAGGCGCGGGCGGGACGCTTTACGTGCAATTCCCCAAGAATATTCCGGATCTTTCGCCGGACGATCTGAAGAACATTCTTTCGCCATTTCTGGATTTTACGAAAGAGCGCTCCGCTGCGGTGCACTGGATTGACACACTACCGCCGGAAACGAAGAAGGCCATCACCGACCGCCGCGCGATTCTGGGAATGGACAAGGAAGAAGTGGTGGCGGCGATTGGAAAACCCGACCGCAAAGTGCGCGAACGGGACGCCGAAGGCTACGACACGGAAGACTGGATCTATGGGCATCCGCCGGACAAAACAGTGTTTGTGCATTTTCGCGGAGACAAAGTAAGCTCCATCAAGCAATACCCGCAGTAGCGTGGAGCAAAATGCAATATCAATTCGTGGCCAATAATCCCTTCGCCGTCCTGACGGCGATCGTAGCGCCCGCGATTCTAACCAATGCATGTTCGGTTCTGGCCCTGGGAACAAGCAACCGGTTGGGCCGGGTTGTAGATCGCACCCGCGTGGTGGCGTCCGATATCGCGGCGAGCAAGCCCGGGTCGGAAGGATTCGTGGAGTGGAATTCACAAATGCGGTCGCTGGAGATGCGAACGCAGATGTTGCTGCGCGCGCTAAGGCTATTCTACGCGGCGCTTGGTTTGTTCGCGTCGTCGGCGTTGATTTCGGTTGCGGGATCGATGGCGGCGTTTTACGGGCAGAGACCGCTGTTTCAGGCGGGAGCTTTCCTGGCCGTCGTGACTGGGGGCTCCGCCGTCTTAGCGCTCAGCGCCGGCTGTTTTACGATGGTGAGCGAGACGCGGCTCGCCGTGAAGAGTCTGGCCGAAGAAGCGCGGATGCGGATCAAGCTGCATGGCGTTCAGAAGACGGATTGAGTGGGAACCAAGGACAAGAATTGGGTTCAATCTGGATTTCGCAATTTCGAGCCGATTATTGAGAATTATTCGGGCTTGTGACGCATGAACTTTGTCTTTCGTTGACTTTTGCTTACACTCCACCTAGCATTTTTAGTTCCACCCGCGGCGTCTTGCTTACCTGATGTCTCGCCGCAATCCAGAAACCCGCACCGGAGGAAGTATGCCAATCAAGGTAGGAATCAACGGCTTTGGCCGCATCGGCCGCAACATTGTGCGCACCGCGATCGACGATAAAGAGATTCAGTTCGTCGCCGTGAACGATATTACGGATGCCAAAACGCTGGCGCATCTTTTGAAATACGATTCCGTGCTGGGGAATCTGCCGCACAACATCACGCACACCGACGACACGATCAGCATTGAGGGCAAAGCCATCAAGGTATTCAAAGTGAAGGACCCGGTGGAAATTAACTGGGCCAGCGTTGGGGCGGATATCGTGGTGGAGTCCACGGGCCTTTTCACCAAGGGACCCGAAGCGAAGAAGCACCTGCGCGCGCCGGTGAAGAAGGTGATTATTTCGGCGCCGGCGGAGGATCCGGACGCCACTTTCGTGCTCGGCGTGAACGATAAGACTTATGATCCCGCGAAACATCACGTGATATCGAACGCATCTTGCACGACGAACTGCCTGGCCCCGGTGGCGAAGGTGTTGCATGAAACCTTTGGGATTCAGAGCGGCACGATGACCACGATTCACTCGTACACAAACGATCAGAAGCTGCTCGATCTGCCGCACAAGGATCTGCGCAGGGCGAGGGCCGCGGCGATCAACATGATTCCGAGTTCGACGGGCGCAGCCAAGGCGCTGCACCTGGTGATTCCGGAGTTGAAGGGCAAGCTGGATGGCTACGCGATGCGGGTTCCGACGCCGAACGTCAGCGTGGTGGATTTGACCGTGTTTGTGGAGAAGCCGGCGACAAAGGATGCGGTGAATGCGGCGCTGAAGGCGGCGGCGAATGGCGCGTTGAAGGGCATTCTTGGCTACACAGAAGAGGAGTTGGTTTCCTGCGACTTCAAGGGCAACTCGCATTCCTCGATCGTGGACGCGGAGTATACCAAGGTGGTCGGTGATCGCTGCGTGAAGGTGCTGGCGTGGTACGACAACGAGTGGGGCTATTCCTGCCGGTGCCGCGATTTGATCAAGATGCTGGCGTCGAAGTTTTGATGAGTGGCGCTGGCGACCGACGTATGAATGGAGTGGGCGCGAGCATGGAATAGGGATAGCAGCGATCAGATAACAGATAGCAGGAACCGCTCGATTGCAGCGAGCGCTATTGCAGCATGCAGGGCCTCCAGATATCTGATCGCTGGTCGCTGCTATCCGACTGCTGATTTGAGATTGCCGAGAACACGGACCAATTCATGACGAAACTCACGATTCAAGACCTGGACCTGCGCGGGAAGCGGGTGTTTATCCGCGTGGATTTCAATGTGCCGTTGAAAGACGGCGTGGTTACCGACGACACGCGCATCCGAGAGACGTTGCCGACACTGAAGCTGGCGATGGAAAAAGGCGGGCGGCTGGTGCTGGCTTCGCATCTCGGAAGGCCGAAGGGCGGTCCGGAAGCAAAATATTCGCTGAAGCCGGCGGCGAAAAAACTGGAAGAGCTGCTGGGGAAGCCGGTGGCGTTTGCAACGGATTGCGTGGGGCCGGATGCGGAAGCGAAGAGCAAGGCGCTGAAGAATGGCGACGTGTTGGTGCTGGAAAACGTGCGGTTCCACGCGGAAGAAGAAAAGAATGACGAGGGATTCTCGAAACAACTTGCGGCTTTGTGCGACGGCGTTTTCGTGTGCGACGCATTTGGTTCGGCGCACCGGGCGCACGCCAGCGTTGTGGGCATCACAAAATTCGTGAAACAGGCCGCGGCAGGATTGCTGATGGAAAAAGAGCTTGCCTACATAGGCAAAGCGATTAGCAACCCGACGCGCCCGTTTGTGGCGATCATCGGCGGAGCGAAAGTAAGCGACAAAATCGAAGTGGTCGAGAACCTGATGAAGATTGCCGATGCGATGCTGATCGGCGGGGGCATGGCCTACACTTTCTTGAAGGCGCAAGGACTTTCGATCGGGAAATCGCTGGTGGAAGAAGACAAGCTTGAACTGGCGCGGAAGCTTCTGGCGGATGCGAAGCAGAAAAATTTCAAGCTGATGCTGCCGCTGGATAATGTCATTACCCCGGAGTTCAAAGCCGGCGGCCCGACGAAGGTGGTAGAAGTTTCCGCGATTCCGGCGGACCAGATGGGGCTGGACATTGGCCCCAAAACCATCGCCGGGTACTCCGAGGAAATCGCCAAATCCAAAACCATTGTGTGGAACGGCCCGATGGGCGTGTTTGAAATGCCCGCTTTTGCCAAGGGGACTCTGGCGATCGCGCAAGCAGTTGCTGCCGCGACCACCGCCGGCGCCACATCCATTGTTGGTGGCGGCGATTCGGTGGCGGCGATTCACCAGTCGGGCCTCGCCAGCAAAATCTCGCACATTTCGACGGGCGGCGGCGCTTCGCTGGAATTTCTGGGCGGGCGAAAGCTTCCGGGCGTGGAGGCCCTTTCCAACAAATGAGCCACTCGACGCGGCGCCGCGTGATTGCGGGCAACTGGAAGATGTTTAAGACGCCGACGCAAACACGGGAGTTTTTCGCGGCGTTTAATCCGCTGGTTGCCGACGTGAAGGACTGCGAGATCGTGATTGCGCCTCCGGCGATCGACATATCCGCCGCTGTCGAAGCCACCAGCGGCACGCACATCGCGATTGCCTCGCAAAACATTTACTGGGAAAAAGAAGGTGCGTTCACCGGGGAAACTTCCGCCGGTATGGTGGCGGAAGCGGGTTGCCGGTACGCGATCATCGGGCATTCCGAGCGCCGCCATGTTTTCGGCGAAACCAGCGAGATGGTGTTTAGGAAGACTAAAGCCGCACTGGCCGCCGGCCTTGCCCCAATTGTCTGCATCGGGGAACTGCTGGCCGAGCGCCAGGCGGGAGCGACCGAAAGCGTCTGCAAGTCGCAATTTCAAGGCAGTGTGGGCGCGTTGACCCCCGAAGAATTCTCCCGTATTCTGGTAGCTTACGAACCGGTCTGGGCAATTGGTACGGGCCACACGGCGACACCGGAAATAGCTGCGACCGTGCACCGGCTGGTTCGGGAGTGTGCGGCGCACTTGTTTGACGCCGCCCATGCGGCTGCGCTCAGGATTCTCTACGGCGGCAGCGTCAAGCCCGACAATATCCAGGGATTGATGGCGCAGGCGGAAATTGACGGCGTGCTGGTGGGCGGAGCGAGCCTGGAAGCGAAATCGTTCGCGAATATCGTGAGGGGCTGGGACCGCTGAAGAGGGAAGACGCGAGCCGCGGTTGAAAGATATCTTACAGGTTAGAGGTGCAGGAAATGCCAGGTTGGATGAAATGGACGATCGCGCTGCTGATTGGCTTTGCGATCATTTATATCGGATTTCACTTTTCGTGGGGCGGCTACGTGCTGACGACGTTCTTCGTTTTCAACTGCCTGGTGCTGATCATCGTGGTGCTGCTGCAGAGCGGCAAAGCGGCGGATCTCGCCGGCGCATTTGGCGGGGCGGGCAGCCAGACGGCGTTTGGGCCGCGCGGCGCAGCGACGATTCTTTCGCAGGCGACGACGTGGTGCGCGGTGATGTTCATGGTTTGCGCGCTGGCGATGGTGGTGAAGGTGGACCGCGGACTGGGAACATCGGGCGGAAGTTCGATTTTGGAGAAATACTCGAAGCCCGCGCCGGTAAAGACGACCCCTGCTCCGGCACCGGCGCCGGTAACGCCGGCTCCTGTGGTACCGCAGTCTTCGGCGCCGGCCCAATCGCAGCCGGCACCAGCGGCGCCAACCAAGCCGTAAGTTAGTTTCGGGCGGCTGATTCGCCCAGTGAGTTTCCGCGCCTTGCCGGTTGTTGTCGGCGCGGCTACAATGAAGTCCTTACCTCAGTGCGGTCGTGGCGGAACTGGCAGACGCACCAGCTTGAGGGGCTGGCGGTAGCAATACCGTGGTGGTTCGAATCCACTCGACCGCACCAAATTTTCCGCAAAATCTTTTTTCGGCATGCTTCGAGATGATTGAGGCGCCTGCTATCATTTTGAAATGGCCCCGCAACTTTCCGATGTTGAAGCCCGCGTACTCGGCGCATTGGTGGAAAAAGAAACTACGACGCCCGAGTACTATCCGCTGTCATTGAACGCGCTAGTGAATGCGTGCAACCAGAAATCGAATCGTGAGCCGGTGATGACGCTGGAGGAAGAGGCGGTGCGACACGCGCTGCGCTCACTTTCGGATCAGGCGATGGCGCGCTCCGCGGGCGGGGATTCGCGGGTCGCCAAATTCGAGCACCGGTTGAATGAGCTTTACAATTTTCACCGGCACGAGATTGCGGTGCTGTGCGTTTTGTTGCTGCGCGGGCCGCAGACGCCGGGGGAGCTACGCACACGCGCCGAACGGATGTATGCGTTTGAGGATTTGGAGGCGGTGCAATCCGCGCTGCATCACCTGATGCGCCGCGAGCCGCCGCTGGTAAAGATTCTGCCGCGTCAGCCGGGGACGAAAGAATCGCGCTACATGCATCTTTTGTCCGGCGATGCCGTGCCCACGGAGCATACGGCCAAAGAGCACACTGCGGGAGCACCGAGTTCGGCTAAAATTTCGCTCGACGACGACCGAGTCGCGCAACTCGAAGCGGAGATTATGGAATTGAGAAGGGAACTGAATTCCCTGCGCGAGCAATTCGCCACCTTTCAGAAGCAGTCTCAATAGTCCGCTTTTCGCATCCAAAGAGCTCGTTTTCCAACCTCGCACTTCTCAAGAGTTGGCGAGGGACGGTAGCGATTTCATTGCAGACCGAGGCTGCGATTGATACGCTTCTCGCGTGTATGCAGAACCCCTTGAAGAGATTTCTTGCTGTTACACTTTGTTGTGGAATTCTACTGGTGTTCTGGCTCGTACTTTGGGCTCCGGCAGCTTTCCCCCTACCTTTTGCCCGGAGCCCCATCAGCGGGAATCATAAATTCGTGATCTTCAATCCGTTTCGCAAACGCGGGCCCGAGCGGGCGGCCCAACGATTTTTCACGATTATTAAATTGGGGGCTTGCGGAGAATTTCCGGCCCTAGCCTCCGGCACAACTCTTCCGAACAATACTACTTGCGAGGAACTCCACGACATAGTTTCTGGCCCCCGATACAAAGGTGTTCTGGATCAACGCCTTCGCGACCGCATCGATAAAGGCAATTCTAGTTCTCTTTGGTTCTCTGATGACGGTTATGGAGGTAATCAGGTCATTGTCGAAAAGCGTGGAAGCCAATGGCACATCATCGGATTTTGGAAAGTTTGGTGACGCAATTCCTCGATGGGACGCGAATCGAAAATTAATCTGTCATAACACTTTCTGCTGCCTTGCAATTCGGTGACTTAGCGCTAAGATACGGGCTTGGGTTCAGAGTGCCGCTGACGGCGGAAGTGTATAGAAAATGGTGACTTACGACGAAGGCGCTGGTGCGCCGCAACCTACACGTGCCTCTTTTCTCGCACGCTATTTTTTTTCCACACACCACAAAACGATTGGACTGCAATATCTTTGGCTGGCGCTGGCGAGCGTGCTCGTAGGAGTGGTCCTTTCCGCCTTGCTGCGCGCGCATAGTTCCTGGCCTGGCACGGCGATTCCGTTTCTGAATGGTTTTGAAAACACGCCGGAGCGATATGCGGCTGTGCGGTTGCTGCACGGGTCGCTGATGGTGTTTTTTGTGCTGACGGCGGCGCCGCAGTTGGGGTTCGGAAATTATCTGCTGCCTTTGCAGATTGGCGCTTCGGAGATGGCGTTTCCCGCTCTGAATCTGATTTCCATGTGGCTGACGATTGGTTCGCTGGCCGGCATGACGGCTTCTTTTTTCTTTGTGCCGGAAACCGGGATTAGTGTCTGGCTCGTAAGCGCGGCGATCTTCGCGCTCGGAGCGTTGTTGAGCGCCCTAAATTTTACGGTGACGACGATCGATTTGCGCGCGGAGGGGATGACGCTGCCACGCCTTCCAGTGACGGTGTGGGCGTGGTTCTTGAATGCGATTCTGAGCATGCTGATTTTCAGCGTGCTGCTGGCGGGGTGCGCGGCGCTGCTTTCGGATCGGTTGCTGGGCTCGCAGTTTTTCAGCTTTGATTCGTTTCTGGCCGCGCAGCCGCAAAACCTGGTGCGCCAGGGGAGCGCGCCGATCCTGTGGCAACGGTTGTTCTGGTATTTTGCGCAAGCGGAAGTGTACGTGGCGATGCTGCCGTGTTTCGGGATCGTGACGCATCTGATTTCGACGTTTTCGCGCAAGCCGGTGTGGAAAGAGCGTGTGGTGGTACTTGCATTGTGCGGAGTGGGATTAGTTGGATTTTGCGTGTGGGGTTACCACATGTTTGCCACGGGCATGAATCCGTACGCGCCGCTGGTGTTTGCGGTGCTGGCTTCCTCCCTGGGAGTGCCGGCGGCATTTTTGCTGGCAAGCTGGCTGGGGACGCTTTGGGAGGCCCGCTTGCAGCTGACGACTTCGATGCTTTTTTCCATTGGGTTCATCTCGCTGTTCATCGCGGGGGGACTTTCGGGAATCTTCCTTGCGCGTCAGGAATTGAGCAGCGCGGCGGTGAGCGAAGATTTTGTGATCGGACACTTTCACCTGGTGATGGGGGTGGCGGCGACGTTTGCGATTCTTGCGGCGCTGTTTTTCTGGTTTCCGAAACTGTTTGGATGCCGGTTGAGCGAGCGGCTGGGGAAAGTCCATTTCTGGATGACGTTTGCCGGCGTATACCTGATCTTCATGCCGATGCACTGGCTGGGATTATTGACGCAGTCACGCTTGCTGCCGGATGCGCAGAGGGGCGTCCTGGCTTCAGCCGGGGCTTCGATTCGAACGCTGGTCGCGGCGGCAACGATCTGCACGGTTGCCGCTCAGATCGTGTTTGTGATTAATTTTGTGCAGACATTGGTCCGGCGAAATTCGGTGCAGGGGGAAGATAACCCGTGGGGGGCGACGACACTCGAATGGAGCTTGCCTTCGCCAACGCCGGAAGCGAATTTCGGAAACGCCAGTCCCATGGTTTATCGCGGGGCTTACGAGTTTCCGGAAGGTTTGGGGGTTGATTTTGCTCCGCAGCACCTTGCGCCCGATATGCTGGCGCAGAAGGTGCGCTGAACCATGGAAAGGGATGCTATGCCGGGGTCAACGGCGACACAGGAAATCGAATTGATCATCGAGAAAAAGACGGGTGATGGTGGGGGAGGGAATCTCCCGCCGGCTGGTCGCAACGGAGGCGGTGACGATGGAAAGCGGCCGGGGCGCGAAAATTCTTCGCCGATGCGTTATTACACCGGGATGGGGCTGGGGATTGTCTCGATCCTGATGTTCTTCATGGCACTGGCAAGCGCTTATCTGCTTCGAAGAGGGAATGGAAATTGGGTTCCGGTTCATATCCCGGCGCTCATGTGGATCAATACGATGGTGCTGCTCTTGAGCAGCGGCACGTTGGAGATGGCGCGTCAGCGCCTGGCGCGGGGCCGAATTACCTCGTACCGGAATTTGTGGATGGTTACGACTGTCCTTGGGGTGAGTTTTCTGGTGGGGCAATTGATCGCCTGGAGGCAGTTGGCCACGGAAGGAATTTACCTGGCGAGTAATCCCGCGAGCAGTTTTTTTTATATTTTTAGCGGCGCACACGCCCTGCACTTGTCTGGAGGAGTAGCGGCACTGATTTTTGTAGCCAGGCGAAATTTCGCGAACGCGCAGGTGACGCGTTCAGTGGCGGCGGAAGTGACATCGTATTACTGGCATTTTATGGATGCGCTGTGGCTTTTCCTGCTGGCGCTGCTTTATCTGGGCAACTAGAGAAGAGACAGATTGTAGGGAAGTGGATCGAAGCTTGCTAATTCCGGAAATATCTCCCAAATATTGTAGTTGAGTTCTTTTTGCGCGTCGGGTGGAGTGCCTAAAGCTCTCTTTTTCTGCGGTTGTGGCGACTGAAAAACGCCCAGCCACGACTGAGGGAAGCCAGGCTAATTATTCAAGTTTTTCAGATGAGCGAGGCGGAACGGCGAACCGAGGTTTTGCCGCAACTCGGTCCAGTGCTGCTCCGGGATGGACAGAAATACTTCCACCACCTTGGGATCGAATTGTGTGCCAGCGCAGCGGCGAATCTCTTCGCGGGCGTGGGACATCGGCAGGGCTTTTCGGTAAGGCCGGTCACTGATCATGGCGTCCATGGCGTCGGCGATCGAGAAAATGCGAGCCCCGAGCGGAATCTGTTCGCCGCGCAAGCCGCGTGGGTACCCCGTGCCGTCAAAGAATTCCTGGTGGGCAAGAACGATTTCCGCCGCGTCGCGCAGGAACGGAATTTTGGTGAGCATGTTGAAACCGATCTCGCAGTGCGTGCGCATGATGGTTCTCTCGTCGTTGTCCAGCGGGCCCGGCTTTCGGAGGATCATGTCGGGAATGGCCATCTTGCCGATATCGTGAAGAAAAGCGGCGCGGGCGAGCACGGGCAAATAAGGAAGCGGAACGGGAACGGCTTTGGCGATGGAAATGGTGAAAGCGGTGACGCGCTGGCAATGGCCTTCGGTTTCGGCGTCCTTCAAGTCCAAGGCGCTTCCGAGCGCTTCGAGCGTATCGTCGTAGGATTGTTCCAGCTGCGTAATCGCCACGGTGAGCTGCTGGGTGCGCTCGTCCACCTGCTGCTGCAGGTTTAGCTGATAGCTTTTGTTTTCCAGCACCAAGCGCCGATGCTGCAAGGCGCGCCCCACCCCCAGGAACAGCTGATCTTTTTCAAAGGGTTTCAGGATGTAATCGTAAGCGCCGCGGCGGATTGCCTCGAGGGCAGTGGAGATGTCGTGGATGGCGGTGACCATGATCACGGGCACTTCGGGGTCGTGGTTGCGCAGCCAATCGAGAAGTTTGATGCCGTCCATCTCTGGCATAATCATGTCGCTCAGAACCAGGTCCGGCGTCTGCCGGCGTACACACTCCTGGGCGGCCCGGCCGTTGCTAACCGCGGTGCAGCTGTAGCCACGGGATTCCAGCATCGTCGAAACAACTTCGCGAATGGCTTCCTCGTCATCCACAACCAGGATGTGTTCCAGGTCCACGGTGGTATATCTCCCAAGCAGCATTATACGGGACGGCACAAACCCTTTGTGGTGCTATTGCCCAGTCAGAAAATAGCGTGTTAGCGTCAAGCCAGCAGGGGTGTCGTTGCTTCGCATTACCGAAGGGACACGACACCTTTCTCATATTCAAGTGAAGCTGACCCCGAGGAGGGGCCGCTGTGATCGCGACGCAAGGCATCCAAGGGATCGCGTTCTTCGAGGCTACGGCTTGCCTGACCCTGCTTGTCTTGTTCGCCCACCTGAAACGCGATAATCCCGGCATTTTCTACAAAATTTGGGTGTTTGGGTGGATCTGCCTGACCTTCGCGTCGTTCAGCGAATTGGGTTTTTTCTTCGGCTATGCTTCCGGGTTACATGTCGTGGCAACGGGCTTCGGTATTGCCGCGCTGGTGCTGTTTCTCGCTTCGATTGTGCAATTGACCCTGGGGCAGAATCGATTCTTCTGGCCGCTAATCTGGCTGGCAGTCGTGATGGCAGTGACCGCCGGGTATTATCAGGAGAAGGCGGGGCCGTGGGGGCAGGCGCGCTGGGAGAGCAGCATCCTGGAAAGCGTGATCTGCCTGGCTTCCGGGTGGATGTTGTGGAGAGCTGCCGGTTCGATTCGCGGCCATGGGACGAAACTTCTGGCCGGCGCATTCACGCTGCTGGCGCTGAACAACATCAACCGGCCCCAATGGACCAGCGGGGAAATTCAACTGCTGCGTTTTGCGTTTGACCATTTTCTGAACGCGAGCCTGGGGATAGGGATGATCGTGCTGTTGCTGGAAGCGGCGAGGACCCGTTCCATTGAAATCAGCGAGAAAATGCGGCAGTTCACGCTCCTGACTGCTTCGAGCAGCCAATCGCTGGCCTTGCCCATCATGCTGCAGCAGGTATTAGGGCAGATCACCAGCAGCCTTGGAGTCTCACACGGCATCATCCGGCTAAAAGAGGGGGAGGGCGAAGCGGCAGAATTTGTTTGCCGGGCGGCGGTGGGGTACACGGAAACGTATTTGAAGCAATTGGAACGAATGGCGGCCTCTTCTCCGGCACTGCAGGCAATGATTCAGGAAGACTACCGGGTGACCCGGTTTGAGGAGGAGAAAGATTCCAAATTGCGGCGAGCCATGGCCGACAGCGGGATCACACAACTGATCAGCGTGCCGTTGCGCGGGAAAAAGGGCGTGGTGGGGCTTTTGAATGTTGGGGCGCTTCCCGGCAAACGATTCCACGAAGATGAGTTGACCTACCTGGTGAATGTGGCGAGTTTTCTGGGGACCACCGTCGAGAACGTAAATTTGTTCGAGCAGATCAAGACCGTTCAACAGCAGTGGGTGTACACGTTTGACTCGATTGGCGACCCGATCATGGTGCATGACAGTGAAGGGCGCATAGTGCGGGGAAATTTGCGGCTGGCGAACTTGCTGGGCAAGGATTTTGCTTCGGTCGTCGGGCGTTCGGTGAGCGACCTGTTCAGTCCGCGAGAGGCGGTTTTCAAGGTGTGCCCCTACTGCGAAGGGTGTTCCGGCGACGCGGATTCCCCGGATCCATGGCTGCAAGGATTTTTCCTGGCTTCCAATTCGGATTTCTCGGATCCGGCCGGACGCAAGCTGGGGACGATCCACGTATTGAAAGACATCACCGAACGGAAGAAAGCGGAAGAAAAATACAGGAACCTGGTGGCCAGCGTTCAGGAAGGAGTGTTCATCTCCACGCTGCAGGGACGCTTTCTGGATTTCAACGATGCGCTGATGCGCATCGTGGGTTACGAGAGCCGCGATGAGCTTCTAGGGGTGGATATTGCGCCGGCGCTGTATGTGAATCCGCAGGATCGCGAGCGGCTGAAGCGGCTGCTGCAGGAACATGGCTCGGTAAACGATTTCGAATTTGAGGTTCGCCGCAAAGACGGAGAACTCCGGACGGTGAGCGAATCATCCACGGCGATTCGCGACGCCGCGGGTAATGTAACGGCGTATCAGGGCTTTCTGCTGGACGTGACGGAACGGCGGAGGGCGGAGCAAGAGATTCGGCGCCGGAATCGCGAGTTGCTGGTGCTGAATTCCATCGGCGAAACGCTGGTATCCTCGCTCGATCTGCACGACTCCCTGCAACGGACGCTTCGCCAGCTTCTGGAGCTGTTCAGCATTGATGCGGCATCGCTTTACCTGTTTGAGCCGGATGGGTTGTCTCTGCGCCGAGTAGCGGCGGTGGGGCACCGGTCGGAATTCGCGAAGAATTTTCCGCTTTTGCCGGTTCCCGCGGAGCTGATTCAGCAGATCCGCACGGTGCGGGCTCAGTTTCTTTCCGCGCAAGGGCTGCCGCTGCCCGGACTGGTGGCGGACCTGAGGAAAAAAGAGCAGATCGAAGCCGCGTACATCGTCACGTTGTGGTCGAAAGACAAAATCGTGGGAGGGCTGGTGGTGGGGAGCCGCGCACCGCGGGAATTCTCCGCCCCCGATATCAGCTTGTTGATCGCGGTAGGTAGCCAGGTTGCCAGCGCGGTGGAGCGCAGCCAGCTTTACGAAGAGACCCGGCAGGCGTATGAAAACCTGCGGCGTACACAGGAGCAATTGCTGCACAGCGAAAAGCTGGCAGCGGTGGGGCAATTGATTTCCGGCGTGGCGCACGAATTGAACAATCCGCTGACGGCAATCCTGGGATACAGCCAACTGCTGGAATCGAGCGGGCAAGTGGGCCCGTTGGCGCTGAGTTACTCCGAGAAAATGTACAAGCAGGCGCAACGCACGCACCGGATTGTGCAGAACCTGTTGAGCTTTGCGCGTCAGCACAAGCCGGAGAGAATCCCGGTCGCGGTGAACACGGTGATGGAGGAAACCCTGACGCTGCGCGATTACGATCTGAGGATGAATCAGATCCACGTCCATCTGGATCTTGCGAAAGACTTGCCGCTGGTTCCCGCGGATCCTCATCAGATGCAACAGGTATTCCTGAACCTGATCAATAACGCGGTGGACGCTATCCTGGAGCACTCCACACAGGGAGACATATGGGTGAAGTCGGGAGTGGACGAAAAATCAATCTTCGTGGAATTCACGGATAGCGGTCCGGGAGTGAAAGATCCATCGCGGGTGTTTGATCCTTTCTATACAACCAAGCCGGTGGGCAAGGGGACCGGCTTGGGTTTGAGCATCTGCTACGGAATTGTCACCGAGCATGGAGGAACGATCCGGGTGAAGAATGCGGCGTCGCGAGGGGCCAGTTTCCGAATTGAGTTGCCAATGCAGTTCGATGCGAAGACACCGCATCTGACGGAAGCGACGCTTACCCGCTCATAAGATCGAAGCTGGCGGGGGGACAGCTCAAAAGCCGCCGATATTCTCGTCGCCGGGCGCTGAGGGATTTGCGGTTCGCACAGCAGCTTCGGCGATGCGAGTTGAAGCCAGGTCCAGCTGCCGCGAGATCGAGATTGCCATGTTCGAGAGCAAGGTGAACCCCGAGAAGGGCTGAAGGCCGAGGCGGAGTTTCCAGCGGAGGAACGCGCAATTCACGGCAAAAGCCAGGCTCAGTTTCCAGCGTTCCATTTCCTCCATCGCGACTACTTCCGGAGACATTACCGCCAATTGCCGCGAAATCTCAATCAACTCTTGAAATTCGTGCTGGAGCTCATCCAGATATCTCAACGCAATCCGGCGGCGCTGGCTGCGAAGAGTTTGCATCAGTGCAAGTTGGCCAGTCTCCCGAAGGTATTCGGTATCCTCCGGCTGGAGCGCCTGAACGACATGAGAGATTCGAAAACAATGCCGGGATTTGGAAAGCGCCTCACAAACATCGAGCGACGGGCGGACCGGGCCTGAAGGAGTCCGCAGGGCCCATGCCAGCAATCCAACCAGCAGGAGCGCGAACAAGAGGAGCAGGATGACGGGGAGGCTCATGAACCCCGGTCCTTGATGTGAAAGAATTGGATCAGCTGGCGATTAAGCAAGTAGAGGCGGGTGTTGACTTCGGTGGTGAGTTTTCCGTGAAGCTCGGGGGAAATTTCTGGCGGCGGGGCTGTTACTTCGGATTCCGCGTAGCGGGTAACGGCCGAAATCCAGAGCAGCAGGCTGGCGATAAATGCGAAGATGCCGAGGAAGTTCCAAAGCACGGCATATTCCTGAAGGACTCTCTCGAGCAAAGAGTAGTTGACGACGTAGAAAACGGAATAGAGGCACAATCCCACGGCCAGGGAGCGCTGCAAAGGGCTGACGGGAAGCCGGTAGTAGCGCGCAAACATCAGCATGGTGACAATCACAGCCGCCATCGCCAATTCCAGCCCTCGGACTCCATTCATGATCATCCATTGCCACTGACCCTTGGACAGCAGCAGATCGCAAGCCAAAACCACCGCCCCGACACCAAGCAAGATCCGGCGAGCCAACGCCCAGATGCCGATGTAACAGGAAAGCACTTTGCGGTTGAGTTCCAAGAGCACGGATGCCCGGAGGAACACCACCACGCCTTGCGTCAGCCATGCGATCTTCCAGGTGGTTAGCTTGTCGTAATGTCCGCCCCGGTAGAGTGCCGCCACCGCGATGCTCTGGAGAATGGTGGAGACGAGATAAGCGAAAAAAAGGGGGTAGACCCTGCCCAGCTTGCGTCGCAGAAGTTGCACGAACAGCCCCAACTCCAGCGTTGAGGTAGCAGCCCAGGCAGCGGTTTGGAGTTGAAGGGGTTCAACCATACGCTGGCAACGCTACCATAACTTAACTGGCCAGTAAATAGTCCGAACCCCCTAAACGATAGTACTGCAGGCAATTGATTGGAAATTTCTAAGCGCTGCGCCGCCTGTCGGCCTTCGGCCCGCTAGGAGAGCGCTTGCTTTGGAGATGGTGGAGTCGGCGGGGGAAGTGGGACGCCGTCCGCAGTCAAGACCCCATCGAATTTCGGGCCTGGCGGGATCGGAGGAGGCAGAGGAACTCCATCGGCCGTCAGGACGCTGGAGTTCTTCGGTGGCGGCGGGGGCAAGGGCACGCCATCCGCGAGTTGGTTAGTATTCCAGCCAGACCGGCCAGCAAGCTGGTAGTTGACCGGAACAGCGATGGAAAGTACGATTAAACTTACTGAAAGTGTAATTTTCAGGATAAGAAACTGATTTTTCATGGGGACCCTCCTGGAACGGAGAGTGGCCCAAAGCTGAACGGCAGCTGAGCTGGCGATGAAGAAGTTCCGATGGCGGAACGTCACCGCGCGAAGGAGCCCCGATTCAGGAACAACTTCGCATCCACCGTCAGATTCTTTACGACCTGGCCCTGCACTACCTGGAGCCGCTAACGGGTAGTTTTGCCCGGCTGGCCTATCTGGCGAGCCTTAAGAACCCATCCACAGAGGTCTATGCGCACGAGCGCCTGTCGGCGGTCTACGGTCACGAGCCGGTGGGAGAAACGCTGGTGAAGTGCCACGAGGAATTGTTTGAAAGATTGCTGGAGATGCCGCTGGCAAAACAGGAAGAGGACCTACGTCAATTCATTGCGATGCTTCCGGAGGGAGTACAAGGAGGAATCCGTGTTTGCCGAGGGCGGATGGAAGAGTGGATTCCAGCGGAGGCCCCGGACTACCTCAAGGAACTTTTTCGATCCAATCTGAATGCACTTCTGGAGTTGCTCCGCGAGCGCAATCCCAAGGCTGGTTCAAGTAAGTGATCACGCTGACGACTTTTCCCACAACTTCGGCCTCGGACGGAGTTCGCCAGGCTTCGGGTGCGCAATGCGAAAGCATGTGCGGCTGCATCACCAGCCTTGATTTCAATTTCAAGAACCAGCCGCAGCGGTAACCTCCTCTGGTTTCTACGAAATACAGAGGGCGGTCATACTCGGTGTTCCAATCTTCCCCATCGATGCTTTTCGCTGTGGTATCCACGACCACCATGCTGCCGGGCCGAAGAAGAGGAGTCATTCGCCGGTCCGAAAGCCCGATGTATCCGTAGCGGAAACGGATGCTCGACTCCGCGCTGAGGCCCGGGAAGCGCCGCACGTTATCGGCTTGCTCACTGAACAGTCCCGTGGAGTCAAATCCAGGTTTCGAGGCGAACTGGCGGTTCAACGCATAGTTTACGGGAAACTCATGCAGGTGAGTGCGAGGTGCGGGAAAGGCGGAACCGTCTTCGAAAGTCTGCTGGAACGGAGCCTCATACCAAGCTGAAATTTCAAAGGGGCTCAAGTGATAAATCGCCGCGAGCGAATACAGTTTGTGAAGGCTGGGGACTACATTGCGGTTCTCGATATCGGCCAATCGGCTTATGTGCAGGATGAAATCCGGCCTGCCCCGTTTAGCCGCGACTTCATAGCTGGCCTGCTCGACTTCGCGATACGTTAGGCCGAGGGTTTCCCTAGTTTGCCGGAGACGCAACCCTGGTGGATACATGGGTCCCCCTGACGATGGAGTGAAGCGCATCCAAGATTCTATCAAATTACCAGTTTGTTACGAATCCAGAACAGTATAGACAGCTGTGGAAATCTTGAAGGTATGTTTCAATAAGAAACTAACTTTACAGCGTCGCTGGGCTGCGGCCGGGGATTAGGGAATCTGTTATTCTGCCCTGTATGGCCCCTCGTTACTGGATCTTCGCGCGCTTGCTTGCCTTCGTGCTGCCTGGGAGTCTGATTCCTACAGCGGTCCCGTTTACATGCGCTCAACAGACTGCCCCGGCTCCCGCTCTGGCTAGCCCATCCGCAGGTACCAGCAACCCAGAGTTTCTTGCCACGGCCGACGAAGTGGTGCAGGAAATGAGCAAGATCACTGGTTGGGGACTCACGAAGCCGCTGAAAAAATCGATTCGCTCTCGAGAAGACATCCATGCGTACGTCTTGAAGCAGATGGACGATGAAAAGGACGCGAAGGAGCGATATGCATCGGGACGCAGCGCGGAAGCCTTCGGATTGATTCCAAAGGGGTTCAATCTTGACACCTTTCTTGTGGACCTTTTGACCGAACAAATCGCGGGGCTCTATGACCCAAAAGCCCACGAGTTCTACATTGCGGACTGGATCCCCGCCGACGAGCAGCGGATGGTGATGGCGCATGAATTGACCCATGCTCTGGAGGACCAGCATTTCGATATCGAGCCGTGGGTGCGCGCTGCTCGGCCCAATGACGACGCTGAGATGGCGCGGGAATCGGTGCTGGAAGGCAGCGCGATGGCGGCGATGCTGGAATACGAGTTGAAGGGCAAGGGATTGAAGCTCTCCGACTTGCCGGAATTTGATCCTTCCATTTTTGTGGGCGACCTGACGGAAACGCCCATCCTGAAAAAGGCTCCGCCGTTTATCAAGGATTCGCTGATGTTCCCTTATTTCAGCGGGCTGACTTTCTCAATCGGCGTGCTGAAATCGGGGGGATGGCCGGCGTTTACTGAAGTTTTTGCCCGACCGCCCGCAAACACGCAGCAGATCCTGCACCCGGAGATGTATTTCGCGAACCGGGCTCCGACGCCCATGAAAGTAGACTTACCAGCTGCCGCATCCGGCGAGAATTGGGTGTTGCTGGAGGAAAATTCGCTGGGCGAACTGGGATGGAAGGAAGTGTTGAAACAATATCTGGACGAGCCACGGGCCATGGCGATGGCCGCCGAATGGGATGGCGACCAATACGCGACATTGGAACAGAAGGACTCCAAGCGGCTGATGTTGTTCGCGCGGATCCGGCTGGCCGATATTGTTTCGGCTTCTCATTTTTTTGCGGAATATGCCGAGGCGCTGGAAAAGAAATACCCCGACCATACGGGCGCCGTTCGGCGGGAGAATTTCCTGACGTTTGTTTCCGGGCAGGGCAACGTCTTTTTGCGATGCAGCGGCAGGGAGTGCATTACGCTGGAAGGCGGGAGTTCCGGAATGTTTCTGCAGTGGACGGCGAAGCTGAACTGGCGACTGATACCCAAGGCTCCGCACCCACCCAGCTCAACCGGTGTCCGGACTGCGCAGTCGGATACCCTGGGCATGGAGCAGGAAAGTGTCCTCGGTTTTTGACTAGCAGGCGGCTTTGGCCGCCGTGCCGTAATTCAGTTGGAGTGCTGCATCACCAGCAAGGTCAGGTCGTCCGAGCGTTTAACGCCTGCGGAAAAATCGCGCATTTCCTGCAAGCAAGCGGAAAGCATCTGGTCCGGCGGTTTCGAAGCATGCCGCGCAATGAGGGCTTCCACACGGCGCAGGCCGTACTCGTCGCCTTTGAGGTTGAAGACCTCCGACAATCCATCCGTATAAAGGAACAGGGAATCGCCCGGCGCCAGCGCCAGTTGGGATACGGGGAAATCCGCCGTGCAAAACATTCCGAGCGGGACGCCTGTGGCTTGCCGCGACATGACGCCGGAGCGAGAGGTATGCAGCAGGGGTAGGTGGCCTGCGCTGGCGTACTCGACTCTGCCGTCGTGCCACGCGCGTCCCACGACCAGGGTGGCGTATTGCCCGGCAGTGGTGCTCTCGCAGAAGAGCCGATTGGCATGGCTCACCAACTGGCTCAGCGCAAGGTTTTGGCCGGCGAGCGTGCGAAAGGTCGCATGAAGATGGCTCATCAGCATAGACGCCGCGACACCTTTGCCGGAAACGTCGCCGAGAAGAAACAGAAAGCCGTCCTCGTTTTCGATCAGGTCGAAGTAATCGCCGCTGACCACGCTGGCCGGTTCGTAGTGATAGCGCGCGCGCCAGTTGCCGAGCGACCAGTCATTTCGGGGCAGGAGCCCGCGCTGGATGCCTGCCGCCAGGACCAGATCGCGCTCCAGGGCGCGTTGTTCTTCCGAAGAGAGATGGTCCAGGCAGAAACGCAGCAGAGGATTGCAGAGCAAGCGGTCGGCTTCAATTGAGTCGTGGCAAATTTCACATATCCCGAAGGTGCCGCCGTTGAGCCGCGCGAGGGCTTCGTCCACGCTGTGGATCAACTGGTGGACTGAAGCATCGGAGACATTCGTTGCGGCGGCCTGCAGGCTGGCGCGGCGCCGCTCGAGTTCCGTGTGCAAGTAAGACTGAGTTGTGGTGTCCATGTTGAGAGTTTGCTGCTTTGTGCCTGGGGATTCCATCCGTTTTGTGCCTCCAAATTCGAACGGTTCAAAAGAGGGAAGGGGACAGTGGATCGCTAACGAACGCTGGTGCCCGCCGCCGCCGGTTTTGCCAGCAAAGGCGCCCTGGTGGCGGCATCACTCCTCTTTATGCGATGCCGCAAACGTTCCACCCGGCACATCAGTTTCGCCTCCAGACGCCGGGTGCGCTCGCGCGCCCAGGGATCACGGGACGGGTTGCCCGGGCGCTGGAGTTTTGCGAGGGCGAGTTGGGCGAATTCGAGCGCTTGCTGGAGATCTCTAGCTTTGCGTTCATAGTGAATGGCGAGCTGCTCGCACGCTTCGAGGCCGTCCGCCGCGTCGAGGGCCAGCTGGCGCCAGAGTGCCGCCGCAGCTTCGTTGTCGCCGCGGCGTTTGGCGATGAGCGCGAGTTCACGCGTTGCGCGCGGCCGGAATTCAGCCGGGAGTCCCGCGTCCAGCGATTGGACGCAGGTGGAGTGAGCGCGCTGGTTATCGCCGCGCCGCTGCAGGAATCTGGATAAGCCGAAGAGGTCGAGGGAATGTTCGTCCGCCAGCGATTGGCGTTCGTCGAGCAGGGAATTGATTTTCCCGAAGAGGGCGGCGAGTCCCCGCAGATCCATTTGATTGTGCTTTACGACGCCCGCAAGGGGATCGGCGCTGCCGCCGCGGAGAAAATCGAAATAAAACTGCGGGATCAGCGCGGAGGCCACATCGTCGCCGCGATGCCAGCCGAGGCGGGCGGCGTCGAGCACATGCCGCTCCAGCTCCACGAGACGCACCGAACCGAGCCGCAATTTCCAGAGGGCGCGCGCGGGATGAAGCAGATCGAGGTGCGCGGCAAGCGGCGGCACTTTGATGGCACGGGTCATCGTGAAGCGGTTTTCGAGCAGCGGCCAATCGAAGGATTTTCCGTTGAAGGTGACGAGGACCGGGCGTTCGGCGAGGCGCGAGGCAAGCTCGTGCAGGAGCGAATGTTCCTCGGAAAAATCACGCAAGAAGAGTTGCTCCACCTGCAATCCACCGGCGTCCCACCAAGCGAGGCCGACAAGGAACGCGTAGGTTCCGGTGCCGCCGGCGAGCCCGGTGGTTTCCGTATCCAGGAATAGCCACTTCTCCGGGTTTTCCAGCGCCGCCTGGGAAACCTGGTTTTGTGTTTTGTGGCGGCCGCCTACCGAGGCGGGCTTTTTCGTCAACAATTCGAGCGCCAGGGGCGACGGTTGGACAAATTCCGGCGTCGAAAACCAGTTGCGTATCGCCAGGTGTTCGCCGAAATGATTCCGGGCAATTCCCGCGCCCAGCAAGCGGCTAAGCGAGTCCGTCTCATCCGGCGCGCGCAACTCCGCCGGCCTCGCCGCCACGCCGCGTGCGGGTTTCAATGCCGCCAATCTGGAAAAGCGATCGATGATGCCCCCTTTTGAGTGCGACAGCGAAGGTGTCGCTTTAACAATCTAAACCGTTACCGACCAACCCAAGACGCACTCAGTGCGCCTCCTCTGCGGGCTGTGCGATCATTCTTTCTGATCCACACAGGCAATGCAAAATCGCGAGCGCGGCTTCCTTGGCCTTTGGCGCCAAATCTCCCGCGGGCCCCACGCAGGAGGGGCATCCGGCTTCACAAGGACAGGCCTGAATCAACTCACGCGTCTTGTGGACGAGCAAGTCGTGCGCTCGAAACAACGGCTCCGAAAAACCGATCCCGCCCGGATACGCGTCGAATAAATATAGATTCGGCTCGAAGAATTCCTTCGCTTGTGCACCGACGGCTTCCTCCATTCGCGTTGGAGTAAATTCATCGCTTCCTTCACTCGGTGCGGGAGGCCGCTCTCCGATCGCCGTTCCCAGGTCACGCGAGTCGCACATCAGCAGAAGGGTGGCTACCGAGGCGAGAGCATACAGCAAGCCAAACATTCCAGACTGACGCTCGCTGATGGTGTACGGCAGCGATTCGAGAAGCGCACGTTCCAGGGTAATCCAGTACGACGTGGTGTGCATCTCGTTCTCGGGAAGTTCGAGTTGTCCCGCGCCGATATTTTCGTTGGTGAAGAATTTGATCTTCTTGAAGCCGACCACTTGCGAACGGACCAGTACATCCCCATGAGACCATGCATGAGGGGCAGCAGCGGCGGATCGCGCCGTTTGCGCAATCTCCAGCACACGCACTTGCGTATACCGGATCGCATCGGTGTAATAGTCCACGTTTACCTGCTTCACGTAGGCCTTGCGCTCCTTAAAATCAAGATGCTCGACGTGATATTGCTGCCCGCCATGGAGGTAAATCGCTTTTTCATGCACGGTTGTGAGGGCGCTCGGGAAATCCACTTCGCCGATCACTTGCGGAGCGCCGGTGATATCAATGATCACAAAATTGTCGCTGGTAACCGAGCGCAGGCTGACGGTATCCGCCGGATAGGCTTCGTGCGTCCAGTGATAATTCTCTCCGGCCAAATGGAGATAACCCGCTTCGGCCAGCCGCGCGCACAGATCCCGTACGTTCACTTCTCCGAATTTTTCGCGCGGACCGATGGGCAGCTCAAATGCCGCGCATTTCAGGTGATTAATCAGGATTTCCAGATTGTCGGGCTGGATGAAGGCATGTTCGGGGGTGTTGCCGAAGAAATAGTCGGGATGGCGAATGATGAATTGATCGAGGGGCGAGGAAGAAGCGACGAGCACAGCGCAGGAGCTTCCGCTGCGGCGTCCGGCGCGTCCGGCGCGTTGCCAGGTGGCGGCGATGGTGCCGGGATAGCCGGTCATGACGACGGTGTCCAGCGAGCCGACGTCGATGCCGAGTTCCATCGCTGAAGTTGTCACAACGCCACGGATGCGGCCTTCGCGCAAACCGCGTTCGATTTCACGGCGCTCGTTTGGCAGATAGCCGCCGCGATAGCCGCGAATTGTTTCTGGCTTGCCTGGCTGCTGCGGATTGGCTTGCTGCAAATAGGTAAGGATCAATTCGGTATGCAGGCGGGAATTGGCGAAGACCATGGTCTGCAAATCGTGTTTCAGGAATTCCTGGGCCACGCGCGAGACTTCATTGATGTAGCTGCGGCGGATGCCAAGCGCGCGGTTGACTACCGGCGGATTGTAAAACACGAAAGTTTTTTCGGCGGCGGGCGCGCCGTTGGAGGACAGCACCTCAACCTGGTCCTCGATCAAGCGAGAGGCAAGTTCGCCCGGATTCGCAATTGTGGCGGAGCAGCAAATGAATTGGGGCTTGCTGCCATAAAATCGGGCGATGCGCTGCAGGCGCCGCAGCACGTTGCAAAGGTGGCTGCCGAAGACGCCGCGATAAGTGTGGAGTTCGTCGACGACGATGTAACGAAGATTCTCGAAGAGACGCGTCCAGCGCGTGTGGTGGGGAAGGATTCCGGTGTGCAGCATGTCCGGATTGGTGAGCACGACGTGGCTTTTTTCGCGGATGGCTTTGCGGGCGTCAGTTGGCGTGTCGCCGTCGTAAGTGAAAACGCCCACGCGATTTTCGAGCCGGCCGTTCAAATCGTGAAGTTCCGCCAGTTGATCCTGCGCCAGCGCCTTGGTGGGGAAGAGATAGAGAGCTCGAGTGTCATCGTTGGCCAGGATGGCGTCCAGGACCGGCAGGTTGTAGCAGAGGGTTTTTCCGGAGGCTGTCGGGGTGACGATGACAACGTTTTTTCCGGCGTGCACGGCTTCCGCGGCTGCGGCCTGGTGGGTGTAAAGCTGGCGGATGCCTTTTGCGTTGTAGGCGGCGCGAAGATCCGCGTGGACCCACTCGGGGAAGTCCGCCCATTGGGCCTCGCGAGCCGGGTAGTGGCGCACAGCGGTGAGGATTTCGCCTTCGCGATCGCGGGCGGCAAAGGTGTCCAGGACCTGGGTGACTCGGGCGAGGGTGGATGAGTGTTGTGCCCTGGCGAGGGAAAAGGCATTGCTGGCCATCGATGAGTCTCCGGAAAGCGGCGAATAAATTCGCCTTTTGTTCGCTTAGGCTAGCATCCGGGAAGGCGCCGCGCAACACGGAAGCTGGGGAGGAGCGCCCAACGTGCGCCGCCCGGTTCGGTGTGGTAGGATTCCTGCAAAGTGAACGCAAAAACAAGTCCCGCACTGGAAATAGTCCTGAGCTGTCCGATCTGTGGCGGAAGTCTCTCTTCGCTCCCGGACCAGATGAACTGCGAGAAATGCCACCACGTCTTTCCGAAGGTTGGCGGTATCCCGCAACTATTCTGGCAGAACGACTGGCCGGCGGATAAGCCGGATGTCACCCGCACAATGCAGGCGTTTTACGAAAAGACGCCGTTCCCGAACTACGATGATTTTGATTCCGCGGAGGCGCTGCGGCTGAAGGCGCGGCGCGGTGTTTTCGCAAAGTTATTGGATGAACAGATCCGCCATGGCTCATCGATTCTGGAAGTCGGATGCGGTACGGGGCAGCTGAGCAATTTTCTGGGGATGACCTGGGGCCGGACGGTGGTTGGCGCCGATGGGTGCCTGCATTCCCTGCAGCTCGCCGAGAGTTTCCGCCGCGAGAACGAGATTAAGGGAACGCGATTTCTGCAGATGAACCTGTTCCGCCCGGTCTTCCCGGAGGAGAGTTTTGATTTTGTGGTGTGCAATGGAGTGCTGCACCACACCAGCGATCCGTATCTTGGATTCCAGACCATCGGGAAACTGGTGAAGCGCGGCGGATTTATTCTGATTGGGCTCTACAACAAGTACAGCCGGCTGGCGACGGACTTCCGCCGCTGGATGTTCCGCGTGTCCGGCGACCGCATGCAGTTTCTGGACCCGCAGATCCGGGACCGCGCGGCAAATCAGGGACGAAAGGATGCGTGGTTCCTGGACCAGTACAAGAACCCGCACGAGTCAAAGCACACGTTTGGAGAGGTCCAGGGCTGGTTCCGGGAAAATGGATTCGAATTCATGAACAGCATTCCGAAAGCGCAGGGCGAGAGTTTCGCCACGGACGAAAAGCTGTTTGAGGTGCATTCGCCGGGAACGGCCTTTAACCATTTTCTGGTGCAAGCGGGGGAGACACTGGTCGGCGGCCGGGACGGGGGTTTTTTCATCATGATCGGGAAGCGCTTGTAAGCAGGCCGGAAGTTTGCAGCATGTGACGAAGTCCCTCAAAACGCGGTACTCTTTTCCTTACAACATTTATCCGGAGAAAGAATGAACGAGGAAAACCCTGTAACCGCGGAAGCGGCGGCGAAGCGCACTGGCCTGAAGTCTTTCCTGTACTTTCTGAAACTTTTTGTGGGCAATTTCCTGCTGTTCGCGGTGCTGATTGAACTGGTTTGCGTGGTCTACATCAATGTGACGGACTGGCATTCGAGCAAGCCAACGTATCACGTCAACTACAACAATTTCTGGGCGGACATCAATCCGGACTTCGGCGTGTGGCACCGGCCGAACGGGCATTTCTATCACCAGGGCGGGTGCTTCAGCGTGCAGTACACGACGAACAGCTACGGCGCGCGCGATGTGGAACGCAGTCTGCACTCCGAGAAGCCGCGAACGGTTTTTCTAGGCGACTCGATGATCGAGGGGCTGGGCCTCGCCGACCAGGATCGCCTGACGAATATTCTGGAAAGGGACACCGGGCGCGAGTACTTGAATTTTGCCACCAGCGGGGATTTCGGGCCGCTGCAATACGCGCTGCTCTATAAAACACTGGCTGCGAAGTTCGATCACGACATGGTGGTTGTGGGAGTTCTGCCGGACAACGATTTTCACGATATGTCGCTCGAATGGGGCAAAATCCATCACGCGGACCGATACCGGCCGTACTACGCGGATGATTTTTCCATCGTGTATACGAATCATGTGCAGCCACAAGCCGGCGAAGGATTCTGGGACCGTGTCGAGTCCGTGCTGCGCGCCTATCTGGCGTCGTACCATGTGGGGCAGTTTTTGTATTCGAGCATGTACTGGCGGACGTTGCCGCCGTATTCTGGCTACAACGATTTTATTGATGTGGATATTGCGCGGCTGAGGCACGCGCTGGATGATATCCATGCAACCGCGGATGCGCACCACGCAAAGATGGCGGTAATCCTGATACCCACTTCGAATGATTTTGTGCGGTTGAAACAATCCGGGGCAAATCGGCTGGGGCCGGTGGTGCTCGGTTGGGGGCAGGAGAAGGGAATTCCCGTTAAGGACCTGCTGCCGGAGATGGACGCGCGCTCCGGGGGGAATTTTCACACGTTCTTTTTGAGCTGCGATGGGCATTGGACGCCGAAGGGAAGCAAGGCGGCGGCGGAAATTCTGGAACCGTGGCTGGCGCAGTTAGGCGCAACGCCCGCGAAAAACTAACTCGAACGAGCGTCATCCTGAGGCTATCCGACGAGGTCCGGTCTTTGGACTCCGGTGGTGTTTACCGGAGATAGCCGAAGGATCTCAACTGTCGCATCGTGCACGAACTGAAAGTTGAGATCCTTCGGGCGCTAAAGGCGCGCCCTCAGGATGACAACTTATTTTTTGGGCGTGTGAAAATCTCGATTCGCGCTAGTCCCATCGCCTTGGCAATGGAAACCCTCACCCCTGCCCGCCGCAGGCAGGCTGAAGGGGTTAGCCACCGGAATGGTCAATTCCGTTGTTATGGCTTTTCGATTAGGAAATTGCCGAGGACGAGGCAGTCCATCTGGCTGCGGGAGAAAGTGCTGTAGGCGTTTGCGGGCGTGGTTACGATGGGTTCACCGCGGAGATTGAACGAGGTGTTGAGGAGCACCGGCACACCGGTGGCTTGGCCGAATCGCTCAATCAGGCCGTAGTAGAGCGGAGTTTGTTCGCGGTAGACCGTTTGCACGCGCGCGGAACCGTCCACGTGAGTGATGGCCGGCAGCGTGGCGTGGTGCTCGGGTTTCACCGGGGTGACGTAGAGCATGTAGCGAAGCGGGTACTGATGGACTGCGTCGCCCAGTTCAAAATAGGTTGGCGCTGCTTCCGCAACAACCGAAGGCGCGAAAGGACGATACGGTTCGCGGAATTTGATTTTCGAATTGACGATGTCTTTCATTTCCGCGCCACGGGGATCGGCCAGGATGCTGCGATGACCGAGCGCGCGCGGACCCCATTCGAAGCGCCCCTGATACCAGCCAACCACCTTGCTGTTGGTGAGAAAATCCGTGGTGCGGTCGAGCAATTCATCGGTGCTGGCGGCTTCGCGGTAAGGGATGTTTTCGCTTTCGAGGAAGGAACGGATTTCGGAGGCGCCGTATTCCTGTCCCCAATAGGCGTGTTCCATGCGGAACGAGCGCGGCTTGCCGAGGACGGAGTGGTAGGCCCAGAGAGCGGCGCCCAAGGCTCCGCCGGAATCTCCCGCGGCGGGCTGAATGAACAGCTCGTCGAAGCCGGATTCACGAAGCATTCTGCCGTTCGCGACGCTGTTCAGACCTACCCCGCCCGCAATACAAAGTTTTTTCAGGCCGGTCTGTTTGTGGAGGCCTTTGGCCATGCCCACCAGCAAATCCTCGGTGACGCGCTGGATGCTGGCCGCGATGTCCGCGTAATGCTCGTTCACGCGGCACTGCGCGATATAGTCCGCCGGCTTTTTGCCGAAATATTTCGGGAATCCGGTGGATTCGGTGAAAAAGGGAGTCTCGCGCGGGCGCGGCTCGCCAAGAAGTTCGACCAGCTTGGGCGTATACATCCGGTCGGTGGCGTAGTGGAAGCAGAAATAATCCATGTCCAGCGAAAACGATCCGTCTTCGTTCTGCTTGACGGTCTTCCAGACTTTGTCCACGTAGCGCGGCGTCCCGTAAGGCGCCATGCCCATCACTTTGTACTCGCCTTCGTTCACTTCGAAGCCGAGGAAGGCGGTGAACGCGCTATAGAGCAGCCCGATGGAGTGCGGAAACTCGATCTGTTTGGTCAACTGGATTTCGGTGCCGCGTCCGACACCGGAAGCCGCGGTCAGCCACTCGCCAACGCCATCAACCGTGAGGATGGCGGATTCTTCAAAGGGCGAACAGAGAAACGCGCTGGCCGCGTGGGAAAGATGGTGCTCTGAAAAGAGCACGCGATCGCGGCTGATGCCCAATTCCGATTGTAGGGTGCTGGCGATCCACAATTTGTCCAGCATCCAGCCGATCATGGACTCGCGGAAGACTTTCCAGGATTGCGGATAGGTTTGCAGGACGCTGATCAGCAGGCGGTCGAGTTTTTTGAACGGCCGCTCGTAAAAGACCACATAGTCGAGATCTTTGGCGTCAATCTTCGCTTCGCGAAGGCAGAACTCGATGGCGTGTTTAGGGAAGCCGAAATCGTGTTTGACGCGGGAAAAGCGCTCTTCTTCGGCAGCAGCGACCAGTTGGCCGTCGCGGAGAATCGCAGCGGCAGCATCGTGGTAATAACAGGAAATTCCAAGAATGTGCATCAGCTATTGCCTGTGGGCCCAATCCAGGTCGTGAACTTCAGCGGGATGATCAATCCAATTCGCTGGACGATGCTTGATGCGGAGAGGATCGGAAAACAGGCGCACAACCACCCCAAAGGGCAGAACCGCGACGGCGTAAATGAGCGTCAGGATCACACGCGCCTGGAAATTGCCGATCTTGTGCGCCAGGCGCTTCCACGCGTTCCAGAGAGCTTTCAGGTTTTCGGAAAGAATATTGGCCATAGCAGCGCGATTCGCCTAAAAGAGGGCGTAGACGAACGGCGCGAGAGCCGAGCTTTGTCCGAGAACGATAAGGACGGCGGTGAAGAGCACCACCAGAATGACCGGCAGCATCCACCAGCGCTTATTGCGCGCAAAAAAGGAGAGCAACTCTCCCGCGATGCCGAGCCGGCGCGAAGCCGTGCTGAAAAACCCCATGAAATCTCCCTCAGAAGCAGATTGGACTGGAGGCCCGAATATCTAATTTATCACACACGTCACATGGCGGCAAAGCGCACTTGGCTGAAATCGTTCCAGGATTTATCACCGTTTTCGGAGGAGTCTTTGATGTAGGCTGCGGCAGCGCATGCCTACTCCGCGGCCTTGGCCGCTAGAGACTCGATCACAGTGAGGTTCGGCAGCAATTCGGTCGGAAGGGAATGCCGCGCCTGCACATAGGCAGGCGAGTTGTAGGAAATCCAGGTCCTTCCGGCGGCGTCTTCGGTAACAAGAATCTTCAAGGGAAGCTCGAGGGCGACGCTCGGGGAAGCAAGCATCAGCGGCGTCCCAGCTTTCGGATTTCCAAAAATGAGGAGCTTGGTGTTCGGCATTTGTAGTCCGGCACCAGCCGCTTCGCCACTGTGATCTACTATCGCGAACAACTTGACTCCTTTGGCTTGCAGAATTCCCGCCAGACTGGAAACGGTGTCGTCCACCGAGTGATTGCCTGGTATCCGAACAATTCCGTTCTCATCGCTGATTGGCATGGAGGGCTCCTCCCCCATAGATGCAGGAACGAGCGACTTTGGATTGGCAAAAAGCAGCTACCCGGCCATCACCAGATCCGGAATCATTAGCGCCGTTGCGACGCCAGATAGGTCCGACTTCTCCGGATGTAAAGCGTCTCAGGGGTACAGCGGGCGCTGTGCTCAACTGGAAAATGACGGGAACAGAACAGGGTTCGCTGGTGTCTGAAACAATGTGCGAACTTTCGGCGTATCTTCAGGGCGTAGGCGCGCCGCTTGGGCTGGACTTGGCGGGCCTTCCATCTCTCAGAGGAGCGCCGCCTATGGCAGTGGGGGAATTTGGGCCTCGGCGTCCCGATCGCCGCAGAGCGCCTCGCTATCCGTATCGGGCCAGCCTGGAAATCGAATGGGGATCCGCGCGGCTGGCGGCGCGTACCCGCGATGTGAGCATGGGCGGAATGTTCATCGAATCCGAAGATGTGCTGTGGGTGGGAGCGGGATTCCGCGCGAAGCTGGTCAGCGAGCGCCCGGTATGGCTGGAATGCTCGGTCAAGCGCGTGGAGCCCGGTCTGGGGATGGGAGTGGCGATTGCGCTCCCTGAAGATCAGAGCATGCATCCCTACCAGGAAATTCTGGCGAAGCTCGCCGAAAACGCCTAAGGCTTTATACTATTTTCCATGACGCATTGTCTGGATTGTGGCTCGGAACGCGCCAGCGATCAGTGTCCGGTCTGCGGGTTGACCTCCGCGGCCGCGGAACTTGTGTTTCGGCGCCGGCTGATCCGCCAGATGACCGTGTTTCTTGCCGGCTCGCTGTTGTTCCCGTATGTCAGCCAGATCTATCCCCCGCTGGACCTGGACGGCATGCTGGTTTTTTTCGGAGTGGTGTTTTTTGTGGCGCTGGCGCTGGCCATTGTGCTGGAGAGCCGGGCCCGGGCGCGCAAGGAGATCGAAGTTTTGCGGCATCTGTTTTCGGGCTTGATACCGATTCCATTTATTCTGCTGACGGCGCTGGTTTTGAACGGGCGGCTGGATTCACCGAAAAACATTACGTTTCATGCGGCGGTGGTGGACAGTCGCTACCAGATGAAGGGCGTGGTGCGCGGGACGCGTAGGTTGTTCGTGCCGTCCTGGCGAGCGGGGCACCGGTTTGAGAGGCTGGCGGTGGATTCGGACGATTACGACCGGTTTCGCCCGGGGGATGCGGTGAACGTGGGGGTGGCGCCGGGGGCGCTTGGAATTCCCTGGTTTTACGGCGTGTATCGAAGATCGGATCAATTTTCAGGGCGTACAGTTCAGTAGAGCGGCTCGCGATTGAGGCCCAGGGGAATCTGCAGTTCCAGGATGTGGCCGTTTTTTCCGAGGCGAAACGTCACGCGTTGCATGGAACCGATGTTGCGTTCTTTCCACTCCACAATCTCGATCGGTTTGTCTGGAATGTCCGCATAAGACCATTCCACCGAATCGGCGTTCACTTTGATTTTCTGCGGATCGATGTCGTAGACCTCTTCGTCCTGGATTCTCACCAGCATATAGCGTTTCCACAGGCGCACCAGCAGGACGCCTTTTTTTTCCGAGTGGTAAATGCTCCAGGTGTTTGGCGCCTGATCGTTAAAGCGCACGATGGCAAACTCGACCGATTTCCAGGTGACTTTTTGGGGTGGTGCATTTTGCGCCGAAGCAAAACATGGCAACAGCAGCAACGCGAGCGCGGCGCCAAGCATGCGCGGGGGGGCTAAGTCGAAAATTCTCACGTTCCGGAAAGGCTTTCCCATTGCAGCGTGCCCCATTCTCGCAGGCGGAATCGCATCGTCGCCGGGGCTGTTTTCATTTGTGGCATCTTCGCAAGCTCGCAGAAGAAGTGTACGACAGGTCCGCCGCGCCCGAAAGTTTACTCCGGGCTATACTTTCCGTAAGGGACCCGCAGGAGTTCCGTTGGCGCGGCTGACATTTGATCCCGGAGGCTGGAACACGCTTCTCGATCTTGGCAAAGCCGGTTCTTTTCTGATGAGCATTCTGTCGCTCTGCGCTTTGCTGGATTCTGCTTTCTTCGTTCCGGCGACGCGGTGGGAAGATCGATTGGCCGTTGCACTGGCGAAGGCGGGCTTCGCGGGCTGCGTTTGCCTTATTAGCGGAGTGCTTTTTCATATCTCGCAGCCGCAACTGCCGCTGGCCCGCACTTTGCCCGTGCGCGTATTTGTTTGGGCGATTTCCGGGTATTCGCTGCTGTTTGCTCTTGGCTGGTATCTGGACGCGTATTACATGCCGCTGTTTTGGCGCAACCTTCCGCACTGAGCTTTTGCAAGAACTTCTACACGAACTTGCACACGAATCTCCGGCCGCCCGCCGCGGCGCGCTGGCAAGACGTTCCCTCGGTCACTTCTTGTCGCTTACTTAAGCCGCATGCGCCTTAGGCGTACGTGTTCAGCAGGGTGCCGGAGGTCTCCGGCGATCCGCCGCTAATCACGGAGGCTTCGCTTAACTGCGCCTCTGCCTTGGCGATTTTCAAGCTTGCGGCGGTGTTTTGCGGTGCCGCGGCCGGAGCCTGACCGCCCTGATCCACCAACCGCTGCAGCAGATCCGCTCCATTTGCCTGCGAAATGCCATTCACGGCCATTCAGCCTCCTCGATGCACGCGTGGAACGTGCATCCGACGTATCGGCCGGCTCTCGAAATACTTTAGTGTGATTAGAAAAATTTTATTCTTGCCGGTGCGGATATAATGTCCTGCGATGCCTATTCAACGACGGCTCTCCACTCGACTCTGGGGCACCTATAAGCGCGTCTTTCCGCGCTGCAGCATGATTTCCCAGGCCATCGCGTTCAACGTTTTTCTGGCCTTTTTCCCGACGCTGCTGCTGGCGGTCGGGCTGGCCTCCAGCTGGATTGGCAGCCGCACCGCGCTGATGGATGCGATCCGCGATTTCACTTCATTTCTTCCCCCGGGAAGCCAGAGCATCGTGGGAGATTTCTTGAGCCGGCGGGGCCCCGAGGTGTGGAAGTTCGCGCTGCTGGGTTGGGCGGGCTGCCTGATCGGCGGCTCGCAGGTGATGAAACTGCTGATGGAGGGCATTCACCTGATTTACGGCGACGAAGAGCGCAGCGGCTTTCTGCATCGCCAGCTTCGCGGGCTGCTGCTGCTTTTGATCACGGTTGCGCCGATTCTGATCGCGGGAATTCTGGGGGTGTTTGGCCGGCCGCTGCGCCACTGGGTTACGCGGGTGATCGGTGCGCACAACTACGTGAACGGCCTGTGGCTGGTGTTTTTTCCGCTGGTGGCAATGGTGCTGGCCATGCTGGCGCTTACGGTAATGTACTGGGTTGCGCGGCCCAAGGAAGAAAGCCTGCAGCGCGTGTTGCCCGGGGCCATGCTGGCCACGCTTCTCTGGTGGCTAGTGAACGTCATCTTCGGATTCTACGTTCGACGCGTGCCGTACAGCCTGGTTTACGGAGGGCTTGCCGCGGTAATCGGCTTGCTGATCTGGATGCAGATTTCCGCGATCATCGTTTTTCTGGGCGCCGCGTGGAATGCTGAAACGGACGAAATGCGAGTAAGCGGATTTTGATCGGCCCTGGTGATTCCATGAAGGTTGTCCAGGTCATAAGCTACTCGGGTTACAAGGCCGACGAAACACCGCGCCTGCTAAAGATCGGCGAGGCACTTCTGCCCATCGCGCAGATCGAGGATCGCTGGTATTCCCCAGGCGAAACTTTTTTCCGGGTCCTGACGGAATCCGGCGACCGCTACCTGCTCCGGCATGTCGAAGCGCAGGACACCTGGACCCTCGAAGGCTTCCGTAGCCACCGCGTTGGCGGGGCAGCTTAGAGGGCGGAGAACAGCGGTCCACCCGTCGCCGCTGCGCTATTTCGGTGCAACCAGATTTTGCTTTGTGATGGAGTGGTCCCATTACCAAGATTTCCGGTTAGCCGACCTACCAGTAGCTAGTCAAGTTTCTCAGCACAAGCACACTTTCTTCATCAATGGATACTCTTCTCGAATCCTTGCATGTTATTGTTCCGGGGTTTATTCTGGAATCGATTGGTCGGGCGCCTGCCCAACCCTAGTGTGTCGGCCTGACTTCCAGCCCTAGTTGGTTACTCCGTTTTAGTTTGCCCAGCTCAATTCAATCTTCTTGATGGAGGGGCTTCCATGTTCCGATCAAAATTCTTTTGGGGCTCTGTTCTGGGAGTGGTGACGTCGGTGCTTTTATTCGAGGGTAGAATCAAGCTCGGATACAGCCCGCTATGGAACCGGGTGTTGGAAGTGCTTGCCGTACCGGGAACGCGTTTCGCCAATGCAATCTTCTCTTCCGGAGTTCCCGATGGGGTTTGGGCGAAGGTTTGGAGCGGGCTGGCCATCGGTTGCAACCTCTTGATCTACGCGTTTTTCTGGTTTGGGTGCATCTGGATGGTCAGTTATTTTCGTGAGCGGCAGCACCCATACGATCGGCAAAGCACATTGATTTCGTGATGCCGGCGAGCCTTAGGTGAGTTACAGAAGAAACTGGGGTTTGCGCAACCGGTGTAAGGGTGGGAGCACCGCGGTTACCGGATAAGTGGACACTGGGACCAGCCCCCGCAAAGGAAAAGCTACCAGCACCAAAATTGTGCAGCGGCCCGGGTGTATCACTTTTCCCTTTCTACAAGCTACCCCTCATCGCGTTGACACCCCTAAAACGAAGGTTCAAAAAGGAAGTCGTCCCCGAAGCGACTCCGGGTCATGAAGGTGTACGGGTTGAGGCGAGGATCATGAGCGCGTCTCGGGCGCGGTGGCACTAATGCGCGGCGACGCCTGTCCCATTCACCGGAATTCCAATGCGGCGAACGAGGTCCTGAAACCGCGGATCGGGGCGAATCGAGTCCCACGAGGGGTTAACGGCCAAATCGGTGATATCCTCGCGTTCATCGTAGGCTTTCTCAAGCGCTTGCAGCGCCAAGTCCCTGTTTCCCAGTTGCGTGTGAGTGAAGGCTTCGTCCCAGAAGTTAACGTGAGAACCCGCCTTTCGTCGATCCTTGTAGTACTTCAACCGGCTTTTCAACGCGCCCTGGTACCCGCCGCGTGCATAGGCTATCTTCATCGCTTCTGCCAGATCGTGTTCGCCATCAGAAATCGCCAATTGTTCCATCTCCTTAATACTTTCTTCATGCATCCCTTTGTTCGCGTAAGCGAATGCCAAATTTTCATGCGCATCTGCAAAACTGGGATCCATCTCGAGAGCTCTCTGATCCTCGGCAATAGCACGGTCGTATAGCCGCATACAGCGGAAGTGGTCAGCTGTGTTTCTAATCACAATTAAGGCCACGGGATCGAGTTCCTGGGCAATTTGGAACTCACGAGCAGCTTCTTCAAAGCGGCCCATGGAGTCGAGAAAGTTGCCATACATTCCATGACTGATGCTGTGGCCAGGGTTTAGCTGAATGGCGCGACGAAACTCAGTTTCGGCACCAGGCCAGTCCCAGTCATAGTTCCATTTCACCCAGCCGAGGGCGCCATGAGCTTCACCGACTGTATCGTCGAGTCGCAGAGCTTTTTCAGCAGCCTCCTTTGCCTTTGGCATGATATCGATGGGTCTACCGTAATACGCAAGTTCGTAGTAGGCATTCGATAGGCCGGCGTATCCCAGGGCAAACGATGGATCCTTTCGGACGGATCGCTCAAAGTACTCCACTGCCCGCCGGTTGCCCGCCTGGTTGAATTTGTGCCAGAAGTACATGCCCTGAAGGTAAGTATCGTAAGCTTCGGGGTCGACTTGCCGCTTTCGACTTACGGATGCGCTTCCCTGTGGCCTCAATTTAGGTTGAATCTCGCTGACAATGCTGTCCGCCAGATCCTGCTGGAGAGGGATGATTTCGCGCATGTCGCGGTCATAGGTTTTCGCCCACAAGTGGCGATCCGAACGAGCTTCCAGCAATTGCGCCGTGATTCGCAAATGGTTTCCGGAGCGGGTCACGCTGCCTTCAATGACTGCGTCCACGCTCAATTCTTTGGCAATTTCAGGCAAGGGTTGGCGGGAACCTTTGTAATGCATTGCCGATGTACGCGAGATGACTCGCAAGGAACTGACTTGCGCGAGACTGGTGATCAGAGCGTCCGTCATCCCATCGGCAAGATATTCCTGATTAGGGTCTCCTGAAAGATTCTCCAAAGGCAGAATGGCAATCGAGTGAATCGGAGGCGCGGCGGTGGCAAAAATCCGGCTTCGAACTCCGGCAAAGTTGAAGGCAAAGGCAGCGGCAAGGAGTGCAGCGAGTCCCATGACAGGCGCCCAAGCACGCCATGAACGAAAGAGCGGCAGCTTTTGGGGCAGCACATGGTTCCCCGGCACTGGCGAGCCACTCGGATCGGAAATGCGTTCAACTGGAGCGATAAACCTGTAGCCCTTGCCAAGAGAGGTCTCCACGAAGAATGGGTGTTCCGCGTTGTCATTCAGCGCTGAACGAATCTTGCGAATGGCATTATTGATTCCATTTTCGGCATCGAAGAATAAATCCTTGCCCCAAATCTTCTCGACGATTTCTTCACGTCTGAGGAGGTGGCCCTGGTTTTCAGCCAACAGAATCAGCAACTCCATCGGCTTACGTTCCAGACGGAGGCGATGGCCAGCGCGAGTTAACTCGAATCCGTCAGGATCGAGCTGGTAATCCCGGAAGCGCAGCTTTGTGGAGGACATCCAAAGTGCCTGTGGGAACTAGCGTGAGTATAGCCCCGTCCTTCGGGCCAGAGAACACACGAATTAAGCTAATTCGGTCAAGGAGTTATACCGATAGGTAGAAGTGAGAAAGTCACAAGACGCGCGCGATTGACTTCCCCCGACAACTCGCTGAGTCTTCGCGACATATAGGTTGAACGAGGGTGAATCATGCGATGGCGCATTTATTTATCTGTGATGCTGGTGATGGCATCGTGTGGCGCCCGAGCACAGGAAACGCAGATACGAATAGAGAATCCGAACCACGACCGAGTGCGAGAGCAAGAGGTCGCCACCCTTTATCGGATAGCTTGCCAGGAAGTCGCCAAAGCGTCGCACATCAAGAATTACAGGCAACTGGAGTATCCCCTTACCCTGGTGTTAGCAGCAGCGCAAGAGAGCTATGCCATCGATCGCACCACAGGGTCGGCGACTATTTATTTGGTGAACTGGGATGAGACTCATTTCACATCCGCCGCCGTCAGAATCGCTTTGTACCATGTTCCATGGTTCAAGCTAGTGGTGGCCCAAACGCTCGCGCGCTTCCGGGACTCGCATCCCATCTCGATCGGTGAACTACGGAAACAGCAATAGGACCGCCCCCTGGTTTTGAACCAGGAGGATCGGTAACTCCAGCGGCTTACGCTCCAGACGGAGGCGATGGCCGGCTCGACTTAGCTCGAACCCATCAGGATCGAGCTGGTAATCCCGGAAGCGCAGCTTCGTGGAGGACATCGAAAGTGCCTGTGAGAACTAGCGTGAGTATAGCCCCGTACTTCAAGCCAGAGAACACACGAATTAACCTAATCCACTCAAGGAGTTATACCGATAGGCAGAAGTGAGAAAGGCACAAGACGCGCGCGATTGACTTGCCCCGGAAACCCGATAAACCTGAAGCCCGCCGAACCTGGAGCAGGAAACGAGGAACATTATGGAAGGCGCGCAGCAAGTAACCCGATTCAGCAAAGTGATGGAGATATTTCTGTGGCTGGTCGCGTCGGGAGTGCTGGCCGAGAACATTTTCCTTTTTGTTCAAAACCGCCGCCTGAACGAAGCGTTGGCTCCCCAAATTACTGCCGGAATGCAATTGCAGATGCTCTCAGGAGTAGCGTTTGATGGCCACCTGGAGCCAGTAACCCTTCCCCCGGCAGGTTCCAAGCTCCTCATCATCACTTTTTCTCCGGGCTGCCCGGCCTGTCAAGCAAATCAAGCTGGCTGGATGAAGCTGGCGAGCACACTCGAACAAAGAAGCGTTCGCGTGTTGTGGGTGAGCCGCGACCCCATCGAAATCACGCGAGACTATTGCACGAAACACGGCATTCGCATCTCCGATACGCTGGCCGACCCGCCCTACAGAACCTATGCGCAACTCGGGCTTGGGCGAGTCCCCAATACTCTGCTGGTGGGAGCCAACGGCACAGTGGAGAAGGTGTGGCCTGGACGCCTGGACCAGACAGGTTGGGATTCGATCGCTACATATTTTGGCGAACGGGAAGGGATGGCTTCACCGGATCGAGTCGAAGTTGGTACGCGCACAACTGACTAGCAGTCCGAACCATCCCAAAAGTCCGCTAAGACGTAGATCACAGGAAGGAGAAAAAGAAATGTCAACACGAATACCGAAAGTAGTTTTGCTCGTGGCGCTCCTGGCAGCATTCGTGGCCAGCGGTGCCCCGGCGTTGGGGGGTTCGCGTAACTGCCGCTGTTTTCATTCGGGCGATAGACCGCTGCTTCCACCTTCGGGAGGATGCCATTTCGACCGAAGCACTTTGCAGTGTGTCAATACTTCCTGCGCGGGGACTTGCTTGTAATCCCCTCGCACCGGGTACGGCTACAGGGTCCGCTTACCCAGCGCCCGGAAGGGATGCTGGCAATCTTTAAGGAGGTTTTGGATTATGGGAAGATCAAGAAAAATTTTTACGATGCTGTTTGTTCCAGTAGGACTGATATTGCTCGCAACGTTCCTTGCGGCGCAGGGGCCGCCGAATCAATGCTTGAGTGCCTGCCGACAGACATTTACGAGCACGGTGAAGGCCTGCCACGGCGATAAGGCATGCCTAGCCGCCGCGCATGCAGTCGCTGAGGCCTGCGTCCAAAACTGCCTGCCATCCCGGTAATCCGCTGCCCAACATGTCTACGTCGACGGAGGAATTACGATTCAAAGATTCCTGCGCGATGGACTCATTCAGCAACCAGCTTAAGCCGCCCTTACCGGCATGTGAACAACGGGAGTACCCCAAACAACTAAAAGCTAGTTGCAGCGAGGTAGTGCGGCGGCCACTGGTGCATCACTTTGCCCCTCGCAGCAACCTGCCCAGCCATCGCGTTGACACCCCTAAAACGCGGGGCGTATAGTCAGTGCATCCCACCCGCGCGAGGCGGCCTGTAGTGCGTCTCTCTACGCCAGTTCGAACCAGGACGCGAATGGGGGCAAGGGAAGGGATGAACCCGCGTTTGCTTGACCGGATCCCGCTGTGCCGCAGTGTGTTTTTGCTTGCCTTGTCGATATTCCTTCCGAGCTTCACGCCATCGGTCCACTGTCAAGATTCCCCGCCCGCCGCCGCTTCCGTGCCGGCAATTCCAACGTCCGCGAGTCCTCAGGAATCGGCGCCCAAACCCAAGCCCGACGTGGGAACCGAAATTTCCCAAACGGATTCCGCTGCGACGTTCAAGCTTCGCGTCAACTTGGTGCAGGTGCGGGTGATCGTGCGCGATTCTTCCGGCAAAGCGATCGACAATCTTACCCGCCAGGATTTTCAGCTTTATGACCAGGGCAAACTTCAGGCCATCAGCAATTTTTCCGTGGAAACTGCGCAGACCCGCCAGCAGCGCGCCGCCGCCCTTGCGAAGACCCAGGAAGGCGCTTCCGATCCGGCCGCTGACAAAGGAAACAAGCCACCCGCATTACCGGAGCGATTCGTTGCCCTGGTCTTTGACGACACGCACCTCTCCATGGAGGACGCCAACTTCGCTCGGACGCAGGCCGGCCGCTTTCTCGATTCCACGGCGCCCACCGATCGCGTCGCGATCTATACCACCTCGGGACAGACCACGCTGGAATTCACCGCGGACCGGCCGGCGCTGCACCGCGCGATTCTGGGAATCCTGCCCCGGCCGTTGACGCCGCAATGGGCTGGAGCCGATTGCCCGGAAGTGACGCACTACATGGCCGACCAGATCGAAAATAAACATGATTCGACGGCCCTGGGAGTCGCCATTGAAGAGACCATTCAGTGCCAGTTCAACGGTGATGCATCCAAACAGGCGCTGGCGGTTTCGATCGTGCGGAGCGCCTCTCTTCGCGCACTGCAAGCCGGCGACGCGGAAAACGAGTACACCTACCGCCACATCGAGGATATCCTGCGCCGCATGTCCAGCGTGCCCGGCGAACGCATCCTGCTTCTGGTATCCCCGGGTTTTCTGCTTACGACCACCCATCTGGAAGAATCCGGGGTGATCGACCGCGCGAACCGCGCCAATGTGGTGATCAACACGCTTGACGCCCGCGGCCTTTACACGCCGGACGTGATGGGCGATATTTCCCGGCCGTCGTCGGACAGTTTTCGAACGGCGGGATGGAAGACGCTATACCGCGTCTCTTCGCAGCAGGAAAACCAGTACGTTCTCGGCGATCTGGCGTACGGCACCGGCGGCACTTTCTTTCACAATTCCAACGATCTGCAGGGCGGCTTGCAACTTGCGGGCCTGGCTCCGGAAGTTTCCTACGTGCTGGCGTTTTCGCCGCAGAATCGCAAGATGGATGGCCAGTATCACCTGCTCCGCGTGGAGCTGGCGAAAAAATCCAAATATTCCGTGCAGGCGCGGCGCGGGTACTTCGCTCCTCGCAAGGCGGATGATCCCCACGAATTGGCCCGGCAGGAAATTCAGGAAGCCATCTATTCGCAGGAAGAGATCAACGAGCTCCCGCTGGATTTGCAGACGCAATATTTCAAGAGCGAGCCGGAGGGCGCCCGGCTGAGCGTGGTATCGCGGCTCGAGCTCAAGAACATGCATTTCCGGAAAGCAGAGGGCCGCAATCTGGATGAGCTGACGCTGGCCACCGCCATCTTCGATGAAAACGGGAATTTCGTGACGGGCGGCGAAAAGATTGTGACGATGTACTTGAAGGAAACCACATACGACCGGCTGACCCGCACAGGGTTCACAGTAAAATCGAGTTTTGCCGTGAAGCCCGGGCGATATCTGGTGCGCCAGGTGGTTCGCGATTCGGAAGGCTCGCAGATGGCGGCGCGCAATGGAGCCGTGGAAATTCCGTTTTAGGGAGGTAGTGATGGCAACGCAACCGATGAATGGTACGAAGTATCAGGTGCTCCTTGCGCTCGGTTTGTTCGCCGCTGCCGCGCTCCCCGGCTCGCTTCGTGCGCAGAATGGGGAGCCCGCCAAGCCCGAGGCTCCGGCTCAGCAACAGCCCATGGCGACTTCTCCGGTGATCCGTACGGAATCGCGCGTGGTGCTTGTGGACGCCGTCGTGACCGACAAAAAAGGGAATTACGTACACGATCTGACGCAGAAGGATTTCAAGGTTTACGAAGACGGCAAAGAGCAGGGCGTCACCAGCTTTTCCTTTGGGAACGATCCTTCCGGCCCGGTGAACGCGCAGAAGCATTACATGATTCTCTTTTTCGACAACTCCTCGATGGCTGCCCCCGACCAGATTCAGGCGCGCGCCGCCGCCGCGAAATTTATCGCCGAAGCCGCGGCGCCCGACCAGTTGATGGCCGTGGTGGATTTCGGGGGCACACTGCTGGTGAAGCAGAATTTCACCGCTAACGCCGACTTGCTCACGGCGGCGGTTAGCGGCGTGAAGCAGCCGAACATCGAAACCAACGGACAAAGCGCGGGCCTGGCAAATCCGGTGATGGTCGCCTCCTCCGGACTCTCTTCGATCAGCAACGCTGAGGCGGATTTTGGCGCGCGCACGATGCTGCTGGCCGTTCGCAGCCTGGCGAAAAATCTGCGCACCGTCCCCGGGCGCAAGATGCTGATCCTGTTTTCAGCCGGATTTCCGCTGACGACGGAGCGGCTTTCCGAACTTACCGCCACGATTGACGCCTGTAACAAAGCGAATGTGTCCATTTACTCGCTCGATGTGCGCGGATTGATGGCTCCTACGATGCCCGCGCCTACCGGAGGACTGCGGCATCCAGGTGAGGCGCGCACGCTTGCCGTTTCGGCGCGTGGGAACTCGCAGAGGCCCAGGTTGGTGCTGGCGAACTTTTCTCCTGCGAGTGCCGCTGATCCACAGAAGCCCGGCGGGGGTGGTGGGGCTGGCGGTGGAGGAGGAGGCGGCGGGCGTCCCGGTGGCGGGGCGGGAGGAG
>DASSGS010000037.1:0-65739 GCA_035693365.1 Candidatus Acidiferrum sp. | reverse complement strand
CTTGTAGCCGTCTCCCTGGATCGCGGAGAAGTGCACGAATACATCTTCCCCGGACTGGCGCTGAATGAAGCCATATCCCTTGCTGGCATTGAACCACTTCACTGTTCCTTGTTCTTTCACTGTGTTTCCTATTCTTTGTTTAAACTATTTGCTGCTGCTCGACTGCCTCCAGCCGTAAAGCAAAAAAGGCCGCGAGTTTGAACTCGCAGCCCCTCTAAATATCGAATCTAAAGGTGTTACAAGAGCAACAAACGCATCTACATAGTACCACATACCACCTGTTTGACCAGCACTTTTTTTGCCCCAATCTGGCCCAAGTGTGCAGATATGCAACCTGTCCCTCATTGGACTGCGATTCCCAAACCCTTAGTGGTAGAGTTGGGGTTGACCATGAGCCTCCGCACCCTATTCGCCAACGATCGCACCTTTCATCAGCCGGTAAATTGGGGCGTCACCTCCGTCATGATCGGCTTGCATCTCGGGGCCTTCGCCGCCCTCTTCTTTTTCACCTGGCAGGCGCTGGTTCTCGCCATCGCCATGTGGTGGGTTGCCGGCAGCCTCGGCATCGGTATGGGCTATCATCGCCTGCTTACCCATCGCGGCTACAAAACACCGAAAATTGTCGAGCACTTTCTCACCACCTGCGGCACGCTGGCCATCGAAGGCGGTCCCATCTCCTGGGTCGCGACGCACCGCATGCATCACCAGAATACGGATAAAGAGGGCGATCCCCACTCCCCGCGCGATGGCGGCATCTGGTCGCATATGGGCTGGATCATTACCGGCCGGGCTATGCATCAGGATCGCGACGAGCTTCTCCCCTATGTCCCCGACCTGCGCAAAGACAAGTTTCACCTCTGGATCAGCAAGTGGCACGTTATCCCCTCAGTCGTAATTGCGGTGGTTTTCTACGCCATCGGCGGATGGCCTTGGGTGTTCTGGGGAGTTTTCCTGCGTACGGTCGTCAGCCTGCACGCCACCTGGTTGGTGAACTCCGCAACCCACATGTGGGGCTCGCAACGCTATGAAACAGGCGACGCATCCACAAACAGCTTCTGGGTGGCGATCCTTACCTTCGGCGAAGGCTGGCACAACAACCATCATGCCGAACCTCAGGCGGCCCGCCACGGCCACGCCTGGTATGAAGTAGACGTGAACTGGTACGGCATTTACGCGCTCAAGACCTTGGGCCTCGCTTGGGATATCAAACGCCCCAGGCTGCAAGTCGAAGAGACCGTTACCGCCACCGCCGCCGACTAAGCCACCGAGATTTTTCCCGCATTGATGATGACCGAGCGCTTGCCGAAGCCAGCGGCGATTGGCAGTCCCTTCCGGTAAAAGTAATGGTTTTCCACTATCAGCTCCCCCAATACCACTGAAATATAAGCGTTTAGATTATTTGCGTGGCAGTCGCCGCCAGGCATTACCTTTGTGGAATTCTCAAAATTCTTGCCAAAACTGTAACTATTGACAGTTCCCTAATCCTCAGGAGTCCCTCATGATGGCTGCGTTCCTGAGGCGAACTTCACACGCTCCCGCGCTGCGTTTCGGTGCCTACTTCTCTCGCCTCTCGATGTGCTTACTTTCGAGCAGCCCGCGTGGTCGGCGAACTTGTTTCGTTGCTAAGTTTACGGAGCAGGCCGCTTTCAGAAATTCTTGGGCGGAGAATTTCTGAGCTGCGCTGGGTTGCTCGAAAGCAAGCACATCGGCGCCCGCCGGCTGAATCCCCTACCTTCGAACCCCACTTCTTAACTCCGTTTATTTGCTGTATCCTTTTGGCACGTTTTCCGTTCAACTCCGCCCGCGCAGTGGAGCTTGGAGGACCTTCTTAGTGCCCAAAGCACGGATTCTGCTGGCCGACGACCACACCCTTGTCGCCGAGGCCATAAAGCGGCTTTTGGAGCCTGAATTTGAGGTTGTCGCTGTTGTTGCGGACGGCCGCTCGCTCGTCCGCGAAGCACTGGCGCTGAAGCCTGACGTCGCGCTTGTGGACTTGAACATGCCCATGCTCAACGGGTTCGACGCCAGCGAACAATTGAAAAACGCCAATCCCAGCATCAAAATCATCGTCCTCACCATGAATGAAGACGCGGAGATCGCCGCGGAAACCCTGCGCACCTGGGCCTCCGGCTTTCTGCTGAAAAAATCAGCCGGCTCCGAACTGGTGAAGGCCGTGCGCGAAGTTCTCCATGGCGGAAAGTACATCACCCCTGCCCTACAGGAAATTCTGGGCGAGCTAGCCGCGCGCGAACCGCGGTCCACGGAAGCAGGCCGTGTTTTGACGCCCCGCCAGCGCGAAGTCCTGCAGCTCCTCGCCGAAGGCCACACCATGAAAGAAGCCGCCGCCATCCTCAACGTCGCCACCCGCACCGTCGCCTTTCACAAATACCGCATCATGCAAGACTTCTGCCTCGCCAACAACTCCGAACTCCTCCGCTTCGCCATCAAACAACGCGTGATCGAACAGCACTGATCGGTCGATTGACCCAGACACAAATCGGGAGGACAAGGTCGAGTGTTAATAAACGTCTCAAGGAAGGTCTGCGACATTCATAACGGTCAGGTTAAGGACTGTCGCAGACCCGGGGTGTGAGAATCTAACGTTGATTTGACTACGAGTGTAATCTGTACCGGAACTCATGTCTGTCCAAAATCGTACAATTTGACAGTGATTCATTTTGATTTGGTAGGTTTTTTGGGCACGTCTATGAGCGCTATGTACTCTTCGGAAAGGGCGCGAATCCGATTCAAAAGCGCATCGTACTCTCTGGTGTTCGGTTTTGTTAGTTCTAGCTCTTTCCATAATAATTGGATGCGATTTAATGTATCGTAAATTCTTTCCATCTGCGCCTCATTCGCCTTTCTGTTCTTGAATCCCCCGTAATTGTAATGCATAACAACGAATGCAATACTTTGCAATCGCCGCCAATTCGGTGAGCCGAATACACTCAGCGCCCCTCATCGGTTCCGGCATCCTAAGGAGAACCGCCTCTGCGAACAGGAAAGGCTTGTGCGGGCGGATGTACCAGACTGGACAGACGGAAGCCAAAGAATTGGGTACTAATCAGGTGACGAACCGACAGCAGGCATTTGGTCTAACGGGAGCAAGAATGGTGTTGGATGGATCAGCGGTGGGCAACTTGGGTAGTCACCGGCAAACTTTAGGGGTTTGCTGGATCGTGTACGGGATATTCCGGCTGGGCCTGGGCATTTGCCTGTTTGTTTATAGCGGGACAGCAACGGTGATGTTTGGCGCGCTACTGGGGCGAGTGCCGAATGCGTCTACAATGATGGCGGAGTTCCACGTTGCGTATGGAGTTGTGGTGGTGCTGTCGTTTGTGTGCGGGCTGATAGGGCTACTGGCCGGACTGGCTCTGGTGACCAATCAAGGATCGGGGCGGAAGCTGGCGCTGGTTGCGGCAATTTTGTCGGTATGCGATCTTCCGTTTGGAACTACTTTGGGAATTTTTACTCTTATCGCGCTCCTTCCGTTCCGCGACGGCATTGCGGCTACCCGCGTTTAAAACGCAGCCGGGCAACCTGTGGTTCGGATTCTTCCTAATAATCCCACGATTCAAACGAATCCTGCGCCTCCCTCTTTTTCTTTCCAAACGTGCACAACAGGACAGTATTGAGGTTCTGGAAGCGTGATACTTGGGCTTCAGACTCTTAGAAGGAGACTTATGTTCAAGCTATCGAGTATCACTGTAATCGCGGTAATGACTCTTGGTGCTTCTGCGCAAGCGCAGACCGAGTCGCATGTCCGGGAAGACGCCCGCAATCATGCGTCGGAGTATCGGATGAGTGTGGTGAGCCGGACGACACAGGCAGTCAGCTATAAGCACCGCAGTGGCGCCACAAAGATCGGTTTTCACGGAACAGAATTAATGCCGGGCGGGGCGGGCGAAGCCAAAGTCGAGAGCAAGCGTGGCGCGTTGGAAATTGAGGTTGAATTCTCCGGGATGGACAAGCCCACGAGTTTCGGCAACGAGTATCTGACCTATGTGTTGTGGGCGATCTCGCCGGAAGGCCGCCCGGTAAACATTGGTGAAGTGTTGGTGGGCGAAAACCACCGCAGCAAGCTGGATGTGACGACGGACCTGCAGGCTTTCGCGCTGATTGTGACCGCGGAACCCTATTATGCCGTGCGGCGTCCCGGCAACGTGGTGGTGCTCGAGAACTCCGTCCGGCGGGACACTGCTGGAGGCACCGAGTTCGTCGACGCGAAGTATGAATTGATTGATCGCGGCGGCTATCTACCGACGGGCTACACATTCGACCCTGTGGTCATAAGCGCGCGGTTGCCGCTGGAATTTTACGAAGCGCGCAATGCCGTGCGCATCGCGAAATCTGCAAGCGCCGATCGCTACGCGTCCGAGAGTTATGAAAAGGCTGTTCGCCAGATGAACGATGCGGATGCGATGGCATCCACCAGGCATGAAAACCGGAAAGCGCTGATTTCGATGTCGCGCGAAGTGGTTCAAACAGCGGAAGACGCGCGGGAAATTTCTGTGAAGCACATGGACGAAGAACGCGCCGAAGGCGAACGCCGGGCCGGACGGGGACGCGAAGCCGCTGCCAACGATCGCGCGGACGATGAATCCCAGCGCCGCGCCAACGCCGAAGCCGCCAGCGCCAACGCCGATCACGAGCGCAACGAAGCTAATCGCCAGAACAACAATGCCCAGGCGGCCGCTCAGCTTTCCGCCGAAGCTCAGGCACAGGCCGAGAGAGACCGCAACGACGCCCAACACAAGCAACACATTGCGGAAGCCGATTCCGACCGGGATCGCGCCGCCGCCGCTTCCTCTGATGCGCAGCTCCAACAGGCTGTGCGTGACCGCGAACAGCTTCGCGCCAACCTGCTGCAACAGTTCAACCTGATCCTGGAAACGCGCGACACCGCGCGGGGCCTGGTGGTCAACATGTCCGATGTGCTGTTTGACTCCGGCAAATACACCCTCCGCCCACTGGCACGCGAGAAGCTGGCCAAAATTTCGGGCATCGTGCTGGCGTATCCTTCCCTACGGCTAGCGGTTGAAGGAAATACGGACAGCGTCGGAACCGAACTCTATAACCAGGAACTTTCGGAGCAGCGCGCCGAAGGTGTCCGCAGCTTCTTGACACAGCAAGGCATTCCGGAATCTTCAACCACATCCAAGGGCTTTGGAAAGACGCGGCCCATCGCATCGAACGACACTTCCGAAGGACGCCAGCAGAACCGCCGAGTGGAACTGATCGTCTCCGGCGAAGTGATCGGCACCACAATCGACACGATTGTTCTGCAGCCGGTCGCGACCGCAACGTCTCCGCAGTAATCCCCCTGACCCGAAGGGCCGGCTCAGATTTCTGAGCCGGCCCTTTTTTGTTTCCGCATCACGCAGGACTTCAGCCTCGCCAACAATTCCGAACTCCTCCGCTTCGCCATCAAGCAGCGCGTCATCGAACAGCACTGATCGCTTCGCCCCAGCCGTGGAGTGGAGAGAATAAAGAATGCCTTCAACTCGGGCCAACCGCCCCTTGTCATCAATTGACACAGCTCCACGCTGAAGACTACGCTTCACCCACACACCGGCTCGGCTGAAAGAACCTTCCCGAGCGACGAGCCTTACTTGGTATCGACGGAGAGTCCAATGACTCGACGTGGGTTCATGAACCTTCTGGTGATCCCCTGGGTCGATAAAACCATCGCTATCGTGGCCTGTCTTCCGTTTGCTGTCGAGTTATACCGCCGTTGGGCGGTCGGGCATGTGAACTTTCCTCGCGCCGTCCTCGGGTTGCAACTTCTCGTTATCATTGCCCTCATGGTTCTGCGGACGGCTCCCGTTCGTGTCACACCGAATCCTTGGTACTGGCTTCTGGCCTTCGTCACGACCTACGCGACGCTTGGCTTCGCGGCGTTCGCCGGGCAAGGAGTATCGCTGATTTCGCCGATTGTGGGGAATGGATTCGCGCTAGTCTCGGTGATGATCCTCGTGTATGCCTTGCTGAGCCTCGGGAGAAACATCGGATTTATTCCGGCACAGCGTAAAGTTGTGACGAAAGGTGCCTATGGTTTTGTGAGGCATCCGATTTATACCGGCACGTTCGTTTCATTATTCGCGTTTGTCCTCCGAAGCTTCTCGATGCTCAATTTGACGATGGCAGTCGTTCTGATCGCTCTGCTGATGATCAGAGGTGTAGTCGAGGAACGCTTCCTTCGAGAGGATGCGAGCTACGCGGCGTATCTGCAGGAAGTCCGCTGGCGGTGGTTCCCCGGCATTGCGTAAGAAGGGCCTCCAACGGAACGATTTGAGGTTTTGGAGCCGATTACTTGGACAGCGTTTGCTGGGCGCTTCCGGCTCGCCAGAAGTTCTGCCCGGTTTCCGGCAGCGTGTAGATGGGATCGTAATACTCGTAGCGGCGGTTCAACGCTTCCGGGTCGTCCGCTTCAATTCCCGTGCGGTAATTCTTCGTCCAGTAGGAAATTCCCAGTTGCCGGTCGTATTCCTTTATCTGATGCACCCAGCGCTTGCCGACAAACGGCACGTCGCAAACGATGCGCGGCGTGGCGAATCCGGGCAGGTAGCCCATGATGTCGTGCTGCAACTGCTGCGCTTCATGAATGGCCAGCCGCCAATGCTCGGCGTTCGGGATCATGTCGCACTGATAAAAGTAGTAGGGCATGATTTTGCCGAAATCGAGCAGCGCAAAACAGAGCTCCAGCAGCTCTTTCGGGGAAGTATTCACCCCGCGCAGCAACACGCCCTGGTTGCGGACGTCGCGGTAGCCCATATCGAGCAGCGACTCCACGGCTTTCCGCACCAGCGGCGTCACCTGGCGCGCGTTGTTCACGTGCGTATGAACGGCGATATCCACGCCGCGTTCGCGCGCTTTCTTCGCCAGCCGCTCAAGGCCGGCTTGCACCTCCGGCTGCAAGAAATGTTGCGGAATGGCGATCAGGCCCTTTGTCGCCAGCCGAATGTCGCGGATGTTTGGAATGTCCATCAGTTTGGAGACAAAATCTTCCAGCCCGGCGATCGGCACGTTGGCGATGTCGCCGCCGCTGACCACAACGTCGCGCACCGAAGGCGTAACGCGCAGATAGTCGAGCATCTGCTGGTAACGATCCTTCTGCGGAATCTGAAACTTCAGCTTGATCACTTGTGGCACGTCGTTGCCGACCAGATCCATGCGCGTGCAATGCCCGCAATACTGCGGACAGGTGGAAAGCATCTCCGCGAGCACTTTTGTCGGGTAACGATGAGTCAATCCCTCCACCGCCCACATATCCGATTCGTGCAGCGAGTCGCGGCTGGCTTTCGGATGACTCGGCCATTCGGGATGCCTATCGTCAAACGCCGGCAGCATGTAACGCCGAACCGGATCGTTCCAGAGGTCCTTGTCATCCATGGTGTTCAGCATGTGCGGAGGCACCAGGATGGACATCGTGGCGCGCTCTTGCCCGTCGCGTTCCAGAGATTTCATCAGCGTGTCCGGGATCAGATCGCCAAACGCGTCCTTCAATTCCTTCAAATTCTTCACCGTGTGGCGGCGCTGCCAGAGAGCGGTTTCCCACTCTTCCTTGGTGACATCCTTATATCCGGGCAACCGGCGCCAATCCGGCTCAACAAATTCCCGCTTCAAGGGATAAGTAAACGGCTGCTCGCCGGCATGAACCCGGCCGGCAGGTTTCCAGGTGGGGCGCGCCGCTTTGCCCGCGGGCGTAGTGGTTTTCGTCTCGCTCATCACGTTTTTCCTGTGTCTGGGGGCGTTGCGTAATGGAAGTTGCTTCAACTTCGTTACAATTCAGGATAGCTTACCCGCCTATTTTCCGCCACCCCCTGCCAGTGAAGCGCCGCGCGACTACGCAATCGTTACGTGGATTGGAGGAACTCGCTCAACAGCAGATGAAAGTGGTGTACGCCGTTTTCGCGCTTCACGGAGTAGCGTCCGCGGTCGTAGGTGGATGACTGGAGCCCGCGCTGAACCGCTTCGCAGATGTGAATGTCTTCCTGCTGAACGGTCTCGCTGAAGCCGATGGCCTTTCTCAATCGCTCTCGTACCGTTTCCGAATGCGCGTCGTGGGCGTACCACTCGAAAATGGTCAGGGTCCGATCGTGCCCCAGCGGTACGATCACGTTGGTCTGAATATTGTCGGGGTAAATGTTCAGCATCAGGTTGGGAAAGATCCAGAAGTAAAGTGCTTCCTCCGATCCCAGTCCCGGCGCATAGAGGCGTTCACCGGCGTCACCTGGCTTCACCTCTTTAACCGGCCCCAACTGCTGCGACGCGTAACGAAACACTTCTGTCCTATAGCGCGGGTAGTCGATCTCTTTCATCAACCCTGGGTGAACGATGGGGATATGGTATCCCTCAAGATAATTGTCCACGTAAACTTTCCAGTTGCAGTTCACGTAGTAATCGCGTCGCTCGGCCAGTTCAATGTCCTTGAACTCGAATCCAGCGGCTTGTTGCGGAATATTTTCGAGAAAAGCCGAAAGAGGCGGCGCCTGGAGATCGAAGTTTATAAAGATGAATTGTTCCCATGTTTCGCAGCGCAGCGGAATCATGCCCATCGTGGAGCGGTCGAAAAACTCCATGCCGTCCACTTCCGGCGTGCCGATCAACCGCCCGTCCAGCGTGTAGGTCCACCCGTGATAGGCGCAGTTGAAGACGTTTCGACAACCCGAACCTTGTGCAATCGGGCCCGCGCGATGCCGGCAGACATTGCTGAAGGCACGGAGCGTTCCAGCACTGTCACGAACCACAACGACCGGTTCCCCGACAACGTCCACCGTGAAAAACGCTCCGGGATCTGCAATCGTTCGCTTCGCACCGTCAGTTTCTCCGCAAGGCTGGTTCAGGGTTCCAACGAGTTGCCAGGTGCGGCGAAAAATACGTTCTTTTTCCAGTGTGAGGATGGCGGGATCGGTGTAGAAGCGCGAGGGCAGCGTTTCCGCACACTCCACCCGTTCATTGATTCCGAGGTTGATGGGTTTGGCGGCCATCGTCTGTGGCTGGGACGTGACCAGTTAGAACTTGCGCGTTTCCTGCCGCGACCAGCGTTCCACCACGATCTTCGATTCCGTGTAGAACTCCACCGCGTCTTTGCCCTGGGCATGCAGGATGCCGAAGAAACTTTCTTTCCATCCGCTGAACGGAAAAGAAGCCATCGGCGCGGCGACGCCGATATTGATGCCGATATTGCCCGCCGGCGCTTCGTAGCGGAATTTCCGCGCCGCCGCGCCGCTGGTGGTGAAGAGCGAAGCCTGGTTGCCATACGGGCTCTTGCGGATGAATTCGATGGCTTCGTCAATTGTGTTGGCGTGAATCAGGCTCAACACTGGCCCGAAAATCTCCGTGTCCGCCAGCGAACTCGAAGCGGGCACGCCGTCCAGAACCGTGGGCTTCAGGAAATTTCCCGCCTCGTAGCTGGCTACTTTCAAGTTGCGGCCATCCACAACGGGCTTCGCGCCATCCGACACGCCCTGCGCGATCAAGCCTTCGATGCGCTGCTTGCTGGCGGGCGAAATCACCGGCCCCATCTGGACGCCGGCATCAAGGCCAAATCCAACCTTGATGGAAGAAGCCGCTTCCGCAATCGCATCGCGAAACGTTTTTTGCGCTTCGCCAATCGTCACGGCCACGGAAACCGCCAGGCACCGCTGCCCGGCGCAGCCGAACGCGGAGTCGCTGATAATCTGCTTCGCCAGGTCCATGTCCGCATCCGGCAACACGATCACGTGATTCTTCGCGCCGCCCTGGCACTGCATCCGCTTCCCTGCCGCCGCCGAACGTGTGTAAACATGCTTGGCAACCGGCGTGGAACCCACAAAGCTGATCGCCCGTACCGCCGGATGATCGCAAAGCGCGTCGGCCACTTCCCTGCCGCCATTAATAATGTTCATCACGCCCTTGGGCAGCCCGGTCTTTTCGATCAACTCCATGGTGCGCAGCATCGTCAGCGGCACGCGCTCGCTGGGCTTGAGCACAAAGGTATTGCCGCAGGCAATAGCGTAAGGGAGAAACCAGAACGGAATCATGGCCGGGAAATTGAACGCCACGATGGCGGCCACCACGCCGAGCGGCTGGCGAATCAGCGTTTCATCGACGCCCGGAGTTATGTCTTCAAGGTTGTAACCCTGCATCATCACCGGCATGCCGCAGGCGACTTCCACATTTTCAATCGCGCGGCGCCATTCGGCCTTGGCTTCGCCAAACGTCTTTCCGTTTTCCAAGGTGATCAGCCTGGAGAGTTCGTCAATGTGTTCTTCCAGCAGATTTTTCAGCTTGAAAAGATATTGAATGCGCTCTCCCACCGGCGTCCTGCGCCATGCGGGAAAGGCTGCTGCAGCGGCCTGCACGACCGTCTCCACCTCGGCCTTCGACGAGAGCGGCGTGCGCCCGATCACTTCCCCCGTCGCGGGATTGACGACGTTGGAATGTTCCGAAGCCAAAGATTTATGCCACGCGCCGCTGAAATAGTTCTGGACGTCGATGACCTGCGATGTGACGGGGGTACTCATGAGACTTCTCCGTGCCTCCGCCCGCGCGGTGGCGTGCGGCAGGGCTTGCGATATGAAGGATGGCGCTCGGGCGAACCGGGCGAATGACAATTCAGTGTACCAAAGAATGCAGGGTTGAGGAGTGAGCGAGAGGGGCTATCGGTCCAGCGTTGCCAGCGCTTCGTAAGCCGCGCCGAGCAGCGGAGCATTTTCATTCAGAACCATGGAAACGGGAACGTTGCTGAGCATATCGGTGAAATGCCATTTATCCTGGAAGGCCTTAAAAAAAGTGCCGTCCTGCATTTTCGGAAGAATTTTTACCGCAATCCCGCCGGCAACATAAACGCCGCCAAGCGCCAGCACTTTCAGCGCGAGATTTCCCGCTTCCGCTCCATAGAGAGCGGTCCACAAATCCAGCGTCTTGACGCAAACCGAGCATTCCTTGGACAAGCCGGCTTTGGTGATGAAGGGCGCGGGATCGGCGTCAGGATCGTCAAAGACGGGGTGCTTCACAGTGCTGGAGAGAAATTCGTGAAGCGTGCGAAAGCCGCGGCCGGAGAGAATCAGCTCCCAACTAACCTGCGGGTAGCGTTTGCGCATGAATTTCAGCAACTCGATCTGCTCATCGGTGTGCGGTGCAAAATCGGAATGGCCGCCTTCGCTGGGAACCACGCGATAACGGTTGCCGTCCCAGAAAAGGATGGATTGTCCCAGACCCGTTCCTGCGCCTAACAAGGCGCGCGTTGCGCCTTGCACCGGCTTTCCCTGATTCAGGACTACAAAATCCTCGGGGGGAAGGTGGTCCAGGCTGTGACCCGTGGCGCCGAGATCATTCATCAGCGCAATTGTCTTAACCCCCAGTTCCTGTGACAAACTCTCCGCGTCAATCACCCAGGGAAGATTGGTGGCGTGAATCCGATTATTAATGACTGGTCCGGCCACGCCGAATCCCGCGGCACGAACTTTTTCACCGGTAAGGTGGGGGGCAGCCTGGTGGGTGAACTCCTTGATGATCAGGTCAAACTTGGCGAAATCCTTGCTGGCGAATCGCTGCTTGAACACTTCGTGCAGCTTTCCATTTTGTTCCGCAAACAGCGCGATGTTGCATTTTGTGCCGCCCACGTCGCCCGCAAGTATCACCGTGCCTCCCGCAAAATCTCTTCATTAAACCGTTTTAAGGGTTATACCACTGTCTGCCGTCGCGTTCCAGCAATTGGTCGGACTCCTTGGGTCCCCACGTGCCCGCCGCATAGGTGGGCACGGTTCCCGTCCTGGCGGCGCTCCAGACGTCGAGGATCGGGTCCACGATCGACCAGGCTGCCTCCACCGAGTCGCCGCGGTCAAACAGCGTGGCATCGCCGCGCAAACAGTCATTCACCAGCGTTGCGTACGCGCTCCTCGACGTTCCGCCGAAGGCTTCGCGGTAGCTGAAATTCATGGTCACATTGCCGATGCTCATTTCCGTGCCGGGCCGCTTGGCACCGAAGGAAACGGAGATACCTTCATCGGGTTGAATGTTTAGCACCAGGCGGTTGGGCTCAATATCGCGGTCGCGGAAGACCAGATGCGGCGCACAACGAAACTGGATCATGATTTCCGTGGTTCGCTTTGCAAGCCGCTTCCCCGTGCGCAGATAAAACGGAACTCCCGCCCAGCGCCAGTTGTCAATCAACACCCGCATGCCCACAAACGTTTCGGTGCGGGAATCGGGACTCACACCCGGTTCATCCCGGTATCCGGCCAACTTCTTGCCATCGGAACTTCCCGGAGCATACTGCCCGCGCACGACGGATTGGGCGACCATTTGCAGGTTGTAGGGACGGATGGATTGCAGGATTTTCAGTTTTTCGTTGCGGACCGCGGTCGCGTCAAATGAAGCCGGCGGTTCAACGGCCATCAACGACGTAAGTTGCAAAACGTGGCTCTGGATCATATCCCGCAGCGCGCCGGCGGTCTCATAAAAGCCGCCGCGCCGCTCGACTCCCAGGGTTTCGCCCGCGGTAATCTGGACGTGGTCCACATAATTGCGGTTCCACAGCGGTTCGAAGATGCCGTTTCCGAACCGCAGCACCAGCAAGTTCTGAACCGTGTCTTTCCCGAGGTAATGATCGATTCGATAGACTTGTTTTTCTTCAAAAACGTTCAGCACGATCTTGTTCAGTTCTTTTGCGGTGGCCAGGTCGCGTCCAAACGGCTTCTCAATAATGATCCGTACCCAGGAATTGGGATTCGTGGACTTCGCCAGTCCCGCGCGCCCCAACTGTTCCACAATGTCCTTATATACTTCGGGCGGTGTGGAGAGATAAAACAACCGGTTTCCGCCCAGTTTTTTTTCGGCGTCAATTTCCGCCAGTCGCTTGGCAAGCTGGGCATAGGAATCCGGGTTTCCGTATTCGCCCGCGGAATAAAAGAGGTTGGAAGAAAAGTCGTTCCATTTGGCGGGATCTATCGGCCCGACTTCTGAAATCGTTTTCGCCGCCTCACCAATCGTGGTACGGAAGGAATCATCGGTCATCGGAGTCCGCGCAAAGCCGACGATCGCGTAGCGCTCTCCAAGGGAGTTGTGCTGCGCCAGGTCGTACATCGCGGGAATCACTTTGCGCTTGGCCAGATCGCCCGATGCGCCAAACAGGATCACAGTACAAGGATCGGCGGTTGTTCCGTAGATCGAGCTTGAGCGTTTTTCTTGTTCAGCCATGCGCTTCCTCCGTGGTTTTCGGCCCAGCCATGCTTACTTGCATGGCATTTCGACTATACCTCAATCCCCAAGGCTTTCAGTTCTGCCCAGGTTTGCGCCGCATTCTTGTGATGAATCACGTGCATGCCTAAGCGGCGCGGGTTTTCCAGGTTCAGCGAACGGTCGTCGATAAACGCGCACTCCTCTGCGGGACGCTGCGAGACTTCCAGCGCAATCCGGAAGATCTGCTCCTCCGGTTTCCGGGCATGCAGGTAGCAGGAGCTGAAGAAAACCTGAAAATCCTTCCTCAGGCCAAACGCTTCGATCCGGTAGTTGTTCAATTCCAGCGGCTCATTATTAATGGATGCGACGAAATACTTTTGGGTACGAGCGACGTCACGAAGCAATTGCCGCGTCTCCGGGTATTCTTTCGACTGGGCAAACATGAAGGCCGTGTACTCTTCGCGAGTGAAAGCGCGCGGACGGTAAAAAAGCGTGCGGTCCAGATACTGGTCGATGGTGATCTGCCCCGCATCAAAAGCGGGAAAGGAGAGGTCATGCCGCTCCCGGAATTCTTCCCAGTCGAACTGAAAGGCCTTGGCGGCCTCCATCCGGGAATTGTGGTCCCACCCGTTGGTCAGAATTACCCCGCCGATGTCCCAAAACACGGTCGTGATGTTTGGCAAGACAGCGCCTCCTGGAAAGCCCTTGAGAAATATCAAAAGTAAGACCGGGAAGAAAGCTTTAAAAATGCTCAGGCCGACATACGCCGGAACGCTTCTTGCACGAGTTTTTGGAGCTGGGAAAAGCTTTCGGCCGTCGCCGAAGCCAGGTGCAACCGCAATGCCAGCCCTGTTCCGGCAGACAATGCCTCAAATTGGCCCAGCGCCAGTGCACGATACAACTGCCCGAACGAGTAATTGGTCCCTGGAATGGCCACATCTCCCTTCTCATCCGCGGTGATCATCAGATGGAGCCCTGCCGGGGCGCCCACGCGCAAAAAGTAGCCGTACGAATCGAGAGATCGAGGTCCCCAGCCGAGCAGCACCGGCAAGCCGAGGGCTTCAGACAGTTGTTCGCGCAATTTCTGAAATGCGGCCCGCGCTGTTTCTTCCGGGTCCAGAAAAACGTACAAGCCGAGATATTCCGCTCGCTGGCGTTGGTGAAAGAAAGAGATCAGGCATTCCACGAGGTTCAGCTGGGATATCTCGTGGCGCGATCGAGCCTCTGCAAACATCTGAATGCCGTTCTCCTGGATTCGAGGTCGGCGTTTCAATGTGTCATTGTGGGCCGAAAAGTTATTCAACAATTCCGCCGCAAGGGTATTCGGTAGCCGCACCTCTGCGGCCTCGAATGGGTTGATGCCAATCCTGGCGCCCGCAATCACCGTTGCGATCTGCCAATGAAACACCTCACGAAGGAGGTCCAGGGGATCCCTCACTGTAATCTCGACGAACGGGATGCCCCGGCTCCGCAATTCAGATGCTGCACGCTCGAAAAAGGGTTCCAACTCTTCTACATGCTTCAGAATCACAAAGCTCGATTTGCCTTCATATACCTCTGACCGGCATGGAATTGACTCTGCGAGCGGATAAAGACCAGTTTCGCCTTTCCCCAGGCTTCCCCCCACCAGCCGGCAAAGGGCAACGGCAAAAGGAGCGAGCTTTTGCGAGGCGAGAAAAACAATGAACTTTCTTTTTCGCGTTGCCGATGCACTCAGAAGCGCCGCCAAATCGCACGGTAAATTTGCCCCTCCGGAGGCCGGTTCAGAATAGACCTTTTTCAACTCCCGGCAGGCGACACGGATTACCTCGGGCTGCACACCGGCAAGAGCCGCCAACAGCGCGGCGATATCAACCAATGAGCAATACAGGGTGGGAATGGCGGTCGGAAGTTCCAATACCAATCGAAATCCGTACTGCCTGGCAACTGTCGCCAGAAAGGAGTTGGGTTCGGTTTCGGCCACGAAATGGCGCGCGGGAAAAGAAGAAACCCTGCTTTGGACGGCGTTCAGAAAATATAGAACTAAAGAATGGGCTCCGACACGATAGCCGGACTTATTCACCAGGAGAAACACCGTTTTTTCGATGTCGATTTGCGCCTCGATCCGACATATTTCAGCCGGGTGGGAGCTGTCCATGACCAGGCATCTCAGAGGAGGAGCCAGCGGATAGATATTAAGGAGGGCCTCGCAGAGAAGATGCGCATTTTCAAACGCGATCAGAACCCGGTCCGTGAGGCCTTCGGCTCGAGCGGAGGTCTCCGCCCCGAGAATCTCCTCGAGGAACTTGGGCAATTTTTCGGGGAGCTGAAGAAATTCAAGGCTCGCCCGCAAATTCCCGCCGGGCAGTCCCGCCCCAGGCCACAGCGTTTCATCTCGCGACCACAGGCGCGGGAGCAACTCCTGCTCGTGAATCGATCGCAACTCTTCCTTGTAGACTTCCAGCAGTTCGCCGCTAAAGACAGGCCGGTTGGTCATGTCCATGGCAAGTTCATTTCAAAGTGCTCTAAACAATTCACTCAGCGCTGATGGATACATCTTGTTAAGGAAAATGCCGGATGAGAAGGAGAGGAGGGGGCGAAACTGGAATAGAAGTCTCTACCTCACCAGTGGCGGTAGAGTAACCGCGATTCCCCCAACTTGCAACAACCTGCAGCCTGGCGGACAATAGGTTCTTCGGGGGAAACCAGAATGGCAGACGATTCTTGCGGACCGGCGCCCGCTCCCAGTGAGCCGGTAAAGCCCGGCACACGCATGGTTCATTGCGTGAAGTTCGGCAAAGACATGCCGGGGCTGGATCGGGTGCCCTGGCGCGGCGAAATCGGCAAACGCGTGTATGAAAACGTTTCCAAGGAAGCCTGGAAGCTTTGGGTTGAGTATTCCAAGATGCTGATGAATGAGTATCGCCTGAACCCCATCGATCCGAATTCCCAAAAAATCATGGAAGAGCAGATGGAACAGTTTTTCTTCGGCGATGGCGCAAAGCTCCCCGAAGGTTACGTTCCCCCCAAGGCGAAAGGCTGACGCTAGACTTTCCCCGTCACCGGATGTTCCACCGGGAGCCGCGGAGTAAGCTTGAAACTCAGTTTTGAGTGGCCTTCGCGGAGCGCGCTCTCCACTGCGGCGGGCGTTTCGCTTCTCGCGAACAGAAACCCCAAATAGCTTGATCCCTCGGGCCACGCGGCAATGTAATCCCGCCAGCGCGCACTAATCTCGAGCTGAGTAACGCCCGGCACCGCTCGGGCTGCTTCCGCTCCTTCCACTCTTTCCAGAATTCCGCTTTGGGGAACAGGAATCATCAGTACGCCGGAAGCTGCTTGTTCTCGCGGGGCATCCCAACCGGGCAGATCAAGGGCATGCCGCAACAATAATTCCTCCAACCCGATTGGCTCGGTTTCGTTTGCAAGTTGAAAACGCAACGCCCGCGCGCACAGTCCGCCAATCGGCCGCGCCGCAACTTCAATCGGCCATACACCGCGTTCGTTCAGTCGAAACTCTCCATGCACGGGTCCGTGCGCAAGCCCCAACGCCTGCGCCGCATCCCTGAAACTTTCTTCGACAGCTTCCTGTTCCGCGGCGGCGAGGCGCGACGGTGTGACGTAAATGGTTTCCTCGAAGTACGGCCCTTCTAGCGGATCCGGCTTGTCGAAAATTGCCAGCACGCGCAGTGCTCCGTCCTTCAACAGGCCTTCCACCGCGACTTCCCTGCCCGGCAGGTATTCTTCGACAATCATCCGATCGAGATTCGGTTCCCGTGTGGCCTGGATTTCCGCAGACTGAAGCAACAGCTTCAATCGGGCGGCGCCCGCAAGAAACTCCTCACGATTATTCACTCGAACCACGCCCTGGCTCGCGGAAAGCGAAATCGGTTTCAATACGCAAGGATAATGAATGCCCACCAGCGCAGGCTCCGGGATTGCCTGCAACGGAAGGCTTCGAAACCAAGGCGTCGGCAGGCCCGCATCGCGAAATACTTCCCGCAATCGCAGCTTGCTCCGGCACGCCTCCACACTCGCCGGATGATTGTGCGCAATCCCGAGGCCGCGTGCGGCGTAGGCAGCCGCCAGCGTCGGCCGGTCTCCCAGCGCCAGCACTCCATCCACACGGTGCCCGGTCTGCGCCTGCATCACGGCATACGCCGCCTCTTCCGGCGCTTCAAATCGCACGGGCAGAGCGCGATCGTGCCACGGGTCATCCAATTGGTGGCACCGGTCGGTCACAAACACCAGTTCGACATCCAGTTTTTTTGCGGCCGAGTCGAATGCGCGGGTCTGGTAACCAAGCTTCGCCGTGAACAAAAGGATTCTTGGCCGAGGCTTTGGGGAGTTCATTCCGCAACTCTCATAAAAAAGATTCCGCCTGACGGACTGCTTCTTTCGCTTTTGCGATGGGGACCAACTGGTCCCGCGTGGGCTCCGCTCAACAATACCAGGGCTCGTTCAGGTACGGGACACCGGGCACAGCCGCAGGAATGAAAAGGTCGTTCTCCTCGAAGTCTCGTTCGGCGGCTCGGTTGGCGGCGCGCCAGATCTTCTCGAAGATCGCTGCTCGCCCATGTTTCAGTTTCTCCGCCGATGACACGACGTCCTGCAGTTCTTCACACAACCGGTCGATACCGGGAATGGAATGTTGCCATGGATAAATCAACGACTTCGCGTCGAACGGGCCGATCCGCTGGCTCACTTCATCAAGCTCCAGAAGCCGTGAGCCCGCAGTGATCAACAAACGTATCGCCAATTGAATCGGGGCCACTGCTCCAATCAATTTCAGGCGCCGTAGCTGCTCCAGCAGGTCGATATAGTTTTCAAACGTGGTCCACGGAGTGAACGGCATAAACGTGGGCTGCAGCGCGATTCCCGCTTGCCGGCAGTCCTCCACCACGCTGAAAAAATCCTCACGGCTATGGCCCTTCTGCAACTTCTCCAAAATCCGGTCGTCGAGGGACTCCACGGCCGAAACAACGAACAAGCAGCCGGTTTCCCGCAACTTTTTCAGTAGCTCCGCGTGCTTCCGAAGATGCTCCACTTTGATGGTGACGTCATAAGTCAGCCCTGGAAATTCGCGGTGCAGGGCTTCCACCAACGGCACGGCGTGGCCCACCCCGTTGAAAAAGTCCGGATCTCCGAACGTAATGTGCTGCGCGCCCGCCGTCACCTGCTGGCGTATGTCAGACAGAACCACTTCGCGGTCCACGATCCGGAAAACTCCGTTATAAACCGGAACAATCGGGCAATGCCGGCACAAATGCTTGCACCCGCGAGAAGCCTCTGTGTATCCGACGAGCCTGTGCTCCCCCTCCGGCATCACCAGGTGCGCATAATCCTTCAGCGCGGATAGATCCGATCGATCGGGCGTCAAAAACCGCAACCTCGCCAGCGAAACATTCGAACTGAACGGATGACTTTTTGGAAGGGCCGTGACACCCGAAAGACCTTCCCCCAAATCCACAAGCGCTTGCTCAAATTCTCCGCCGAACAGGCTCTCGACTCCATGCGCGCGCAGTGTTTCCGCCGCCAGCGGCGCATATAGACCATAGGCGCACAGGTGCGCCGTGGGATTGCTCCTGCGAATCGGCTCCAGCAATTCCAGCGTCAACCGCGTGGCCGTATGCATCGGCACATAAAACGCAATCAACCCCGCTTCCCGCACCGCCTGCTCGCCGAGCGATTGCCGGGACAAATCCAGGCACGTCACCGCGTGCCCGCGCTTCCGCAACCACGCCGCCGGCGAAGCCAGCCCGAACGGTTGCCTTCCCAACTCATAGGTCGAAATCAGAAGAATCTTCACAACAACTCATTATACCGTCTCCGCGCCACGTCACATTTTCGGTTATGATAGAAGGCTCTAGCCATCTGGAAAGGACCTTCAGTATGACGATCTCCGCTGCCAATTCCTTCGGTACCCGGGACAAACTGAATGTTGGCGCGCAATCCTTCGAAATTCACCGCCTGGAAACCCTGGAAACGAAGGGAATCAGCCATCTATCCAAGCTTCCTTTTTCCTTGCGCATCCTGCTCGAAAATCTGCTCCGCTGTGAAGACGGACGCTTCGTCCGCAAAGACGACCTCGCGGCGCTTGCCAAATGGACTCCCAACGGCCCGCAAAAAGAAATTGCTTTTATGCCCGCCCGCGTACTACTGCAGGATTTCACCGGCGTTCCGGCGGTTGTGGACCTTGCCGCCATGCGCGAAGCGGTTCAGAGAATGGGCGGAAATCCAAAGCGCATCAATCCGCTCTTTCCCGCGGAACTGGTGATCGATCATTCCGTCCAGGTGGACAATTTCGGGAGCAATAATGCCTTCGGCTTGAACGCCGAACTGGAATTTCAGCGCAACGTCGAGCGTTACGCATTCCTTCGCTGGGGCGCAAAAGCGTTCCGCAATTTCAAGGTAGTTCCACCGGACACCGGCATCTGCCACCAGGTGAATATCGAGTATCTCGCGCGGGTGGTCTGCGCGATGCCCAACGGCAATCGCGTCGAAGCCTATCCCGATTCGCTCGTGGGCACGGATTCGCACACCACGATGGTCAATTCGCTGGGCGTATTCGGTTGGGGCGTCGGCGGCATTGAAGCCGAAGCGGCCATGCTCGGCCAACCGCTCTCGATGCTCGTGCCGGAAGTCGTCGGCTTCAAGCTGCACGGCCGGTTGCCGGAAGGCACCACCGCAACGGACCTCGTCCTCACGGTTACCGAAATGCTCCGCAAGAAAGGCGTCGTCGGCAAATTCGTCGAGTTCTATGGCTCCGGCCTTTCCACGCTGAGCGTCCCCGACCGCGCCACGATCGCCAACATGGCTCCCGAGTACGGCGCCACGATGGGCTTTTTCCCAGTGGATAACGAGACGCTCGCGTATCTGCATTTCACTTCCCGTTCGCACGAACAGATCGCTCTTGTCGAAGCTTATTGCAAAGAGCAGATGCTGTTCCGCACCGACACCACGCCTGAGCCTGCGTTCAGCGACAAATTGGAACTGGATCTCGCCAGTGTCGAGCCTACCGTCGCCGGGCCGAAGCGCCCTCAGGATCGAGTTGCGCTCAAAAATGCAAAGGCGTCGTTCGTCAAAGTCGTGGAAGGCGCCTCGGCAAAGCACGTGCACGTCAAGAATAACGGCGACACGTTTGATCTCTCCAGCGGCGCTGTGGTGATTGCCGCCATCACCAGCTGCACCAATACCTCGAATCCGTCGCTCATGTTGGGTGCGGGCCTGCTCGCCAAGAAAGCCGTCGAACGCGGGCTGGACATAAAACCCTGGGTGAAGACCAGCCTTGCTCCCGGCTCGAAAGTGGTCACCGATTACCTGCTCGCCGCGGGCCTGACGCAATACCTTGATAAATTGAAATTCAATCTCGTGGGTTACGGCTGCACCACCTGCATTGGCAACAGCGGGCCGCTGCCCGATTCCATCGGCGCGGCCATCAAGGAGCATAATCTGATTGCGGTTGCAGTGCTCAGCGGCAATCGAAATTTCGAGGGCCGCATCCATCCGCTGGTGCGCGCCAACTACCTCGCTTCGCCCCCGCTCGTCGTGGCTTACGCGCTGGCTGGCCGAATGGACCTCGACCTCACCAGCGAGCCGCTCGGCACCGACAAAGCCGGAAAGCCCGTCTATCTGCGCGACATCTGGCCCACCCCGCAGGAAGTCGAATCCACCGTTCGCTCCGCCGTTTCCACGGAACAATACCGCAAGGAATACAGCGAAGTTTTCGAAGGCGACGCCCGCTGGAAAGCGATGCCCGTTCCCGAAGGCGATCTCTACCAGTGGGACGCGAACTCAACGTATATAAAGTTGCCGCCGTATTTCGAGAACATGCCCAAGGCTCCCGGGCCGCTGGCTGACATCCGCGGCGCCCGCGTGCTGGCCGTGCTCGGCGACAGCGTCACCACCGACCACATTTCCCCCGCCGGCTCCATCGCCGTCGATTCGCCGGCCGGAAAATATCTGGTTGCCAAGGGCGTGAAGCCGCACGAATTCAATTCTTATGGAGCGCGCCGCGGCAATCATGAAGTGATGATGCGCGGCACCTTCGCCAATATCCGCCTGCGCAATCAGCTCGCTCCCGGCACGGAAGGCAGCTGGACGCTGCATCTGCCCGGTGGCGAAAAAATGTTCATCTACGATGCCGCAGTAAAATACCGCGAAGACGGCGTGCCCCTTTTCGTTCTCGCCGGAAAAGAATACGGCTCCGGCTCTTCGCGCGACTGGGCCGCCAAGGGCACGCGCCTGCTCGGTGTTCGCGCGGTTCTGGCGGAAAGTTACGAGCGCATCCACCGCAGCAATCTGGTGGGCATGGGCGTCCTGCCGCTGGAATACAAACCCGGGGAGAACCGGGAATCGCTCGGCTTGACCGGGCACGAAGTGTTCGATGTCGAGGGCGTCGCTTCGCTTACGCCGCGTAAACACGTCACGGTGAAAGCAAAGTCCGCGGACGGCAGCGTAAAAACGATCACCGCGCTGGTCCGTGTGGATACTCCCGAAGAAGTCTCCTACTACCAGCATGGGGGAATCTTGCAATACGTCCTCCGCCAGATGCTCGAATAATTTGCAGGGCGGCGCCGTGCGCGCCGAGGCTGGGCGGGACGTGTACTCCATGCCGGTAGACATCGCATTCGTAACCGTCAACTACAACACGCTGGATTGCGTGAAGCATCTGGCGGATTTCTTCAACACTCTCGACGTTTCATTTACTTTCACGTTCACCGTGGTGGACAACCATTCCACGGATGGTTCCCAGGAATTTCTGGAATCCCACCCCGATGTCGAATATCTCCAGACCGGCGAAAATCTCGGCTACGGCCGCGGCATGAACGGGGGAGTTGCCGCGACCCGCAGCAAGTACGTCTGCGTAATGAATACGGACCTGATCCTCAATCGCGACGCGCTGGTCAAGCTGTGGCATTTTCTGGAAGAGCGGCCCGATGTGGGTGTTTGCGCACCGCGGATCGCCTATGGAGATGGCCGCGACCAGGGGATGGTGTTCAAAGCCTCGCTTTTCGCGTTTTATGCCAACTGGTTCGCCAAGCTGCTTGCCGGCCAGGAGAAGCGGAGAATCGCACGCGCAACCGTCCCGGTGAAAGTGGAAGGAGTGATGGGCGCTTTTTTCCTGATCCGCCGCGAAGTGATCCCGTCACCGACGCTATTTGACAAGGATTTTTTCCTTTTCTATGAAGATACTGCACTGGCGCATACGCTCAAAAACAAAGGCGTAACTTGCTACATCGTTCCCGGAGCGAATATCATGCACGTCGGCGGCAAATCCGGATCGGCAAATTCCGTTTCTGCCTTTTACCAGAACAGATATTTATACCTGACAAAATTTTACGGGCCGTCCCATGCCAAGGCCGTCAATTCCCTGGATCGCTTTCGTATCCTGCGCAAATGGATGGTTTATTCGCTGCTCTCGCGGATCACCTCTTCCCCGCGCATCATGGAAAAGCAACGCCACTACGAATTGGCGTGGGAAGCCGCTCGGCTGAAGTAAATCGCGAAGCTCCCGGATTGTTTGTTAGTTCAGGAATTTGCCGCGGAAGGGCGTCTCAAGGAGATCAGGAGAATCAGGCCGCCGAGCGCGGAGATGGCGCTGGCAACTTGGGCATTCGAAAGCCCGAAAATCCACGGCGGATTAATCCGGATAATTTCCACCAGAAAGCGCGCGACACCCGTCAGAATCAGGTAATAACTAAAAATCTCGCCGGCGGGACGCTGGCTTTTCAGGAATCGCGCGCCTAATTGCCACAGCAGCCATCCGATTGCGCTCCAGATCAGCAATTCATATAAGGGTGCCGGATGCACGCGTTCCATCGTCGGAACCACACCGTTTGGAAAACCCATTCCCCAGGGGAGCGACGTCGGCTTGCCATAATCGCCATCTCCCGATAGAAAACAGCCGATACGTCCGATCGCGTAGCCAAGCGATGCGGCTGGCGAACAAGCATCCAGGAAATTCCACATCGGCAGCTTTGCCCGCCATCCCATCACCAGCATCGCGCAAAATCCGCCCAGGAATCCCCCGAACCAGGCGAAGCCGTAGCGGCTGAAGAATAGAGGAAGAGGATCGGCAAAGAATTCGGCCGGCGTCTCCAGCAAATGGTAAAGCTTGGCTCCCAATATTCCCAGAAGGCCGGCGACAGTGATCATCGTGAACGCGTCGGCGGTCATTCCACGCCGGTCGAAATCCGCCTGCAGAACGTACGCGGCGGTGATCAATGCCAACGCAACCATCAAGCCAAATGTGGGTAGTTGTAATGGGCCAAGGTGAAGATAAGGGATCATTCGAATTGCGCCGCAATGGCGTCATCAAAAGTATACACGACGCTCTTCACGCGATCGTTTTCGCGCGGCGATGGAGAAGCAGGCCGATTCCCAGCCAGATTCCCAGCGCGATCCATTCCGCGCCGCTAAAATGTCCCGGAACCGCCGGCACCAGTTTCATAAGGATCAACAGAAAGGAAATCGTCATCCCTAACGCGGCGACGGTCCGCAATCCGGCGCGAGTCTCCACGAAGAAAAAAGAAACGCACGCGGCAAACCAGCCGAGCGCGGAAGCCAGCGATCCGACCTCCGTCACCGGCACCAGCAACGAATCTCCCAGCAATAATCCAATCAGCGTTCCCCCAGCCACGGCGAAAATCGCCACCGTCGGCGTCAGATTCACAGGGTGAATCCCTGCAAATGCCGGGGCGATCGTTCCGCGACGCCCGTAAGCGAACAGCAACCGCGAAGCCGCAACAAAATTGCCGTTAAAAACCTGAAACAATGCCACCAGTGAAATCCCCAATATCAACCGCACCAGCCAAACCGCATGCGTTCCACGCTCAAACGCAATCGCGGTGGCGAACCGCCTGCCCGACAAGCTCTGCCACGGGGCTATATAGGAAACCGCTCCCACTGCCAACACGTAAAATCCCGCCCCAACCACCAGCGCCATGGCGATGGCCTTGAAAAAATTCGCCGGCGGAAAACTAGGATGTGCTTCTTCCGCTACCTTGGGGACGGACTCAAAGCCGGTCACAAAATAGGGCACGATCTGCAGCGTCAATAGAATGGATACGAGCGGCGCGTGGCTGAACACAGGCTTGAAATTCGCAGGAGCACCTCCGCGCGCGCTAATCAGGACCAGCAACACAAATACCGCCAGCACGGACGTCGTGGCCCAATTCTGAAACACCGCGCTGGCCCGAATCCCGCGGTAATTAACGTAGGAGAGAAACGCTGTCAGCCCGATCCCCACCAGCAGCCGCGGCAAAAACACCGGATGCCCCGCCACGCGATACAGTTCCATCGTATCGAGCTGCGGAAAGATGTACGCCGCGAGCTTGCCCAAGGCCACCGCTTCCCACGGACAGACGATGAAATACGCCAGGAGCATCATCCAGCCCGTCAGGTAGCTGACGAACGGTGGAAACACTTGCGCGGTGTATGCCGCCTCGCCCGCCGCGTCCGGCAAACGCAGCACCCACTGGCCGTAAATATAGCCGATGGGCAGCAGCAAAATTCCGCCCATCAGAAAACCGATCATCGCTCCCAGCGGCCCGCCGCGGCCAAGCCAGTCGTCCATCAGGATGACCCAGCCCGTGCCGATCATGCTTCCGAATCCCAGCGCGAAGTAATTCCACAAGCTCAGCTTGCGCGCGAGGACCGCCATTTAAAAGACACACAATAATTCGTAAAGGAGATTCGCCGCCAAAAGCGAAGTGATCCCGCCGTTATCATACGGCGGTGAAACTTCCACCAAATCGCATCCGACAATTTTCAACGGCCGCAGCGCCCGGATCATCTCCAGCATTTGCGCGCTGGTAAACCCGCCCACCTGCGGGGTGCCCGTCCCCGGCGCATACGCCGGGTCCACACAATCAATGTCCAGCGTGACGTAGAGAGGGTTGCCGTGAAGCGCGTGCAGATGCTCGCGGAACAGTTTCATTCCGCCGGCGTGAAACTCCTCGGCGGTGATCATGCCGATCTTGTGTTTTTTTGCAAAATCAAAATCGTCCTTGCTGTAAACCTGGCCGCGGAGGCCCACCTGCAGAAAACTATTCTCGCGAATTAAGCCTTCTTCGATCGCCCGGCGAAATGGGGTGCCATGCGAAAGCTTGCAACCGAAATATTCGTCCCAAAGGTCGTTGTGCGCGTCGAACTGAAGCACGGCCACCGGCCCATATTTCTTTGCCGTTGCGCGCAGCAGTGGCAAGCTCAGCGAATGATCTCCCCCGACGGCTGAGCATCGCGTGCTCGCCTTCATCAGCGGCTCCATGTGCTCTTCAACGCGCCGGAAGGTGTCCTCGATGGATAGAGGGTTCACGGGGAAATCACCGAAGTCCGCAATGCGATATTTCGCAAACGGGTTAATCTCCAGCACCGGGTTCCACGGCCGGATCAATACGGATTGGTCGCGTACCTGCCTCGGCCCGAATCTCGCTCCCGCCCGGTACGTCGTGCCCCCGTCGTAGGGAATCCCCACCAGCGCGATGTCCAGTTCCTCTGGATCGCTTATATGCGGCAACCGCATGAACGTGGATATCCCGCCCGGCCGCGCGTGCTCCAATGCATCCAGCGGAGCCGGGTGAGGCAATTTATGCTTTCTCGAATGATCTTTCATCGAGCGGTATGCTATGAGGCCTTGCAGAACAAGTCAACGAGTGAGCAGGGATTGAAATTCCCGGCGCTTAGCCATGATCGCTACCAACGGTCGAGCTCGACTAAGTCATCCTCGGGTCTCACCTGATTGCGCTTGCGGTACAAGACAAAAATCATGCCGACGGAAAGGAGTGTTGGAGGAACGATCAGGATCAGAATACCGCTTTTCAGCGCTTGAATCATTCGGCTGCCCGAGGAAGCTGCCTGGGTATAGCAGAGCGCGCAGCTCTGGGCGGCTGCCAGGTGCGGGGCAAACATCATCAGTAAGCCCAGCAACGCCATGCCAACCGGAAGCAACTGTCGCGGAACTTTCATTCCGGAAAGTATCCTCAATTTCCCGCGCCTCTACAATAGTTCCCTGCCCTTATTTCGAAAAGGGCGCGCCCACCACCATGCGCGTGCTGTCCGTCCAGCCGTATTGCATGGTCAGCAGCACAAATACCGTAAACACCAGGACGAACACGGCGAAACCCCGCTTCTCCGTCCAAAGATGCATAAAAAACAGGACCGCGAGTCCCGCTTCTATAATCGCCACCGCCAGCATGCGCAGCAGCATCTGCGAAGTGTCAAGATGCTGGTAGGCGATCGCAAATTGAAAGCCCGCCAACGCCAAGAGGCAGACATACACCACCAGATCCTTGCCCATCCCGCCGCTCTTGCCCGCTTCCGCAGTCGTCATCGTCGCATCCTCCGCAAGTCGCTCTCGAGTTTCCATTCGCTAGTGAGCGAGATTCAGCAAGTAAACCAATGGCACCACGAACATCCAGACCAGGTCTACAAAATGCCAGTACAGCCCCAATACCTCGATATCGTCGGCATTGTAGCGGCCACCCCGGTAGCGCACGCCCACCGCGAGCAGAGCGATCACGCCGCCGGTGACGTGCGAAAGATGCAAGCCCGTGATGCTGAAAAAAGACGCACCGAACAGCCCGTTTCCCCAAGGATTCTTGAACAGCGTCATGCCCTCATGAATCAGCCCGAGCCATTCGCGGACGTGCAGCAGCCCAAAGAGAATCCCGAGCACGGCGGTAATCATCGTCCAGCGGAACGCTCCGGCTTTGTCGCCCGCCCGGGCTGCCCGTAAACCGATCAGCATGGTCAAGCTGCTGGTGAGAAGTATCAAAGTCATTAGCGCCACGCTGGTGATGCTGTGGAAAGGCCGGGGCCAGTCCGTTGAGCCATTTCGCAGAAAGCCATAGGCAACCAGGCACGCGGCAAAGGTCATGGTGTCGGCGATAATGAAAAGCCACATCGCCAGTTTTTTTGTAGGTATCGAAAACGCCGGTCCGACCGTCAGGCTTGTCGGGTGTCCTTCCATTGTCGAATCCGCCTCGCTCACGGTGCCTCCTGATTACAGAATCGTCTAGAGCTTCATCCAAAGCAGCAGCAACAGGTACACCCAAAGCAGGTCCATGAAATGCCAGTAGCGCGCCGTCGCCGTCAGAGTGCTACGCCGCAGCGTCGACTTATCCAACTTGCGAATTACGTAGACAAGCCCGCCGAGTCCTCCCAGCACGTGCAGCGCGTGGGTGACCGTCAACACATAAAAAAAAGAACTGCTGGGATTGGTGGCCAGATACAGCCCTCCGGCCCGCAACTGCAACCACGCGACATACTGGCCGGCCACAAAAAGCATTCCCAGAAAAAGAGTCAGGTACAGCCAGCGGGCTGGGTTTTCCACGTGAGACCGGAGGTTGCCCATAAATTGGGCGATACGCCGCCGCGAAACTTCCAGCGTGATGCTGCTGGTGAAAAGAATCGCGGTGTTTAAGAACAGGATCGAAGGCAACGGAAACGTTCGCCAGTCGAGCGATGAGCCCTTGCGGACCACCAGGGCGCTGGTAAACGCCGCAAACATCATCGAAATGGCGAACATCACCACCCAGATCGCGGTAGAGGACGGCGGCGGCGAATAGTCCAGCGCCAGACGCGGATCACCATTCGCGGGAACCAAGGTTCCCCCGCCTCCGTTCCCGGAATCGGGCGTTCGGCGCGGATCGAATTTCGGCGGTTCGTGTACAGTGGTTGCCATAATCTGCCGGCCTCTCCAGCCATCTCCTTCGGTGAATGTTCCCGGGCTACTTCTCTTCGTGATCCGTCTTCACCTGCTCCGGCGAAGTCTGCATCACATAATCGCCAACCGAACTTTCAACGCCGTATTGATACGGATCGTGATAGACCACGGGATGATTTCCGCCAAAATTGTTCCAGGGTGGGGGCGTCGCCGTGCTCCACTCGAGCGAAGTCGCTTCCCACGGATTATCGGGCGCGGGTTTGCCCCAGAAGCGGCTGTGAATCAGGTTGTAGACGAAAACAAGCTGGGCAGCGCCGGTGATCAGAGCGGCGACGGTGATCCAGCGATGCACTGGGATCAAGGGTTGCAGAAAGTCGTCTACGAAGGTGGAGTAGCGGCGGATATTTCCGGCGATTCCCAGGTAATGGAATGGCATGAAGATGCAATAGGTGCCCACGAAGCTCATCCAGAAATGAACCCTGCCCAAAGTCTCGTTCATCATCCGTCCGCTCATCTTGGGAAACCAGAAATAGGTCCCCGCGAATATTCCGAACATGGCGGCTACGCCCATCACCATGTGGAAATGCCCCACCACGAAGTAAGTCGCGTGGAGGAGAATGTCGATGGAGGGTTGCGCCAGGAAGAATCCGCTTACGCCGCCGCTGACGAACATCGAAATGAAGCCCAGCGCAAAAAGAGAGGCGGAGTTGATGCGCAACCGCGAGCCATAAAGGCTGAAGACCCAGATCAGCACCGTGATGGTGGCCGGAATGGTAATCACCAAGGTCGGGAAGGAGAATGCCAGCGCCGAAATCGGGTTCATCCCGCTGACAAACATATGGTGGCCGTAAACCATGTAACTCAGAACGGCAAGCGCTCCCATGCAATAGATCAGCACTCTCTGGCTGAGCATTGGTTTGCGCATGTTGGTTATCAGAATGTGGGAAACAATCCCGATGCCTGGGACGATGGCGATGTAGACCTCAGGATGTCCAAAGAACCAGAAAAGGTGCTGCCAGAGCAAAGTTGATCCGCCTGAGTGCGGCATCACTTGATCGTTCAGGACCAGGCCCGACGCAACGAAGAAACTCGTTCCCGCAACGTGATCCAGAATCACCAGGATGCAGGCGGGCATCAGCACGGAAAACGCCGTCAACCCCATGCATGAAGTAATGAACCACGCCCAGGCGCTCAGCGGCAGGCGCATCAAGCTCATGCCTTTGACCCTGAGATCGAGCGTGGTGGTGATGAAATTCAGCGACCCCAGCAACTGCCCGATGCAAAACAGCGCGATCGAAGTCGCCCAAAGCACTACGCCCAGGCCCTGGCCCGGTCCTGACGCGGAACCGATCGCATTCAGCGGCGCGTATTGCGTCCAGCCGCCGAGGGTCGGTCCATCGCCCAGGAAAAAAGAAGCGACCAGAACGAGGAAGGCCGTGAACGTCACCCAGAACGACATCATGTTAAACCGCGGGAATGGCATGTCCTCCGCGCCGACTTGAATCGGCAGGAAGTAGTTCCCAAAGGCGGCGAACGGGGCGGTAGTCAGTACGAAAAAAACCATGATCGTGCCGTGCATGGTCATCAGTTGCAGGTAATACTCCGGCGTCAGGACGCCGCCGGGCGCACCATTCGGAGACAGTGCGTGCAGCCCAGGAATCGCCGCATTCGCCCATCCCAGGTGAATGCGCATGATCCAGGAGAGCGCCATACCGACAAGCGCGGCCACCAGTGCCAGCGCGTAATACTGTTTGCCGATGACTTTGTGGTCCAGGCTGAAGACATGCTTCCGAAGGAAACTTGTCGGCGCCTGGTGCTGCACAGCGTGGGCTGACGTGTCGTGCATTTCTGCTCACCTCAACGAAAGTTTGTCCGCTCGCCGCTCGCCTGCGAGGGGAAGAGCTACTGCAACGCCGTCTGTTTCTTCATCCATTCGTTAAAATCATCGTTGGACAGCACGTCGAGATACGCTTTCATGTTGTAATGCCCCAGGCCGCAAAGCTGGGTGCACACAATTTCGTATCTGCCTATTTTCGTTGCCGTAAAGTGCAGGGAAACATCCAGGCCCGGAACAAAGTCCTGTTGTACGCGCAACTCCCGGACAAAAAAGGAGTGGCCGACGTCCTTGGCGTGCATGAGCAGGTGGATTTCCTTGTTGACGGGGATGGCCATCTCCGCGGTCACGACGTCGTCTCGTGATTCCACGTCATGTTCCTTGTCGAGGCCGAAGAATTCCTGCGAACCCTCGTTGATCCGCTCCGGATGCAGCGCCCCGAATTTTCCGTCCGGACCGGGGTAGCGAAAATAAAAGGCGAATTGACCCGCCTGCACCTGTATGGGCATGGCATCGGCCGAGGGCGGAGTAAGGTAGACGCCGGCCCAGGCCTTTACGCCAAAAACTCCGAGCGCCATGACTTCGATGCCCACCACCAACAGCGCGGCAATCACCAGCGCCTTGGCTCCCCCTGGAAAGCTCCTGAGCTTCGACTCCGTGCCGCGGTTTGAAAATTTCCACACAAAAAAAGCCAGCAGGAGCTGCGCGGCAAGAAAGGAGATTCCGGCTTCGGCCATCGTTTCCGACATTTGCTCATCGATCAAATGGCCGTGCGTCGAGATGTCCGCCGGGGCTTCCCACGTGTGCATCACAATGGGAATCGCCGAGAGAATCGCGATCACAACAATAGTTATCGCAAAAAATTTGCCCATAGCTCTCCGCCTCTGCCCGCTTCAAGGGCGATCCACTGCATTGGCTTCGTATGCGAGTTGAGGATGTTCATCCACGGTGAACTGCCAAGCCCGCTTCAATAAGGCTTGGCTTTGAAAACAAAGTTCACGGATTTGGTTTCGTTGCCGCTGATCGTCACTTCCTGCGACTGATCCCCGTAGGACTCCTGCCAGGCCGTGACCGTGTACTTGCCGGGAGGCAAATTGGCCAGGCTGAACGAGCCGCCGTCACCCGTTATCGCGTAGTGCGAGTTCTTCATAACGGCGAAATTGCCGTGCATCCAGGGATGCACGTTGCACTTCACGGGAATAAATTCCGCCTTGTCGTATTTTTCGCTGATTGCCGGCGTTCCCGGCGGCTGCGATTTGTTCCACTCGCGGTTCAGCTTCGGCAGAGGGTGGATGTTGTGCGAGGTTTGATCTTCATTGACGATCTTCAGTTCCTGGTTCACTTCAAACGCCAGGACGTGCGGAATATAGCGGCAGCCCTTTTGCGTGAACACCGCGGCGTTCGAGGGCGCCGCCTCATCGGGCGCTCCAGCCGAAATGTACACCACCACGTCCTGCAGGCTGTTTCCCGCGCCGGTCACCACCGTCTCAACCACTGGAGGCGTGGTGTACATCTTCGCGCATGACGGTTCTTTGGACATGTCAATCTGCTTCATCTTCGCGGGCGTCCCTTCGTACGTTACCTTGCCGCTGATGGTGCCGCCGCCGGGACCCGCAACCGCCACAGCCGAAGCTGCCAGCAACACCACTCCCGCGCCTATTAAATGTTTCATGCTCATTCCCGACCTCCCTCTTGGGCTGATACCCAACCGGCTACGGATTGATTCCGGATCCGGTGTTCGTGTTTGCCACTTTCTGAGCGTTGACGATTGCGGCGCCTTCCTTGGTGCCTAGCCACAACGTCAACTCGGGGCTTTTATTGTTGTACTGCAGGGTGCGCAAGAAGTGCACCAGGTCCCACGCATCTTCCGGCTTGATCACATCGGCGAACGAAGGCATCGGCGTGCCATCGAGGCCGGTCATGAAAATCTTGTAGAGGTCCTGGTTCGTCCGTCCGCACTTCGAACGGTTATCCGAAGTAAAGTTGTAGGGCCGGATCGGCTGGTCGTTGCTGTCGGTCAGCGTGGAAGCTGAGGGCCCGTCGCCGCGACCTTCGTTTCCGTGGCACTTCCAGCATTCCAGCTTTTGGAAAAGTTCTTTTCCATGCTGGATGCTGGCGACTGTCAGCGCGGGTTCTGCGGGGATTTGAATCGGATCTCCCGGCTTTTCCGCTTTCCACCGCGGTGAAAATGTCTTGATGAAGGCCACCAGGTTGGCGCGCTCCTCCACTGTCAACGTGATCCAACTCGGCATGTTCGTGAAGTTGAATCCACGCTCAATCGAGTTGTAGAGGTCCTGATCGAGCGGCAGCGTGCCCGTAGGCGTGGAACGGCATTTGAAGGTGCCGGCAACAAAATTGCGCGGAAGGATGTTCAGGTACGGCGCGTTTTCGCCGTCACCGTTGCCCCGGGCTCCGTGGCATCCCCAGCAGTAGCGGTAATAAAGGGCCTTGCCGGCGTCGGCGTGGCCGGTGACGTTTCCGATATGCGATTCCATCTGCTGCGCGCCCGCCGCCACCGGCAGCGCACCGGCCAGAAGGAGATTCAGAGCAATCTTTGTGAAATGGATTCTCCGCATGATTTTCTCCCTTAGAAAGCGAAGTCAAACCCGAAGAGCAAACTGCTGCTGGTCAGGCCGATCGGACCGTTGGTGACCGGTGAAATCTGGCTGTTGCGCTGCCAGACGACGGAATACTCGTTGTGGAAGGCGAAGCCCGCTCGAGTATTGATGAACGGGTAGTAGCGGAAGCCGAAGGTAAGCGCGTCAACGTCGCCCATGTTCCCCGGATTCGCGGGATTGACCCCATCGCCTACGAAGGCTTGCTGCGACATCCGCACCAATTCGTAGCGATTTACGAAAATAAGTTGTGGGCTATATGTATAGTGCGTTTCGATCAGTCCGCCATTCCACGTCGGCGCTCGGGAACCGGCAGGCAGGGCCGTGTTGGAGGGAACACTGGCAGCCAGGAACGCGCTGTCGTGTCCGTAGAAATACATGGTCGTGAAATCGAATTTCTTCACGTACCACATGCCGATCAGCCCGGCGCGGTAGTAAGGCTCGTTCCCGATGCCAGAGCCGGGGATGTCCACTCCCCCGCTGGTAAATCGAGAGAATGTCGGCGCGTGGCCGAAATAAGCGAAGGCGCCTACACGCTGCAGGCCCAGGCCCTTCACTTCGAATGCGTGGCTCCCTGCTGCGTACACATCGTAAGTGCGTCCCGCAGCGCCACCGGCCCCGGTCACTCCCCCAGCCCCTGCACCCGTTACGAAATCCGGGTTCCCGTCCGTGGGTTGCAACACCGAGACAGAGAGCCGCGTGCGATCGTCCTTTGAATGCCCCATCCATTCGACACCCAACTGGTTGTCGCCGATGCCGAAGACGTAGGTCTCCGGCATGCCCGGCCTGTACTGCGGCTGGAAATGGTAGTTTTGATAGAACCCGCCGTTGCCGGAGAGCGTCAGAATGCGCTTCTCCGAGAGCAGGTTATCCAATTCGAATTTTCCGACTTTAAGGTTGAACCAAGTCGAGTTCAAAATGTTGCTGAAGCGAACGTTCACGGATTCGAAATGGAACGACCCCAACTCATCGGAGGATGGCACCAGCAAGAAACTGAAATTCTTTGCCAGCGTCCCGGCGGTCAGCATATCCATACCGGTGTAGTCAAAACCAGACGTCCGGACGTCTCCAACCGTGCCGTTGTCGAGCGGCACGTGGTTGGCGGTTTCCAGATGCCAGTTTGGCGTGATGCGGAACGCCACCGGCCAGTACGCCGCCTGCTGGAAGATGGGAGCATCCCGATCGTTCCCCAACTGGTAGCCGTTGTCCTTGAACTGCTGCCCAAATGGACTCAGCTTCGGCCAGGCTTCGTGGCATGACGAGCATGGCAGGCCGTATTTTCTTGCGAAAGCCGGGATTGCACTTGCCTGCGTGCAACTGAAGAGGAAAATTCCGAGGAGCACTGCGAAGTACAGCAAACTTCTTACCGGCCGACTCGATACACCGCTAACTCCACAACCACCCCTACCATGCATACTGCCTCCTCATAAACGTTCGCGGCAACGCTGAGCAGACAACGCGTTTGGACTACGTTCAAATTGGGTGAAGGGATTTTGGAACGGATGTTTACAGGCGATGCAGATCGCCGGCGCTCCCACAGCGCCAACTCCCACATTCAGCCGAATCGCTCCAAACTAATTTCCGCAAACCGCGCATCGCTTCCCCGTCAAGAGAGCTACGCGCAATCCACGGTCCCTGAACCGATGCGGATGCTACTCCCACCCGCGAGGTGAATGCAAGAGATTTCTTACATGCATCGAAAAAATCTTTTGCAGGTTCAGTTATGGTACCGTTCTGCTCCACCGCGGCGCTCTTTCTTCCGCGCGTTTCCGGATTTGACACAATGCCGGACTTGGGCGTAACACATTGGGTAGATCGAAAATGTGGATGAAAAAGAAAAACTGTTTTCCTCGCTTCGTCCGCTCCCTGCCCAGCGCGCCACTCGCCCTGCTCCCACTCGCTTTCCTTCTGGTTTTGCCAAAGCTCGCCGTTCCCGGAGACACGCTCACTACGCCGGGAGTCGTTCGCGAATTCCCCGCTTCACTTGTGGAGGTTCGCCAATCCGTCCTGGCGGTTGTGGGCGACAAAGTTGTTCATGGCACTTTGGTTTTTGACAAGGAACCTATCTTGACCGGCGCCGAGGTGGTCGAATCCACTCCTCTTTTCGATCCCTGGGATGGCCCCGGCGAAGTTTTTTATAAAATTCGAAAGAACGCCATTGCTCCGCGCCATTTCCTCGAGACCGGAGACCAGGGCACCATCGCCGTCCGCTACATCATCATTCCCGTGGACGCCAACCGCACACGCGTCAAAATTGACGCCGTCTATCAGGAGTCCGGCCGTCGCACGGTTCACGCTTCCGATGGCACGGTGGAAAAAAGCGAAATGAAGGAGATAAAAGACCAACTGGAGGCATTGGAAGAAGCCGCCGCGCTGGCCGCCGACGCCAGGCGCCGCGAAACCAGCGCCGAGCTTGTTCGCCAGTCTCTGGTCCGCCAGCGCGAGGACGAAACAACGCGTTTCCAAAATGCCGAGTCTTCGCAAAAAAATCTGGAGCAGCAGGTCAGCGCCCTGCACCACGAACTGGAGCGCCGCGTGAAAGCGCCCGGCGCTGAATTGAAGGCGGCTCCCTTCCAAGCCGCGGCCAGCCTCAAGACCCTCTCCGCGTTTACCGATGTGGTCATCCTGATCGTCACGCCGCACTGGCTCGGCGTTGAAACACCGGAAGGCCAGCGCGGTTGGCTGCCCCAGGAACGTTTGGAGCAGTTGCCTTGAAGCTTCTCACGTCTTGCTCGGCCCGGATTCTTTTTTGCATTTTCTGCCTCGCAACTTTTGCCGGCGGAGCCCTCTCCCAATCCATCCCCTACGCCAAGAGTTTTGCGGCGGCGCGCCCTCAAATTGAGCAAGCCCTGAAGGAATTGCAGGCATACTCCGGACAGAAACTTCCCGTCCTCGACGGCTTTGTCGCTCGCGCCGACAATCCGCTCGACCGCTACGAACGCGGCTTCTACCAGTTCTCCATCGAACTCGTTCCCGGCGACGCCGGCAGCACCATCGTTCGCCTTTCCGCAAAAATCACGGCGTGGTACGCCGATCGCGACGTCGCCAAATCCGGCTACCAGATCCTTCCCTCCAACGGCCGCCTCGAACTCGATTTTCTCGATCGCCTTGAGGAGAAACTTACCGGCAAGCCGATCCCCGCGACTTCCCCGGCCTCCAATGCTCCGCAGGCCCCGCAGCCCAAGCTCGATTTTTCAGGCGTGCGTGGGGCCGCGACCATGTCTGCGCCGCTGCCACAAACCGCCCAGCCACCCGACGAAGTTGCCGCCCTCCGCAATCAGCGCATCGCCGGGGAGAAACGAGTCCAGCAACTCACCGCGGAGCTGCAGAATCTTCAGGAAATAAAACGAAGCCAGGCGCACCCGACGAATCTGCTAGTCGTCAAAAAGTCCGGCACACCCGTCTACGCGAAGAGCGCGGAAAACGCGCGCGTACTTTTTGAAGCGGCGGCCAACGACGAATTCGAATTTCTTGATGCGGAGGGCGAGTGGATTCACGTTTCCATATCGGGCGACTCGCGCGGCTACCTTCGCAAAAGTGCTGTGGAGCTGCCCGAAAGCCTTGCCGCAAGATTGCGGACTGCCGCGCCCGGGCCAGAAGAGAAATACACAGGCTTCCGCATCGAGCGCGAAGAAACCGGTGATTTTCCCGGAGCGTGGGAGCCGCTGAAGGGCAAAAAGGTGAAGATTTACACCGTGCAACTGCTATCGCAAAATCCGAAAGAGACGGGCGCAACCGCGCGTCTCAATTACTGCCTGGCGCTATTTCAAAAGGGGGCTCGTGAAGGCTCCGCGGAAAATACGATTCCCGACGGCGTCGTGGTGATATTCGACGCTGCCGACGGCGGCATCGCCGCCGCGACTTCCGCCAATATCCAAAAACTCGCCTCGGGTACTTTGAAAAGTGAAGCCTTCTGGCAACAGGGCTACCTGGATCCCCCCGACGCTTTCAGTTCCGCCCCCAAATAACTGCCGGTCAAGTTTTGGTAAGCCTGGTCCAGGTATTCACGTTTTTCGATTTTCCGTTTTCTGTTTTCTATTTCAACGCGCGGGTCGATTCCCGCACCACCAACTCCGCCGGAATCTTTTTTCGCACCACCGGAACATCCTGCTTCTCATCCATCGCCTTGATCGCTTCCAGCACCATGCCCGCGCTCAAACTGCCCATCGCTTCCATCGGCTGCCGCACGGTGGTCAACGATGGCACCGAGAAACCTGCCTGCGCCACGTCATCGAATCCGATTACCGAACAATCCTCCGGCACCCGCAATCCCTTTTTCTTCAAGGCCCGCAATGCTCCCAGGGCCGTCACATCGTCGTAGGCCATTAACGCCGTGAACGACGGGTTCCCTTTCTGCAGCAATTCCCCCGTCAATTGCGCACCGGCCTCAAAACTGGAATTCGGATCCAGTGATTCCGGCAACTCCAGAATCCTTTTCGAATCCAGCTTCAATCCCGCCGATTGCGCAAATGCCCGAATCCCCTTCCAACGCTGCCCGCTGCTCGAAAGTGCTTTTGGTCCGCGCAAAAACGCAATTTCCCGGTGACCCAGCTTGTGAAGATGCTCCAGCGCCAGGCTCGCGCCGCTTTCGTTGTCCACGGAAACCGTGCTGACGGAATGGTTTTCAAAACTCCGTCCGGCGATCACCGTCGGCACCCGGCATTCCGTCAAGTCCGCCAACAACTTAATGTCCGTCACCAGCCAGTTCGCGATCACCACCAGGCCTTCCACTCTCCGGTCCAGCAGCATCTCCAGATATCGTTCGAAACGGTGCGGTTCATTGTGCGCATCGGCAAGGAGCGATAAATAACTCGCCTGGTAAAGCGCATTTTCCAGCCCTCGCAAAATTGGCGTGCAAAACGGATCCGTGATGTCGATCACCATCACACCGACGATGTTTGACCGTTGGCTTCGCAGCGAACGCGCCAGCGGATTCGGCCGGTACCCCATCCGCTTTGCCGTTGTTTCGATTCTTCCTTTCGTTTCCGCCGGGATGTAGCGCGACAACGGCGCGCCGTTCAGCACGATCGAAACCGTGGAAGCCGAAAAACCGCACTCCCGCGCGACGTCTCGAATCGTCACAATCCCGGTTCTCCCCATCGGTTGCCCCTCAATTCGGCGCGGGATACGTGTACCGCAGATTTCCCGGCAGCCGGTCGGACCGCGATCTCGTGTTGTATTCGAATTGATACTGCAAATGTTCCTTGTCCAGCGGATACTCTTTCCCGGCCTCGTAGGGATAGGAGACCAGTCCGTGCTTCGGCAGAGGTTCCACCGTGAACGCATAGGCGGCATAAAAATCGAAATCTTTCTCGAATCCATTTGCGTAGAAGAAATAATCGCGCGTCCAACCGGCGGGAAGTTTTGGCAGACCCGCTGGATCAAACTCCAACTCCACCCCTTCGCCTGACCCAAATACCGCGAACCTGTCGTCGGCCGACCCGAGCAGGTTTTTGACGTTGCCGTATCGCGTGTAGTTTCCCGCCGCGCGCGCATAAGGACCCGTTGGGCTGCGGTGTGAATATGAATAGACCGTGTCACTAGCCGGCTGCAGCCTTATTTCTTTCGGATAGCCCAGGAAAGCCAGCGATGCCCTAGCCAACGGCACCGATTCGACTTTGATGCCTTTCACTGGGGGCGTCTGGTCAATCCGCACGGCATCCCAATAAATTTTCAGATTCGAAACGATGCGGATGCGTCGAGTCTCCGCGGGAACTTTTCCCGTCAGGTCCACCACCATCGTCCGCGCCAGTCCCGCCGGGAATCCCATATCTTCCACCACGCGTTTCCAATTTCCCTGCGCGTCTTGCGCTTCCACGTATGGCGCAATCACCTTGATCCCCGCCTGGTCGGCGGCGTACATCGAAGTCGCCGTGAAATAATCGGTGTATCCGTCCAGCAAAAGCCGAAGTGGTTTCGCCGCGTCCCACGCACCCAAATCGAGCTCAATCCAGTGCAATTTCGCGAATCCCGCGAACGGCAGTCCTTCGAAGTCGGTCACGTATTTCCGATCATGTTTTTCCAGCAGCGGCAAAACATTCTTGCCCCGGTCATCCCATGCGCCTGCCGGGACGCGCGCTTCATGCGTGGCGATCACGCGATACTCCGGAAATGGCGGCGCGCTCACAAAACGCTCGTTCGGATTTACCTCCACGTTCGACGGATGATCCACAGCCAGCAGCCGAACCTGATCCAGGTAAACCGTCTCTTCCATCGGCTCCATGAAGCGGAAACTCAGCCGGCCGTTCTTTTCGCGCACGCTTTTCGCCGGAACTTTCAGATACTCATCCGGGTCCGGCACATCCCGCTCGCCTGGCGCGACCCAATGCCCCACCACTCCCGGCCCGATCATGTCCGCAATAAATTCGTATTCATGCCCGTTCCACGAAAACAGAATCGGACACGAACTCCCTCGCCGGTCGAGCTCGGCAACCTCTTGCGATTTTCCACCCGCCAAATTAATTTCATCCTGTGGCACGCCGGTCGGCCAAAGCAGCCGCACCACATCCACGGCCTTCTCTTTGCCCAGTCCTACCAGCAAGCCCGGTCCGTTCTGCCCGAGGTAACCCGAGGCTCCCGCGATTTCCCACTTCTGATATAGCCCGCCGGCAAAAATTTCCAGCTTCGTCCCGATGCCGCTTTTGTTGTCGTTCAGCGCCTTCAGGTCAATGTGCATCCAGTGGTTCTGGTTCGCGCCCACATTTTGCAGCACCAGCGTATCGCCGCCCGCTTGCGTCACCACAAAATCCGGGCTCCCGTCATTCTTCAAATCAGCCAAGGCAAGCGTGCTCGGCTCGCTCAACTTCACTCCATCCAAATGCAGCTTCGCCGTCGCGTCGGACCATCCCGCTTCACCCAGATTCCGAAGCACCCGAATCTCGCCCCCGCCGGCGCCCACTCCCACCGCCGCCAGATCCAACCACCCGTCGTTGTCGTAATCTACCCAGGCAATTCCCGAGCCGCTTTTCCATCCGAAATCAGGCAGCGCCACACGCTCCAACCGCTTCCCTTCCACGTTTCGCCACAAGGAAATGCCGGGCGCACCCGCGTGAGTGAACGCCAGATCCATCCATCCATCTTTATTGAAATCAAACGCAATCACGCCCACGGCCGGAGGCAATTTCTCTTTTGCAAAATCAATTGCGGGGAGCTCCGTAAACTTTCCTTCGCGAGGATTCAAGTAAATCGCCGCGCCGTGCTCGCCGCCCGCCATCACCACGTCAATCGCCCGGTCATTGTTGAAATCGGTGCTGATAGTCCCTCCAGCCGTCGCCTCAACGCTCAGCCCTGTCTCCTCCGAAATCTCCGTAAATGTTGAATTTCCGTTGTTCCGCCACAGGACGTTGTGCGCTTTCTTGCCTTCCGCACCCCTAGCGGCAAAAGTCAGATAGAGATCCAGATCACCGTCATGGTCGTAATCTACAAATGTCGGCGAGACGCAACCCTCCTGCCGGCGGATCCCCACTTTTTCCGTTACATCCGCGAATTTTCCTCCGCCTTCGTTGTGAAACAAACGAATTCCACCTGCCTCGCAAACGGCGAGATCCGTCTTCCCGTCGTTGTCAAAATCCCCCGCCGCGCAGCCGTACCCCGTGCCAACTCCCCCGAGCCCGGCCTTCGCCGTGACATCCTCGAATCGCCCGCCGCCCAGGTTGTGCAGCAGTTGACTCTTTCCATTCCCAGCACCAACCAAAAAGAGATCCGCCTTCCCATCACCGTCGAAATCCAGGAAGCAAGCGCCATTCTTGCCGGCGGCCGCTTCGGAATTTTTCCCCGCGCCGTTGCTCAGTTCTTGCAGCGGCGCAACTTCGTACCTCACCGCAATCTCCGCTGGGACACGGGTCTCGCCGCCCGGCACAAACTCCGCCAGCGAAAACTTTCCCTGGTCTCCGTAACCGGCTCCAAATGGAATCCCCAAATGATCCGCCGTAATTTTCTGGAATCTCTTCATCCCCTCGCGCGCCGATTCCGTATCCCCCTTCCGCTGATACACGCGCGCCAAACCGAATTGGGCGGAAGCGTGATACGGCGCGAGCTTCAGCGCATTCTGAAACGCCGGAATCGCCTGGTCGTATTTCTGCAGCTGCGAATACAAATAACCCTCAAAATAAAACGCGTCCGGCTCCAGCGGCGCAATTTTCTCCACATGCTGGAACGCCGCGATCGCCTTTGCCGGATCGCCCGCGTCCTTGTAGGCGAGCCCCAGGTTGTACCAGGCGCGCGGATTGTCCGGGAGTTGTTCCGCCGCTGTTTCCAGCGCCGCGCGCGCAGGCTCCATCTTTTGTTGCGCGAGCAAAGCGATTCCCAGGTTCATCCTCGCCACCGCAAATCCTGGATTCGCCTCCAGCGCCTGCTCAAAATACTTCTGCCCCTCCTCCGCTTTCCCCTGATTCAAGTACGCCACGCCCAAAGTATTCAGCCGCAACGCATTGTCAGCGGGTGCCTTCTTATGTGGAATTTCTGCTGTGAGCTCGCTCAAGTTCGCAGTCTGAACCCAGCGATGTGCTGCGAAAATCCCGAATGTTGGTAGCAGCACGACCCCCAGCCCGAAAATCCTTAACCCTCGTCCTAAGCCCCAGTGCCTGACTTTCATTCGGGAATCTTCCTTCCGGATCTGCCACCCGCTCAGATTTCGCGCTGCTCGATGTGCCGTCCGATTCTCTTGGCTGCCAACCTTATCGTCAACCGATTTTATAGCGGCTTTCCGCCAATGTCGTCCCGCTTGCCTTGACCAATCCCGATCACCCCATTACCTTGAATTCGTAGCCCATGGCCCAACCCTATTATTCCTCCATCGCCGCAACCCTGGAAAAATTCCGGCGCAAAGAAATTTCTCCCGTTGAACTCACTGCGGCGCATCTGGACCGCATCGCCGAGGTTCAGCCCCAGCTCAATCCCTTCGCCCACATTGACGCCGAGTCCGCCCGGGCTCGGGCCCGCGGCTCTGAATCTCGCATCTCTCGGCGAGAAACTCTTCGCCCGCTCGAAGGAATACCCCTCACGGTCAAATCCTCTCTCGACGTTGCAGGCTGGCCCTGTCCCGCAGGCTCGCTTCTTCGCAAGGATTATATTCCCGCCGCAAATGCCGCTCTTGTCTCTCGACTCGAACACGCCGGCGCCATCCTCGTTGGCAACACCAACACGCCCGAATTCCTGATGGCATATGAAACCGACAACCGGCTTACCGGAAAAACTTCCAACCCATGGAATCCCGCCTATTCCGCGGGCGGCTCCAGTGGCGGTGAAGCCGCCGCCATCGCCTCCGGCTGCTCGATGGGCGGAGTCGGCAGCGACGGCGGTGGCTCGATCCGCACCCCCGCTCATTTTTGCGGCATCTGCGGACTCAAACCCACGCCCGGCCGCATCCCGGCTACGGGACACTTTCCTGCCAGCGCCGGAGCTTTTGGCTGGATCGGCGTCGTCGGCCCCATGGCCCGCGCGGTCAATGACCTGAGTGCCTTGTTCGCAGTGATGGCTGGTCCCGATGCTGGCGATGCCCTCTCCGCGCCAATCGCGGAGCGCAAGTTTTCAGAGGCAGATCTCCGCGGCATTCGCATCGGCATTCTCGAAAATCCCGAACTCGGGCGGCCGACGCCGGAGACACTTTCCACGTTGCGCCGCGCCGCGCAACTTCTGTGCGACTTCAATTACCGCGTCGAGCCATTCAAATTGGAAAAATTGGATCAGGCTCTTGAACTCTGGTGGTTTTTCTTCGGCCCCGTCATCGCCGATTTGTTCCGCCGATCTACGACTGGAAGAGAATCCGATCTCAGCCCGATGTTTCTGGGGTACCTCAAAGCAGCTCAGGCCGAGCCAAGAGTCACCCTCGAATCGTTCCAGGAAGCCTGCGTGGACCGCGACATCGTCCGCGCTTCGCTCCTCCGCCAACTCCACGAAGTCCCGATCCTTCTCTCGGCTGTTTCTACCGCGCCGGCCTTCAAGCACGGCGACGGAAACTACCGGCCCGGTGACCCGCACAATTATCGCGACACCATGCGTTTCTGCCAGTGGCTAAATCTCGCCGGCCTCCCCGGCCTCTCTCTTCCCATGGGCCAATCCCCCGAAGGCCTGCCCATCAACATCCAGCTAATCGGCCGCCCCCACGAAGAAGAACTCCTCCTCGCCGTAGCCGCGCAACTCGAACAAGCCCGTGGCTCCTGGAAATCTCCGCCTCTGTGATCCGCCGCTTGCTCTTCTCAGCGTCTCTGCGAACTCTGCGTTAAAGCTCTCACTCCGCCCTAGTTTTTTCCCTGCGTCAGCTCCGGACTCGAAATCGCCTTGTCGTTCCACTTCTCGCGATCCTTATCCAATTCTGCATCCATCAATTTCTTGGCACTCGCGAACTCCGCCAGTCCCTCTTCTTTGCGTCCCAGCTTTAATAGCAACTGTCCGCGCAAATAGTGCGCCTTGTCGCTTCCTGGCACCACCTTTAATGTTTCCTCAACCGCCTGCAATCCCTCCTGATGCTTTCCCTGCTTCTGATAAATCTTGGCCAAGCCAAACCACGCCCCCGGCCGGCGCGGATCCCGTTGCAACGCTTCCCGGTAAGCCTGCTCCGCGTCCGAGTCCCGCTCCCCCTGCGCGTAAATCTTCCCCAACTGGTAAAAATTGTCCGCCAACTCCGGATCGATTCGGCTGTCATGAAGGAATTCCTTCTCCGCCTTGGCAGCGTCTCCGGTCTCCACAAACGCGATCCCCAGATTAAAATGCAAAAACGGCAATTCCGGATTCGCCGCTTCCGCCTTGCGCAATTCCGCAAAAGCCGCGTCATACTCCTGGTGCTGCAGGTATGCCTTCCCCATGATCAGGTGGAATTCCGGCGTGCCCTCTCCCACTTCCAGCATGCGCTTCATCGCACGCTCATCCAGTTCTCTTTTGCCAGCCTTATTCGCCGCAATTCCCACCACGTAGAGATACATCACGTCGCTCGATCGCTCCTGCCACAGCGGCTCCAGCGTCTCCGTCGCCTCCGCAAATCGGTCCGTAAACACCTGGCACATTCCCAGCAGATAACGCGCCTGGCCCGACACTGTCTCATCGCGCAACACCGATTGTAGTGGTGCAACCGCATCCGAATAATTCCCGCGGCGGAACTCCACCAACCCTATGTTCAACCGCACGCCCGCCATCCTGGGCGACAACTTCTCCGCCTGCTTCAGATGCTTCAGCGCCTCGTCCCAACGCCTGCGGCGCATCTCGATGACGCCAAGATTGGCGTACGCCGCCCCCGAATTCGGATTCGCGGCCAGCACATTTCGAAACGCCTTCTCCGCCGCATCCAGATTTCCACTCTGCAACGCCGCTTGTCCCTCGGCGAACCACGCCCTGGCGTCTTTCGACTGCCCCGCAGCTTGCGCGACGGTCTCTGAGCGAAAGTATTCACTCGGCGAGCCGTATGAGTTACCGCCGCCGAACCTCACAATGGCCAGCAAAAGGATCGTTCGAATTGTCAGAAAACGCCGCATCGCATCACAGTCTCCGTTATTCTCCCGTCTGCATTCAACCACGAGAACGCTCTTGCAAGGGAACACCGCTCTCCTGCCGTCCCATTTTATCCTTGACACGGGCATCATCTTCCTTTATTAATCCGATTTAATAGATGGTTTTCAGGTGCGTTGCGGTCGGGTCGAGGACCGGGGGAATTCTTGCAAACTGATCGTTTTCTGAGCCGCGCGCCGTGGTCCCGCGCCGGCGGCCGCATGTTCACCCTCTCCCTCGCCCCGGAGTTCTCAAAAGTTCAATCTTGTGGAGGTCTCATCGTGAATAGCCATCGCCTGAATTCAACGTTTTGCCATTTCCCCTCTCTCCTGGCTGCACTCGCCCTGCTGGCCTCCCTGCTTCTCCCCGCCACGGCCGGCGCGCAAACCAACGCCCTGATCAGCGGCACCGTCACCGACAAATCCGGCGCCGCTGTCGTCGGCGCAAAGGTCGTCATCGCCGGCACGGGCGGAAACCTGACGCGCACGACCGAAACCAACGGAGAAGGCGTGTATGTCGCCTCCGCGCTTCCTTCGGGAACCTACAACATCACAGTCACCGCTAAGGGCTTCCAGAAATTCGAAGCCCATGGCGTCGTCCTGGAAGTCGCCCAAAAGGCCCGCCTCGACGTAGCTCTCACGGTCGGCGCCATCAGCGAAGAAGTGCTTGTCTCCGGTGAAAACGTCGCCCAGGTGGACACACAATCTTCCGAAATCGGCAGCACCATCACCGGCAAACAAGTTCAGCAACTCGAACTCAATGGGCGCAACTTTACGCAGCTCATTACCCTGGCGCCCGGAGTGGTCAATCAAACCGGGCAGGACGAAGGCAAAGTCGGGATCGCCGGCAACACTGTTTACAGCATTAATGGGGGCCGCGGCGAATACAACAATTGGGAAATCGACGGCGGCGACAACATGGACAACGGCTCCAACACAAGCTTGAACGTCTACCCCAATCTGGAAGCCATCGCCGAGTTCAAGGTTCTGACCTCCAATTACGGCGCACAGTACGGCAAGAATGGATCCGGCACGGTGGAAGTCGAGACCAAGTCCGGCACCAATCAATTCCACGGCAGCGCCTTCTATTACGGCCGCAACGATTTCTTCAACGCCAATTCCTGGCAGAACAGCGGCCAGGGCATCGCCCGTCCCAGTTATAAGAAGCACGATTGGGGGTACACCATCGGCGGGCCGGTTTTTATTCCGCACATCTACAACAACAGTAAAAAGAAGACCTTCTTCTTCTGGTCCCAGGAGTGGAGGCGCGAAATCGAGCCCGGAGACACCATCAGCCAGGTGGTGCCCTCCGACGCCGAGCGCGGCGGCGATTTCAACGACGTTTGTCCTGTCTACACCGGCGCGGCGTTTAACACAACGGCCTTCCCGGACTGCCCCTCACAGCCGAGTTCGCCCGGAACTCCTTTTCTAAACAACACGGTGCCGACGCCCTTCTCCTCGACCTCTGCCGCGCTCCTGGGGCTGGTCCCTCGTGCCAACAATTTCGCGGGCATCAACGGCACCTATCAGAGCGGACAGGCCGAGGGAAATGCGTTGCCCTCCTATGTTGCCAACCCCAGCTATCCGACGCACTGGCGCGAAGAACTGATTCGCGTTGACCACAACCTGACGGACAATCAGCGCCTCACCTTTCGCTACATTCATGACACCTGGGGGACCGTCAACCAGGGTCCACTCTGGGGTCAGTACAACAACACCTTCGACAACACCAACACCAATTTCACCGGCCCAACCACCAGCTTCGTAACTCGGCTCACATCGAATTTCACTCCCTCCCTTTTGAACGAGTTCGTCGCCAGCTACACCGACGACCACATTTTCTTGAGCAACATCAATAACGCGGTGAGCATTCCGCAGGGCGGAATTGACCTCGTTCCGCTCTTCGCCAATGGCCTCGGCAACAAGATTCCCGCCTTCTCCATCGGTGCCACCGATGGTGTTGCTCTTGGCGGCGGTTTTGACGTGGACACCGGTTACTTCCCCTGGAAAAACGCCAACCCCACCTATTCCTATCGCGATATCGTCACCAAGATCGTCAGAAACCACACCTTTTCCTTCGGCGCATACTTCGTGGCCGCGCAAAAGAACCAGTCTTCCTCTCTCGATGTGCAGGGGCAGCTCACCTTCGCCAGGGACAGCCAGTTCACCACCGGGAATCCCTTCGCAGACATGCTGGTCAGCTCAGTTGGAGGTTACGCCCAGGACCAGAGAAATATTTATTACTACGACCGTTACAAGATCCTCGAGCCTTTCTTCCAGGATGACTGGCGCGTTACAAAGAAACTCACCCTGAATCTTGGACTGCGCTGGAGCATTTATGGCCGCTACCAGGAAAAGCAGAATCAGGAATTCGGTTTCTCGCCCAACGCCTACAGCGCATCCGCCGCACCCGCTTTTTTCCCACTGAATGACCCTGACAACAGCCAATTGCTCAATGTCGGCCCCGGCCAATTTCTCTTTAACGGACTGGTTCAGTGCGGGCAATCTCATCCCACCATCCCCGGCGTTACAGGTGGCACCACCGGCTGCATGAAGAACAAATGGGTTAATCCCGGCCCGCGCATCGGTTTCGCCTACGATCCTTTGGGTGATGGCAAGTGGGCCATCCGTGGGGGGTACGGAATTTTCTTCGAGCACATGAACGGCAACGAAGCCAACGCTGAAGCCCTCCAGTTCAGTGCTTCTCCCCTTGCCGTCAATGGTGCGGTCGGCGCCACGCAAGGGTATGGCACCATCGCGGGCTCCGGCGGCTCAGAAAGTGCCCCAAGCCCACTGGGTGCAATCTCGATCCCCGAACAGGTTCAGTGGCCCTATATGCAGCAGTGGAATCTGGGCTTTGAGCACGAGTTCCCGAAAAACGTGCTGCTCTCCGTCGCCTACGTCGGAAGCAAGGGCACCCACCTGACGCGGCAATTTGATTTGAACCAACTCACGCCGGTGCCCAATAGTCAGAACCCCTACGTGCAGAACAATCTCGGGGCGATTTCTGGTCCGGGGGTAAATCCCGTCAATCTGCAGGGTGACTGCAACCCCACGAATAGTAATTTCACCTTCGATGCAAATGGGCTACCGACTTCGGCCCAAATTGCGGGCACCCAGGGCACAGCCATCGTCACGGTCACTGACCCACACATTCTCCAGAACCTCTTCATTGCCTGCGGAAACAACGGCGCGAACTACTTCCGCAAGTATCAGGGCTACGGCAGCATCACCCGTATCGACAACTCCGCCAACTCCATCTACAACTCGCTACAGGTCTCTCTGCGACGCACGGTAGGAGATCTCACCCTCAGCGCCAGTTACACCTACAGCCATTCCATTGACAATTCTTCCGACCGTTACGACGCCCTGTTCGTGGATTCCTCAAACCCCAACCTGGCTCGGGCCAGCTCTAACTTCGACGTCCGCCATGCCTTCACGCTCAGTTACGTTTACGCGTTTCCGTTCTTCAAGTCTGCCGGGCCCGCGCACACGCTCCTCGGCGGCTGGCAGATTTCCGGAATCACCACTGCTCTCTCCGGGTCACCCTTTACGGTTGCCAACGGCACCACCTTCACCGACAACGCCGGTGTGGCCAATGGCGTCAGCAGCGGTACCCTTTCGTCCTTCCCCCTCGTCGTCGGCAACGCAAACGCCGTCACCCAGGCGCAGCGCGATGAACTCGCCAGCCAGCAGGTGTTCGGCGTACTCAATTACAATCCTGCGGCGTTCAGCCTTCCCACCGGCCTCACTTTCGGGACGGTGTCCCGCAACAACCTCACGCTTCCGGGCCGGCTTAACTTCGATTTCGGCCTGTTCAAGCGTTTCGCCTTCAAGGAACACTACGCCTTCGAATTCCGCTGGGAAAATTTCAACGTATTCAACCACACCCAGTTGAATGCCATCAGCGGAAACGTCAATGCCTCCGGTGGCGGCACGACCACAACCATGAGCTGCGTCGGAGGGCCAAACAACAGCGGCGGAGATCCTTCCTGCGCTTCCACGGGCTTCCTGGTGCTCGACAATTCCCATTCCCCGCGCATCATGCAGTTCGGCTTGCGCTTCCAGTTCTAACCACTTCCACATTTACGCGAAAAAGCCCCACCGCAAGGTGGGGCTTTCTGTTTTCGACCTTACCGTGCGGAACACCTTTATTCATCACCCCCGTCTAATTCCGCAAAGAGGGGTGTGCTGATGAAAGCGCTTTTCGCATCGGTCGTTCTGACTCTGCTGCCGGCAGCTATGTTCCCCGCCGACTCCCCTTCCTTCCGCGGCGGCTCCGATCATCCCGGCGTCTATGACGCTTCTCCGCTCGCCAAGTTCACCCAGGTCAAGTGGAAATTCACGACGCACGGCAAAGTTTTCTCTTCCCCCGCGGTCGCCGGCAATACAATTTTCTTCGGCAGCACCGACCACTTCTTCTACGCGCTTGATCTCGCCACCGGAAAACAAAGTTGGAAATTCGAAACCGGCAGCAGTATCACATCGTCTCCCGCCATCGCTGACAGCGCTGTCTTCTTCACCAGCTATGACGGCAACTCTTACGCTCTCGACGCCGCCACAGGCAAGCTCCGCTGGAAATTCAGGACCGCCGGCGAACATCGCTTCACCGCCAAGCACATCCACGGCTCCCAGCCCGCCGCGGAGAGCATGCCCGATCCTTATGACGTATTCCTCTCATCCCCGGTGGTCTGGCACGACGCCGTCTATTTCGGCAGCGGCGACGGCAACGTCTACGCTCTTGACGCCGCCAGCGGCGCGGTTCGCTGGAAATTCCAGACCGGCGACGTCGTCCACGCTTCACCGGTCATCGCCAACGGCACTCTCTTTATTGGCAGTTGGGATTCCTGGTTCTACGCGCTCGATGCGGCCAGCGGCCAGCAGAAGTGGCGCTTTAAGACCGGCGAAGACCACGACATTTACAATCAGGTTGGCATCCAATCCTCCGCCACCGTCGCGGATGGCCTGGTCTACTTCGGCTGCCGCGATTCCAATTTTTACGCCCTCGATGCCGCCACTGGCGAAAAGAAATGGGCTTTCAACAACAAAGGCTCCTGGGTGATCTCTTCTCCCTCGGTTAAAGATGGCAAAGTCTACTTCGCCACGTCCGACACCAGCCTGGTCTACGCCCTCGACGCCAAGACCGGCGCCACCGCCTTCTCTCTGAAATTCCAGGGCTGGCCGTTTTTCTCCTCGCCCGCCATCGCCGGAAACATGCTCTATATCGGTTCGCACTCGGGAAAGCTGATCACTCTCGATTTGGCCACGCAAAAACCGGCCTGGGAATTCCTCACCGACGGCCAGCGCAAAAATGGCGCCGCCTACACCAAGCCGGACGGAACGCCCAACTACGAAGCCGCCTACGCCAGCGATTTCTATGACGACATCGTGGTCGGCGTTCAGCGCCTGATGACCGTCGGCGGCATCTACGCCTCGCCGGTTCTCTCCGACGGCGTCCTCTACATCGCCAGCACCGACGGCTCCGTTTACGCCCTGATTTAGGACCCGGCCCCCATGCGGCGCGGCACTCGCAACTTTAATCTTTTTCGTTCCCCTTCCCTCGCCTATAATCCTCACTCAACAACGGAACTCATTCGCTTGCCCGAACCAGCCCTCAGCCCGGAACGCTACGCTCTCGCCGTCATCACGGACGATGACCAGCTCTTCCCCGAAGTCCGCAAGCAACTCGGTGCGCAATTCCGTACCACGCTTGCCTCCAGCGAGGATGAAATTAAGTCCGCCCTGGAACTCCCCGATCTCCACGCCATCCTCTTCAACCTTGATTGCATCGGCGACGGCCCCGCCGACGGCCTCGACGTCCTAGCCGAAATGCGCAAGATCCGGGACGACGTCGTGATCGTCGCCTTTACGCAGGCCAATAGCCGTACCATTCCTCTTAAAGCCAGCCAGGCCGGCGCCGATGAATTCTTCCTTCATCCCTTGAATTATTCGGAATTGCAGATCGTCCTCTCCCGCGCCATCGAAAAGCGAGCCCTGGAACTCGAGGGCCGCCGGCTGCTCCAGCAGGTCGAAAATAAAGCCGCCTTCCACGGCCTGGTCGGTGGCAGCGCCGCGATGCAGAAGGTCTATCAAGCCGTTGAAGCGGTCGCCGGCACCGGCGCTTCCGTCGTCCTCCGCGGCGAGAGCGGAGTCGGCAAGGAACTCGTCGCCCAGGCCATCGTCCAGTGCGGTGACCGCGCCGATCATCCCTTTATTTGCCTCAACTGTTCAGCGCTCCCCGAATCCCTGATGGAGTCGGAACTCTTCGGCTACGAAAAAGGCGCGTTCACGGGGGCCGATTCCGCCAAACCGGGCATGGTCGAATCGGCGCACAACGGCACGCTGTTCCTCGACGAAATTACCACCCTCAACCCCAACCTGCAGAGCAAGCTCCTGCGCGTCCTCCAGGAACGCTCCGTCCAGCGGCTCGGCAGCCGCGCTACCCGCAAAATCGATTTCCGTCTGATCACCGCCACCAACGAGGATCTGGAAGACTCCGTCCGCAAAGGCCGCTTTCGCGAAGACCTCTACTTTCGCATCAACGTCGTCCCGATTATCATCCCGCCGCTTCGCGAGCGCGACGGCGACATCCCCTTGCTGGTGGACCATTTCCTTCGCGTCTATAGCGCCGCCGCCAAAAAGCCCCTTAAGACCATGCAACCCGAAGTTCTCGAAATCCTCGAAGACTACACCTGGCCCGGCAACGTTCGCGAACTCGAAAACGTGATCCAGCGCCTGGTCGTGATGGTTCCCGGCCACGTCATCACCCCGGAACACTTGCCGCAGCACCTGCTCCATCACAGCGCCAGTGGGCAGGAAGCCATCCTGATTCCCGAACAAGGCGTGGATTTCGATGCCGAAATGGAAAAAATTGAGATTGCTTACCTGAATGCTGCCCTGCGCCGCACTGGCGGCAAGAAGTCTGCCGCGGCGCAACTCCTGCAGGTGGATCCCCAGCGAATGAAATACCTCTGCCGCAAGCACCACCTCGACTGACCCACGCGGGAACACCACTCTCCCAATCGGAATTCAAAGCCTGCTTCCGAGGTCGCCCAGGGATGCTCGAAACAGGTTAATTTTTAACCCATCAGTGGTTAATTTTTGACCGTTGGGGAAATTTCTCACCTTGCCCCGGACGCGCTCCTCCCCCGCAGTTACCCTAAGTGCTTTCTTTTCAGTAGGGACCCGCCAGCGGCGAGAGACCCGTCAGTTTGGCCAGTCACCTGCACTATGGTTCAGCGTCTGCGGGACGTCAAAAATTTTCAAGGAGCTTACCAGCCATGTCTATCGAAAAGAAAAGCTTGATCAGCACCCTCAAGACCACCAAGAAGGCCAATGTTGCCAGCACCGCCCCGGTCGCCCCTGAAGCATCCCACATCGTCAGCAAGCGCCAGTCCAAGATGGTCGTTTCCAAGCGCCAGAGCAAGATGGTTGTCTCGAAGCGCCAGTCGAAGCGCGCCACCAAGCGCCTCAGCCTGCGGGCCGGCCGAGCCTAATCGCTCAGTACCAGTAATTTCGATCACCAGGAGAGAGGCTGCCAATCGGCAGCCTTTTTCTTTTCACCACAACTTGCGTCCCCAGAAGTTCTTGATCTCCTCCAGTGCCATTCCTCCCAAGCTTCGGCGGCTTGCATACACCCTCGCCACTCCGGTCATGCCGGGTTTTAACCTTTGTTCCGGGTTCGGAACCACGATGTCCACAAAGAAGAATTGTCTCGGCTGGGCCGAACTCGAATCATCCTCCGCCTTCTGCTCTTCCATTTGGGAACCTTTCACCGGTCGTGCCGATACCAGGCTTACTTCTCCGGCGCTTCGCGGCAGCCGGCCGTCAAATTGCAATTTGGCCGCTTGACCGGCGCGAATTTTGTACAGTTCATATTCCGAGACGTAGATCCTTGCCCGCATCCGGGTCAGATCGGCAATCTCCAGGAACTCGGTCCCAGCTTTCAGGTAGGCTCCCAATTGATCTTGAATTTTCGGCGTCGTCACCGTTCCTGAAATGGGCGCCTTCATTTCCAGGGCGGCGTTCATCTCCGACACCTGCTCATAATGTCGCGTGGACTGCTCGCGCTCCATCAGCGCGTTTCCGTACCCCTGATAATTCCGTGCAGCTTCCTTCGCTTGCGCCGAAGCCAGCAGGAGCCGGGTGCCCGCATCATTGAGCCGTGACTCCAGAGGCAGGCTTTTCAGCGTTGCCAACGCCGCGCCCTGCGAAATCACATCTCCCTCTTGCACGTAGATCCTGGAGATCGTTCCAGGCATGTACGCGCGCACCACAGCCAGGCTCGAGGGTTCCAGCACAAACTTGCCGGTCACCGATTCTTTCCACACGGGAACCGCGAGCAGTAATCCAATGATTCCCGCGGCCATGGCTGAATGTTTGGGCGTGAACCACGCCAGGATGACGTCTTTCTTGTCCAAGTATAGAAGTTTCATAAAATTCCCCAGTAATCGGATACGGGACCGAAAGATCACGAAGGCAACGCCGATTTCCGGAATGAAGCCCCATTCCGGGCTGAAATTCCGCACAAAATTCCCCGCGAAATGCGCCACCACATAAAGCACGCTGTAGCTGTAAGCGCCGGACGCCAGCGCGTACACCACAAATCCTAACCTCCGGCTTTTGGGGACGTAGGGGACTTCCGACGGCAGCCTCCAGACGTGTTTTCTGACCCAGGCCGAGGTGTAAGCGGTGGAGTCCTCTTTCAGGTCCTGAATCCCCACCAGGTCGCACAGCATGTAGTAGCCGTCCAGCTTGATGAGGGGATTCCAGTTGAGCACCAGCGCCAGGATCCCCGTCATCATCATGATGAAATGCGCGCCGCTGTGGGCCAGCGTCTCCGGCGGAGTGCCCCACCAGATCGGGGTGGCGATGGAACACAACAGCATCTCCGACCAGACGCCGGCAAACGAAATGATCAGCCGTTGGTAATGCGTGCCGTGAACGAATCCCTCGGTGGTATCCGTGAAAAACGCCGGCATCAGGTAGACCAAGGCAAATCCCATCGCCGGCACTCGCCCGCCGTAATGCTTGCAGGCGTGGGCGTGCGCGAACTCGTGAACTCCCACTACGAACATTCCCAGGGTGTAGAGCGCCACCACGTCGATCCACGTCTTCTTCGCGAAACTGTAAAATTCCACCGTGTCCCGCTGGATCTCCGGCCAGTGTGCGACGGTAATCCCAATGCTGATCATCACCGAAATCACGCTGGCAATCGTGAACCATGGCGTGTAGATGAATCTCGTCTTGTTGTGTACCCAGGTCACTACGCGGTCTGGATTGAAGGCCGGGAAATCCACATCCGAAAGGTCCGCCCAAATGCTCTTTTTCTGTTGCAGTTTTTTCCGCCGCTCCTCGCGGCTCAATTGCATCAGCTGGATGTTTTTTTCTTGCGGCGTTTTGTACCAGAATTCGCTCGATTCCAGGCTCGCCGCGAATTCCCGCACCGTTTCCACGTCGTACTGAATTCCGTTTTGTTGCGAGTAGAGGTCCGCAATCTCCTCGTAGCTGCGTCTTCCGTCAAACAGTTTTGTCAGCTCCCACTCGCTCTTTTCGAAGGTGTACATCCCTCCGACGCATGGAACGTAAATCCGCACCACCGGCCTTCCGCGCTCGATGTGCTCCCGGAATGTCGTCCCCGGGTCCAGCCGCGGATAGCTCTCCGCAAGCTTCCGCGCCGGTATATCCGGCAGGGCCACTTCCAGTGCGCGCGTCAGGTTCATGGATTCTGTTTAGTGAATATTTTCCAGGTGCGCCAGCGCCGTCATGCCGGGCCGCAGCGACCCGCGATCGCCCGTCAATTCCACCAGCACTTCAAACGTTCCGCTGGAGGGGTCCACCACTGGGCTGACTTGCTTTACCCTGGCCGGATGCCTTTCCGACGTTGGATCCGAGCTGGTGACTTCCACCGGCTGCCCGCTCTTTATTTTTCCGAAGAACTTTTCCGGCAGCGTGAACCGCATCAGCAGCGGCGCCTCCGCGGTCACCCAGAAGAGCCGCTCCCCCTTCGTCACGTTCTGCCCCTCGCGGACGTACCGCCGCGCGATCAAGCCGCTAAACGGCGCGGTCAACTTGGTCTTTTCCAGCTCAATCTCCAGCGAATGTTCTTCTTCCTTCGCGGTGTTCAACGTTTCCTTCACTCGCAAAATGTCCCACTGGTCGGATTCGGCTTTGTATTTCGCATGCTCCAACTGCTCCTGCGAAGTCAGTCCCAATGCGAATAGATTTTTCTGCCGCCCGTAATCCGCCTTCAATACTTCCGCTTCCGCTTCCCAATTCTTCAGGTCCGCTTCGATGCTCCGGGTTTTTGCGCGCGCCGCCGCCAGATTGGCCTGGATCTGCCGCCCGTCCAGCTCTGCCAGCAACGTTCCCGCTTTCACTCGCGCCGGTGCATCGGCATAAATCTTCAGGATCAGGCCGTCGCGCTGCGCGGTCAGCTCCACTTCATGCTCCACGATAATAGGCCCGGAAACGGAAAGCCCCGCATCCGCAGGCTCGCTCGTTTTCGGAATCGCAGGCTTCGCCGGCGCCGGAGTCACCGCTGGCGGCGCGGCATTCGTCACCCCACCCACAGGCGCTTTCTCGTCTCCGCATCCTATCGCCAGAAACGTTGCGCCCAGCCCGACCAGCATCCACTCTTTTCGCATGACTTCTCCGTGCTCCTACCAGCCCAGCCAATACCAGATTTTCGCGTACAACCACAAGAACGGCCGCCGGAAAATCACGTACCCGGATGGCGACCAGCCGACCCGCACCTTCCCGCGGCCTTCCATCCCTGCTCGAATGACACCCTGCTCGTTCGGCACCGCCACCCGCGCGAAAAACACAGCGCCCTCGTGCAACATGGTTCCCTTCGGACTTACCACGGCTACCTCTCCGTGAAACGTCCTGGTCGGATAACTGTTCAGCTTAACCACCGCTGTCTGCCCAGCCTTCAGCAATCCGGCATCAGCGTCGTCCACGGCCACATCCACCACCGCTTGCGAGATATCCACCACTTCGGCAAACGAATCGCCTGGCTCCAGTTTGCGTCCGGCAAATTCCTCCACATGCGGCGTCGCCACCACTCCCTCAATCGGTGAACGCAACTCGGCTCGCTCCACCGACTGCTTCGCCCGATCCACCTCGGCCTTCCAATAGTCCGCCTGCACCCGGCGCACGCCGGCTTCGGTACCATCATTCTTTGCCAGCGCCTTGTTCATTTCCAGCATCGCCGTTTCGTATTTCGATTGCGCCGCCGCCAGCGCCGACCTGAAATTCCACGCCTCCATTTCCGCCAGCACTTGCCCGCGCTGCACGTGTTCCCCTTCGCGCACAAATACTTTTCCGATCACGCCCTCGACCTCCGGCTGCACCAGCGCCCGTTTCCCCGGAGCCACCACCGCGTCGCCATCCACCCGCATCGGCAGTGGGCAGGCCACCAGAAACAGCAATCCAATCCCCGCCAGCGTCAGGATCGCCGTCCTCTTCCGCTTCTGCAGAGCCATGAACTTCCGCTTCCGCACCAGCACAGGCTCCAGCACGGAAATGAACGGCACTTCCTTGTACATCTGCGCGTTGCGCAGCGCCACCGTTGCTTGCCCCGCAAGCACTTCCACGATTTCCAGGTGCGCCGGGCCAAGAAAATCAGGGTCGTGGCTTTCCATCGCCAGCAAACCTACCCGCCCCGTATCATCATTCAGCGGGCGCGCATAGAATCCCCGCATACCCGATTCCTCGAAATATTTCCTGAACTTCGCTTTCGTCTCCTCGCGTTCGGCGTTTATTTCTTCTCCATGTTGACGCACATGGATCACTTCTTCGGAGAGCGACGCCCATTGCAGAATCCCATTCAGCGGCGCGATGTCCGGATGGTCGGCCTGCACCTGTGTCACCCCGGTCACCGCGCTCAGCTTGAAGCGCCCTCCATGCTCCAGCACAATCGCCGCCCGCTCATACGGAATCACCGCCTGCGGCGCGTTCACGATGGTCTGCAGCATCCGCTCCAGATTCAGCGTCGAGGTGATTTCGTGGCTGACCTTGTTCAGCGTCTCCAGCACTTCCACCTTGCGTTCGGCCATCAGCAGGCTGGCGTTATGCAACGCCGTCGAAGCCGTCTCCGCAAGATTGCTCAGCGTGAACAGGTCGTCGTCGTCAAAGGCCGAGCCATCCAGTTTATTGACCGCCTCGACGACCCCGACCAGCGCTGACTTCTCCAGAATCGGCGCAGCCACCAGGGAAAAAACTCCGGCGTCCCCCGCATCCTTGTTCCGCGATATCAGCCGCTCGTCGTTCGCGTCGCTGATGCAAACCTGTTCGCCGTTGTCGGAAATTGTTCCCGCCACGCCCTCGTTCGCTTTCAGCTTTTGCCCCTTAAACGAAGTCGCGTCTTCTCCCGCCTGGTGCATCAATTCCACCGACTCGTCGGGCAACATCAGCCAGATGTTCACAGCCTGGCACTCCAGAATTTCCGATATTTTCGTCCCGATCAGCGGCAACAGCTCATCCATCTCCAGCGTCGAGGAAAAAACTTTTTCCAGGTCGTACAACTGAGTCAATCGCGTGATGGAGGTCATCGTTCCGTGCCGCTCTTCTTCGTACGCGCCCGCCGTCGCGATCGCCGCCGCGGCCACCTCCGCCGCCGGCAGCAACGCCTCCACCGAATCTGCCGAAATCTCCTCTTCAAATGCCAGGATTTCCAGCGCCCCGATCAGGTTTTCGTTGTGAATCAACGGCAGGTACGTCAAGGACAGCAGGGATTTCCGGATGTCTATGTGCGGATAATCTTCCCGTTTGATTTCCGCCGCTGTCCGGTTGATCGGCTCGCTGGTGGCAAACAAAGCCCCCAGCAGGCCGGCTTCCGCAGGGATGTCCTCATCGTGCAGTTTTGCTTCCCCGACTGTCGCTCGCGGAACCCAATACGCTTTTTCGCCCGCGCTTGCCAGCGTGTACACGCTTACCGCCGCGTCGGCGATCAACTCCGACACAAACCGCGCAAACACTTTCGCCCGAGGCGCGACTTCCTGCTCCGCGAGCAAATTAAGTGATAGAGGTAAAAGATCTAGAACGGATTCTTGTTCCTGGCTGGCCAACGCTCGACCTTCCGTCTGGTGACAGGATCGCGGGGAAAGTCACCAGCCCACTGCCTTTCTTGCTTTTTGTCCCAAGATTATCTAAGTTGTCCGCGCACTCTAACAAAGCGATACTGGAGTGTCAATCAGCCCGACGCGGGCGGACCCAGGTCCTCAAGGGGGTGGCGACGTTGGACATTGATACAAGGACAGTGGACGGAGTCAAAATCGTAAAACTCACCGGACGCCTCAGCATGGGCCCGGCGCTCGATCGATTCAATGCCACCATTATCGAACTCCTCAGCCAAGGGCACTCCAAACTCGTGCTCGACCTCGAAGGCGTTCCCACCGTCGATTCCAGCGGCATCGGCATGCTGGTCCGCCACCTCACCAGCGCCAAGCAGGCCGGCGGCGCCATCCGCATCCTGAAACCTTCCAAATTTACTTTGCAGACTCTGAAAATGGTCGGCTTGCTGAATCTCTTCACCACCTTTGACGACGAAGCCGCCGCCGTCGCCTCGTTTCAATAATTCCAAGCCCAGGCGCGGACGCTTCCCCGCTCGCCTCACGCCAACTCAAACTTTTCCGTCGCCGCTTCCACCGTTTCAAAAAATTTCACAATCCTGTCCACATGTGTCATCTGCAGCGTGCTCTCCACAATTCCGTCCGTAGATACAATCCTCATCACTCCCCCGCCCTTCTGTAGCTTCGCGTTGCACATCACCAGAATCCCCACGCCGGTGCTGTCAATTGCGTCCAGCGCCCGCAAATCAATCACCACCCGCTTCCCGCCTTCTTTTAACACCTCGGCAATCGACCATTCCACCTGCCGGCTGTCGTTTCCCATCAATAATCGCCCTCGCAACTCCAGGACTGCGATCTCCGGCGTCGCCTGTTTCTTTTGCACTTCGAGAATCATGGGACACTCCTCCGCTTCCAGTTCGGCGTTGCGGGTTGCTGCACGGAAGGAATCTCTTCGACTACGGCCTTTCCCTCCGCCCGGAAATGCCGCCTTTTCGTTGATTGATACTATTTCCGCCCCTCCCCGGAGTCAACGCCTAACCCTTTTAATCTGCCCGCACGCGCAGGTCGTCGCCTTTCGCGCCGCCAAAACCATATACTTGTTCTCGGCTCCTTCCCTTTCGGAGGCATTCATGAGCAGCTCACGCAGAAACTTTTTCCAGGACGCCGCTGTCTTCACCGCCGGTCTCTTCGGCCTAAGCACGCGCCTGAAAGCGGCGTCGCCCCAGTCGGGCGCCAGGCCGGATGAGAAAAATTCCTTCCATCACCACACGGCAGCTGCAAAATCCAAATCCGCGCCGCCACACGTGCATCCTCACGTCCCCGTCACCACACCTGACGTCCCCGATCTCCCCTTCACCCTCGATGGCTCCACGAAAGTCTTCCGGCTCCGCGCCGAACCGGTGAAACGCAAAATCGCTCCCTTCAAGACCATCGACGCCTGGGGCTACAACGGTTCCTGCCCCGGCCCCACGATCCAGGTTACGCAGGGCGATCGCGTTCGCATCGTTGTGGAAAACCGTCTTCCCGAAAGCACTTCCATGCACTGGCACGGTCTCGAGGTCCCCATCGAACAGGATGGCGTCCCCTTCATCAGCCAAAAGCCCATCGCGCCCGGCGAGACTTACACTTACGAATTCACCGTCCACCAGGAAGGAACTTTTTTCTATCACGCGCACAGCGCCATGCAGGAAATGATTGGCCTCCTCGGCCTCTTCATCGCGCATCCGCAATCTTCCTACGCGCCGCACGCCGATCACGATTACGCCATCGTCCTCCAGGAATGGGCCATCCTTCCCTCAAACACCGTTCCCAACACTGCTTCCATGGAATTCAACTGGCTCACGTTCAACGGCCTTTCCGCTCCCGCCACCACGCCGCTCATCGCGCGTCTCGGCAGTCGCGTGCGTCTCCGCTTCGTCAACCTCGGCATGGACCACCATCCCATCCATCTTCACGGCAACCAGTTCGTCATCACCGGCACCGAAGGCGGCCGCGCTCCCGAATCCACCTGGTATCCCACCAACACGGTTCTCGTCGGCGTCGCGCAAGCCAAAGTCGTGGAGTTCGAAGCCAAATATCCCGGCGACTGGATGATTCACTGCCATCTTCCCCACCACATGATGAACAGCATGATGGACCTGCTCGGCGACCGCCAGATCCAGACCGCCAACACCACCGACGCCAAAGCCCTCAGCCAGATGGAAACGCTCTCTCGCAGCATCGGCGTCGAGCACGTCCACCACTCCCCCATCGCCGAAAACGCCAACTCCGTCCCTGGCTTTCCGCAAGACGCCTTCATGGAAATGTCGATGGACAACGCCGAAGGCGTCGCCAAGCCAGAAACCTACGGCCTCCCCGCCAACTGGAGCGCCGGCATGATGGGCATGATGACCATGGTCCGCGTCCTCCCCGACCAAAAATTCGAAGAAATCCAATCCCTGATCCGCAATCACCAAACTCCAAAACCCGAGGAGCACCACCATGCCTCCTAAGTTTTCTCTGTGCACTCTGCGCTCCGACCTCTGTGTCCTCTGTGTTAAATCTTTTTTCTTGGTTGATGGGCGTCAAAGCATGCGGCGCAACTCGAATCGAATCCTCACACTCGCACTCCTATTTGTAAGTGCATCCTTACCCTCTCCCGCGCAGCAACCCATGAACATGCCGCAAGACCAGATGCAGCACCAGCATATGAACATCCCCGTCGTCCAACCCTTCTACCCGCACCTTGGCCGCGCCCAGGAAAATCCCAAGTCCCCGCTCTTCACGCTCGAAGCAGCCCAGCGCCTCGCCGCCGAATCCAACCCCACTCTTCGCCAGGCCGAAGCCGAAATCCGCGCCTCCAAAGCCCGCCAGCAGCAATCCGGCCTCTACCCCAACCCCACCGTCGGCTACACCGGCGACGAAATTCGCGGCGGCTCTGTCGGCGGAGGCAAGCAAGGATTCTTCGTCCAGCAGACCATCGTCACCGGCGGAAAACTTGCCCGCAGTCGCGACGTCTTCTCCAAAGAAACTCAGTTAGCCGAAATTGAAGCCGAGGAACAGAAAATCCGCGTCGAAACGTCCGTAAAAACCGCGTTTCTCCGCGTCCTCGCCGCTCAGGAACTTCTCGACGTCCGCCGCGACCTCGCCAAAATCCAGCAGGATTTCGCCGAAACCCAGCGCCAGCTTTCCAACACCGGCCAGGCCGACGAATCCGAAGTCCTTGACGCCGAAGTTGACGCCCAGCGCCTCCGCCTTTCCGCCCGCATGCAGGAAAACACGCTGCGCGAAGAGTGGCGCTCTCTTACCGCGCTTCTCGGCCGCCCCGATCTTCCACTCGCCACCGTCTCCGGCGATCTCGAGCACAACTGGCCCGATCTGAACGAAGATCAAGCTGTGGAATCCATCGCCACGCAATCACCTGCCAACCGCATCGCGGAAACCAGCGCTGCACGCGCCTCCGCTGAACTTATCCGCGCCAAACGCGAACCCATTCCCGATCTCCAAATCCGCGGTGGCATGGAATTTAACAATGAGAATCTCGACACCGTTCCCCGCGCCAAAGGCTGGGAAGGTATCGCCGAGGTCGGCGTCGAACTTCCAATCTTCAATCGCAATCAGGGAAATATCGCCGCGGCTTCGGCTTCGCTAGACCGCGCCAATCTGGAAAAACAGCGCGTTGCACTCACTCTCCGCGACCGCGCCGCCACGGCCGCCGATCAATACGCCAACGCCAGACTCATGGCCCTCGAATATCGCGAAGAGATGCTTCCCCGCGCAAAAAAAGCCTACACCTTAATGGTAGAAAAATACGGCCGCATGCTTGCTTCAAATCCGCGAGTCTTGCAATCGCAACGAAAACTTTTCGACCTCCAGGCCGAATACATCGTCGCCCTCGAAAATCTCTGGACCACCGGCATCGCCCTCCAAGGCTTTCTCCTCACCGACGGCTTGGAATCCCCCGCGCGCCCCGGCGAAGTCGATCGCCCCATCCGCGAAACCAACCTACCCCTCCCCGACCGCATGATGTCTCCAACCGACACCATGCCCCGGCCATAACTTACTCTTCTTGTGATTACCGGGCGGGAGCCCCTGCGCTCCTTATCGTCTTGCCGACAGACGCTTCAGGTGCAAACGTCCCCAGTTGCACATCAATTGGACTACCGGGCCGAGCGTTCGTCCATACGAGGAGAGTGAATAGTAAACGCAGGGGGGAATCGTTTTCTTATCGTCTCTTTTGACGATGCCATCGGCAACAAGCTCCTGAAGATGCCGGATCAGCATGCGCTCTGTGATTCCGGGAATGGAGCGCCTAAGTTCGCTGGTCCGTCTGGGCCCATCCTGCAGACGCCACAGAATCGTGCCTTTCCAACGGCCGTCCATGACGCGCATCATCGCGTCGACGGGACACTCGCCCACTTCCTTTTTCGAGACCGGCATTTTTCCTCCTACACTGACAAATATGACAGTACCTTGACACTTGTCAGTATACACCACAGACTTAGGGTCATGGAGGATTTTATGAGCAACAAACATCTCCCGCGCCTCTTCGCACAAGCGCTGAACGAAAAACGGGTTGAACTCTTCGATGAGTTCATCCACCCGGACTACAACAACCACAACGCATACGTCGAGCCGGGCCCGGCGGGCGTTAAAGCATTCTTTCGGCACTACCTCGACGCATTTCCCGACACGAAAGTTGTGATGGATGACGTGATTGAAGAGGGGAATCGCATCAGCGCCCGCTTCACCTATAACGGAACCTTTAGCAAGCCATTCATGGGCTATCGGCCCAACAGTGCAGAGGTCCAGATGCGAAGCATCGACGTCTGGCGCGTCGAGGACGGGAAGTTCGCAGAACACTGGGACGAACTCAATCTCCTGGAAATATTCCAGAAGATCGGCGCGGCGACGGTGAGAAAGCCGGAGGAACAATGAACCTTCTGATATGGCTGGTGTCCCTGGTCGGAATTCTAGGCACGGCGGTGGTTTGTGGCACGGACATGTTTTTCTTGACTGTCGGCCGCCCCGCTCTCCGATCTGCTTCGCCATCTGCTGGAACCGAAGTCATGGGATTTATCCATAGCTTTGGTGACGCGCGGATGCCGGTCTGGGGCGTCCTGGCGATCTTGTCAAACCTCTTGCTGGCCCTGTTCAGCAGGAGTGGACATCGCGGGTTTTATTTCGCCTCGCTCTCTATGCTGATCCTGTTCGTCCTCATCTACAATCGTTGGTCAAAGCCAATCAATCGGCTGCAAACCGAAGCGGCAAAAACGGGAGGAATGCCCGGCAATGCTCGAGAGTTGCAGGCGTCGTGGGATCGATCGGTGATGATCCGCACTCCACTCCTCGTCGTGTCCCTGATCTCCCAATGCCTGGCATTGCTGCCCTTTTCGGCCTAAGTGAGGCTGATTGGATCACGGTGTCGGCTCCTTCGACCGAGTAGTGTTGGTTGCGCAAACGGCCAGCCAGGGTGCGGGACCAAAATCTCACTTCGCGATTTTAAGGCTGGTCCACGCGCCAACCACGCACACGGATGAATGGAATGTGCCCCCGTCTCAAGTCAGCGTCAGGCGTACTCCTGTCGCACGGGGAATAAGGACGGAGCACTTGCCCTGCTGGAGCGAATCGGTTTTTGTTGAGGCTGTGATGTGTGCTTCCCGGCTGTCTAGTGCCGGCGCGCGCAAGAGTTCGGTTTCGACCGCACCGCTGGCGCCACGACCGAAATCAAGTTCCACCTCAAGGTCCGTTACCGCATCCTTGTTCAGAAGGATCACCGATGTCCGCCCGCCGGCCAGTTTCGCGGCGTAGGCGGTTGCATTCACTCCCGCATCCTGCAGCTTGGTCGAGAAGTCGGTTTTCAACAGAGTTCCGCCGCTGAACGAACCAGCAAACTTGAGCCCATACGCAACCGGCTCCAAAACATACTCTCGGCCAAACGTCGCAATCGGCGTATAGAAAGGATGCGGATGCGCGGCAATCTGTTCGGGAGTTTCCCCCTTCGCTGCGAGAAGCCCATCGCCGGGAAGAGATCCACCAACGGAATTGGCCACGGATTTTCCGGTGCCGCCGTGCAGATTGATTCCAGAGTAGCCGTTACTGGCCAGGAGCAGCGAATAGTCGGCTGACCACAGCGCGGCGGCAAATACGTCGGAGACACCCGGCTTGCCTCCGCGATAGCACGTGTTGCCTTCCGTCATGCGTACGCGCGCGCCGATCTTGCCGGCTGCGGCCGTTGCGATATTCGCCGTTTTCTCCACCCTTTGCATCGTCGCCGGTTTCAGCAGGTTCGGAATGCTGACGTCCGGGTTCGTCGCCGGTCCGCCAAAGTAATAGTGATGGCTCAGCGTCGTCACGTGGGGCGGTGCCTGGATGGCAGACCACCGGTCAGCAATCTCAGTCAGCCAGGACACGTCACCGGCAACATCCGGCATGCCGAACTTGGCCGCGGGCACCCGAGCTGCGATAGCACGCGCCAGCGTGAGCCATTCTTCCACATACGTCTTGGCCGACCAGGTCTTCGGATCGCGCAAGTGCCTGTCGAATAGATCAGCCTCGTTTCCAACCTGAAAATACTGCAGTCGGTTGCCCAGCGCCTTCGCTACAAAAGCCGCTTCTTCCGCGGCGCGTGCCGGCGCGTTCGTGCCCATCCCGATGCCGTAGATGCAAGTCCAGCCAGTGGCTTGAAGGAACTCTCCCAGGCTCCTGACTGCTTCGGCCGTCACCCCGTAGTAGCGTGCCTTCGGCTCGCCCTCAACCTCCCGGACTTGAGGATGCTCCGGCTCGGGAGAATCAGGCGCGGGTTTCCAGTAAGCGAACTCGCTGGTGTTGCCTCCGAGGCGCAGAACACCAGTTGACGAAAGCGCTTTGAACTGGCGAATCAGACCGCTGTTCTGCGCCGAAAAGAAAGTCGGGTCCGTGAGTTGCTGCACCTCGTAAGACAGACCGACAAAGTCGGTGGGCACTTGCGGACCAGTCGCTTCGCTCGGAATGGCGAGGGCCACCCGGACCTTGCTTTGACCGCGCGCGTGAAGACGCACAGCCGCCACGGTGCCGGCTGCAGTGGCAAGGAATTTTCGGCGTGTCTGCATCGGATCCCTCAATTCATTCCCGCTGCGTCTGGAGCGCCTGCTGTTTTCAGGCAACAATACGACACTTTGATATTAGCGGAATATTTTCTTCTGCTGGCAGTGAAGCGCGCGATAGGATGGAGCGTCCAAGGATCACAACGTGAAACCAGACTTCGCTCAATACGGATTTTCTCATCAAGAAAGCCTAATCATGGCTTGCATCGGCGGCTCGCAAGCACACGGCGCTAAATTAGGTGCGACCGATGATACCGACTGGTACGGCCTCTACATCCCGCCGGCAACTAAAGTTCTGGGCCTAGACCATGAGGAACATTTCGTTTTCACAACTGGAGGCAAACTTGGTGGCAACGGGCCGCAAGATGTGGACGTCTGTCTCTACACAGTGATGAAATGGGCTGGACTCGCCGCCAAAGGCAATCCTTCCGCGCTTCATTTTCTGTTCGCGCCTCTCGAGTTCACAACCGGCACATGGGAGCACTTTTCCGCCCGCCCCGAGATTTTCCTCGCGAAAGGACATGTAAAGCCTTTTCTCGGATTCGCAGACGATCAGATGAAACGATTGCTCGGGCAAAAAGGGCAGAAGAATATTCACCGCGCTGAACTCGAGGAAAAACACGGTTACGACACCAAGTACGCGATGCATGTCATCCGCCTTTACGGAGAAGCCAAGGAATTGATGGAGCGCGGACGCATCACTTTGCCACGGCCAAATAAGGAAGAGTTGATCGAAATCCGTAAGGGGAAATATTCTCTTACTGAAATTCAAGAGATGGGCGCAGAACTCGAATCCGAAGCGCTGGCTGCTCAGGCAACTTCACCGCTCCCCGATAAAGTGGACCGTGATGCGATCAGCACGCTGCTCGCCAAGGCCCATCTTCAATTCTGGAACGCGTGATGTCCCCAGCCGACTCCATGCTCGGCCAATAACAAGCGCGTTTGTCGGTGCTGATCCGACGAAGGGCCCACAACTGTTGCGAGCGGCTTTGTCTAAGAGCGTTCGAGCTTGGGCGTCGACTGAGCTCCTAGCGGTTCGCGGAAATGGTCCATCGGAATCGGCGCGTACTCGACCTCGATGATCTCGAGATGCTCTGTCTTCGCTGGCGCGCGCAGGTCCACGCGGTCGCCGGGGCTCGCCTTCATCAGCGCATTGGCGAGAGGCGAGCGCCAGCTGATGTAGCCGCGGTCGAGGTCCACCTCGTCGATGCCGACGATCGAGACGACGTGTTCGAGGCCAGCGGCGTCCTTGTAGGTCACGGTTGCGCCGAAGAAGACGCGCGTAGCGGCTGACCCTGGCCGCGGAGCGGCGGGATCGACGACCACGGCCGCGTCAATGCGTTTCGTGAGAAAGCGAATCCGCGAATCTATCTGGCCTAACCGTCGTTTGCCGTAGAGGTAATCGGCGTTTTCACTGCGGTCCCCGTTACTGGCAGCCCACGCAACGACCTCCACCACCGCAGGCCGCTCGCGACTCAATAGGAACAGATGCTCGTCTTTCAGCCGCTGCAACCCGGCGGGCGTGATGTAGTTTTTGAGTGTCGGGCCCGCTTCCTCGCGCACCGGTCCTCGGAGCGGCCGCTTTTCTCGCATTTGCCAATCTGCCATGGGTTTTCGTGTACTTGTGGCTGACCCAATCTCGGAAGGTTCGCGCCTCGGTCCCGATAATTCCTCGCACGGTGAACGTGACGTACGCGGGCGGGATGTCGAATAATACCTTGGTTTTTCCTGTGGCACTCTTAGAAAATGCGGTGACCCGTCCGATTGCATATCAAAGCGAAGAAGTATGCGGTTCACCTAAGCGATGAGCAGATGAGGTGCCCATTTCCAATGAATTGTTTGTGTTCGACCTGTAGGCTCACACT